>CAVRIH010000008.1:0-378950 GCA_963721195.1 uncultured Actinomycetota bacterium | reverse complement strand
ACATCAGCGGGTTGACCGAACCCGCCGCGGCGATGGTGGAAGGCATCGCATTCGCCGTCGAGACACTCGCCGACGATCCGCAATTCGCCAATCTGCTCAAGAAAGGAACCCAGGAGCGGCTCCGACGGTCTCGCTGACTTCCGACACCGCCAAGGGCATTCAGCCGTTCGATGCTGCACCGCTGCGATGTCGATTGGGAGAGACACGGTTACGACGAGGCGGCGCTCGACGAGCTGGGCGAGCTGGGACTGCGTACGCTTTCACTTGATGCTCGTGAATCCGCCCGCTCCCGCCCGTGACGGCTGCCGCCCTGCGCCGCTTCATCTCCCGGTGGCTGGGCCCGGCCATCGTGTACCCGCGGCTGACTCAGCTATGGAGGCGTTGCAGCCCGTCAGCGTGCCCGCACGCGCAGCCGGCCTACTGCAGCTTCGTGACCGCAGCGCCTAGCTGAGCCGCGAGCTAGGTGGCGTCGTATCGGAACCACGTCGGCCACCACCACCGTGACATTGTCGGGTCCTCCGCCGCGTAGCGCCCGTTCGATGAGGCGGTCGGCGCATTCAGCGACGTCGGCAATTTCAGCGCCTCGAGAATGGCCTCGTGCCTCACCGGATCGAACAGCCCGTGCGTGCACAGCAGGTACCGGTCACCAGCCCGCGCTTCCAGCGTCTTCACCGTCGGGAGCTCGTCGCCTGTCAGCCGTAGCATCATCCGCGCGCGCGCAGAGGCGGTCAGTCGGCTTTGATCGAACTGCGTTCCCGTGACGATCTGATCCCTCGTTATCTGACCAAGGTCTCCGTCGCGGAGCAGATAGGCGCGAGACCCACCGATGTGCGCTAACGCAGAGTCTGTCGCCACCACGGAAATAGATCGCGGTCAGCGTGGTGCCGATTCCGCTGAGCTCGGGAGTGGGCCTTGACGTGGTCGACGATCGCCGCGTTCCCCTCGCGAACCGCGACCCCGAGCTTGGTACGAATATCGCCGCCGGGTTTCCGTCTGTCCAGACGAGCCAGTGCTCCGATGACCAGTTGCGACGCCATGCGGCCCATCCCGTCGGCAACGGCCAACAGCCGGGCGCCTGCATAGACGGAGTCTTCGTTGTCGTCACGTTTCAGACCGCGGTCGGTACGAGCGGCATATCGAAGCGCAAGCACGGCCGATCCTCTACGACTCGTTCCGCGTGTCTCTATAACTGCCGTACTGCCCGGTGTCGTCAGGGCGGCGCGAGCCGCCTTCGCCAGGTCTTTTGTGGACGCGTACCGGCGGCCTGGTTCTTTTTCCATCCCCGTTGAGATGACGTCGTCCATCCCCTCGGGAACGGTGCGCTGCGACTCGGATGGCTTTGGCGCGGGTGAATGCATGTGCGCCGCCGTGATCTGCGCAAGGCTCTGATTTGGGAAGGGCGGCCGAGTGGTAAGCGACTCATAGAGCACGCAGGCCAATGCGTAGAACATCGGCGCGAGCATCCGCTGGCTGTGACTTGAAGCGCTCTGGGCCATGTAGGCCAAAGTGCCGATAGGTACTCCGGTACCCGTCAACCGAGTGTGATCGGTGGCGTGTGCAATACCGAAGTCGATTAGGTATGCGAAGTCGTTTTCGGCGACCAAGATGTTGGACGGTTTGACGTCGCGGTGGACCAACCCGATCCGGTGCGCGGCGTCTCAACGCCAAAGCAACTTGCTCGATGATGTCACCGCTCGCGCAGGCTCCAACGGACCATCCTCAAGAAGACCGCCCAAGTCGCGACCCTTGATCAGTCGCATTGTCACCTAGAGGCGTCCGTCGACCTCACCGAACTCATGTATCGGGACGACATGGGGCTCGTCGAGACCGGCTGCAGCGTGCGCCTCGCGGCGAAACCGCTCGCGAAACACCTTGTCGTCGGCATAGGTTCTAGGCAGAACCTTCAAAGCCACCACACGGTTCATATCCGGGTCAAAGGCCCGCCACACCTCGCCCATGCCGCCACGGCCCATCAACTCGATCAGTCGATAGCGGCCGAACGGCGTGCCCTCCACGTGAGCCTCCCGGCAAGTGCGGTTCAGCACACGATAGGCCGTGCTCGGCAATTGAGCTTGCTCCCCGCTCTAGACTGATGCACGGTCACCACGCACAGCCGCGGCAGTGATGCGAGGAGTGCATCGGTGTTTTCGCTCGCCCGGCTGTCCTGCTTCGTCGCCGTCGCGGAGGAACTGCACTTCGGCCGTGCCGCCGAACGCCTTCACATGACCCAGCCGCCGCTGAGCCGCCAGATCCAACAGCTCGAAAGCGAGCTCGGCGTGCAACTCATCGACCGCACCACCCGCACGGTCACTCTCACCCCCGCCGGCGTCGCCTTCCTGCCCGATGCGCGACGCATCCTCCAACTCGCCGAGGGCGCCGCCCAGACCGTCAAGCGGATCCCCGAAGGCGACCTCGGCACTGTCGTCGTCGGATTCACCGCGGCGTCGGCCCATGTCGTGCTCCCGCGTCTGCTCAGTGCCGCGCGCGAGAAGCTTCCCGACGTGAAAATCGACCTGCGCGAGATGGTCACCGCTGTCCAGCTCGAAGGTCTGATGAGGGGCGAACTGGATCTGGGCATGGCACGCCCGCCGGTGAAGCGGCCCGGTCTGGTCTCGCGCCCGCTGCTGCACGAGCAGCTGATCGCCGCGCTGCCGGAAGAACATCCGCTGGCCGGCCTGAACCGTCAGTTGACGCTCAACGACCTCGACGGTCAGGACGTCATCATGTATTCGCCTGTCCAGGCACGGTATTTCAACGAACTGCTCATCAGCACGTTCACCATCGCCGGGGCGTCCGCCGCGCTACGTGCAGTACGTGACACAGGTGCACACGATGCTGGTGCTGGTGCGCACCGGCATCGGCATCGCTCTGGTTCCGGCGTCGGCGGCGACGCTGCATCCCGACAACGTCGTCTTCCGCACCATCGGCGCCTTCCGCGAACGTCCCGTCGAGCTCGACGCTGTCTGGCGCGGAGACAGCAGCAACCCCGCCCTGCTGCGTCTGCTCAGAGACGTTCTGCCGCAACGGGAATGGACGACCGACGATCTGGTCGAGGACGTGCTGAGCTGAACCTTACTTGGGTGCCACCGACAGACCGGTGTAGATCTCGTCGAGAAGGTACGGCAACATCGCATTCGCGGTCGTCCTGCCATCGGGCGAAAGGGTCAGGTTCGTCCAAATTACGAGCGTGACATCGGCATCCGGATCATGACCGATGAACGAGTTGAACCCCGGCAGCTCGCCTCCGTGGTAGTACATCTGGGCGGTCGGACTGTAACGCTGATACGAGATTCCGTATCCATACATCTGCCCGCCGGGGGAATCCGGATCCTCGATTTGCAGGCTGTCCAACCACTGTTGGTGATAGTCGGCGTTGAACACCTTGCCCGAGACCAGAGCCTTGATCCACGTCGCCAAGTCGTTGGCCGTCGAGATCGCCCCGCCTGCCGAGGTGGCGTACGACGAGTTCTGGTTGGTGTAGTCGATGGGTTTCACAGTGCCGGCCCGCATCTCGGCCTGCATCTCAGCGGGATACGGAACGTCGGCGAGTGCATAGATGGATTCGCCGTACATGTACCCGTGCGAGAAGGGAGCCGGGATCGCGGTGTCGTCGATCGCGGGAATCGACGTCTGGCCAAGCCCGAATGGACCGAACAATCGGTCCCGGAACTGTTGCGCCAGTGGGCTTCCGCCGACCTTCTCGGCGACGAGGCCCAGCAGCGCATAGTTGGTGTTGTCGTACTCGTACTCGGCGCCCGGCGGGAAGTTCGGCGGGCGCCGGAACGCGATGGCCAGACCCTCCTGCGGAGTCCAGGCTTTTGCGGGGTCGGCATCGAGTGCTTCAGCGAGTTCGGGAGCCGACGTGTAGTTGTAGAGACCGCTGCGCATCTTCAACAGGTCGGCGATCGTGATGTTGGCGCCATTGGGCACGCCCGGCACGTAGTCCGAAACCGGATCGGTGAACTTCAGTCTGCCGTCCTGGACGAGCAGCACAATCAGCGCCGATGTGAACGTCTTGGTGTTCGACGCGATGCGGAAATGTGTGTTCACGGCCGGTGGTGTCTGTGTGCCGAGTTCAGTCGTGCCGTATGCCGCCTCGTAATTTCCTTGTGGCGTACGCAAGACGACCATCGCCCCTGGGACGTAGAGGTCCTTCGCGGCCTTCTCCACCACCGCTTGAAACGCGGCGGGATCGATAGGTTTCAGCGCTGGGTTCGGTGCGGCCGTTGTCGTCGCGGTGGTCTGCGATTCCGCCGTCGTCGACTCCGATGACGACGAACAGCCTGCGATCACCAGGCCTGCGCACATCGCGAGCGACGCGACCCGGACCGTTCGCTTCATTGCCGCACCCTAGACGCCCTCTCGCGCTGGATAGGGCGACAAAAGGCGTCACACCCAGATGACGGCGTGCGCGGGTGTCTCCTCAACGGGAGGCCTCATGTCGCCGCGAGCGCTTCAGACACCCAGGCTGTGTCGCGGGCGGGTCAACACTTCCATCAGCGCGGTGAGCCAGCGGCGCCTCGGCGGCATCCATACATGCCGTTGCTCAACTGGCCATGCATAGGCAGGCGCTCCGTCGGAGACCAGCCCGAGCAACCGTGGTTCGCCGAGTGCGCGCGCAGAGGCGGCATATAGAGCGTCGGCGCGCGTCGCGATCACGCCGAAGTCCACCATCCGAAAGAGTCTGTTCTCGCTGTCGATGATTTCTTCGATCGTCACGTCGTCGATCGGATAGCTCACGGGGAGCACATCTTTCATCGACAGCAACGCCTGTGGCCCACGTGCGCGTGGATGACCGACGAGCTTCGCGACGATCGCGAACCGGCCCAGCGCCAGATTGGCGTCGATCACCAGCGCGTGCGCATACAGCACCCGCACCAGAACCACATTCATGAAGAAGCGCTCGGCAGGCGCTTCTCGCGCGGCAAGTTCCGAGTGCGCCAGATAACCAGCGACGACGCTCGCATTGTGGGCCAGGTACCACGACCGCGCCGACGGTGCACGGAAGAAGTCGACCCAGTGCTGCACAGTCCGACGTGATGCCACCACGTCCTCACGCTCCACCAAGAGCTTCGCCTCGAGTGCGTCGCGAAGCAGATCCTCGTTGACGGCTCGCCACCACGGACTGCCCGGCGCCTGAGCGTCCAAAGCATTCAAGACACCCCGCGCCTGTTGCCATCGCATGAATGCGTCGACCGCGCGCCGGTACGGACGGTAGGGCCGACTCACGCTACGAAGCGCATACGTATCGGCGGCAAGGCGGATGCGCGCCGCGGGATCGTCGCGCACCTCCGCCACCATCTGCGCCGCGTCGTGCGCGGCGGTCACCGTCGCCATATCCACTCCCTCGATGTGAACACTATTCACATCAGTTGATGTTAGCGTTGTTAACATGCCCCGTCCAGCGGAGATTCCCGATACCGCGGAATCGGCGGCGGAATCCAAGCGCGACACCTATCACCACGGCAATCTGAAACGGGCCCTGACGGACGCTGCCCTGCAGTTAGTGCAGGAAAAGGGCCCTAAAGGGTTCACGCTGCGGGAGGTCGCCCGACGTGCGGGTGTCAGCGCCGCCGCGCCGTATCGCCACTTCGCCGACAAGTCGCAGCTGCTTGCCGCGGCGGCCGCCCAAGGCTTCGTCCAACTCCACGAGACGCTAGACGACACCGCCTCGACCACGACAGACCTCTCCGAGCAGGTGCTCGCGATGGGACGGGCATATGTCCGGTGGGCCATCACCCATCCGGACTACTACCAGGTGATGTTCGGCTCCGAACTCGACAAGACCAAGAGCCCCGAGGTGCTCGCCGCCGGCGTGCGCGCCTTCGACGATCTGCTCGACACCATCGCGCGATGCCAGGAGGCGCACCTGCTGCCCGCCGGAGACCCGCGCGCGATCGCGGGGCCGATTTGGTCACTGCTGCACGGTGTTTCGATGCTGACGATCGGCAGTGACCTCAGCCAGGTCGGCATCCGCGAGGAGCCCGAGGCGCTGATCGAGCGATCGCTGCGCGAACTATTGTTCTGAATTCTTAAGAGCGACGCCGACTTCTTAGACATTGCTCAGAGATGTTCTGCCACAAGCGGAATAGATCTTGATATCTCGTCACAACCTGTGAGCAAACTGGATGCTGTGCTAACTTCGCCGTATGCGGTCAAAAGCGAAAGTTCTCATCGCGTCCGGTGGTCTGGTGTTGTCGTTGACCGCTGGCGCCGGAATGGCGTCTGCACAGGATCTCAGCCCGCTCGTCAACACCACCTGCTCATACCCGCAGGTGCTCGCGGCGCTCACCGCGCAAAACCCCGAAGCTGCGAGCCAGTTGACCGCCTCTCCAGCGAACGTCGGCATTGTGCAGCAGTTCCTCGTCGCCGACACCGTTTCGCGCCAGCAGATGATCGCTCGGCTTCAAACCATTCCAGGCGCTGACCAGTACATTGGCCTGCTGCTGAGTGTCGCGGCCACCTGCAACAACTTCTAAGAGTCGCCCGTAGAGCAGGGCCGTACTAAGCGGGCCCGGACAGGTTGCCCTCGCGTACGTCGTTGCGGCATTCGGTTCGGGTCTTCGTCGTTTGACTGACGCAGGCGCGCACCTGCTCCTCGATGCCCGCCGGATACACCTCGTCCGTCGGCGCGGGCGCGGCCGTCGGATGCGGACTCGGCACCGACCCCTGATAAATCGACCAGAGCTGGACACCTGCGGCCTGCGATCGTGAGCAGTACGCCTGCTGCCCGGTCGTCGATAGGCCGGCAGCACCGAGAGTGTCGCAGTCCGCACCGATCCGAACCACTGGGAGCGCCGGATCGCTGGGATTCTGCGGGGCCGACGGACGCTGTGCGGCCGGCTCCTCCCGGTTCACGATGGCCACGCTGATCGCGATCGCCCCGCCGACGAGCACCGCGGCTGCCCCCGCAGCCAACAGCGTCAGCCGCAAGCGGCGTGATCCGCCACCATCCTTGGCCGTGTGTTTGTTCCGCCTCCCCGACACGGGGGCGGCCATCGTCGCATCGGCGGCGCCCAGCCCCTGCGCCGCGTCGGACAGGCCGTGGGCCATCGCCTCGGCGAAGTCGCTGCACGAGTCGTAACGGTCGGCGGGCAACTTGGCCAACGCGCGTTCAAACGCGGGTCCCAATCCCGAGAGTTCTGGGATGCGCTCACCGATGGAGGGCGGGCTGGCCGTCAGGTGGTTACTGATGACCACCGCGGGATTGTCGTGCTGGAACAACTGCTGTCCGGTGAGAAGGTGAAAGGCGGTCGCCGCGAGCGCATACTGGTCGGCCCGACCATCCAGCTGATGGCCCATGAGCTGTTCGGGCGCGGCGTAGGCCACCGTGCCGACGGTCATATCGGTGGCGGTGAGTCCCGCGGAGTCCTTCACCCAGCGGGCGATCCCGAAGTCGGCCAGCAGCGCGCGACTGAACTTCGAGTTGGACTGGGCCAGAAGAATATTCGACGGCTTGACGTCGCGGTGTAGCAGCTGCTGCTGATGCGCGTAGTCCAGCGCCTCGGCCACCCCCGACACGATGCGCACGACGTCCTCCGGCGGCAGACCGCCGCCCTGATGGTCCTGGAGCAACTTCGCGGCGTCGGTGCCCTCGACGAAGTCCATCGTGATCCACAGTTGGCCGTCGTGCTCGCCGCGGTCGTGCACTCCCACGATGTGCGGATGGAAGAGTCGCGCAACCACGTCCGCCTCGCGGTTGAAGCGTTCGCGGTACTCGCGGTCGACTGTCAACTCAACCGGCAGGATCTTCAGCGCGTCGTACCGCGGCAACCGGGGGTGCTGGACGAGGTACACCTCGCCCATGCCGCCCGCGCCCAGCTTCTGCACGACGGTGTATCCGGCGAAGACGTCGCCTTCGGCTAGCGACATGCCATCGCCCCCGACATGGTGCCGTTATCGCCGTTTTGCGCCATCCCGAAACCTTCGCACGCGGGCGCTCGCTGCGGGGGTGCTTCCCGTCACACCCTGGTCGATCAGGGCCGGGTTCTGGGATGGATCGTTCGACTGCGCGGCGTCATCATTTGATGACACGGCGCGGAGTCACATCTACCCGTCAGACCGACGCAACCGGCATCGGGACGGGAGTGACGAGCTGTCCGGACTCGAGGAAGCTGTTCAGGTTGCGCAGCACGAGGTCCTCCATTGCCGCGCGGGTTTCGACGGTCCCGCTGCCCACGTGCGGCAGCACGACGACGTTGTCCATCGACAGCAACGCCTCCGGCACGTTCGGCTCGTCTGCGAAAACGTCCAGGCCCGCGCCCGCCAACCGGCCCTCGACCAGCGCCGCGACCAACGCCTCCTCGTCGACGACGCTGCCGCGCGCGATGTTGATCAGATATCCGCGAGGACCGAGCGCGTCGATCACCTCGCGACTCACCAGCCGCTGCGTGCCTGCGCCACCCGCCGCCGCGACGACCAATACGTCCACCGCGGCCGCCAACTCCGCCGGCGAGCGCACATATGTGTACGACGATCCTTCGACCTCGTGCCGGTTGTGATACGCGATCGTGCATCCGAAAGCGCTGAGCCGCTTGGCGATTGCGCTCCCGATCCGGCCCAGCCCGATGATCCCGACGCGGGTGTTGCTCACCTGACGCGTCAGCGGATAGTTCCCATCGACCGGCCAGCGGCCCGCGCGCACATAGCGATCCGACGCCGAGAACTGCCGCAGCGTGTCGATCATCAGACCCACCGCCGTATCCGCCACGCAGTCGGTCAGCACGTCCGGGGTATTGCTCACCCCTATCCCGCGAGCAGCCGCCGCGTCGACGTCCGTCGTGTCGTAGCCGACGCCGAAGTTCACGACCGCGCCGAGGTTCGGCAGCGCCGCCATCAACGCCGCGTCCACACCGGTGCGTCCCGACGTCACCGCCACTCGGATCTCGCCGCCGTGCTCGGCGAGAAAATCGGCCGGCTCAGCGGGCAGTACGTACGCCGCGTAATCCTCCTGCAGCGTCTGCGCCAACGACGGCTTCAGCGGGCCAACCTGCAAGACGGGTCGATTCTGCGAAGTGCTCATAGTGTTGCCCACGCTACGACGACCTGCGAATACCCGTCCAACATCCAATTGGCATGGACTTATATCCAAAGCGCATCACTAGCCCATTGCCAGCCGGGGCGAGGTATCGGTGGAGAGCTGCAGCACGTAAAGCGGCTGTTCAACCCGGCTTTCCGAGCCTCTCTAAGACTTGTACAACCGTCCCAAAACCGCCCGATTTCGCCATTTGGCCCGAGTTGACGCTGTCGAAACCGCCTCCTTACCGTGTGTCTGCGATCACAAGCGTCATCCACATACGTGGACGTCACCACAGCTGTCCCGGGAGGATCCATGAGACGCCAAGCTCTCGCCGTCGCCCTTGCGGGAATCACCGTGGCCGCATCCGGCTGCACGGTCGCGAACTCCCGTCATGGGGCATACGACCTCAACACGCTGCGGATCGTGCTGCCCGAAGAGCCCCCGACCCTCGAGCCGTGCGAGAGCTCGCTGACGTCGACCGGAGTCGTTGTCCGCTCCAACATCACCGAACCGCTCATCGAGCGCGATCCCAAGTCCGGTGACCTGCAGCCGCTGCTCGCCACCGAGTGGCGCCAGACCTCCCCCAATCAGTGGACGTTCAAGGTCCGCGACGGCGTCACCTTCTCCAACGGCGCGGCGATGACTGCGAAGGACGCCGCCTACTCGATCGACCGGGCAGTGAACTCCGACTTGAACTGCAACGTCGATGGCTACGTGTTCGGCGACGACAAGCTCGAACTCGCCACACCCGACGACAACACCCTCGTCGTCGGCACCAAGACTCCGGATCCGATTCTTCCGCTGCGCATCTCGTTCGTCGAGATCGTGCCCCGCAGCACCAGCACCACCGAAAAGGTGCGCGAGCCCATCGGGACCGGCCCCTATGCCATCGACGACTGGGAGTACGGGCAGAAGCTGCGGCTGAAGCGCAACGACACCTACTGGGGCGAGAAGCCGGCATTCGCCAAGGCCGAATACCAGTGGCGCAGTGAGGGCAGCGTGCGCGCCGCGATGATCTCCAACGACGAGACCGACATCGCGACGGGCCTCGGCCCTGAGGACGGCGCGGGCGATCTCGGTGTGGCGTTTCCCAACAACGAGACCACCGCACTGCGCATCACGTGCACCGACCCGCCGCTGGACGACATCCGGATCCGTGAGGCCATCAACTACACCGTCAACCGCACCGGCATCGTCAAGGCGCTATTCCGCGGCATGGGTGAGCCTGCCGCACAGTTGATCCCCGGCGGAGTCGTCGGCCACAACGCGGATCTGCAGCTGTGGCCACACGATCCGGCGAAGGCCAAGCAACTGGTGGCCGAGGCGAAGGCCGACGGCGTACCGGTCGACAAGCCGATCCGGCTGATCGGCCGCACCGCACAGTTCCCGAAGATCACCGAGACCATGGAAGTCATCCAGAGCGAGCTCACCGAGATCGGCCTGACCGCCCACATCGAGATGATGGACACGGCGGGTCAGCTGCAGTACCAGCTGCGGCCGTTCCCGGACAACGCCGGCCCGTTCGTGGCGTTGATCATGCACGGCAACCAGGCCGGTGACGCTGCCTTCAGCGTCGACCAGTACATGCGTACCGACGGCGCGCAAAATGGCTGCGGTACAGCCGCTTTCGATCAGAAGATAGACGCGGCCGGACAGGTTACCGGCCAGCAGCGTCAGGATACCTACGCCAAACTGTTCGCAGCAGAACCGACCGAGGTCGCCCAGTTCGCGTACATCGCGCACATGAACGGTGTGCTCGGCAAGTCGCCTCGCGTCGACTATCAGCCCAATTCCGCGACCGGTGACGAAATGCGTCTCTCTGAGATGACCTTCGCATCCACCGACCGCACCGACGCCCAGTAACACGGAAGGCCAGATATGTTCTCCTTCATCCGGCGCCGGACATACACCAGCGCACTGCCATTGATCATCGTGCTGCTCGGCGTGTTCCTGCTCGCCCGCCTCACCGGTGACCCCACCAACCTGTACCTACCCGAGTCGGCGACACCCGAACAGCGCGAAGCCTTCGCGCAGGCCAACGGCTTCGACCAGCCGGTGTGGACGCAGCTCGTCGACTACTTCAAGGGCGTCCTCCATTTCGACTTCGGCACCTCGCTGCGCACCGGCGAGTCCGCCTCCGAGATGGCCTTCCGGGCGTTCCCCGCCACGCTGCAGTTGGCCTTCACCACAATGCTTCTCGCCGTCGTCGGCGCCATCGTCATCGGCTGCTGGGCCGCCTACCGGCCCAACTCGCTGGCCGACCGGTTCTCCAGCCTGCTGTCCATGACCGCGGCATCCATCCCCGACTTCTGGTTCGCGATCACCGGCGTCTGGCTCTTCGCGGTACTGCTCGGCGTGCTGCCCACCTCCGGCGTCGATAGCGGCATCCTGTCCTGGATCCTGCCGATCGCCACCCTGATGATCAGACCCCTCGGCGTGCTCACCCAAGTCGTGCGCGGCGCAATGGTTTCCGCACTGTCCGCGCCGTATGTGCGGCTGGCCCGCAGCAAGGGCGCCAGCGACTTCCGCGTCGTGTCCCACCACGCACTGCGCAACGCCGCCGCGCCCGCGCTGACCGTCGCCGGCGACCTGGCCGTCGGCCTCATCAACGGCGCGGTCGTCGTCGAGGCCATCTTCGGCTGGCCCGGCATCGGCAAGCTGATGATCGACGCGATCCTGCAACGCGACTTCGCCGTCCTGCAGGCCGCCGTCCTGCTGACCGCCGTGAGCATCTTCCTGCTCAACATCTTCATCGACGCCTGCTACGCGCTGCTCGACGCCCGTGTCCGCGAACCGGCAATGGCCTAGGGAGACAAAGACAATGAGCACTGGACTCGACCTCGTTCCTGTCAAGCCGACGACGGCCATCGTCGGTGAGCCCGGCAAAAGGCGTGCCGGCTCGAAGTGGTTCCGGATGCTGGTCAACGACCGCGTCGCCGCCGTCGCGGCCCTGATTCTGGGCTTCGTCTTCCTCACCGCGATCTTCGGCCCGATGCTCGTCGGCGACCTCGCCACCGAGATCGACCTCGACAACTCCAACCAGGCGCCGTTCACCCTCGCGCACGGCTGGGCCAACTTCCTTGGCACCGACCCGCTCGGCCGCAGCATGCTGGCCCGGCTCATCGTCGCGTGCCAGACGACGCTGTCGGTCGCGATTCCCGCCGTGGTGATCTCCGCGATCGTCGGCTCGGCCATCGGCATGTGGGCCGGCTACTACCGCGGCTGGCGCGAGACGCTCGCCATGCGCGTCGCCGACGTGATCATGAGTTTCCCGTCGCTGCTGCTCGCGGTCGTCGTCCTGTACGTGTTCTCCCCCAGCGCCGCGAACATTGTTCTGGTGCTGGCGATCACCCGTATTCCGGTCTATCTGCGCACCGCCCGCGCCGAGTCCGCCGAGCTGCAGAGCCGGCTGTTCGTCGACGCCGCCCGCACCTTCGGCGCCCCGGCCCGGTCCATCATCTTCCGCCACGTCCTGCCGATCGTGCTGCCGACGCTGCTGACCGTCGCGACACTGGACTTCTGCTACGTGATGCTCGCCGAATCCTCGCTGAGCTTCCTGGGTATCGGCATCCAGCCCCCCGACGTCAGTTGGGGCCTGATGGTCGCCCAGGGCCGCACCTACCTGCACACCGCGTGGTGGCTGTCGTTCTTCCCCGGCCTGGCCATCGTCATCACCACCGTGTCGGCCACCATCCTGGCGGCCTGGGCGCGCATCGCCACCGATCCCGGGCAGCGGTGGCGCCTCACCGTCCCGCAGAAGCGCCTGTCCCGCTTCGCCAAGACCACGAAGGCTCTCTCATGACCGCCGCGGTAGACCACAAGCCGACAGTCGACCAGACCGACGCCAAGCCCGTGCTCGACGTCGACGGCATGAGTGTCGAGATCCGCACCATCAACGGCACCGTCCGCGCCGTCAACGAGGTCAGCTTCACCGCGCGCCGCGGCGAAACCCTCGCTCTGCTCGGCGAATCCGGCTGCGGCAAGTCGATGACCGCCACCGCACTCGTCGGCCTGCTCGAACCTGTCGCCGAGGTCGTATCCGGTTCCGCCGCGCTCGGGGGCGTCGACCTGTTCAAGGTCGGCCGTGCGAAGCGTCGCGAGATGGCGGGCACCGAACTCGCGATCGTCTTTCAGGACGCGCTCACCGCACTCAACCCGCTCTACACCGTGGGAACCCAACTGGCCGAACCGTTCCGGATCCACCACAACCTGTCCGCGAAGGAAGCCAAGCGCAAGGCCGTCGAACTGATGGGCCGCGTCGGCATCCCGCAGCCCGAGTCGCGGTTGAACTCGTACCCGCACCAGTTCTCCGGGGGCATGCGGCAACGCCTGCTCATCGCCATGGCCGTCGCGCTCAACCCCAGCGTGCTGATCGCCGACGAACCCACCACCGCACTCGACGTCACCGTGCAGGCGCAGATCATGGCGCTGCTGCGCGACCTTCGCACCGAGTACGACATGGCCGTCGTCCTGATCACCCACGACCTGGCGCTGGTCGCCGAGGAGGCCGACCGCGTCGCGGTGATGTACGCCGGCAACATCGTCGAAACCGGCCCGGTCTCCGAGGTTTTCGCCAACCCGAAGCACCCCTACACCAAGGGTCTGCTCAACTCGGTGCCCGTCAACGCCCGGCGCGGCGACGACCTCAAGTCCATCGGCGGATCGCCACCCGACCTGCAGGCCATCCCCGAGGGCTGCGTGTACCAGGCCCGCTGCCCGCTGGCCCGCGAGATCTGCGCGAGCAAGCGGCCGACGCTCGACACCGTCAAGCCCGGCCGCAAAGCGGCGTGCCACTTCCCGGAAGAGGTGACCAATGTCTGACAGAGAGATGCCTGCGAACCTGCTCGAGGTCCGCGATCTGCGCAAGTCGTTCCGGGTGCCCAACGCCGGCAAGAAGAAGCTGTGTGCGCTCGACGGCATCACGCTGGACCTCAAGCGCGGGGAGACGCTTGGCCTGGTCGGCGAGTCTGGCTGCGGAAAGTCCACGCTGGCAAGAACTCTGCTGATGCTAGAACGCCCGGATGAGGGGTCCGTGCGATTCGACGGCATCGACCCGTTCAGCCTGCGCGGCAAGGAACTGCTGAACTTTCGCCGCCGGGTGCAGATGGTGTTCCAGGACCCGTACGCATCGCTGAATTCCCGCATGTCGGCCGGCGACATCATCGCCGAGCCGTGGCGCAGCCACAAAGGCATGTACAAGACGCGCAAGGACCGCGACATGCGGGTGCGCGGCCTGCTCGACCTCGTCGGCCTCGGCGCGAAGGCGGCCGACAAGTACCCGCAGGAGTTCTCCGGCGGTCAGCGCCAGCGCATCGGCATCGCCCGCGCGCTGGCGCTCGACCCCGACGTGATCATCTGCGACGAGCCGGTGTCCGCGCTCGACCTGTCGGTGCAGGCGCAGGTGCTCAACCTGCTCAACGAGCTCCAGCAGCAGCTGGGGATCAGCTACATCTTCATCAGCCACGACCTGTCGGTGGTGCGGCACGTCGCCGACCGCGTCTCGGTGATGTACCTGGGCCGCATCATCGAGAACGGCGCCCACCGAAGCGGTTTTCGATCGCCCCAACCATCCGTACACCGCGGCGCTGATGTCGGCTGCGCCGAAGCTCGACAGCGCTGCGCGCACGGACCGGATTCTGCTCAAGGGTGAGGTGCCGTCGCCGATCGACCCGCCGTCGGGCTGCCGGTTCCGCACCCGCTGCTGGAAGGCCACCGAGATCTGCGCGACCACCGCACCGCCAAGCGCGGTCGATCCCGACGTCGGCAGGGCACGCCGCCGAGTGCCACCATCCCCTGCTGTCCGAGGGGTCGAGCTGGCGACGGCATGAGTATCGCGGGATATTGCATTGTGGCGGCGGCGATCATGTTGGCATCGGCGTTGCAGTCGTCGATCGGATTCGGCATCGGCATGCTCGCCGCGCCGATCGTCGCGCTCGTCGACCCCGCCCTCATTCCCGGCACCCTGATCATGGTCGCGACCCTGGTAACGCTGATGGTGCTGGTGCGCGAACGCGAAGACATCGACCTGCACGGCGCCAAATGGGCACTGGTGGGCCGGGTTCCGGGCACCATCGCCGGCGCACTGCTGCTGGCGGTGCTGCCCGAGCGCGGGCTGGCGATCCTGCTCGCACTCGTCGTCCTGGTCGGCGTCGGGTTGACCAGCTTCGGCTGGATCCCGGTGGCGCGCAGGCGCAACGTCGTACTGGCCGGCGCGGCCTCGGGTGTGCTCGGCACCGCGACGGCGATCGGCGGACCACCGATGGCGCTGGTGTGGCAGCGCAAAGAGGGCGCCGTGTTGCGCAGCACGATGAGCGGGTTCTTCCTCGTCGGCTCCATCATGTCGATAGCCGCGCTGGCGGCGACCGGCGCCGTCAACGGCCACACGATGGTGATGTTCGCGATCCTTGTTCCCGCCGCCGCGGCCGGCTACGTGCTGTCCCGCGGATTGAACCGAGTGTTGGATCCGAAACGACTGCGCTGGTTGGCGATCGGCGTCTCAGGCGTGGGTGCCGTCGTACTGATCGGCCGTGAACTGCTGGCGATCGGAGGCTGACGTGTCCGAAGAAATCGTAGTACGCAAGGTGAAGTCGGCGGTTCGCACCGTCGAGCTGCTGGAGTTCCTCGCGGCCCGACACGACGAGCCGGCGCGACTGCGCGAGATCAGCCACGCCCTCGACATGCCCCGCAGCAGCGCCCACGCCCTGCTACGTACACTCGTCGCGCAGGGTTGGGTGCGCACCGACGCGACGGGCACCATGTACGCGATCGGTGTGCGGGCGCTGCTGGTCGGCACCAGTTATCTGGACAGCGATCCGTACCTGCCGCTGATCACCCCGTTCCTCGACGACCTTCGTGCCGACCTGGACGAGACCTTCCACGTCGGCAGGCTCGACGGAACCGACATCGTGTACCTCGCGACGCGGGAGTCCAAGCAGTACACCCGCACAGCGAACCGGGTCGGCAGGAGATTGCCCGCCTACGCCACCGCACTCGGAAAGTCCCTTCTCGCCGAGCGATTCGGCACCGAACGTGACGAGCACGTCCCGGCCGCGCTCAAGCCGCTGACCGACAAGACGATCGTCGACCGCGCCGCGCTCGACGCCGACCTCGACGACGTCCGTATCCGTGGCTACGCCACCGACGACGAAGAGAACACCACAGGGCTGCGGTGCTTCGCCGTCGCCCTGCACTACTGCCAGCCCGCACAGGATGCGATCAGCGCGTCCGTACCGCTGGACCGGCTGACCCCGCGCGCGAACGTGAGATCGCCGACGCGCTGCGCACCATGGGAGACAAGGTATCTCGCGTGGTGCGACCCCTGGCCAACGGCGACAAGTGGTTCGCGACCCGAGTATCAGGAGATTGACAATGAGCACACCCGTCGTCCGCGACATCACGGTGGTCCCGGTCGCCGGCCGCGACAGCATGCTGCTGAACCTCAGCGGCGCGCACGGCCCCTTCTTCACCCGAAACCTGCTGATACTCACCGACTCCGACGGCAATACCGGCGTCGGCGAGGTCCCCGGCGGTGAGCCGATCCGCCGCACCCTCGAAGATGCGCGGGCGATCATCACGGGCCGCAGCATCGGCGACCACCACGCGATTCTCAACGACATTCGACGCGCCTTCGCCGACCGCGACGCCGGTGGCCGCGGCGCCCAGACGTTCGACCTGCGCATCGCCATCCACGCCGTCACCGCCGTCGAATCGGCACTTCTCGACCTGCTCGGCAAGCACCTCGAGGTGCCGGTCGCCGCGCTGCTTGGTGACGGCCAGCAACGCGACCGCGTGCAGGCGCTGGGCTATCTGTTCTTCGTCGGCGACCGCACCAAGACCGACCTCGCGTATCAGTCGCCGGCCGACGAACCCGACGGGGCCGATGACTGGCTGAAGATCCGGCACGAGGAGGCGCTGACCCCCGAAACCGTCGTGCGTCTGGCCGAGGCCGCCCGCGACCGATACGGCTTCCGCGACTTCAAGCTCAAGGGTGGGGTGCTGCCCGCGCCCGACGAGGCCAAGGCGGTCATCGCGCTGGCCGACCGGTTCCCCGACGCGCGAATCACCCTGGACCCCAATGGCGGATGGCTGCTCGCCGACGCCATCAAGACCTGTCGCGAACTCACCGATGTACTCGCGTACGCCGAGGATCCGGTCGGACCGGAAGGCGGGTTCTCCGGTCGCGAGGTGATGGCCGAGTTCAAGCGGGCCACCGGTCTGCCCACCGCGACGAACATGATCGGCACCGACTGGCGCGAACTCGGCCACGCGATCCGCGCCAACGCCGTCGACATTCCGCTCGCCGACCCGCACTTCTGGACGATGGCCGGATCGGTGCGCGTCGCGCAGCTCTGCGACGCGTGGGGGTTGACGTGGGGATCGCACTCCAACAACCACTTCGACGTTTCGCTGGCGATGTTCACCCACGTCGCCGCCGCAGCACCCGGCGACATCACCGCCATCGACACCCACTGGATCTGGCAGGACGGGCAGCGCATCACCAAGCAGCCGTTCGAGATCGTCGACGGCTACCTCAGCGTGCCCGAGAAACCCGGTCTCGGTGTGGAACTCGACAGCGAGGCTGTCGCCGCCGCACACGAGCTGTACCAACGCGAAGGACTCGGCAGCCGCGACGACGCGATCGCCATGCAGTATCTGATCCCCGGCTGGACCTTCGACAGCAAGCGTCCGGCGCTGCAGCGATGAAGATTCTGGTTGCCGACACGAACCTGACTCCGCATCGCGAACGTTTCGAAGCAGCGATGACCGCAGGCGCAGTCGTGCAGTGGCATCCAGGTGGTGTTCCGCTGGAGGAGTTGCGCGACGCCGACGTGTATGTCGGGAGCCGGTTCACCGCCGAGATGGCGTCGGCGGCCGAGAAGCTGCGGCTGATCCACGTCGCCGGAGCGGGCACCGATAAGATCGACTTCGACGCTGTACCGCCTGACGTGCTGGTGGCCAACACCTTTCATCATGAGCGCTCGATCGCCGAGTACGTCGTCGCGGCGGCTGTCATGCTGCGCCGAGACTTCCTGGACCAGGACCGCCAGCTTCGCGGCAACACATGGGCGACGTCCGTCTACGACCCCGCGATAGCGCAAGCTCCGACGCTTGGAACTGCCCACATCGGATTCGTCGGATTCGGGCACATCGGTCAGCAGGCGTGGAACCTGCTCCGCGCCTTCGGATGTACCGGAGCGGCGGTAACGGGATCCGGCCGCGTCCCCGACTGCGGGCTGTCCTGGGCGGGTGACACCTCCGACTTGAACCGACTCATGCGGGAGTGCGACGTGGCCGTGGTGTCGGCACCGCTGAACGAACACACGGTCGGAATGATCGGCAAGGAGCAGTTGAGCCTGCTCGGCGCGGACGGGGTGTTGATCAATGTCGGCCGCGGGCCGCTGGTTCAGGAACAGGCGCTGAACAACGCGTTGGCCGACAAGGTGATTCGGGCCGCAGCGATCGACGTCTGGTACCGCTACCCGTCCGGCGACGGCGTTGGCGCACCGGGCAACCTACCGTTCGCCGATCTGGAGAACATTCTGATGACGCCGCATTCGTCGGGCGTCACCAGCGACACGTTCGCAGGCCGCGCCGATGATATCGCCGCCAACATCGGACGGCTGATGCGGGGCGAGACAGCTGCGAAACGTAGTCACCCGCTAGTCCTTGGCTCGCGCCGCCTGACGTTCCTCCTTCTCGGCGTCGGCCAGTTCGCCGACGCGATCGGCGTGCGCGCGCTTGTCCACCGCCTCGCTGCGCTTTTCGGCCGCCTCGTCCAACTCTGCCTTGGCGGCCGCGGTCGTCGACTTCTCGGTTGCTGTGATCGTCTGCTGCTTGGCCCGTTTCGCCGTCTCGACACCCGTCACCTTATTGGCGGCCGTCTCGTCGATGCGCTGTTTGGCATCCGCCGTCCGCTTGGCCGCGGTTTGCGCCGCCTGCTGCTTGCGCTGCTCGGCAGCCGATTTCGCCTGATCGACCTTGCGCTGCGCGGTCTTTCGGGCTTCGCCCGGCGCGGCCACGACGCTTTCCCGCTTCCGGCGCAACTCTTCGTCAGCCTGCTTCTTCTTCTGCTCGGCCAGTTCGTCGAGTCGAGCGGCTTCGCCCAGTGCCTCACTGCGCTCGACGAGGGCTGTGCCATGGTTTGCGATGTCCGAGTCGCCCAGCATGTTTCCGACGGCGGTATCGACCGCCCCGACCGAACGCTCGTATAGCAACCGCGCCGGCGCTTCCGAGTCGACGCGGGTGAGGACTCGTTGTTCAAGTACCCGCAGCGGCGCGCGGGCGATCCGGTACTGCAGCCGCAACGCCGCGAGCGGAATCTCGGTGATCTTCATGTGTAGCTCCTGTCAGTAAGAAGTGGTCACGCCGGATCCGAGTGGTCGATGACCTCCGCGCGTCGTCTCATCTGGTTCGCCTCGGCCTGCGTTCGGACCGCCTCGTTCAGAGAGTGCCGATGCTCATCGATCGCGTCGCCGTACTCCTCGGCTGCTGCGCGAATGTCGGCGCGTTCGTCAGCTTTCGCGCGCGCGGCATCGTGCTGCGCGTCCAGCTCCGCCTTCGTCTGTTCGCGAATTGCATCCCGGCTCGCGGCCTCGTCGGCAGCGGCTTTTGAGACAGCCTGGTCGCCGCGCACTTGCGCAGTGGCCACCGCTGCCTCCGCGTCGGCCTCCAACCGCTCTTCTGAGGCTTCCCGCTTCGCGTCTTCGGCCACAGCCAACGCCTGCGCGGCCTCGGCATCCGCCTCCGCCTCGGCCATGGCGGCGTCTCTGCGTTCCTTCGCGTTGACCTGGTCGAGTTGTCCCTCGGCAGTCAACGAGTCGTTACCCGTTACCGCACCTACGACCTCTTTGGCCTTGCCTTTCACCGAATCCACCATTGCCTTGGCGGCCTCGCCCGACTTCTCGCCTTTAGTCACTGCATCTCCTCACATCTTGTCTGGGTAGGAGATTCCACATACCGGTCAGTTGAAACCCCGGTGTGACGCATCGCAGCAACACGCACGAGCGCGTTTCAACCTCCGACGTGGGGGTACGCGGCAACGATGCCGTGCTCGGTGAGTGAGCGGCGTCAGCTCGTCTCGACGGCTGATTGCGGTACGTGTCGCTTCACAGTCTCGTCCAAGGTTTCGCGCAGTGCACGAATGTCGGTGAGCAGGCGCTCGAGGTCATCGCGCTCGATATGCAACACCTCGGCCTTACCGGTGGTCGTCACGGTGGCATTGCGCAGTTTCCCGCGGCGAAGCGCGGATTCGCCGATGATCTCACCTGCCCCTACCAGGGCAATGCGCTCTTGGCCGACGTACACGCCCGCCTCCCCGCTGAGCAGGATGTAGCAGGCGTCCGACGGGGTCTGCTCACGAATCAGCGGCCAGGGCCCAGATGTCGAAGTGCGATGGGCGGCTTCGACGAGACGCTTCAGGTCGGCGTCTGAGAACTTCGCGAACGTGGGAAATTCCCGCAGCCGACGGGCGCTTTCCTGCTGTTCTTGCAGGCGGGCCTCTGCGCTGGCGCGTTCGTATTTGCGATTGTCCATAGTGGGGTCCCCGATCCGCGATATGGCCCTGACGTCGAGGAGCCTAGCTATCAGCAGCCGCCGACAAGATCGAAACGCGGAGAACGGCAGCCGGGAGACGGTCAGGCGGGCAGGTATCCCACCTCGCGTAGGCAGGCCTCGACGGGCTCGATGTCCTCCTCGATGCTGACGCCGCCGGGGCGATCGCCCATGCCGTACGAGTAGTGCAGCACCAACACCGGCCCGAGCACGCGGACGCCGTTCAGGACGCTGTCGTCCGGCGAACCGACCACCGGCTCGACGACCTCGGCGGCGGCTTGCGCGTCGGCCTCACTGGGAAAGAAATGCAGTTCGCTCGCGCCGACAGGGGCTTCTGCAATGCCACCGTCGCGCTCGACGGGGCCGCCGGTCGTCGCCTTGATGGCCGCCTCGGACGGTGCCAATGCGGTTCGAAGCGCGCGCTCCTGCGCCGGCGTCAGCGAGGAGACGTGCGACTGGCCTGTATCAATCGTCTCTACGTTTGCGACGCCGTCGCGCCCCGAGAGGCAATGCTGGACGCGCTCGGGTGATGGCGGACCGGGATCCTCCGGTTTGTTGGCGCACCCCGCGGCCACCGCGCAGGCAATGACCACAAGCACCAGGAGTCGTCGACCCTTCATGACCACGATCATCGCGTGGACGCCAAGAATGCGGCAAGGATTCGACAAGCGGGTTGCGCGACTCTTTCGGCGTCATCTCACGACACCCAAGGAGGAACTCTCATGATCGATCGCATCCGCACCATCGTCATCTCGGCCGCCGGAGCGGCACTGCTGTTCTCAGGCCTCGGACTGACCGCAGTCGGACTCGCCGGCATGGCCAACGCCGATGTGTGCGTTGAGTACTACAGCGACGGATCCGAGTTCTACTACTACTGCTGAAACCCTGTGATTTCGGCGCGCTAACGTTCGCTCAGGGGCTGTTAGCGCGCCGAAATCACTGTGTTACCGCCGATCCGAGCCGTACTCCAGCGCCGGCTCCGCGGAATCCACGCCACTCCTGCTGAGGATGGTCAGCATGTCGGGCTGCACCTCGTAGCGGGCGCCATCAGCGGGGTTGATCGCGGTGTATCCACCGCCCGACGGGACGGCGTTGGCGAGTTCGAGATTGGCGCCGTCGCGCAGGCGTTCACCGCGGTAGTAATAGCTGCCCGGTGCCGACTCGCACACGACCGCAATGGAATTCGCAGTTCTTATCGCTGCAGCGGCTGTGCTTCCCGCGTCACAGCGCGCCGTATGGCCGACGAACCCCTGCGCGTCTGTTCCCGACACCCCCGAAATGGGTTCGGAACTGGCCGACGGCGACGTCGTCGTGGGCGTCGTGCTCGAGGACGTCGACGGTGACTCTTCCGGCGTGGTCGTGACCGTCGTCGTCTCGGGCGATGGCGATGGCGATGGCACGGCGAGCCTGGTCTGCGGCGCCGAGCCGCCGCCGTGGTCGCCGAAGACCAGCACCGCGGCGAGCACCACGGCCGCAGTGAACATCACGATCGTCGCGGCCACCAGCGCCACCTGCGTCGGACCGAACCGCGACTTTTTGCCCGGCGGGACGGGTGGCGGAATCGGTGGGTGCGGCGGCTGATAGCCCGTCCTCGCCGGATTCGGGTCGACCGCTGAGAACTGCCTGGTGTTGCTCGGCGGCGTCGGCGGCGGCGGAGTCGGCACCGCGGCCGACGACGAATCAGAAATCGCTGCCGCGGCGGCCCTGGCCAGTTCGCCGGCCGTCGTGTACCTGTCGGCGGGCTGCTTCGCCATGCCCTTCGCGACCACATCGTCGAATGCGCGGTTGATGCCCCGGCGCATGATGCTCGGTCGCGGCGGCGGCGAGAACATGTGCGCGCCCATCATTTGCCGCACGTCTCCCGCCTCGAACGGCGCACGACCAGTGAGGCACTCGTAGAGCAGGCACGTCAGGGAGTACACATCCGCGGCCGGGCCACCGCGCCCACCACTGAACCGTTCGGCGGCCATGTAAGCGCATGAGCCGATGACCAGTCCGGTGCTCGTCACATTCGCCTCGCCGCCGCCATGCGCGATGCCGAAGTCGACCAGATAAGCGAAGTCGTCGGGCGTGAGCAGCACGTTCTCCGGCTTGATGTCGCGGTGCACGAGCCCGTTGCCGTGCGCCGCATCCAGCGCGGCGGCGACCTGCTTGATGATCGACACCGCGCGCGTCGGCGGGAGTGCACCTTTGGCCAGCAACTCGTCCTTCAGGCTGGCGCCCTCGACCAGGCGCATGTCGATATAGAGGACCCCGTCGATGTCGCCGAAGTCGTGCACCGGGATGACGTGCGGTTCCTGCAGACGTGCGGCGACGCGGGACTCCCGCCGGAAACGCTGCTGAAAGCTCTGGTCCGCGGCCACCTCGGTGCGAAGCAGCTTGATCGCCACCAGGCGCTCTCTGACGGTGTCGTAGGCGCGGTACACCTCACCCATACCGCCTTCGCCGATCAGAGACTGAAGCTCATACGGCCCGAATTGCGTACCCACGCGAGTGCCGCCGTCCGGGGAACCCATATGAATCCATCCGTCCTTTCCGATATGCGTGTTGGCAGGTCGACCCGCGCGCTCAATCGAGTTCCCGCACCGTGTTCTTCTTTAACCCGCTCCCCGTAGCGGGTAAATTGTGACGCCATGAACGGGCCATTGAAAACGAAGCCGCGCAAGCGATTTGCTCAGTGGCCGAGTCTACAAAGGGTCGCGGGGCATTGCGAACCGTCTTTCTGGCGCGCCCGCCGACCTGCCCATACACCGCCCGGGGCGGGGCCATCGTCAGGAACCCGTCACAAATTGATAGGCATAACCTCTGCCGTGATGGGTAACACCCTCATGTCCGACGACAGGTCGGAAAACGTGCACATCAGGAGCGACGGTGGCTGATTCAACTGCCAAACCCAGGGCGACGACGCCCACCCCGCAATCCAAGTGGCTCTCCTCGTCGGCCGCCAAGACCCGTGGTTCTGACACCGAGCAAGTCCAGTTCCACTACGACATCTCCAACGAGTTCTTCAAGCTGTGGCAGGACCCTACCCAGACGTACAGCTGCGCATATTTCGAGCGCGACGACATGACGCTGGAAGAAGCGCAGATGGCCAAGGTCGATCTGTCGCTCGGCAAGCTGGGTCTGCAGCCAGGGATGACGCTGCTCGACATCGGCTGTGGCTGGGGTTCGACCATCATGCGGGCCGTCGACAAGTACGACGTCAACGTCATCGGCCTGACCCTGTCGGAAAACCAGAAGCAGCACATCGAGGACCATTGGTTCGCCAACTCCACGAGTAAACGCAACATGGAGGTCCGGCTGCAGCCGTGGGAGGACTTCGACGAGCCCGTCGACCGCATCGTCTCGATCGGAGCGTTCGAACACTTCGGCTTCAACAAGTACGACGACTACTTCAAGAAGACGTTCAATTGCATGCCCGATGACGGCGTGATGCTGCTACACACGATCATCATTCCGAGCGACGAGGAGATCAAAGCCAAGAAGCTGCCGCTAACCATGTCGAACGTGCGCTTCATCAAGTTCATCATGGACGAGATCTACCCCGGCGGACGTCTGCCCCTGGCCGCGATGGTCACCGACCACGCGCGCAAGGCCGGCTTCAACGTGACACGCGAGCAGCACCTGCAACCGCACTACGTACGCACGCTGGACACCTGGGCGGCAAACCTCGAATCCAAGAGGGACCAGGCCATCGAGATCACTTCCGAACAGATCTACGAGCGCTTCCACAAATACCTGACCGGATGCGCCGACCTGTTCCGCAACGGATACACCGATGTGTGCCAGTTCACCTGTGAGAAGGCCTGATTCGATGAGTAAAGTGAATCGCTAGGATGACTCAGATGAAATCCGGGCGAACCGACATGCGGCCTCATTTCGACGAGGTTCAAGCCCACTACGACCTGTCGGACGAATTCTTCGGGCTTTTCCAGGATCCCTCACGGACCTACAGCTGCGCCTACTTCGAACGCGAGGACATGACGCTCGCCGAAGCGCAGTTAGCCAAGATCGACCTCGCGCTCGACAAGCTGGATTTGCAGCCGGGCATGACTTTGCTTGATGTCGGCTGCGGCTGGGGCTCGGTCATGAAACGCGCGGTGGAACGCTACGACGTCAACGTCATCGGCCTCACCCTGAGCAACAACCAGTACCGCTACTGCAAGCAGCTGTTCAAGACCCTCGACACCGATCGCACCACCCGCGTCGAGCTGCACGGCTGGGAGGAGTTCGACGAACCCGTCGACCGCATCGTCAGCATCGAGGCCTTCGAGGCCTTCCCGAAAGAGCGCTACGCCCCCTTCTTCGAGTTGTGTTACCGCATCCTGCCCGACGGCGGCCGCTTGGTGCTGCAGACGATCATGGGCCACCCACTCAAGCGCTGGCCCGACCTCGGCATTCCCATCGTCATGTCCGACCTGAAGTTCATGCGGTTCATCGCCAAGGAGATCTTCCCCGGCGGCTCCATTCCCTGCGACGAGGACATCATCGGACTCTCCGGCGACGCCGGCTTCTCGATGCACCACTCCGAGACCCTGAATCCCCACTACGTCCGCACCCTGCAGACCTGGGCCAAGAACCTCGAGGCTGCGCACGACGAGGCGGTGGCAGCCACCTCCGAAGAGGTCTACGCGCGCTACATGAAGTACCTGACCGGATGCGCGGACTTCTTCGACCGGGGCATCTGCGAGCTCGGGCAATTCACGCTGACCAAGGGCTGACCCCGTCAGGCCCTTATCAATTGCCTGACCGCAGTCAGGCCGCGCCGAACGCCAGCACGACGTTATGGCCGCCCAGGGCGAATGAGTTGGACACCGCATACCGGTAGTCTCCGTGGCGCGGCCGGTCGGCCACCACGTCCAGATCGATCTCGGGATCGAGGGTCTTCAGGTTGCGGGTCGCCGGAATGACGCCGTCGCGCAGCGTCTGCACCATCAGCACCGCCTCCACCGCTCCCGCGGCGCCCAACGAATTACCGAGCGCTGCCTTGGGCGCGTACACCGCCGCCGAGTGGTCACCCAGTGCGCGACGGATCGCGCGGGCTTCAGCCAGGTCGCCGTGCTTGGTGCCGGTGGCGTGCGCATTGACGTGGTCGATATCCGTCGACTTGATCCCGGCGAGCATGATCGCCCTGCTGATCGCATCGCCGGCCCGCTCCCCGCTCGGGTCCGGGTTCACCACGTCATAGCCGTCGGACGTGATGGCCGCACCCATCAACCGGGCCAGGATGGGGGCGCCGCGGGCCTTGGCGTGTTCTTCGGTCTCGATGAGCATCAGCGCGCCCGCCTCACCGAAAACCATGCCGTCCCGATCGATGTCGAACGGGCGGCACGCGCCTGCCGGATCGTCGTCGTTGGTCGAGAGCCACCCGAGATTGTTGAACGCCGCCACGGGCACGGCCTCGATGAAGTTGTCGACACCGCCGCAGATGGCCACGTCAGCCTCGCCGAGAATGATCCCCTGCCAGGCCTCCGCGATTGCCGCGGCACCCGACGCGTCCGCCAGCACCGGCGACGTGATCCCCGCCTTGGCCTGGAAGTCCAGCCCGACCGAGGCGGCAGGCGCGTTCGGCATGTGCATCTGCACCGCCAGCGGGTTGGCTGCCCGCATTCCGCGTGCATTGAAATCGTCGTAGAGCCTGATCATCGCTTCGGTGCTGGCCAGCGAGAGCCCGATCGAGACCAGGAGGCGGCGGGTGTCGACTTCGGGGGATCCGGCGGTCTCCCACAGGCGTCGGCCCAGCACCCGCGACATCTTCTGCATATACGACAACCGGCGCAGCTCGACCCGGCTGAGGTGCTGGTCGAAATCCTCGCGAAGTTCACCGCCGATACGAACAGGCATCTTGTATTCGTCGACGAAAGGCTTGTCCAGTCTGCGAATCCCGCTCTGGCCCTCAAGCAACTGCTGCCAGGTGTCCTCGGCATTGGTTGCGAGGGCATTGCTCGACGCGAGGGCTGTGACGACGACGTCGGGAAGTCCGTCGCCGGTGGTCTTGCTCGCCATGGGCCACCAAAGTCCTTCACTCAGTTAGCTGACCTGGTCGAGATTCCCCAATCTACGGCTGAATATGCGCCGTCGCAGCGAGTTTCTGAATGCGCCGGAATCCCACAGGAACTGGCATCTACCTTAGCGTTGGATCCATGACCGAGATCGATCTCGAGGCGCTCTCGACGAGCACGCAGGGCTACACCGTCAACGACGAGGATGACGACGACCCCATCCTTCTCGATCAGCACGGCAACCACGTCGAAACGTGGCGTGAGCGATATCCGTATGACGCTCGGCTGCCCCGCGAAGAATACGAACGAGTGAAGCGGCGGCTACAGATCGAGTTACTCAAGCTGCAGAACTGGAGCAAGCGCACGGGTGCCCGGCACGTCGTCGTCTTCGAAGGCCGCGATGCCGCTGGGAAAGGCGGCACCATCAAGCGGTTCATGGAGCATCTCAACCCTCGCGGTGCGCGGGTGGTGGCGTTGGAAAAGCCCACCGATCTCGAGAAGGCGCAATGGTATTTCCAGCGCTACGTGCAGCATCTGCCCACGGCCGGTGAGATGGTCCTGTTCGACCGTTCGTGGTACAACCGCGCCGGCGTCGAGAAGGTGATGGGCTTCTGCACGCCTGAGCAACACGCCGAATTCATAAGGCAGGCACCGATGTTCGAAGACATGCTCGTCAGCGAAGGCCTGGATCTCACGAAGTTCTGGTTCTCGGTGTCACCTGCCGAGCAGCGAACCCGGTTCGCTATCCGGCTGGTCGATCCGGTGCGTAACTGGAAGTTCTCTCCGATGGACATGGCGTCGGTGGACAAGTGGGAGGAGTACACCGCGGCGAAGGAGGAGATGTTCAGTGCAACCGATACCGACTACGCGCCGTGGATCGTGGTCAAGAGCAACGACAAGAAGCGCGCCCGCATCAACGCGATGCGCTACCTTCTGGCGAAGTTCGACTACGACGAAAAAGACGACGAAGTCGTTGGCGAGCCGGATCCGCTGATCGTCGGACGAGCCCTGGAGGACTGACCGGTCTTCGGTCAGACCTCGACCGCGCCTTTGGCTGCCGCCTTGCCGCGCAGGCGTCCTGCCCACATTGCGCTCTCGGCCTTTGCGACACCCATGACGTTGTGAGCGGTCTCCCACAGCTGGGTGCCGCGATCCGTGTGGGCTGCGGGCAGACCCGCCGCGCAGCGCATGACCATCGCACCGAGGTTCTGGGAGGTCATGTAGGGGACCACTAGCAGCTTCGCGCAGGCATCGCGCCCCTCGACCTTCATCAGGCGAGGACGTCGTGGACCCGGCCTGTCGATCGTCCGGGCACCGGTGACGATCGAATCGAGGTCGACCGGCCCCTCGGTGGGCGACCAGTTGATACCGATATCCACGATCTCTCCCAGCGACGCGTGCAGAACACCGATGAGTTCGGGCAGCTCCGAGGCGACCGAGGCGGTGTGCGGCCACCATGCTCCGTCGATGTCGGAGCCCAATTGGCGGGCGAGCACCAGGCGCACGGGGCGGGCCATCCGCCGCGTCCCCGATAGGCCGTTCACGACGAAGGCTTGGAAGAGGGCGACTTCTTTTGCTCTTGATCCGAGAAAGTGGGGTTCTCTGTGCGCTCCGTGGACGGCCCGCGCTTCTCGGCAACTTGCGGCTCGTAGGGGTGCGAAAACAGGTCCGACGATTCCATAGAACACGTCCTTAAAACGTACGGGTACAGCCCATACATACGATGTGAGCGAACGGAGATCCGTCCGCAGGCTGATCGCGGGAGCGACGGAAGGAGTGCTGGGGCGAAACGGCCTGACATCCAATTTACCCGATCATCGGCGAGCGCAGTGATTCGCCTCCGCCCGCCCGTGGGTTACCGGCCCCTAAACGCGTTGTGGGCTGGCGGGAAGCAACCCACCAGCCCACGCGACGAAGATCTAGTTATACGGCTGTCACTCCGACTGCCTGGGGCCCCTTGGCCCCCTGCTCGACGGTGAACTCGACACGCTGGTTCTCATCGAGCGACTTGAAACCGTTTCCCTGGATTTCGCTGAAGTGAACGAAAACATCGTCCGCTCCGCCATCCGGAGCGATAAAGCCGAAGCCCTTATCGCTGTTGAACCACTTCACAGTTCCCTGCGTCATACTTTTCTACTTCTCTCACTCTGAAACGGATGTCGACAGACACCCGGCTCAAGAGTAGCACGGCGGGCGCGCTGAACGTATTCGACTGTGTGTCAACGGTTTTGGTGCACGAATCGAGGGCGAACGCACATCGCGGTGCGCGCCCTACCGCCACCTTGCTGATTTCAATTGGGCGGCAATACTTCTGGCGCGCCCCGTGCGCATCCAATGCAACGGTTGCGACACGGTCACGGAAACATATCCATCCGGGTATCAGTAGTCACAAATATCCCACTGGTCACTATCGTCACAACAGCAAGCTATGACGTCGATGCGACGTCGTGCCCCTGAAAGGTGTGACATGTCGCCGCGTCATCTCATTGCATCGATATCGGTGGTATCGGCGACCGCACTCACCGTCGCAATCGGCGTCGCACCAGCGGCGTTCGCCCAGCCCTGCAGCGGTGCCGCTGCGGCGATCCAACCGCCTGCGGCGACGAATACCGGCGAGACTCCGGATCTGCCAGGAGACGGTCGACCGAGAGGGCAGCGACCGACCGGCGCGGATGAAGGTGCCGCGTTGCCCAGCCTCGGGCAGGTCCCGGGAGCTGCCACCCGTTCCGCGCAAGTGGAACAGCGAGCCGCGGTCGTCGATCCCGCCCGGCCGGCGGTTCCCGATGCGAATCCCGTGGCGCCGCCGGCACCGCCGCCGCCATCGCCGCCCGGCACGTCGCTCGTCGGCTGGGTGACGGGGCCACAGAGCCCGAACGACACGGTCAACCGGTTCGCCATCACCGGCACCGACCTCGGCATCATGTGGGACAACGGCAGCGGCGAGGTGCTGATGGCCTTCGGCGACACCTACGGGTACTGCGGCGTGCGCGGCCAGCAGTGGCGCTACAACGTGTTGTTCCGCAGCCGTGATGGCGCTTTGTCCAACACGGTCTCGGCCTCGAGTTCACCCCTGTGGTCTCAGGGACTTTCGAAGCAGATCATCAGCAGCATCAAGTTCTCGCCGACGGAGAAGGGCATCATCCCGACCGCGGGCATCGCTGTCGGCAACACCCAATACCTCAACTTCATGTCGATCAAGAGCTGGGACAGCGACGGCCGGTGGACGACGAACTTCTCGGGGATCGCGGTATCGCCGGACAACGGTGAGCACTGGGGTGTCTATCCGGACTCCATTCGCCCGGCTGCGCCGAACAACGTAGAGCGCGTCAAGTACGTCGCGGGCAACGAGAACTTCCAGCAGGGAGCGTTCCTCAAGCCGGGGCCCGGTGACCCCTACATCTACTCATTCGGCACCCCGGCGGGGCGCGGCGGTGCTGCTTACATATCGCGGGTTCTGCCCGCAGGTGTGCCGGACCTGCGCAGGTACGAGTACTGGAGTTCGGCTTCGAACACCTGGGTGCCGGGCAATCCGTCGGCTGCGACGCCGGTGATCCCGGGACCGGTCAGCGAGATGTCGGCACAGTTCAACAGGCATCTCGGGCAGTACCTGGTGATGTACGGCAACGGCGCCAACGACATGGTGATGAGGACTGCGCCGGCGCCGCAAGGGCCGTGGAGCCCGGAGCGGTTGCTTGTGCCGTCGATGCAGTTCCCCGGCGGTATCTATGCGCCGTTCCTGCATCCGTGGTCGACCGGCAGGGAGTTGTACTACACCGTGTCGCTGTGGTCCGACTACAACGTGATGCTGATGAGAACCGTTCTGCCGTAGCGGTTGTGCGTCCCATCAGACCCACTTGTCACGGGCTGGGAGGTATACCTCTTCTGCAGCGCCACCTGTCATCAAATGATACCCGCCGCAGGCTATCTAGCGCCAGCCCCTCCAGGCTCATACACCTCTTCTGCAGCGCGTCATCAAATGATGACGCCGCCCAGAAGACAACTGCTTATCCTGAGCGCCATGGACAACCGTCCTCCCGGTGAGCCCGACGGCCGACCGGACCACATCAGCCGTCGCCGGCTGCTCTGGCTGAGCGGCGCCGGATTGGCGGCGACCGTCGCGCCGATCGCCCTGCCGCCGACGACCTCAGCTGCACCCGCAGCGCATGAGATTTTATGTCGAGCCGCGTGGGGCGCTGCCGCTGCCCGCCCCGGGGGCCGGACGCACCACCCTCAAACGCATGACGGTCCACCACACCGAAGTGGTCCTCGGCGACAACGCCAACGCACCCGCGCGGCTCCGCCAACACCAGCGCTACCACCAGGACACACACGGGTGGGTCGACATCGCCTATCACTACAGCGTCGACCGCCACGGCAACATCTACCAGCTGCGCAGCCCCGACTTGGTGGGCGACACCGCAACGAGCTACGACCCGACCGGTCACTTCCTCGTCGTCTGCGAGGGCGACTTCGACACAGAAGAAGTCTCCGAAGACCAACTAAACGGAACGGCCCTGGTATTTGCCTGGGCTGCACAGCAATTCGGCATCCCGACTGACACTCTGGAGGGCCACCGAGACCTTGCCTCGACTACGACGTGCCCGGGCGCCAGCCTCTACAAGCACGTCTCGTCGGGCGACCTCCAAAGCCGTATAGACAGCTTGTCGGCCGCAGGCCCAGTGGACCTCCCGACGATCTGCGGACCCGAGGCGGCCGAGATCGTCACAGCCATCGAGGCCGGCCTCCGCCTGGAGTCGACGAAGATGCCTCCGCCGGATCAGAATTCGTCAAGCCACACCCTGGCAATGCAACGATCCGCCATGACGGCGAGCAGAATTACGAATACGATTCGCCTCGGCTGGTTCATCGCTTGACCTTCAGCACGTCGGCATCCCTATCGGCGCCTTCAAAGTGGTGTAGACCAAGTTGACGTACGCGCCGTTGACAAGCTGATACCAGACGTAGCTCGTCCCGTGTCCGTCGCTTGTTTGTGCATCGCCAATCGTCTGGCACGTAACGCTCACTGTTGTACCGTCTTTGAGATCGTTCGGGTACTTACTCGGCGCTTCGACGTACGGCGCCGTCCGCTGCCTCACACCGCAAGAGCCGCCCTCGTCGCAGGTACCGACGATCGTCGCGCCCCAGTAACGCACTGATGTTGAAGGCGGGGGCGGTGGCACAAATGTCGTTCGCGTGACTGTGTCTCGTAGGTGACTCAGTTGTAGCGGTCGTTGTGGACCTCGGAGGTCGTGTCGTCGGGAATGTCGGCTCGCTGAACGACGGCGTCGGTGATGCGGTGGGCTCAGCCGGCCCGCGGGCGTCTCTGCTGCCGGCAAAAACCAACGCCGCGATGACAACGGCTGCAGCGACGGCGATGCCGGCACCTATCAACACCATTCTTTGACGGGTCTTGCCAGCGTCGGCCGTCGGACCAAGGGATGATGGGACCGCCTTCGGCAGTGGCGCGGTGTGCCAGCCTCGGCCGTCCCAGTACAGCGTCCCGCCCTTGCCGCTGGGGTCTGGATACCAGCCTGGCGCAAGCGGACTCGGAGGCTGAGGCGGCGCGCTGCTCTGCGGTCGTTTGATCGGCGCCGGCGTAGTGGGCGCTGCTGGCGCCGACGCTCTGGTGCCTCCAGATCCCTGCTCACCAAGCGCACGGGCGAAATCGCTGCAGGTCGCGAATCGATCGTCGGGGTTCTTCGCCAGCGCTGCCGCCAGCACGTGGTCGAGCGGCGCGAGTTCCGGCCGGATGTCCGCCATAGCTGGGGGGTCCGAGTTCAGGTGGCGACCTATCACGACCGCAGCATTGGAATCTCGAAACGGCGGGGTTCCGGTGAGCAGGTGGAATGCGGTTGCAGCCAGCGAATACTGGTCGACGCGTCCGTCCAATTTTTCGCCCATCAGCTGCTCGGGCGCTGCGTAGTCAACTGTCCCGACTGTCATGTTCGTGTCAGTCAGTCCACTGTTGTCGTCAACAGTTCTCGCGATTCCAAAGTCGGTCAAAAGGATTCGCTGCTCACCGCCATCTTCAACGTTCGTGATCAGGATGTTGGACGGCTTGACGTCACGGTGCAGTAGGCCCTTGTTATGCGCATAGTCCAATGCCGACCCAACCGCTCTAACGATCGCGATGGCCAGTTCCGTCGGCATGCCTTAGGGATACTTTCGAGCAATCAGGCTGCCCGCATCTTCGCCGTCGACGAAGTCCATCGAAATCCACAGCTGCCCGTCGTGCTCGCCCCGGTCGTGCACACCGACGATGTGGGGATGCCACAAAGTCGAGGCCAGGTCGGCCTCACGCAGAAACCGCTCGCGGAAGTTGGGGTCGGCCGATACGTCGCCTGTCAACAACTTCAACGCGTCTCGGCGCGGCAGCCGAGGATGCTGCGCCAGGTAGACCTCGCCCATGCCGCCTGCCCCGAGTCGTCGCACGACGGTGTAGCCGGCGAACGTCTGTCCCTCCCCCAACAGCATGTCCGGATCGTACCCGCAGCCTCACAGCTAACCGCCGGGATTCGACCCCAAGGAAGCGCCTAGCGAGGCCCGTCGACCTCGTAGGTACCCGCGTCGTCTCGGAAGACCACCTGGACTTGCCGCTGGGCACCGTTGATTTCCACCTGGCAGGTAAAGCCTTCACCTTGCTTTACCTCGGGATCCTCGCCGTCATTGCACTTGACCGCCGAAACATCGTTCGCGCCATAGCCGTTGATCGGGTCGCTGAGGATCTGTTTCACACCAGCTTCAGCCTGGCCGACATCGAGAACGGTGCCGCTTCCCAGGGCTCCGGTCACCCAGAGCCCGCCGACCAACGCCACTACCCCGATCAGAACGATCGCGACGACCGCACCGGCGATCATCGGCAGTTGCGACTGCTTTGGACCCGCGGGTGGTGTGGCGGGCGGCTGCGGCGCAACGGGCTGCTGGCCGTACTGCTGTGGCGGCCCTGCGGGTTGCCAAGGCGGTGCGGCGGGTGGCGATGGTTGCCAACCTGGCGGCTGCTGCGGCGGATATGGCGGCTGCTGCGGCGGGTAGGACGGACGTGGTTGCTGTCGCGGAGGATATGGCGGACGCGGTTGCGACGGCGGCGGGTACGCGGGCCTGCCCGGTTGGGGTGCACCGCCCGGGCGCGCCCACCACGGTTCGCCCTGCCCGTGTCCCGGAGGGCGCGTCATGAGAACCGCTCGAAACACTCGTCGACTTCACTGGAAAGTCCCAACCGATAGGCAAGGATCCGGGTGAACCCCGCGGGTGCCGGGATCCCATTCACATCGCTGGCGGCCAAGCCGTTGGACAGCAGCCCTGCCACCGCCTCGTCGGTGTCTCCCGGCGACAAGACGAAGTCAGCGCCGTCCTCGTCGGTCATCTGCCCTTGCGCCACCCCGGTCAGACAGGCCGTGCGTAAGGCCGATACGGGCGTGTCGATTTTGACGCCGCGCTCTTTCTGCACCGCCAGCGCGTAGCGGGACGTCACGATTGACAACGCGCTGTTATCGCCTTGAACCAGAACCTCATCCTCTTCCTCGGTCTTGGTCGCGCCGGCCGCTGCCAGCGCAGGCATGTCGACGAAAATCATGTTGGACTCCGGGCAATACGCCGTCGGTTCGGTGATCGTGGCACCGGTGCATTCGGACCGATCCTTGGTCAGTGTCGGAGCCTCGGCCGGCTGAAAAGTGTTGTCCAGCACTTCCATCAACTTCGAGAGGGTGTCATCGTTGATCGGACTGTCCAGCGACGCAGTGTCGGATTCGAAGACCACGTGTTCGGGCAGGTCGCCCTGCCGCCTGGTGATCTCGTCCATGTCGATCGCCGCGCACTGATCTGCGCCGCCGGTGAAGCCCAGTTGGAAGGCACTGACCCGGTCGAGGGCCGAACCGTGGGGGTCTTCCGAAGGTCCACCTTCCAATCGGTCGCGGATGTAGATCACACCGGCGAGCACGTGGTTGAGACCGTCGCCGGTGCTCAAAGTGAATCGCGATGAGTCTCCGGCAGCCACCGAATGCAGGTACACGCCGGCGAAGCAGTCGGCCTGCTGTTCTCTGACCAGACCGGGAGTGTTCTCGTCGGCAATCCCGGCCATCCATTGCAGCGCATGCCCGTATTCGTGGGCGATCACCCCGACCACGCCCATGTCACCGAAATACTCCTGCGCGACGGGGAGAAAGACACCGCGGTCCCAGATCATCGTGTTGAGCCGAAAGCAGTACGCGGCATTAGGGCTCTGGTACATGTCCGACCCGCACAACTCCGGACTCGCAGGGTCCCTCGAATCGTAGGACGCGAGGGTGTCCACAGCTTCGAACGCGCCCGGCAGATAGTTTGCGTAGTTCTTGGCCCAGAATTCCTGAATGTCGTTGACCGCCAACAACGCCAAGCGATCCATCGGACCGTCGTCGGTGTATTCGACGGTGCCCTCAGGCTCGGGCGCATTCTGCCGGGGACCACTCGGACCCTCGGTCACCGGCAATCCACCGACACGATCGGGGTTGAAGAGCATCGACGTCGCCCGGCCGTCCAACACGGTCGGTGTGCACCCCGTCAGCAAAAGCATCGCGCATGCGACCGCAAGCACGAACCGGGCGAGACCGCTACGCACTATCGCACCCGCGCCGTGCCGCTTCACCCGCACCACGTCGTTCACTTGCCATTACCCCTGTCAGCGCCGGCTCTCCTGCCCAACTTTGCCGCTTCCACGAATCTTCAGCAGGAAGATTAGGCGAATTGTCCCGCCGCGGCTTGCCTCTTAGCATTGCCCGGACACCACGGTTCGCGCCGGACTTCACCGCACTGGCTGGCCAGAACACCGGCGCAGGTCGCGCGCGCGACGGATACTGCGTGGTGAGGAGGTGGGATCGAGGTGGCTTCGCGCGTCGGCCAGATGTTCGGCCACTACAGACTGACCGGCCTGCTGGGCCGCGGCGGCATGGGCGAGGTGTACCGGGCGGAGGACACGAAGAAGGGCCGGACGGTCGCGGTGAAAATCCTCGCCGAGCAGTTCTGGCAGGACGAGAAGTTCAGGACCCGCTTCCAGCGCGAGTCGCGGGCGGCCGCCGTTCTTCAAGAACCGCACGTCATTCCGATCCACGACTGGGGTGAGATCGACGGACACCCCTACATCGACATGCGACTCGTCGATGGTCAGACATTGCAGGAGTTATTGACCAGCGGGCCTCTTCAGCCGGCGCGGGCGTCGTTCATCATCGGCGGGATCGCCTCCGCTCTGGACGCTGCGCATGCCGCGGGCCTGGTGCATCGGGACGTCAAGCCCCAGAACATCATCGTCACCTCTTCCGATTTTCCCTATCTCGTGGACTTCGGCATCGCCGAAGCCAAGGGCGAGAGCGGGTTGACGATGACCGGTATGCAGATCGGCACATTCGCCTACATGGCTCCGGAGCGGTTCCGCGATCGGGAGGCCACTCCGGCGGTCGATGTGTACGCACTCGCGTGCGTCCTCTACGAATGTCTCACCGGCGTCGCGCCTTTCCCATCGGGCAGTCTCGAGCAGATCATGACGTCGCATCTGTTCACGCCGCCACCGCAGCCCAGCCGCGCCAACCGGTCCCTGTCACCGGCATTCGACGATGTCATCGCGCGAGGCATGGCGAAGGAACCCGACGACCGCTACGGAAGCTGCGGGGCATTGGGGCGCGCCACACAGCGCGCAGTGCAATCCGACACCGTCGTCGAGCGCACACCGCGGCCGCCGACGCAGGCGCCGACCCATCGTGCCGCCGGTTACACGGCAACCGCCGCGGGATTCAGCGGCCGGACGGTCCGGCGTCCGGCCGATGGCGTTCCGCCTCCGCCGTCCTACAGCACTCCACCGCCGTACAGCACTCCGCCGTCCTACAGAGCTCCGCCGTCCTATAGCGCTCCGCCGCCCACGGCACCCACGGAGCCCCCGACGCCGACCCCCGCCAAAGGCAAGTGGTTGATGCCGGCCGTCATCGCCGCCGTCGCGGCGCTGGTACTGGGCGGAATCGGGGTCGTCATCGGAGTGGCGACCAACCAGAGTTCCCCGCCCACCTCAACCGCGCCTGACACACCCGATCCGCCGGTACCGCCGCCAGGCACGGATACGTACGATCCGGGTCCTACCTCAGACGCGCCGGCACCCCATCCGCTATCCGTGGGTGCACCACCACCGCCGCCGCTGGTCGGGAACGACACCAGCGCGAACCCGCAGAGCTGCACGAGCGATTATTCGCTAAACGACCGAAACGAGGTCGGCACGCATGCGCGCAGAGGTTCGGAGGCCACCTCGTGCCTTTTCACCCGGAGTGTTCTCCGCGCGTACTGGGCAAAGTACGGCGACGCCAGCCGTGACCTTCGAGAGGTGTCGGCGCCCGGCACCGTCAACTGTCAACCGGAAGGCGGAATCCGCTGTGACGGCACGAATTTCGTGATGGAGTGCAGCGCACGCCCGGGCAATGCCTTCATCACCTGCACTGGCGGCAGGGACGCCGTCGTCTATCTGTACTAGCAGTTGCCGACCGGCAGCAGCCCGGCGTGCTCCTGAAGCCAGGTCGCGACGCGCGTCAAAGCCTGCGTGCCGTCGTCGAACGAACCCGACCTCGGCTCGACCGCGACGGCGACGACTGCCAGACCGTCGCCCACCGGGATGACCCCGAACTGCCGGACGAGGTAGTTGCCCTCGAGCGACGGGCCCCAGCCGCCTTTGAATTTCGCACCCGTGATCGTGCCGAGGCCCCAATGCTGATCGGGCGCGATCTGACCCATCAGGTCCATGATCGGCTGGTTCCCGGGATCGCACGCCGCCGAGGAAAGAAACGTTGCTTGGTCATTCAGAGACCACGTCGTCTGGCCGAAGGCGGTGAACTCGGGCCTGACCTTCCGCGATTCGACGGTCGTCGGTGCACCGGCTTCCGCCAGCACTGCTTCGACTTTCGTCGCCGCGGTCGCCGGATCACCGAGACTTGCCCAGATCGATTCGGCCGCTTCGTTATCCGACTGCGTGATGGCCGCGCGCATCGCTTCGGTGACCTCAGGCGGATCCGCCGCCCGCAGCCCTGCGATGGCCAACGGCACCTTGATCGTCGACCACGCAGTTCCGGTGGACCAGTCGCCCGCCGTCACCGGCGCCGGTCCCGCACCCACGGGCCGAACGACGATGCCCACCGTCGCGTTGAGTTCGGCGGCCAGTGACGCGAACGCCGTGGCGAATGGGCCGCTGTCGGCAGGTGCGGGCGTGCCGGGCGTGAACGGTGCGGGCGGTGGAGGCAAAGCCGTTGGTTGCGCAGGCACCGCACCGCTGCTCTCCGTTGACGGAGGCGCCTCGGCGAGGTTGCTGCCGATGACGAAGCCGCCGCCAACGATTCCGATGGCCAACGCGACGATCAGCACGACCAGCAGAAGAGATCGGCGGGGGCGATGCTCTCTCGAGCGGGTGTGCTTAGAGCCCGGGGCGGGTCGGCTGTTGGTCGTGGTCGCCATCTCCCCCAGTATCACCGCCGACAGAGCGGAGTCCGCGCATCAAGTCGGCACGTTGTTGATAACAATCCCATCACTGCGGTTGGGCTGACGAAACGCAGACGGCTCGAATCACTTCGTCGCCCCGTTGATCGTCGGCGTGATGATCATGCCCTTCTCGACACCCCACATCGTCGCGATTGTCTTGTACTCGCCGGTCTGCATCAGATGTTCGAGCGCCTTCAGCAGCGATTCCGCGAGGCCCGAGCCCTTGGGCACCGGCCAACCGTAGGGCGCCGAGTCGAACACCTCACCCGCAGACTCCAGCCCGCCGCCGGAAGTCTTGATCGCGAACAGTGTCACCGGTGAATCCGCCGACATCGCATCGACTTCCCCATTGATCAGCGCTGCGGTCAAATCGTCCTGGCTGACGAACACCCGCTTGTCGATCGGCGGCTGCCCCGCAGCTTCACAGGCGCCGCTCTTGGCCGGAATCTCCTCCGCCTCTTGCAGAGACGGGTATGCGACGCCGACGGACAATGCCGCACGCGTTGTCCGGATCCACCCCCGCGCCGGGTCGTTGCGCCCACAGCGTGCCCGCCTCGAAATACGTGACGAAGTCGACCGATTCCTCGCGCTCCTTGGTGTCGGTGAACGACGACATCCCGACGTTGAAGTCCCCGCCACGCACAGAGGGAATGATCGCCTCGAACGCGGTCTCCCGGTATTCCGGCACCAAGCCCAGTGTTCGGGTGATCGCATTCATCAGATCGACGTCGAATCCGACGATCGCTCCGCTGGCATCCTTGAATTCGTTTGGGGCATAAGGCACATTCACGCCGATGATCAGCCGGCCCGTCGACCTGATGTCTTCTGGCACCGTGGCGGCGATCGCTTCCACGGCGCCAGGCTGCGCCTGCGGCGTCATCGTCGACGAACTTTCCGCCACGCTCGCGGGCTCGGCACCACCAGACCCGCCGCGCCACAGCCATACTCCGAGGCCGCCGGCCACCACCACCAATGCCGCCGCGACGGCAACCGCAACCAACCGCGCGGACACACGTCGACCGGCTGGGGCGACGCGTCGCGCCGAATGCCGTCCGCTGCCGGAAGTCCGCACCGGCGCATTCAGGGCACGCCGTGCGGCAGCGGCCAATTCGGCGGCCGACTGATACCGCTTCCCGGGCGACTTGGCCATTCCTTTTGCGATGACCGCGTCGAACGCCGCGAGTTTCGGATCGATTGCCGACGGCCGCGGTATCGGCTGGGTCATATGCCCGGCGATCTGCTGCTCGAGACTCTGTGCCGGATAGGGCCGGTCGCCGGTCAGACATTCGTAGAGCACGCACGTCAGCGCGTAGATGTCCGACGTCGGATCGACCGGCTTGCCCTCGAACCGCTCGGGGGCCATGTACGCCATCGTCCCCAGCGTGCTGCCCGCCGTCGTCAGCCCGGCCTCCCCGGCAGTGCGCGCCAGGCCGAAGTCGATCAGATACACGAAGTCGCGATCGGTGATCAGGATGTTCGACGGTTTGACGTCGCGGTGGATCAGCCCGGCGGCATGCGCTGCGTCCAATGCCGTCGCGACCTGCTCGACCACCTTCACCGACAGCTCCGGAGCCAGCCGCTCGGTCGCCTCGCTGAGTACGGTCCCGAGGTTGCGGCCCTCGATCAACCGCATATCCAGATAGAGCCGGCCGTCGATCTCACCGAAACTGTGGATCGGCACCACATGTGGGTCGTTGAGCCCGGCGGCGGCCTGCGATTCGCGCCGGAACCGCGCCTGGAACGTCTCGTCGGCCGCCATATTCGGCGGCAGCACCTTCAGTGCGACGATTCGGTCGGTCCTGGTGTCGTAGGCCTGGTAGACCTCGCCCATTCCCCCTCGGCCTATCAGCTCCTGTAGCTGATAGTGCCCGAATGGCGTCGCATCCACCGTTAGCTCCTTGGCACTGCCCCCAGCATCGCTGTGCCGTATGAAGCTACATCACGTTTGCCAGGAATGTCGCAAGGTCCCAGTGACTCCCGAGGAGCGTCAGATCTGCTGTTAGCCCTCGTCGGGCCAGTTGCCTTGCGGGTCCAGGCCGCCGTCCCAGTCGTCCCAGGTGTTGTGCCGTCTCTCGCGGGGGGCGATGATGCGGCGTCGTAGCTCCAGCAACAACTCTTCGGTGGGCACGTGGGATAGACCGCTGGGGCTGGTCGGATGCAGCGCGTAGCCCGCAGACGCGGGGGCGGGATTGCTCCGGCGAAGGGTGGACACCAGCTCAGTGGGTTCCCCGCCGTCCAGGATGGTGTCGATGCTTCCCGGCGCCCAGGCCAGCTTGTTCTCCAGCATGGCGTAGGTTCCCGGGCTGGCCTTACGTACGCCGTGCTCGATGTCGGCGAGAGTGCGCACAGTGAACTGCAGGCTTTCTGCCAGATCGGTGCGGTTGCGGTAGCCCAGTGCTACGCGCCGGCTGACTACGTGGTGGCCGAGCCGTTCCAGGGTGCGTCGGTCCATGCAGGCATCATGGCGTAGGAGGGCGGCAAAGTCGAGTTGCCATGCACATTGGTTTCCATCTGCCGCATGAAGTAGCGGAAGCTATTTCCTCGGCACGCCTGCTAAGTCGGCTCTGACCTGCGTGATCGTCTCCCAGAAGACCTGCTCCACCTTCTCCTTGGACAGACCCACCACCTCCACCTTGGGCACCCCGGCCAATTCCCGGCGCACCACCTTGGCGTCGGGCAGCGCCTCGCCGGTCCACCACTCCTGGCGGATGGCGAAGTCGTCAAACCGTTCGCCCTCGTCGGTGTGCCGCAGCGCCCCACGACGCTTGGCGGCCGGAACGCGCGCCCACCACTCCGCCCGCCAGTAGGGGCCGTCGTAGACGCTGGGCGGGGTGCCGACCTGCCATTCCTCCACCTGGACCGGTTCCACCGGCGCGATGCCGTTGTAGTCCCTGGCGAACTCGTAGGCCTGGTCGCGCGCGAGGTACACCCGCTCGACGCGGTAGGTATCCCCGGCGCCCGCCGTGACCACGTACACCGTCGCCATCGCCATCTCCCCGTTTCCGCTGGTTGTTGCGTTCTCAGTGTCCCACCAACCACGAGGTCACATCCGGCAAACCGGTCCGAGACGTCGCGGCACTCAACCGGCGGGGATTCGCGCCGTCATCGTCGCGGCGGGAAATCACTGTGAGGCGGGTCGCTACGGCAATTGTTTCCGGTTTCTTGACACAGTTGCCGTTTATTTCCTACTGTTGCAGGCATGGCAACACCGGACACCAACCACGCGAGCGAGTTCGTCATCGACGAGGTCGAGACAATCTGCCCGCCGTTCGATCAGCACGAGATGCACGACGTTTTCGTCGTCGTCAGCGCATGCCGCGATGGCGGACATATCGCGCGGACGTTGTTCGCCGCCGACCTGGACGACGCGCGCCAAACACATCAGGAGAACTACGCCGACGAGTCCATCGTCGAGGTTCACCGATGAACCAGGCCCGCTGGTCACATTCGCGGCCTTCGCCTTCGAGGCACCCGAGACAACTTCGTCGGGCCGCTGTACCCCGGCGAGACCATTGACTACGTCCCAGTGACGGCTCCGATGGAGCTATGGCCGCTCACGGGCGCTGGCCGCGTGGTCTGGTTCTTCCTCGGCCCCTCGGAGGTTTGGGGTCCTGGTGGCGCGGCGTGGCCGAACGAGTCGGTGCTGAAGCTGTCGGGCCTATTCGATCTCACCTTCGATCAGTCGGTGGCGAGCGGAGTCAGCATCCTGAAGCAGGAGATCGCTGACCGCCCCGGCGAGACGTTGGTTATCTTCGGCTACTCGCAGGGCGCGATAGTCGCGAATCAAGTGAAGCAAGACCTAGAGGATCAGTACCCAAACGGCGACGGCCCCGACATCGAGTTCGTGCTCATCGGCAATCCCCAAGTGCCCAACGGTGGCCTTGCGGCCCGGTTCCCCGGCCTCTATATCCCGATCCTCGACTTCACCTTCCCCGGACCCGCGCCGACTGATACCCAGTTCCACACCACCGATGTCATCCAGCAGTACGACGGCGTCTCCGACTTCCCGCTATACCCGATCAACTTGATCTCCACCGGGAACGCACTACTGGGCGCTGTATTCGTTCACCCGCGCGATCTAGAGGTCGATCCGGAGGGGGTGATCCACACTGTGACCGGCGACACCGACTACTACTTCCTGCCGACTGAAAACCTGCCGCTATTCGAGCCGTTGCGGCTAGTCGGCGTGCCGGAGCCGGTGATCGACGTGGCCGAGCCTGTCGCCAAGGTGATCGTGGAGCAGGGCTATGACCGCACCATCCCGCCGGGCACGCCCACTCCGGCACGATTGATCCCACCGCTGCCTACCGCGAAGAATGTCCATGACGTGGTAAATGCGGTGGGCGAAGGTGTCGACAATGCCGTGAATCTCGTCAGGCCATCGCCCAAGTTCGTTCCCGGTGAGACGAACTCCATCACGGAGGATCAGACCGAGGATCAAACCAATGGTCCGGTGACGAGGCCGAGGCCGGTGCGCGACCTCGTCCATCACGTCAGGGACACCGTGAAGAAGACCATCCAGAAGGTCACCGATCGTGTCGCCGATCATCAGCCCGAGAGTCAGGAGAACGATGGGTGAGTCCTGGTACGGCTCCGTCGACAAGTCATGGTTCTACGTCTCGCTGTGCCTATCCGACATGCTGCTGATCGGCGGACTGGCAGCGGGCTGCGAGGCTGCTGGGTCCAGCCCGGATCATCCACAGTATGTGGAGTGTGTGGACAAATGACCGATCGTCCCGATCCTGAAGTCGCCTGGCAGAACCTACTCGCCGAGGGCCGTAAGGCCGACGAGGGCGCCGCGCGCGAGATCGCGCAGATGCAGGCCGACAAGAAAGCACTGCTCGAACTGCGAAAGTACTTGGGCGACTTGACCTTCGTGGCACCGGAGATCTTCCCGGATGGTCGACGAGTGATGGAGCGTGCGGTCAGATCCTGGGGATGTGGAAGTGACCGAGGTACGAGTGGCTTCCCGAGGATCTGGGCGGCGTGAACCCGCCGCCGGGCTGGTACCCCGATCCCCGCGACACCAGCTTCCGGACCTACTGGGACGGCCAGCAGTGGGTGTTCACCTCGGCCCGCAACACGCTGGGCACCGAGATCATCGGCTGGGTCATCGGCATCGCGTTGGGCATGGCGCTGTGCGTCGTATTCCCGCCCGCCGTCGTCCTCGTGGGCATCATCGCGCTGGCGTGGTACCTCACCAACGAGAAGCAGAAGAAGCTCCGCGGCCAGCCACCCCAGCCGCCAGTGCAGGGCCCGCCGCGATGAGCGAGTGGTTCAAGGACGTGACCGTCATGGTCGTGGTGCTGGCCGTTGTCGCGGTCAGCCAGATTCGCAAGTACCGCCAACAACGGGCGCACAGGCTGAGTGGCCGATCCAAAAGGGTTGTGGCTACTCGACTCCCGCTTTCGATACCGCGGCAGGAGAAACCGGACGGGGAATCGTTCCTCGCCCACCCACAGTAAGGAAATTGCGACATGAACGTTCGCAAAGTAGTTGCAGGATCCGTTCTCGCCGTCGGTTTGGGCGCGGCCGGAATGTTCGGCGCAGGAACGGCTCTCGCCGGACCGGGCGTCTCGTTCGACGCCGGGACCGGTGGCACCAAGCCCATCGGCATCGGCGATCAGTCCCAAGCCACAGGCGCATACGCAAACGCGGCTCCGGGTAACAGTGCGCTGGCGGTGAACCTCATCTCGCCGGTCGGGTCAAGGGCCACCGCAGTCGGCACCAACAACAACGTGTTCGCGTTCGACGGCCAGTCCGTCGTCGCCCACCCCGGAGCCAAGGACAACAATGTGGCCACGGCCTTCGGCGGGACCGTCGTCACGGGTCCGGCGCAGCGCAACACCGTGGTCAACGCCGGCAGCGTGAACTTAGTCGGCGGTGGTGCGGAGAACCAGAACTCGGTTTCGTTGTGCGGCACCAGGCTTTCGGCGCAGAGCAGCCACATCACCGTCGGCAAGGTGCCGGCGGGTGGTCTCTGCTAGCCCACTCCACAGGCTGGGTGGCCCTTAGCCCTCGACCTGTCGGGGCCACTCGAAACAGGGCGGGGAGTCGCTTCGGCGGCTCCCCGTTCTGCCGTCTGCCGTGAAAGTTGTTACGCCGCAGTCGTGATCGCCGCCGGGCTCGGACTCGTGATCTCCGCGGCGTCCGCGGTAGGTAGCTTGAGCTTCACGCTCGACACGTTCAATTCGCCCGATGCGCCAAGCGTTTGATACGTCACCGCCGACGCGACCAATTGCAGGGTGACCGTCTCCCCGGCGCGAGCGTGTGCGCCACCATCTCCAGCGGGATCTTGATCGTGTGCTCCTCGCCATCCAACGTCACCGGGATCGGCGTGACGTGGTTGCCCAACACGAGCCGTGGGTGCCTTCGACTCCTTCCAACGCTTGCTGGACCGCGGCGGCGCAGGTGGGAGCGGTGTCCTTTTCTGCGGTGTCATCATTTGTTGACGCGTCAGAGTCGGCGGTGTCCGAGGTCTGGCCGTCGTCGGTCGTATCAGAGGGCGCGGCCGAATCCGTCGACGAGAATCCCGTTCCGGAGGTGTCCGCCGGGTTTGCCAACGCCGTCCCGTGTCCCGTGATGACCGCGGCCCCGATTCCCAGAGCAACCGCAAGTGAGCCGACTCGACCTACGTGGATCCCCGCGCCCATGCCTATTTACTCACCTGCGCAACATTCGGGCCGGAGGCGTTTCGCCGAATAGGCGACGTGAGTCAGCCCGACGACGCAGTCTCGGCGGTGACGGGGCACGCCGACTGGACCGGTGTGCTCGGTTTCGATGACACGTCCTTGAATGCCCGCACGGTGATCCGTCCGCCGTGTTGTGGGGTCATGATGACGTGCTTGAGCCTGATCTTCTCACCAGGCTCGGTCGTGGTGGCTCAACTCGACGCGACGCAGGATCTCGCGCAGCACGATGCGCATCTCGACCATCGCGAAACCCGCGCCGAGACAACGCCGATTGCCGCCACCGAACGGGAACCACGTCGTCGGGCTCAGCGTCGCGCCCACCATCCGGTCCGGATCGAACTTGTCGGGATCCGGGTAGACCAACGGATCGGCGTGTACCGACGTGATGCTCGGGACCACCATCACCCCCGCCGGCAGCCGGTATCCCGCAACCTCGACGGGTTCCTTGAGGATCCGGCCCACATCGGGCACCACCGGGCGGATGCGCAGCGCCTCCTTGGCGACCGCGTCGAGGTACTCGTCACCGGCGGCATCGCCGGCCTCGGCCGCGGCGACCGCCTTCGCCAGGATCTCCGGGTGGCGGGTCAACCGCTCCAACGCCCACGCCAGCCCGGTGGCCGTCGTGTCGTGGCCGGCGACCAGCAAGGTGATCAGCTGATCGCGCAACACCTTGTCACTCATCTCGGTACCGCTCGCCTGGATCAGCATCGCCAGCGCATCGGTGCGCTCGGCGATGTTCGGATCGGCGCGGCGCTCGGCGATCTCGGCATACAGCAGACGGTCGGCTTCGGCCATGTTGCGCGCCATCCCCCGCCACAGCCAGTGGCGCTGCAGCTTCGGCTTCGCGATCGCCAACGACTCCCACGGGCCGACGCGCAACAGCCGTGGCATCACGTCGCGCAGCGCGGCCAGGCGCGCCGGATCGCTGGCGCCGATCACCGTCCGCAGAATCACCTCCAGCGTGATCTGCGACGTCTTCGGCGCCACCGGGAATGATCGGCCAACCGGCCAGCCTGCGATGTTCTCCGCCGCGATGTCGGCCATCAGATCGGCCTGCCGCGCGACAGCGTCGCGGTGAAACGGCGCCATCATCAGTCGACGGCGTTCGCGATGAACGTCGTCGTCGACCACGAGGACCGAGCTGTCGCCCAACAGCCCACCCAGCATCGAATTGGCTTCGCCCGCATGGAAAATCCGCGGGTCACCGGCGAACACCGTCTTGATGGCATCCGGGTCGGCCAGGTAGACCATCTCGCCCATCATCGTGTTGCGCAACGTGAACACCGGGCCGTGACGGCGTCGGCACGCCGCAACGAACTGCGGCCACCACCGCATCATGAACACGAGCTGCAACGCGGCGGGCGACTTGGGCCCAGGGGGCAGGCCATCCTGTGCTGTTGTACTCATGCCTAATAGGCTACGTGCGGGAGTCAGCCTGGGCAACTATTTCAGCGTTTCCGATCGGACGGGGCGGTACTTGTCCGGCTATGGTGTCGGCGAGTCGCACACCGGCGCGCCGCATCCGAAAGATCCTTGATACATGCGAGTTGACGGACGGGACATCACCGTCACAGGCAACCTGCTGCAGCCGTTGACCCGCCGGACCAACGACATCATCCGTGTCGCCTTGTCCGCAGTGTTCCTCGCGGTCGTCATCACCAGCTCGCTGATCACCCGCAACGAGTGGGTCGCCCTCGAGCGGTCCGTGTCCGAGATCGTCGCCGTCCTCACCCCCACCCAGGCCAACCTGGTGTACCTGGCCTACGGCGTCGCGATCCTGGCATTGCCGTTCATCATCCTGGTCAGCCTCATCGTCGCCCGCCAGTGGAAGCTGCTCGGCGCGTATGCGGCCGCGGCCGCGATCGCCGGGCTGGCGCTGTCGATCACCGGCGCCGGCATCGCCGCTCCGCAGTGGCACTTCGACCTGTCCGAGCGCCTCGACACGCTGCCCTCGCAGTTCGTCGACGACCCGCGCTGGATCGCGATGCTCGCCGCGGTGCTGACCGTCTCGGGGCCTTGGCTGCCCGCGCGATGGCGCCGGTGGTGGTGGGCGCTGCTGCTGGCGTTCGTGCCCATTCATCTCGTCATCAGCGCGGTGGTTCCTGCGCGCTCGCTGTTCGGGCTTGCCGCCGGCTGGTTCATCGGTGCGCTGGTCGTGCTTGTCGTCGGCACGCCCGGCCTCGACGTGCCGTTGGAGGGGGCCGTTCGCGCGATGGCCCGGCGCGGCTGCGTGGTCTACGAACTCAAGGTGCTACGACCGTCCGGCGCCGGGCCGCTGATCCTGCAGGCCGCGTGTGAGGACAAGCAGACGACGGCCGTGATGGAGATGTACGGACCGCACCAACGCGGCGGTGGCGTGCTGCTGCAGCTGTGGCGCAAGGTGCGGTTGCGCGACCGTGAGACGGCGCCCCTGCACGCGTCGATGCGCCGCGCCGTAGAACACCGCGCGCTGATGGCGATCGCGATCGGTCAACTCAAGATCGCCAACATCTCGACGATCGCCGTGGCCACGCTCGAGCGCAGCTGGACGCTATACGCCCACACCCCCGCCCGCGGAACGCCGATCGGCGATTGCACAGCTGCCATTCCGGTCAACCGGGTCTGGGAATCGTTGCGTGAACTTCACGACTGTCAGATCTCGCACGGTGACCTGCGCGCCAGCGAGATCACCGTCGACGAGACCGTGTTGTTCGGCGGTTTCGACAGCGCCGAGTACGGAGCGACCGAAGCGCAACTGCGGTCGGACATCGCGCAGATGCTCGTGACGACGACCCACCTCTACGACGCGCCATCGGCGGTGCGGGCCGCCATCGACGCGTTCGGCAAGGACACTGTGCTGTCAGCCTCGAGGCGACTCACGAAAGCGGCTGTCCCACTGGGCATCCGGCAATCTGTGCGCGATCCGAAGGCCGTCATCTCCGCCGCGCGCGACGAGGTGAAGAGCCAGACACGCGTCGACGAGATCCGCACCGAGACCGTGACCCGGTTCACCCGCGGCCAGCTGATCCAGCTCGTGCTGTTGATCGCTCTGGTCTACGTCGCGTATCCGTTCATCAGCTCGGTGCCGACGTTCCTCACCGAACTGCGAACTGCTAACTGGTGGTTCGCACTGCTGGGATTGGCGGCGTCTGGGCTGACGTATCTCGGTGCCGCGGCGGCGCTGTGGGCCGCCGCCGACGGTGTGGTCAAGCTCTGGGGTCTGATCGTGATGCAGGTGGCCAACAAGTTCGCCGCCACCACGACGCCTGCGGGCGTCGGCGGGTTGGCGCTCAGCGCAAGGTATCTGCAGAAGGGCGGCGTCGCCCCGATGCGCGCGACCACTGCGGTGGCGCTGCAGCAGTCGGTGCAGGTGATGACCCACATCTTGTTGTTGATCTTCTTCAGTACCGCGGCGGGCGTGTCCGCCAACCTTTCCCGGTTCGTCCCCAGCGTCGAGGTCCTTTACCTGGTGGCCGGGCTCCTGCTGGGGTTGATCGGCACCTTCCTGCTGGTGCCCAAGTTGCGGCGCTGGCTGGCGACGTCAGTGCGGCCGCGGCTGCAGGAGGTGATCGGCCACCTCATCGAGCTGGGCCGCGAACCCCAGCGCCTGGCGGTGATCGTGCTCGGTTGCGCGGCAACGACTCTCGGTAATGCTTTTGCGCTGTGGGCCGCCATCGAGGCGTTCGGCGGCGATACCTCGTTCATCACCGTCACCGTTGTCACGATGGTCGGTGGCACGTTGGCGTCCGCGGCGCCGACGCCCGGCGGTGTCGGCGCGGTCGAGGCCGCATTGATCGGTGGCCTGGCCGCCTTCGGAATGACCGCGGCGATCGCCGTTCCGTCGGTGCTGCTGTATCGCGTGCTGACGACGTGGCTGCCGGTATTCGTCGGCTGGCAGGTCATGCGGTGGATGACGAAGAACTCGCGAATCTGATGCGACTTCGGCGCGCTAACCGTCGCTCAGCGTGGATTAGCGCGCCGAAATCACATCGCGTGTAGCGCCGACGCGCGATCCGGAACGACGAACGACGCCCCGGTTCGCACCTCCGCACCGGGGCGCGACACGTACGGCACCTCGCGGAAGTCTGCGCGCATCTCGTCGGCGCTGAAGCGAGCCCGCACATAGCCACGGCGGCCGCTGAAATACCGGATGTGTGGATTCTCGGCCAGCACCGCCGCGGTGTCGTCGCGAATATCGGATCCGTCGCCGCCCGAGCTGATCGACGTCGTCACCAGTTCGGTCGCCACGACCGGGGACGTTGGGTCACCGGGCCGAGAGTGCACCTCGGCCGCCCAGTGCGAATGGACATCTCCGGTGAGCACCACGGCGTTGCGAACGGGTGAGTGCACCATGCCGTGGACGACGCGGTCGCGGTTGGCCGCGTACCCGTCCCACGCGTCGGGGTTGAATCCGCGACCCGGGCCGGGCGTCAACTCCACCTGCGAGAAGAACACCTGCTGCCCCAGGATGTCCCATCGCGACCGGGACTGCTGAAACCCGTTGAGCAGCCACCGTTCCTGCTCGGCACCGGTCAGCGTGGCGGATCGGAGCGCTCGTTCGACGCAGTCGGTGCGCAGCTCGTCGGCGCACGGCTGATCGGTGCGGTACTGCCGGGTGTCGAGCATGTGCACCGTCGCCAGGCCGCCCCACTGCACCCGCCGGTAGAGCTGCATGTCGACGCCGCGCGGCGCAGCCGAACGCCGCAACGGCATGTTCTCGTAGTAGGCCCGCATTGCGGCGGCGCGTCGACCCGGGAACGCGGCGTCGGGTTTCTCGGGTACCTCGTCGGCCCAGTTGTCGGCCACTTCGTGATCGTCGAACACCGCCAGCCACGGCGCCGCCGCATGTGCGGCCTGCAGGTCCGGATCGGTCTTGTACTGCGCGTACCGCTGCCGATAGTTGGCCAGCGTCACCGTCTCCGGTCCGACATGCGCACGCACGCCATTGCCGGACGCGGCGTACTCGTACTGGTAATCACCAAGGTGTACAACCAGATCCGGCTGCTCCTCCGCGAGCCTGCGGTAGGCGGTGAACCAGCCCTGCTCATAGTTCGAGCACGAGGCGACGCACATCGTCATCGGCGCCAGCGACCCGGTTTCGGGTGCGGTGCGGGTACGGCCGGACGGCGACACATGACTGCCGGTGCGGAAGCGGTAGAAGTAGTCGGCGCCAGGACGCAGGCCGGTCAGTTCGACGTGCACGCTGTGCGCGAATTCGGGTACCGCCGTGGCAATTCCGCGCTGCTCTACGCGGCTGAACCACTCGTCGCGCGCCACTTCCCATTCGACGTCGACCCCACGTGCGGGCATGCCACCGAATCCGTCATCGGCCAACGGATTCGGCGCAAGTCGGGTCCAGATCACTGCACCGTCGGCGGAGGGTTCGCCGGACGCCACCCCGAGCGTGAACGGGTCCGACCGGATGGGGCTGAGGCGGCGGTCGGCGGTGAACCCCGCGACTGGCAGCGCTGCGAGCACCAATGCACCCTTGAGAACGGCACGGCGACTCGCACGCACAGACACGGCCGAGTGTCAGAAAGCCGTCTGTCCAGCCGGTGACGGGCAGACATACGGTGTCTCCCGGCCGTCGGGCCATTACGCAAACTGCTGCGATTTCGGCGCGCTCGCGCCCGGTGAGCGGGCGTGAGCGCGCCGAAGTCACCACACCGCATACTGGGCTGGTGCCTGAACTCAACGTCTTGGGCGGCCCGTTGGAGCCGTGCGGCACCGACCCGATGACCGGCTTCTACCGCGACGGCTGCTGCTCGACCGGACCTCAGGACATCGGCAGACACACCATCTGCGCCGTCGTGACCGCCGAGTTCCTCGAGCATCAACGCTCCATCGGCAACGATCTGTCGACCCCGATGCCGCAGTACCGCTTTCCGGGGTTGGAGCCCGGCGACCGCTGGTGCGTCACCGCGGTGAACTGGCTGAGGGCATATCAGGACGGCGTCGCGGCGCCGGTGGTCCTGGCCTGCACCCACGAGCGCACGCTCGAAGTGGTGCCGATCGAGGCGCTGCGCGAAAACGCCGTCGACGTTCCCGACGACCTGGGCAACCTTTAACGCAATACCCGTCAGCGCGTCACAGATCAGGAATACCGTGAGCGTTATGACAGATCAGGTACCCGCGGTCGCAGCCGGGCATCCGCCGGAGAAGCTGCTGAAAGTCGCCAACCCGATACTGCGCCTCCTGCTGCGCACCCCGCTGGCGGGTCCAATGCGCGGCCAGCTGATGGTGTTGAACTTCAAGGGACGAAAGTCGGGACGTGAGTTCTCGATCCCGGTGAGCGCGCACCAGATCGACGGTGCGCTGTACGCCATCGCGAACGCGGGGTGGAAGCACAACTTCAGCGGTGGGGCCGACGCCGAGGTGCTCCACGACGGGAAGACCACGAAGATGCACGGCGAGCTGATCTCGGACCCGGCCGTCGTCGCTGATCTCGCGCACCGCTGCGCCCAGTCCTACGGCGTCAAGAAGGCGCAGACGATGATGGGACTCAAATTCCGCGACGACCGGATTCCGACCGTCGATGAATTCGCCGAGGGACTCGCCCGCGACAAGATCGTCGCCGTCAAGTTCACCCCGCGCTGACGACATGCGGCTCGCCGGCAAGACCGTTCTACTCACCGGTGCCACCGGCGGCCTCGGACAGGCCATCGCCTCGGCGCTGGCGGCCCGCGGCGCGCGGATGATCCTGAGCTCGCGCAAGCAGCGAAGAACTCGAGCAGCTCGCGGCATCGCTCGATGGGGAAGGCCACCGGACGATCGTCAGCGACCTCGCGAAAGACGGCGCGGCTCTTGCGCTGTTGGCCGAAGCAGGCGAGATCGATGTCCTCGTCGCCAATGCCGCGCTGCCGGCGTCGGGCAAGCTCGACAGCTTCACCCCTGACCAGATCGACCGGGCACTGCGGGTCAACCTCGAATCGCCGATCCAGATGACGCGTGAGCTGATCCCCGCGTTCACGATGCGACGGTCGGGGCACTTCGTCTACATCTCGTCACTCTCCGGCAAGACCGCGACAGCTCGCGCATCGCTCTATGCCGCAACGAAATTCGGCCTGCGCGGCTTCGCGCTGTGTTTGCGCGACGATCTGCGGCCCGCGGGTGTCGGCGTTTCCGTGGTCTGTCCCGGCGCCATTCGCGACGCCGGCATGTTCGCGGAGTCGGGGGCACCGCCGCCACCGCTCATCGGCACCGGCACACCCGAGCAGGTCGGCGACGCGGTCGTCACCGCCATCGAGCGCAACCGTGGCGAGATCGACGTCGCCCCACTGCGGCAGCGGGCGTTGGCGCGGTTCGCGGTGAACGCCCCCGAGCTTGCCTCCCGCCTCGCAGGCGATGTCGCCACCAGGGCCGCGGACCAGATCGCCGCCGGACAGACCGAACAAGCGGTAATCAGCCCGATCGCGTCCTTCAAGACTTCGTCAAGAATCTTTCAAGGCCTTCAGCGCACCATTCCACGACTGGAAAGGAACGCACATGCACAAGGTCTTGCTTCGAGCCGCGGTCATCGCGGCGACGGCCGTCGTGGCGGTCGGATGCTCGTCGTCGACGGATCCGGGCGCGCAGCTCGGCACAGCCGCCCCGCCGTCGCCGGTATCGCCGACGGCAACCCCAGCGGCACAGTTGGCCGCTCACAATGTCGAGGCGCCGATCCAGGACGTGCCCTGGTCAGAGGTGGGCCCGGGCTGGATCCTCGCGATGTGGAATGAAGCCACACCCACGAACTCCGGTGAGGAAGTCCCGCCCGGCGAGCCGACGCCCTACGACGCGGCGACGACGCTGTACCTGGTCAACCCCGAAGGCGGCCGCTACGCGATCACCACGTTCGAAGCGCCGGGCGAGAACGGCCAGCTGCCTGCATTGGCCGACTGGTCGGGCGACGGGAGTCGGGCGCTCTTCTATCGGCAGGGTGACGACTTGACTGTGATCGAAGTCGATCTCCGCACCGGCGAGCGGACGTCGTTCCCGGTCAAGGGCGGCTATGCGGTCACCCCTCGCTACTCGCGGCCCGAAGGCAAGGCGGTGCTGTTGCTGAAATCGAGGGACGTCGACAGCCCCGCATCGCTCACCCGCGTCGACCTCACCGGCAAGCAGCAGCTGACGTATCCCGTGGACGAGCTTGGAAGCAAGTTCAACGCCTCATATCTCTCCACGCCCGACGGCACACGTCTGGTGCTTGGCACCGACGCCGGCCTGTCCCGCATGGGCAACGACGGGAAGCCGGGCATTGAGCTACCGGTTCCGGGAGTCAGCAGCTGCACTCCGACGCGATGGTGGGACACCGATGTCGCCCTCGCGCGCTGCTACGGACCGGACTTCAGCTATTCGCAGCTGTGGCTCGTGCCCCTCGACGGCACGGCGCCGACCCCGCTGACCGGCAAGAACGACGGACAGCAGGCCCCGGACCTCGGCGCGCTCAACGCCTGGCAGCTGCCGGAAGGCACATTCGTACAGGCGGCGGGCGGATGCGGCCACGTGTACCTCGCCAAGCTCAACTCGTCAGACGGAACGACCACGCCGGTGTCCGTGCCGGACGTGGACGACGAACGCAGCGTCCGGGTGCTCGGTGTCGCCGACGGCCAACTCCAGCTGCAGGCCACACTGTCGTGCGGGAGCGGCGAATCGCTCGTCGACTACGACCCCGAGTCAGGAACCTCGACGGTGCTCCTCGGCGGTGATGTGAATGGAGGTGGCGTCGTCGACGCGGTGCCCTATCCGGATTCTCAGTAGGGCGGCCGCTCTTGGGGGCACCTCCGCGTCCGGCGGCGTCATCGATTGATGACGCCGCCGGATCATGGATTGGGCCAAGTGGCCCCGTCCCGCCTCGAAACCTGCGACCGTGTCAATTTCAGGGCCCGCATCAGAGGAGTGCCATGCGTAATCGAATTCTGCCGGTGTTGGCGGCCGGGTTGATAGTGGCCGGGTGCGGTGGTGCCCCCCAAGAGGAGGCCGACGCTCCCGAAACTCCCGCCGCCGCGGAGCCGTCGGTGAAGGGGAAGGTCGACGCGGAAAACGGTGCCCCGAGGCTCCTGCGGACGGCCCCGGCGGGACGATGATCGTCACGTACGAGGATGCCGACACCCCCGAGGCGATCAACGGGAAAAAGCTTCAGCAAGACAATCGCATGCTCGACGACCTCGCCGACGACGTGAACCAGACACTCAACCTGCCCCACGACATCACGCTGCGCGGGGCGCAATGCGGTGTTCCGAACGCATATTGGAGCGAGGCCGATAACGCCATCACCATGTGCTACGAGGACACCGACTGGTCCATGGGGGTTTTCACAAAGGCGGGCGACCCCGATCCCCTCCAGTCAGCGCTTGGCTCCGAGTACACGACGTTCTATCACGAGCTCGGCCACATGGCGATCAGCATTTACGACCTGCCGGTCACCGGACGCGAGGAGGACGTTGCCGATCAGGCCGCCGCCTACTTACTTCTGACGCCCGGCGACGACGGCCAGGTCGATCCGGAGTCGGTGCAGTCCGTGAAGGACTTCGCGCGCGCTTTCGCCGCACTTGCAGAAGTGCAGACTGAGTTCACCGCCGAAGACATGGCCGACGAACACTCACTGAACCTGCAGCGTGTGTACAACATGGAATGCTGGATCTACGGGTCGAATCCGGATGCCAATGGCGATTTGGTCGCCAACGGTCAACTGCCCGAGGATCGCGCGTCGGGCTGCCCGGCGGAGTGGCAGCAGCTGGACGAAGCCTGGTCGACGTTGCTCGAGCCGCATTGGAAGTAGCGTCGGCCCGCCTGAGGAAATTGACCTTGCCGTAGACCGCTATCCGTAAAGGGCAGACAGAAACCGACGTCCGCCCATAGCATTCCGTCCGTGGAACCCCAGAACCCAGAGGCGCCAGCGCGCCAAGGAAATTCGCGCCACGGAGCCAAGACGCCGGCTGCGGGCCGGCGCATCGGAACTATCGTCGGTGTCGTCGTGGTCATCCTGGTGGCCTATTGCGGCACGCTGTTCGCCTACTGGTGGCTTTCGGGATCGTCCACGGAGTTGGGCCCCGCAGACGTCGGTGACGGAACCGAAACGGTTGTCTTGGTGACGGTGAAGGCATTGCGCACGGTGGATTACCAAGCCGATGTCAAAGTGCTCGTCATCCCGCAGGATGACCTCACCGATGAACGTCTCGAGGTACTCAACACCGACATCTCGGTACGGCTGTTTCCGTGGAATACCTTGGGGGACCTGAACTTTCCTTCGGGCGAGGCACCGTCGGAGAAGACCACGACCCTCGACCTGAACGGTGACGTGAACAACTGGCCGTTCGATTCGTACACCACCGAGCCGATAAGTGCCACCCTGCTCGTCGGATCTGGCGACGAACGGCAGTTCATGCCCGCCCGCGTGGAAGTAGAAGGGGCGCTGCAGGGCTGGGACATCACCGCAGAAGAAGCCGATCCGGGCCCTCAGACCACCGGCACAGACGAGGCCACCCAGGTGACGTTGAAACGGTCGCTGGGCCCGCTCGCATTCGATCTCGGCATCTGCATCGTGTTGATCACCCTGCCGACGTTGGCGATCTTCACTGCCCTGCAGGTGATCACGAAGCGCAAGGACTTCCAGATGCCATTCCTGACGTGGTACGCCGCGATGCTGTTCGCGGTTGTCCCGCTTCGAAACATCCTGCCGGGAGCACCACCGCCGGGGGCGTGGATCGACGTCGGCCTCGTATTGTGGGTCCTCGTCGCGTTGGTGACGGCGATGTTGATGGCAGTCATCTCCTGGTACAAGCGGGTCGACTAGTCCCGAGTCATCCTGTGGCGTACCGAGATTCGACTGGTGCGCTACATCCAGAGGCCCTCGAGTTCGCCTGCGATGGCCCCCGGGTCCTGGGTTGCGGCGTTGCAGCTGACGGCGATGGACGTGCGTCGGTCCGCGCTGACGTGGAACGCGGTGACGAACCCTGCCCAGGAGCCGTCGTGGTCGAGGCTGCCATCCGGGCGCACGAAGATGCCCGCGCCATAGCGGTCCCCGTCATCGGATCCGGTGTCCGCCGCCCCGGCGAGTTGCGCATCGAGAAGGCGTTGGCCGCCGAGCTTGCCGGTTCGGTAGTTGTTCGCCCAGCGGACCAGTTGACCGGGCGTGGTCTGGACGGCGCCATCGCCGACCTGCTCCCAGGCGGTGACCGCCACGGTGTACTCGCCGGTGTCGTCGTCGAATTCATACGACACGGCCTTATTCGGAATCGCGTTGCCGGGATCCATCACCATGGCCAGATCTAGCGGCTTGAAGACCTCCGCGCTCAGGAAGGCAGGCAACGGTTGTCCGGAGACCCGCTGCACGATCTCGCCGAGCAGCAGGTAGTTGGAGTTCGAGTAATCGAAGCGGGCGCCGGGCTCGAACTGCAGCTGCGGCACGTTCGCCAACGCTTGCAGGGCCTGCTCCTGCGTGGTCCGGTCGCTGTATTGGTACCCCTCGTCCTCGAGCAGGCCGATGTAGTCCGGGATGCCGCTCGTCTGATGCATCAGCTCTGCGACGGTCACGGATTCGGCCCATGCGGGCAGCCCGGGAACGTGGGTGGACAGCGGGTCGTCGAGCGACAGCCTTCCGTTCTCCGCCAGCAGCAGGATCGCAGTAGCCGTGAATTGCTTTGACGTCGAAGCGATGTCGAAGACGGTGTCCTTGGTGATTTCAGCGCGGGTGTCCAGGTCGGCGAGGCCGCGAGCTCCCGTCCAGACCACGTCACCTTCGATCCCGACCGCGGCAGAGCACCCCGGCTCATCGGCCTTGACGGCAGCGTCCAGCACGCCCTGGCCGTCGGCCGCGACGTCGGGGTCGACCGCCGCGGAGGAGGTGGATGCCGTCTCTCGTGTTTCTGGGGTTCCTGGTGAGTTGCGCCCGTCGCCGCACGCGCCGATCAACAGCACGACCGCGACGAGCGCCGGCCAGCGCTTGACCATTGCTAGCAAACCGCCGTCTATCGCAATGCCTCCGGCGCCTGATCGAACGGTGATTGGTCTCGGTTGCAGCCGGTACCTACGGCCGGAAGTAGGCCAGAGAACAGGTAATCGCGTTTCACGCGCTCCGCGCACGTGCTCGCGACATACATACTGGTATGTCCTGAGCCCTCTGTTACCACCACTCTGGCCTCATACAACTGGGCTGCACCGGCATATGCGCCCGCCAGCGGAGTGGCGGGGTCGTTTCTGGTGTTCAGCACGAGAATTGGCGCAGAAGTGCGCCGGTTCCAGGGGCCCGTGTAGCGGTCGGCGTCGTGACCCTGCCAGAACGCGCACGGCATCACGTCGAAGACAGAGATGCGGCCGAAGTCCGGTGACACCTCGTCCGCGGTTAGTGCTGCTCGGCTGTAGGCGGCGAGGTCGGTCGGCACAGTGCTGTCACTACATTGGATCGCGTCGTACGCCTCTTCACGATTGCTCAAATACAATCTGTCGACATCAGTTGGGGGCGGTTCACTGCCCGTGATCGCGTCGATGAGTTCTGGCGCTGCGGTCCCTGTTTCGGAAAACTGTTGTAGCAGCTCAGCCAGCTGAGGATAAGTGGCGGGCTTCGCCAGCGTCGCGACAACCATCTCCGGGTAGGTCCACGCGTGGCCGTAGACCATAACGGGTGACATGCGCGAACGTTCGGCCAGCGCCGCCCACTTAGCTCTGGGATCTCCTTCGGAGAACGCGCAACGCTGGCCGGCCGCCGAACAGTCCCGCAAGAACTCCTCGAACGCGGCGGCAGTGCCGGCAGCGACATCTTGCCGGGTGTTGAGCGGGACCGTCGTTCCTTCTGAGCCGTGACCGCTGACGTTGCCTTGGAAGTCGACCGACCCGTCCAACACCATCGCACGCACGCGCCCCGGAAAGAGGTTGGTGTAGATCGCGCCCAGCTGGGTGCCGTACGAGATGCCGTGATACGTCAATGACGAATCACCGACGGCGCGGCGTAACAATTCGAGATCGCGTGCTGTGTTGGCGGACGAGGCGTGGTTCATGATTGGGCCGGCCTGCTGCGCGCAGCGGTCGGCGAAGTCCTCCGACCATGCGAAAAGTTCCTGTTCCCCGTGGGCATCCATGGGCAGCCCCGGACTAGGTACAAGAAACTGCCACTGTTGGGCCGCGTCAGAAAAACAGCGCACCGCGGCGCTGCGCGCCACCCCCCGCTGATCCCAAGAAACGAGATCGAATCGCGATCGCAGCTCCTCCGAGAACAACCACGGCCACCTCGCACGTCCGCGCAGCCGGTCAACGCCGGACTGGCCGGGACCACCGAAATTGATGAATAGCGTTCCGATTCGGTTGTGTGGATCGGTCGCGGGCAGTTTGATCACCGCTAGCTCAATCTGCTCATCGCGTGGGCGGTTGTAGTCCAATGGGACTTCTGCTGTCGCGCAAAGGAATCCGTCATTGCAGTCGACCCAGCCCAAGGTGGGCGTACCGGCAGATTCGGCGAGCTGATCGATGTAGGGGTCAGCTGCGCTGGCGTCAGCGATCGCCTGCGAAGACGCGTTCAACGAACCAGCACCGATCACGATCACCAAAGCCACGAATGCAAGGCGACGCCAAAGGTAGTCCACCATCGGTCCCATTGAGGTCGCCATGCACGTCGAATGTAGCGGTGAATCCGACTGAGCAGCAGACATTGTATGGATTCGTATCAGAAAGGACGGCTCATGCGCTTGCACACAATTGGCGTTATCCGATCGTCGCGCCGACGAGGTGGCCGATGGCGAACGTGATCGCCATGGCCAGCGCACCGCCTACGGTTACGCGCAGGATCGGGCGCAGGGGTTTTGCGCCGCCGAGCCGAGCGGCCACCCACCCGGTGACCGCAAGCGCGAGCAGTACCGCGGTGATCGTGACCGGGATCCGAGCGTGCGATGGCGGAAGAAGAATCGCGATGAGCGGCAACAACGCGCCGATGGTGAACGACACCGCGGACGAAATCGCCGCCAGCCAGGGATTTGTCAGGTTCTCGGGATCAATTCGCAGCTCGAGTTCCGCGTGCGCGGCGAGCGGATCGAAAGCGGTCAGCTCGGTGGCGGCCTGGCGTGCGGTCTGCGGGGAGAGACCTCTTGCCTCGTATAGGCCTGTCAATTCGTCCATTTCGGCATCGGGCTGCAGTTTCAGTTCTTGGCCTTCTCGGTAGAGCATTGCCCGTTCGGTGTCGCGTTGGGTGCTGACAGACACATACTCGCCAACCGCCATCGAGAGTGCGCCGGCCGCCAGCCCCGCGATGCCGGCGGTGAGGACCGGCCCTCGGTCGGCGGAGGCCGCGGCGACGCCGACAACAATGCCCGCAGTCGACACGATCCCGTCGTTGGCGCCCAAGACCGCGGCCCGAAGCCAGTTGAGTTTGTTGGCGACCGAACCGTGGTGTGGCTGCGTCTTACGCGGCTCGCCGACCTCGCCCGGTCTGGGCTTTGATGTCATGGAGTGAGGTTAGTCCGGCCATTGACGCCGCCGGTGATTTGCCGCAAATCGACTTTCTGACTCGACGAGGAGGTTTACTCTCCGAGCTAACCAGCCCCCGAGGATGACATGTCGCGGATTTTCCTCAGCCACTCGAGTCTCGACTCGCGCGAGGCGTTGGCCCTGAAGCGTTGGCTCGTCGACCAGGAGCCCCCGCTGGCGACTGATATCTTCCTCGACGTCGATCCTGAAATCGGGCTCCGACCGGGAGAGCGATGGAAAGACAGACTTCAGCAGGCGAGTGCCAGATGTGAAGCAGTGGTCTGCCTTCTGTCAAAGAACTGGGAAGCGTCCCATGAGTGCAAGACTGAATACCGCGTCGCGGAGAACCTGAACAAGCAGATCTTGTGCGCCCGCCTCGAACCTTCGGCCGGTGATGACTTGACGTCGGAGTGGCAGCGGTGTGACCTGTTCGGCGAGAGCGACATGACCTCGATCGATGTGGGCAGCGGACCACCGGTGATGTTCGCCACCGGTGGCTTGTACCGATTACGAGACGCCATCCGTGGGACCGGTGTCAGCGCGCATTCGTTCGTGTGGCCGCCGCCAGAAGACGTCGATCGGGCTCCATACCGTGGCTGGGAACCATTCGAACGGGTCGATGCCGCCGTTTTCTTTGGTCGCGACGCGCCAATCGTGCATGGGCTCGATGAGCTCCGCGGCTTGAGACTGGCCGAGACGAAGTCGCTGTTCGTCGTATTGGGTCCATCCGGCACAGGCAAGTCGTCATTTCTTCGCGCGGGTCTACTGCCGCGCTTGGCCCGCGAAGATCGTCGCTTCACACTGTTGGGCATCGTGCGACCCGGTCGCAATGCGCTCACAGGGGATGCCGGCCTGGCAGCAGCCATTTGGCAGGCTCGAGACAAGCTGGGCCTGTCGGCCCCAAGCCTCGGCGAAATCAAGACCGCGTGCACGGACAACATCGAGCTGCTGCGCGAGTTACTGATCGAAATCCAGCGGACAGCGGCGGATCGGTTGCCGGATCCGGTTCGCGGCGATGAAAAACCGGCCCCTCCGACGTTGATACTGCCTTTGGACCAAGCTGAGGAATTGTTCTCCGCTGACGCCGGAGCCCAAGGGGCAGACCTAATGTCGCTGATTCGACGTCTGACGGTACGAACGGATCTCCAACCGCTGAGCCTGATCGTGGTGGCCACCATCCGAACCGACCGGTATGAAGCCATGCAGACGCATCCCGAACTGGCTGGTGTGGAATCCAGGGTTTTCGATGACCTCAAGCCAATGCCGCCGACCCAGTTCAAGGAGGTGATCACCGGCCCGGCGGCTCGTGCCAGCGAAGGGGGCCGCCGTCTCGCAATTTCACCAGAGTTGGTGGAGCGGCTTCTCGTTGACGCCGCCGAGGGTGCCGACACACTGCCGATGTTGTCGCTGACGCTGGCGCGGCTGTACGCCGACTACGGCTCGACGGGTGAGTTGACCCTCGAGCAGTACGAGGCGATGGGTGGGATGCGCCGAGTTGTCGAGACGGAGATCAACGAGGTTCTCGCCGCCGACCCGGACCAACGGCGCCAGCAGCTTGACTGTCTGCGTGTGGCTTTCATTCCGTGGCTCGCCACAGTAAACCCGGATAACGATCAGCCGATGCGTCGGATGGCCCGCTATGACGACCTACCCGAAGAAAGCAGACCACTGATCGACGCCCTGGTCACCAAGCGGCTGTTGCTAAAGGACCAGCGCGACGGGCAAGTCGTGGTCGAGGTCGCCTTGGAAAGCCTGCTGCGCCAGTGGGATGAGTTGGCAGACTGGCTTCGCGAGCAACGCCATGAACTCCAGGTCGCCGACGACGTCGAGCGAGCCGACACGGCGTGGCGAAGCCACGACAAAGATCCGGCGTGGCTTCTCGCCGGCTCCCGACTTGCCGATGCCGAAAAAGTTGTGGGCTCATCGACTTTCACCCAACGCATGAATCCGGTTCGCGAATACCTCGACGCATCTCGGCAAGGCGAGAACGAAAGGGTTCGGACGGAGGAAGAACACCGGCAGGCCGAATTGCAGAATGCGCAAGAACGGCAAGCAGAGGCCGAAGCGCACGCGGCCGACTTGCGCAAGCGATCGCTGATCTTGCGTGCTGTGCTTGCAATGACGGCAGTAGTCGCGGTGGTTGCCGTCATCGGACTCGTCTACGCCATGAGCGCTCGGGGTCAGGCTCAAGACCGGTTCCGCCAGGCGACGAGCGTGCGGCTGGTCTCCGAGGCGGACGGCATGTTGGACGGCAGCAGGCCCGGCGGCGATGCCAGGGCGTTGCATCAGCTACTTGCCGCGAACACGCTCTCTCCGAACACGTTTGACCAAACGTTGTACTCCGTGGCGGTCAGAACATTCGACACCCTCAAGCTCATCGACACGTCGACGGGAATCTTCGGTGCCGTCTTCAGCCCTGGTGCCACCTTGAGCCCTCAAGGTCGCCGCTTCGTCACGGGAGGCGACGACGGAACCTTGCGTTTGTGGGACACTCAGACCGGCCAACAGGTGGGCAAAGACATGGTCGGCCATACTGAATGGGTTGACGACGCGGTGTTCAGTCCCGACGGTCATCGGATCGCATCCGTAAGTGATGATGAAACCGTACGGATATGGAACGCGGACACCGGCGAACCGATCGGCCAACCACTGATAGGCCATGAAGACGAGATCTGGGCGGTGGCGTTCAGCCCGGACGGCCTCATGATCGCCTCCGGCAGCATCGACAACACTGTGCGGCTGTGGAACGCGAGCACCGGCCGACCCATCGGCCAACCACTGAAACTTCCCGCCAACGTCCTCTCAGTGGAATTCAGCCCTGACGGAAAGCGCCTCGTCACTGGCAGTTCCGACGGGGCCACGCGGTTGTGGGACGTCGGTACCGGGCAGCTGATCGGCCCTCCGCGCAGGGTTCACGAAGACGACGCGCTGGACATCATGGATGTCGCCTTCAGCCCCGACGGCCGCCGCTTCGCTTCCGCGGGTGCCGACGGGGACGTGCAATTGTGGGACGCCGCAACCGGCCTGCCGATCGGCGGTCCCCTGACCGGTCACGGGACCCAAGTGCTCAGCGTGGCGTTCAGCCCCGACGGGCACCGGCTCGCCGACGGGAGTGGTGACGGCGCGGTGCGGCTGTGGGACGTTGACACCAGGCAGTTGCTCGGTCCCCCCATGCTGGGCCACAAGAATGCGGTGTGGACTTTGTCCTTCAGTCCCGATGGAACCCGCCTACTGTCGGGATCGCAGGACGGGACCATCCGATTGTGGGATGTCGGCATACGTCGGCCGCTCTTCGGGCACATCGGCGGCGTGTCGAGTGTGGCGGTCAGCCCTGACGGACACCGCATCGCATCGGCTGGTGACGACGGCACGGTCGTCGTGTGGGACGCAGACAACGGCCATCCGATCGGTAAGCCACTTGTGGGCGGCGAAAAGGCGCTGTCCAGCGTCGCTTTCAGCCCGGATGGACGGCGTCTCGCCGCCGCCAGTGCCGACGGCACCGTCCGGATATGGGACGCGAATACCGGCACCCTGGTTGGCGCTCCGATCAATCCCGGACAGGGGCCACTGACCAGCATCGCGTTCAGTCCCGATGGGCGCCGTGTGGTTATCGGCGGCGGAAACAAGGTCCGGCTATGGGATGTCGATACGGGCAGTCCCATCGGTGAGCCGCGGATCCACGGCGAGTTGGTACACAGCGTCGCCGTCAGTCCCGACGGAAACCACTTCGTCTCCGGCGGCATGGAGGCGGCCAACAATGGCACCGTGAGGTTGTGGGACGCCAACACAGGTCAATTGATACGGGCAACCTTGATCGGCGACGCGGAAGTGATTGTGTGGGCCGTAACCTTTAGCCCCGACGGGCAGCGCATCGCAGCCGCAGGCGCCGACGGTGTCATTCAGGTGTTGGATGCGCGCACACTCGACAAAATCGGCGAGCCCCTGGAAGGCCATGAGGACACGGTCGATTCGGTGGCGTACAGCCCGGACGGCCGCACGCTAGCGTCCGCGAGCCGCGACGAAACCATCCGGTTGTGGGACGTCGAGTCCGGCGAGCAGACTGGTGACGCATTGACCGCGCACACCGATGACGTGGACAGTATCGCCTACAGTCCCGATGGCCAACGCATCGTCTCGGGCAGCGCGGACGGAACCGTCAGAGTGTGGCCGGCCGTTGCAGGTCCAAAAGAATTGTGCGACAAGCTCACTGAGAACATGAGCCACAAGCAGTGGAACGAGTGGATATCGCCGGACATCGACTACATCAAGGTCTGCCCCGATCTGCCAATTCCTCCCGACTAGCTGGTTCAGGATCTGGCGTCAGAGCCGCCGGCGTAGCTCCGTTGAGGACGTCGCACGACTTTGAGATCGACCAAGGCGAGCGCGGCAGGGATCAGGCCCACCGCGTCGCGATCGAGGTCGGCGATGTCCTCCGGCAGCTCCTCGAACGGAATCAGATACGGCGACCGCTTCCGCTCAATGTCTTTGGGACCCAGCCTCCAGCCGGACTCCAGACGCTCGGTTACCCAACGTTTGTGCTCGGCGATCGCGAGCATCTCGTATTCATCGTCGGTGATTTCGAACGCCGGCGCGCGGATGTCATGCAGAGGCGCGATGGTGCACCCGATACTGCGCAACTTGACCGGAATGTCGCGGGCTTGAGCACGATTGGACTCCTTGCGCGACTCGTCCAGCTCGGACCATGCCGGCGCCTCCTTGCCCGCGGCGACTTGATCTGTGCACCACCGGCGGTGGATGGCGACCGCGATCCTCTCGAATGTCCCACCCGCGGCCAGCTCGGCCGTGCACGTGCGCTCCAGCGCCGGAAATACATTGACGTTCGTCAGCTCGCCACCGGCCGTCGCGTCCGTGATGAGCCGGGCCACCCCATGCGCCCGCGATAACACGACAACCATAGGAACGGCCGAATCAAGTTCATGGCGTAACGTGAGCGCGGTCTCGATCGCGTCTTCGTCGCGATATGCGCTCACATAGGCGCACGTGATCGGAGGCGCTCCCCCGTCGGCTCGGGCCGTTTCGAATCGGTGCAGATCACGGACGGAAACCGAAGATTCAATGAACTGACACACCGACTCGAGGGCCGGATATTGGTCGAGGAGCCCGCGAACGCGTTCCTCGGCCCGCTCGTCGACGACAGTGACCCACAGCGGGGTGTCGTCTTTGCGGTTCGTAAACCAGCCCCATGCCGCGTGTTTCACGAGCCATGTTCCCAGCGCGTCAAGGCGACTGACGAGGAGGTGCGGCTGGCCGTTCTCGGCCTCAATCGGGTAATCGTCGAGGCACAACCGCGCGCTGATCTCGTCAAGGTTGAAGAAGTCCAGCGATGAAGCGGCACCATCCGAGGAATTGGCCTCCTGCACCCGCAACAACCGGCACAGTTCTGGGTTACCGATTCGAGCCAGACATCGCAGCTGACCGCTTCGACGGCCGGTCGCAAGTCGCCGCGCGACGGCGACGATCTCGGTGTTCACCGCATCGTTGGGGCATACCGCTAGCAGTTGGGCCGCACGCTGCACCCCGGCGCCGCGCAGTGTGCGCTCTTGCCGTGCATCGCCCACTATGACTGGGATGCGCCAACTGCGGCACAGCTCTATGAGTGGATTCGCGGGGTCCGATTCGACGACCACCACCCGCCGGCCCGCCTGTCGAAGGTTTTCGGTGAACACTCTGCCGACATAGCCCAGCCCGCAGACCACCACGTGACCCCGCATCAGCGGGATGCGGAGCTGTTGGAACCGATCGTGAAACAGGACGGCCAACCCACTCAGCGCAGCCCAACCGGCCACCACCGGCGCGAGGATCCGAGCGATCTCGATCGTGACCGGTAGCCCGGTCCTATCTGGCGACCCCAGCAAGAACAGCTTGAAGGTGTCGTAGGCGATGTCGGTCCACTGAGGGGGATGCTTGAGTGCCCCCTCGGCGTACAGCTCGTTCAGGTGCTCGGTGTATCCCGCCCAGCCAAGCGCGAACGCGATCAAGGCGACGACACCGAGCAAAGCCCATCGGAAGTCAACGATGAAGCGTCGAAACGACCGTGGGGAGAATTTCATCGGGACCCCTGCACGTTAGAGCTGCTGTCGTTGCGCGGGCCCACTTCGGAGCGACGCCATGGGGCGAGGGTAGCCGATTGTATGTTGCTGCAAAGGGAAAGCGACGTGGCGTCCCAGCCGGAAGCGGCCGGAGCAGACACCATCCATAACCCCGGTCGCCGGTCGCTACCGCCCGCGCGTCAATTTTGCGAATGAGAGTGTGTGGCCCGATGTAGCATTCGACCGGATCGAGACCAGGGGTGGGCCGGCCGGAACGGCCGCCAGCAAGCGGAGAAGCGGATGAAGGATATTTTGATCGGCGTCGCTGTCTTCGCGATCATATTCGGCGGCGCATTGTTTGGGATGTTCCTCGGGAAGATCCTTCCCGATCAGCATGTGAGCACCGATACGCGCGACGCTATCAGGATCGTAATGGCCATGCTGGCAACGCTATCGGCAGTGGTGCTCGGTCTCCTCACCGGCTCCTCGATCACCTCGCTCGGCGAGAAGGAAGGCGAACTGCGCAGTGCGGGCGTGCAATTCATCATGCTCGACCGAACGTTGGCCGAATACGGACCAGAGACCGCTCAAACCCGGGCTCTGCTCAAGCAGTTGCTTGCTGAAAGAATAAGTCAGATCTGGCCGGAGGAAGACGGTGCGGTGTCGCTCACGGCACTCAGTAGCGGGGCCGGTATCGTCTTGGTTCAGCGGGATCTCTTTGCCCTGTCGCCGCAGACGGAACAACAACGGTGGCTCCGGTCCGAAGGGCTACAGATCACCAACAAGATAGCGGAATCGCGATGGACGACGATCGAACAGATCGGCAGCAGGTTCCCTTGGGCATTCTTCGTTGTGGTGGTGGCCTGGCTAACGGTTATCTTCGCCAGTTTCGGGCTCTACGCACCTCGCAATGCCAGCGTGATGGCCGCGTTGCTCGTTGCTGCGCTTGCACTTGCCATCCCGATCTTCATGATGCTCGAAATGGATCAGCCCTATGGTGGGCTGGTCAAAATCCCCAGCACTTCGCTGCGCGTCGCCTTGGATGAACTGGGTACATCGTAATTTGATACTCCCTTTAACATCTGAGCGGAAACGTCTCGGGGCCATCGCAGGCGGGTGGCTCAAGACCTATCCGATCACCGGGCGGTGACTCTGAGACCGGCCAGTAGGCGGCGGACCCGTTCTTCGATGTCATCACGTATGGGTCGGATCGCTCCGATGGACTGACCAGCGGGATCGGGCAGTTCCCAGTTCTCGTAGCGTTTTCCGGGAAAGATCGGGCAGGCGTCGCCGCAGCCCATGGTGATGACCACGTCGGCGGCTTGCACGATCTCGTCGGTCCAGGGTTTCGGGAACTCGCCGGTGATGTCGATCCCGACCTCGGCCATGGCTTGCACTGCGGCGGGATTGATCTCGTTACCTGGTTCGGATCCGCCCGACCAGGCGACGGCTTGATCGCCGGCCAGGTGATTGAAGAAGCCGAGCGCCATCTGGGAACGCCCGGCGTTGTGGGTACACAGGAACAACACGGTGGGCTTGGTGTCGGAATGGCGGTGTTCGGCGTATTGGGCTGGGCTGTCGGTCATTTCGAGCTCCGTTGCTCGGCGGGGATGCGTTGGGGGGTGTGGTGGGTGAAGCGGCGGCGTAGCGCCAGGGAGACGTAGACCAGTGCGACCAAGACGGGTACTTCGATGAGGGGTCCGACGACTCCGGCCAAGGCTTGGCCGGACGTGGCGCCGTAGGTGGCGATGGCTACCGCGATGGCGAGTTCGAAGTTGTTGCCGGCGGCGGTGAACGCCAGGGTGGTGGTGCGTTCGTATCCGAGGTCGAGCACGGTGCCCAGAAGGTAGCCGCCGCCCCACATGACGGCGAAGTAGACCAGTAGCGGTAGCGCGATGCGGGCCACGTCCAATGGTTGGTTGGTGATCTGATCGCCTTGCAGGGCAAAGAGAATCACGATGGTGAACAGCAGCCCGTAAAGCGCCCACGGCGCCAGCGTTGGCAAGAATTTCGACTCGTACCATTCACGTCCTTTAGCGCGTTCGCCGACGCGGCGGGAGAGATACCCGGCCAGTAGCGGGATTCCGAGGAAGATGAGCACGGATTTGGCGATCTGCCACGGTGAGGTGGAGATGGTGGCTCTGTTCTAGGCCGAGCCAGCCGGGCAGCACCGACAGGTAGAACCAGCCCAGCACGGCGAACATCATGACCTGGAAGATCGAGTTCAGCGCGACGAGGACGGCTGCGGCTTCGCGGTCGCCACAGGCCAGGTCGTTCCAGATGATGACCATGGCGATGCAGCGGGCCAAGCCGACGATGATCAGCCCGGTGCGGTACTCCGGCAGGTCGGGAAGCAGCAGCCACGCGAGGGCGAACATCAATGCCGGCCCGATCACCCAGTTCAACACGAGTGAAGACAGCAGGAGTCTGCGGTCGCCGGTCACGGTGTCGAGGCGGTCGTAGCGGACTTTGGCCAGCACCGGATACATCATGATCAGCAATCCGAGGGCGATGGGCAGCGAAATCCCGTCTATCTGAACGCTTTCCAATGCGGTGTTCAGCCCGGGAATCCAGCGGCCCAGCAGCAGCCCGGTGATCATCGCCGCCCCGATCCATAAAGGCAGGAATCGGTCGAGCGTGGAGAGCTTGCCCACCACCGTCGGCGCCGAGTTCGACGCCAAGGTCTCGGTCATGCTCGGGCTCCGGTCAATATATGTGCGCCGAGGAGCACGGACAGGCCGGCCAGTGTTTCGGGAACTACCGCGTAATACACCCACGAGGCCCGGCGTTCGGAGGTCAGCAGTCCGGCGTCGCGCAGCACCTTGAGGTGATGCGACACCGTCGGCTGCGATACGTCGACGCCGGGCGAGATGTCGCAAACGCAAGCCTCGCCGCCGGCGTGGCTGGCGATCGCGCTGAACAACTGCAGGCGCACCGGATCGGCCAGTGCTTTGAGTTTGACCGCAATATCCGCCGCGGCCACGGCCGACAGCGGTTCGCGCAGCAGCGCCCCGGGCGGGCAGCACTCCTGGGAGGTCGACAACTCATCTGACTTCGACATACATCGATATTGACAGTCATCAAATCGGTTGGCAAATGAACGCTACGTGAAGTTGAGCTGGGCCCGGTGGAAGTCGAAGTGGCGGCCGGGATAGCGGTAGACATCTTCGAGCGTCATGTAGTCGGTGAAGAACGGATCCCATCTCGGTGGAAAGTGCATGCCGCGGCGCAGATCGTCGTCGGTCTCTCGGAGCAGTCGGCGTTGCAGCGAGTTGATGACCCGGTCGAGTTTGGCACCCATCCTGCGCCGGTTGTAGACCAAGGCAGCAGCGCAGGATCCGTAGTAGTTGATCTGATGAAACGGGGTTGTCGCCGCGTCCAGCAGCCGGGCATGAGTCGCGCTCACCCGGTCGGGTAGGCGGCCGAAGACCCGAACCAGGGGCAATAGCCGTTGCACGACCATGTAGCCGAAGACCATGTGGAACAGCAATTGCTCGTTGGTCCAACGGGTTCCGCGCGTTGGCTTGCGCCAATCGTCCGGGCCGGCCGCCGCCAAGAGCTGGTGAAAGCTGACACGCGCGCGCTCCAGATCGGCGGCGATGGCGTCGCGGTCCATGTCCCGATCATGCGCCTACCGCGGCCATGTAGCCACGGCCGCGGTAGGTCGCGATCGGCTAGCAGCACGACGCCTTTGCGGTGTCCTTGTCGGCGGTCGCGCTGCAGCACACGCCGTCGTGGCCATCCCCGGGGTGCTGCGGGCTGGTGCCGAAGGTCTCCGAGTCGGCCAGCACGGTGTAGACCTCCCACTTCTCCCCGGCCGGCCCGGTCACCCAGACCTTGTCCTGGGTGGCGAAGCAACACGTGGTGCCGATCTCTTCATCAGTGAACAGACCCTCACCAGACAGCCGGGCAATTTCACTGTGCACCTGGTCGCTGGTCGGCACTTCGACACCGAGGTGGTTGATGGTGCCGCCCTGGCCTGGGTTTTCCAGCAGGACCAGCTTCAACGGGGGCTCGGTGACGGCGAAGTTGGCGTAACCGGGTTTGGTCTTTGCCGGGGCGGTGTTGAACAGCTTGGAGTAGAAGGTGATGGCCTCGTCGAGATCATCGACGTTGAGGGCCAGTTGAACACGGGACATGATCGGATCCTCCTCGGACTTGTGAGACATATATCGAACTGACGCGTCGACGCCCAGCATGCCACCTTTTTGATATATGTCAAGATTCCTGGCAGGATGGGTTCATGCCGAAAGCCTTGCCCGTAATCGATATGTCCGCGCCGGTGTGCTGTGCCCCGGTGGCGGCCGGGCCGATCAGCGACGACGATGCCTTGCAGATCGCGATGCGGCTCAAGGCGATCGCCGATCCGGTGCGAGTCAAGGTCATCTCGTATCTGTTCGGCTCAGCCGACGGTGAGCAGACCAGTGGGCAGCTGGCGGCGGTGCTCGACCTGAGCGAATCGACCGTCAGCCACCACCTGACTCAGTTGCGCAATGCCGGGCTGGTGATCTCGGATCGGCGCGGTATGAACGTCTTTCATCGCGTGCGCCCAGAGGCTCTGCAAGCACTGTGCGTGGTGCTCGACCCCACCTGCTGCACCTAACCGGCGCGGCCCCCGCGCGGCTCGCCTTCTTCGGGTCTGCACTGACCGAGTGCGTCAACTATCGATGGCTGCACTAGCTTCCCGCCGATTCTTCTGATTCACGCCCTGCCGCGCTGCCGCGCCCCTACGATACGTTTCCCGATATGTTGCAGAGGAACTCGTATGGAGTGGTCGACTCATAGCGTCGCGAGGTTGCTTCTAGCCGTCTGCGCTGCGACTGCTTGGGGTTTCTTCTTTGTCGCGGCTCCTGCAAGCGCCGAACCAACCGACTCGGGGCCTACTATCGACGGCTCCATCGTTCCCCCGGTAGCAAGCGTGCTCGAAGGAATGTGGAGCGAGTACGTCCCCTCCACCGCAATGCAGCCCAATCCGACAGCGGCAGCTGACCAGTTCGTTCAACAATTTGTACCGACAACCGATCAGATCAGCGACCTGTTTGCGTTCCTTCACCAATTCCGCGCGCCCTAGACGATCATCGGGCCTATCGCCTAGGCGGACGCGAGACGGCGGACGTACGTCTGACGCCGCGCGCCGCCGAACAAACCACGACTAGGACACCGTGTTCTCTTGGCTAGTGTCCTGAGCCGCTACTTCGTCGTCAGTGAGACGTCGAGGTTCGCGCGTTCGGTGTGTGTCCGTATTCGGCTTCCTATGCTCGAGATTGCACACACGGCTGTGGTCGTTTTCTCAGATCAGCACAACCCTGGATGCAATCTCGGTGCTAGGACCATTTCGCAGACCAACACCGCCCGCCACGTGCGTGCGTACAAGCACCGCCAAATTCTGCTCCCGAACTAATTGACTCACGACACTAAGCGAGCCACGAATGTTCTGTTCGTCGACCCTACAAGCGGTAGCCGGCACGGAGATGCTTACCAGTGGGATAGGAAACCCTTCCCTGACGGCATCAGAACCTGGCTTCGCGGTGATTACGAAATCGCTGGCCAAACACCACCATTTCAGTCATGACAAACGTCAACACACCGCCGAGCAGCGACACTCTGCTCGTATTCGACCAGACCGTTACCCGCGCCGGCGTCGAACGATGGGTACAGCACCTGGAGTCCGCCGGCGCACCGGCCGAAATGTACTGGCTGGGTGCAACTCTCGTCCTTTCGGTATCCGATCACGACCTCATTCACCAGGCGGGGCCGGAGCTTCCTGCGCCGACTCACCAAGTGCCGAGGAAAGGCAATGTCTGGTTGGGTGGGAAGGAACTGCGCCCCAACGGGACGACGGTCTCCTTCGGACCGACCACGATCGGCGACGGCTCCGTCGCGGTGATCGCCGGACCGTGCGCAGTCGAGTCGCGGGAACAAACGATCGCCACCGCGAAAGCCGTCGCCGAACACGGCGCCGTCGGCCTGCGAGGCGGCGTTTTCAAACCGCGGACCTCGCCACATGCTTTCCAGGGCCTCCAATGGGACGGCCTTGACCTGTTGGCGGAGGCCAGAGAGGCGACGGGCCTGCCCGTTGTCACCGAGGTTGTCGACCCGGAGCACGTCAAGCGGCTGGCCGCGGTGGTCGACGGCTTGCAGATCGGGGCCCGGAACATGCAGAACTTCGCGCTGCTGACCGCGGTGGGCCAGAGCGGCCTTCCGGTCGTGCTCAAGCGCGGCTTCGGCTGCACCGTCGAGGAAACCGTGGCCGCGGCCGAGTATTTGCTGCTCGAGGGCAATGACCAGGTGGTGCTGTGCGAGCGGGGGATCCGCACGTTCGAGCCGTCGGCCCGCTTCACGCTCGACCTCACGGCGGTCGCACTGTGGAAGCAGCGCACCCACCTACCGGTCATCGTCGACCCCAGCCATTCAGGTGGCCACCCAGAACTGGTGGAACCACTGTCGCTTGCCGCTATCGCGGTCGGTGCGGACGCGCTGCTGATCGATGTCCATGTCGCACCGGAACAGGCGTTGTGCGATGGCGCCCAGGCGATTCGCCCACAACAGTTCGCCGACCTGATGGGCCGGCTCGCTCCTTTGGCAGCTGGTCTCGGCCGCCAAATGAGCGGCGTATAGGTCAGGGCTCTCGTGTTCACTGAGAAGCTGGAGCTGGCGATCATCGGGCTTGGCCCACGCGGTTTGTCGGTCGCAGAACGCCTTTGCGCTAACGCCGACTCGCTTCTGCCGCCCGGGCGCGAACTCGTCATCCACATCATCGACCCGCATGTGCTCGAGGGCGGCCAGGTATGGCGTAGCTCGCAGGACCGGGTGCTGCTGATGAACACGGTTGCCTGCCAGGTGACCGTGTTCGTCGACGAAACCGTCGACTGCGACGGACCTGTGGTGACCGGGCCGAGCCTCTACGAGTGGGCTCGGTCGATCGCCTTGATCGGCAGCCCGACCGTGCCCGAGGCCGTTCGTGCCGAAGCCGTCGCACTCGGGCCCGACGACTATCCGTCCCGGGCGTTCTATGGGAGCTATCTGCAGTGGGCGCGCGATCGCATGATCTGGACGGCGCCCCCGACTGTCAGCTTCGAGTCGCACCAGGCGACCGCGGTCGACGTTCGTGACACCCCAAATGGCTTACAGGAAGTCGTATTGAGCACCGGCGAGATCCTCGGCGACCTGCAGTCCGTGGTGCTCGCACTGGGTCACATGCCGCATCACCTCGGCGAGCCCGAGGCGGCCCTGCGTCAATTCGCGGACCGGCACGGCCTGCGGTATATCCCGCCGAACAACCCGGCGGACGTGTCCCTGGATGCCATACCCGCGGGCGAATCGGTGATCTTGCGCGGTTTGGGCCTCAACTTCTTCGACTACATGGCGCTGTTCACCATCGGCCGCGGCGGCACCTTCGTTCGCGAGTCCGACAACACCCTGACCTACCTTCCGTCGGGGCGAGAGCCCAAGCTGGTTGCTGGATCTCGGCGCGGAGTGCCGTACCACGCCCGCGGCAAGAACCAGAAGGGGTCGGCCGGCCGGCATGAGCCCCGATACGTGACCGCCGAGGTGATCGAACGGCTGCGGACCCGCGCCGACGCCGGCGTGCCCGCGGACTTTCGTCGGGACATCTGGAGCAAGATCGACCAGGAAGTCCGCACGGTCTACTACGCGACCCTGGTGCAGGAGCGTCGATGCGTCTGCGACGCCGACAAATTCACTGCGAAGTTCGCCGCGGCGCGGCCCGCGCTTGTGCCGATCTTCGGTGACCCGCTGGCCATCGAGGAGAGCGACGCGCAACGCAGTGTGCTCTCCGCGTACGACATAGACCCCGAAGAGCGCTGGGACTGGCGCAAGATCGCGGAGCCGTTCAGCGACGACGACATCGTCTCGACAACACGGTTCCGCAGCTGGCTGCGGTCGTACCTGGATCTTGAAGTCGCCGAGGCAGGCAAGGGGAACGTCGCCGGGCCGCTCACGGCAGCCCTCGATGTCCTGCGCGATATGCGCAACGAGATCCGCTTGCTCGTGGACCACGGTGGCCTGTCAGGCGACTCATACCGGGACGAATTGCAGCGCTGGTACATGCCGTTGAACGCCCACCTGTCGATCGGGCCGCCGGTCGAACGCATCGAGCAGTTCGCCGCACTCATGGATGCCGGTGTGCTCGAGGTGCTCGGTCCCGACGTTCGCGTCGACTGCACGAACGACGGATTCGTCGCGTACTCCGGAGCCTGCCCGGACATCGCCGTACGCGCCGCCACACTGATCGAGGCGCGCCTGCCGGAAACTGACGTGCACCGAACGACCGACCCACTGCTGACGGCGCTGCTTGGCCGCGGCGAGTGCCAGCCATACCGCATGCCGATCCGCGGCGGGGGTCACTACGTAGCAGGTGGCGTTGCCGTCACACGGCGTCCGTATCGGCTGCTCGACGCGCAGAATCGCCCGCACCCAAGGCGTTTCGCGTTCGGCGTGCCCACGGAGTCGGTGCACTGGGTGACCGCGGCGGGCATCCGTCCTGGCGTCAACTCTGTGATCCTCGGCGATGCGGACGCCATCGCCCGGTCCTGCCTGCACACCGCAACTGATATGCGACCGGTGCTGCTCGCCCACGACCTGACCGAGAAATCCGCATGACGGACTACGGAATCCTGGCGCCGGCGTGGGCCGCGACGGGAGCGGCCGAACTCGTCGACGACGACGCGTTGCTGACGGCAATGCTCGCCACGGAAGTCGCACTGGCCGAGGCGCAGGCCGAATTAGGCGTGATTCCGGCGGGCGCGGCGGCGGCCATCAAGGTAGCCGCCGTGCCCGCACACATCGACCTCGGGGTGCTGGCCGCGGGAGTGCGCGAGACGGCCAACCCCGTCGTGGCGTTCGTCAGTCAGCTCACCGCAGCCGTCTCCTCCGTCGACTCGTCTGCCGCCGAGTACGTGCACCGCGGCAGCACAAGCCAGGACATCCTGGACACCGCTCTCATGCTGTTGTGCGCGGCGACATTGGACCGCATTGCGAACGACCTGCTGTCGTGCGCCGAAAGCCTCGCAGAACATGCACAGCGGCACCGGGACACACCGATGGCCGGCCGCACCCTGACCCAGCACGCCGTGCCGGTCACCTTCGGGCTGAAGGCGGCCACCTGGTTACATCTGGTGCTCGACGCCGCGGAGCGGGTACGCCGGACCCGGGCGGCGCTGCCGGTCTCGATGGGCGGCGCGGCGGGCACGCTCGCGGCGTACCACCAGTACGCGATGGATACGGCCGACCCGATCGGGGCGACACTGCGTCTGCCGGCGTTGGTGGCCGGCCGCCTCGGGCTGGCCGCACCGGACCTGCCGTGGCACGGAATCCGCACGCCCCTTGCCGACGTCGCTTCGAGCCTCATGGTCACCACCGGTGCACTCGGCAAGCTGGCAGCCGACGTCCTCGTGCTCACCCGGACCGAGATCGGGGAGGTCACCGAGGAGCAGGCGCCGGGCCGGGGGGCGTCCTCGGCCATGCCGCAAAAGCACAACCCCGTGTACTCGACTCTCGTCGCGACAGCGGCCCGGCAGCTCCCACCCATCGCTTTAGTGTTGTTCGGTTCCATGGCGTCGGAGGACGAGCGGTCCTCGGGCGGATGGCATGCCGAGTGGCAACCGCTGCGGGAGTGCCTGCGCATCGGTGCCGGTGCCGCCGCCAACGCCGCCCTCCTCGCGGCATCGCTTCGCGTCTCACCGGAGGCCATGGCGGCGAACCTGCGGCTGACCCGCGGCGCCATTGTCTCCGAGCGCGTCAACGCGGTGCTGGCGCCGTTGCTCGGCAAGGCCAACGCCAAACGCCTACTCGCCGAGGTGACTTCGGCTGCCGAGCGAGACCATGCCGACCCCGCCGACCTGCTCGCCGTCGCGCTGGAAGGGGCCGGAGTGGCCGGCACCAACCTTTCCGAGCTGTTCGATCCGTTGGGTTACACCGGGCTGTCCGGTCCACTGGTCGACCGTGCGCTCGGCCGTCTCGGGATCCTCCGACAAGCGGTCTCCTCGCCACTAGGCTCTCAGCAGCCATGACGGTGCGGAGACTAGAGCCCTACACGGTAACGATCTTCGCCGAGATGTCGGCGCTGGCCGCGCGTATCGGCGCGGTGAATCTCGGCCAGGGCTTCCCCGACGAGGACGGGCCGCCCGCGATGCTCAGAGTCGCCCAGAACGCGATCGCCGAGGGCGTCAACCAGTACCCGCCCGGCCTGGGCATTGCGCCGCTGCGCGAAGCGATCGCCGCGCAGCGCAAACGCCACTTCGGCACGGAATATGACCCCGACACCGAGGTGCTGGTGACCGTCGGCGCCACCGAGGCGATCGCCTCGGCCATCCTCGGGCTGGTCGAACCCGGCTCCGAGGTCTTGTTGATCGAGCCGTTCTTCGACTCCTACTCCCCCGTCATTGCGATGGCCGGCTGCGAGCGGCGAGCCGTGCCGATGGTGGCCGACGGTCGTGGCTTCCGGATCGACGTCGACGGCCTCCGGCGCGCCGTCACCCCGAAGACCAGGGCGCTGATCGTCAACTCGCCGCACAACCCGACGGGCATGGTGGCCTCCGATGCCGAGCTCAGGGCGCTGGCCCAGCTCGCCGTGGACGCCGACCTGCTGGTGATCGCCGACGAGGTCTACGAGCATCTGGTATTCGACGGGCACCGCCACATGCCGCTGGCCAACTACCCGGGCATGGCCGACCGCACGATCACGATCTCCAGTGCGGCCAAGATGTTCAACGCCACCGGCTGGAAGATCGGATGGGCTTGCGGCGCAGCAGATCTCATCTCAGGCATGCGCGCGGCCAAGCAATACCTCACCTACGTCGGCGGCGCGCCGTTTCAGCCGGCCGTGGCCCATGCGCTCAACACCGAGGAGGCGTGGGTGGTCGCGCTGCGGGAGTCATTGCAGGCCAAGCGCGACAAGCTGGGCGCCGCGCTGACCGAGATGGGATTCGAGGTGCACGACAGCTTCGGCACCTACTACTTGTGCGCCGACCCGCGCCCACTCGGCTATCACGACGGCACGGAGTTCTGTGCTCAATTGCCAGAACGCGCCGGCGTGGCTGCGATCCCGATGTCCGCGTTCTGCGATCGGGGTGCCGACCACGCCGATGCGTGGAATCACTTGGTGCGCTTCGCCTTCTGCAAGCGCGACGACACGCTCGACGAGGCGATCCGGCGGCTGTCGGCGCTGCGTGACTAGTTGTCCTGCGAGTCACCGTCCCGTACCGCATTCACGATGATGGGGCGGCGGTCTCGCGAGTGGGCTGCGTTCCCAGAGATGCTTACCAGACGGATAGGAAACCCTTCCCTGACGGCATCAGAACCTGGCTTGGCGGTGATTACGAAATCGCTTGCCGAAACCCACCATTTAAGTCATGACAAACGCCAGCGCGCCGCGGTTCCACGACGTGGGAGGAATCCTTCTGGCCGACGATCTCGACTCGCTTTCCCGCGACGAGATCGACGCGACCCAACAGCACAATCTGCGTGCCACCCTGACCGCCGCGCGTCAGTCCACCGACGTCTGGCGGCGTTTCCCCGGACTCGAGGCCGTTTCCACGGTCGATGATCTCGCAGCGCTGCCCCTCTCTGGCGTCAGCGGATCTGGCCGCGGGTTGCCCACCGCATTCGGCCGAGTTCGTCTTCGATCCGCAGGAGCCCCGGGCTCGTGCTGCGATCCAGCGGCACCGCCAGCCGGCCGAAGATCCTCTACCACTCCTGGGACTTCACCGACCGCGTCCAGCATCTCGGTGTTCGCGGGGTCAAAGCGGCATTGCAGACACCGCCGAACCGGGTGGCCAACTGCCTCTTCGCCGGCGACCTGAACGGCGCGTTCCTGTTCGTCCAGGACATCTCGCGCTCGCTGCCGGCGATGTCCTTCGCCATGGGCGAGTACACCGCGCCCGCCGAAGCCGCAGCGATCATCGACGCGCACGGAATCGACACGCTGGTGGCCTCGCCGGCGTACGGAACGGAGCTGTTGGCGCGGGGCCTCGACGGGCGCCCACTGCCGCTGCGCAACTTCCTCTTCATCGGCGAGTCGCCTGGGAACCGAACGGGAACGCGTGGTGCGCACGGCGGCACCCGACGTCACCGTGCGGTCGCTGGCCTATTCGACGTCCGAGACCGGTCCGCTGGGATATCAGTGCAGCCACCAGTCGGGCGCGGTGCACCACCTCCACGAAGACGCCACCGTGCTGGAGATCATCGACGAGGCCGGCCGGCCGGTGCCTCCCGGAACCCCCGGCGAGCTCGTCGTCACGCCGTTGACGACGTCGGGGATGGCGCTCTTCCGCTATCGGCTCGGTGATCGGGGCCAGCTGCTGACCGGCGCCTGCGGCTGCGGCAGCGCCGCCCGATCGATCTTGCTCCTCGGTCGCATGCCGTCCTCGATGACGGTCGACACGATCACGTTCTCCAGTGACCACCTCATCGCAGCGCTCGCGACGCTGGGTGTGTCCAGGTCGACCGACTGCCAACTCCAGGTCCTGTGGGAGGACCACCAGTACCGGGTCCGCTTGCTCTTGTCGCCGGCCACACCGGAAGACATCACGACGGACGCGGTTCGGACGGCGCTGCATGACGCCCACGAAATCCACGAGGTGATCGTGAGCCCACGGTGCCTCGAATTCGAGGTGCACCGGGCGGACTTCGACCAGTTCGCACGCACACAGCGGGGAAAGGTGCCGGTCCTCTTCCAGGCCGGGATCTGACGAAAGCAACCTTGAGAAGGGAATTCGACATGAAAGATAGTTGCGACTCAGACAGTTCGGAAGACGACGAACCCAGACCCGCTCGAGACGCTGCGGGCCGAACTCGATCGGATCGACGCCGAATTTCTCGGAGCACTGGGTGCCCGCGTCGACGTCTGCCGGAGCATCGCCTACTACAAGCGCGAGCACGGCGTGCCGATGATGCAACCTCACCGCATCGGCGTGGTGCAGCAGCGCGCGGCACGGTTCGCCGAGGCCAACGGTCTTGACCTCACCTTCATGAAGCAGCTGTACGACCTGATCATCGCCGAGACCTGCCGGATCGAGGACCTGATCATCGACGCCGACTGATGCCGTCCGACGGGAGCGCAGCCTGATGCGCGTCATCCTGATCGACAACTACGACTCGTTCACCTACAACCTCTACCAATTGATCGGCGAGGTGTGCGGGCAACCGCCGACCGTCGTCCGCAACGACACGCCTTGGGCCGACATCCGGTTCGACGAGTTCGATGCCGCCGTCATCTCGCCCGGGCCCGGGTACGTCCCGACCGAGACCGCGACTTCGGCGTGAGCGCCCGCGTGATCCTCGACAGCGGTCTGCCGGTGCTCGGCGTCTGCCTCGGCCACCAGGGCCTCTGCCACCTGTTCGGCGGCGAGGTGGGCCTCGCGCCCGAGCCCATGCACGGACGCATCTCGGCCGTCCGGCACACGGGCGTCGACCTGTTCGCAGGCATTCCCTCGCCGTATCGACGTCGTGCGCTACCACTCGCTGGCCGTCACGATCGCTTCCGGACGAGCTCGAGGAGCTGGCGTGGACCGACGACGGCGTCTTGATGGGCGTGCGCCACCGCGACCTGCCGCTGTGGGGCGTGCAGTTCCATCCCGAGTCGATCAGCAGCACCTACGGTCACGAGCTGCTGGCCAACTTCTTCGCCCTCGCCGCAGGCCGACCGGGCGTCAACGCTCATCGCGGGGCGCCCCACTGAGACGGAGCATCCCCGCTACGACCTGCACGTGCGCACCTCGACGTCCATCCCGACGCGCTGACGGCCTACACCTCGCTGTTCGCCGGCGGCGAGCAGGCCTTCTGGCTCGACAGCAGCTCGGTGGTCGACGGGTTGTCGCGCTTCTCGATCATGGGGAACGGAGACGGTCCGCTCGCCGAGTACGTCACCTACTCCGTCGCTGATCGGCGAGGTCGTCGTCCGGCGCGCCGACGGAACCGCCGAGCGGGTTCGGCAACGTTCTTCGACTACCTGGACGATCAGCTGCGCGCCCGGGCGGTGCCGGCGCCGGCGGGCCTGCCCTTCGACTTCAACCTCGGCTATGTCGGCTATCTGGGCTACGAGCTGAAGGCGGAGACCGGGGGCACCGACGCCTACCGAGCCGACACGCCCGACGCCGCACTGCTGTTCGCCGACCGGGCCCTCGTCCTCGACCACGCGACACGGACCAGCTATCTCCTGGCCCTATCCATCGCCGGCGACGCGGCCGGGACCGCAGACGCCGAGGCCTGGCTGGCGACGACCGCGCAGGCCCTGAGCGCGCTTGCCCGCCGCTCCCGCAGATCCGGCCCGGCTCGCGGCGCTGTCCGGTCCGGCCATGACCGATCCCGACATCGGCATGAACGTCGAGCTCAGGCACGACCGGGACGCCTACCTCAAGCGGATCGACGAGTGCCTCGACGAGATCAACGCCGGTGAGTCCTACGAGATCTGCATGACCAACATGGTCACCGTCCACACGTCAGATCGACGTGTTGCCCACCTTCGCCCACCTTCGCCGGGTGAGCCCGGTCCCGTTCGGAGCGCTGCTCGACTTCGGCGACGCTGGCGGTGCTCAGCGCATCCCCGGAGCGGTTCGTCTCCATCGACCGGCACGGAGCCGTCGAGGCGAAGCCGATCAAGGGCACCCGGCCGCGAGGCGGCGACGCCGCCGAGGACCGAGCGTTCTGGCCGAGGAGCTGCGCGACAACCCGAAGGACCGCGCCGAGAACCTCATGATCGTGGACCTGCTCCGCAACGACCTCAACACGGTCTGCTCGGTGGGATCGGTCCACGTGCCGAAGCTGTTCGACGTCGAGACCTACGCGGCGGTGCACCAGCTCGTCTCCACGATCCGCGGCACGCTCGCCCCGGGCCGGTCGGCGGTCGACTGCGTCCGCGCCGCGTTCCCCGGCGGGTCGATGACCGGTGCCCCCAAGGTCCGCACGATGGAGATCATCGACCGGCTCGAGCAGGGCCCGCGCGGCGTGTATTCCGGTGCGCTCGGCTGGTTTTCGCTCTCGGGCGCCAGCGACCTGTCCATCGTGATCCGAACCCTGGTGGTCGACGCCGGGCGGGTGACGTTCGGCGTCGGTGGCGCCATCATCGCCCTCTCCGATCCGGACGAGGAGTTCGACGAGACCGTGGTCAAGTCGAGGGCGATGATGACCGCCCTGGCCGCGACCAGCCGGCAGGAGGGCCCGAAGTGAGCGGCGCACCGACCATCGGGCGCGTCGTCGTCGCCGGCGGCTCGGGAGCGGTGGGATCACTGTTCGCCGAGCGGCTGCAGGAATCGGGCAACGACGTCGTCATCGTCGACCTCGCCGCCCCCGGGCCTACTCACCCTGTCACCCGCTTCGTGCAGGGCGACATCAGCGATCCCGGCGCGGAGGTGACCGACCTCGTCCGAGCGGCCGACGCCGTCCTGCTGTCCGTGCCGGAGCCGGTGGCACTGGTCGCCATCGACAGGATGGCTCGCGAGCTGCGGCCCGACGCCCTCATCGTCGACACGCTGTCGGTGAAGACCACGGTGGTCCCCGCCCTGCGCGCCGCCGTCATGGTCGCCGGGGAGGCGCTGAGCCTCAACCCGATGTTCGCCCCCTCCCTTGGCTTCGCCGGCCACCCGGTGGCTTCGGTGGTCGTGCGCGACGGCCGGCGCGGGCGCGCCCTGCGCGACCTGATCGAGCAGTGGGGTGCCCGCGTGGTGACCGTGACCGCCGACCAGCACGACCGGATGGCGGCCGCTGCCCAGGCCCTCACCCACGCCGCCGTGATCGCCTTCGGCGCCGCCCTGGCCGAGTTGGACGTCGACATCGCCGATCTGGACCGGATCGGGCCGCCGCCGCACACCGCGCTGCTGTCACTGCTGGCACGCATCGCATCCGGCGCACCGGAGGTGTACTGGGACGTCCAGGCGGCCAACCCCCACGCCCCCGCGGCTCGCCGCGCCCTGGCGCGCGGGGTGTCGCAGCTGACGGATGTCGTCGAGAACGACGACCCCGCGGCGTTCGGCGACCTGCTCAACCGTCTCTGCGGGGTGCTCGGCCCCCTGCAGGGTGCCTACCGAGAACGCAGCGCAAAAGCGTTGCGGGCCATGACCACCGACCTAACACAAGGAGATAGTCAAATGACAAATCTGATGGATATCCAAACGCCGATGGCCACCGTCGAGACCCGGAGAGCCGGCCCAACTGGGTCGAGTCCCGCGTCAGCAAGACCTCGGACTCGCTCGATCGGGCCTTCGCGGAGGGCCTGACCGGGCATGTCATCACCGCGCGTGACGGCAAGCGGGTCCAGCTGGAAGACGGCAGCGAGGCAGTGGAGTTCGTCTCGTGCTCCTACCTCGGCCTGGAGTCGCACCCCGACCTGATCGCCGCGGCGACAGAGGCGATGAACCGCTTCGGTCTCCACTTCTCCACGTCCCGCAACCGTGGACGGCCGCCCTACCTCCGCGAGCTGGAAGCAGCTGCTCTCCAGTCATGTACGGCGGCGCCGCAGGTGGTCGCCTTCACCTCGGTCAGCAACGTCCATCTGGGCTTGCTGCCGCTGCTCGGCGCGGGCGCACTACCCAGTTATCCCGTGTCCGACACCGGCGTCGCGTTCCTCGTCGAGAAGACGGCGCACGCCTCCATCCAGGTGATCCGCGGTGTGCTCGAGCAGATCGGGCCGACGCGACGCTTCGACATGACCGATCCGGCGGCACTGCCCGCAGCAGTCCGCGAGGCCGCGGCCACCGGTCGGACGCCGATCGTGTTGGTCGACGGCGTCGGCTCGATGGGCGGCCTGATCGACGTGGCTTCGATGCTGGCCATCCTCGAGCCCGTTCGGTGGGCACCTGTACGTGGACGACGCCCACGGGGTCTCGATCGAAGGCCCGCTCGGCGCCGGGTACGCCTTCGAGGCGCTCGGGGGGACGCTTCCTGAAAATGTCGTCCTCGCCGGCTCGCTGTCAAAGGCCTTCGGCGGCGCGGGCGGTTTCGCGATCGTGCCGAGCCAAGAAGACATGAAGGTGCTGCGAAAGTTCGCCAATCCCTTGGTGTTCGGGCACTCGATCATGCTTCCGATGCTCGCGGCGAACGTCGCCGCAGCCCGGTTGCACGTCGACGGCCAGGTGGCCGAGCTGCAAGCGGCGACTCTGGCGCAACGCCGCCGAGTTCGACCGGTTGACGGGCGGAGCGCTCGTCAACGCCGGGCTGCACTCACCGGTCCGCGGCGCGCTGTTCGACACCGAGGCCAGAGGCATTCGCCGCCGCCCATCGGTTGAAGCAGGCCGGAGTGCTGGTCCTGCCCGCCTTCTACCCCACGGTCGCCAGGGGCACCGGACTGATGCGCTTCGCCGTGTCCGCCCTGCATCAGCAGAGCGACCTCGAGACTGCCGCCCATGCCCTCGGGCTCAACCCCTGATTTCTATACCCACCAATCACACACAACGACAAGGAGTTTGACCAATGACGATTTCCACCCACGCACTGCTGACCCCCGAACAACGTTCCCGCCTGGCGGCGCTGCCCGAGCTCGGCGGGGGCAACCTGCTGGCGACGGCCATGGCCGTGCACCCCGACCCGCACATCCCGTTCATCCGCACGGGGCGCCCGGTGATCAACACCGCGGGCGAGGAGCAGACGGAGTTCACACTCGCCCAGATCGATGCGCTCGCCCAGAGCTGGTCGGTCTGGTACCACGAGCAGGGCGTCGGCCCGCGTGATCGGGTCGCGCTCTACATGGCGGACACGTTCGCCTACACGATCCACCTGAACGCCCTCGCACAGTTGGGTGCGATCGGTGTGCTCATCAACAGCAAGGCGTCACCCGCGCTGGCGCTCGGCTTGTGCGAGCGCACGACCCCAGTGGGGATCTACACCGACCGGTCCCGCTTCGAGTCCATCGCCGAGGGCATCGGGTCGCTGGACGGCCTGCGTTGGGTTCAGCTCGCCGAGGACCTGCCCGCTCCGCCTCCGGCATCGCTGCCTGACGACTGGCGCTTCAAGCACGCAGCGGAGGACCCGGTGTCGATCATGCACTCGTCGGGGACGACGGGAATCCCGAAGGCGGTGACCCAGACTCACGCGTCCAGCGTCGCCGGGCCGCGCTTCCGCCTGGAGAACTACATCGAGCCCGCCCACGAGCGGATGATGACCGCCCAACCGCAGTCACATCTCGGGTGCATCGTGTACACCGCCTACTCCATCCTCGCCGGCACGCCGCTGGTGGCGCTCTACGACCCGAGCGGTGAGGAGCTGGCGGCCGCTGTGCGCCAGCACCAACCGAAGGGGGTGATGGCATTCGCACACGCCTATGCCGAGTTGGCTGCGCTCGAAACACCAAGCGGCACCGTCGATTCGGTCGACTACTGGGTCAACATGGGAGACGCCATCCACGAGGCCCACATCGGGACGATCCTGGCCAAGCGCAGCCCGGACCAGGAGCCTGCGCACCTTCTACGACCGGTTCGGCACGACCGAGCTCGGCTGGGGTCTGGTGGTCCAGCCCAGGACGCTGTCCTCGGAGCGTTCGGACCGGCGAGTCGGCAAGCCCGATCCCGTCGCCGAGGTCGCGGTGCTGCGAGCCGGACGGCAGCAAGGCGCCGGTGGGCGAGGTGGGTTTCTTCGGGGCCAAGGGTCCGTCCATCACCGCCGGATACTGGAACGACTCGGACACCACCTATCGCTCGAAGCTGGGCGGTTACTGGCTGACTGGCGACCTGGTGTACCAGGACGAGGACGGCAACTACTACGTGGTGGACCGGACGAAGGACGCCATCGAGACCGCCGAGGGCACCGGCTACTCGGTGCTCATGGAGGAGATGCTGCTCAGTGAGATCAGCGCCATCACTGACTGCGCCGTCGTCGCAGGCCGCCATGGCGACCAGATCGTTCCGGTCGCCGTCGTCATCAGCCGACGATTCGTCGGCCGACGCCGAAGCGCTGCTGGCCGAGGCCAACGAGGTGCTGGAGAAGGCCGGCGGCCATCCCCGCATCGCCGTACTGGACGTCGCCCGGACTTCGGACGACTTCCCCGTCGGCGTGACGGGCAAGGTGCTCAAGCGTCGAACTGCGGGACAGGTACAGCGATCTGGCGGAGAACCTGCTCCAGGAGAACCGGGCCGTCGCCGCGTTCATGACCGACCGACCTGACAGCGCAGTCGCGTGATGATCAAGAACTGGTTGTCAACGTTTGTGCCCGAGCCCGGCGCACATCGCCGCCTGGGCCTGGCCACCGGGATCTACAACATCGGCACCGGCATGTTCTTCACGGTCTCGGTGCTGTACTTCACCGAAGGCCTGGGACTGTCGGTCACCGAGGTCGGCCTGTGGCTGGCCGTGGCCGGACTGATCGGCCTGTTCGCCGGTGTTCCGATGGGGCACCTGGCCGACCGCCGCGGCCCCCGGGGAGTCGCGGCTCTGAGCCTGGTCGTGCTGGCGTTGACGATGGCGGCCTACGTCTTCGTGACCAGCATCTGCGATGTTCGTCGTGGTGACCGTGCGTGGAGATGCTGGCGACCTCGGCATCGAGAGCGTCGCGCGGCGGGCTCATCCGCCGCGTCGGAGGCGAGGGCGCGGCCGCCTACCGCTCCCAGCTCCGGGCCATCGAGAACGCCGGCGTCGGCGTCGGCGCCGTCCTCGGCGGAGTGGTGCTGACGCTGGACACCCTGGCCGCATATCAGGTGCTGTTCCTCGTGATGGCCGCGACCTTCCTGATCGGCGCATGGGTGTGCGCGAGGCTCCCGCGCTTCGCGCCGATGCCGGCTCCGCCCGGCACGCGGCGCTGGGTGGCGCTGCGGGACAAGCCGTTCATCGCCTACACGGTTCTCAACGGGGTGATGAGTCTGCAGTACGCGGTCATCACGTTCGCCCTCCCGCTGTGGATCGCGACGGAGACGAGCGCCCCCCGCTGGATGGTCGGTGCCGTGTTGCTCATCAACACGCTTGGGAGTCGTGGCGCTGCAGGTCTGGGTCGGTCGGAAAGTCAAGACCGTCCGCCAGGGCGCCGCCGCGATGCGCGTCGCCGGGTTCGTCTTCCTGCTCGCCTGCGCGGGCGTCGCTGTGGCGTCCGACCTGTCGGCGTGGGCCGCGACTGCGATCCTGGTGGCGGCGGTGGCTGTCCACTCGGTGGGCGAGATGTGCCACGCAGCAGCGGTTTTCGCGCTGAGTTTCGAGCTTGCACCGGCACACGCGCAGAGCGAGTACGTGGGCCTGCAGGACATGGGCCTGGGCACCGCGTTTGCGGTGGCGCCCGCGGTGCTCGGTGTCATGTGCCTGGGGATGGGGCAGGTCGGGTGGCTCTTGCTCGGCGGCCTGTTCGTCGTGGCGGGTGTGGCGACCATGCCCGTCGCCCGGTGGGCGCTCCGCAGCCGGCCCTTCCCCCTCGCGTCGGATGCCGAACTGCCAGGCGGTCTCGTTGCGGCAACAATGGAAAGGAATGCAGTATGAGCACTGCGAAACCCCGCGCCTTCATCCTGACCGGCGCCCTGCCCGTGGTCTGCCGGGATTCCATCTACATCGACGACCTGCGGGCACGGGGCCTGAAGATCCTGGTGCTGACCCCGGCGGACTTCCGAGGGTATGCCGAGACGCATGCCGGCGATCCCGCCCACCCCGCCTCCGCGATCGACGAAGTCGCCTTCGTCGACGGGTCGGTCGCGAGCGAGGGCTCCTTCCTTCCCGGCGTCATCGAGCACGCCGGACGCTGGCGGGAGCAGTACGACGTGGTCGGCATCTACGCCGTGGGTGAGACGTTGGTGGAACCGACCGGCCTGGTCGCCGACTACTTCGATCTTCCGTTCCCGGGGTTGCGGGCGTCGCGCGCCTGCCGGAGCAAGTACCTCCAGCGTTGGTACATGCCCGATCTCAGTCCCGGCATGCGTACTGATCCCACCCGGGGCGCGTGGGTCCGTCGACGACGGGTCCGTCCGGTTCCCCGCGGTGGTCAAGCCGGCCACGAGGCACTCGAGCCAGGGTGTGCGCATGGTGCACGACAGCGCCGAGTTGGCCGAGCAACTGCACGACTATCCGGAGCAGGAGACGATCCTGGTCGAGCAGAAGATCACCGGTCAGGAGTACTCGATCGAGAGCCTGATCCAAGACGGCAAGGCCCTGTTCTCCTCGGTCACGCGCAAGGAGACGACGGACGTCGACTCCCAGTATTTCGTCGAGATGGCCCACACCGTGCCCGCCCCACGCGACGAGGCGATCGGACGCGGTGCAGCGGGCCAACGACGCGATGCTCGACCGGCTGGGCGTCGAGAACGGCATCACGCACGCCGAGTGGAGGCTCGACGAGCAGGGGGAGGCCCGCCTCATCGAGGTCGCCGCCCGGACCCCCGGAGACGGGATCATGGTGCTGTACCGACTCGCGACGGGCAGGCCGATGGAGTCGGAGATCATGCGGATCGCGCTCGGAGAGCCCGCCGACTATCCCGCGGCCCGGCGCTACGCACGCCAGGTGTACGTCGGGCACCGGCCCGGAACTCTCGTCGACGTGAAGGTCGACTGGCCCGGTGTCGAGGCCCGATGGGTCGACGACGGCAATCCCTGGCCCGACATCCCCGCACTGGCCGCCGATGCGCCCCCTGCGCTGCGCGCCGTCCTCGTCTACGAGGCCCTCGGCGCGGAGCTGGGCCCGATCCGCAGCTCCGACGACCGAGCCGTGACGTTCTTCATCGACGCGCCGACGATCGCCGAGCTGGACGAGATCGAGGAGCAAGTCCGCCGGGCCGTCACGATCCACACGGCCTAACCGTTGCTGTGGGCGTATTTGGTGAATGCCCTTTCTTGGCTTGGGTTTCGGCGTCGTTGGCTCAGACGATTCGCACCGAGGTGACGGTGCCGCTGCCGTACTTGCTGATGTACATCTGCGTGCCGTCGGGGCTGACACCGAGCAGGTTGGTGTCGAATGCATTTCCTGCCCCGGAGTTGTAGGTGAAGGTGGTGATCACGTTGTTGGTCACCGTGTCGATCACCGTGACCGTTCCGTCGGCGGAGTTGATGACGTAGAGCACGCTGCCGTCTGGACTGACCGCAGCATTGAGCGCGGCAGTGCCAGCCGGGATTCCATCAATCTCCGGAGTCGATGTGTCCCCGTCGACAATCGTGTTGAAAGTCGGGCTGTTCGGGTCGATATCGATCACCGTCACGGTGGAGGCAGGGAGCTGACCAGGATTCTGAATGAAAGACGGATCCCAGGTGGGGACGTAATAGCGTGTCCCGTTGCTGGCAGCGAGGCCCGGCGCGAAACCGTCGATCGGTATGGAATCCACTGCAGGCGTTGTGGTGTCCGCGTCCACCACAGTGTGGTAGGTGGCGCTGGTGGGATCGGTGTCGATCACCACCACACTGATCTCCGGCACCTGCACGCCGGCAGTCCCGACCGCATGCAGAACATAGAGGCGGGTGCCGTCGGCGTTGAACTGTCCCATGCCCAACTGATTGAAGTCGCGGGTATTGAAATCGGACGGCGGGGAGACCACGATCTCGTCGATCACCTGGTTGTAGGTGAGACTGTTCGGGTCGCTGTCGATCACATACACGCGACCGTTCATCAGATTGCTGACGTAGACGCGCTTGCCGTCCGGAGCTTGCCGTCGGCGAGTACGACCACGGCTCCATGGTGATTTCTTGGACGACGACCGAGTTGTCGCGGGTGTCGATCACCGTCACGGTCGACGGCGGCGCTTCATCGGGGTTCTGAACGAGGCCATCGTGACGCCTGTGTTGACCACGTACAGGTTGTTGCCGGCCACTGTGCCCACGACCGGCGCGCTGCCTGTATCGATCGTGGTGATCACCTGGTTGTAGGTGGCGATGTCATCGGGGTCCGCGCCGATGACGGCGACGCTGCCGTCCTCTTCGAAGTTCATGATGTAGGCGTACTTGTCGGTGACAACGACACCTGTTGGCTTGCCGCCGACAACTATGGCGTCCTCTACAACCTCCAGGTTGGCGCCCGGAGGCTGTGGCAGCGGGGTTCCCTCGCCTGGATCATCCAGCGCCGCCATCATCATCATCGCCGGCGCGGCGCGCAGTGAGAACGTGGCGAACTGGGCTTGTTCCGCTTCGGCGGCCGGGGTCGCCTGCAGCGTGAACGAGTCGTTGAGCGTCACATTCTGACCGGCCAGCAGCTGAGCGCCCAGCGTCGGCTCCAGCACGGCCTCGAACTTGCCGGTCTCCGGGTTGTAGGTCTGCGACACCACGCGCCAATACTGCGGCGCGCCAGGCTGGCCCGCTTCCGGGATGACCACGTCCTCGAACTCGCCGGGACTGCCGTACTGCAGCTCCATGTCGAAGCTGCCGTCCTCGTTGGGGGTTAGCTCCGGGCCGTTGTGCACGGTGGTGATCACCGACACGGTGCTGGAGTTGGTGACGTAGACATGATTGGCACTGACCGCCAACCGCCCGGCGGATCGTCACCGACTGCAACAGTTTCAACCACGGTGTTGGTGGTGGTGTCGACGACGCTCACGGTGTCGTCGTAGTAGGTTGAACGACGTAGAGGCGGTCGCCACTGACCGCCAGACTCGAGCGGGAAGCTGCCGACGGTGGATCGGGTCGATGCCGCAGGCGTGGCGGGGTTGGTGTCGATGGTTGCGTTGGTGGAGGTGTCGATCACCGTTACGCTGCCGTCGTCTCGTACTGCGCGACGTACAGGCGGTTCGCCGCTACCGCGACCAGGTCGACCGCGCCGTTGCCGACGGTGATGGGGTCGACCTCGGGGGTAGTCGGGGGTGGTGTCGACGACGGTGTTGGTGGTGGTGTCAATGACGGTGACTGTGCCGGTCTCGGTGCTGGTGACGTAGAGGCGGTCGCCGCTGACCGTCGCCGCGTTCGGGTGGTTGCCGATGGTGATGGTGTCGATGACCGTGTTGGTGGTGGCGTCGATGACGGTGACCGTGCCGTCTGAGGTGGCGTTGATGCCGTCCGAGTCGACGATGTAGAGGCGGTCGCCGCTGACCGTTGTAGTGGTCGGGTTGTTGCCGATGGTGATGGTGTCGATGACGGAGTTGGTGGTGGTGTCAATGACGGTCACTGTGCCAGGGAAGGTGACATAAAGGCGGTCGCCGCTGACCGCCAACAGGCCTGGGACGTCGTCAACAGTGTCGATGACGGTGTTGGTGGTGGTGTCAATCACGGCAATTGTGCCGGTCTCAGTGCTGACGTAGAGGCGGTCGCCGATGACCACGACGTCATGAGGGCTGGCGACGTCTATCGTGTCGGTTTGGACCGCTTCGGCGGGGTCGATGGGCGCTGACACGGAGATCGGCGTGGTGGCCTCGCCGTCGGTGGCGTTGACGACGAAGTCGATGTCGTCGTCGATGTCGGTGAGGTAGGCGTCCAGCCGAGCTTCGGGCTCGGGAGTGAACGTCCACGCGCCGGTGGTCGCATTCACGTCGACTACGCCGATCTCTGGATTGATCGGTGCCGCAAGCGAATACGCGACGGTGTCCCCGGCGTCAGGATCGGTGACGCACCACATGCCCGGTGACCACACCGGTGAGCTGATCGACGCTGTCGACCACGAAGGCCGGATCGCCCGCCACCGGTGGGTTGTTGGTCGGGGTTACCGGGGTCACGGTGACGGTGATGGAATCGCTTGCGGTGTGGGTTTGTCCGGCGCCGTGGACGTGGAAGCCGGCTGCTGCGTCGGAGGCGGTGATGGTGAAGGTGTCGGTGCCGCTGTAGCCGGTGTTGGGTTTGTAGGTCCAGGTGCCCGCAGCGGCGTCGATGGACACGGTGCCGTTGGTGGGTGCGCCCGCACCGCTGGTGGGCACGCTGTAGGTCAGCGGATCGCCGTCGGGATCCGAACCGCCTAGGGTGCCGTGGATTTCGCGGTCATCGGGGTCTTGCTGGCCGGTGGTCTGCAGGTCCACTACCGGGGTGGTATTGGCCCAGGATTGGTAGGTTTGGCGGCGCACCGCCTCGATCGCCCCCCAGATCACCGAGTTATAAAATGGCGCACCGGGACCGAAGATCGGGGCCAGCGCCGCGCTCACCGCATCCATTACCTGGGTGATGATCGAGCCGACGAACACCAATATCGCTTCAACCGGATCCGGGGCCGGCGGTGGTGGTGGCGGGGCATCCAACGTGGTGAACGCAGCTGAGAAGTCAGCGGCCATCACGTTCTGGGGTTCATCGATCCCGGTCGGGCCCGCCATCCGCAACCCGAACTGCTCGGTACCAGGATCAGCGCCGTCCAGCGTGGTCATCAGCGTGGTCCCCGACGGATCGCCCTCGCCGGCCATCAACTCCTGCGGATCCCCTTCGCCAGCGTTCAACTCTTGCGGATCCCCTTCAGGCGCCGTCGACGGCGGCGGGTCCGGTTGGGGAACGCTCGACGGCAGCGGTTCGGGAACGGTGCTCGCCGGCAGCTCGGGCGGTGTGTAAATCGGCGGTTCCGGCACGCTCGTCGTCTCTACCGTCGCAGTAGGTGTGGCTGCTGCCGCTGTGGTCGGAGCACTGGACTCAGGGGTCTGCTCGCTCGTGGTGCCCGAGGAGGTGACCGTCGACCCGCTGATCGTCACTTGCGGGCTCCCACCGCCACCGATCACGGCCGTGGTTTGAGTGCCCGTCGTCGTCGTGGTGGTCGTACCGGTTCCCGCGCCCGGGTCACCCGGATCGCCACCCTCGTCGTTGCCCTCGTTTTCGGGTTCGGGGCCCGGTTCCGGATTGGTCGGCGCGCTATCGACTGAGGCGGTGTCCTCACCGGTGTCCTCAGCCCAGGCGACGCCCGGCATGGTTGCTACGGCGGCCCCCACACCCAACGCCACGGCCAATGCTCCGACCCGACCGACATATCGCGCATACCCCATGGCCTAGCCCTTCGTTGGTCCCCGCCCCTATTAGCCATGGCTAGTGTGCGCGCACAAAATACCCATAGCAATCAGGTGTTTCCCTATGAGTTGCACTTTGCTAGTGCCGCTAGCCTTTGCCGACGCAAACAATGCGTACAGCTAACGTGACGCATATCGAGCACATCCGCTGGTCAAGCCGTTCCAGAAGCGCTTTCGGTAATTGCCGCAGGCGACAAATAACGAGGTGGACGCAGGGCTTTTGTTTTGCTGAAACAGCGATATTGCTTGTGTCTTCTGCCGTACACGCAGTATTCGCTCCGAAGGGGTCAGCACTGCCGCCGAAGCGTTAGCTGGAATTCGGGTCCGTGTCCGGGTCCACCGCGTCCCTGCACTCGCCGTTCCATCCAAAAGCCGCCCTGTTCTCGGCGGACAGTGATCGCCGGGCCGAGTGTCGCGGTGATCAGGCGACCGGAATGTGGACGGACCCAGAGTTGTCGGCCGTCACCTTCGGTGCGATCGCTCGACTAACGGTTTTATTCGAGTTGGCGTGGCTGCCAGACCGCCAGTTGTGGCATTCCCGACCGGATCTTTGCCGGGGGTGCTTAGCTTTTGGTGTCGATAGCCGTTCCGGTTACCGCCCGCGATCACGACGAAAAAGGAGCTTGCGCATGTTGCTATCCACGCACCGTGTTGTGGCCGGATTGATCAGTAGTGGCGCGGTGGCCGGTGCACTGCTGTTCGGTGGCGCCGCGCTGGCCGTTGCTCAACCGTCACCGGCCCCTCCGCCTCCCGCTCCTGGCTGCACCGCCGCTGACCTGGCTCAAGCGTCGGGCACTGTAGGAACGGCGATGTCGGCGTATTTGTTCAGCCATCCGGACGTCAACAATTTCTTCACCAGCCTGCGTGGGCTGCCGCACGAAGAGCTTCGCAGCCGCACCCAAACCTATATGGCCGCCAACCCTCAGGTTGAAGCCGAGGTCAATGGGATCCGTCAGCCTGTTACGGATCTGAGGAATCGTTGCGATGCCCCAGCCCCTGTGGGTGGGTGACGCCTGATCGGCCTCCCACAAGCGTGTTCGCTGGATACACCGTTAAGGAGACAAATTAGATGATTCGTTATATGCGGTCTTTGGCCGTCGCGGCGGTGAGCGTGTTTGCCCTGGCGGCCGTCCCCGGGGCTCTCGTCACTATCACGGGTCCCGGGATTGCTAACGCCGATGTGTGCGTGAGCGGCGGCCGACGGGTATCGGTAAGTGGCTGCGCGAACGTCGCCGATGCGGTTGCGCCCTACGTTCCGCCGCCTGCCTACTACGCGCCCATGCCGTACGACCCGCCGCCGCCCCCGAATGTGACCGGATGTGTCGCCTACAACGGTCGGTGGGTCAACGCTGCCGGGTGCAACTAGGCACCCTAGACGAACTGATCGCGAGCTAACCACCAACCCGACCAGGGACTATCAACCCCGCAACGCGTCCTGCGACCGCCCAAAGAAAAAGCCCGAACCCTAAACGTGGGTTCGGACTATTCCGATGTCTTGAGACATCACACGGTGCCCCCGGCAGTGGCAGGTGCAGCTACCTGGACAACTATCCACAAAGTGCGGGAGCGGCCGACGGCGCCGGTCCCGGGTGCACGCTGCGGCGGACGTGCGCGGGGTGGCTCACGGGCACACGGGATCGAGGAGCAGCTCGAGTGGGACGGCGTTGCCCATCGCCAGGTAACCGGGGAGGTCCAGCCCCCTTTACCGACTCGGACGGTCGTCAGGCCCGCTTCATCCGGATGGTGTTTGCCACTGAGGTGAAATTGCTGTACGGATAAGGTCAACGCGCTACGAGCGCGATCTCGAGTCACAGCTAGTCAGAAGGACGTCTATGGTGATGTCCTCGGCGACGGTGCCCAACGAGGGATGGTATGGAGGAGGCGGTCATGACTTCGCTACCACCTGCCGGCTGGTACCCCAACCCGAGCGGGGCTCCTGGGCAGCGCTATTTCGATGGCCGCGACTGGACGGCACACCACCGATCCGCGCCGCTCGCTTCGGTGCCCGTGCCACCCCGGCAGATGTACCCGCCTGTCCCAACGCACCCTGTGCCCGTGACGACAAGCGTCGTAGTGACCGGCCCGAACCACGCACTGCACGCCGTGCTTACGCTGCTGACCTTCTGGGCGTGCGGCGGCTGGGCATGGATCTGGCTAATCATTGCCTTGAGCAACCGTCGTCGCCTCCACGTGATCACCGGAGCGATCCCGCCACCTCGATGAGCGGCACCCGAACATGCATGGCTTAGCTCGGCACCCGGTCCAGGATCCGGCGGGCAATCGTCTCGAGGCTGTCGCCGAGGTAGTACCCCTGCGCGTCCAGGTCGATGACCACATTGGCTTTGGCCGCGATGACCCGGTCGCTGCTGACACCGGTCTCACTGCCGCGCAACGTATTTCGCAGCACCATGACCGTGCCCTGCTGAATCGGCTGCCCCACATCAAGGGTGAGGGCGTTGCGATCGGTAATGAACGCCACTGACTTGCCCGCGCAACCGCGCCACTGGCCGACCACTTGTGACACCAGATGAGATGCGGCGGCGGTATTTTCGAACGTCGCCATGGTCTCGTTCAGCAAGATGATCCCATCCTGTCCGTCGCCGGTAATGGCACGTGTGAAAGCCCCGCGATCGGCGGTGCGCTTATAGGCTGACTCAGCTCCAGCGAATAACGAGCTGATGCATTCGCGGGGGGTGATGTTGAGGTTCTGGTCACCGTTCAGGCCCGCCGCCTCCTCGACCTCGGTCAGGTTGGGCGCATTGACCGCCTGCTTGACCTCGTCGATGCTCAGCAACAGCTTCGGCAGTTGGGCGGCAGTGACGAACCGCTCATCCGGTGCGGCTGAACTCGTCGCAGGAGGAGGCGACGCCGCGACCGTCGAAGGCCGCTCGGCTTCCCTGCCCGCGACCGTCCAGATCACCAGGGAGGCGACGGCAATGACAATGAATGTGTATGACAACGTCAGCCCGATCACGGCCCAGTCGCGGCCCCGTTGGCCGGTGCGCCGTATCTGGTCCAGCCCGAGATGGCCGAGCACCGCGCCCGCGGGGGCGCAGAGGAACGCGAATACCACCGACAGGATGGCAAACGTATTCGTTTTCTGAGGAAGAGGAGGCGGCGGGGCCAATATAACCGGAGGCTGCGGATACGGATCGGCGGCGAACCAGTCACCGTCGGACTGGCCCGTCGGGCCGCCGTACCCACCGTCGCTCATCTGCGCACCTCACCCGATTGCATCGAGACTAGCGACTGGGCCAGGCAAAGGCAGCTCATCGGGCGTGGACGCCAGCGGCCGAGACCACCAGTGCCACCACGGCCACGGTAATGAACACATACGACAACGTGACACCGACCAACGCCCGGTCTCGGCCACGGTCTCCGGTTTTGTGAATCTGCGACAACGCCAGGTGGCCGAGAACTACCCCGGCTGGGGCGAACACGAACGCAAACACCACCGACAATGTGGCCAACGTATTGGTTTCCTGCTGGTGGGAAGTCCGTGCGGGGTCCTGCGATGCGCTGGGACCAGGCCCACCGACGGCGAACGGGTCACCCGCAAACGGATCCCCACCGAACGAATCACCCCCGGATGGGGCGGCCGGTTCCCCGCCATAGCCGCCATTCACCATTCGTGTCCGTCCTCTTCGACCAAGCACACACCAATTTCACCAAGCGCACAGCGATTTCACCAAGCCCGCCATGCATGTGATCGCCCCGATCTCACGACCCCCACGCTCGACAAGATTCAGAGCAGCCCCAAAGTCGATGTGATCCAACGCACCGGGTCCGCGCAACGGAACGGGGCGATACCCCGCGCGTGCAGCCGGTTACCACTGGGCGGCTGGCCGAGCGACGAAACCACGAAATACCTGTGCGCCAATCGCATTCCGGTAGAAGGGTTTTCGACCGCCGCAACCATCGGTCCGGCATTGAGTCGCGTAAGCAGGCTGCGGACTTCTTCGTGCAGCAGCTGGCCGCCGGCCTCGTCGTAGTGCTGCGCATCCGAAGTGTCACGCAGATACGCGGCGCCCGCGTTGGACATGATCAAGCTCCACTCGGAGCCCTCCACGTCCCGCAGCACACGCAGCGCGTCGAACTTCGACAGGATCACTGCAAGCCGGGGCTGTCCGCGGCCGATCGCCAGCATCACGTTGTTCAACACACTGCGCGGGTCGCCTCCGCTGAACATCGGGGCGGGCAGCAGATCCTGCAACTGGTCTCGGATTGACTTGATCCTCAAGGGATCGAACATGAAAAACACGCCATCGGCGTTACCGAAAAACTGAAACGGCGGCGCGTTCAGGTCGCCGGTCTCCATGTCCTCACCGGCCACATCTCGCAGCACCAGGTGGTGCCGCACGCCCTGCCAGATGCCGATGCTGAAAATCAGCGGTTCCCGCTGCAGCGACGCCTGAGTGTGGACTGTCGGCGTGGGCGGAATCAGCCCCCGATGCACGAAAAGCGGTGTCTCATAATGGGTGGCATATGCCGTCGCCGTAGCGCGGGTGGCGGGTTCCATTGAGACACCAAGGTTTTCACACAATAGTTCGAGTTGTTTCACCAGCACTGCAATGTAGAGACTCTTGCCGGTGGCGCGGGCGCCGGCCATGGCGATGCAGGTGGCGTGCCCGTGACGCCACCCGTCCGGCAGCTGGTAGTGACACACCGGGCACACCTCGACCACCGGGCCTTTCAGCGCCTGGCTGGCCTCTGCCGGCGGCGGTGGCGCTCCGTGGTAGCCCCGCGGGCGGTCCCACTTGTAGAAAGCACCGCACTCCGCGGGCGCACCCAGAAATGCCGATCCGACCTCGTCCAGGTAGCGGGCGCCGCCGGCCTGTGGCGGCATCATCCACAGGAACTGATTGGGGGTCAGCACCGAAAAGCACCGCGGGCACTTTGTCACGTCAACGCCCTGATCAGGAAGGCGGTGATGCGGTCCAACACGTGCGGGTGCGCCAGCAACTCGTCCGACGCGTCATGACCCTGCGGTGGCGACGGCAGCCGCGCCCCCACCGTGTCGAACCGACGGTCGTTGGACAAGCAGATCACCGAAAACCCCTGTCGCACAGCGGACCACGGGGCATCGGTGCATGTGATGATGCGAGGTCCCGTCGCCAGCCCCGACCAGCGCGCCCCGGCCGACCACCGCGGCAGCGCCCGGCGCACTGCGTCGGCCAGCTCCGCGACATCAGAGTCGGCAGCACCTGGCCCACCGACCACCACCGGCGTTACCTCCGCCCCGACGAGCACCGCCGCAACCTCACGAATGCCGGCCGCGGCGACAACCCCTACCACGATGTCGGTGGCCGCGGCCGCGCTGCCGTCAGCGAACCACGGTTGCATCGACGCCGAGATATCCAATGCCACCACAACCGACCCGACGGATTGCGCCGGTCCACGACCGATCACCTGGCGCGCCGAACTGCGCGCCGCCGACCCCAACGGGCTCAGCGGCACATCGGCCACCGCGCTGACGCCCACCTCGATGTGGGATCCCTTCGGCCACAACACAGCAAACATCACCCCCGAGTCGCCGCTGACGTCGACCGGGTCGAACAACACCTGCGCGGGATCCACTTCTGCGGGGTTGTCGTGCGCGATCGCGAGATGAATGACGGTGCCTGGCCCGAATCTCGGTGCCCCAACGGGTCGCACTCCGACCGTCACATCGCCGGTGATCCGGGGCAACACCGCATGATGCGCGGTTGGACGGACGACCGGCTGCTCCGCACCTGTACGCAGGTCCAGTTCGGCGCCCCGAACCGAACCGGTGATCGACACCGCCAGCGCCTGATTAGGAATACGCACGCGCTGATTGTGCGCACCCACAACGTAAATCGGCATCAGCGATTCCCCCGAATGCGGGCCGTCAGTGACGACGGCGCGTCCGCGCGGCGCGCCAGCAGCTTGGTGACCAGTTTTCGGTTGCGTCGCAGCGACGCGCCCTCTGGTTCGATGCCCGACATCTGCGCCATCAATTCCGCCGCGTCATCGATCTCCTGGTCGGTGAAGTCCCGGGTGGCGACGATTTGCTGGGCGGCTTGCGCCAACAGGTCGTCAACACCGAGGGCGGACCCTCCCGATTCCGTAGCGGCCCGCACAAGACTGGCTGCCAGCACCGCAGCCGGCGTGATGATGTGGTCGTCGGTCAACGCCGCCACCTGCGCTACCGCAGGGGCCCTCAGCGCCGGGTCCGCGGCCAGCGCCGCGCAACCATCCGGATAAGGCTGACCCGCGATGGTCGCGACCACTGCCAAGATCAGCAGGCGCACCATGAAGTCCGGATGCAACCGGTCCGGTCCCAGCACCTGAAGCGCGGCGTCTACGTGCGGGCTGTAGGTGGCCAAGTAAGTCTGAATGTGCCCTTCCTGCACCCAGATTCGCGGTTCGAGCAGCCGCACCGCCGCACACGCCACGGCGGTGTCCTCGGCGTTGGCTTCCAGCACCGCCGAGGCCAACGCGGCCAGCGCCGCCGAGTCCGGTGAGCCCAGGAGGGTGGGCAGCACGGACAGGCCCGGTGGGGCGCCGCCGGCAGCCGCCAGCAGCTCGGCCGGATCCCACACCCCTGCTGCGACCGCCTGCTCAAAGCGCTCCGAGCCGCAAATCCGCAGCCACCACAGCCACGCACAACGGTCCGCAGCATCGGCGGGCCCCAAGTGTTGGGCGCGCGCCCCGCGCAGCGCGGCACGGTTCCAGGTGGCGTTCCAGGGGTTCGCGTGCGTCAGCTCGGACGGTGCGGGCGCGGTGATGCCCTCGGCGAGCCAGTCGAGCACCTCGTCGCTCAGCTCCGTCAAGCCGTCGCGGTGGCCGGTGACCTTCAGCGATTCGGTGGCCAGCGCCAGCCGAGCCTCGGCGCCGATGCGCTGCCCGAGCCGGCGGATCAGCCGCGGACCGGACTGCGGATCGCACAGGGCCGCCACCACATCCCGGCTGAGCGCCGCCGACAGCTGGTCGTCGTCCAAGCCGGCGCGCAGCAAGAAATCGACCAGTCGCACCACCTGGTCGGGACCAGTACCGCGCGCCTGCTCCAAAGCCGGGCCCACTGCCGCTGACAGCTCCGCCAGCACTGACGTCCGTTGTAACTGTCGCGGGCCGACGGGAATTGGGCCCAGCTGATTTAGCCAGGTTTCATCGGTGATGGCGCGGCGCAGATAGGTCACGTCCGCGAGTTCGGACGCCGACCCCGCAGGTGCGTGCTGCACCGCATGCCAGGCATCGGCGGTGCTGCTGCCGACCAAGGCGCACAGGACTGCCGAAATGGTGGCGCCGACCGCCGAGCCCGGAGCCACGCCGCGGGGCGTGTGCGCCGCGATGACGCTGTGCGCTTCGGCGTGGGCGTCGGCGTATTCGTCTTCGTCGTCGGCCGCCACCGCCATCGCGATCGGCCAGGCCGGGGGAAGGGCGGTGTCCTCGACTTGTGCCGCGTAGCGGTCGATGTCATCGAGCACGGCGCGCGCCGACCTCGACTCGAGCATCACCACCTGCGCCATCGCCGACCATGGGGTCACCGCGATAGGCTGCCCGGTCGCGGTGCGGTGTGGTTCTCCCTCTAGCTCCCCCAACGACAGCGTCGCGGTCTCGTCGATCACGACCACCCCGGCCGGAACCCGCGGCAGGTCGACGACCGGTACTGCAGTCAAGTGCTGCGTGCCCTGTAGCGCCAGCCCCAGCTGATCGGCACGATCGAAGGTGGAGAAGTTCAAGCGGGCGGCGGTGCCGGGTGACATCAGAAAACTCACCAGGCCGATCCACTGTGCTGCCGCGTCAACGGATTCGGCGCCGAGCACCACCGGCGCGCCGCCGTCGAGCGCGGCCCAGACCGCATCGAGGAGCCCGAAAAGGGTGGCCAGCCGCCAGGTGCTGGTGTCCAGCACGAACGCCACCACACTGTCCTTGGTCACCTCCGCCGCCGGGCCGGGGGCCTCGTCGGGCAGGACGGCGCGGGCGACCTCGGCCGCGCCGTACGGGCACAGCCACTGCGGCGATCGCCACCGCTGGATCGGCCGGTGCCGCGGCGCCGCGTCGGGGTCTCGGTCCAGCACCGCGTGCGCGAACACGTTGCCGGGCCGGCCGGTGTTGTCAGATCCTGCGGGGACGGTGTGCCAGTAACCGGCGCTGCGGGCATCGATTCGCCGATAGGCCAACCGCCGCGGGCCCCGCTCGAGCTGTTCGGGTATCGGGTAGGCGGGCAGCGGGTCGACGGCATCAAACGCGGTGCGTACCCCCGCCACCAGTGTTTGCGCTTCTGCCGCGCTCAATGCACCGCTGATCTGCTTGATCTGCCAGCCCCCGACGGAGCCGGGGTTGTCGAACGATGTGTAGGCGAGCTGGCCGTGGCGGATTATCACGGCGCCGCCGGAGTGAGCCGCAGGTTCTCCACGGGCGGGTCCAGTAGTGCGATGGTGCGCAGCCGCGCGGGCGATGGGGTATTCACGAATAGCCGGACCCAGCCCTGCAGACCACGCAGATTCGCCGCCCACATCTCGCCGGCGCCGTGCGTGGTCAGCGCCGACCACCGCAGTTCTTTCGACATCTCCCCGCTAGTTTCGCCGTGTTCGTTGACCGGTGCGGCGTCGACAGCTTGTCCGTCGTGGATCGACAGCGGGACGCGCTGAGGGTTGTTGATCAACACAAACGCGGGAGAGCCGGGAAGGTCATACTGCGAGCGCAAGGCGATCGTGGCGTAGGTGGGCCGGCCGTCGGGGTCCCGACCGATCCGCACCGCGTACTGCAGGCGCAGAAGCCCCGCATACTCGATGCTGCGAATCGCACCGACGATGCGGCGTCCGGCCGAGAACGCCGCCGGCGCGAGGTGCAGCGAGCACCCAGTGGCGGGCAGCTCCTGCTTGGAGAACTGCATTCCGCCATACTTCTCGTATTCTTCGAGTGAGATCTCAAATGACTTGCCGGTCAGCCCGTTTCGCGGGTCGTGGCCTTTGGGGGCCAGATGCACGACCACCGCTGCCGCGCCAGCGGGCCAATCGAAGGTCAGCGCCTGCTTGTTGCAGTATTCGGCCAGATGGACGTCGACGATGACGCCGGTGCGCACCGACGACAGAGTCCTGCCCAAAAGCGCGCGCCCGGCCAACAGGGTCACCGGGGTGAAGTAGGCCCGGCTCCAGCTGCCCGGCCACGACACCCCTGACATCACCGCCCGCGGCCTGCCCTGCTCGTCCTGACGCTGCGAAACCGGCTGGGGCAACAGCAGATCCGGGCCGAGGCCGATTTGGTCAAGCGCGGCTTCTGGCAACTCGGCGATGTCCCCGCCGGCGCTGGGTGCGATCTGGCCGCGGTAGATCACCACAAGCCCTGCCGGCGGCGGCGTCCAGGTCAGCTCGAACACCGATCCATCGGGGCTGTACGCACCCATCGACAGATCGGGCACCGGCGCCAGCACCGCGGATACCTCGACGGTGGCTTCGGTGGCTTCCGACAACCGCATGACGCCGTCGATCGTGACCGCGCAGCGCACCCGGTAGATGTATCGCTGCCCGCGCAGCGCCTCCGTGTCAACAAACCCTCCGCGATTGTCGCTGCCCGTAAGAATGCGATGCTGCAATCCTTCGCGGCCGGCCTCTTCGGCGGGCATGCGGTAGACGAAGACCTCGCTCACCGCTGTCGGGACGTTCCACCGGCCGATGACCTGCCCGTTGTCCTCACGAATCGAAAAGTCGCGCACCGGGTTTACCAGCACAGCGTCGGCATGTTTGACGGGTTGAGTGGCCAGCGACTGGCCGGGGGTTCGCCCGGCGTTGACCCACACCTGGTAGTGGCGCAGCGCGGCATCGGGTGGCCGATCGTCGGTGGCGGAGGTGCCGGTGGTGGCGGCTACCAGGTAAGCCCGGTCCGGGGAATACGGCGGTTTGTCCTCCTCGCTGATCACGCGATAGATGACCGCGGTTTCAGGCTCGCCGTCGGGCGGTGGATAGGGCGGCCACGTCAACTCGACCGAACCGGGCGTGTCTTCGCCGGGCTGGCACCGCCGCAGTCCAACCGTGTGTACCTCGCCGCGCTGCTCACCGAAGGCGAACGCAGCGAAATCACCGGCCCGGTACTGGATTTCGTCGATGTCCCGCGGCGCGGGTTTAGCCGGGAGCGTTGGCCGAACCAGCCCCTCCGAGTCGGCGCCAGCGTCGACACGCGCTCCCTCGATCCCCGCCGGGTGCCGGCTTGCCGCGCTGCCCGATTCCCCGGCGCGGCCGCTTCGGGTTTCCAGCTCGGCCAGCAGCCGGGCCATGTCCTCGGCGTGTTCGGCCACCGAGCCTGGCAGCATGGCGCGGATCTGCGCGACGTCGGTGCGGCCCGAGCGCAACACCAGCCGCAGGTGGGCTTCCTTGAAGGCATTGCGTGACACCGCACCGGAGTCGATGAGCTGCTGGCGCCACGCCATCAGGGCCGCCAGCCGCGGATCATCGCCCGCCTCGATGTGCTGGGGATCGGGCATCGCTAGAACACCATGTCCTGACGGGGCGGGACGACGGGGCGGTCGTTTCCGGTGAACAACGTCGCGTCGTCCTCGCTGCGCGGCGCGACGCTGACCCGGGGCTCGAAGATCGCAAAGTCGTACGGCGGCAACCCGTCACTGGCCTGCACCACCACCGCGCGGTAACCCAGTCCGCCGCGCGCGACGGCGGTCTCGTCGATCGCCACCGCCGAGCGGCCCGCCGTCGTCGCGGCATGGCTGAACAGCGACGCGTCGAACGGGGCGCCCCGCCCCTGTCGGTTCTCGGTGATGCCCGCACCGAACTGCTGAACTGAAATATGTTGGTCCAGGCCGGGTACCAGTACCGTGCCCGTGAGTGCGTCGGCGACCCGACTGTGCTCTTCGGCGAACATCTGCTCGACCCTGCCCCACAGCGCGTCGGCACCGGTGGGCTGCACGCGGCCCGACGCCACGGCATAGGACCACTGATCCAGCCCGGACTGCGTGCCGACGCCAGGCATCCGGAACAACATGTCGGGTTCCTCACGCAGTCGGGCGGCAGCCTCGTTGATCATGTCCTGCCACGGCTGGGTCAACCAGCCCAACGGGTACAGACGCCGCTGAATCGCATGCGCCGCATCAGCCGCCTGCTCCTCACCCGGGTCGGCGACGCCGAGTTGGGTCGAGCGGGGCAGGCCATCGATGAGCTGAGTAGGTGAGGGTCGCGCCGCAGGCGCAGGCCCGAACGGTGCCCGCAATAGCACTCCCAGCACGCGGCACCACGACAGCAGCTGCCCGTAGGCAGTGGAGAGCCGGCTGACATCCTGTAGGGCCGCGCGCAGATTGGCTTGCATCGCCTCCAGCTCACCCATCTGAGACTTGCGTAAGTTCATCTCCGCGAACAGGTCTCGCTGTGCGAGCAGGAACAACGCGAGCGACACCACGATGTACAAGCCGAGCATCACCCCACCCGTCCAGAGCGCAAACGGCCAGCGGAGCCAGCCCATAGCGGCGATGCCGGCTAGAACGACGAGCACCAGCAGCAGCGACCAGAAGAACGTCTTGAGGATGACGCTCACTGCCTGCTGGCGCGCCCGCAACCGCTCGTCGGCCGATACCCGGTCGGCGGCCCGCTGAATCTGGTCCACCAGCTGCGCCACTTCGCCGCGGACACGGTGCAGAAAGTCGGCCAGGATAGAACTGACCTGCCAGGCATAGCTTCTCGACGCACCCTCATGCCAGCCTTCGAAGTCGGTGCCCGTGGTGCGCGCCTCCACCCCGGCCGCGGGATCTGAGTAGGCCCGTTGCAGACGCTCCCGCAGACTGGCCGCGCCCAGTACATCGGCCGGTGCCACTGCGCTGACGCCGATTACGGCGGACAGCGACGTCGGAATTGCCGAAAACTGTTCAGCGGCACTGGGAACCACGTCGGCCGCGTTGGCGAGCACCCCGACCCCGGAGCCCACCGAGATCGGCTCCAAACCCGCGGCGCGGCGGCCCCCGTCGGCCAGGGTAAGCGCCCCGTTGACGAAATCCACCCACAATGCGCTGAGGTCCTGCTGCGCAAGATGTTCCGGTTGCGGCGCTCCGCCTATCGCGGTATTCAGCGTGTCGGCGCTGCGGCCCAGGTCCTGCCAGTTGGCCACTTCGGTGTTGGTCACCACCGCGAATGCGGAATCCTTGCCGCCGAACACCGTGCCCTGCACCGTGCTGGCAAGCACCGACGACACCGAACCCGTCACGGCCGACCACCAGGTTCCCGGCACCTGGCGCAGCGCGGCGCCCATGAACTTGAAGAACATCTTCAACGCTGCCCAGATCGAGATCACATGGGCGCCAACGTCGCCCGGGGAGAGCCGCGGCCCGCGCAGCACATCGCGATGCTTGGTCCACAGGGCCCGCGCCATGGTCTGCGTGGCCGCCGCAATGTCTGCCACATAGACGACTGGCACTTGACCGCCACGGGGAAGCGGCAGGCGTCCCGCCGGATCGAACAGCTGGGACCGCAGGCGGTCTTCGACTTCGCTGGTTTCCAGTTGGCGGTAGAATGCCCGAACCGCGCGGACCGTCTGTCCGGGCAGGATCTCCACAGTGTCGAACGGTGTCTGCTCCAGCCCCGCCCACAGCCCGGCAATTCCCGCGATCACCGGTGCGGCGCGCTGGGCGAATTCGAGCGGATCGGTCATCGGGCCCCACGGCACTGCGCCAAGGCCCGGTCCAGCCGAATCCTCCGGCGCGACAAGCAGGTTGTGCCAGCCCTCCAGCACCAGAGTCGGATCCGGTGTCGTCGCCGCGGTGTCCCGCCGCGTCAGCAGCACACGCAGCAGGCTGATGCGTGCACCCATCGAGCTGCTACGCACAATCTGCTCGACCGTCTGTTCGGACACCAAGGGCACCCGCTCGGCCGGCGGCGCCTCGGTGGGCACCAACACCGCCAGCCGAATCCGGTCGTAACGCTCGGTCGTGAGCAACTGCTGCAACACCACCGGCTCCGAGCGTCCGTCGCGTACCACGGTGGCCGGGGTGGACGCGCCACCGACGTCGGCGGCCTCCACCCAGGCGAAGGCGGCGAGCAGCCCGACGGCGGAATAGTCGGCCAAGACGGCGACGATCTCATCGGTCTGCGCCCGCGGCGCGACCAGCACCGTCAGCGCCCGGTGCGAAGTGGTTGGCATCGACATCGTCAGAACGTTCCGCCCTCCGGGATCACCACCGGCCGACCGTCGTCGACAACGCCTGCCTCTGCGGTCGCCGCGCCCCGGGCCAGCGGCGCGGCCTCGCGCTGCAACAACCGGATCAGGGCTTCAGTCGCCCAGAACACATCAGGGGCGAGGTCACGGAAGACTGGCGTCTTCGACGCCGTCGACCGTGTCGGGATCGACGTGAACACTCCCCCGGGTGTCGCACCGGGCATATCCGCGGGCAGGTACTGCGCGGCGACGTCGCGCACGCTGCTCAGCCACTCCTCGGCGGCGAGGGCGCGCTCCGCGGGCGTGTGGGCCGCGGCGATCGTCTCGATCCGTGGCACCACGCCCGGCGCGGCGGGACCGGCGGACAAAAAGTCGCGCAGCACATCGCTCGCCGACAACTCGACAATGCCGCTGGCCGGGTCCTGCGAATGCGCGTCGTAGAGTTCGCGCAGCACGCCGTAGGGCCGCAGCGTGTGCATGACCGGCGGCTCGTGGCTTTGCGCGATCGCCAGCAGGATGCTCTCCAGCACTGCCGGCAGCCAGTCATAGGTGGCGATGAACGCCGACGGCGGCGTTAGCAGCGGGTTGGGGAAATTCAACCATTGCCCGGTGTCGGCGTCATAAATCCGGACTGCTTCGGTGTAGGGGGACTGCGGAATCTGAATCCGGCCGACGATCTGCCCCAGGAACCACCCCGCGGTCATGGCCCGGCGCTCGTCATCGGTCATCGGCAGGGAGGCGGGCAACGGGCGCGCGCGGCGGTAGCGCCAGTACGTCCCGCGGCCCGGCCCGGCGATCTGAGCCCACTGCTGAGCAGCGGGCTTGAGCACCGAGTCGAACGCGAGCGGCGAATAATTGGGGTAGGACCCGAAGATGTCCACCCGGGTCACGCTGTCCTCATCCGACAACGATCGGTGGTAGTTGTCCTTCGTGGCCTGGTCGATACGCGGGTTGTTGCGCAGCACTTCGAACAGCGCGTCGGCAACCGGCTGACCCGCGAAGGGAACCTCGGAGAACTTGTAGCGGTATTCCGTCTGCTGCCCCGGATGCACCCGCTGCAACGCTTCGTCATTGACGCTGGCCAACGGGCGGGCCAGCGATAGCGCCTCGGCGAATTTCGTGGTGATATCGCGGCGGCGTATGGCCAACTCCGACGCCGCGGCACCCGCACCCTGCACGAAGTCACGCAGCGACACTTTGCAGAACTCCTCGAACGCCTCCCCCGGCCGGCCCACGTACAGTCGGGCCCGCGCTAACAGCTCCGCTGGGCGGGTGTGTACGTCGAACTGCGCCATCGACGGCACTCGGGACCGACGCGTCTCGGGGTCCGTGCCCAACGCGCGCGTCACCCATGTCGCTGTGCGTTCGATGAGACCCCCCGGTGCCGACACTCCACCCGTAGTGCGCCATTGCGCCAGAATCACCCGGGTCGTAGCGTCGTCGATCGCAGTGCGCAGCGGCACCATAGTGTCGGCGCCAGCGACCGCCTTCGGCAGATCGATTTCGTAGCGGCCCTTGAACGCTGAGGAGCTGATCAGCAGCACCTCGTTGTTGGCCTCGGCGAAGCGGGCCGGCACCAGCTCGTCGGCGTCGGCGGGCCACGCCGCGTACTGGTCGGTGGCCAGCCGGGCCAGGCCGACATCCGTGGGTGGCTCTGCGCGTGCGTTCTCCAGCAGCACCATGGCCTCGCCGAGCGCATCGCGCAGCGGCGCCAACATCTCCGCGCCCATTACCCGCATCACATCGCCGATCCGCGCGGCCACGTCGGCGAACAGTTGGCGCCGCACGTTGACGCGGAACCCGTCCAGGGCGGTGGCCAGGACCTGATCGGCGTTGGACATCACGCCGCGCAGCGACCGCAGCGCCGCATCCACCTGCGGCGGAACCGCCACGATATCCGAGGGACCCATCGTCCCGAGCTGTCCCACCCCGGGTGCCAGCACGTCGTCGATGTGGCGACGCAGCTGATCCACCAGCTCCCGCGTGTAGGGCAGGCCCAACGTTGCGATCGCCCCGCCCACCATCTGTTCGAACTGGTCGGCGAACTCGCGGTGCCAGCTGAACGCCATGTTGTACGCCGCGTCGGCGCACGCCCGCAGTAGCTCGCTGCGCCGGTTGAGAACGGCCTGGCGGAAGATCGGCACCCACTGCTCGGCGGTCATGCCCTCGGGGTTGGGCAGGTACCCCCGCAGCTGGCGGTCGATGAGGCCGTTCACGGTGGCGGCCACCGACTCGGCGGCGAAGGCGTCCGAGCCGATCCATCGGCCCAGGATGCCCACCCGGGTTTGCTCATCGCCGGGATTCGGCGGCAGTCCCAGCTCGCCGCAGTGCGCCTGCCATTGGCTACCCAGGAGTGAATCTAGCTGCTCAGTGCTGGACGCTGGGTTGCCCGTCTGCATATGCCCGAACAGCAGCTTGTCCACGCAGCTGCGGGCCAGCCGCTGCGCGGCGTACTCGGCGTAGCGGTCGCGGCCCATACTGAGGCTGGAGAACCCGTAAGTGCCCCAGGGCAGCACATCCCACGCCGATATGCCCCACCCCAGCAGGTCCCGGTCCCCCTCGGGGGAAGCGGTGTTGCCGAGGTCGTAGGAGACGAACTGGTCACTGGCCGCGCCACTCATCATTAACCCGGCCAGCCCCCGCGCCAGCCCGCGGTAGACAGCCCACTGCGAACCGTCCCCGAACAGCGTGCGGTCCGCGCCTATGAAGCGGCCCACCGGGAACACCCGCGCGAACGGGATCGGCTCCCCCTCGCCGTGATGATGGCCCAGCGCCCGCATGATCCGCACGTCGTGTTCGCGCGCCGAGCCCGCCTGGCTGGCGACGATCTCACCCAACATGGCCAGCGAATTGGCGCGCACTCCGATGATGGAGCTCTGCGGCAGCGAGTCGAAGATGTCGGGGGTGACCATGAAGACTCCCATTAGTTTGGGGTCCAGGCCCGACACCAGGGTCAGCAGCCGGCACACGTCCAGCGCCATGGACGCTCCCGCGCCGCCGGCCATCGACGACACCACCAGAACCAGGGGCGGCTCGTTCGGGTCGAATTTCCCCATGCCGGGCACGTCGGCAGTGGACATCTCCGAGATCGTCTCGACCCGAAACAGCCTGTCCCACGCCGCTTGCAGGCGGTTGTGGATCTCGGTGGCCTTGCTGAGGGTGATCATTCGCCCGATGGCGCGGTACTGGCCCGCGCCGGCCGAGATCGGGATGGACACCTCCTGCGGGTCGCGCGGCGCCCAGGTGGCAACCGCGTCCAATGCCGACTCGGCGCCCAGGCGCTGCGATAGCGCCCCGTCGAGGATCGCGTAGCTGCTGCCCTGCGGTCCGCACCCGACGTAGGTGCCGCCTTGCGCTGGGACGTTGGCCAGTCCCTCGGGGCCGGTCTCGGGTGCGCTGGGCACGTCGATCTGAACGAATTGCCAACCCGCCAACAGCTTGTCGATACCTGCGTTGTGCAGTTCGGAGCGCAGCTGGTCCATGATGAACGCCAACGTGGCACCGCCGGAACCGCCGCACCCCACTACCAGGAATCGTCGCATTCACTTTCCTTCCACGAACGGGTCGAACGGATCTGGGTCATCGCGTACGGGGCGCTGAGGTGGCGCTGAGCCGCTGGTGCTTTGAAACGGATCATGCGCCACCGGCAGACGTGGCCGTCCGTCGTCGAACGGCGAAACCCCTTGTCCGGGTTCGTCATGTGCCGCAGCCAGCCCGGCCTGCACCGCCCGCAACCGCAACCCGTTCAGCAGCTCGGGCAGTCGGCGCGCGACGTCTTCGTAGAGTCGTTCGCGCGTCGCCGTGTCGGTTCGCCCGCCGACCAGCAGCAGCACCTCGGCGAGGTTCGCGGGCTGGCGGGGATCGTGCAGCACCACCCACTTGTTGTGTATGGCCAGCGGCAGCACGGCGCGAAATCCGCTGCGGTCGGTTGCCGGCAGCTCCGAGCCCACGCTGATCAGACCGTCGGCGTCTACGGTCACATACCCTGCGCCGAACGGGCTGCGGCCCACCGTCGCGGTCAGCGCCACACTTTGCACCGTGAGCTTGCGCGCGCCCCCTGCCAGCCCGGGCACAGGCTTGATGAGGTCGGTGTCGGCCATCGCGAACGGCTCGCCGTCGCGCAGCACCATGTCATTGCTCACCTCGACCGGGATCCGCTCGGCCAACATCGGGGTGTCGGGGATCTTGCTGGCCCACCACTTCGACGCGTACAGCAGGGCCAGCGGGATACCCGGACCCAGCACCAACGCGGCAATGAGCACCAGCACGAAGTTGATGGTGTTCAGCGGCCGGATCAGCGATGCGACGAACGGGACCTCCACGACCTGCGCGTCGCTTGGATTGTTCAGCGCCGCAACGTGTACCGGCACGGTTCCGTTCATCCCGCCGTGCCCGTCGTTGTCAGTGCGCAGCGTCACGGGCAGCTGTGCGGTCTGCCCGGGCTGCACCTTCATGCAGTTCTGTGCAGAGTTGGCCGTGGAAGTGACCCGCGGGGTGCCGACGTCGTCGGGCGCGGCTACCACTTTGACGGCGTCGGTGTCGGCGATCCAGGCGCAGCCCGGGCCGGTGATGTTCAGTGGCGCGGTTGCGCCTTTGGTGGCCTGCACGGTGCCGAAGTCGATCCGCTCTCCCGGCGTAGGCAGGCCCAGCTTGGGCAGGATCTGCACGGGCACCTCGACGTCCTGCGGTGACAGCTGGGTACCGGGTGCAATCTGGGCGCCGGACGGGTCGGTGGCCGGTGCGGTGGTGATCACCAACGACATTCGCAGCATCGCATGGCCCGGGTTCACGTTCGTCAGGTCGGCGTCGACAGGTTTGGCGATGTCGGCTTTGGCGACCGACTGCAGCAGCGGGATGGGCGCCGCCCCGTCGGGCACCAACGTCGTCGACATGGTCGCGGTGCCGGCCAGGTCGGTGGGCTGCATGAGCTTGCCCTGCCCGTCGACAAGCCCGAACGTCAGGCCCTTGAGCACCTGACCGCTGCGCCACGACACTTTCTCCGCGCCGGTGAGCGCCGGGAAGATATCGGTGGTGATGTGAATGCTGACCCTCGACACGGCGTCGGGGTGTTGGCCGGTGGTGTCGACGTAGACGATGGCCCACTGACCTGCCCACTGCGGGCCGCCAGTGTTCTGCAACGAAATCGTCTGCGCCGACTCAGATTGCCACTCGTAGGTCACCGGCACACCGTCGATGTCGGCCGCGCTCCTGCCATCCTTCTTGGGCAGCTCCAGGGTTTGGCCCGACGGTGAAATCAGGTAGGGCACGACACCTGCCACGCCTCCGGAGCCGAGGATGTTCACTGACTTGATCGAGCGGTCCAGCACGAAGTTGTGCCGCGCCTCGGGGCACACCTGCAGCTGGCACACCGGGCCTTGCTGGGTCGTGCCGGGATCGGGATTGAGCGCGTCGAATGCGAACAGCATGTCGTCGATGTTGGAAACCGGATAGAAGTCACCCGGGACCGGATCCGTGATCTTCCCGCACGCCAATCCGTTCAGTCCGTGAGCGGTGCTGATGGCCGACATCACGTCGAAGTCGTTGGGTGTCTTGTTGGCGCCGAGGCCGATCCCCAGCATGATGATGCCACTGGAACGCAGCTGATCGGCCATGCCGCCCGGCCGGCAGATCGAGTCCACCGCCCGTTTGGTGGTGTCGTCGATTCCGGTCGGGCTGTCGAGGTTCACCCCGTTGGCATACGGCTTGGACATCGGCCGCGGGGTGAAATCGATTTTGCCGTCGGAGAACCACGCGATCGCCTGGCAGCGTTGCCCGCCGTTGGGCCCGGCCCCCCGCGACGCCAACTCCTGACGGGCTCCATCGAGGGCCAGCCAGTAGTCGGTGTCGATACCGGTGTTCTTGGTGGCGAAGCTCGACAGCTCGGAACCCAAACGATCGGCCGATGACCCGGTCAGCTTGGTCCAATTGTGTTCGGGTGCAAAGGTATCGGAGAATCCGGCCGAGGCGACCTCGAGATTCGCGCCGACCCGGTCGGCGTACTTGCCCAGCGTCTGCAGCAGGTAACGGGCCGCCTGCACCCGCGCCGCCTGCGGGTCGGTCTCCTGCAAGCTGCTGGACTCGTCGAACAACAGCAGTAGATCCCCGGCCTTCTGGGAGGCCAGGCAGGCGCCGAACCGCTTCGCGCCGCCGCCGGTCGGCTCCGCGTGTGCGGTCGTGACAAGCCAGCCCGCCATCGCACCGATGAGCATGGCCACGGCAAGAAACCGAAGCAGCGCCCCAATACGGCTGCCAGACGGTTGGATTCGCTGCGTCACGGCCATCTACTGCCTGCCCGCCCACAACGCAATCTGCCACGCGCCCAACGCGATGCCCACCAGGCACACGCCCAGCACCGCCCAGTACAGCGTGGCGGTCCAGCGCGGCGCCGAATAGATCGACTCGCTGCGCCGGCGGGTGTCGACGCGGGTGTACACGGCCAGCGCGCCGATCGCGATCGGTCCGGCTAGCAGCCAGCCCGCCAGCGCGGTCACCAGTACGCCTCCACCCGATGCGGCGCTGATGAGGGCGAGCGCTCCTCCGGCCACGGCCAGCACCAACGTGATGGCGAACCACTTCAATGGCGGCCCAGCGGTCGCCAACATCTCGGCGCTGGTCGCCTGGCCGAAGGCGTCCTGGGCGCCCGACTGACCGAACTCCTCCTGTCGCGAGCGCGACTGTGTCTTCGGCTGATTCGCCCACGGATCAAAGCCGGTGGAAACGGCGTCACCGCCCTGCGACGCCGCGGCCGCTGAACCCCCCGGCCCGGCCGGCGGCGGGGTCGGGGCGCCTGGGCGCTTCGGCGGCCCGAAGTCGCTGAAGTCAAAGGGATTCGGTTGACCCATGTTCACCACCCCGGCATTCGCGTGAGATGCAGGTAGTAGGTGATCGCTTCGGACGTCTTCATCGGCATCAGTACGGGTTCAGGCACAGGGCGAAGGAATGGTCCGGCGGCGCCGCGACGTAAACAGAACGGCACTCGTAGTTGGCGGAGACCCGCGCGGTGACGGTGTACACCCCTTCTTTATGCGCGCAGTCGACCTTGAACAGATCCAGCGCATCGCTGCCTTCGTCGCTGCGCAGCTGGATCTCCACGCACGTGCCGATCGGCACCGTGGCGAGGTCGAGCTTGATCCGCGGAATGTTGCTCGGCGGGGCCACCGACGTCACAGTAGACGCGCGCGTGGTCGGCGGCATCCGATCGGTGGCGACGGTCGGCGAGCCTGACCCGGTCGTGGTGTCGGAGCCGGGGTCGCTGGTCAACCACCAGATGAGGGCGGCGATCAGCACCACGCACATCAGATAGCCGATCACCAGTCCGGCGATGGCTGCCCGGCGTCCCCGCTCGCCGGTTCGCCGGATTTGGGACAAAGCCAGATGCCCGAGCACCACCCCGGCTGGCGGCACCACGACCGCGAAGATCGGCGACAGCATCGCAAAGGTGTTGTAGTCGGGGGACGGTGGCGATCCGTAGGGAGGGCCGATCGAAGTGCCCTGCCCGAACGGACCCGTGCTCGGTGGCACCGAGGTTGGGCCGAACGGATCCGCCGACGGCGGCTCGAATGGGTTACCGCCGGGATGCATCAGGCCACCCGGTCAGCAGCCTGGGACAATCCGGGCGGCGGGTGTTCGGCCAGCGAACCGCGAGCCTCCATAAAGTGTCGACGCGGCGATCGTCAATCAGTGGACACAACCTCCTCATGATCAGCCTCGATAGGTCGAGATGCAGGCAAAAATCGTTTCTGCTCTGTTGAACAGTGCCTGCGCCGGGCAGGAATCGGTCGACAAGATCTGGTCTACCCCGAATACCCCGTCGCGGACCTCGCACCGAACCGGGAATATGAGGATGAGGTTGGTGGCGGGCCCCCGTGTGGGATCGGGCTGGGTCTGCTGAACCTCGACACAGTCTCCTACCCGCAGCTGCTCCACCGTGACCGTCGGCCGCTGCGCCGGGGGCGGCGTGAACACCGTGGTCCGCGGCGGCACCGGCACGGCCCTCGTGGTCTGCGTCGGGGTGGTTGAAGTGGGCACCGACGGCGATTCGGCACCGTTGGACATCAGCAGCCAGATCAGCAGCGCGATGAGTGCCAGCACGATGATCACGTACGACAGGGTGAGCCCGACTATCGCTCGTTCCCGACCGCGCTGCCCGCGCTGTTTGATCTGGCGGAGCGCCACATGGCCGAGGGCCGCACCGGCCGGGGCGAACACGAAGGCGAACACGATGGACAAGGTCGCGAACGTGTTGACTTCGCCGCTGGGCGTACCCGACGGTGGTAGGAATCCCTGACCCGACGCCGGGGGAAAGCCCTGCGTGACCGGCGGCGGCGAGTACCCCTGGGTGCTCGCTGGACCGCCGAAGGGGTCCGGACCGAACGGGTCGGGCCGGCCGCCCCCGTCCCCGCCGTGCGTCATCAATGAATCCCACCGTTCTTTACATTTATCCCCGACCGATTCCATCACCATCAGCAGCCGATATCCACGTTATGGGTGTGCTTGATACGACCGTGACACGCTGGCGGTGTACTGCTCCCTTTTCGGCGGCATAACCCGTCGGCGGAAACCCCGGATGTCTAAACACTGACTAAGTGCAGGCGATGGCCGGCGCGAGCGCTCCAGAGATTCGCTGCTTCAAGAGCGGCGATCGACATTGTCAGCTTCCTGGCCGGTCGGGAGCGACGCGGATGTTCGTTCGATCTCGTCGCCGAGGACCATCCAGGGCACCTGAGGGGAGATTCAGGCCAAGGCGTACGGCCCGCCCGCCTGGATCACCAAGTGCGCCTTTGAAACACCGCGTTGACCGATAACGGAGCCATCTTCACCGCCAAAACGCGGCCAAGGCCGTACCGCACTGGAGAACACCCTGGGCCAACTCGGCGTCGGCAAGCCTTCAATGACCGGCCCAAAGCCCTGCCCCTAGCGAACGCGTCGACACCCACGACAGGGTGCACACCGACCGCGTCGACACCAGCGGCACCATCACCCTGCGGTCGCCCAAAGAAAAGCCCGAACCCTAAACGCGGGTTCAGAGCTATTCCGATGTCTTGACACATCGCACGGTGGCAGGTGCAGGATTCGAACCTGCGTAGGCGTTAGCCGACGGATTTACAGTCCGCTCCCATTGGCCGCTCGGGCAACCTGCCTGGGTGCTGCACCCCCCGGTACCGGTTTGGTGCGAATAGCAGGGTACAACGAGGATGGTGCTAAGACGAAAACGCACAGACATATCGAGGAGGGCCGAGTCCAATGGCGGATTCATCGTTCGACGTCGTCAGCAAGGTCGACCGCCAAGAGGCCGACAACGCACTGAACCAGGCGGCCAAGGAGCTGTCCACCCGCTACGACTTCCGCGGCACGGACACTTCCATCGCCTGGCAGGGCGAGGAGACCGTGGTCATCACGTCCTCGACCGAGGAGCGGGTCAAGGCGGCCATCGACGTCTTCAAGGAAAAGCTGATCCGCCGCGACATCTCCATGAAGGCCTTCGACGTCGGCGATCCGCAGGCTTCGGGCAAGACCTACAAGGTCAGCGGCCAGATCAAGCAGGGCATCAGCAGCGAGGACGCCAAGAAGATCACCAAGATCATCCGCGACGAGGGTCCCAAGGGCGTCAAGGCCCAGATCCAGGGCGAGGAGATCCGGGTCTCGTCGAAGAAGCGCGACGATCTGCAGGCAGTGCAGGCCTTGCTGCGGAGCGCCGACCTCGACGTCGCGCTGCAGTTCGTCAACTACCGCTGACGACCGCGGACGATCTAACCGATCGACACCAACCCGTCGATCTGATCCGAGGGCAGGTCGCCGTCCACGACGGCTCTCACCGACATCCAGTTCAGGTTGATCCCGCCTCTGTGGTTGTCCAAGAAAGCGGTGTCGGCGGCATCGCGGCCGGTGGCGATGCGGACCAACGTCTGCCGCGGCGCCAGCAGGGTGGCGTCCACGACCCGCCACTGTCCCTCGACGAACGCCTCGGCGACAGAGTGAAAGTCCATCGGGTACAACCCCGGCGCATACACCGAGACGACGCGGGCCGGTACGAAGACGGCCCGAAGCAGCGCCACCACCAAATGGGAGAAATCGCGGCAGACTCCGGCGCCGGCGAGCAACGTGTCCGCCGCTCCATCGATCGGGTCGCTGGATCCCGGCACATAGTTCAGTCGCGTCCCCACCCATGAGGACACCCGCTCCAGCAGCGTCGCCGAATCGACATACTTGCCGAATTCCGTTGCCGCGAAACCGAAGAACTTGTCGGCCTCCGCGTACCGACTCGGCCGCAGATACATGGACTGGTCGTATTCACTCACCGGCGCCGGATCGGTACGTCCGGTGATGGTCGCCGCATAGTCGACCTTCAGCACCCCGGTCGGAACTTCCAGTTTGTGGATGCGATTCCCGTGCGTGCCGCTTATCTCCAAGGGCTGCATTGGTTTTCCATCCAAGACGAAGGACAACGACTCCGACACTTGGGCATTGGGGTGTGGCGCGACGGCGATCTGGAACTCCAGTTCGGTCGGCGCGGTGATCTCGACTTCGAGCTCCGCGCCCACGTCTCGCTTCATGGTGCTGATGATGCGCCTCTCGGTCGGGATCCGCGAGCCCGGCCCCGTAATGGGAGGAGCGCCGGCCGTCCAGTTCGCCGACGATCGCAGTTCGCCAACTGCCGGTGCAACCACCACCGACAGTCATACCCTGATCGACATGGCAGCTGCGCAACGCGAACCCAAAGTCGTCGTCCTCGGTGGAGGCTCATGGGGCACCACCGTGGCGTCCATCTGCGCCCGGCGGGGGCCGACGCTGCAATGGGTACGCTCCGAGGAAACCGCCAACGACATCAACGAGAAGCACCGCAACAGCAAGTACCTCGGCAATGACGTCGAGCTTTCTCCGACGCTGCAGGCCACCACCGACTTCTCCGAGGCCGCCGAGAGCGCGGACGTCGTCGTGATGGGCGTGCCGTCGCACGGGTTCCGCGGCGTGCTTGAGCAACTGGCGAAGGAACTACGGCCGTGGGTGCCGGTGGTGTCCCTGGTGAAGGGCCTCGAGCAGGGCACGAACTACCGGATGAGCCAGATCGTCGACGAGGTACTGCCCGGACATCCCGCGGGCATCCTGGCCGGGCCGAACATCGCGCGCGAGGTGGCAGAGGGATATGCCGCTGCCGCGGTACTCGCGATGCCCGACCAGCATCTCGCGGCGAACCTCGGAGACCTGTTCCGCACCAAACGGTTTCGGACCTACACCACCGACGACGTGGTCGGCGTGGAGATGGCGGGCGCCCTCAAGAACGTGTACGCGATCGCGGTAGGGATGGGCTATTCCCTTGGCATCGGCGAGAACACTCGAGCGATGGTGATAGCCCGCGCGCTACGCGAGATGTCGAAGCTCGGCGAAGCGATGGGCGGCCACCGCGACACCTTCGCAGGCCTGGCCGGTATGGGCGACCTCATCGTCACGTGCACGAGCCAGCGCAGCCGCAACCGCCACGTCGGCGAACAACTCGGCTCCGGTAAGACGATCGAGGAGATCATCTCCTCGATGAATCAGGTCGCCGAGGGCGTGAAGGCCGCCAGCGTGATCATGGAATTCGCCGACAAGTACGGCATCTCAATGCCGATCGCGCGGGAAGTCGACGGCGTGGTCAACCACGGATCCACCGTCGAACAGGCTTATCGCGGCCTTGCGGCTGAGAAGCCGGGCCACGAGGTGCACGGCGCAGGGTTCTGAGCCCTCGGACGCTCAGTTGATGTACGGGTTGGTTCCCTCGGGTCGTTCCACCAGCGGGTTGCGGCCCCCGTTGATGATGAAGCTCCCCGCGGGGCTGAGAACGAACCCCGACTGGTTGCGGCTGTCCGAACAGGTCGTCACCGACCCGTCGCTGCCGCAGCTGACCGTCTGATAGCTGAGCCTCGAACCCGCGGGCAGCGGCTTGGCCTCGACACCCGCGAACACATCCCTTGCCGAATTGGCGAACGACGGGGCGCCGGGGCCGCCGCTGACGAGGTTCGCGCCCTCCGGCGCCGCGGGGATCGCGCCGCTGCAGCCATAGCCACCGTTGCGCTGCAGCACGCAGGTCAACCCGTCGGGTGTCGTGAAGGCGTACCACTGGTTATCCATCACCTGGTACTCCGACAGCTTTACCGGCGCGAACGCATTCACGTTAGGCGGTGGCGGCGGAGGTGGCGGTGCCGGCGGTTGGGCCATGGCGATGCCCGGCAGACCGATGAGAGCCGCCCCCGCAGACCCAACGACGCCGATCAGCATTCTGTTCAGCACGGTCCACACCCTAGATGGTGCGGTGGTGACTCGCAGCACGCCGTTGACATCGGCCCCTGGCACGCCGGTGTTACGAAGATTGAATCCAGGGCTGTGACCAACCCCTCGGCCGCAACCCTGTACGCAATTTTGCGCATAGGAACGCGTACTACTACCCGTCGACGCTCAGTAGTAGCGGTCCGGCCCCCGCCCGGCCATCGCCTCCAGCCGCGCGATGCGGTCTTCCATCGGCGGGTGCGTCGAGAAGAGCTTGCCGATCTTCTCGCCTGACCGGAACGGGTTGGCGATCATCAGGTGAGCCTGGTCGGCCAACTGCGGCTCCGGCGGCAGCGGTGCCTGCTGCACACCCGAGCTGATCTTGCGCAGCGCGCTCGCCAACGCCAGCGGATCGCCCGTCAACTCCGCGCCCGACTGGTCGGCCTGGTACTCGCGCGACCGCGATACCGCCAGCCGGATCACCGTCGCGGCGATCGGACCGAGGAGCGAAACCAGAAGAATCGCAAAGGGATTGGTGCCACCATCACGGTTCCCACCGAACATGCTCGCAAAGAAGGCCAGGTTCGCCAGCGCGGTGATTACCGCCGCCATGGCGCCGGCCACACACGAAATCAGAATGTCGCGGTTGTACACGTGGCTGAGCTCGTGGCCGAGCACCGCACGCAGTTCCCGTTCGTTGAGGATGCCCAGGATGCCGGTCGTGCAGCACACCGCCGCGTTGCGCGGGTTACGTCCCGTCGCGAACGCATTCGGGGCCGCGGTGTCGCTGATGTAGAGCCGCGGCATCGGCTGACGCGCCGTGGTCGCCAATTCGCGCACGATCTTGTACATCACCGGCGCCTGCATCTCCGTTACCGGCTGTGCATGCATCGCCTTCAACGCCAGCTTGTCGCTGTTGAAGTACACGTACACGTTCATGCCGACGGCGAACAGGACGGCCAGGAACATGATGTTCCGCCCGAACAACGCGCCGATGAAGACGATCAGCGCAGAAAAGCCCGCGAGCAGCACGAACGTCTTGGCCGTGTTGGCGTGCGGATGCCAGGTCATGCTGGTCTAACGCTTTGCCCGGCTGCGCAAGTTCCGCCCCGTCAGCCGTGACGATTGGCGGTGTAGTCCGCCAGCGTCGCCAAGGCCTGGCGACCCGGGCCCTCGGGTAGATTCGCCAACTCCTCACGCGCCTGCGCGGCGTACTCGGCGACCTTCTCCTTGGCCCGCGCCATGCCCGGCGAGGCACGCAGCAGGCGGAGAGCCTCCGCCAGGTCCTCGTCGTTCTCCACCGGACCGGCCAGCAGCTGACGCAGCCGCTCGGCGTCGGGGCCCGAATCCCGCAGCGCGTACAGCACCGGCAGCGTGTGCACGCCCTCGCGCAGATCGGTGCCGGGCAACTTGCCGGATTCGTCTGGATCGCTGTCGATGTCGATGATGTCGTCGGAGATCTGGAACGCCGTGCCGACGATGCCGCCGAGGCGGCTGAGTCGCTCGATCTGCTCCTCGTCGGCGCCGGAGAACGTTGCCCCGAACCGGCCGGATGCCGCGATCAGGCAGGCGGTCTTCTCATACACCACCTTGAGGTAGTGCTCGACGGAGTCGACGTGCTCGGCCGCACCCCGGGTTTCGCGCATCTGGCCCGTGACGAGCTGGGCAAACGTGTCGGCGATGACGCGCACCGCGTCCGGGCCCAGCCGGGAGACCAGCCGCGACGCCGTCGCGAACAGGTAGTCACCGGCAAGGATCGCGATGTTGTTGCTCCACCGTGCATTCGCGCTTGGCGCGCCGCGGCGCACCTGGGCCTCGTCCATCACATCGTCGTGGTACAGCGTGGCCAGGTGCACGAGCTCGATGACGGCGCCGGCGACGTCGACCTGCCACGCATCGGGTTCCGGCCCGAGCCGCGCGGACAACACCGTGAACAGTGGACGGAACCGTTTCCCACCGGCCTGAAACAGATGCTGAACCGCCTCGGACATCAGTTCATCGGCTTTGCCCAGCTCAGTGGCCATGAGGTCTTCGATGCGGGCCACCGCTTCGCGAACGTCCTGCGCAAAGGCGGGGTCTCCGAAGTCCACGCCTGCCACCACACTCGCCGGTGTCCTCACCCTGCCAACATACTGGGAGCTATGCGCACGCGAGCCGACGTGGTGGTCGTCGGGGCCGGACCCGCCGGTTCCGCGGCGGCGGCGTGGGCGTGTCGGGCAGGGCGCGACGTGCTGGTGATCGATTCCGCGCAGTTCCCCCGCGACAAGGCGTGCGGCGACGGGCTGACTCCCCGCGCGGTCCAGGAGATGGAGCGGCTCGGGCTCGGTTCGTGGCTCGACGGCCGCGTTCGACACCACGGACTGCGGATGTCCGGTTTCGGCGCCGACGTCGAGATCGAATGGCCGGGGCCGTCGTTTCCGGCGACGTCGAGCGCGGTGCCACGCACCGAACTCGACGACCGCATCCGCATGGTCGCGGTCAACGAGGGCGCCAAGATGATGCTGGGCGCTAAAGCCGTTGACGTACAGCATGATTCGTCGGGCCGGGTGTCGTCGTTGATGCTGGACGACGGTGCCGAGATCGGGTGTGGCGAGCTGATCGTCGCCGACGGCGCGCGCTCGACTCTGGGGCGCGTGCTGGGTCGCGAATGGCACAAGGAGACGGTCTACGGCGTGGCGATCCGCGGGTACATCGGGACGCCGCGCGCGAACGAGCCGTGGATCACGTCGCATCTCGAGTTGCGCTCACCGGAGCGTGCGGTGCTGCCCGGCTACGGCTGGATCTTCCCGCTGGGCAATGGCGAGGTGAACATCGGCGTCGGTGCACTCGCGACATCCAAGCGGCCGGCCGACGCCGCGCTGCGGCCACTGATGTCGTATTACACCGACCTGCGCCGAGAGGAATGGGCGTTCGACGGCCAGCCGCGCGCCGGTTTGTCGGCGTTGTTGCCGATGGGCGGGGCCGTATCCGGGGTGGCCGGGCCGAACTGGATGCTGATCGGCGATGCTGCGGCCTGCGTCAACCCGCTGAACGGCGAGGGCATCGACTACGGCTTGGAGACCGGCAGACTGGCGGCCGAGTTGCTGGGCACCGGGGACCTGACGTCGGCCTGGCCTGCCGTGCTGTCGGAGCACTACGCGCACGGATTCTCGGTGGCACGGCGGCTGGCTCTGCTGTTGACTATCCCGCGGTTCCTCCCGGCGACGGGCCGCCTGGCGATGCGGTCGGCATTCTTGATGACAATCGCGGTGCGCGTCATGGGCAACTTCGTCACCGACGAGGACGCGGACTGGGTCGCGCGGGTGTGGCGGCGCGCGGGTGCGGCCTCGCGCCGGATCGACGAACGCCCGCCGTTCAGTTAGTCAGACGACGAGGACGACGACGAACCGGAATCGCTAGACGAACCTGAGTCGCTTGACGACGAACCGAAGTCACTCGACGAACCCGAATCGCTCGACGACGAACCGAAGTCGCTCGACGAACCCGAGTCGCTCGAGACGAATACGGCGGCGCCGCCCAAGAACGGGTCCGAACTGCTCGATGAGCTCGAATACCCGCTCGGATCGGTGCGGCGCTGCTTGCGCTTCTGAAGCGCCATCGCGATTTTGACGTCCTTCGGGGTCTTATCGTCCCCCGTTGTCGCGGTGAGCCACAGGGCGATCAACACATCGCCCGCGGTGATGAACAGACCCCACCAATACGCCCAGCGGACCGTGTGATCGGGCTGCGACGCGAAATACATGATCAGAAAGATCGGGCCGACGATGCCGAAGACGAACATCATGGCCTGAAACATCAGATACCGCTTGAACGTTGCCATCTCGAGTGCAGAATATCGCGAGTGCCCGATGCGCCCACAATTTGGCGCAGGCGTCGGGGACGGGGGTCGTCGATGGGCCGTGAAAGCCGTTGTCGGCGTGGGCGATTTGCACAGCCAGACTAACTGTAAGCCCTGCTAGACGACCTATTCTCAATCGCCCAGCGGGACTACTCTGGAGTGCACCAGCGTTCCAACAGGCATCGGCGGAAGGAATCCACGATGCACAGGCTGACAGTTCGATCGGCACTCGCGGCGATGGCCATTGCGGCAGCCGCGTTGGGCACTGCCACCGTTGCGAGCGCCGCACCCATCGGTCCGTGCGAGGAAGTCACCTACGTCGGTGTCTGCGAGCGGGTCGGCGAGCAGCAGCAGCGCACCCCGCGACAGCAGGGCATGGGTGAAGTGATCGTGCCCGGCATCGGCAACAACCCGGTGACCGTCGGCTAGGCAAGCGACTTCGCGAACCCGCTGACGTCGCGGATGGTGGCGTGGAAGACCTCCGGCATCACATGCGGCAGTAACAGGTCGCCGCCATGGCAGGTGCCTGCGACCATCCGGCCCACGGCTGGCACCCCGGCGCGGACGAGCCGTCGGTAGTACTGCAATCCCTCATCGCGCATCGGGTCCAGTTCGTTGACCGAGATGACGTGCGGCGGCAGGCCCGCCAACTCGTCGTCGGTGGCCACCGCTGCCCAGCAGGTCGCGTCGTCGGCATGGGAGTTGGTGAGGTCGTAGAGCGAGCCGAGCAGCGCCAGCTGCTGGCACGTGACGAAGTACTCGTCGTTCTCGGTGAGCGACGGTAGGTCCTCACACTCTTGCAGCCAACGGTTCGAGATGTACGGGCACTGCGCGTAGCAGCCCGCGATCTCATGCAGCCAGCCTTCGCGCTTCGCCTTGTGCGCGACGGTGAGCGTGAGGTTCCCGCCGCCGGACTCGCCAGACACGATCAGGTGCGTGATGCCGAGCTCCGAACGGTTGGCCGCAGCCCATCGGACAGCGGCCGCGCAGTCGTTCAGACCTGCGGGGAACGGGTGCGCACCGAGCTTGCCGCCGGAGTTGCGGAACTCCACACCGACAACGACAACTCCTGTGGCGGCTAGATGTTCGCGCAACCTCAGGTATCCGGTGTCGGCGGCGCTGCCGATCGCCATTGCACCGCCGTGCAGGTGAACAACGCCCGGGATCGGACCGTCGGCGTCGTCGGGCCGGCTGATGTACAGGGTGATGTCGTTGCCGTCGTCACCGGTGATGGTTGTGGTCGTCGTGGTGACACCGCTGGCTGCGGGCGCCGCTTGGGCGAACACGTCGAAGACCGCGCCCATGCCCTCTTCGCTCATCGTCGCGAAGGCCAGCCGCTCCTCGATCGGCGAGTCGACGGTCAGCGGTATGGGTGGCTGCCTGCCGTCGAGCCCGAACTCGGCGAGCGCCTTGACCATTCGCGGGTCGGAGCGGGGATCGGTGGCGAGGGTGGATTCTGGGTCCGCGTGACGTCCGTAGGCCATGGCGCGACCGTACAACCCGGTCCCGCGTCGCGGCCCGGCTTTCGGTCAGCTCGCCGCCTCGAACGGCTCCCCGTCCAGCGCCACCGAAGCGCGGCCATCGGGTCCCACCGGCACGTCGCCCACCAGGGTCACCCGATACAACCGGCGGTCGTGGTCCAACGTGAGGTCCGACGGCGCCAGGTGCACGGTGGAGCGGTTGTCCCAGAACGCGATGCTGCCCGGTTCCCACTTGAACCGCACGGTGTACTCGGGGCGGGCCAGCTCGTCGTAGAACAGTCCGAGCAGGCGCCGGCTTTCGTGCGGTGACACGTCGACGATGTGGCTGGTGAAACCCGGGTTGACGTAGAGGGCCTTCTCGCCCGTCTCGGGATGCACCCGCACCACGGGGTGTTCGGTCAGCAGTGGGCGTCCGGTGACGCGGCGCTGATAGTCGTCGGTGGCGGTCGCGCCGTCGGGCGGCGAGAAGCGATGCACCGCGCGCAGCCCGTCGGCGAGCCGGCGCAGCGGCTCCGACAGTCCTGCGTAGGCGGCGACGGTGTTGGACCACTGGGTGTCTCCCCCGTAGGGCGGGATGACCTCGGCGCGCAGGATCGATGCGGCGGGTGGGTTCACCGCGGCGGTGACGTCGGCGTGCCAGTTCGGCTTGTCGTAGCTGTTGCCTCCATTGTCGCGGAACCGTGCCTTGAACCGGTCCCGGAAGATCGGGTAGATGGTCGGATAGTCCGGATCGGGAATCGCGTCGAACAGCGGATGCGCGGGTGTCGGCGCCCCAAAGGCGCGTGCGAACCTCAGATGGTCGTCGTGCGAGATGAATTGGTCGCGGAAGAAGACCACCTTCCACTTCAGCAGCGCGGCGCGGATCTCGGCGACGTGGTCGTCGCGCAGTGGCGCGGTAAGGTCGACTCCGCTGATTTCGGCTCCGGTCCAACCGGATTGCGGGCGGACGTCCAGTGCTGTGGCTGTCAATGTCATCTCTTGATTCCCTTCTCTTGCAGTGTGTTCTAGGACGCGATGGGTTTGAGCTGCACGCCGTCGAGCTCGTTCTGCGCGGTGACGATCGCGTTGTATCGTCCGTCGACATAGGGCTTGAGGTCGACGTGCGTCTTGGTCACCCCGGAGTCGAACAGCCCGTCGGCGACTCCTTGGAACAGCGCGGTGGACTGCGCGTCGATCGGGTAGTACGGCGCGAGGCCGTCTTCTTCGTACAGCTTCTTGCCCTGATCGAACGTGATGCCCTGCTGATCGACGTAGTAGGCGTCGATCCATTGTTCGGCGTGGGTGTCCTTCCAGTTGTTGGCCGCGATCGCGCGGCCGACGTAGTCGCCGATCGCGTCGGCCTTCACCGGATCGTCCAGGATGTCTTTGCGCACGATCAACGTCTGGATTCCGGTGTTGATCCCCTTCCCGTCACCGAGGATCGGAGGTTCACCCAGCTGGTAGTACTGGTTGCCGAGCACTATCGCCGCCTCGACGGCGCCTGCGGCGAAAGTCGGAACCACCTCTTTGCCAGCAAGTTCCACCGGCTGCACATCCGTACGCAGGTCCAGCCCGTGCCGCTTGAGCAGTGCCGCAGTGATCATCTGGCGTCCGGATCCCGGCGGATACGCCACCCGCTTGCCGCGCAACTGCTCGATGCTGGTGATCCCGCTGTCGGGACGGGCGACCAGAAAGTAGCCGCCGCTGGTGCCCGGGTTGGCCTGCAGGCCGATGGTGACGAGATCGGTGACACCACTGTCGACCGCGATCGGCACAGGCGCCTCGCCGATAGAGCCCACGTCGGCAGCACCTGAGCGCAGCGCCTCGATCACCGCGGCGCCGCCACTGAAGTCGGCGAACTCAACCGAATACGGTGCGTCCTTGCCGGCGTTGGCCAAGTGCCACGGCAGCGACTGCGTGCTGTTCTGCTCCGCGACCACGAGCGCCGTGCCGTTCGGGACGTCGACCGTGTTGGCGATGCGCACCGAGCTGATGGCGTCCTCGCCCGATTCGTCCGACAGGCCGCAGGCAGTGGCGACCAAGGTAATCGACAGTGCCACAGGAAGTTTCCATCGTGAGCGCATACGGGTCCTTGTCTTTCGTTTCTAGATCTGCGGGCCGTCGGTGACGCCGAGTTCGGTCAAGAGCCAGCTCCGCAACAACGCGAACTCCGCCGATTCACGCCGACGAGGCTTGGGTACCTCCACGTCGGCGTCGAGCGATATCGCGCCTGCGGTCAACACCACAACGCGGTCGGCCAGCAGGATCGCCTCGTCGACATCGTGAGTGACCAGGAGGACGGCCGGGGTGTGTCGTCGGCACAGGTCTTGAAGCAGTCCGTGCATCCTGATCCGTGTCAGGGCGTCCAGCGCGCCGAAAGGTTCGTCGAGCAACAGCAATTCGGGCTCGCGTACCAACGCGCGCGCCAGCGCCACCCGCTGCGCCTCGCCGCCGGACAGGGTGCGTGGCCACACTTTGGCCTTGTCGGCCAGGTCCACCTCGGCGAGCGCGTCGAGCGCCTGCTTGCGCACGGCGGAGGTGGCGGGCAAGCCGACCGTCACGTTCGTCAGAACGCGCTGCCAGGGCAGCAGTCGCGGATCCTGGAACACGATGGCGCGCCGTTCGGGGACGCGCAGGGTCCCGTCGACGTCGCTGTCCAGTGCGCCGAGCGCGCGCAGGAAGGTGCTCTTGCCCGAGCCGCTGCGGCCCAGCAGCGCGACGAATTCACCGGCGCGGATCTCCAGGTCCAGTCCATCGAGAACGACGTTGTCGCCGAATACCTTTCGGAGGTCACGCGCGACGACGACGGTCTCTGTCGCCGTGTCAGTCACCGTCATAGGCTCGTCTCCAGGTCAGCAGCCGGCCCTCGAGGAAGCGGACGACGAGAATGGAGAGCAGACCGAGCGCGGCGTACACGGCGATCAACACGAACACCACGTCGACTTGGAAGTATTCGCGCGCGTCGGTCATCATGCGGCCGAGGCCCTTCTTCGCGTTGATGGTCTCGGCGAAGATCAGCGCCAACCACGATGCGGTGAGCGCGAGGCGCAGTCCGACCAGAAACCCCGGCAGTGATCCGGGGATGATGACCCGGTAGATCATCTCCGTCCGCCGCGCACCGAACGACCGCGCAGCCTCCACGAGTCCGGCGTCGACGCTGCGGATGGCGCTGAAGGTGTTGATGTAGATGGACACCGCCACCGCCAGCGTGATGAGCAGGATCTTGGGAACCTCGCTGATGCCGAACCACACGATCAGCAACGGCACCAGTGCGAAGTTCGGAATCGCGTTGAGCACTTCCATATTCGCGTCGAAGATATTCTCGCCGAGCCTGGACAGCCCTGTGATCAACGCCAGGCCAAGCCCGAGGGCGATGCCGAACGCCAGTCCGTAGCCGACACGTATCAGGCTGGTCGACATGTGATCGGCCAGCGACCCGTCGGCGATGAGCTGGTAGGCGGCGCGCAAGACCCTGGTGGGCGGCGGCACGGTGCGCTGATCGAACGCGCCCGTCGACGAGAGGATCTGCCACAGCGCGACGAGCAGCACCGGTCCGAGCAGGCGCTGCACCTGACGCGGAATGCGTTGGCCGCGTTGGCTCTTCTTGTGGACCGCTCGCGGATCGACAAGAACGGTGCCGACCCGATTCTCCGTCGGCGGCCGCGAGAGGACGGCGGTCATGTCAGGCAGCTCCGAAGAACGCACCTGAGATCGACTCGGAGGCAACACCGTCGGGACCCACCGGGATGTCCCCGACGAGGGTGATCCGGTGCAGCACGCGATCGCCCTCCACGTGCTCGAAATCGCGCGGCGCGAGGTGCAGGGCGGCGCGGTTGTCCCAGAACGCGACGCTTCCGGGCTCCCACTTGAAGCGCACCGTGTACTCGGGCCGGGCGATCTGCTCGAACAGCAGGTCCAGCACATGCCTGCTCTCGCGCGGTGACAGATTGACGATCTCGCGGGTGAAGGACGGGTTGACGTAGACGACGCGCTCCTTGGTCTCCGGATGCACGCGAACCACCGGGTGAATCGACGCGAGCGGGTTGGTGCGCACGAGGTCACCGATCTTCTCGTTGCTGCGGTCGGCGTAAGTGGTTGACTCGAACCGGTGCTCGGCGCGGAGTTCGTCGATGAACGCACGCACCGAAGGAGCGAGGCCCTGGTAGACGGCGGCGACGTTGACGAACTGCGTGTCCCCGCCGTACGGCGGTACGGCTTCGGCGCGCAGGATCGAATGTGACGGCGGATTGATCAGCGGTGTGACATCGGCGTGCCAGCCGGGGCCGTTCGGGCTCTGCTTCTTTCGATATTTGGTGCCATAACGGTGGTCATAGGCCGCAGGTGAAACGGTGTGGATTTGTGGAAATTCCGGCGGTGCGGAATCGCCCTCGTAGGGGTGGCCGGGAGTCACCTCACCGAACTGGGCGCCGAACGCGATCTGGGCCGCGTGGTCGAGCGTCTGATCGCGAAAGACGACGACTTTCCATGCGTGCAATGCGTCACCGATGGCCGTCACTTCGTCGGCGGACAACGGCGACGACAGGTCCACTCCACTGATGAGCGCTCCGGTCCAACCGGACAGCGGCGTAACTTCAAGACGGGTATCGGTTGCAGCGGTCATCCACACGTTCCCTCGAAAGCGGTTGCAGTATCGGCTATTCGCACGCTATCGAGATTGCGCCAAATGGTGATCAGTTGAAATCGGCGTGAAATGAAGTCCTACTTCATCTCGGGATTTAGCGTGACGGCTTGGTCGCGGCATGCAGCGCCACGATGCCGCCCGTCAGGTTGCGCCACCGCACCGCCGACCAGCCCGCGTCGGCGATATGACGTGCAAGGTCCGGCTGATCGGGCCACGCCCGGATCGACTCGGCGAGATAGACGTAAGCGTCGGGATTCGATGACACCGCACGCGCAATTCGCGGCAGCGCCTGCATGAGGTACTCCTTGTAGGCCGTCGCGAACAGCCGGTTCGTCGGCGTCGCGAACTCGCATACGACCAGCCGCCCGCCTGGCCGGGTCACGCGGGCCATCTCGCGAAGTGCGGCGCCGTGGTCGACGATGTTGCGCAGCCCGAAGCTGATGGTCACCGCGTCGAACACGCCGTCGTCGAACGGCAGCTTCGTCCCGTCCGCGGCCACCTTCGGCACCTTGCGCGCACTACCCGCGGCGAGCATGCCGACGGAGAAGTCCGCGGCCACACACCACGCCCCCGATGCCTCGAGTTCCACCGTCGACACGGCGGTGCCCGCGGCGAGGTCGAGCACCTTGTCGCCGGGCCCGATGCGCAGCGCCGAGCGCGTCGCGCGCCGCCAGAATCGGTCCTGACCGAGGGACAAGATGGTGTTGGTCAGGTCGTAACGCCGCGCCACCCCGTCGAACATCGATGCGACTTCGCGTGGGTCCTTGTCCAGCGTCGCGCGGCTCACGCGACCGACGCTACCTGTGAACATGCTTGGAACGGGAATGGGAAGCCCCTTGGCGGGCATTTACCGCACATGACAGAAAAGGTTTGGTTCATCACCGGAACATCGCGTGGCTTCGGTCGAGAGTGGGCTCTTGCGGCCCTCGAGCGCGGCGACAAGGTTGCAGCGACGGCACGGAACACGTCGGCTCTCGACGATCTGGCAACGAAGTTCGGCGACGCGCTGCTGCCGATTCAACTCGACGTGACCGATCGCGACGCGGACTTCGCCGCGGTCAAACAGGCGCACGAGCACTTCGGCCGGCTCGACATCGTGGTCAACAATGCGGGCTACGGCCACTTCGGCTTCATCGAGGAATTGACCGAAGCCGAAGCGCGCGACCAGATCGAGACCAACGTGTTCGGCGCCCTGTGGATCACCCAGGCTGCACTGCCGTATCTGCGGGCTCAGCGCAGCGGGCACATCATCCAGGTGTCGTCTATCGGCGGGATCACCGCGTTCCAGAACGTCGGCATCTATCACGCGTCGAAGTGGGCCCTGGAGGGTTTCTCGCAGGCGCTGGCGCAGGAGATCGCGCCGTTCGGGATCCACGTGACGTTGATCGAGCCGGGCGGCTTCTCGACCGACTGGGCGGGCTCGTCGTCGAAGCGGTCTGAGCCGCTGCCCGCCTACAAAGAGGTACACGAAGAAGCGGATCGGCTTCGCAGTCAGCGCGTCTCGGCGCCGGGCGACCCTAAGGCGTCAGCGGCGGCGGTGCTCAAGATCGTCGACGCCGAAAAGCCGCCGCTGCGCATCTTTTTCGGCGAGCTGCCCCTGCAACTGGCCAAGGTCGACTATGAAAGTCGGCTGGCGACGTGGGAAGAGTGGCAGCCCATTTCGATCGAGGCGCAGGGCTAGGCGGCCCTGAGGCGCCGCAGCCCGATCACCTCGTCGTAGTGGCCGAGCAGCTCGTCGCAGATCGCCGGCCATGTTCGGGTCAGCACGCTGCGGCGCGCGGCCACCGAGTACCGCTGCCGTTCGGCGATCAAGTGGTCAACGGCGTCGGGCAGCTTGGCTTCGAACTCGTCGACCGACAGCAGCAGGCCGGTGCGGTACGGCGTGACGAGGTCACGCGGCCCGCCGGCATTGGGTGCGATCACCGGCAGACCCGACGCCATCGCCTCCTGCACCGCTTGACAGAAGGTCTCGTGTTCGCCGGGGTGGACGAAGACGTCCATGCTCGCGTACGCGGCGGCCAGCTCTTCGCCGTAGAGCGCGCCGGCGAAAATCGCTGAGGGTAAGAGAGTTTCGAGTTTCGCGCGGTCGACGCCGTCGCCGACGACCACGAGCTGGAGGTCGTTGCGCTTCGACAGTGCCGCCAGGCGCTCGACGTGCTTCTCAGGCGCGAGTCGGCCGACGAAGCCGACGATCGGCTTAGCCTGCGGCGACCACATGCGGCGCAGGCCCTCGTCGCGCGCCGACGGCGCGTATCCGGTGATGTCGACGCCGCGTGCCCATTTGTACACCCGCGGGATGCGATGGGCTGTCAGGTTCTCCATGGCGGCCGCCGACGGCGCGAGCGTGCGGTCGGCCCTACTGTGCAGATGCCGCGTCCATGCCCAGGCTGTCTTGGCGGCAAATCCGATGCCGTAGCTTTCGGCGAAACCCGCGATGTCGGTTTGGAATACCGCGACCGTCGGCACACCGAGGTAGCGCGCGGCGTGCAACCCGCCGTAGCCGAGCAGTGCCGGGGAGGCCAGGTGCACGACGTCGGGGTCGAACCCACGCAAGACACTCACCATCCGGGGACGTGGCACGCCCAGCGGAAGCGAGTTGATCTTCGGGAACATCCGCGACGGCACCCGGTGAACACGGACACCTTCGTGGATCTTGTCGGCCGGTGGCTCACCCCGCGGGGTGTCCGGCGCGATGACGAGGGCCTCATGGCCCGTGCAGCGGAGATGCTCGATCACCCGAAGCACCGAGTTGGTAACGCCGTTGACATTCGGGAGGAACGACTCTGCGACGATTGCAACGCGCACGCCTCGAGAGTCCCATCGGCGGCTGTCGGCAAGGTTTCATGCAGGGATATGTCATGCAAATAGCTCGTGCCGATGAACCTGCGCGGCGCCGATCTCGTATCGAGTATGGTGCGCACAAAGAAAGGCGGTTGACATGCGGATATCCCGGGTCGCATTGGTGCTGGCCATCGCTGTGGTGCTGGCCGTCGCCGGCTGCACGACGCAAGTATCGGGCGCCGCGCAACGGGATCCCGCTCAGCCCCCGCTCACGTTGAGCGAAGACGGCTTCGGTATCGCTGCAGGGTTCGACGACGCGCCGACCCGCATCGAGATCTTCACCGAGCCCCAGTGTTCGCACTGCGCGGATCTGCAAACCGATTTCGGCGATGAGTTCGCGTACTACATCGGCGTCGGCGCGCTGAAGATCACCTACCGCCCGTTGACGTTCCTGGACAGCGGCGGCGGCGGGTACTCGGCGCGGGTGAGCAACGCGTTGTTCCTTGCCGCCGAGGGCGGTGCCACGGGAACGCAGTTTCAGCGCTTCGTCAAGGAGTTGTATGCCCACCAGCAACGGACCAAGGGTGGGCCCGGCCCCACCGACGACGAGATGGCGGAGATGGCAAAGACTGCCGGCATGCCCGACGACGCCGTCGACCGTGTCGCCGGCGGTGGGTCGGCGGTCAACGTCTCGGACATGGAAGAAAACAACTTCGGATACCTGTACGACGTCGACTCGATGGACACCGGCACCCCAACGGTTTACGACCCGGAGAACGACGAGAAGATCGACATCTATGACAACAACTGGTTGTCCAAGCTGATGCAGACCTGAACGGTCTTCGCACGCCGAGATCGACGAATTGGCGAAATCTACTTTTGCGCCGAAACGTGAGGTTGGGCGAGTCGGCGCTCCAAGTATGCGAGACCGGCCAGCACCGCCCCGGCGATCAGCCAGCCGACCACCGCGATCGAGCCGGCCGGAATGATCGCCAACGACGCGTTGCGGTCCTGAACGCGCACCAGATCCGGGTTGTTCGTGTCGTATTCGACGTAGATGCGCATGCCCGTTTCCAGTTCGGACGGGTACAGCACACCCAGTTCGGGGCGATAGGTCACGCGGTCGGGTGTGACGAACTCGATGGTCGACCGTCGCGGTCCGGCGCTGAGCACCTCGGCCGCGGCCACACCCATATGCCGCTCGATCTGTCGGTCGTCGCGCCAGGCGCCCATCACCATGAGCACCGATTGCAGTGTCACGAGACACGCGACGAGCACGATTCCAATTCGGATGCGCCGGAAGGTGCGTTGGGACCGCGTCTCGTTAGGGTCGGGTGAGAGCCGCGGAATCAGCTTGCGCCACAACGCGTTAACCCGACTCACAGTGCGGCCTTGATCGACGCGTGCAGCGCCCGCAGCGACGACCGGTCGGCCTTCACCTCCAGCACGCGCATCCCGTCGAACGGCTCGTTCAGCGCATCCACCAGGCCGTCGACCTCTATCTGTCGGCTGTCGACGTGGTACGCGCGGCACAACGCGCCGACGTCCACATCGTGCGGTGTGCCGAAGATCCGCGACGACACGTCGGAGAACCGCGGATCGCCCTGCTCGAGCAGTTCAAAGATGCCGCCGCCGTTGTCGTTCGACACCACGATGGTCAGGTTTCGCGGCGTCGGCTCCGTCGGACCGATCAGCAGCCCGGAGCTGTCGTGCACGAACGTGAGGTCGCCGATCAGCGCGATGGTGCGGCGGGGTCCGCTCCCCTCGCCTGCCCGATCGTGGGCCAGCGCCGCGCCGATCGCCGTGGAAACCGTGCCGTCGATACCTGCGACGCCGCGGTTCGACCGCACCTTCAGACCCTGGGTGTTCAGGCCGACCAGCGCCGCGTCCCGGACCGGGTTGGATGCGCCGAGCACCAGTTGATCGCCGGGACGGACCGCGTCGGCCACCGCGGCCGCGACGTGCAGCCCGGTTTTGAGCGGATGGGCCTCGAGTTGCGCGCGCACCGCGTCCACCGCATGCCTGTTGACCTCGGCGCAGCGCTTCAACCAGGCAGGATCGGGTTGACCGGTCGTCACCGCACGGGTGCCGGTGGCGGCCGAGTTTCCCGACACGTCGGGCCAGCGCGGACCCGTCGTGAGGGCGACCACCGGGACCGCCGCATCGGCCAGCAGCGCCGACACCGGCCGGTGCAGTGTCGGGCGGCCCAGCATGATGACCTGCTTCGGGTGGACCAGTCGCAGGGCGAACGGATGCAGCGGGTTGGTGGCGGGCGGCGCGGTCGGCTCGGCGACGGTCGGCAGCGCAGCCAGATTCGGGTGCACACCAGCACCGTGGCCGGCGATGACGACGGTGTCGGGGGTCAGGTCGATGTCGAGCGGCTGATCGAAGGTGACCGGCGGGGTGTACGTCCATGGCTTGCCGCCGGGACGGCCTTCCGGCGCGTAGGCCGTCGACGGGTCGTCTTGCACGCCGGGCACCAGCGGTTCGCGCAGCGGGATGTCGAACTGCACGGGGCCCGCGTTGGCCGAGCGAGACCCGGTGGCGGCCACCAACACTCGGCATGTCGCCGAGCGCCACTGCGCGTTCAACGAGTCCATCCGATCGGGTGCTTCCTCGGCGAGACCGAGGCTTATGTTGGCGCGCACCTGGGTGCCGAAGTACCCCAGCTGCTCGAACGTCTGATTGGCGCCGGTGCCAAGCAGCTCATACGGCCGGTTGGCGCTCAGCACGATGAGCGGCACGCGCGCGTAGTTGGCCTCCACGACCGCGGGGCCGAGGTTGGCCACCGCGGTGCCCGACGTCATCGCCACGCACACCGGTGCGCGCTCGGCGACGGCGAGGCCGATCGCCAGGAAGCCGGCGGTGCGCTCGTCGATGCGCACATGCAGACGCAGCCGGCCGGCGCGGTCGGCGTCCTGCAGGGCGAACGCCAGCGGAGCGTTTCGCGAACCCGGGCACAGCACGACGTCACGCACGCCGCCGCGGATCAATTCGTCGACAACCACGCGGGCCTGCGCAGTCGAGGGGTTCACCACTACAGACTATCGGCGAAGAATTTCAGCACCGCGGCGTTGACCTCCTGCGGCTTTTCGATGAACCCGAGATGGCCGGTTTCGGCAATCTCCAGGTAACGGCCCTTGGGCAGCGCGTCGGCGACCTCACGGCTGAGGTGCGGCGGCAGCGCGAGGTCGTCGCCGAACCCGATGACGAGCACGGGCGTCGTAATACTTCGGTAAGCGGGCAGCCGGTTCTCGTTCGGGGCGACGTCGAGTTGGGCCCGCAGGCCGGGTGTCGACTTGCTCGGCCACATGGTGAACATGTCGATCCAGTCGCGCACAGCTCGGTCGTCGTTGAGCGTCTTCGGCGAGAAGCTTTCCAACAGCCGCAGCTTCGCGTCGTAGGAGGCAGGCAGCTCGATGCCGGCGTCAGCCAGCTCGCGGTCGGCCGAGCGGAAGAACTCGCGGGCGCGGTCCTCGCGGCCTCGGGTGGCCATCAACACCGCCGAGCGGACCAGTTCGGGGCGCGCGAGCATCAGCTCCTGGGCGATAAACGAGCCCATCGACACCGACACGATGCGCGCAGGCGCGGCGTCCAGCTTCTCGATCAGTGCTGCGGTATCGGCGACCATCTGCTCGATGCCGAACTCACTCGCCTGGTCGGTGGCGCCGATCCCGCGGTTGTCAAAGGTGATACAGCGGTACCCGGCCCGATGGAACTCCGGAACTTGATGCAGGTGCCAAGTGCGGCCGGCACCGCCCCTACCCGCGATGAACAGCACCGGATCGCCGTTTCCGCGGTCGTCGTACGCCAGATTCACGCCGACGACGCTACTTGACGGCGATTTCGGCGCGGCAATCCACGCTGGGCGACGGTTAGCGCGCCGAAACCACCTGACGATCGCGTCGGCGGGTCTTCTTGGAGCGCACCCGCTTGATCGCGGCGTCCCACAGCAGCTGCACCGTCGGCGCCAGCTGTCTGCCTTTGACGGTCTCTACGCTCAGCGCCGCAGTTGCCGCCGCTTTGGTTGCCGCAGAGGCTTTCGACGTGTGGCCGGAGTCGTACGGCGGCTGCGGATCGTATTCGATGACGAGCTGTACGGCCTTGGCCTTGGCATCGCCGCAAATCTTTCCGAACAGCCACAACGCGAGGTCGATTCCGGCCGACACCCCCGCCGCGGTCACGATCTTGCCTTCGTGCACGATTCGCTCGTCGCCGACGGCCTCGACACCGAACGGCTTCAGCATCGGCAGGACCAACCAGTGCGAGGTGGCGCGGCGGCCGTCGAGCACACCTGCGGCGGCGAGGATCACCGAGCCTGAGCACACCGACGTCGTCCAGGTGGACGTCTCGTGCGCCTTGCGCACCCAGTCGAGCACCTTCTCGTCGTGGGCGTGCTCGAACGTCGCCATACCTCCTGGCACCAAAATGATGTCAGGACTGGGGGTCTCGTCGAAGGAATGGGTGGCGCCGACGAGCAGCACCCCCGAGTCGGCGGCTATGGGACCGGGTTCGTGCCACACGAACCGCACCTCTGCGTCGGGCAGGTTTCGTAGCACTTCGTAGGGACCGATGAAGTCCAGTGCGGTGAACCCGGGGTACACCATGATCGCGATCTGCATTGCCATCTCCTTTGGTTAGGCGAACGTCTTGCGGTATTGGTCGGGCGAGACACCCAGTCGTCGAACGAAATTGCGCCGCAGGGTCTCGGCGCTACCGAAGCCGCAGCGCGCCGCGATGACCGTGACGGTGTCGTCGGTCTCCTCGAGTTGGCGGCGGGCGGCGTCGGTGCGGATCCGCTCGACATAGGCTCCCGGCGCCTCGCCCACCTCGTCGGTGAACACCCGGGTGAAGTGTCGCGGGCTCATCGAAGCGCGACGGGCGAGGTCGGGAATGCTATGCGCCCCACCGGGTTCGGACTCGATGGCGTTCTGGACGTCGCGGATCGGCGCCCGCTTGGCGCGCGGCATCCACACCGGGGCGGCAAACTGCGTCTGGCCTCCCGGTCGCCGGAGGTACATCACCAGCCAACGCGCCACCGTCTGCGCGACGTCGGTGCCGTAGTCGTCTTCGACCAACGACAGTGCCAGGTCGATGCCCGCCGTGACGCCCGCCGCCGTCCACACTTTCTCGGAACTGTGCACGAAGATCGGTTCGGGATCGACTGTCACCGAGGGAAATTCACGCGCCATCTGCCCGGCGAACGCCCAATGCGTGGTCGCGACGCAACCGTCGATCAGACCCGCCTGCGCGGCGAGAAAGGCTCCGGTGCAGACGCTGACGACACGACGCGTGTGCTCGGCGGCGATCTGAACCCAGCCGACGGTATCGGGGTCCCGCCGCGCATCGTCCACGCCGATGCCGCCGGGCAGGACAAGGGTGTCGATCGGTTCACGCGGATCGGGAAACGGCCTGGCGACCAACGCGAGGCCGGTCAGCGTCGTGGCGGGTTCGCCGTCGCGCGTCACGACGCTGACGGAATAGCCCTCATCGGGCCGCCCGTGGCCGGCCAGACAGATGGTGGCGCCGGTGAACACCTCGAACGGGCCGACCAGGTCGAGAGCCTGGACGCCCGGGTACCCGAGGATCACCACCGATCGCACGTATCCAGTGTTGGCGAGCGCCCGCGTGGCGTCTAGGCCATGACCCCCACAAATTAGGACATCAGGGGGTAACAGGCTCGAATCCGGTCGATCCACCACCTGCGGCGATCGGGCACAGCCGCCAACGTGGCCAGCCGCGCCGGATCCGGAGTCACCGGTGCGACCGGCAGAAATCCGTCGACGGGCACGGCGGGTTCGGCGATGTCGTCGACGAAAAGTCCGCCCGTACCCAGGCCGCAGGCATACCGCAGTTCGGGTAACGCGGCGGCCGCGAGCAGGCCGCGGCCGATGCCCACCGCCGAGTCGAGCGCGCTGGACACCACGATCGGGATGTCGATCTGATCGGCGATCTCGAGCATCCGGGTAATGCCACCCAGTGGCGCGACCTTGAGGACCGCGACATCGGCGGCACCCTCGCGCACCACGCGCAGCGGGTCGTCGGCCTTGCGGATGCTTTCGTCGGCGGCGATCGGCACGTCGACACGGCGGCGCAGCGCTGCGAGTTCGGGCACCGTCGCGCAGGGCTGCTCGATGTACTCGAGTGGACCGTCAGCGGTCAATGCGGCGGCTGCCGCGGCGGCCTCGTCGACACTCCAACCGCCATTGGCGTCGACGCGCACGGTCGGTACCAATGCGCGAACGGCGTTGACGCGCGCCACGTCGTCGACCAGTGTCTGCCCCGGTTCGGCGACCTTGACCTTCGCGGTGCGGGCACCGGGAAACCGCGCCAGGACTTCCGGCACCTCGAGGGCCGGTATCGCCGGCACTGTCGCGTTTATCGGAATGCGATTTCGGCGAGTCGGCGGCGGCTCGTCGTACGCTGCTTCGATCGCCGACAAGAGCCACGCCGCAGCCTCGGGCGGTTGGTATTCTCCGAACGCGCCGAACTCACCCCAGCCAACCGGGCCCTCGATGAGCGCGACCTCCCGAACGGTGATGCCGCGGAACCGAACTCGCATCGGCAGCGCGACGACGTGTAGACGGTCCAGCAGGTCGTCGAGCGTCGGGGTCACGATGCTCATAGTGCCAGGTTTGACCGGCCGGAGGCCTGGGTAATGCTTTCAGTTACTTAACTATTCAGGAGGACCCCATGCAGTTGCGCACGCTCGGTCCCACCGCCCTCGCCGTCGCGACCACGGCGGTCCTCGGCGGGTTGGCCGGCCGGCCAGCGCAGTCGGCGTGGTACGAGAAACTGAAAAAGCCGCTGTATCAGCCTCCGCGACAGGCCTTTCCGATCGTGTGGCCGATGTTGTACGCCGATATCGCCGTCACATCCGCGGCCGCGCTGGACCAACTCGAACCACGTGGCCAGCGTCAACAGCGGCGCGCCTACATCGCCGCGCTCGTGTCGAACCTGGCGCTCAATGGCAGTTGGTCGTGGCTGTTCTTCAACCAGCGACGGCTCGGAACGTCAGCGATCGCCGCGGCCGCGCTCACGGTCAGCAGTGTCGACCTGACCAGGCGCTCGATGGCCGTGCAGGGTGCCAAGGCCGTCCCCCTGGCCGCCTATCCCGCGTGGTGCGCGTTCGCGACGGCGCTGTCGACCCACCTCTGGGCACTGAACCGGTGAGGCGCAGCGGCGGTCCGGACATTCCAGCTGGCGAGCTCGGACGCCCAGCCTGACCCTTAGACCGTCGTGCGGTCGCGGCCCTCCCAGTACTGCTTGCGCAGATCCTTCTTGAGGATTTTTCCGGTCGGATTGCGCGGCAACTCGTCGCGGACGTCGACGGACTTCGGGCACTTGTAAGCGGCCAGCCGCTCTCTGGCAAAGGAGATGAGCTCCGCTTCGGTGGCCTCACCCTCAAGCTGGACAACGGCTTTGACCACCTCGCCCCACTTGTCGTCGGGGATTCCGATGATCGCGACATCGACAACTGCCGGATGCTCGGCGAGTACTCGCTCCACCTCGATCGAATAGATGTTCTCGCCGCCGGAGATGATCATGTCCTTCAGCCGATCCTCGACGAAGATGTAGCCGCCGTCGTCGACACGGCCGATGTCACCGGTGCGGAACCAGCCATCCTCGGTGACCGCCTCTGCCGTCGCTTCCGGCTTGTTGTGATAGCCCTTCATCAACTGTGGTGTGCGGAACCACAATTCGCCTTGTTCGCCTTCTGGTACATCCTTCAGGGTGTCGGGATCGACCACCCGCACCTCGGCGTTGGGCACCAGCGTGCCTGCGCTTGTCAGCCGCTCTTCCTTACCGGGGTTGCGGTGCGCCTCGGGCAGAAGATGGCTGATCACGCCACACACTTCGGTCAGTCCATATGCCTGGATGAAATCGGTGTTCGGCCAGGCGTCCAGTGCCTTGCGCAGCAGCGGCAGCGGCATCGGCGACGCCCCGTAGGCGTACGTCTTCAGCGCGCCGAACAGCTTGACGGCGTCCTCGCCCGAGTCGAGCACCTTGGCCAGCACCGCAGGCACCAGAAATGTTCTGTTGGCACCCTTGAGAATTGCGCCGGCCAGCGACGTGCCGTCGACCTCACGCGTCATGATGCTGGGGACTCCGTCGTGAATTCCGAACTGCACGTAGGATGATCCACCGACGTGGAACAGCGGCATCGACACCATGTTTTTGTCGCCGGGCTCGAATTCGAAGCCCTCGTGCGCGTTGACCGTGTGGGCAATCATGTTGGCCTGCGTCAGTTCCACGCCCTTCGGGCGGCCGGTGGTGCCCGACGAGTACATGATGATCGCGACGTCGTCGGGCTCGACATCGTCGTCGCGGCCCACCGGCGTGGCGGCAGCCAGCACCGCCTCGTACTCGTCGCCGTCGCCGCCCTCGGGCGTGACCTCGATGACGTGCTCGACGTTGGTGAGCTTGTCGCGGATCTTGTCGACATTGCCCCGGAGTTCTTTCCCGACGATCAACACTTTGGCGCCGGAGTCGTTCAGTACGTAATCCAGCTCGTCGGCGGCCAGCCGGAAGTTGATGATCGCGTTGGCGGCGCCCAGCGATGCGGCCGCGAGCGTGAGCTCCACGCAGGCGGGGTGGTTCTTGTCGAGGAACGCCACCACGTCGCCGCGCTTGACGCCACGTTCGGAGAGGGCACCTGTCAGCCGGCGCACGCGGTCGTTCCACTCGGCCCACGTCCACTTGCGATCGAGAAAGTCAAAGGCCTCCTCGTCGGGCGTGGCTTCAGCCCAGTGCGCGGTTCGTTCGTCGAGGTAGCTCGGGTCGGCCAGGTCAGACATGTCCCGAGCGTAGCGATGCCCACGAGGTGTCAGTCGGGATTGGGTGAGTTCGGTTTCTCCGGGCTGGTCGAGGCGGCCGGGAGATGCTCGCGGCGCAGGCCACGGCGGTCGTAGTAGCGAGTGACGACAGCACCGACGACGAGACCGATGGCCAGACCGACGGTCGTCATCACCAGGGAGTGGGAGAGACCGGCGTCGGCGCGGCCGTCGAAATAGAGCAGGGCGCGCGTGCCGAGGAAGACCTGGTGCATCGGCTCGAATTTCGCCAAGACTCCGAAGATGCGTGGTGCCGCCTCCAGCGGGATCGTCGCACCGTTCGATGGCAGGCCCAGCATCACGAAGATGAACAGATTGACAATCAGACCCATCGACCCCAGCGCGGCGATCAGCGACGTTGCGGTGATGCCGACCGCGGTGATCGTGAACGCGCCGTAGAGCCACAGCGTCCACACATTGGGCACCGGCATTCCGAGGGCGGCTCCGATCCCGATATAGATCGCGGAGGTGATCAGCGCGAGGATCACGATGAAGCCCCATTTCACCAGCAGAGTTCGGAATCGCGAGATCCTGACCTGATCGGCGAACCGGTACACCGGGCCCATCTCGGCGGGCACAAAGCCCAGCATCGAATCGACGAGCGAACTGACGATGATGCTGCCGGTGAACCCCGCGAGCAGCAGCAGCAGCGCGTAGTAGAACGCCGACAACCCGTTTCCGGTGCCGTTGGGCAGCGGGTCGGCATCATTGACCACGACGTCGATCGGGCTCGACAACGTCAGCGACACCGCACCCGCCAGCGGCGCACGGGCTTCGCGAGTCACCTGGGTGGACAGCTGCTCGCCCATCTTGGTGTTGATCTCGCGGACGGCCTTGCCCAAAGCCATCCCCGCGATGCTCGCACCGAGCTCACTGGCGCGCGGGTTGACCGACACCGTGATGGCCGGACGGCTCAGCGGCCCGGGTTTGAGTGCGTCTGCACCGAACTGATCGAGCTTCGCCGAGAAGTCCTGCGGTATCTGCACCATCCCGTAGATCTGCGCGGTGCCCAGTTGCCGCTCGGCCTCCTCGGCTGACAGCACGCGCAGGTCGAACTGTTCGGAGTTGAGTCCGGATGTCAGACCGTCGACGATCTGCTTGCCCGTGGGACCGGCGTCGGAGTCTACGACGGCGACGGGGAAGTGCCGCAGATTCGTCGTCGGGTTGAGAATTCCGCCGAGGTAGAGAGCGGCCAGCGCGGAGAACACCACCAACGCAACGACGATCGGCGCCAGCCAGAACCGCGGAGTGGCGAGCGGGTCGGGGGCGGCGTGCCGATGGGGCTCGGGTGCGGCATGTCGACGGGTCGGGGTTGTAGACATCAAGGCTCCTGTTCGGTGTGTGGACGAAGCAGAATCAGGGCGAGCACAATCGCGGCCACCGGGACGACCGCCATGATCAGGCTGAGGGTGTGGATCGCGTCGACCATGCTGGCGGTTGCGCCTTCGACCACTTCCCGGGCACGTTGCGGGTCAACGATGTTCGATCCTCCGGTCGACGCGACCGAGGTGCCGTGTGCGACGCGAAGTGCCTCGCGCGCCTCTGGGAGGCCGATATCGGAGCCGGCGAGCCTGCGCATCGCGTCCTGGGTGAACAATGCGGTGCCGATGAGTGCGAACAATGCGGGACCCAGCGAGTACCCCGCCTGGCCGACAGCCGACTTGACCGCGGACACCGACCCTCCGAGGTCGGCAGGTGCGCTGGACATCATGATCGTCGACTGCGGGGTCTGCACGACGGCCCCGCCGACGGCGTTCAGTGCAACGGCGACGAAAAGAACTGCCAGCGAGGTGTTCTCGTCGACAGCGGTCAACATCAGCAGTCCGGCGAGCAGCAGGAGCAGACCGCTGACCAGAACCGGGCGGTCGCCGAATCTCGTTGCGGCGCGCCCGGATCCGGTCGCTGCGAACGCCTGAAGCACCGTCGCCGGAACTAGCAGAAGACCGAGTAATTCCGGTGCATCGCCGCGAACGGTCACGAGATAGAACGCGAACAGAATGGTCGACCCGCCGGTCAGGAAGTTGAACGTCGCCCCAGCGGCGACTGCGGCGTTGAATCGGGCGGAGCGAAAGACGCGCAGGTCCAGCGCCGGGTCGGGTGTGCGGTTTTCCCACACGACGAAGCCGACGGCCGCGACCGCGCCCGCCGCGATCGGCACGAGCGCACCGGCATGCGGGCCGCCCTGCAGCCGTGAGATGCCGTACACCAGCGCCAGCAGCGCACCGGCAATGAGAACGAGGCCCACAACGTCGAGGCGCCGCGGCGCACGCAATGTTTCGGGAACGAAGCGCCAGACGATCGCGAGCGCGACCAGCGCTGCGACGGGAGCAACGAGAAACCCGGTGCGCCAACCGATGTGCTCGGCCAGCAGGCTGCCCACCGCGGGCATCGGCGTCGTCAGTGCGAAACCCGCACCAAGGTAGAGCGCGATCGCCGCGGCTCGGCGCTCGGGCGGGAAGACCGCGTTGATGAGCGCCAGCGACAGACCGAGCAGGAACGCGAACGCCACGCCGGCACCAGCACGGGCGCCGATCAGCACCGCGACGTTGGGTGCCGCGGCGGCCAGCACGCCGAAGCCGATCGTGCCGAGCAGACCTACCGTGAACATCCGTCGCATGCCGTATAGGTCGCCCAACGCACCCGCGCCCAGCACCGCGGCGGCCAGCGTCAGGGTCGCCAGACTGGCCACGAAACTCGCGGTGCTAGGCGACATGTGCAGGCCCGCACGGACTTCCGAGATGTTGGCGGACAGGATCGTCGGATCGGCCGCGGTGATGCTGTAGCCAAGGCCCATGGCAACTACAGTCATCGTCGCGGCGAGGCCTGCCACAGTGGGCCGGTCGCCGTGAACGTCGGCGGCCGGCTGCGTCATTCTCCGTAGACCTGCTTGCCCGCCAGGAACGTCGACTTCACCTCGAGGTCGGCGATCTCCTCCGGCGGCACCGTGCGCGGGTCGGCCGAAAGCACGACCATGTCGGCGTACTTACCGACCTCGAGCGACCCGATGACGTCGTCGGCGAACAGCTGATAGGCCGCGTCGATCGTCTGCGCACGGATGGCCTGCTCCACGGTGATCCGTTCCTCGGGTCCGATCACCCGGCCGCTCGGCGCCACCCGGGTGGCCGCCACGCTGATGTTGCGCAGCGGCTCCTCGGGAGTGACGGGTGGGTCGTTGTGCAACGAGATGCGCATGCCGGTCTTCAAGGCCGAATTGCATGGCATCCAACGTGTTCCGTGCTCGGGGCCGAACAGGCCGTCGACGATGATGTCGCCCCAGTAATGGATCTGGTCGACGAAGATGCTGCACGTGACTCCAAGGGCGTGGGCGCGCTGCAACTGCTCGTCGCGGATCGCGCCGACGTGCTCGAGCCGCAGCCGGTGGTCGTCACGCGGATGCTTTCTCAGCACTTCCTCGTAGATGTCGAGGATCGTGTCGACGCCGGCGTCGCCCTGCACGTGGCAGGCCATCGGCCAGCCCTTCGGGAAATAGCTTCCGACGATGTCGGTGAGTTGCTCGCGCGTGTAGTTGGCGTGCCCGCACGAACCGGGAACCACGCCGATGGTGCGAACAGCGTCGGTGTCGAGGTAGGGAAAAGACAGGTCGATGTTGCCGATCCACGGTGAACCGTCGACCCAGATCTTGATGCCGACCTGCCGGAACAGATCGTCGCCGTTGACCGGAGTCTCCTCTGTCGTCATCGACTCGTTGGAGACCTCGTAGACCCGCAGCCGCACGGTGAGGTCGTTGCGCATCTGCTCGAGCACCGTCCGGAACGCCGGTGCGAACGCCATCTCCGAGCAGGTGGTGAGGCCGACGCTGTTGAGCCTGCGGAGCTCGGCGTGCAGCATCGCCGGGTAGTCGCTGGGCTCGATCGCGCCGGTGAGCAGGCTGAAGACCGCGCCGGTTTCCTCTGCGGTGCCGTCGAGCTCACCGTCGGCGTCGTGACCGTAGCGGGAACCCTTCGGATCCGGCGTGTCGCGGGTGACGCCCGCCTTGTGGGCGGCGGCGGTGTTGAAGAACGCTTTGTGTCCGGAGTTGTGGATGATCACGAGCGGTGAATCCGGGGCGACGCTGTTCAGCCATTCGAGGGTGGGTTCGGGCAACCCGGGCTGCAGTAGCGGGTCCCAGCCGTTGAGATAGGCGCCGTCGTTGCCGCGCTTGGCGACCTCCGCGTTGATCGCGGCGACCACGGCGTCGGCGTTCGGCAGCGTGACGGGGCGGATGTCGACCATCCGGTCGGACAGCACGATCGCCTCCATCAGCGGGTGCCCGTGCGCCTCGACGAGGCCGGGCATCACGCAGCCGTCGCCGACGTCAAGCGTCCGCGTTTCAGGACCTATCCAGCTCGCGACGTCGGCGCGGTTCCCGACCGCAACGATGCGGCCGTCGGACACGGCGAGCGCTTCGGCGGTGGGTTTTGCGTCGTCGACGGTAAGAACGGTCCCGTTAATTACCAAGTCAGCGAAGGGCATCCGCAAAGTATGACGCCGCCTGGCCGTGGCCGTCCGCCGTTCAAGCACAACACGCCGGGGTGGCCGCTGCCTGTGTGAACGGACCGCCTGCGGTCGACCTATCATCGACTTTCGCGCCGGTCGTCACGCCCCCAAAAATTTCTTTGAAGATTTTTCGCGCCCGTGTCGATTCGTGGGGGTTGCCATTCGACGTAGTGACGAGGGCACGATGGACGAGCCCCTTCCCAACTAGAAGGAGACAACAATGTCGCGCTACATGCTGATCATGCGGTCCAGCGCCGAGGCCGAGGCCGCCATGGCGGAAGCCAACATCGACTTCGACCAGATCATCGAGGAGATGGGCCGTTTCAACGAGGAGCTCATCAAGGCCGGCGTGCTGCTGGCCGGTGAGGGCCTGACGGGGCCCGAGGAGGGCTTCGTTGTCGATTTCAACTCCGACCCGCCAGTGGTGACCGATGGCCCGTACACCGAGGCCAAGGAGCTGTTCAACGGGTTCTGGATACTCGACGTGTCGTCGAAAGAGGAAGCCAAGCAGTGGGCTCAGAAGATCCCACTCGGCAAGGGCGTCAAGGTCGAGGTGCGCCGGGTGTCAGAGACCGAGGAGTTCCCGCAGGACAACCCGTGGGTGAAGAAAGAGATCCAGTGGAAGGCCGACCTGGCCGAGAAGATCGCGGCCCAGGCACGAGCTGAGGCCGACAAGGCCGCGGGCCGCTGACTCAGCTCGGCTTTCTATGAAGCAGCGCTGCCTTCGCAGTGAGGCAGCGCTGCTTCGTAGTGCCTACGCGACTTTCGCCAGACTGAAGCCGCTTTGGTAAGTGGCCCCGGCAGGATCGCCGCAAGCCGCGACGGTCTGCGTGTTGACCGCGGTGCCGGCCAGCGTTGCCGCTTCGAATGAAAACACAACTGCGCCAGGGACAGTCACATTGTCGTTGGGCGGCTTACACCGAACCGCATGGGCGTACTGGACGGTCATGTCCCAGCGCCCGTTGTTGAGCAGGGCCCGCCCGCCATACGGCACGACCCTTGGGTCGGTGACGGGTGTGACGGCTACATCGGCGCATCCTGGACCGCAGGGCGTGATTACCCACGTGTTGACTCTGCCGGTGTCGGACTCATAGCTGTAGGTACCGCTCAGCTCGCCCGGTGAAGGCTGGAGAGGTCCGTCGGCCGATGCGGTACCTGTCGATCCGATCGCCACGCCGGCCGCGAGGATGATCGCTGCGGGCAGCTCGCGAGTGATGGTCATGCCGTTCCTCTCGTTACACGTGTCCGGGCATTCCGCCCATGCCGCCGATATGGCCCATTGCGCCCATGCCACCAATGTGGCCCACACCGCCAATGCCACCAATGTGGCCGATTCCGCCCATGCCGCCCGCCGGGCCCATACCGCCGATGCCAGCAGGGCCTCCGATTCCACCGATTCCGCCCATCCCCGTGGGCGCCATCGGCGGCGGGGCGATCGGCGCCATCGGTGGCGGTGCGATCGGCGCCATCGGTGGCGGTGCGATCGGCGGCGCCGGCGGCGGCGCCAGTGGTGGCGGTGCGATCGGCGGAGGCGGTGGGGTGGCGGCGGAGGCTGCGTTGGCAGCCCGTACGGGCCGCCGGCGCATATCGGATTGGCCGGCTGGCTGACGCATGCGGGATCAGCCGGGCCAGTGATGACCGGCGCCGCCGGCGGAGGCGGAGGCGGAGGCGCGTACGGGCCGCCCTGGCACACCGGGTTGGTGGGCTGCGTGATGCATCTGGGATCGTCCGGTCCAGTCGGTGGTCCAGGCGGCTGGAGCGGCACCGGCGATATGGACGTTCCGCCGAAGGCGGGCATCGCGATTGCCGGACCGGCCACGCCCGTCGCGACTACGACGATGAGTGCACCGGCCAGAGCACCTTTCGCCAAGGTGTTGCGGACTCGGGAGGCATTGGTGCAACTCATCTTTCGCTCCTTGTTGCGGCATGGAATGGCGATGTGTCGGCCAATGTTATTGACGCCGAAGCATATTCGCCCATGACTGCTCCCTCGAAGGGTGGAACAGTCGCACGCTAACTCATCGAAAAATGCATCGACAGCAAATCGGGCGAAACTGCCGTTTCCAAGTTGCTGAGCGTCACCGCGATCTAGGTTCACGCCACTGATCACCGCCGACGGCGCGAGCCGCGTCCGACGGGCCCTTGAAACCATTTCTGTAACACGTTCTAATCTGAAGGCATGAGCGACTCGCTGCTGCGTCACCCCATCCACTCCGGGCACCTCACGGTCGGCGCGCTGAAGCGCAACAAGGACAAGCCGGTGCTGTTCCTCGGCGACACCACGCTGACCGGCGGCGAGCTGGCCGAACGCATAAGTCAGTACATTCAGGCCTTCGAGGCGCTCGGGGCAGGCTCGGGCGTGGCGACCGGGCTGCTGGCGCTGAACCGCCCCGAGGTGCTGATGATCCTCGGCGCCGGCCAGACCCAGGGCTATCGTCGCACCGCACTACACCCTCTCGGCTCGCTGGACGACCACGCGTACGTGCTCAACGACGCCGGTGTCACGACGCTGATCATCGATCCGAACCCGATGTTCGTCGAGCGGGCCAAGGGATTGTTGGAGAAGGTCCCTGGGCTCAAGCAGGTGCTGACCATCGGCCCGGTCCCCTCCGAGCTGAGCGATGTCGCCGTCGACCTGACCGCCGAGGCAGCGAAGTACGAGCCGAAGCCATTGGTCGCCGCGGATCTCGCGCCCGATCACATCGGCGGCATGGCCTACACCGGCGGTACGACCGGCAAGCCCAAGGGTGTGATCGGCACTGTGCAGTCGATCACCACGATGACGACGATTCAGCTCGCCGAATGGGAGTGGCCCGAACGTCCCAAATTCCTGATGTGCACACCGCTGTCGCACGCGGGCGCGGCGTTCTTCGTGCCGACCATCATCAAGGGCGGCGAGCTGATAGTGCTCACCAAGTTCGACCCCGCCGAAGTGCTGAAAACTATTGAGGAGCAGAAGATCACGGCAACCATGCTGGTGCCGTCGATGATCTACGCGCTGATGGACCACCCGGACTCGCACACCCGCGACCTGTCGTCGCTGGAGACCGTGTACTACGGCGCCTCGGCGATGAACCCGGTGCGCCTCGCCGAGGCCATCCGCCGATTCGGCCCGATCTTCGCGCAGTACTACGGCCAGTCCGAGGCACCGATGGTGATCACCTACCTGCCCAAGGGCGACCACGACGAGAAGCGGCTGACGTCCTGCGGTCGGCCTACCGTTTTCGCGCGCACCGCACTGCTCGACGGCGACGGAAATCAGGTGCCCCAGGGCGAGGTCGGCGAGATCTGCGTGTCCGGACCGCTGGTGTCCGGCGGGTACTGGAACAAGCCGGAGGCGACGGCCGAGACGTTCCGCGACGGCTGGATGCACACCGGCGACCTGGCTCGCGAGGACTCCGACGGCTTCTGGTACATCGTCGACCGCACCAAGGACATGATCGTCACCGGCGGCTTCAACGTGTTCCCGCGTGAGGTGGAAGACGTTGTCGCCGAACATCCCTCGGTCGCGCAGGTATGTGTGATCGGCACGCCGGACGAGAAGTGGGGCGAGGCGGTGACGGCGGTGGTCGTGCTGCGGCCCGACGCACCTTCTGACGAGGAGTCCGTCGCAACGATGACCGCCGAGATCCAGGCGGCGGTCAAGGAGCGCAAGGGTTCGGTGCAGTCGCCCAAACAGGTGATCATCGTCGACTCGGTGCCGGTGACCGCGCTGGGTAAGCCCGACAAGAAGGCAGTGCGCGCACAGTTCTGGGAGGGCGCCGACCGCGCCATCGGCTGAGTTCGTCCGTTGACTCTGCGCCCAGGCCGCAGATCCTTCGACTTTTTGGCCTCACCGGTACGCGGTCACGAACCGGTGGGTCATCGCTGTTCACTTTCCCACCGCGAGCAGACGCAGAATGGGTGCGTGCCAAACACCGATATCCAGCAGACCATCGATGCGGTGTGGCGGATGGAGGCCGCCAAGATCGTCGCGACGCTGACGCGGGCAGTCGGCGACGTCGGCTTCGCCGAGGATCTGGCGCAAGAGGCGCTCGTCGATGCGCTCACCCAGTGGCCCGATACCGGTGTGCCGCGAAACGCCGGTGCCTGGTTGACCGCCGTGGCCAAGCGCAAGGCGATCGACCAGTGGCGGCGCCAGGAAAACCTCGACACCAAGTACGCGGCGCTGGCGCACGAACTCGAGACACAGGTCGACGAATCATGGGACCCCGATCGCATCGACGACGACGTGTTGCGCCTGGTCTTCATCTCGGCACACCCCGTGTTGTCACGGGAGGGCCAAATCGCGCTGACGCTGCGCGTCGTCGGCGGCCTGACGACCGAGGAGATCGCCCGCGCCTTCCTGACGTCGAAGGCGACGATCGCCGCGCGGATCACCCGCGCGAAGAAGACCCTGTCCGAGGCCGACGTGCCGTTCGAAGTGCCCGACCGCTCGGAGTTTCCGCAGCGGCTGTCCGCCGTGCTCTCGGTGATCTATCTGGTCTACAACGAAGGTTATTCGGCGTCGTTCGGCCAGCGCTGGATCCGCGACGAACTGTGCAGCGAAGCACTGCGATTGGGCCGCGTGCTGGCCGCACTGATACCCGATGAACCGGAAGTGCACGGTCTGGTCTCGCTGATGGAGTTCCAGTCCTCGCGATTCGCCGCCCGCACCGACGGCAACGGCAGGCCGATCCTGTTGGAAGCCCAGAACCGGGCCCGGTGGGACCGCGCGCAGATCCAGCGTGGGGTGGCTGCGCTGGGCCGATCGGCGGAGGCGTTGCAGCGCAAGGGTATTGGTTGGGGCCCGTATGCGCTGCAGGCCGCGATCGCCGAGTGCCACGCCACCGCACCCACTGCCGCCGACACCGACTGGAAGCACATCGTGATGCTCTACGACGGGCTGGTGCAGGTGGCGCCGTCGCCGGTCGTCCAGCTCAACCGCGCGGTCGCGGTGGCGATGGCGCAGGGCCCGGCGGCAGCCCTGGATATCGTCGACAGCTTGACAGGCCTGGCCGACTCATACCTGTTACCGAGCGTGCGCGGAGAGCTGCTGGCTCGGCTGGGCCGCAACACCGAAGCCGCCGACGAGTTCGACCGCGCGGCGGAATTGACAGACAACGAGCGGGAGCGAGAAGTATTGGCCGACAAGGCCGCCCGGTCGCGGATCTAAGCTCCGGGCACGCCTGTTCGCTGGGCTACCGACGTCGCCGAACCGGTGTCGAACACCTCGACAATCATGTCTTCATCGCGGTATCCGCCCAGATGGTGCAGTTCCGACGTCGCGGCGATGACGTCAGTCGCGTATTCGCCGGTCAACGGATACTCGGCGACCGGGTGACGCCAGTGCGCGGCGATGACCGTCGTCCCCCGCCGCAACCGCGGTATTTCGCGATCCAGGGTGTCGCGCAGCACTTCGGCATGCAGGTAGTAGCAGAGTTCGGACAGCACGACCAGATCGAACCCCGTCTGCGGCCAGGGCTCGTCCACTGACCTGCGGAGCAGCGTCACATTGCGACGTTTGCCGGCGGCGGCCAGTCGGCGATGCGCCGCTTCCAGCGCAGCGCTCGCTATGTCGGTGCTCGTGACATGGTCGCACCGGGTGGTGAGCTGTTCGGTGAGGACGCCGATCGAACAGCCGGGTTCGAATGCATGACGGTAGCGACGATAGGGCAACAGCGCCAACGTGATCGCGTGCTTGCGTTGCTCATACCATCGGCCTCCGAGCTGCCACGGATCTTCCGACTCGGAGTAGATCCGGTCGAAGTATCCGGTCGAGAGCCGGGCGGACATCGGATCACCACCTCCGTTACGGCGAGCAGCGGCGGGGGCAGATACTCGACTTTGCCGTGGCTGATCACCACCGACAACAGCCTGCTTGAGCTCAGTCACAGGTGTTAACTAGCCACTTTTGCCAATTTTTACACCTGGCAGCATGGGGCAGGTGAACGTTCAGGCCGTCCTGTTCGACTACTCCGGCACACTGTTCCGCCTGGAAGAGGACGACAGCTGGTTTCACGGCATCGAGGTCGACGAACGCCAGATCGAAGGCCACGTCAAAGCCGAGCTGATGCGCAGGATGACCGCTCCGACCGGCCAGCACGTCGAAATGACACCTGAAGCGCACCACGCATGGGTCAACCGTGACCTCGCCCCGCATCTGCACCGCGAGGCGTACCTGCACGTACTGCGCGAGTCGGGGGTGGCCGATCACCAGGCCGAAGCCCTTTACGGCCTGATGATCGACCCGCTGAACTGGACGCCGTACCCCGACACCGCCGGCGTCCTCGAGGGCCTGCACCGGCAGGGCATCAAGACCGCGGTCGTCTCCAATATCGCGTTCGACGTGCGGCCCGCGTTCGATTCGATCGGTGCGGCCGGGTTCGTCGACGAATTCGTGCTGTCCTTCGAGGTCGGTGCCGTCAAGCCCGACGTGGCGATCTTCGAGACCGCGTTGGGCCGGCTGGGGGTGAATGCCGCACACGCGGTCATGGTCGGCGACAGCGATGAGGCCGACGGCGGCGCCCGCGCCATCGGCTGCGGATTCATCCTGGTCGATCCGCTCCCGACGACGCAGCGCAGCGACGGGTTACGCAATGCGCTGGCCGATTACGGTGTGCAGATATGAGCTCCGACCGCATCCGCGCACCGTGGTGGATGAAGCCGGGCAACGCCCTCTACAAGGTGCTGCTGCGGCGTGGCGTGCAAATCGGCAGGGAACGCTCGGTGGTGTTGACCGCACCGGGCCGCAAGTCCGGGCAGCCCCGTTCGACGCCTGTCACGCCAATGGATGTCGACGGGCGGCGCTACGTCGTCGCCACCTTCCCGGGCGCGGACTGGGTAGCCAACGTCCGAGCGACGGATTCGGTCACGCTCACCGATGGACGTCACACGGAGACCGTCCGGATGGTCGAACTCGAACCCGACCAAGCCGCACCGGTACTGCGATACTTCGGCGAGCAGGTGCCTGCGGGCGCCGGCTTCCTGAAGCGATCGGGGCTTGTCGCCAGCGGTACGGCCGACGAGGTCGAGGGCCTGGCCGGCCGCCTGCCGGTGTTCCGCATCGACCCCGTCACGTAGCGTTTCCAGACATGTCCGACAGCGCGCGTATCCGGCCGCCGTGGTGGCTGAAGTACGTCAACAAAGTCATGATCGGTATTCAGAAACTCGGCGTCGGTCTCGGCGAGAAGGGGCCGGTGGTACTGACAGTCGTCGGCCGCAAGTCCGGCAAGCCGCGCTCGACACCGGTCACCCCGATGACCGTCGATGGTAAGCGCTACATCGTCGCCGGGCTGCCTGGCGCCGACTGGTCCGCCAACGCGCGCGCAGCCGGTGAGGCGACGCTGCACCACGGCCGTCGCGCCGAGCAGGTCCGCATGGTCGAGTTGTCGACCGAAGAGGCCCGGCCGTTGTTGCGGGTGTTCCCCATCGAAGTGCCTACCGGCGTCGGCTTCATGAAGAACGCCGGCCTGGTCACCGGACCGAACCCCGACGAGTTCGAGGCCCTCGCCGGCCGCTGCCCGGTGTTCCGTATGGATCCCGTAAACGCATGACCGACAACCCTTTTGACCCTGCGGCGTGGCGACCGGTCGACGGATTCGACCTGACGGACATCACGTATCACCGTCACATCGTCGACGGGAAACCACAGCCGACGGTGCGGGTGGCGTTCGATCGCCCCGAGGTGCGCAACGCGTTCCGTCCGCACGGCGTCGACGAGCTGTACCGAGTGCTCGACCATGCCCGGATGTGGCCCGAGATCGGCGTCGTGCTGCTCACCGGCAACGGCCCCAGCCCCAAGGATGGCGGCTGGGCGTTCTGCTCGGGTGGCGACCAACGCATTCGTGGACGCAGCGGTTACCAGTACGCGTCCGGTGAGACCGCCGAGTCCGTCGATCCCGCGCGTGCCGGGCGACTCCACATCCTCGAGGTGCAACGACTGATCCGGTTCATGCCGAAGGTCGTCATCTGTCTGGTCAACGGTTGGGCGGCAGGCGGCGGGCACAGTCTGCACGTGACGTGCGACCTCACCCTGGCCAGCCGTGAGCACGCCCGGTTCAAACAGACCGATGCCGATGTCGGCAGCTTCGACGGCGGCTACGGCAGCGCATACCTCGCCAAGCAGGTGGGCCAGAAGTTCGCCCGCGAGATCTTCTTCCTCGGCAGGCCTTACACCGCCGAGCAGATGCATGCGATGGGAGCGGTGAACGAGGTGGTCGACCACGCCTCGCTGGAAACCGTCGGGCTCGAATGGGCGGCGGCCATCAACGGCAAGTCGCCGCAGGCGATCCGCATGCTCAAGTACGCGTTCAACCTGACCGACGACGGGCTGGTGGGACAGCAGCTGTTCGCCGGTGAGGCAACGCGATTGGCGTATATGACCGACGAGGCCGTCGAGGGCCGTGACGCGTTCCTGGAGAAGCGCGATCCGGACTGGAGCCAGTTCCCCCGCTACTTCTAAGCGCGATTTGTGCACCAAAATCGGCGCTCACGCCTCACCGCCGGAAATCGTGCACGAATCACTAGGGCCGGAAGGCGGTCTGGCCATGCGGCGACTTCGCGCGGTTAGGCGGTCTTCGATGCCCGACCCCAGGCCGGGTCGTACACCGACGCCAACCGGCCGAGCGTCAGCGCGCCCAATAGGAGGCCAAAGTCCCGCAGCGCGACGTCGTAGAAGCCCGGGTAGGTCAGCAGGTTGAGGATGATGCCGGCCAGCCAGGCCGCGACAACATATGCCGCATATCGAGGTTTGATCGCGACCGCGATGCCGGCCACGATCTCGACCACCCCGACCACCAGCATCGTGCCGTGGGCGCTGAGCGGGCTCAAGTCGACGATCCACGGGGCGAGGTAGACCTCCCAGTCGACGAGGAAGTTGGTGAACTTGTCGAGGCCCATCAAAATCGGCAACACAGTGAAACCGACCCATAGCAGCAGAAATGCTCCATAAGCGGGGTCGCTCGCGGCACGTCGAAGTACTCCTCGCCTCGGGGCGTTGAGGTGACCATCATGCCTCCTTCTAAAACTAAGTGATTATGGTTTTAGATTCGGCCGCCCACGCATTTTGTCAATACTTTTTGGTGTTAGAGTTTGCGCATGGCGACGAACCAGCCCTCACCCGAGACCGATGCGCTGGAGAGCCTGAGCAACCTCGACGACCCGCTGCGGCGGCGTCTATACCGGTACGTGGCCGACGCCGATGCACCGGTGTCGCGTGACGACGCAGCGACGACGATCGGAATCGGCCGCACGCTGGCGGCCTACCACTTGGACAAGTTGGCCGACGCGGGCCTCCTCGACACGCTCTATCAGCGCCCGGACGGAAAAGGTGGGCCGGGAGCCGGTCGTCCCGCGAAGCTGTACACCCGCGCCGCTGGGGAAATGAGCGTCAGCGTCCCGCCTCGGGACTACCTGTTGCTGGCCCAGCTGCTCGTGGAATCGCTCGAACATGACGTCGGCGTGCGGTCGGTGGTCCACAACGCCGCGTTCGACGCCGGCCGGCGAGCAGGCGACGCGTCGGGCCGCGACATCGTCGAGGCATTGCGCAGCTGCGGTTACCTGCCTCGGATGTCCGACGATGGCCGCATCGACCTGCGCAACTGCCCGTTTCACCTGGTCGCTCAAGACCATACGGAGGTGGTCTGCGAATTGAACCTGCGCCTCGTGGAAGGGCGTTGTCGCGGGGTGTGGGAGCCGCAAGGCGCGCGCGGAGCTTGATCCGCACCCGAACCGATGTTGTGTGGTCATCCACAATGCTCGGGCTCGGCGGCCGAAAAAGTAGGCCTTCTAAACTCAGGCCTCGTGAGTAAGAACCCGCTGCGCCGGCTGGCCGACCAGGTGCTGCTGGCGGGCATGCGACCGCCGCTGGACCCTGAACTGATGCTCTACCGCCCCGACCGCCGCGCGATCGACCTCGACGGCAAGCGGATCCTGCTGACCGGGGCATCGTCGGGGATCGGCGAGGCGGCCGCCGAGAAGTTCGCCCGCCGCGGCGCTACCGTGGTGGTCGCGGCGCGCCGCTCCGAACTCCTCGACGAACTGGTCGACCGGATCACCGTCGCCGGCGGGTCCGCACGGGCCCATGCCTGCGACCTGTCCGACCTGGATGCCGTCGACGAGCTGGTCGCCAAGCTCGAGCGGGACCTCGGCGGCATCGACATCCTGATCAACAACGCCGGGCGCTCGATCCGCAGGCCGCTGGCGGAGTCCCTGGACCGCTGGCACGACGTCGAGCGAACCATGGACTTGAACTACTACTCGCCGCTGAGGCTCATCCGCGGCCTGGCGCCGGGCATGCGTGAGCGCGGCGATGGCCACATAATCAACGTATCGACATGGGGTGTGCTGAACGAATCGTCGCCCTTGTTCGCGGTATACAACGCGTCGAAGGCGGCACTCACCTCCGTCAGCCGGGTCATCGAGACCGAATGGGGCGCGGACGGAGTGCACTCGACGACGCTGTTCTACCCGCTCGTCCTCACGCCGATGATCGCCCCCACCCGGGCCTACGACGGCCTGCCCGGTCTGAGCGCCGACGAGGCGGCCGACTGGATGATCACGGCCGCACGCGTCCGTCCGGTACGCATCGCGCCGCGGATGGCCGTCACTGCCCAGGTGGTGAACACCTTCGCGCCGGGCGCGGTGAACGCGATGATGAAACGGCAACGCGTACAACCCAGTAGCTGACCATGCCCGAGATCACGACCATCGCCGACATCGTGCGTGTGCAGGCGCGGCTTCGGCCCGACGCCGCGGCGCTCGTCGTCGGCGAGAAGACGATTTCCTTCGCCCAGCTCGATGCGCGGTCCAGCCAAGTAGCGCAGGCGTTCCGCGCCGCCGGTGTCGGCTTCGGAGATCGCGTGGTCTTCATCGAGAAGAACGGCGCGGAGTTCTTCGAGGTGGTCTGCGGCCTCGCCAAGCTGGGTGCCGTTGGCGTGCCGGTGAATTGGCGGCTCGCGCCGCCGGAGATGCTGCACGTCATCGAGGATGCACAGGCTCGGATCGTCGTCGTGGGATCGGAGTTCTTCGGCCATCTCGAGACGATCGAGGATCGGCTGACGACGGTACGAGCCATCGTGGCGATCGGAGCCCACGAGCGCTGGCCGTCGTTCGAGGACTGGCTGAACGGTCACCCCGACGAAGACCCCGGTGTCACAACGGGTCCCGACGACATCGCTTTCCTGATGTACACGTCGGGTACCACCGGGCTGCCCAAGGGCGTCATGCTCACCAACGGCAACTATCTCTGCAAGGCCACCGGGATCGCGCACCAATGGCGGTTCTCCCCCGACAGCGTCAGCCTGGCGGTGATGCCGATGTTCCACATGGCCGGTTCCGGATGGGTGCTGGTCGGTCTGTACGAAGGCGCCACCACCGTGGTGCTGCGCGACGTAGATCCGGTCGCGATTCTGGATTCCGTTGTCCGGCATCGGATCACCAACCTGCTGCTCGTGCCCGCGGTGATCCAGATGATGGTGGGTGCACCGGGCGTCGAGGATGCGGACTTCTCCAGCGTGCGCGCGATCGTCTATGGCGCCTCACCGATCACCGACGACGTGCTGGTGAAGGGTCTTGACCGCTTCGGGTGCGAGTTTCTCCAGGTATACGGATTGACCGAAACCACCGGCTCGGTAACGCAACTCGACGTTCACGACCCGGCGGGACGCCCGGAACTGTTGCGGTCCTGCGGCAAGCCTTATCCGTGGGTCGAACTGCGCATCGTCGACGACGACGGCCGCGACGTACCCGTCGGCACGGTGGGCGAGGTGTGGACACGGTCGGCGCAGAACATGCTCGGCTACTGGAACAATCCCGCCGCCACGGCGGAAACGGTCACCGACGACGGCTGGCTGAAGACCGGCGACGCCGGCTACGTCGACCGCGACGGCTACGTCTACCTGCACGACCGGAAGAAGGACATGATCGTCTCCGGCGGAGAGAACGTGTACCCCATCGAGGTCGAGAACGTATTGATGATGCATCCGACCGTCGACGACGTGGCTGTTATCGGCGTTCCCGACGAAAAGTGGGGCGAAGCGGTGAAGGCAATCGTCGTGCCGGCCGCCGGGACCGCACCGACCGAGGCCGAACTCATCGCATATGCACGAGGGCGACTCGCCGGTTTCAAGTTGCCGAAGTCCATCGACTTCGCCGACGTGCTGCCTCGTAACCCCAGCGGCAAGCTACTCAAACGAGAGTTGCGCGAGCCGCACTGGGCGGGTGTCGGCCGCCGAATCGGCTGAGCGACCTGATAGACACACACGTATGGAGATCCTCGCCAGCCGCATGCTCATCCGGCCGGCGGACTATCAACGCTCGCTGACGTTCTACCGCGACGAGATCGGACTGGCGATCGCCCGGGACTACGGCGCGGGCACGGTGTTCTACGCCGGCCAGTCTCTGATCGAGCTCGCCGGCCACGGCACGCCCAGCGCGGGCGGAACGATGTGGCTTCAGGTCCGCGATGTGTATGCCACGGAGAAGGAGCTGACCGGCCGCCGCGTACCCATCGAACGTGAGGCCCGCCAGGAGCCGTGGGGTCTGCACGAGATGCACGTCATCGATCCCGACGGCGTGCTACTGATCTTCGTCCAGGTCCCCGAAAACCATCCGCTCCGCCGCGACAACCGCCAGTAGCGTCAGCGGGCGGTCGCCAGGGGCCAGCCAACGGAGGCCAGCCGCGCGGCGACCTGATGGATCTCCTCGGGGTTGGGCTCCTCGTGGGTGATCGTGTGGATCGCGGCCCGGATCTCCTGCTCGCTCACCGTGTCGGAGTTGCTGCTCTTGAGCACGGCCTGCGCGGTTTTGACGACCTCTTCCTCGGTGAGCGACCGCTTCAGCAGGGCGAGCAACGCGAAGTAATCCTTCGGCGGCACGCCCTCTGGGTAGCCCCGGTGCAGCCAGGCCAGCACGTTGTCCAGAACGCTCTGATTCTCGGTCATGTTGTCTGCGCTCATTTCTTGGGCATGAAGGGGAAGAGGTCGATACCGGTGTGATGGATGATGGTCGCCCGTGTGATCCACAGGACGGCGGTGAGGATCACCCAGCCGACGAACACGAACAGTGCGATGCCTCCGAACTTCACCGCCGGGTTGGGCGCGACCGTGGTGCCGTCGGCATGTTGGCCACCGGCTCCGTTGGAGTAGGCGACCAGCCCGCCCGCGAACACCGCGGGCAGGCCTGCGCCGAGGAGCAGTCCGACGGCCAGCACCTTGAGAATGCTTTCGAAATAGGTCATCAACGTTTCCTTTGTTGTCTGATGCTGTGTCCGCTTTAGACCGACGCCTTTGGTTTGGATTCCTTGGCGGCCTCACGGACTTCCGCAGGCACAACGGAGTTCGTGGAGCTGTCCCAATCCGCGTTGACGTTGCTGCTGTCCACCTTCTGCTGCTGCGCGCGCCACCACATGTAGAAGGACAGGCCCACCAGCACCAGGAAGATCAGGCCGTCACCGGCGAGTGCCGAGTTGGTCAGCGACTTGACTGCATCGGACAGCCAGTACGACAGCGCACCAACGAGGCCGGCGGCGGGCAGGGTGATCAGCCATGCGACGGCCATCCGACCCGCTACGGCCCAGCGCACCGACGCGCCGGGCTTGCCGACGCCGCTACCCAGGATCGATCCCGTGGCGACGTGGGTTGTCGACAACGCCATGCCCGCGGCACTCGAGCTCAAAATGATTGCGGCCGAGGAAGCTTCGGCGGCGAAGCCCTGCGGTGACTCGATCTCGACGAGTCCCTTGCCCAGCGTGCGGATGACCCGCCAGCCACCGAGGTAGGTGCCGAGTCCGATGGCGACCGCGCAGCTGAAGATGATCCAGAACGGAAGGCCCTGTTCCTTCACGTCGCCCGTCAGGTGACCGGTCGTGATCAGCGCGAGTGCGATGACGCCCATCGTCTTCTGCGCGTCGTTGGTTCCGTGTGACAACGCGACCAGCGAGGCTGTCGCGATCTGGCCCCAGCGGAAGCCTTCTCGACGGCGGCTCTCGACGACGTTGCGGGTGATCCGGTACACCAACCACGTGCCGCATGCGGCGACCAGGCACGCGATGACCGGCGCGGCCACCGCGGGGATGAGGACCTTCCCGGTGACGCCCGACCAGTTGACGCCCGCCATGCCGAGTGCCGCCAGGCCCGCGCCGATCAAACCGCCGAAGAGCGCGTGCGACGAGCTGGACGGGATGCCGAAAAGCCAGGTGAGCAGGTTCCACAGGATGCCGCCGATAAGACCGGCGAAGATGATCGTCAGACCCGTCGACGCATCGATACCCGGTATCAGCGCCCCGGACTTGCTGTCCTGCACCTTCAGCACCGAAGTGGTCACGGTGACCGCGACCTCGACCGAGAGGAAGGCGCCGACAAGGTTGAGGACACCCGCTAGCAGCACCGCGGTCTTGGGCTTCAACGCTCCGGTGGCGATCGACGTCGCCATCGCGTTACCGGTGTCGTGAAACCCATTGGTGAAGTCGAATGCCAATGCCGTTGCGATCAACAGCACCAGGATGATCAGCTCTGTGCTCACGGCGCTAATTCTGCGGTCACACCGGACGATTCGCCTAACTCATGGCCATTCGAAAGTGCGTGTCGAGCAGGCACTTCACCAAATCCGGCACCGGGTTCATCCACTATTCACACGCCGGGCAGAAGACGTTTGCCCGATACGTCGAGCCCACCCCGTTCGGGTGCGCATTAGCATCAAAACATCCGTGGATATCCAGGACCACGCCACGACACGCGCGGAGGGCTTGTGACCAAGTTTCTGGCGAAGATCGTGGCGTGGATCACCTCCGGCTACCCCGAGGGCGTACCCGGCCCGGACCGGGTGCCCTTGTTCGCGTTGCTCAAGCGTCGTCTCACCGATGACGAGATCAAGGCGGTCGTCACGGCGTTGAAGGGCCTCGGCGAGTTCGATGACGCCGACATCGGCGTGCTGATCACCCAGATCACCGACGCGCTGCCGATGCCCGAGGATGTCGAGCGGGTGCGAGAACGACTGGCCGCGAAGGGCTGGCCGCTAGACGACCCGCGTGACCCGGAGGAGAACGCATAGCCGTCCTACGCCCCGTCGCCGTGCCGTCTGGAGCACCGGCACTGTCGGTGTTGCCCGTGGTGGAGGAAGTGCTGGCCGGACGCGCGACGGTGTTGCCGGTGCCGATGGACGACGAACGCGAAACATCGTTGATCACAACATCATTGCGCGCGGGATCAGATGTCGACGACGATGTGGCCGTCGTGGTGTCGACCTCCGGCACGACGGGGACGCCGAAGGGTGCGCTGCTGACCGCGTCGGCGTTGACCGCCAGCGCGTCGGCGACGCACGATCGCCTCGGCGGTTCCGGACAGTGGCTGCTCGCCCTACCCGCCCATCACGTGGCCGGGTTCCAGGTGCTGGTGCGCAGCGTGCTCGCGGGGGTCACCCCGGTGGCGATCTCCGCCGGTTTCTCAGCGGCGGAGTTGGTTTCGGCCGTCGACTCCCTTGGGCCTGGACGGCGTTACGTCTCGTTGGTGGCGGCGCAGCTCGACAAGTGCTTGGGCGACCCGGCCGCCGCTGCCGCGTTGGCGTCGATGGACGCCGTGCTGATCGGCGGTGGACCGATGCCGGCCGGTGTCGCCGAACGAGCTTGCACCGCAAACATTCCCGTGGTCCGGACGTACGGAATGAGCGAGACGGCGGGCGGCTGCGTGTATGACGGGCTGCCGCTCGACGGAGTGCGGATTCGCATAGACGACGGCCGGGTGGTGCTCGGCGGAGCGACTTTGGCCAAAGGTTATCGCAACCCCATCGATCCCGACCCGTTCGTCGAGCCGGGGTGGTTTCGCACCGATGATGTTGGCACCGTTGATGACTCGGGAATGCTGACAGTTCTCGGGCGGGTGGACGACGCGATCAGCACAGGCGGGCTTACCGTATTGCCGCAACTGGTGGAGGTAGCGGTGGCATCGCACGAGGGGGTGGCCGAATGTGTAGTGTTCGGTGTCCCCGACGAACGGCTGGGGCAGCGGGTCGTAGCGGCGGTCGTAGTGGCACCGGGAACTGCTGCACCGACGCTGGCCGACATACGCGCCCATGTCGCAACGAGTCTGGATGTCACCGCGGCGCCGAGGGAGCTACACATCGTTGACGAGATTCCGCGCCGCGGCATCGGCAAGGTGGACCGGCGCGCGCTGGCAGCGCGCTTCGGCGGTTAGGTCGCGAGCGCGCGCCTGGCATACGCGCGCACGTCGGCGTCGCCGTCGTCGAGTGCGCCGGCCAACGCCTCGCGCGCAGCGTCCTCCGAGGACGCCCACCGAGTAAGACTCAAGACGGCGGCCTTGCGCACGTCGAGGTGCGGGTCGGACAGCGCCCGCGACAGCGGCGGCACGGCGGCGCTCGGTGACGGCGCGCCGGCGAGCGCCCTGGCTGCGCCCTGCCGGATCTGCCACGCCGACGCGGCGAGTGCGCGCTCGACGGTCGCCACGTCGACGTCATCCCAGCCGATGGATCCCATCGCCGCCAGCGCCGCGGCCCGCACCAGCGGGTCGGGGTCCGCGAAGAGCCCGCGCACAGTGTCGGCTCCGGTACGCAGAGTGCCGAGCCCGTTTGCGACGCAGATGCGCACCTCCCGGTTGGCGTCGCCGTGGGCGGTGGCCACCCCCGCGGCGTCGTCGACCGAGACCAGCGCGCGGACGGCCTCGATGCGCACCCGGTGGTCCGCGTCGCCGAGCGCTCGACGGTACTGCTCGACGTTCCCGGCGCGACGGGAACTCAGTACGTAGACGGCAGCGCCCCGAACAACAGGGTCGACGGACGTCAGCAGGTTTTGGACGGCACCAGGGTCGGGCAGCACCTCGACGAGTTCGCGGATGCCGTCGGCCGCGACGCGGCGCACCTCGGCGTGGCCGTCGCTCAGCGCGGCGAGCAGAGCAGACGCATATCCGTCGGGCAGGTGCTCGGTGAGCACGTCGACGGCTGTGCGCCGGACTCCCGCGTCGACGTCGGTCAGGAAAGGCGCAAGGTGCTCGACAGTGGGCTCGTCGAGTGCCAGCACGACGGCGATGCGCGGCGATGGCGGTTGCGCCGCCGCGCCGTCGTGCACCCGGGACACTTCGGATGCCGGGGCCTGCCCACCGACGAGGTCAGGCTGACGCACGGCGATGGGTTCGGTTTCACCGCTGGGCAATTCGTCTAAACCTGGGACGGGCACGAAGTACGGCGCGACTGGCCGCTTGAGGAACTCGATGTCACCGTCGGCGGCCTTGCGAAGGTTGAGGTGATAACGCCAGGCGACGTCGTCGCGTTCGGGGGTGTCACTGCGGTCGTGGTAAAGCCCCCAGCGCGACTCCGTGCGCGTCAGCGACGAACGGGCGGCCATCTCCGCGCAGTCGCGGATGAACGACACCTCGACCGCACGCATCAGTTCGTGTGGCGTGGTGGCGCCGATGCCCGCGATCTCGTCACGCATCCGGTCGAAGGTCTGCACCGCGATGGACAGCTTGGCGGCGGTCTTGGGTGGAGCGACGTAGTCGTTGACGAAACGGCGCAGCTTGTACTCGACCTGGGTCTGCGGGGGGCCGTCGGGATGTTGCAGGGGCCGGTAGATCAATTCGTGCGCCGCCGCGATCTGGTCGTCCGGAAGTCGTTGCGGCGCTTCGACGTCTGCCAAGGTCGACGCCGCATGGCTGCCGGCCAGATCTCCGTAGACGAATGCGCCGATCATGTAGTTGTGCGGAACACAGGCGAGGTCACCGGCCGCGTACAGACCCGGCACGGTGGTGCGTGCATGCTCGTCGACCCAGACACCAGAGGCGGAATGACCACTGCACAACCCGATTTCGGAGATGTGCATCTCGATGTCGTGGGTGCGATAGTCGTGGCCGCGGTTGGCGTGGAACGTCCCCCGGGTCGGCCGCTCGGTCGTGTGCAGAATGCCCTCGAGCGTGCTCAGCGTCTCATCGGGTAGGTGGCTGACCTTGAGGTAGATGGGTCCGCGCGCCGACTCGATCTCGCTGCGGACCTCCGCCATCATCTGTCCCGACCAGTAGTCGGAGTCGACGAACCGCTCCCCCTGCGCGTTGACCTGGTAGCCGCCGAACGGATTGGCGACGTAGGCGCAGGCGGGCCCGTTGTAGTCCTTGATCAACGGATTGATCTGGAAACACTCGATTCCCGAGAGTTCGGCGCCGGCGTGCAACGCCATCGAGTAGCCGTCACCGGCGTTGGTCGGGTTCTCGTACGTGCCGTAGAGGTATCCCGACGCGGGCAGCCCGAGCCGCCCGCACGGTCCGGTGGCCAGGATGACGGCCTTGGCGGCGACGACGACGAACTCGCCGGTGCGGCTGTTCAGTGCCGCGGCGCCAACCGCGCGTCCCTGCGAGGTGAGCACGCGAACCGGGACGAGCCGGTTCTCGATACGGATCCTCTCGCGCATCGAGCGCTGGCGCAGCACCCGGTAGAGCGCCTTCTTGACGTCCTTGCCCTCGGGCATCGGCAATACGTACGAGCCGGAGCGATGCACGCGTCGCACGGCGTACTCGCCATGCTCGTCCTTCTCGAACTTCACGCCGTAGCGCTCCAGCCGCTGCACCATCGCGAATCCGCGAGTGGCCGTCTGATAGATGGTGCGCTGGTTGACGATTCCGTCGTTGGCGCGGGTGATCTCGGCCACGTAGTCCTCGGGTGTGGCCTTGCCGGGGATGACGGCGTTGTTGACACCGTCCATGCCCATCGCCAGCGCGCCCGAGTGCCGCACGTGGGCCTTCTCGAGCAGCAGGACCTGCGCACCGTGCTCGGCGGCGGTGAGAGCGGCCATCGTTCCGGCCGTGCCGCCACCGATGACGAGCACATCGCACTCGAGCCGGACGGCGTCTTCGATTGCGGGGGCTTCCACTAGCTGATCAGCTCCGAATGATCGAGTGCGGCAATCACTTCAGCCCGTAGGGCGGCGCGCGCGACGGTGGCGTCACGGGGTGAGGGCACGTCGAGTAGCGCTCGCAGCGGCTGGCCCGCGCGACCGAGCACGGCGATGCGGTCGCCGATGAGCAGGGCCTCGTCGACATCGTGGGTCACGAACACAACGGTCGTCGGGTGCGCGCGCCAGGTATCGATCAGCAGGCGCTGCATGGTGGCACGCGTCTGCGTGTCGAGGGCGCCGAAGGGTTCGTCCATCATGACCGCGCGCGGTGCACCGGCCAGCCCGCGAGCCAATTGCACACGCTGGCGCATACCGCCCGACAAGCTTTTCGGCAGGTACTTCTCGAAGCCGGTCAACCCGACGTCGGCGATCCACCGCAGCGCTTCCTCGCGACGTCCCTGGCGCTGGCGGCCCGCCAGTTTGAGCGCGAGCTCGACGTTGGATTGCACGGTGCGCCACGGCAACAGTGCGTTGTCCTGGAACACCATCGCGCGATCGCGCGACGTCGTGGTGACGCGGACGCCGTCGCCGAGCACCTCCCCCCTGTCCGGTGACAGCAGGCCGGCGAGTGCGCGCAGCACGGTCGACTTGCCGCAGCCCGACGGTCCGGTCAGCACCAGGATCTCGCCGGGTGCAACGTCGAGATCCAGTCCATCAACAACCGGCGCCGACGCCGCACCACCGTAGCTAAGGACGACGTCGCGGAGCTTGAGGCTCATCCCGGTCATCGAGCGTTCTCCTCGCCGCGGGGCAGCCAGCGCGTGACGCGGCGACCGATGAGTTCGACGGCGGCGGAGGTGACGAAGCCGAGGACGCCGATAGTGATGATGCCGACGAAAACGTCGGGATAGGCCAGCACGGTGTACGCCTGCCACGTGCGGTAGCCGACGCCGAGGCGCCCGGAGATCATCTCGGCGGAGATCACACATATCCACGCGACGCCGATGCCGACCGACAGGCCGCCGAACACACCGGGAAGGATGCCGGGCAACACAACTCGGGTGATCACGTCGGCGCGGTTGCCGCCGAGTGTCCGCACGGAGTCCTCCCACAGCGTCGGCAGCGCCCGTACGGCGTGACGGGTGCTGACCATGATCGGGAAGTACGCGGCGAGGAAGGTGATGAACACGATCCCGGCCTCGTCGGTGGGGAACAGCAGAATCGCGACCGGCACGATCGCGATCGCGGGAATGGGCCGGGCCAGTTCGGTGAGCGGACCGAAGACGTTGGCGAACGCACGCGAGCGACCGAGCAGGATGCCGGTGACGACGCCGGCGACCGCGGCGAGAACAAAGCCGGTGAGGATGCGTATCAGCGACTGGCCGAGGTCAAGCCAATAGTCCTGTGTGCCGATCCGCACGCCGAAGGCGGTGACGATCTCGGTGACCGTCGGCAGCGTGTCGAAACGCAGCCACAGCCGAAGATCGTTGGCCGTCAACACCTGCCACAGCGCGACGGCAGCGACCACGGACCCGATGCGCACGAACCAGGAGGACCAGTTGCCGCGCCTCGGCGCCTTGACACCGACGTCCGGCGGAGCGGCGACGGCTGGCGCGTCGACCGTCAGCACCGCGGGCGGCGCCGTCACACCGCACCCACTAGCGCCTGCTGGTAGTCGACGACCGTCGCGCCAGGATGGGCTCCGATGTAGCGCTGCGCGCCGGCGGGCGTGCCGAAGGGCAGATAGTTGCGGCCGTCCTGGACCCACACGGACTTGTCGGCGAACCAGCGCGTACCGAACTCGGTGTCGGGGACATACGCGGCGCGGACCTGCTCGCCGCCGGCGTTGGCCTCGCGGACGGCGCGCAACAGGCACCCGGGGTTGGCGGCAGGTTGGGTCGCGTCCTCGCCGTCGATCCAAAGTTCGCCTGCCAGTTTCGGATCGGTGACCGCGATATTGCAGACCGGGTCCTGGCCGCGCAGCGCGGACGGGTTGGTCGTCGACTTCAGCGCGGCGTCGTAGTCCTGGCCGCGATCGGCGAACGCCTTGCGGATGGCGGTGTCGTCGACGAATTCGTCGATGTTCAGATCGGCGAAGTCGCCGATGGACTCGAGGTAGGGCACGTCGCCCTTGAACGCCTCGATGAGCGACGGTTTGAGCGTGGTGTCGAAGCTGGTGCCGCCGGGACCGTTGTAGAGGTATACGACTTCCTGGGGCAGGCCACTGCCCTCGGCGACGAGCTTGGCCGACTCCAGGGGGTTCTGGTTGAGGAAGTCGGTGGCGTCGAGTTGGGCCTGCAGGAAGGCGTCGAGCACCTCGGGGTGCTGGCCGGCGTAGTCGCGGCGGACGACGACGCCGTGGAACGTCGGGTAGTCGCCCTCGGCACCGTCGTAGAGCAGCTGCGCCTTGTCCTGGAAGACGAGCAGACCGGGCCAGGCGACGAATTGCGAAAGGGCCTGCGCCTGACCTGATTCCAGTGCTGAGGCGCCGACCTGCGGCTGCTGGTTGAGCACCTCGACGCCGGTCTTGGGATCTATACCGGCGTTGTCGAGCGCGCGGACCAATGTGCCGTGGCCAGCGGAGCCGACGCTGGCAGAGACCTTCTTGCCCTCGAGGTCGGTGATCGAGCGGATGGGCGAGTTGGGCGGGACGACGACCATGTTGAGCGAACCGGTCGGGCTGTAGCCGGTGACGGAGACGAACTCCGTGCGGGCACGTTCTCCTGCCTGCGTCTTGGAGCCGTTGATGAGCAGCGGGTAGTCGCCCATCGAGCCGATGTCGATCTTCTCGGCGACCATCTGTGCGGTGATGGGGGCACCAGTGTCGTAGTCCTGCCACTGCACGTTGTAGTCCACGCCCGAGGAGTTTGAGATGTCCTCGAGTCGTTTCTCCAGGAAGCCCTTGGCCTTCAACAGGGTTCCGGCGGTGACGGTGTTGATGGTCTTGGACTGATAGCCGACGACAACGTTGACCGTGCCGGCGGACTGAGATTGCGAATCGAGTGAGCAGGCGGCAAGCGATGCGGTGGTGACGACGGCCAGGAGTACGGCGAGGGTGTGTTTCACGGGTGGTCCTCAGGTGTCATCGAAGGAGATAGGGCATGTTGACGGTGACGGCGCCGGTGGGACAGCGCGCCGCACACGGGCCGCAGTACCAGCACTCGTCGACATGCATGAAGGCCTTGCCGTTCTCGGGGTTGATGGCCAACGAGTCGAGCGGACAGATCTCGACGCACAGCGTGCAGCCCTCGATGCACAGCGACTCGTCGATCGTTACCGGCACGTCGACGCGCTGATTGACCTGGGCCATCAAACTCCCCTAACCAGATTGCTGCGCAGGGTGATTCGATCCCCGCGCATGCGGATGTACTCGAGGTCGACGGGACGGCCGTCGTCCAGATGGGTGAGGCGCTCCAAGAGCAGGACGGGGGCGCCGTCGGGAACCTGCAGGATGGCCGCCGAGTGCGCGTCGGCTGCGACCGACTCCACCGCAACGGTGGCGCCGCCGAGGCGTCGGCCGGTGACCTGCTCGATGAGCGCGAAGACGTCATTGACTTCGAGTGAATGCTCGATGACGTCCCGGCCGATGTCGGGGGCGAGGTAGGTCATGTCGAGCGAAAGAGGTAGGTCACCGAGATGGCGCAGGCGTTCGATGAAGACGACGGGCTCTGAAGGTTTGAGCTGCAACCGGTTGGCCACCGACGGCGGCGCAGCGACGTTCATGGTCGCGCGCACCTCGTTGCGGATCTCGCCGTAGCCCTTGAACGTTTCCTTGAGGCCGACGAGCGCGTCTAGGCCGTGGTCGTACTTACGGATCGCGACGTGGGTGCCGGTGCGGGGACCCCGGTCGATGAGGCCTTCGTCCTTGAGCGCCGCGAGCGCCTCACGAACGGTGTTGCGGGAGACGAAGAACTCGCTGGCGAGGTCCTGTTCGGCCGGCAGTCCGTCGGAGTAGCCGCCGGCATGGATCTGGTGTCTGAGGACATCGGCGACCAGGCGCGCCTGGTCGGCGCGCGGTCGGCGGATCGGCGTCGGCTCGACATGCTGCGCATGGGCTTCTTGGCTGGCCAACCTCACCTCCCGGGGCTGTTCGTCGTGTGACTGACCTGGTCGGTGACGCTATCGGGGGATGCGGCGGTCACTGACTGACCGCTTTCCGTGGCAGGTGCGGCTGAGGTGAATGCGCCGGTTCGTCGCGGGGCCGACCTGCTGTTAGAGGGCGTAGAACGGGCATTGCGCCAGTGGCTGAACGCGGAGCGGTTTCAAATCGCGGTGAGCAGAACGCCTGCCCCGCGCGCACCGCCGAGCGCACGGTTGTTGTACGCAAACGTCGACAAGGCGCGCGAACAAGCGTGCGCTCGGCGCGCGTCACCGTCACCGTCATGGGGAGCACGTTCCATCGAGTCGGCATACCCCGATCGATGGCCGCGTATTCGAGAGCATGATGTAGCCATGCGCCACGAAGTCACCACCGTCGACCAGCTGCGTGCGATCGTCGGGGAACCGCACCATCACGTTGCCAACAAGGTCAAGGACCGGCTGTCACCCGTCCAGCAGGACTGGCTGGCGCACTCACCCCTCGGGTTCGTCGCTACCACCGATGCGCGGGGCCGCGTCGACCTCTCTCCAAAGGGGGACCCTCCCGGCTTCGTCCACGTCATCGACGACACGACGATCGCGATCCCGGAGCGGCCGGGCAACAAACGCGTCGACGGCTACCTCAACGTCCTGCAGCGCCCGCAGGTCGGCACGCTGTTCCTCATCCCCGGCCGCGGCGACACGCTGCGCATCAACGGGTCGGCCCGAATCCTGTCTGACGCTGAGTATTTCGACGCCATGGCGGTTAAGGGCAAGCGGCCCATCCTCGCGCTGGAGATCGACATCAAGGAGGTGTTCTTCCATTGCGCAAAGGCTTTCATGCGCTCGGACACCTGGGACCCGTCGACCTGGAATCCCACGGCTCTGCCGAGCGTCGCGGAGCTCGCGAAAGCCATCCGCACCGACTGGAGTAAAGCCCAGCTCGAGGAGTACTACAGCGAGGACAATTACCGCAAAATGCTCTACTGAGTTTCCCACTTGCGCGAGCGACCGCGTTTGTACACAGACACGCCGTACTTGAACGTACAAACGCGGTCGCTCGGCGGGAAATCAGAACTGGTTGATGCCTCCGTCGACGGGGATGTCGGCGCCCGTGGTGAAGCTGCTGAGGTCCGATGCCAGGAAGAGCACCGCGTTGGCGACTTCGTCGGAGGTGCCGTAGCGCGCCATTGGAACGCTGTTGATCTGGTACTCCTCGAACTTCGCCGCGGAACCCGGTCCAGGGAACAGCATCTGGGCGAGCGCTTCGATCCCTGGTGTCTCGGTCGCGCCCGGGCTGACCACGTTGACGCGAATCCTGCGGTCGCGCAACTCACTTGCCCACGTACGCGCGAGGGACCGCAGCGCCGCCTTGATCGCCGCGTACACACCGATGCCATCGGAGGCCTTCGCGTTAGTGTTCGACGAGTTCAGGATGATCGAGGCGCCGTCGTTCAACAACGGCAGCGCCTTCTGCACGGTGAACACCACACCTTTGAAGTCGACGCCGAGTTGATAGTCGAGGTGTTCGTCGGTGATCTCCCCCAGCCGGGCCACGTCGATGACTGCGGCATTGGCGAACACCACATCGATGCGCCTACCGCTGTCAGCCACCACGGAGTAGAGCCTGTCGAGATCTTCCTGCTTGGCGACATCACCCTGTACTCCGGTCGCACTGTCGCCGAGTTCCTTGACGGCCGCGTCGAGTTCGGCCTGCCTGCGGCCGGTGATGAAGACGTGCGCGCCCTCGTCGACGAATCGCTTGGCCGTTGCGAATCCGATGCCGGTTGAGCCACCGGTGATGACTGCTGTCTTGCCTTCGAGTAATGCCATGGCCGTGCCTTTCGCTGGTTCTGTACTATTCAGTCAAGAACTAGGGACGCACCGGGCCTCGCAGATATTCCCACCGGCGTCAGGGGGTGGGAATGAGCGCGATCATCGTCTCGGCCGCGGCCTTGAGCTGGGCCGGCTTCACACCGCCCTCGTGCAGCGCTTCCACGCCGCGCATGAAGGTCAGCAACGTGCTTGCCAACGCCCGTGGGTCAGCTTTGCGATCGATGTCGCCGTCGCGCTGCGCCTCGGCGATGGCGTCGGCCAGTTCAGTGCGCCATTTCGAATACGCGCGCTCGACCTTGTCCTCCACGTCATCGTCGGTGGAACCGAGTTCTGCGGCCGTCCTGGCCATCATGCAACCGCGTCTGGCCTTGTCGGTGGCCACGGCCCCGGCCTGCCAGCGGATGTGGCGGACCAATCGTTCGTAGGCGTTGTGCGTCGGGTCGTGCAGTTGTGCGCGGACGGTGTCGAGCGACATCGTGATGTAGTTGTCGAGCGTCCGGAGGAACAGTCCGTGCTTGTCGCCGAACGCGCCGTACAGGCTGCCCTTGCCCAGGCCGGTGGCGGCCGTCAGATCGTCGACCGACGTCGCACCGTAGCCGCGAGTCCAGAACTCATCGCGGGCCGCCGCGATGACGTCGGACTCGTCGAACTTGCGGGGGCGGGGCACTCTTACATCGTACGCGCGTTATGGAATGTCCATTCCGAAACCCTGGGGCGCGAGCGGCAGCTCGCGGTCTAGACCACAGCCTTGGGTAGGGTCGAGTCATCGTGCCGAGGGCTCACCGAAAAGAGATCGTGGCGGCCGGCGTCGGCGTGCTCCTTGTCGTCGCGGCGTTCGTGGTGCCACATCTGAATCTCGGCATCGTCACGCCCCTGATCAACGCGACCCCCGACCGCTTCGGAGACTTCGCGGGCGCCGCACCGATCTTCGGGTGGTTCCAGGCTCACGTCGGCTGGGGCACGGTTCCCGCGATCGTCATCGGTGCCGCTGCGGTGCTGTGGGGACAGTCAGTGGCGCAGCGGCTGCCGTGGCGGTGGGTGCCGTGGGTCACCTGGGCGACGGCGTGCGCATGGGCGTTTTCGCTGGCGATGGTCGACGGCTGGGAGCGCGGTTTCGCGGGCCGGCTCACCGCCCGCCACGAGTATCTGCGGCAAGTGCCCACCGTCACCGACATCCCGGAGGCGGTGCGCACCTTCGCCGACAGAATCCTTGACTATCAACCGGATTCATGGATCACCCACGTATCGGGTCATCCTCCGGGCGCGCTGTTGTCCTTCGTCTGGCTCGACCGCATCGGGCTGGGCGGCGGCGCATGGGCCGCGCTATTGTGCCTGCTCGTCGGTTCCAGCGCAGCGGCCGCGATCGTCGTCGCGGTACGCACCTTGGCCGACGAGAACATCGCGCGGTTGGCGGCACCGTTCGTCGCAGTCGCGCCAACGGCGATCTGGATCGCGGTGTCCGCCGACGGCTACTTCGCCGGTGTCGCGGCGTGGGGTATCGCATTGCTGGCGTTGTCCATTCGGCGGACAGCACGCTGGCCGACGCTGGCAGCCGTCGGGGCGGGACTGCTGCTGGGCTGGGGCATCTTCCTGAACTACGGCCTGGTCCTGATGGCGTTTCCCGCAGTGGCCGTGCTGCTCACCGCAGCCCACTGGCGCGCGGCGATGCGGTCGTTTGTCCCCGCGGTGGTGGCGGCGCTGGTCGTCGTCGCGGTGTTTGCCGCCGCGGGCTTCTGGTGGTTCGACGGCTATGCCCTTGTGCAGGAACGCTATTGGCAGGGCATCGCCAAAGACCGTCCGTTCCAGTACTGGTCGTGGGCCAATTTCGCGTCGGTGGTGTGCGCGATCGGGCTCGGCAGCGTCGCAGGCATCGGCCGAACCTTCGACTGGGCCGCGATCAAGCTCCGGGCCGGCCTGCACCTGGTGGTTCTGGGTGCGCTGGTCGCGATCGTGGCCGCGGACCTCTCCATGCTCAGCAAGGCCGAAACGGAGCGCATCTGGCTGCCGTTCACGATCTGGCTGACCGCCGCCGCGGCGCTGCTACCCCCGCGTTCTCGGCGGTGGTGGCTGGCCGTCAACGTCGTCGGCGCGCTCCTGCTGAACCACCTGATCCTGACGAATTGGTAACGGAACGCGCCCGGAAGCACACGACACTGTCGTGACACGCGACTCTGGAGCAATGGAGGGTGACCCCCCACCGCCTGAAAGGCGACGCGCGACGGGTTGGCGCAGCCCGCTGCGAGGTCTCTGGCTGACATCCGTCCTCGGATCGGTGCTGTTGGTAGCAATACCGGTCGTGACGGTCACCGGGTTGCTCTCGTACATCGCGTACGGACCGCAGTTCGGCCAGGCGATACCGGGCGACGTCGGCTGGCTCAAGTTGCCGACGTTCGACTGGCCGACCGACCCGTCGTGGCTGTACCGGCTCAATCAAGGTCTGCATGTCGGTCTCGGGCTGATCCTGATCCCGATCGTGCTGGCCAAACTCTGGTCTGTGATCCCGCGGCTGTTCGCGTGGCCACCGTCGCGGTCGATCGCACAGCTACTCGAACGCGTCTCCTTGGTGATGCTGGTCGGCGGGATCCTGTTCGAGATCATCACCGGTGTCCTCAACATCCAGTACGACTATGTTTTCGGCTTCAGCTTCTACACGGCCCACTACTACGGCGCCTGGGTCTTCATAGTGGGCTTCGTCATCCATATCGCCATCAAGATCCCCCGCATGTGGGCGGGACTGCGATCGATGTCGATGCGAAAAGTGTTGCGCACCAACACCGAAGACACCCGTCCCGAACCCTACGAGCCTGACGGGCTGGCCGCTGCCGATCCCGGGCCCGCGACCATCAGCCGACGCGGTGCGCTCGCTCTGGTCGGCGGTGGTGCCTTGTTCATAGGCGTCATCACTGCCGGCCAGACCATCGGCGGCTGGACCCGTCAGACCGCACTGCTGCTGCCGCGAGGACGAACTCGCGGCGACGGACCCAACGACTTCCAGGTCAACCGCACCGCCGCCGCGGCTCGAATCACTCCTGACCTCACGGGCGAGCGCTGGCGCCTCACCCTGTCGGGCGGGCCTTCGCCGGTCACCCTCGACCGTGCCGCGCTCAGTGCGCTGGCCCAGCACACCGCCCGTCTGCCGATCGCCTGCGTGGAAGGCTGGTCGACCACCGAGACGTGGACCGGGGTGCCGCTGAGCGATTTGGCTCGGCTGGCAGGGGTGCCCGAGCCGACATCGGCCTTCGTACGCTCGGTCGAACGCCGCGGCGCGTTCAACCGCGCCACCCTGCAGACGAACCAGGTCATGCACCCGGATTCGCTTCTCGCACTGCGGGTCAACGACGCCGACCTGTCGCCTGATCACGGCTTCCCGGCACGAATCATCGTTCCGGCCTTGCCCGGTGTGCACAACACCAAATGGGTGGGTTCCATCGAATTCAGGGCCAAGTGACGTGGTAATCAACGGGTTTCGCCGGATCTACGGGTCGCATCCGCTGCATCTGCTCACACTGGTCGCCGGGTTCGCGCTGCTCGGCTATGTGCTCGCCACCGTCAAGCCTGTGACGTTGTGGAACCCCAATGTGTGGTGGCAGTCGATCGCGGTGTGGTTCGCCGCCGCGATCGTGGCCCACGACCTTGTGTTGTTCCCGATCTACGCACTGGCAGATCGGTTGCTGCTCGCCACCGGCGCCGAACGCCGGCCGGCCTCGCGGGTGCCTGTCCTCAACTACATCCGGGTGCCTGTCCTGGGTGCTGGGCTGACGCTGCTCGTTTTCCTGCCGGGCATCATCAAACAAGGAGCGCCGACGTTCATGGCCGCCACCGGTCTGACTCAGGACGTCTTCCTTGGTAGGTGGCTGCTGCTCACCGCGGCGATGTTCGCCATCAGCGCGGTCTGCTACGGGATCCGGCTGGCGCGCTCTACGCCAGGGTAAGTCTGGCCAGGACACGCTCGCCGATCGGATGGATGGCCGTCAACGCCAGCCCAGCTTCCTGTGCGAGCCCGGCCACACAGTCGATACCGACGGAAGCCCAGCGGAACCAGGGTCCGACCGTTCGAGATGACTCGAGCCGTACCCAGCCGCTGCGGATACCCGTTGCGAGCGGATCGAATTCGACGAGGCACCGGCCGCCGCGGCTCAGCAGCTCCGCCGATCGCCGGAGCATCCGCAGCGGATCACCGCCGAGCCCGACGTTTCCGTCGGCGAGGAGCACCGTGTGCCATCGCCCGGTCGCAGGCAAGGTGTCGAACACGTCCCGCCGAAGAACTGGTGCACCATTGCGCCGAGCCAGCCCCACCGCAGTCGCCGACTGATCGACACCAAGGGCGGGCACGCCGCGACGAACAAGCTCTGTCACCAGTCGACCTGGGCCGCAGCCCAAGTCGATCGTCGGACCACTGCACAACCCCACCACGGCACTGACGAACTTGCCGTCGGCGTCGTGCCCACCGAGCCATCGTCGCACCGGCAAGTTGCTGATCTCGCCGTCGTCCCGCCTGATCCAGCAGCGTTCGCCGTCGAGGGCGCGATCGTAGAGGTGCCCCAGCATGTCAGGCCCGGACCGCGCGTACTGCGCGGGCAAAACGACTGCCGGCTGCGCACATCCGTCGCACCGGCTCGAGGTCGTCGACGGTGTCGACATCGGCCAGTTCTGCCATCAGTCCGACGTGAAATCCCTTCGCGTACAACGCGGCCAGGGTCAGCGCGCCGGTGTCGTGCCGCGACATGGGAACCTCCCTGAGGCAGTCGGCCATCGACGCGTCGGATACGCCCAGCACCCACCAGCCACCGTCGGCGGCCAGTCCCAGCACCGCATCGGTGCGCAGGAGTTCCTGTGCGCATTCGGCCAGCATCTCGGCAGACACCTGTGGTGTGTCCATACCGATCTGAACCACCGTTCGATTGCCTGCCGCGGCCGCCGCATCGAGATGGGCGTTGGCGAGCCGGTCGGCGAAATCGTCGCCGCGCTGCGGCACCACAGTGAACGCTTCGAGGCGGCTGCGGATCTCCTCCGATGCGCAGGCGGCGTCGAGATCTCCCGTCATCGCCACGACGCGCGCCTGCACGGGTGCGGCGGCCACCGCGTCGAGGGTGTCCAACAGCGCAGCCGCAGCGATGTCGGCGGCCGCCCGGGTACCGATCGCGGCGGCCAACCGCGTCTTGGCCTGTCCGGGCACGGGTGCCTTGGCGACCACGAGCGCGACCACCGGGATCACGAAATCACTCGCCAGAAGTCCAGGGCCGCGACCACACTCCCGCGCAGTGAACCGCTGACCTTGGATCGCCCACCGGTTCGCGGACCGTAATCAACGTCGCGCTCGACAACGCGCCAGCCCGCGGCGGCCGCGCGCACCAGCAGTTCCAGCGGATAACCGGATCTGCGATCCTGCACACCAAGGGCAAGCAAGTCGTCGCGGTGCGCCACCCGCATCGGCGCGATGTCGTGCACGGGCAGGCCGTGCTTGCGGCGCAACCGCCAACACACGGCCGCAGTCCCGAGGCGGGCGTGCCACGGCCAGCGCAGCCCTTTCACGGCGCGTCGGCGCCCGATCGCCATGTCCGCACCGCGGTCAAGGTCAGCGACCAATTCCGGCAGGTCGCGCGGGTCCAGTGAGCCGTCGGCGTCGATGACCGCCACGATCGTCGTCGTCGCCGCAAGCACACCGGCGTGCACCGCCGAGCCGTATCCCGGCCGAGGCTCGGCGACCACCTCGGCGCCGTGACGTCGGGCCACCTCGGCAGTGCCGTCCGTGCTGTTGTTGTCGACCACCAGCGGTCGGTATCCGTTCGGCATCGCCGCCAGCACACCCGGCAGCGACGCCGCCTCGTTGAGGCACGGCAGCACCACGGTGACCGAACAGTCGGGCATGGTCCGAGGCTAACCAACCCCGGCGTGGCCTCAACCAGTGCAATCGTGACGAAATCATGACATCGGCGCAGGTCGTGAGCCGTCGCGGCTAACCTCGGGGTGTGACGCGGGTGCTGATCGCCGACGACGACACCGTCGTGCGCGATGTCGTGCGCCGCTATCTGGAGCGCGACGGCCTCGAGGTGTCGATCGCCCACGACGGGAAGGAGGCGCTGCGGCTGCTCGGTTCGCAGCGGATCGATGTCGCGGTGCTCGACGTGATGATGCCCGGCCCCGACGGGCTGACGTTGTGCCGCAGCCTGCGGCAACGCGGCGACTACGCGATTCCGGTGATCCTGCTGACCGCGCTCGGCGAGGAGGACGATCGCATCGCGGGGCTGGAGGCCGGGGCCGACGACTACCTGACGAAGCCGTTCAGCCCGCGCGAACTCGCGCTGCGGGTGCGGTCGGTGCTGCGCCGCTCGCCCGCGCCGACCGGCCCACTGGCGCTCGACATCACCGTCGATGATCTGACCGTGTCGACGGCCGCCCGGTCCGTGACCGTCGCCGGGGCACCGGTGTCCCTGACCAACCGTGAATTCGACCTGTTGATGTTCTTCTTGACTCACACCAACACCGTGTTCTCTCGCGAGGAATTGCTGAAGCAGGTGTGGCGCTGGAACTTTGGCGATCTCTCCACCGTGACGGTGCATGTGAAGCGGCTGCGGTCCAAGTTGGGTAGCGGGCATCGGATACAGACGGTCTGGGGCCGCGGGTACCTGTGGAGCGGGTGATGAGCCCCTGGGGTGAAGAACCGAGGATGTAGTGCCGACTGACTTGTGGGAGATCGTCTGGTGGGCACTGGCCAGCTCGGTGCCGGTGGTCCTCGCCGGGGCGATCATCATCCGGTTGGCCCGGTCGTGGTCGTTGGCGGTCAGCATGGTCGCTTTGGTGCTCATTCCCGTGTTGGCGACGTTCACCGGCGTGCTGGGTGCCAGCGGATTCATGCTCACCGAGACGTTCGAGCAGACGGCCGTCGTACTGGTCATCGTCTCGGTCGTGACGATTCCGGCCGCGGTGATGCTGGCGCGCTACCAGGCCCGCCGCACCGTGTGGGAGCAGGAGATCCGCGACTCTGAACGGGCTGCCGAGCAGTCGCGGCGGCGCCTGGTGGCCTTCGTGAGCCACGACCTGCGCACACCGCTGGCCGGGATCCGTGCGGTGTCCGAAGCGATCGCGGATGGCGTGGTGCCCGCGGACGAGGTGGCTGTGCACGCCAAAACGATTGAACAGGAATCGATTCGGCTCGCCGAGATGGTCGACGACCTGTTCGAGATGTCGAAGATAAACGCGGGTGCGGTGCAACCCGTGTTCGACAAGGTGGCGCTGGACGAGGTCGTCGACGACGTATTGGCCGCGCACCGGATCGCCGCCGAACGCGCCGGTGTACACCTGGTGGCCGAGTTGCCGTCCAAGCCGGTGCGGGTGGTCGGTAGCGACCGGGCCCTGGTGCGGGTGTTGTCGAACCTGGTCGCCAACGCGATAGCGCACACGCCGGAAGGGGGTCGGGTCTCGCTGGCGCTCGGCTCCGATGACAACGGCGTATGGGCCCGCGTCGACGACACCGGCGTGGGAATCTCCGAGGCGGACCTGCCCCGGGTATTCGACGTCGCATATCGCGGCTCGAATGATCGCGTGCCGCGAGCGGATTCGTCGCTACCCAGCGGGTCGGGGCTGGGTCTTGCCATCGCGGCGGGTCTGGTTCAGGCCCACCGTGGCACGCTGTCGGCGCACAATCTGGGCACCGGCGCACGGTTCGAGGTGCGGCTGCCGCTAGCGGCAGGCGACTGAAACACGGCCGGCAGCGTCGGCTATACCTGAGCGGCGGTTTCGTGGATCACGTTGTAGTTGAATGATCACTCAAGTACAGTCGCTAACCATGGTGACGAAGAGTGCCGACAAGGCGCGACGCAAGTTCAAGTTCGAGCGGCAACTAGGTCGCGCAGTGATGAATCCGATGGTTGCAGCGCTCAACCGCCTGGGCATCCGCCCGTCGCTGGTGGTGGAACTCGAGACCATCGGACGTAAATCGGGTGAGCCGCGGCTGGTGCCCCTGGCCGGCCGGATGGACGGCGACGACCTGTGGGTTATTTCCCAACATGGCCGCCGCGCCGGCTGGGCCTACAACATCGCCGCCAACCCGAATGTCCGGGTGCGCGTGAACAACGAATGGCGCACCGGTACCGCCACTTTTGAACCCGATGACGACGTGCGCGCCCGCGCCCGCAGCTTCGGCGGCGGCGGCCGGTTCGGACAGTCGGCGACCGCGTTGACGATGCGCGCGATGGAGAGCGACCCGATCTCGGTGCGCATCACCTTCGGCTAGCGGCTTCGGCGCGCTAACCGTCGCTGCGCGTGGATAGGCGCGCCGAAATCGCTGTCAGTCGGGCAGTGAGTTGCTCAGCCGCTCCGTCGCAGCCAGGTAGTCCTCGATGAACTCGCGCACCACCTCTTTGGCGGGCTTGACCTTGTTCATCAGCCCGACGCCCTGCCCCACGAAGTAGGTGGCCAGGGCCTGCGCGCCCGGATGACCCTGCGCAGCAAGCACATCGACGCGGCGGATGACCGGCTCGGCCAGCATCGACTGCAGCGGCAGCGGCAACGTCTTGTGGCCCCCCTCGTGTGGTTGCCACGCGTCCGTCCAGTCCGAAACCAGCTGTCGCGCAGGCTTTCCGGTGCGCCCGGTGGAGCGAATGGTGTCGCGCGACGTCGCGGCAAGGAATTTCTGGACAGTATGCGGCGCCGTTTCGGCCTCTTCTGTCGTCAGCCACACCGACCCGGTCCACGCGCCGTCGGCGCCCATCGCGACGGACGCCGCCATTTGCCTGCCGGTGACGATCCCGCCGGCCGCCAGCACCGGCACCGCGCCCTCGATCGCCTCAATTACCTCGGGGATCAGCACCATGGTCGTGACCTCGCCGCAGTGGCCGCCGGCCTCGGTGCCCTGCGCGACGATCAGGTCGACTCCGGCCTGCACCTGTTTGACGGCGTGTTCCTTGGCGCCGACGAGGGCGGCCACGCGCACCCCGTGTTCTCTGCCCGCCTCGATCATGTAGTCCGGCGGCACGCCTAATGCGTTGGCGATCAACTTGATCGGGTGGCTCATCGCCACCTCGAGCAGGTCCTTGCCGGTGTCGCCGGACAGGAACGACGGTCCGGTGCGCGGCGATTCCTCGGGTTCGATGTCGTGGGCGGCGAGCAGCTCGGCGATGAAACCGCGGTAGTCCTCGGGGATCCGGCTCGCCAGTTCGCCACGCGACAGCTTCTCTCCCTTGCCCTCGAACTTGGCGGGCACGATGAGGTCGAGGCCGTAGGACTTGCCGCCGACGTGGTCGTCGATCCACGACAACTCCTGCTCGAGCAGCTCCGGGGTGTACGCGGTCGCGCCGAGCACGCCAAGGCCGCCGGCGTTCGTCACGGCGGCCACTACGTCGCGACAGTGACTGAACGCGAAGAGCGGGAAATCGATGCCGTACTGCTCACAGATCGCGGGTCTCATCCCACCAGTATTACTAGGTGACATCTGTCGACGACCGGACCCCTGCCTCTCAGTTGCACCGTGCCATGATGTGGACATGACAGTCGTTCTGGTACACGGGAATCCCGAAACTGACGCGATTTGGGGCCCGCTGGTCGACGAGCTCGGGCGCGATGATGTGATCCGGCTGTCGCCGCCCGGGTTTGGCGCTCCGCTGCCCGACGACTTCCCGGCGACGTACCTGGACTACCGCGACTGGCTCGAGGGCGAGCTGGCGGGCTTCGACGAACCCGTCGACCTGGTCGGGCACGACTGGGGCGGTGGCCACGTGGTCAATGTGGTGATGCACCGCCCGGAGCTGGTGCGCAGCTGGGCCAGCGACGTCGTCGGGTTGTTCGATCCCGACTATGTCTGGCATGACCTCGCCCAGGTGTGGCAGACGCCGGACGAGGGCGAGCAGCTCGTCGACACCCTGCTGGAGGGCACCGCCGAGGAACGGGCGGAACGAATCGCCACGTTCGGCCTGCCACTGGACATCACGACCTTGATGGCGCCGCACCAGGGGCCGGAGATGGGTCGGGCGATCCTGTCGCTGTACCGGTCCGCGCGCCAGCCTGCAATGGCCGAGGCCGGCCGTGAGCTGGAGGCAGCGTCGGCGCGGCCGGGCTTGTCACTGCTCGCGACCGAAGATCCCTATGTCGGATCGAACGACACGCGGCGGCGGGCGGCCGACCGAGCCGGAGCCCGCACTGAGGTGCTCGAGGGGCTGGGGCACTGGTGGATGATCGAGGATCCGGCTCGCGGCGCGGCGGCGCTGACCAGCTTCTGGGAATCGCTCGCCTAAGAACCGAGCATCTCCGACAGGAACGCTTCGATCTCGGCAAGCATCTGTCTGCCGTCGAGCAGGACCGGGGTCATTGTGGCCGGCGCCGCGCACCAGGAGGTAGCGCTTGGGTTCGTTGGCCGCGTCGTACAGCCGACCACTCAGCCGTTCGGGCACGATGTCGTCGCGGTCCCCCGCGATGACAAGGACAGGCACTCGCACCGACGCGATGCGCTCGACCGATGGGTAGCGGTCGAGCAGCAGCCGCCCGGCCGGCAGCCACGGGTAGTGCACCGCGGCCACGTCGGCCAGCGACGTGAACGGCGAGCGCAACACCAGCGCCGCCGGTGGCCGCTCTACCGCGAGGCCGACAGCGACTGCGGCGCCCAGGGATTCGCCGAAGTACACGATCTTGTCCACGCCGGGCTGCTGGGCCAGCCACGTCTGCGCGGCGCGCGCGTCGGCGGCCAGGCCGTCTTCCGAGGGGCGGCCCGGGTTTCCGCCGTACCCGCGGTAGTCGAACAGCAACACCGAGTAACCCATCCGGTTCAACGCAGCAGCCAGTTCGACGCGCATCGACCGGTCGCCGCCGTTGCCGTTGCACACCAGCACCGCAGGTCCCCCGCCGGACACCGGGAAATACCAAGCACCCAAACGGATTCCGCCTTCAGTTTCGAGGACGACGTCCTGACCGTTGGGCAAAATCGTCGCAGCAGACGGTATCGGCCCCGGCGACGGGAAGTAGATCAACCGCCGCTGCTGCGACCACACCAACGCCAGCAGACCCGATGCCACAAGCGCGACGATAGCGACAACGACCGCGAGGCGCCGCATCTATACCCGCAGTGGTGCGAACGCGAACTCGCGCAGGCCGTCGCGCGGGTCGACGGCGGCACGAAAGCCGAGGACTTCGGCGGCTCGGGCGGGGTCGGCGACGATGTGGCGGACGTCGCCGCTGCGATACTGACCGGTGACGAGGGGTGCCGCGTCGCCGCGCACGTCGCACAGCTCGGTCGCCACCTCCATGATCGAGATCGGCCGGCCTGAGCAGACGTTGAACGCGTCGAATCCATCGAGCGCAGATTCCACGGCTGCCACGTTTGCCGCGGCGATGTCGTCGACGTGCACGAAGTCACGCATCTGGCCGCCGTCCTCGAAAACTCTTGGCACGTCACCTGATTCCAGTTCCGAGCGGAAGATCGCGGCGACCCCGGAGTACGGGGTGTCGCGCGGCATGTGCGGACCGTACACATTGTGATAGCGCAGAGCGACGACGGACGCGCCGCTCGCCTCTGACCAGGCCAACGCGTAGTGCTCCTGCGCGGTCTTACTCGCCGCGTACAGGCTGCGCGGCCGAAGCGGCGCATCCTCGGATACCAACCGCCACGAGACCGTCGCGCCGCAGATTGGGCAGCGGTGCTCGAACACCCCGGCGTCGAGGTCGGCTCGTGAGCGGGGCAGTGGGTCGACCGATCCGTGCTCGGCGCAGTCGTATCGACCCTGGCCGTAGACCACCATCGACGATGCCAGCACCAGTCGCCGGCAGTCCGCGGCGAACATCTCGGCGAGCAGCACGGCCGTTCCGTAGTCATTGTGACTTCCGTACGACGGCGCGTCGGCGGCGTTCACCCCAGCGCCCACCACCGCGGCCTGGTGGCACACCACATCGACGCCGTCCAGCAGCGGCGCCAGCGCGGAGCCGTCGCGGATGTCGAGCAGTTGACAGTCCGGCGGCGGCTCGGCGCCTGGACCGTGCGCGGCGGGAAGCATCGCGTCGACGGCGATAACGTCGTGGCCCGCGTCGCGCAGCGCGGCGTCGACCCGGGCCCCGATGAAGCCGGCCGCCCCGGTCAGTAGAACTCTCATGGCAAGTCGAAGGGAAGTTGAACGCCCTCGTGCGGCAGGCAATGGGTGCAGGTCCGCTCGAGCTGAACTCGATCGATGGCCTCGTGCATGAGCTTGCGGAACGGCACCAGGTTACGTTCGAACTCGGCGAAGACATCAACAGCGGAGACCGCGCTTCCGCTGTCGATGCCCGCGTCCAGATCGGTGACCAAAGCAATAGCTGCGTAACACATTTCGAGTTCACGGGCCAAGACGGCCTCCGGGTAGCCGGTCATGTTGACCAGGGTGAACCCCTGACTGGCGAACCATCGGCTTTCGGCCCGGGTGGAGAACCGCGGCCCCTGGACCACCACCATGGTCCCGCCGTCCACCACGGCAGGCAGGTCGGCCGCGGCGGCACGCAACGTCGGGCAATACGGGTCGGCGAAACCGACATGGATGCCGCCCGAGTCGAAGTACGTATCGGCACGTCCGGTGGTGCGGTCCACCAACTGATCGGGTACCACCATCGCGCCGGGCCCCAGGTCGGGCGTCAGACTGCCGACCGCGCACGGCCCGAAGATCCGCCGGACACCGAGCGCGCGCAACGCCCACATGTTGGCGCGGTACGGCACCGTGTGCGCGGAGAACTCGTGCCCGACACCGTGCCGCGGTAGAAACGCGACCTCGTGGTCTCCGACGGCGCCGACGGTGATCGGCGCGCTCGGCTCGCCGTACGGGGTGTCAAGGCTGATGGTGCGGGCGTCGTTACCGAAAAAGGTATAGAAGCCGCTGCCGCCGATGACTCCGAGCAAGGGCTACTCGTCCGGCGTTTCGTCCTCGATCGGCCGCGACGCGCGCCGAGCCCCATCGCGGATCTCGAACACGTCGGTCGCGAAACCGCCGATGGCGTTTGCGACGTCCTTGACGGCGGTGGTGATGATCGAGGCCACGTCGCCGACGGTCGCCGCGCCGGATCCCACGATCTCCTGGATGGCGTCTTTGCGGATCTCCGTCTTACTGAGTCGGTCCTCCATGCGCCCAGTCTGCCACGGCCACCGTGCCGGACGCGGGGAGGAAAGCAACCACCGTGCAAGACTTGCGCTCGTGGCCAGTTTCGCGCAGTGGGTGGAAGGTGCGCGGCCCAGGACGCTGCCCAATGCGATCGCCCCGGTCATCGCCGGCACCGGCGCGGCCGCCTGGCTGCACGCTTTCTGCTGGTGGAAGGCTCTGCTTGCGATGGTCGTCGCGGTCGCGATGATCATCGGCGTCAACTACGCCAACGACTATTCCGACGGTATCCGCGGCACCGACGATGTGCGCGCGGGACCGCTGAGGTTGGTGGGTTCAAAGGTGGCCACGCCGCGGTCGGTGCTGACGGCCGCTGTGATCAGCCTGGCCATCGCGGCGGCGGCAGGACTTGCGCTCGCCTGGTTCAGTGCCCCGTGGCTGATCGTTGTCGGCGGGCTGTGCATCGCAGGCGCGTGGTTGTACACGGGCGGTTCGAAGCCGTACGGATACCTCGGGCTGGGTGAGGTCGCGGTGTTCGTGTTCTTCGGCCTGGTTGCCGTGCTCGGCACCCAGTACACGCAGGCGCTGCGGATCGACTGGGTCGGAGCCGCGATGGCCGTCGCGATGGGAGCCATGTCGTCGGCGGTGCTGGTGGCGAACAACCTCCGAGACATCCCGACCGACAAGGATTCCGGGAAGATCACGCTGGCCGTGCGTCTCGGCGACCCCCGCACTCGACTGCTGTACCAGGCACTTCTGGTGGTGGCGTTCACCCTCACGTTATTGCTGATGCTTGCGACGCCGTGGGCAGCGGTCGGGCTGGCTTCGCTGCCGCTGGCGGTGCGGGCCGCGGGTCCGGTGCGAAAGGGCCTCGGCGGCAGGGATCTGATTCCCGTCCTGCGCGACACCGGGCTGACCATGCTGGTCTGGTCGGTCGCGGTTGCCGCCGCGCTGCTTTTCGGCTGAGCCTGCGATTTGGGCGCGCTAACGCTCGGTGACCGTCCGTCAGCGCGCCGAAATCGCGTCAGGTGACCGCCGTCGGGGCTTGCGACACCTTCACCAATTCCACCTCCGGCCGAGCCGGAACCGCGTCGGCCAGAAACCAGCGGAACGCGAGATTGCCGCGCGGATAGTCAAGCGTGGTAATCGAATTCGGATGCTCGGTCATACCGCGTGAGATGACGACGGTCACCGAGCCGTCCGCGTTCGGCACCGCCGAGTGGCCGTTGATCGAACTGCGCGCATCGGCGACACCCGGCGTGGCCATGAATTGGTTCCACACCACCAGGTTCCAGAATCGGCACGCCGGAGGCCGGTGGGTGACGACGAGCGCCTCGTCCTGCTCGAGCACGAAGCTGCCGTAGGCATAGCAGGCGTCGCGGGCCGACCAGCCGAAGTTGGCATCCGGCACCTGATAAGGATCGGCGAATTGATTTGCCGTCGAGGGAGTTTCGTGGCCGAGCGTGTGCGCGTCCTCGCTGCGCACACCCACAGCAAGAGGCAGGATCGCGAACATCGTCCGCAACCAGGCGGCACTGGAGCGCAGAGCGGTCGCCGTCTCGGCGTCGCCGTGCCGGAACGGATCGGGTTCCTCGAGCGCCTCGATCTGCCACTTCACCGGACGCCCGGTCTTCGGGTCGCCCTGGTAGTCGCGCGTCATCAGCACGGCCGCGTCCGGCGTCGGCCCGAAGTCGAACGAGAAGTTACCCTCGGCGTCGATGTCGAGATCGTCGTCGCGCACGATCGCCACTATCCGGTCGGACCACGCCCCGGGCGACGGCTCGTTGTAGGCGGTCACCGAGAAGTACACACTGTCGCCCCGGTTACCGCTGATCCGGTAGCGCCTTTTCGGATCGACCGGGCACATGAAGTAGTAGGCGTCGGTGTTGTCGCCGCCCCACCGGCGGTCGGGCCGGACCGGCGAGTTGACCTCCACCCACAACGGCCGGCTGGGATCGGCGAACAGGTAGGTGTCGAAAGCGACGCCGAGCGTGGTCGCCAGCATGCGGTAGCCGTCGGCGATGTGCCGGTCATCGGTCACAGCGCGGTCGCCATCGAGAAAGGTGCGGTCGAGACTGCCAAGTGTGTCGAGTAGTTCGCGCCAGGCTGCCGTGGATTCGTGATCGGTCAAGAGCTGATTCCTCTCGTGATGAATTCGGCGGTGCGGTCCATCCACGCGTCGTCCAGCGTCTCGGCATGGGTGATGAGAGCAAGGAAGATGATGCCGGCGAGCGCGTCGACGATGTCGCTGGCACAGACCTCGGGACGAACCTCACCGCGCTTGCGTGCCGACTCGAGCCAGTCGTTCAGGCCATGGGACAGGACGTCGACAAATCGGTCGAGCAGCGCGGCGTGCAACGTGGGGTCCACGGCCAACTCTGAGACCAGGCCCGGCAACGCCGCCAGCGCGGCCGGGGCGGTCAGCACGGCGAAGGTATTGCGCAACATCGCGCGGACGTCGCCGAGCACGCTTCCGGTCGCAGGGAGCTCGGTGTGGTCACTGACCGGGAACACGGCCTCGTGCACCAGGTGCGCCTTGCTGGGCCAGCGGCGATAGATCGCCGGCTTGCTCGTGCCTGCGCGCCGCGCGATCGCGTCAACCGACAGCGAGGCGTAATCGGTCTCGCTGAGCAACTCGGCCGTGGCATCGAGAACCGCACCGTCGATCCGCGGATCGCGCGGTCGCCCAATCTCAACCATCATTATGAAACTCACAGTAACATAAGTGCCATGACCGACGCCGCAGCTGACTCCGTCCCACGCACCGTCGAATTGGACGATCTCGCCGAGCCGCGCTTCTCACCCGAGGCCGAATCGCTCCGCCAGATGATGGGCGCGATGGCGGCCGATTGCCCACTCGACGCCGCGGTGCTGCATACCAAAGCCGCCGCCGAGACCGGGCTCGACGACTTCGGCGCCGACGACTACCGCGAACGCCTCGATGTGTATCTCGCTGCGCTGCAGGATATTCCCGGCATGCACGACGCCGGCATCGTCAACTTCCACGCCCAGCTGTTGCAGTGGCTGAAGAACAGGTTGCTGCTCACCGACCTGTTGACCCGGCATCCTGAGATCCACGACATCGAGCTCGTGCCGCCTGTGGTGATCGCCGGCCTGCCCCGCACCGGCACGACGCACCTGCACAACCTGCTCGCCGCGCCGCCGACGTTCCGCACCATCCCCTACTGGGAGAGCAACGAGCCCTTCCCCCTGCCCTCAGAAGTGGGTGTCGAGCCGGATCCACGCCGGACCCGGATGGACGTCGCGGTGGAAGTCATGAACCTCGTGATGCCCAACTTCGCGCTGATGCACGAGATGACCACCGACCACGTGCACGAGGAGATTCAGCTACTGGCCAACGACTTCTCGACGATGCTGTTCGAGACCCTCGGGCACGTGCCGCGATGGCGCGACTACTACCTGTCTCACGATCAGACGCCGCACTACGAGCACCTCGCCACCCAGCTGAAGGCGCTGCAGTTCCTGCGCGGCGGAAGGCGCTGGCTGCTCAAGTCGCCCCAGCACCTGGAGCAGCTGCCGGTTCTGAACGCGGTGTTTGGCGGCGTGGTCGTCGTCTTCACGCACCGCGACCCGGTGCCGGTAGTGCTCTCCATGCTCGCGATGCTGACCTACAGCGCGCGCATGCACTGTTACCCGGTGCCGGTGCAGGAGATCGCCGCGACCTGGATAGATCGCCTCGAGCTGATGCTCAACGCATTGGTTCGCGACCGCGCCGTGCTGCCGCAGGAGCGCTCGATCGACGTCCGCTTCGACGACTTCATGGCCGATGAAATGGGCGTCGCCTCAACAATTTTCGACCTCGCCGGTGAGCCGCTGCCGGACGAGGCACGGATGGCGATCGAGGGCTACCTGGAAGGACACCAGCGCGGCCGGCTCGGCCGCATCGCGACGTCGGCCGAGATGTTCGGCCTCGACGAGGACGACATGCGAGCCCGGTTCAGCCGGTACGCCGACCGCTTCCTGGATTGACAGCCAGGTGGCGGGACTACGCTGAGGCATCCGGCAGATCAATCGCCAGCGATCTAAGGGGAAGCTCATGACCGACACAGAAGCCGAGCAAGCCGGGCGACTCGCGACAGGGAACGTCGCCGCGCTACTCCCCGAGGAGGGGCGCACCATCGAGCAGGAGCGCCTGCACCGCAAACAGAACCTCGCGGCCGCGTTCCGTCTTTTCAGTCGGTTCGGCTTCGACGAGGGCGTCGCCGGGCACATCACCGCACGCGACCCTGAGCTGACCGACCACTTCTGGGTCAATCCGTTCGGCATGCACTTCGGGCACATCCGGGTCAGCGACCTGCTGCTGGTGCGCCACGACGGCACGGTCGTCGAGGGCGACCTACCGCTGAACCAGGCCGCGTTCGCGATTCATTCGCAGATCCACGCCGCTCGCCCGGACGTGATCAGCGCCGCGCATTCTCATTCGGTCTACGGGAAGACGTGGTCCACGCTCGCGCGGCTGCTCGACCCGATCACCCAGGACGCGTGCGCGTTCTATGAGGACCATGCGTTGTTCGATCAATACTCCGGAGTGGTGCTCGATCTCGAGGAGGGCAAGCGCATCGCGCACGAACTCGGCGATTGCAAGGCCGCCATACTGCGCAACCACGGCCTGCTCACCGTCGGCCATTCGGTCGAGGAGGCGGCCTGGTGGTTCATCACCATGGAGCGTTCCTGCCAGGCGCAGCTGCTGGCCGAAGCCGCCGGCACGCCGGTGCTCATCGAGCCGTCGATGGCCAAGCACACGGCCGGACAGGTTGGCACCCACTTCGCCGGCTGGTTCAGCTTCCAACCACTCTTCGCGCGAATCACCCGGGAGCAGCCGGACCTCTTCGATTGAGTCCGCGCTAGCCGGCGGACGTGCCCGTCCAGTACTCGACGAACCGACCGTCGGCGAACCGCAGGATGTCGTTGCCGGTGAATCGCTTCGGGCCGTCGGGCATCGCCCCCGTGCCGATCCAGCGAGCCGCCAGGAGGTCCCCTTCGACGAACGGCCCCACCTCGATGACGAACCTCAGCTCGCTGAGCATCGTCCGGGTCTTGTCGATCATCGCGGCCAACTCGTCGGCGCCATGCACCTCGCAGTCCGGCCAGTGGCCGACGAAATCGTCGGAAACCACGTCGTTTGCGACGGGCCGACCCGCCCACAGCTCGTGCAGCCAGCGCCCGTACAGCTCTTTTGCCGAGCTCACACGCTCTTTCGCAGACGTCATGCGCGGGTAGTACCCAGTCGACGGCCGTGCTATGCGGATTTGCTGCGACCGTTCCACCTGTTGTGAATCGCTCGGCGCGCAGAACCTAGACCCGTAGCGCGTCGAGCAACCGGTCCAGGTCGTTCTCGTTGTTGTACAGATGAAAACCCACCCGGATCGCCCCGGCGCGCACGGCGGCGCGGATGCCTGCCCGCTGAAGCCGTTCCGCCGCACCCTCGATCGGTAGCGATACGATGGCCGACTCCTGCCGGGGCAGTTCGAACTCGGCCCGCAGGCGGTTGGCAAGTCCCAGGCAGTGCGTTTGTACCGCGTCGCCGTCCAACGACGCCAGCCACGGCATCGCGAGCCCGGCGCCAAGGACGCTGAACCACGCGGGCGACAGATCGAAACGTCGAGCACTGTCTGCCAGTCGAAGGGGCAGCCCGTAGATCGTCTGCCACGGCGCTTCACCGGCGTACCAGTTGGCGGCGTGGGGCGTCATGACCCGACTCACTTTGTCGCTCAACGACATCCACGCCGTACCGCGTGGCGAAAGCAACCACTTGTAGACCGCCGCCACAGTGACGTCGACCCAGTCGAGGTCGACGCGCTTCCACCCGAGCGCCTGCGTGATGTCGATGACTGTCAACGTCTCGGTCCCCGCCACGTGGGTGCGCAGGGTGTCCATGTCGAGCACCGCACCGTTCGCGGACTGCACCAGACTCGCCACGACGACGTCGAAATCTGCTGCGGCCGTGACTAGTTCGTCAGCAGGCAGCTCGGTGACGGTGACCCCGCGGCGCGCCTGGGCGGCAAACGGGAATGTGGCGCTGGTGAACTCGCCGGACAGCGTGAGCACCCTTGCGCCCTCGGGGATTGCCGCGGCCACCAGCCCCAGCACGGACGAGACGGTGCTGCCCATCGCCACCGAGTCGACGGCAAGGCCGGTCAGCGCGGCGTAGCCGGCACGTCCGGCATCGACATGATCGTCGAACGACGGGACGTCGATCGTTCCGTTCTGCCACTTGCCGATGCAGTCCAGCAGTGCGTCGACGAGAAACTGCGGCGGCAGGCCGTAGGTTGGGGAGTTGAGAAATCCATCGGCTCCGAGAAATTCGGCGCCGAATGCTTCCCGGGTCATGGCGCGGGAGGCTCTTCGCCACGGAGTCTGGCCTGCAATTGTTCGCGATCCTTGCGGCGCCGTTCGTCGAGCACGGCGATGCTGGCGGTAGCACGACGGCGCAGCGGCGCGAACATCCAGATGCCGAGCGGCAATGCGATGACCATGGCGAAGAGGAGCGCCACCACGAGCGGAAAGTCCCGTACCCCGAGCAAGTGACCTGCACCGAAGATCACTGCGGTCAATGCGACGACGAGCAGCAACCGGGCCAGGACGTAGAGCGCCAGGTCTGTAACGAGGCGAGATCCCGGCCGACTGTCAGACACGGCCCGAGCCTACCGACGGCGCGTATATTCAGAACAAGGAGGTTTGTTGTGGTTTACCTGTTCGCGATGCTCGTCTTGGCCGGCCTGGTCTACGTGGGCTGGCGGCTGACCCGCGCGAACGCACCGCGTCCGCGGACCCGCACGATCGGCCCGGATGACGATCCTGAGTTCCTGCGCCGGCTCGGTCCGGAGGGCAAGCCCCGGTAGTCGTCAGTCTCAGATCAAGCCCGATGTCGCCGGCCGTCCGGCTCCGGGTCGCGCCGCGTGCCCGGAAAACCCGCTGCGACCACTGCCGCCAGTTCCATCAACGCCTCCCGCGTCGCCGGCTTCAATCGTTCGAGGCTGATCTCGGCACCCTCTTCGAGGTGCGGATCGAACGGCACCTGCAGCACGGCCCGGCAACGACGGTTGAAGTGGTCGACGACCTTACTCATGTCGACCTTGCCTGATCGTGGCCGCACGGCGTTGATGACCGCGATCGAGTTGAGCACCATTTCCTGGTGCCCGTGCGCGTCCAGCCAATCCAGCGTGGCCGACGCGCTACGAGCCCCGTCCACCGACCCCGAGCTGATGACGATCAGCGCATCCGCCTTGGCCAGCACCGCCGCCATCGCCGAGTGCATCAGGCCGGTGCCACAGTCGGTGAGCACCAGACTGTAGAACCGCTCGAGCACCTCCAGCGTGCGGGTGTAGTCGTCGGAACTGAACGCCTCCGACACCGCGGGATCGCTTTCGGAGGCCAATACCTCCAGCCGGCTCGCCCCCTGCGACGTGTATGCGCGTACGTCGCTGTAGGCCTCGATCCCCTCCGCGTCGCGCAACAGGTGGCGCACGGTGGCAGGTGTCTCCAGCGGCACCTTCTGGCTCAATGTGCCGCGGTCGGGGTTGGCGTCGACGGCGATGACACGGTCACCACGTACCGACGCCAGCGTCGCGCCGAGCGTCGCGGTGACGGTTGTCTTGCCGACCCCGCCCTTCAGGGACAGCACGGCGATGCGATGGCAGCCCCGCAGGGGCCGCTGCGCCTGCGCGATCAAGGCGTCACGGCGGATGACCTTCGGGCTTTCACCGACGTTGATGAGTTTGAACGACGCCACATAGAGCCATTTGCGCCAACCCTTCGACGGAGCCCGTTTGCGCTGACCGAGCAGCGCCACGGTGGACAGGTCCAGATACGGCGGCGGATCGTCGTCCAACGGTGCGTCGGCCAGTGGTGTGGGCTTAAGCGGCAACCCGGTGGGTGGCGTCGGCGCGGTCCAGTCCGGCGCAACGTCCAGCGCCGGGTCGGTGAACCGATTCTGGCCGCGGAATCCGGTTGAGCCAGAAGGGTTTTTGGGTGCGCTAGCGTCTGTATCCACGGCGGTCTACCCCACTCCGGCGTACGAATGCAGTCCGACAGTGACCAGGTTGATGAAGAACAGGTTGAAGACCATCGCGACGAAGCCCGCGACATTGATCCAGGCGGCCTTGCGGTCACGCCAGCCGGCCGTCGAACGGGCATGGAGGTATGCGGCGTAGATCACCCACGCGATGAACGACACCGTCTCCTTGGGATCCCAGCCCCAGTACCGTCCCCATGCCTCCTCGGCCCAGATCGCGCCGAAGATGACACCGAAGCCGAACACCGGGAACGCGAAGATCGTGGTGCGGTACGCGATGCGGTCCAGGGTCTGCGCGTCGGGTAGTCGCGCGACGACGCGGGCGATCACGCCCTCGCGGTCGGGCTCCCCCAGAGCCGACATCTTCAGCAGAAACAGGATGCTGGCGACGCCCCCGACGAGGAAAACCCCTGAGCCGAGACTGACCACCGACACATGGATCGGCAGCCAGTAGGACTGCAACGCGGGCATGACGGGAGCGGCGTTGGTGTACAGCCACCGGCCCGAGACCGTCAGCAGGATCAGAACCGGAACCAGCACGAACACCCACAGCGCGCGGACCTGGGGACGACGCAACACGATGGCGGCGGCCACGAGGCCCGAGAAACACGTCAGGTTGATGAACTCGTACATGTTGCCCCACGGCACCCGCGCCGTGGCCAGGCCGCGCAACACGATGCAGACCAGCAGCAGGGCGATACCGAGATAGGTCAGCGCGAGCCCGGCTCCGCCGATCCGCTCATCGACATTGCGTCGCGGCCTCTCGGCCACGATGCCCGGCCCGCCGCCGCCCGGGCGGACGCCCGCGCTCACCGCTTCACGCTCGATGACCCTGCGGCTTCTGCTGTACGCCAGTTCCACCGCGAGCAGGAGCATGGCGCCGACGAGCACCACGACCGACGTGGTGAAGGCCCAGTCCGAGTACCGGGCCAGTCCGATGTCGATGTGGTCGGTATTCATGCGCGATCCGCGTCCGCTCTGCGCTTGTTCATGTCAGGTTCCTCTCGCTGCGCATCGTCGGTCCCGGCTAACAGGCGCTCGGTCAACCGCTCGAACTCGTCGCCCCAGCCAGAGTTGTCGGTGCGGGCCAGCCCGCCCAGCTCGACGCTCACGCTACCTGGACCAGCAGGGGCGATCCGAATCCAGATCCGCCGCCGCCGCACCACGAGCGACACGAGCAGCCCACCCATCATGGTCAGCGCGAACACCAGCACCCATATCTGGGCGGGGTCGTGCGACACCTGCACGTTGATGAACGGCACCGCGCCGTCGAATCGCACGACGGTGCCGTCGTCGAGTCGGGTCGACTCGCCGACGCCGAGGTTGACCCGAGCCTTCTTGGTCAGCCTGCCCTGCTCGATCAGGCGAGGGTCGAGGGTGAACAACGACTGCGGCCTGCCGGTGTCCAGACCGCTGTCGCCTTTGTAGATGTCGATGGCGACGGCGGGATCGTTGGGCGCAGGGAAGCTCGACGACAGCAGCGTGCCGTGAAGCTGCTCGGTGGGCGCGAACAGGCCCTGGATGGCGATCTGGTTTTTGCGGCGCTCGCCGGCATCGGGATAGGTGCCCGCCGGTGGGTCGAAGCGCATCGCACCCGAGGACAGCATCGTGACCTGGTCGTCGGGCCGCCACTGCAGCGTCTGAGTGCGGGTCTGGCCATCGGGGAACGTGACGGTGAATGTCGGGGCATAGCCGTGGCCCTGCAGGTAAATACGGTCACCGCCGATCCGCAGTGGGTGGTTCACCTCCAGCCTGTACGGTCGCCAGGTGTTCGAGCTCAGGTCCGCCCCGGCCTGGTAGTCGATATTTGCGGCGAACGATACGGCCTGACCGGACGGCAGATAGTCGGCCTGGAAGTCGTTGACCCGCAGGCAGATCGGATGCAGTGAGGTGCCGTCGACGGTATTGCCCGCCCGGAAGGAGTCGAATGCCGCGGGCGATGCCGAGCAGAAACCGGGCCCGCCGTCGGCGACGACGATGACGTTTCCCTCGTAGCCGAACAGCTTCCCGGCGGCGACCGCGACGAGAAGGCCGAGCAGCGAGAAGTGGAAGACGATGTTGCCGAATTCGCGCAGATAGCCCTTTTCGGCGGATATTTCGGTGCTGGAGGTCGCCGCCGGGGCGGCTCCGGTGACGCCGTCGTCACGGACGCGGGTGACCGTGCGCCACCCCCGCAGCCGGCGGGTCACCGCTGCTGCCAGTGTCTGCGGCTCACCGGTCATCTCGGCGGAGTGGTGTTTGGGCAGCCTGCTGAGATTTTTCGGGGCGGCCACAGGAACCGCGCGCATGCTGCGGACGTGCTCGATCATCCGCGGGGTCAGGCAGCCCACCAGTGAAATGAACAGCAACGCATAGATGGCGGTGAACCAGAAGCTGGAGAACACGTCGAAAGCCTGCAGTCGGTCCAGCCACGGGCCGATCGACGGATGCTCGACGATGTACTGCGCCACCTTGGCCTCGTTGAGGCTGCGCTGCGGCAACAGCGCCCCTGGGATGGCGGCGAGCGCGAGCAGGAACAGCAGTACCAGCGCGGTGCCCATCGAAGTCAACGTGCGCCAGGTGTTGCGCGCTAGCGCGAGCAGACGTGAAATCCCCCTAAAGCCACCACTTTTAGGGGTTTTTGCGTCTGCTCGCGGTTCAGTGGTGCTCATATCGGCAGGGTCACGTCGCTCACGAACGCGTCACGGACCCACGACACGAACTCGCTCCACACGCCCGTGACCAACGCGGCGCCGACGACGATGAGCAGCACGCCGCCGAAGATCTGGATGCCTCGCGCATGCGTGCGCAGCCACGCCAGCCCTTGCACGGCACGCGCTGAACCGAATGCCAACAGCACGAACGGAATTCCCAGGCCAAAGCAATATGCGATGACCAGCGCCACTCCGCGCCACACGTTGGCGCCGTCGGTCGCTGAGGCCACGGCGATCACCCCGGTCAGCGCAGGACCCAGGCACGGCGTCCAGCCGAGCGCGAACACCGCGCCAAGCAACGGAGCGCCACCAAGGGTGGAGAGCTGACGTGGTGCAAATCGGGCGTCGCGTTGCAGCAGAGGGATGAACCCGACGAACACCAGGCCCATGACGATGGTGATCACGCCGCCGATGCGTTGCAGCAGTAGCTGATTGGTGATCAACGTCGTCGTCATACCCAGCACCGCGACGGTACCGAGCACGAACACCGCGGTGAAGCCTGCGACGAACAATGTTGCGGCCCCCGCAACGCGCCAGCGGATTCCGACCGCGGCCGCGCGGGTGCGACTCGTGGAGCCGGAGCCGCGCTCACCGCTGCTGACGCTGCACAAATCATCGGGCTGATCCTCGACGCCGACGACTGCGGCAAGGTACGACAGGTAGCCCGGCACCAGCGGCACCACGCACGGAGAGGCGAACGACACCAACCCGGCGAGTGCGCTGACGAGGAACGCCAGCACGACCGGGCCGCTGGCCATCAACTCGTCGACCTGGTCGAGGCTCACGTGCCACCCATGTTCGGCTGAGGCGATTCATTGGCCAGGCGTTCCACGACCGGCTGCAGGTCCGCTGCGAGTAACTCCCGCAGGAACACCGCGGCGACGCGGTGCTCACGATCCAGCACCACCGTCGACGGGATGACGGTGGTGGGATACCTGCCGCCGAACGCGATCATGGTCCGCATCGGTGGGTCGTAGATCGAGGGGAAGGTGATCTTGCGGTCGACGATGAAATCGGTTGCGGCTTCACGGTTGTTGTCGCGAACATCGATGCCGAGAAATGCGACACCTTTCGCACGCGTCGCGTCGTACACCTGCTGCAGCTGCGCGATCTCGGTACGGCAGGGCCCGCACCATTGCCCCCACACGTTGATCACGACGACCTTGCCTGCGAAGTCGTCGAGCGAGATCGCTTCGGCGGGATCCATCAGGTCAGGCCCGGACAACGGGCCCGGACGCCCGCGGCTATCGGGCGGATCGTAGAAGATGTCGGTCTTGCCGCCCGGGGCTACGAACTCGAAGGTACCGCCCTGCGCGACCGCGTCGGTGCCGGTGGAGCACCCGGCGAGCGCGATGCACACGGCACCCGCCAGCATCGCCACCAACGACTTCACTGCCCGGCCAACTCCGCGTAACCCCAGCCGACCATGCGGTCATCGTGGAAATAGAAGGACGTCAGCGAGGCCAGATTGCACAGCCGCCGGGTCGGAAAGTGATGCAGCTTCTGCTTCGTCATTGCGCGACGCAGCGTTTCGACAGGTAATTGGTGGCTGACGCACACCGCCTCGTGCCCGGCCGCGCTGACCCTGGCCCGGTCCAGTGCCGCCGTCATCCGTTCAGCGATCTCTTTGTAGGGCTCGCCCCACGACGGCTGCCGCGGATTCCTCAGGTGCCGCCAGTTCCGTGGATCACGCAGCGCACCGTCACCTGGCGATACCCGTTGGCCCTGAAAGATGTTCGTCGACTCGATGAGGTCATCGTCGGTGTCGACAGGCAGATCGTGTAGCGCTGCGATCGGCGCCGCGGTCTCCTGTGCGCGCTCCAACGGCGATGCGACGACGTAGGAGATGTCGCGCTCTGCCAGCCAGTCGGCGACGGCCTGCGCCTGGGCCTGACCACGGTCTGACAGGTGATAGTCCGGCAGCCGGCCGTACAGGATCTTTTCGGGGTTGTGCACCTCGCCGTGGCGCATCACGTGCACGATCGTCTTCTCGGTCATTCCGGCTGTGTCGCTTCCGCGGCGGCACGCGCAGCGCCCGGCAGGGCGGCGGCAATGCGGTCGAATGCATCGTCGTCCAGAGCCGTTGAGACGAACCAGGTTTCGAAGGCGCTGGGCGGCGGGTAGATACCCGCGTCGAGGAGCCCGTGGAAGAAAGCGGGAAAGCGCCATGTCTCGGAGGCCCGCGCCGCCGCGAAGTCGTTCACCGGCTGGTCGGTGAAGAACACGCTGAGCATGTTGCCGGCGCGCTGAACCCGATGGGCCACACCAGCTTCCGTCAACGCTTCAGAGATCAGGCTGTCAAGGCGGTCGGCATTGTTGTCAAGCGTTGCGTATACGGCGTCGTCGGCCGCGCGCAGCGTCGCGAGCCCGGCGGCCATCGCCACCGGATTACCCGACAGCGTGCCGGCCTGGTACACGGGGCCGAGCGGCGCCAGACGCTCCATCACCTCGGCCCGGCCGCCGAACGCCGCGGCTGGCAGGCCACCGCTCATCACCTTGCCGAACGTGAACAGGTCGGCGTCGACGGGATCCACGCCGTACCAACCGGATCGGCTGACCCGGAACCCGGTCATCACCTCGTCGGAGATCAGCAATGCGCCGTGGTCGGCGGCCAGTTTGCGCATCGCGGCGTTGTAGCCGGGCAGCGGTGGAACGGTGCCCATGTTGCCGGGGCTGGCCTCGGTGATGACGCACGCGATCTCGTCGCCGAACCGACCGAAGATCTCGTCGAGAGCCTCAACGTTGTTGTACGGCAACACGATCGTGTCGGCCGCAGCGGCACCGGTCACTCCCGGGGAAGACGGCAGACCCAGTGTCGCGACACCCGACCCGGCGTCGGCCAACAAGGCGTCGCTGTGCCCGTGGTAGCAGCCGGAGAACTTGATGATCTTCGCGCGCCCGGTGTACCCGCGGGCCAGCCGGATCGCGCTCATGGTGGCCTCGGTGCCGGAGTTGACCATGCGCAGCCGCTCGACGGGGGCGACGCGCCCGATGATCTCGCGGGCCAGTTCGGTCTCCGACGGGGTCGGGGCGCCGAAGGACAGGCCATCGGCGGCGACGCGTTGGACGGCCTCGACCACCGCCGGGTGGGCGTGGCCGAGGATCATCGGGCCCCACGAGCACACCAGGTCGACGTAGCGGTTGCCGTCGGCGTCGGTCAGCCAGTAGCCGTTCGCAGATGTGATGAACCGCGGGGTGCCGCCGACCGAGGTGAACGCCCTCACCGGCGAGTTCACCCCGCCGGGGATGACGGAGCACGCGTCGGCGAAGAGCTTCGCGGAGTCGTCGGTGCTGGGCATGGCCACCAGTGTCCCAGCCAGGCCCACCTCGTCAACTACGGGGTGTAGTCGTTCAGCTCTTCGGCGTCAGCGCGAACACGGGGTGGTCGGCGTCAGCGGGCAGCTGGCGCCAGTAGCTCTCGACGACCTTGCCGGCAAGGGGGCGATAAGCAGCGATGACGGGTCCGCGCTGTGCGACAGGTATCTCGGTGGCGACATATTTCTGGTCACCGACCGTGACTTCGGGGGTCGCCCGGACGTTCTTCACCCACTCCGTCTCGCCGCGGGTGGACACGAGGTATTTGACCCCGTCCACCTCGGGCACAACCACCGGAATCTTCTGCGGTTGCTTGCTGACACGCTTGGTCACGGTCAGGGTTTGGCTGCCGCCGACACCGGTCGCCCTGGCGATCCTGTTGAAGATCGTCCGCGTGAACCACGGAGGTTTGAGATAGGCCATAACCCCAGAGTCTGGTGCGTCGCATGCAACTTCCGCAATGGCTGGGGAACTGTTTGACTGGTCGCATGCAACTGCCGCAATGGCTGGCTCGGTTCAACCGGCACGTCACGAACCCGATTCAGCGGCTATGGGCGGGCTGGGCGCCGACGTTCGGCATCCTCGAACACGTCGGCCGCAAGTCGGGTAAGCCGTACCGGACCCCGCTGACGGTCTTCTCCACTGACGACGGGGTGGCGATCCTGCTCACGTATGGCCCGAACCGGGACTGGCTGAAGAACATCACCGCTGCGGGCGGTGGGCGAATGAAGCGGTACGGCAAGACGTTCGAGCTGGCCGACCCACGCGTGATGCCCAAGGCCGAAGCGGCGCCGTCGGTCAAGGGCCTGTGGCGGCCGCTGTTCGCCCGGCTGCCGTTCGAGCAGGCGGTACTGCTGAAGCGCGTCGACTGAGTCCTCGACCGCTCATCTCCATACTGCGCGGGAGCTAACCCGCCAGTGCTGAGTCCCGCGGGCGGACCCGTGCCCGGATAGGGCCCTTGGCGACGGTCGTGAACGGCACTTCGCACTCGAATTGGTCGTCCACCGAACCGATCTCAAGCGCCCGCACAACTGTGGCCAGTGCCAGCGTCGTTTCCAGCCGCGCGAAATGCTCACCGATGCACGGCCGTCCGCCGCCAAGGAATGGGAGAAACTGCCAGCGGTCGCGCGCCTTGACGTTCTCCGGGCTGAACCGGTCGGGGTCGAAGTCCATGGGGTTCGGCCACAGGACCGGATCGTGGTGCAGCGCATAGATTCCCACGGCCACGAGACTGCCCGCCTCGACACGGTATCCGTTCACGGCGATATCGCGTGTCGCCAACCGCGCGACCCCCGCCGCGGGCGGGCACATGCGCAGCGCTTCGTGCAGCACCTGCACGGTGTATCCGAGGCGAGGCACGTCGTCGGGCGTCAGCTCCCTATCGCCGATCGCGGCCGCCTCGGCTGCGACGCGGTCCTGGACATTCGGGTGGTGCCCCAGGATCCACAGCGAGTAGGTGAGCGCCGTCGCCGTCGTGTCGTGGCCGGCGAGCATGAAGATCAGCAGGTCATTGGAGATGTCGGCGTCGGAGATGGGCTCCCCGGTTTCCGGGTCGCTGGCCGCGAGCAGAGCCTGCACCAGCGGCGCGTCCCGCGTCGGGTCCGCTCGGCACGCTCGCACCAACTCGTCGGTGATTTTGCGCATCGCGGCGACCGCGGCACGAGCGCGGCGGCGCGCCAGTGTCGGCATCCATCGCGGTGCACGCATCGGCCGCAAAGCGCGGTCGGCGGTGTACGAGGACGCCACGTGCATACAGTTGGCGATCGTGTCTGCGCGTTCGTTGAGATCGACACCCAGCACCGAACGGCCCAACGACTGCATGGCGATCCGCCGGCACTCCACGTCGAGGTCCACATCACCGCCGGTTGGCCAGCTGTCGACGAAATGCTGTGCCGCCCGGGACATGTGGCCGCCGAAGTTGCGGACGTTGTGCTTGGTGAACACGGGTTGCAGGGCCCGTTTGCGGGGGCGCCACTGCTCGTTGGGCAGGACGAACAGACTGTCGCCCGCCACGTTCCGTACTTCGTCGTGGATGACACATCGGTCAGAGGATGCATCGCTGCGTCCCAACACATCACGTATGGCGTCGGACGACATCACCGCCACGATCGGCGGCATCAGGATCTTCGGTCCGAACTGGATACGGGTGATGGGCCCACCGGCGTCACGGATGACTTCCTGGCCGGTGTCGAGCCTGCGCACCAACTTCACCAACTGCCGGATCGGGAGCGGGTTCTTCGGCACCAACGGCAAGGCGCTGACGTCGAGCGTGGTGGTCATCCCACGAGGATTGCGCCCGTCGGCCTGCGCCGCAAGCGATGGGCGCTATTCGAGCGTCATTGTGACCGGGGCCGTCAGCTCCCCGGCACGTGAGGTGTCCTTCAGATCGACACCGGAGCGGCCCAGCCGCCGCGCCCCGTCGACGAGTCCAGCGGCCACCCGGGCGGCGTCGGCGTAGCCCAGGCCTTCCGGCGGGTGGATGTTGGAGACGCAGTTGCGATCGGCGTCGGTGCGTCCCGGGCGCGGCAGGTGGGTGAGGTAGATGCCCGAGGCTGTCGGCGACGGACAGACCCGGGCGCTCACCGATCACCACGATCAGCGTGCGTACGCCCATGTGCGCGCCGACGTGATCGCCGAGCGCGACCCGGGCCTGGGTGGCGATGACCGGCGCGGCGATCGAGTAGCGCCCGTCCAGCGTCGCCAGCCAACGCGGTCAGCAGCCCGATACCGTGATCGACCAGGGCACGCGGCGACAAGCCGTCCGCGAGGACTACGCCGATGTCGGCATCCAGGGTCGGCATCGAGTCCAGGCTCGCGGGCAGCCGGCCGAGGTCGGGCCGGCGCAGATACTCGCTGCGACTGCTCGCCTGGCTGGCGACGACGGCCGGGGCGCCGAGCCCGACCGTTGCGACCCTGGCCGCGAACGCCGCCACGTCGAGCGGGATGTGGACGGCATCGCGCGCCGCCGCGTGGGCCGCGTTGAATTCCAGCACTCGAGTGGTCGGCAGCGCGTTGCCGGCCCGCCCCAAACCGATTCGCGACTGCGTCGTCAGTCGCAGCCGATCCCAAAACTCCTGCGCCGCAGGACTACTCATCCGGCGAGCGCCTTGAGAGGCGATTGGTCGACGTCAACCGGCAGCACCCGCCCGGCGGCGTCGCTCATTCCGAGGCCGTCGCAGCCATGCCTCGAACTCCGGAGCGGGCCGCAGCCCGAGCACCTGTCGGGCGTAGAGCACGTCGTGAAAGGACAGGCTCTGATAGCCCGAGCATCACGTCGTCGGCGCCGGGAACCGCGATGACGAACGCGACGCCGGCCGCGCCCAGCAGCGTCAGCAGTGTGTCCATGTCGTCCTGGTCGGCTTCGGCGTGGTTGGTGTAGCAGACGTCGACGCCCATCGGCAGGCCCAGCAGCTTGCCGCAGAAGTGGTCCTCCAGGCCGGCGCGGATGATCTGCTTGCCGTCGTAGAGGTACTCGGGGCCGATGAAGCCGACGACGGTGTTGACCAGCAGCGGTTCCAGGTCGCGCGCGACCGCGTAGGCGCGGGTCTCCAGCGTCTGCTGGTCGACCGGCTGGCCGCCCATGCCCAGGTGCGCACCGGAACTCAGCGCGGAGCCCTGGCCGGTCTCCAGATACATCACGTTGTCGCCGACGGTGCCGCGGTTCAGCGACCGCCCGGCCGCCAAACCTTCACGCAGCAGCGCGATGTCGACGCCGAATGCCTTGTTGGCGGCCTCGGTGCCGGCCACCGACTGGAACACCAGATCGACCGGAGCGCCGCGCTCGATCAGCTCGATGGTCGTCGTGACATGGGACAGCACACACGACTGCGCGGGAATGGCGTAGCGGCAACGGATCTCGTCGAGCAGATGCAGTAGGTCGGCGGTGGCCTCCGGGCGAATCGGTCGCCGGGTTGATGCCGATCACCGCGTCGCCGCAGCCGAGCAGCAGCCCGTCCAGCGTGGCCGCGGCAATGCCGCGCGGGTCGTCGGTGGGGTGATTGGGCTGCAGGCGGGTGGCCAGCGTGCCGGGCAGACCGACGGTGGTGCGGAAGGCCGATCGTCACCGTGATCGCGCGGGCGACTGCGATCAGGTCCTGGTTGCGCATGATCTTGCTGACCGCGGCGGCCATCTCCGGGGTGATCGCCCGGGAGATCGCCGGCGATGGTGGACGCCGCGGTCGCGAATCCGGCCCTGCGGTGACGTCCAGCAGCCAGTCGCGCAGCCCGCCGACGGTCAGATGCGAAATCCGTTGGAAGGCAACGCGATCGTGGCTGTCGATGATGAGGCGGGTGACCTCGTCGTCCTCGTAGGGAACCACCATCTCCTCGAGGAACACGTCCAGCGCCGATGTCGGCAAGCGCCCACTGAGCGGCCGCGCGTTCGGCGTCGGAGGCCGCCGCGCAACCGGCCAGTTCGTCGCCGGACCGCAGCGGCGTCGCCTTGGCCATCAGCTCCACCAGGCCGTTGAAGCTGTACGTCACGCCGCCGACGTGCGCGGTGTGCTGCGTCAGCGCGCGTCATTCCAGTTCCTCCTCCGCGGCCGCGAGCGCGGCGAACTCCTCGTCGGGCGAGTTGGCCACCAAGCTGGTGGCGGCTGTAGAGCCCGAAGTAGGCCATGAACGCCGCGAACACCACCAGGCACCAGAACGCGGCGGTGCTGTCCACGACGAAGGTCGCCACCACCGACAGCGCCGCGACCACCAACGCGAACGACGTCGTGACGATGCCGCCCGGGGTGCGGTAGGGCCGCGGCATGTCCGGTTCGCGGACGCGCAGCACGATGTGGCTGACCATCATCAGCACGTAGGACAGCGCGGCGCCGAACACCGCCATGTTCAGCAGCATCGCGCCCTGGCCGGTCAGCGACAGCACGAAGCCGATGACGCCGGGCACGACCAACGCCAGCGTCGGCGCCTTGCGGGAGTTGACCACCGACAGGCTCTTGGGCAGGTAGCCGGCCCGCGACAGCGCGAACAGCTGACGCGAGTAGGCGTAGATGATGGAGAAGAAGCTGGCGATCAGGCCCGGCCAGGCCGATGTAGTTGACCACCTTGGCCATCGTCGAGTCGCCGAGCGCCTCGACCAGCGGGTTGCCCGATGCGCTCATGGCCTCGGCCCCGCCGGCGCCGGCGGTGAGGAACAAGACGGTCGCGGCGGTGACCAACAGCACGCCCATCGCGGCGATGATCCCTTTGGGCACATTGCGTTCGGGCTCCTTGGCCTCCTCGGCGGCCAGCGGGACGCCTTCGACGGCCAGGAAGAACCAGATCGCGAACGGCACCGCGGCCCAGATGCCGAGGTACGCCGAACGGCAGGAACGACGACGCGCCGGCGGCGTCGGTGGGTGCGATGTCGGTCAGATTCGCGAGCGTCGAAGCTGCCGATCGCCGAGACCGCGAAGATCAGCAGACCGGCCAGCGCGATGGCGGTGATGACGAACATGACCTTGAGCGCTTCGCCGACGCCGCTCAGGTGGATGCCGATGAACAGCACGTACACCGCCAGGTACACCCACCAGCCGTCGGTGATGCCGAACAGGCCCAAGCGATTCGACGTAGGCGCCGATGAATGTGGCGATCGCGGCCGGCGCGATCGCGTACTCGATCAGAATCGCGGTGCCGGTGGCGAACCCGCCCCAGGGTCCCAAGTGCGCGGCGTGCGAACGTGTAGCCGCCGCCGGCGGCCGGTAGCGCCGAGGACATCTCGGCCATACCCAGCACCATCGCCAGATACATGCCGGCGATCACCACACCGGCGATGAGCAGGCCGCCGAAGCCGCCCTCGGCGAGGCCGAAGTTCCACCCGGAATAGTCGCCGGAGATCACGTAGCTGACGCCGAGACCGGCGAGCAGCAGCCACCCGGCGGTACCTCGTTTCAGGGTTCGTCTTGGCGAGATACTCGATTGTCATCGTGGACATCGGTGGTCGCCACTGGCCCGCTCCATTCCGCTGGGCATGCGCCCAGAACCCACCGGACGCTAGGGCGGGGATGTAACGCGTCCTGGCGTGCGGGATGACCGTGGTGTTACGTGCGTTTTGTTCAGCGTGTGCCAGGTGAGGGCTCTCGCCCTCGCCCTTCGTCATCACCGTGCCCGGCATCACCCGCAGCCGGTATGGGCTCAGCCGCAGCACGGCGAACTGGTCCGATGTCGGGCCGTCGGCCCACATTCGGATGATGCTCGGGTCATAGCCCACCGGCGCGGGGCCGCTCGCGAATTTGTCCCAGACCGCCGTGCACGTCTCGTCGTCGAGGTACCACTCGACGAGGCACTCGGCGCTGCAGGTGTCGTGGGTAGGTGGCCCAGTAGCTCAGCGACATCTGCGGGTGAACGGCGAGGTGGGCCTTCTTCACCGGGCTCGGCACCGTGGCGATCCACCCGAGCAAGTCGGTGCCGTCCCATTCCCAGATCGGGTGCAGGACGCGACTACGGGGATGGCCGTTGGCGTCGACGGTGGCGGCCGAGGCCCACACGATCGAGTGGGCCATCTCGATGAAGGCGGGCGCGATCTGGTCGAGGGGCGTCACAGACACTCACCCTACGACCACAGGAGACCGTCATCCCATGAGTCGCTAACAGAGTCCTTGGACCGTAAGGAGCGGTCGGACTCTACGCGGCGTTACGCCTCGTCCTTCTTGCTCTCCTCGCTGTACTTCGGGTTGCCCTCGTCGTCGAGCCACTCGTTGACCGCGGTGCCGGCCACAGCGCCGCCGGTCCCCGGCATCTTTGTCGTCGGCCGATCGTCTTCGTAGGCCTCGGCCATCTTCTTGGCCTTTTCCTTGTGCTCGTCGGTGACCTCGGGCTTTTCGGTCGGCGGCGCGGGCTCCCGCTCCTCGATGACCTGGTGGTGCTCGTCGGTTTCTGGTTCGGCGTTTTCGCGCGGGTCAGTCTCGGATTCGCCGCTTTGCCGTTGTTCGGTGCTCATGGCCTAACGACTGCCCGAAGGTGTGACTTATGAAACAGAGGGCGGCTAATCAGCTAACACGGCGCGCAGCGCAGCGGGCAGGCTGGGCAGGAAGTGCTGCGTGGCGAATGCGCGGATGTCGTCGGCGCGTGTCCAGTGGCTGGGCGCTGGGCAACAGCAGCACCATCGCCGCGTAACGCAGAATCGTGTCGGCCAATTCGTTGACGGCCTGCTCGCCGATGCGCTCGGCGAAGCCGGCCGGGAAGATGACCCGCAGCGCTTCGGCCATCCGGACGATCGCTGCGCCGTAGTGCTGGCCGGCCAGTTCGAGGACGAGCGCCGGTTCGTCTCTGATCATCCGGTCCAGGACGCGATGCCGGCGGAATTTCAAGATCGCCAGCGTGAACGCCTCGACGTAGTAGTTCGACTGCGGCCCGGCCTGTTTCAATTCGGTAGCGATGTCGGCGAACAGGACCACGTTCTCACGTTCGATGACGGCGGCGATCAACTCGTCCTTGTTGCGGAAACGCCGATAGATGGTCGTGCGGCTGATCTTTGCGCGCCGTGCGACGTCGTCGAGCGCAACCCGGCGAAACCCGTGCTGTTCGAACTCGACGACGGCAGCGTCGAGGATGGCTTCTGTGGTGGGGTCAGCCCCTGGCATAGCCGGTCTGGGCGTACGTGTTGTAGCGCCAGTCTCATTGGCAGATGATCCCACAGCCAGTTCACCGGCCGCGCCCGCCAGAGCGCGGCGAAGCGCTGGTATCGCCGCTCGTGGCGCTCACTCCACGGCAGACCGAGCAGCTCCCTGGTCCGCGGCGGCATGCCGCCGGTGGTCAGGAACGCGGCAACGGGGTTGAAGACCGGTGCGAGCACCCGCCACAGCGCCGGCGGGACCCCCTTCGGACACGGGAAACCCTTGGTGACATAGCCGACGCCGTACTTGGCAGTCGGATGCGCGACGACGATCTCGTCGATCATCCGGTCCCAATACCGCTCGAACTCGGCGTAGTCGGCGGGCATCGGCCGCTCGCTGACGCCGTAGCGGCGATACCAGGTCTTGGACTCGAGGTAGATCTGTTCCTTCTCCTCACGGGTCAGCCGCTTGACGAACGTGTCGGCGAAGTAGAGCACCTGATCGACAAAGGTCGCATGGGCCCAGAAATACGTGTCCGGATCGAGGGCGTGGTAGCGCGCCCCGCTGGGCATTTCGCCCTTGATGTTGGTGTGAAAGTCGCGGACCCGGATGCCCTCGTTGTCGTCGTCGGCCCCGTAGACCGTCATGAATATCGGTGGCAGCGACCGCTTCACCCGGGCGGCGGTGTCGTCAAAGAACACCGAATGGTCCAACACGCCCTGGCCGAGTTCGGCGAGCATGTTCTGCAAGCACTGCGGGTCGTGGACCGATCAGGTACATCCGGTTGTCCCCGAAATACCGCCAGACCAGCGACTTCGGGCCCAGCGGCAGGGCATCAACTGTCTGTTCGGCATTCTCCGCCAAGTCAGTCATGTGGAACAGTGTTACAAATTTCGAACTTTGTACCAATAGCTATGGGTGTGATGCCCGTCGCACTTGGCCGGCATGGCAGGCATATCCTCGACAGCCTCAGCTTTCGAAAGCCCAAGGAGCGCCGTGAAGCGTCTAGGTCTGCAAGACATGCTCTTCTTGTACGGCGAAACCCCCAGCTCGATGATGCACGTCGCGTCACTGATGCCGTTCACCCCGCCGGCCGATGCACCTGGAAGCTATCTACGCCAGATGTTCGAGGACACCCGGGGCCTGGAAGTCGTCTCGCCATGGAACCTCAAGCTGTCCCATCCACGGATGCTTTTCCGCCCGGACCAGTCTTGGGTGGTCGACGACAACTTCGACATCGACTACCACGTCCGGCGGTCGGCACTCGCCAGTCCCGGTGACGAACGCGAATTGGGCATCCTGGTCTCTCGACTGCACAGCCAAAACATCGACTTCACCCGGCCACCGTGGGAATTGCATTTCATCGAAGGCCTCGAGGATGGGCGATTCGCGATCTACATGAAGATCCATCACTCGCTGGTGGACGGCTACACAGGAAACAAGATCCTCGAGCGCAGCATGTCGACCGACCCGTCGCTGCGGGATCAGCCGCTGTTCTTCAACGTCGGGCCGCCTTCGAAAACGCGCTCCGAGGCGCCGAAGCCGTCGCGCAATCCGATCATGAGCCTGCTCGGCGGCGCCGTCGGCGGGGCCCAATCGATGATCAACGTCGGAAAAGCGTTGTACAACACGCAAATCCGCAGCGACGATGAATACGGTGATATTGCCAACTCGTTCCAAGCCCCGCATTCGATCCTGAACAAACACATCAGTCGCAATCGCCGCTTCGCCACGCAGGTCTACCCCTTCGAGCGCCTCAAGACAATCGGCACCAAGCACGGTGCCACCGTCAACGACGTCGCGCTTGCCATCATCGGCGGGGGACTCCGTGCGTTTCTCGACGAACTCGACGAACTGCCCGACAAGCCTTTGATCGCATTCCTGCCCGTCAACATCCGACCGAAGGACGACGTCGGCGGCGGTAACTCAGTGGGGACGATATTGACCACCATGGGCACCGACATCGAAGACCCTGTCGACCGGTTGAAGGCGATCACCGCATCGACGAGGGCGGCGAAGGGACAGTTGCAGGGCATGTCGCAGACCGAGGTGCTGGCCTACACCGCCGGCCTGATGGCGCCGACGGCGTTGCAGCTCGCCAGCGCCATGACCGGCATCACCGCGCCGTTGCCGTTCACGTTCAACTTGTGTGTCAGCAATGTCCCCGGACCACGAGAGACGTTGTATCTCAACGGAAGCCGCTTGGAGGCCACGTACCCGGTGTCCATTCCGATGCACGGGATGGCACTGAACATCACGCTGGAGAGCTACGCCGACACGATGAACTTCGGATTCATCGGATGCCGGGATGCCCTGCCACATCTGCAACGGCTCGCGGTGTACACCGGCGACGCGCTCGATGAGCTGGACAAACTGGCCTGACCGCATGCCGCTCGTCACGCGGACGCTCGACCTGTCGACCCGGTACTTCTGGCGCCTTGTCGGGCGCCAGGTCGACATCGCCGGCATCGACCATTGGCTCGACTCGCCCACCAACGCCGTCGAGGCTCGCGGCGACGACTGGCTTGACGCCCTCGACTCGGCGGGACGCGTGCGCGCCCCGCAAATCGGTGACGGGCTGCTGGCTCAGTTTTCGGCGCTCGACGGTCCCGACTTCTCGTCGTCGCACGTCGACGGAGGGGTGCGCGATTTCTATGAGCACACCGCGTCATGGCGAATGGAGGTGTGGTCCCAATGGAATACGCTTTTCGCGCCCGGCGGTGAGCTGATCGCACGTGTGTGGGGCCGGCGTGTCGAGCAGCTGGCCCTGCCCGTGGAACCGCTGTCGGTCAGCCGGGGAATGACGAGCACGGTGCGCATCGTCGACGACGAGACGGGCGACCGCGCCGGCGCCGCCTGGCTGCGGACGCTGAAGTCCGACGGCTCGAAGGTGTACAGCGGCTTCTATCGGGTGAGCCTCCTGCCCGGTAATGACCAACCGCACGTCCACGTTTCGTTTCCGCTCGAGAGCGGCAGCATCCAGGTGTTCCTGGCGCCCCGTGCCGATACCGACGGATCCTTCTGGTTGCACTCTCGCTCAGCATCTTTCGGTGCCGACGGCGCGTATGCCGTCGTCCGGTTCGGCGACCACTGGTACGCCGCGCAGCCTCCGCTTCGGGAGACTTTTCACGTGTTCACCGACGAGAACGGCGTGTTACGTACCGACCACTGGCTTAGAATCGGTCGTTGGCAGGCGCTACAACTGCACTATCGACTCGAGCGCGACTAGCGCGGCGCAACCGCGCCACACCTAGTACCGCCAGCACGCCTGCCACGGTGGCCAGCACCAGAGACAGCGTCAACAGGGGCGGACTGTAGAGCGACGATGTGGTCATTGGTTCCCCCTCGATGACCGGGGGCACTTCCACCGTCGTCACGGCGGCCAGCCAACTCAGGACACAACCTGTTGCTGCGGTGAGCGCCAGCACCAGTTCGACGATCGCGCCACGACGGCCCTTCACAACGCGGGCTCGGGCGGGATGCGTTCCTCGACCAGCCGGGTCAGCTCGGCACGCAAGCGCTGGTGCTTGCGGGCCCATGCCTGGGCGGCGCGGTCGTTGGTCAGCTTGAGCCCGATGCCCTTGCGCCCACGGGGAACACCGGTGAGTTCACCGAGTGCACGCGACGACTGCCATTTCGGTGTTTCGGCACCGCTGGCCTCGGGATAGATACGCACGATGTCGTCGATGCTGATGCGTTCTTCGCCCTGGCGCAGATGATCCGGCGTCAGTTCCACCGAGGTGTGGATTCGGGCCGCCTTGACCTGAATCCACAGAAAACTGGTCACGAGAACGAAGAAGATGCCCGGCACCAGCCACTGGATGCCGTACCCGGCCGACAGCTGAATCAACCCCATGGCGATCCCCGCGGCGGGACCCGCGAGAATCCACCACCAGCTGGCCCCCGGCTCGTAGAACACGACCTGGGGCAGCGGAGGCGTGTCCGTCACTGCGGCTCCTCTTGAACGAACCACTCCTGCGCAGGCGGCCGCATCATCAGGACAGCGCCCACCATGGTCAGAATCATTATGAGCAGCCATACCGGCCCGCGGCTGTACAGCGCAAAGAGGGCAAGCACCACCACGATCGCCAGCGCGAGGGCTATTGCCGCGCGTCGAAAGCGTTCGTCGCCGAGCCGGGCCCGCCCGGCCAGAAAGCCCAGCCCGAGGCCCGACGCGGCGAACAGGGCTCCCATACCGCGGAAAACAATCGGCAGGTTGTCCGGAGAGAACGCGAGCAGGAGCCCGAACGCCACCAGCAGCACCGACGCGGCCGCCCAGCACCAGAATCCGGCGTTGACGACACGCGGTCGTGATTGTGGGGCTGTCATGGTCGGGCCAGCCTAACGCTTCACCGCGTGAAGAACGTGTGGGCGTCCTTGCGGTGCAACAGGAACACACCACCGGCGATCAGGACCGTCCCGAGGATGCCGCTGACCGCGTAGATCACCGCCGCGGCGGTGGGCCGCTCGACCGTGAACAGATTGGTCGCGACGTACACGATCGTCGCGACACCACCGCCGGTCAGCAGCGTGCGGGCCCAGCGATAACCGTGGCGCATCAGGATCTGGAAGGTCAGCACGACCGCGGCCACGATCAGCACGAAAAGCACCGACATCGCAAGCACGGGAACTGGCAGCTTCTCATTCGCGGTGGCGAACAGTTCGACGATGTGGCCGGTGGCGAGCAGCGGTAGCGAAGCGACCCACAGCCAGAATCCGGTGTCGACGTCAACCGGCCGGCCTGGCGGCTCGACCGGTGCTTTCACGCCAGCCAGGCGGCGACGTCGGCCGCCCAGTACGTCAGCACGATGTCGGCACCCGCTCTGCGGATTCCGGTCAACGTCTCCAACGCCACGGTCTGCAGATCGATCCAGCCGTTGGCTGCCGCGGCACAGATCATCGCGTACTCACCGGAGACCTGGTAGGCGGCAACCGGTACCGGCGAGATGTCGGCCGCAGCACTGACCAGGTCGAGATAGGCCATCGCCGGCTTGACCATCACGATGTCGGCGCCCTCCTCGATGTCGAGTTCCACCTCGTGCAGCGCTTCGCGGGCGTTGCCCGGATCCTGCTGGTAGGTGCGTCGGTCGCCACGCAGGCTGGACGCGACCGCCTCACGGAACGGACCGTAGAAGCCCGATGCGAATTTGGCGGCATACGCCAGGATCACCGTGTCGGTGTGCCCGGCCGCATCCAGACCGTCGCGGATAGCCGCGACCTGGCCGTCCATCATGCCGCTCGGACCGACAACGTGGGCACCCGAATCTGCCTGTGCCACAGCAAGTTCGATGTAGCGAGCGTTGGTGGCATCGTTGTCCACCCTGCCGGTGGCGTCGAGTACTCCGCAGTGGCCGTGGTCGGTGAACTCGTCGAGGCAGGTGTCGGCCATCAGCACCGTTTCCTCGCCGAGGTCCTTGGCCAGATCCCGCAGCGCGACGTTGAGGATGCCGTCGGAGGATACTCCGATCGAACCGCTGGCGTCCTTGTCCTCGTCGCGCGGGACGCCGAACAGCATCAGACCGCCCACTCCCGCGGTGACGGCCTCAGCGGCGGCCCTGCGCAACGAGTCACGGGTGTGCTGAACGACTCCGGGCATCGAAACGATCGCGCGCGGCTCGTCGATGCCGTCGGCGACGAACATCGGCAGCACCAGGCGCCTTGGCTCCAACGAGGTCTGCGCCACGAGGCGACGCATCGCGGGGGTGGACCGCAATCTGCGGGGACGATGACGTGGGTAAGCCACTGTTGGCCTCCTGCGGTCGGACTACCGCCGACGACTCTTCTTACGCGGCGGTGGGAGCGCACCTTCGGCACGCAACCGGGCCGCGTGCTCGGCGAGCGCCTCGACCAGTGGACCCACTGCGGCGACCTCCGGCTGCACGTCGACGCGCAGGCCGAATTCTGCTGCGGTTTCAGCGGTCTTGGGCCCGATGCATGCCACGATCGTGCGCGCATGCGGCTTACCCGCGATGCCGACGAGGTTGCGCACTGTCGAGCTCGACGTGAAGCACACCGCGTCGAAGCCGCCGGTCTTGATCATTTCGCGCGTCTGCGCCGGCGGCGGTGCTGCGCGAACCGTGCGGTACGCGGTGACATCCTCGATCTCCCAGCCGCGTTCACGCAGGCCCTCGGCGAGGGTCTCGGTGGCGATGTCGGCGCGCGGTAGCAGCACCCTGTTCACCGGATCGAAAACGTCGTCGTACGGCGGGAACTCGTCAAGCAGGCCAAGCGAAGACTGCTCGCCCGCCGGCACCAGTTCGGGATTGATGCCGAAGGCCCGCACCCGATCTGCGGTCGCCTGACCGACGCAGGCGATCTTGACTCCGGAGAACGCGCGGGCGTCGAGGCCGAACTCGTTGAACTTCTCCCACACCGCACGTACCGCGTTGGTGGAGGTGAACACCACCCATTGGAACCGGCCGTCGACAAGGCCCTTGACCGCGCGCTCCATCTGCGCGGGGCTGCGCGGCGGCTCGACGGCGATGGTCGGCACCTCGATCGGCAATGCGCCGTGGGACACCAGCTTTTCGCTCATCTCGCCGGCCTGGTCCTTGGTGCGCGGCACCAGCACGGTCCAGCCGTACAGCGCGCGACTCTCCCACCAGTTCAGCTTGGCACGGTTGGCGACTGTCTTTCCGATCGTGACCACCAGGGCCCCCGCGTCAGCTGGGGACTGTCCCGACAATGGCGCGGTCGGCTCGGTACCTGCCAGGGTGGCCTTGTCGAGCAGGCCGGCGAGGGTGGTTTGCACCGAACGCTGTTGGCACGTCGTGCCGTTCGCGGTCACCACCGTGGGGGTGGTGTCCGCCAGCCCGTGCTCGATCAGTGTGCGCGCCGCTTCAGGCAGATGAGACGCGGTGGCGCGCAGGATCAGTGGGCCCGGCGCCGCGGCCAGCGACTCCCAGTCGACGTCGCCGCGGACGTCGGCGACGGTGTGCGCCGACCCCAGCGGCAGACCCGCGTACGTGGGCACCGCTGTGGTGTCGGGCAGGCCCGGCACGATCTCGAAATCCAGGTGTGTCTTGGCCAGCGCCGTCACCTCGGTGATCACCGCGTCCACCGAAAGTGGATCGCCCGCCACCAGACGCACGACGTCCGCACCGGTGCGGGCCTCGGTCGCCAGCGTCTTGGCGACCTCGGCGGGATCACCCAGCGCCGGGCGGATGTCGGCACCACCGGGAATCGTCGCCAACGGTGAAGCCGCACCGGCGGCGGCATCGGGCTGCCCATCGCCGTCCGTGTCGGCTTGTGGGGGCTGTGCTGGTTCAGGTCCCGACGGCGGCGGCAGCTCGGAACCCGCAAGGGCGAGCACCGCTTCGGGCACGTCGGGGTCGGTGAACACGAGGGCGGCGTTGGCTAGCACGGTGCGGGCCCGCGTCGTCAGCAGGCCGGGGTCACCCGGGCCCGAACCGACGAACGTGATGCGGCCCGGCTTCGGCTTGCGGCCTCGCCCGCTCCCTTGGCCTGTCATCTATCACTCACCTCTAATTGCGATCGCGTTCCGCCATGAGCTCGCGCGCCCCGAGTTCGAACAACTCCTCGGCCACCGAGAGCCCCAGCTCTCGTGCCCGATCGGTGGTCCCGACCCCGGACGCACGGATCACGTCGGATCCGTCCAGCGTCGCCACGCAGCCGCGCAACGACACCTCTTCGAAGACATTGCCGTCCTCATCGATGGACTCGACCACATCGGCGATCGCGCCCACCGGTGCGGAACAACCCGCCTCCAGTGCGGCGAGCAGGGCCCGCTCCGCGGTGACTGCGACGCGAGTGTCGGCGTCGTCCAACTCCGACAGCTGCGCGGCGAGCTCGGTGTCGCCTGCGCGGCACTCGACCGCGAGCGCACCTTGAGCCGGCGCTGGCAACATCTGCACCGGCTCCAGAGTCTCGGTGACATCGGCCAATCGTCCGATGCGGGCCAGACCCGCCCGGGCGACGACGATGCCGTCGAGATCACCGTTGCTAACCCTGTTCAACCTGGTGTCAAGGTTGCCTCGTAGGGGGCGAATTTCCAAACCGAGACCCAATGCTCTAAGCTGCGCGGCCCGCCGCGGGCTCGAGGTGCCGATTACCGAGCCCGCGGGCAACTCCCCCAGCACCAGTCCGTCGCGGGCCACCAGGGCGTCGCGAGCGTCCTCTCGCGGGGGTATTGCAGCGATCTTGAATCGATCGTCGGGCGCGGTCGGCAAATCTTTGTAGGAGTGCACCGCCATGTCCACCCGGCCGTCGTCCATGGCCTCGCGCAGGGCGGCCGTGAACACACCGATACCGATATCGGCGACCGGCGCGTCGGAACGATCGCCCTCGGTCGAGATGATCACCAACTCGGCGGCATGGCCTCTGGCCTCGAGCGCGTCTTTGATGAGACCGGCCTGGGTCGTTGCCAACAGGCTGCCCCGGGTGCCTATCCGGATTACGGTCAAGCTCTACTCGGTCTTATCGAGATCGGTTGCGATCAAAGGCAATTCGCCCGCAGCGACGGCATCGACGGCCTGCTGGTCGAGCTCGAAGAGCTCACGCAGCGCCTCGGCGTAACTGTCGCCGCCCGGCGCGCTGGCCAGCTGCTTGACCCGGACGGTCGGGGCATGCAGCAGCTTGTCCACCACGCGACGCACGGTCTTGGCGACCTCGTCACGGTGGGCCGCCTCGAGCCCGGGCAGTCGGTTGTCCAGCCTCAGCAGCTCGGCCTCGACGACGTCGGCGGCCCGCTGGCGCAGCGCGGTGACGGTGGGAGTGACCTCGGCCATCCGCTGTCCGGACAGGTAGTTGGCCACCTCGGCGGCGACGATGGCGCGGGCGGCGTCGGTGTCCGACGCCGCGGCACGCGCCGACGGCTCACGCTGGATCCTGTCCATGTCGATGACGTAGACGTCGGGTAGACCGGCGACGGCAGGGTCGACGTTGCGGGGCATGCCAAGGTCGCAGATCACCAGCTGCTTGGGCGTTTGACCGTGCGCCAGCCCGCGATGTACGTCAGCCAGCGATACCACCGGACGAACGGCGCCGGTACAGCTCACGACGACGTCGGCATCGGTCAGCGTCGGAGTCAGATGGTCGAACGGGAACGCCTCGGCCACAACGCCGAGCTCGCGGACCTTCTCGGCGAGCCGCTTCGCTCGCGGCAACGACCTGTTCACGACGTGGATGCGCTCGACGCCCGCCTTTACCAGGTACTTGGCCGACAACGAACCCATCGAACCCGCTCCGATGACGACAGCGCTGCGGCCGGCCAACGAGCCCAGCCTGGCGTCGGCCATGTCGAGCGCCACCGACACCACCGACGCGCCCGCGGCGTCGATACCCGTTTCGGAGTGCACCCGCTTGCCGACCGACAGGGCGCGCTGGGACAGTTCGTGCAGTGTGCGGCCCACGGTGTGGTTGGACTCAGCGGTTGCGTACGCACGACGCACCTGCCCGAGCACCTGCTGTTCGCCGATCACCGCGGAATCCAGGCCGCTGGCCACCGCAAACAGATGCTCGACGGCCGCTTCGGCATACCGCACGTAGGCGTATTTCGTGAGGTCGTTAAGGCCCATGCCGGACTGCTCCGAGAGCGCTTGCCCGATGACCGAAAGCCCGCCGTGGAAGGCCTCGACGACGGCGTAGACCTCGACGCGGTTGCACGTGGACAGCACCATCGCCTCGGTCACCAACGACGATTGCAGCACCTTCTCGACGATCTTGGCCTGTTCGGCCTCGTCAGTGCTCAACTGCTCGAGGACCGACACCGGCGCGCTGCGGTGCGAAACCCCGAAAAGCAGCACGCTCACGGCTTGTCCACCACGTCATCCAAGGTAGCCGTTGACCAGCTGGGCTACCAAATTTCGCCACGTCCGCCGAAATGGCATTCCAGCAGGCGTCTACTCGAACTTTCTCTGCTGGAATGCCATTTCGCGGTCAAGTGCTCAAGTCGGCCCGCAACCTGGGCTCATCGACTTCCCAGTAGCTGTGCTCAGCACCATCGAGCAGCACCACCGGCAGCCGATCGCCGAACTCCGCCCGCAGTGCTGAGTCCCCAGCCGCCGCGGCGGCGTCGACATCGGTGATCGTCAACGCAAACCCCAGCTCGTCCGCGAGCTCCGCAAGCCGTGTCGCAGCCCCGGTGCAGATCGTGCAGCCGGCACGCGTGAGCAACTCCACCCGCCTATGCATCATGCAAGTATCGCCCCGCGGTGACTTAGGCTGAATTGGTGTCCGACTCCGACGTCATCGAGCCGTCCGCGGGTGCAGACGCCGACAATCAGCAGCTAGCGGGCGAGGCCAGCGCGGGTGCGGCAGTCTTCGACCTGGGCGAGCCCGGCACACCACCTGCCCCGCCACCCGATCTGACCGCGGCGGCCTTCTTCGACGTCGACAACACACTCGTGCATGGGTCGTCCCTGGTGCACTTCGCGCGCGGACTGGCCGCCCGCAAGTACTTCACCTACGGCGACCTCGGCCGATTCGCATACGCGCAGGCCAAGTTTCAGCTCCTCGGCCGCGAGAACAGCGATGACGTGGCCGAGGGTAAGCGCAAGGCGCTCGCGTTCATCGAGGGCCGGTCGACCGCGGAATTGATGACCCTCGGCGAGGAGATCTACGACCAGATCATCGCCGACAAGATCTGGCCGGGCACTCGCGCGTTGACGCAGATGCACCTCGACGCCGGTCAACAGGTGTGGTTGGTCACCGCGACGCCCTATGAGCTGGCCGCCACCATCGCCAAACGGCTCGGGCTGACCGGCGCGCTCGGCACCGTCGCCGAGTCGATCGACGGCGTGTTCACCGGCCGCCTCGTCGGCGACATCCTGCACGGCGCGGGCAAAGCGCACGCGGTGCGATCTCTGGCCATCCGCGAGGGCCTGAACCTGCGGCGTTGCACGGCATATTCGGACAGCTTCAACGACGTGCCGATGCTGTCGCTGGTCGGTACGGCTGTCGCGATCAATCCGGACGCCGACCTGCGTGATCTCGCGCGGGACCGCGGCTGGGAGATCCGCGATTTCCGCACGGCACGCAAAGCCGCGCGGGTCGGGGTGCCGTCGGCGCTGGCGTTGGGTGCCGTCGGAGGCGCGCTAGCGGCCATTGTGTCGCGGCGCCAGGACGGCCGCTGACATGTCACAGTGCGCGCACCAGCGCTGATAGGCTCGCGCCCGCAATTACGAGACGAAGAGAACACCATGGCTATCGCTGAAGACATCATCGGAACCCACTACCGCTACCCCGACTACTTCGAGGTCAACCGGGAGAAGATCCGTGAGTTCGCGCGCGCGGTCAAAGATGAGCACCCGGCGCACTACAGCGAGGAAGCCGCCAAGGAGTGCGGGCATGACGCGCTCGTGGCATCACTGACCTTCCTCGCAGTGGCGGGCCGTCGCGTACAGCTGGAAATCTTCAATCAGTTCGATGTGCCGATCAATATGGAGCGGGTGCTACACCGCGACCAGAAGCTGGTCTTCCACCGGCCCATCCTCGCCGGGGACAAGCTGTACTTCGACTCCTACCTGGACTCGGTGATGGAGTCGCACGGCGCCATCCTCACCGAGATCCGCGCCGAGGTGACCGACGCCGAGGGCAAGCCGGTGATCACCAGCGTCGTCACGGTGATGGGCGAGGCACAGTCCGACTCCGAGGCCGACGAAGTGAGCGCACGGATCGCCGCAGCGCGCGATGACGCGATCGCGAAAATGATTGCTAAGCAAAGCTCTAAGGACAGCTAAGGCTGGATGTCGCCGCCGGGGCGGCTCCTGGCGAAACGGCTATCCGAAGAACGCGTTTCGCCTGTTGGCCAACAACTGGTAGAGCGTCTGCTGGATGGTTTCGCGCACGTGGTCGGTCAGCTCGAAGGTCACCATCGGATCGTCGGCGGCGGCTTCGTCGTAGTCGGCGGTGTAGATCGGTTCGCCGAACTGGATGTGCCACTTCGACGGCAGCGGCATCAACCCGACAGGTCCGGCCAGCGGGAACAGCGGGGTGACGGGGAAATACGGCAGGCCGAACAGGCGGGCCAACAGCTTGATGTCGGCGATCATCGGATAAATCTCTTCGGAGCCGACGATCGAGCACGGCACGATCGGCGCCTTGGTCCGCAGGGCCGCCGAGACGAACCCACCTCGACCGAACCGCTGCAGCTTGTAGCGGTCCTTGAAGTGCTTGCCCAGACCCTTGTAGCCCTCGGGGAAGACGGCGGTCAGCTCGCCGGCGGCCAACAGCCTGTGTGCGTCGGACGTGCAGGCCATGGTGTGGCCGGCCTTGCGCGCGGCGTGGCCGACCATCGGCATGTCGAAGACCATGTCGGCGGCGAGCAGCCGCAGGTCGCGATTCGTCGGGTGGTTGTCATGGACTGCCACCGACGTCATCAGCCCGTCGAAGGGCAACACCCCGGCATGGTTGGCCACCACCAACGCGGCGCCAGTCTTCGGAAGATTCTCGATGCCGCTCACCTCGACCCGGAACCACGACTTGAAAAACACTCTCAGCAAAGGCAAGAAGATTGCGTTGTTGAGATGGGAGTCGAAGCCGAATTCGTCGACGGTGTAGTCGCCCATCATCCGCTTGCGGATGAACTCCGCGCCTGCGCCGATTCGTTTGGCGAGCTCGGTGGGAATCTCGTCGGCGCCGGCCATGCCTGAAGCAGCGCCACGAACCTGATCGATTTCGCGGACGACAGCGGCGATCTGCTCGGCGGAAGCGTGGGTACCGCCGTCCGAGAGCAGGGACGGATGTCGCCGCGAACTGTCCGCACGCGCAGCAGCGGCCCGTCGCTGAGCCGTTGAACGGCCCGAATTTGAGTGCAGCGGAATGACTTTGGCTTTTGACTCGCCCGCCACCTTGATACCTTCTCCCCACCCGATACTAACTGTTGCTGCTAACTTCCCCACCGCTGCGCCAATGACACGGCGCGGCTCTCCATTGAGCGTACCCATTGAGGGTCGATGATCGGAGTCAACCCGCGACCTCGGACGTAGTCGTCGAAGGCTTCGACGGTTGTCCACTTCGGGCTGTAGCCGAGGTCATTTCGCATTCGCGTGGTATCCATGACCCGGCCATAACTCAAATAGTCAAGTTGCTCTCGATCGAGTTCAGTGTAGCGAGTTGCGCGCCATAGCGAATCCACCGCCGACAGCGCGGGCCGCGGCACCGGCAGCGGCACCCGCCCGGACCGCCGGATGGCCTGGCTCATCATCATGATCCCGGCAGCACCGATGTTGAAGGTGCCCGACTTACCAGCCATCGTGGCGCGCTCCAGCGCGCCGAGGGCGTCCTGTTCGTGTAGCAGCTGCAGCCGCGGGTCGTGTCCGATGACCGTCGGCACCACCGGTCCTGCGAGATAGCGCGACAGCGCGGTGTCCATAGCGGGACCGATCATGTTGGCCAGCCGCAGGATGGTGACCGTGATATCGGGCCGGCGCCGGCCCAGACCGCGCGCGTAGCCCTCGATGTCGATGCTGTCGCGGGCGAAACCCTCGCCCGGCGGCCGCCTGGCGCTGCTGTCCTCGGTGAACAAGACGGGATCGTGCGGGTGCGAGCCGTAGACCTCCGACGTGGATTTCACGATCACTCGCCGCACCGTCGGCGCCTTCTGGCAGGCGGCGAACAGCTGGATCGCGCCCATCACGTTGAGTTCCTTGAGCGCTGCCCGCCCTCCGCGCGGCGCGTAGGACGCCGCGGCGGCGTGCACGACAGTGTCGACGTCCCCATTGCGGATGACCTTGGCGATGAACGGGTTGCGGATGTCTGCGCGAACGAATTCGGCGCGACCCATCCTGCGCAGTAGGTCCTTGCTCGGTGCGATCGCGTCGACGGCGATGACGTGGTTGATCAGCGGGTTCTGGGCCAACCGTGCCGTCAGATACCCGCCGAGAAACCGGCATGCGCCCGTGACGAGCACGACCTTGGGGTAGTGGACGGTGTCGTCTGGAGAACGACCCTGCGAATCCATCCGGTCAGCCTAGCGACCAAACAGCAGAACTACTTGCCGAGCTTTCTGCGCTGAACCCTGGTGCGACGAAGCAGCTTGCGATGCTTCTTCTTCGACATACGCTTGCGCCGCTTCTTGATGACTGAACCCATGAACTCCGCTACCTAGTATCTATATGCACTTCCGTGCACCACGACTCGAGCCGCTACCTTACCTGGGCGGCCCGGGTAAGCGAAAAACGCGTGACGGTGGTCAAGCGGTGCAGAGCGAGGCGGCCAAACAATCAGCCTGCGTCGAAGTACGAGCTTTCGAGCATGTCGTGTACGGCCTTGGCGTGCACACGGAACGAGCGGCCGACGCGCACGGCAGGCAACTCTCCGTTGTGCACCAATCGATAAACCGTCATCTTGCTGACCCGCATCAGACTGGCCACTTCCGCGACGGTGAGAAATTGAGCACGAGGCGGCTGGCCGTCGGAAGCGCCAGAACCGGCACTGTCTCGCTTGGCGCTCGCCGAATCACGACCCGATGGCCCGTTCATAGACGTCATCGCAACCCATTCAGTTCAGGCACGAGCAGTTCCAGCAGCTTCCCCACCGCTGGCACCGACCCGTGCTTACACGAGGAGAATAGCGTGGCGTATGGGGTTACTGCGACGGGTGTGGGCTAATCAATTTGAATTGATTGAATTACTGAGATGTAATTCCTAGCTGCTCAGACCGTGTTTTTGCGGCTTCCACCGCCGACGCGACGGCCGCCCGCAAACCGCCCCGTTCGAGTTCTCGCAGACCAGCGGCGGTGGTACCCCCGGGCGAGGTAACTGTCGCGCGAAGCTGCGCGGCCGTGGTGTCCATCGCCGTCCCCATTGCTACATCGCCCGGATGGCTGCGCCTCATCGAGCCGTTCCAGCAGCATCGCGGCCGAACCCGCCATTGTTTGCACGACAAGATCGGTCGAGACCGACCGCGGCAGGCCGGCGGCCACGCCCGCGTCCACCAAGGCCTCGACCATCAGGAAGAAGTAGGCCGGGCCCGACCCGGACACGGCGGTGACGGCGTCGAGCTGCGACTCGGGCACGGTGAGCACGCCGCCGACCGCGTCGAAGATCGCCGACACCTCCTTGAGGTGCTCCGCGGTCGCGAAGCGGCCGGGCGCCAACGCGCTCACCCCGCCGCCGACGACGACCGGGGCGTTGGGCATCACCCGCACGACAGGTGACCCTGCCGGCAGCTTGTTCTCGTAGAACGCCGCCGTGACGCCGGCCGCAACGGTCACGAAAACCTTTTCCGCGGTGTCGGTTTCGGCCCTGGCCGCGGCATCGGCGATCTCAGCGACCAGACCCTCGACGTCGAACGGCTTCACCGCGACGATGACGTACGTCGCGGTGTCGACCGCGTCACCCACCGTCGTGACCAGCACCGAATACTTCTCCGACAGGTACTTCGCGCGGCCGGGGTCCTTCTCGGCGACCACCAGGTCCTTGACCTGCCGACCGGCGCGCAGCATGCCGGACAGCAGTGCCTCGCCCATACTTCCGCCGCCGATGATCCCGATTCTGGCCATGCGGGAAAGCATTGCAGACGCCGCGGGCGGTTACTGCGCGGGCGGCACCATCGCCAGCTGGCGGCTCTGCACGACGATGTGGCCCTCGCAGTCGACGACGATGTGGTCCTCGTCGAACCAGTCCTGGCCGATCTGCACCGTCGTACACAGCACCCGCAGCCAGCCGTCGGCGGGCAGTGCCCGCAGATAGGCCGTGAGTTGCACGGTGGGCGCCCAGCCGAACCGGTTGACCCCGAACGTCACCGGAGCCGACACGTCGCCGCACAGCAGGGCGAAAAGCACGTCGGGAGCGACGTCCTTCGGCCGCACCCAGTACTCGATGACCGGCGGGCCGCCGTCCGACCGCGGCTCCATGGTGGTCAGCGACGGTCGGATGTCGCAGCCGTGCGCGAGATGGACGATGTCGGCCATCCGGTGGCCGGGCCCGATCGGCTCGAGCCCGGGCGGCGGTTCCGGCTGCATCAACGGGATGACTGGGTTGACTGATAACAGCGGCGGTACGTGGTGTTCGGGGTCGCCTAGCGTGACCGAGGCCCGCACGGCTGTCCTCTGCTCTTCGCGCGAGCGTCCCCCTGCCCTTCGGGCGGGAGGTGCCCCCACATCGCCCGTCCGGACCCCTTGTCTCAGCTCGACGTCGATCAGGCTGACGCGACGGCCGCGCTTGCGCACGGTCGTGTGCACCCGCATCGGGCCGGGATCGGGCGCCCACAGGAAGTTCCCCGAGATCGCGATCGGCTGCACGTCACCGGAATGCTCCGTGCGGGCCGCATTCGCGCACAGCGCCAACATCGCCCCGCCGTGCACCTTCTCGCCGATGGTCCAATGCTCGTTCAGCTCACCGTCATACACGCCGTCGCCGGCACTGGTGAGCACCATGGCGTCGGTGAACAGGGTCGAGCTCGGCATGTGCTTCCTAACCTCGATCAGCGCAGCAGGTTTGCGCGGGCGAACTGCAGCGACTCGGCCAGCAGCGCCTCACGCTCACCGGCCGACCGCGCCCCCGACGTGGTCACCTCGAGGATCACATGACCGGAGAAATTGCTTGCCGCCAGCATCTCGCAGACCTCGACGGTCGGCTGGGTGCCACGGCCAGGCACCAGATGTTCGTCCGCCGACGCGCCGCTGCCGTCGCACAGATGCAGGTGCACCAGGCCCTCACCCATCCTGTGCGCCATGTCGAGGGCGTCGGTGCCTGCGGTCGCGGTGTGCGACAGGTCGAGCGTGTAGTGGGCGTGGTTACCGTCCAGCGGGTCGTAGGACGGCGCGAACGCCGAGATGGCTGGTCCGGGCTTACCCCCGCGCTTGCGCATGCGCTCGATCGACGTCTGACCCACGCCGAAGAACCGGTCGGCGCGGAACGGGAACATGTTCTCCACCGCGACCATCACATCGCTGGACGCCTCGAGTTCGGCGACCTGGTCGCTGAATCCTTCGGCGTACCTGCGCTGCCACCGGAACGGCGGATGGACCACCACGGTCTGAGCGCCGAGCTGTTCTGCGGCCCGCACGCTGCGCTCCAATTTCGGAATCGGATTCGCGCCCCACACCCGCTGCGAGATCAGCAGGCAAGGTGCGTGCACCGAAAGCACAGGCATCTCGTATCGCTCGGACAACTCGGCGATGGCATCGATGTCCTGGGAGACCGTCTCGGCCCACACCATCAGTTCGACGCCGTCGTAGCCGAGTGTCGCGGCGTACTCGAAGGCGGCCTCGGTCCTCAGCGGATATACCGAGGCCGTCGACAGACCGACCTTGATTGCGGGGCGCACTTTGTCTATTCGGCGGCAGTAGTCGCCGTCAACCCGACTGCAGCAGCGCCAACGGGCCCAACGTGACCAGCGCGCCCACAGCGACCGCGATCAGCGTGCTGCCGATGTCCTCGGTCTTGCGCACCACCCGCACCCCAACCACCAGGCCGAGAATCACCAGGACGGACAGCACCAGCGCGACGATGTTGTTCCACTTCCACAGCTGGTCGAAGGCGACGAACAAACCGGCGCCGAATGCGACCGCAAGGACGCACTGCCCGACGATCCACACGCCGTGCATGAACGACGACATGGCTTTCGGCTGGGCCCTTTCGGCGGCGTCGTCGGTTTCGATGTCCGCCGGACCCGGCGATGTGCCGCCGCGGGCCAGGTCGTCGGCGACGGTCTGACCGCCGAACAAGGTGCCCGTCGTGGTCCGCAGATAAGGACGTGTGCTGTCGGGATCCTTGGCGTCATCCTCGAGGTCGCCGACCGCATTCACGGCGTCGATGTCGTCGTCATCGTTGACTTCGGCGGCCTCGGACCAGTCCAGAGCAGTGTCGTCCTCGACCGGATCCGGGTCGGGGCTCATCTCCTCAGCGTCTCCGCCCAGCGCGTCGAATCGAGGCGGCGCGTAGCTCGAACGACGCGGTGGTGCAAAAAAGTCAAGGTCGACGTCGGTTTCTCGCTGCTGAATATGAGCGGCGTAGTCGGAAACCGCGCCGGCGTAGTCGTCATCCGACTCGTCGTCGGTCTTGCCTTCGACGTCGTCGTCGACCGATTCGGTTTCGTCGACCGGATTCGGTTTCGGTGTCCTGATGTTCGACCACACCGTTGCCGGTCCCGGGACTGTTCAGTTCGACGGGCTCGACGTCGACGGGTTCGACGGGCTCGCTGGGTTCGTCGGCGACGGCCTCGGCCGGTTGAGTCTCAGGCTCCTCGACTTCCGGCTCGACCACCACGGGCTGCTGGTCCACGGGCTGATCCGCGACCGGGTGATCGGTGATGATCGGGATCTCGCCGGTCAACTCGGCGACGGAGATCGAGTCGGTGTCGCCGCGACGGCGCCTGCGTCGACCACCGTGCGGAGGGGCACCGATGGTGCCATTGCGCGCCAGCAACTCCGCGACCGAGATCGGTCGCGTGCTCTGGGTGTCTTCTGGTCCTGTCATCGTCTCTCGCCTCTGGGCCCCTGGTTTCGGCGCCGTGTGAGCTTCCGCCCTGCTGCTCAGCGTCGCTGTACGGATGTCTCCACCAAGGCTGTTCCATCAGCCTCGCTGTCGAGTTTCCGCAGAATCAGCCCTTCTCGCAATGCCCAAGGGCAGATATCTACGCTTTCGACATCGAGAGCCTTCATGCTCGCCTCAGCTACCAAGGCACCGGCCACGATCTGCGGCGCCCGCTCGGCACTCACCCCTTCCAACTCCGCACGGTCAGCCGCGGTCATCCTAGAGATGAATGCTATGAGCTGCCTTAGGCCGGTCGCTGTGAGCGTCCGCTTGACCCTCGGACCTGCCCCGGACGGGGCGGCGCCGGTGAGGCGGGCCAGCGAACGGAACGTCTTCGACGTCGCTACCGCCAGGTCTGGGTTGCCTGCCTTGAGCATCTCGGCGCCGGCGTCGGCCAGCTCGGTCGCCAGCCAGTCGCGCAGCATGGCGACGCGGCGACGGCCGGGCGGATCGTCGGGCAGCCACTCGCGAGTCAGCCTGCCCGCGCCGAACGGCAGCGAGAGCGCGACCTCGGGCTCCTCGTCGACACCGTTCGACAACTCCAACGAGCCGCCGCCGATGTCGATGTTGATGATGCGGCCGGCGCTCCAGCCGTACCAGCGACGCACGGCCAGGAACGTCAGCCTGGATTCGTCGACCCCGCTGAGCACCTGCAGTGCCACCCCGGTCTCGGCGTGCACCCTGGCGAGCAGTTCTTCGGAGTTCTTGGCGTCGCGCACGGCTGAGGTGGCGAATGCCATCAGCTCAGCGCAACCCGAGCTCGCGGCGATCTTGGAGAGCTCGTCGAGGGTGCCGATCAATTTGTCGGCGCCCTTGCGGGTGAGTTTTCCGTTGCCGTCGATCGCCTCGGCGAGGCGCAGCGAGGCCTTGGTGGAGCTCATGGGCGTCGGATGGCCGCCGCGACGCGCGTCCACCACCAAAAGATGGACGGTATTGCTGCCGACATCCAGCACGCCTAATCGCACCCATACAACGTAATGGGTTTACCGTTGAATACTGTGAGCGCATCGCATCCCGGTGAGGTTGAACTCGACTTTGCCCGTGAGTGGGTTGAGTTTTACGACCCCGACAACCCTGAGCACTTGATCGCGGCGGACATGACGTGGCTGCTGTCGCGGTGGACGTGCGTGTTCGGCACGCCCGCCTGTCAGGGCACGGTGGAAAACCGACCCGACGACGGATGCTGCTCGCACGGCGCGTTCATGTCCGACAAGAACGACATCGCCCAACTCGATGAGGCCGTCAAACTGCTGACCGACGAGGATTGGCAGTTCCGGGACAAGGGGCTCGGCAAAAAGGGCTACCTCGAGATGGACGAGTACGACGACAAGCCCAACATGCGCACCCGAAAGTACAAGGGCGCCTGCATCTTTCTGAACCGTCCCGGCTTCCCCGGGGGCATCGGCTGCGCCCTGCACTCGAAGGCGCTCAAGATCGGCGTCGAACCGTTGACCCTGAAGCCCGAGGTCTGCTGGCAGCTGCCGATCCGCCGCACCCAGGAATGGGTGGAACGGCCGGACGGCACCGAGGTGCTCAAGACGTGGATCACCGAGTACGACCGCCGCGGCTGGGGCGAGGGCGGTGAAGATCTGCACTGGTACTGCACGGGCGATCCGAATGCGCACGTCGGCAAGAAGCAGGTGTGGGAGTCCTACGGCCCGGAACTCACCGAACTGCTTGGCGAGAAGGCCTACGCCGAGCTCGCCGCAATGTGTAAGCGACGCAGTGCTTTAGGACTGATCGCAGTGCACCCCGCGACGCGTGCCGCCGAATGAGCCTGTTCTTCTTCCGCCTGACGCCCCCGCGGGCGGATTTCGCTCAGACCATGACGCCCACCGAACAGCAGGCGATGGCTGCCCACCAGGAGTACTGGCAGCAGCTGCTGCGCGACGGCCGGGTGGTGGTCTACGGTCCCGTCGCCGACCCCGAAGGGGTGTGGGGTCTGGGCGTGCTGCGCGCCGCCGACCGCGCCGAGGTGCTGGCCATCGCCGAGAAGGACCCGTCAGTCACCGCCGGTGTCAACACCTTTGAGGTGTTCGAGATCATGGGCGGCGTTACCGGTTGAGCCGCCGCATGATCAGCCCTCGAGTTTGTAGCCCAGGCCGCGGACGGTGACCAGGTGCACCGGGTTGGCAGGGTCGGCCTCGATCTTCGACCTCAGCCGCTTCACATGCACGTCAAGGGTTTTCGTGTCGCCGACGTAGTCGGCACCCCAGACGCGGTCGATGAGCTGACCACGCGTGAGCACCCGACCGCTGTTGCGCATCAGATACTCGAGCAGGTCGAACTCCTTGAGCGGCAAGGTGATCAGATCGCCGTTGACCGACACGACGTGCCGCTCGACATCCATGCGCACCGGGCCGGCCTCGAGTACACCATCGCCGATACCCGCGTCGTCGTTGTCGTTGCCGCGACGCAGCACCGCGCGGATACGGGCAATCAGTTCCCGGGCGGAGTACGGCTTCGTGACGTAGTCGTCGGCCCCGAGTTCGAGCCCCACCACCTTGTCGATCTCGCTGTCACGCGCCGTCACCATGATGACGGGAACGCTTGAGCGCGAACGCAATTGCTTACATACATCGGTGCCGCTCATCCCCGGAAGCATCAGGTCCAGCAGGACGATGTCAGCACCGGCCCGCTCGAACTCAGCCAGGGCCGACGGCCCGTCGGCCACCACGGTGGCCTCGAAGCCCTCCTTGCGCAGGAGAAAGGCCAGGGGATCGGCCAAGGACTCCTCGTCCTCCACGATCAACACGCTGGTCATTGTCTAGCTAGTCCTCTCGTTCGACGTGCACTTCTAGGTCATCGTCACCCTGGGGGTATGCCGGAATCGACAGGGTGAACGTCGATCCCGTTCCCGGCTGACTCCACAGCCGAATGGATCCGTTGTGATTGGCGGCGACGTGTTTGACGATCGCCAATCCGAGCCCGGTGCCGCCGGTGGCCCGGGAACGCGCCTTGTCGACGCGGAAGAACCGTTCGAACACCCGCTCCTGATCGGTGCGGGCGATGCCGATACCGCGGTCGGTGACGGCGATTTCGATGTTGTCGCCGCGACGGCGCCTGCTGATCGACACCGACGAACCGTGGGGCGAGTACGCGATCGCGTTGGACACCAGGTTGGCGATCGCGGTGACCAAGAGTGTCTGGTCACCGAGCACGCGGAATCCGGTCGGCGCATCGGTGGTGATCGCGATGTCGGCATTGTCGGCGGCCACCTTGTACCGCGACAGCGCCTCGGCCACCACGGTGTCGACGTCGACGGACTCGAGGTCGGGCAGCGGTTCGGCGCCCTGCAGCCGCGACAGCTCGATCAGCTCGCCCACCATGTTGGCCAGCCGACTCGACTCGGTGAGCATCTTCTCCGCGAACCGGCGCACCGTCTCGGGATCATCCGCCGATGCCAGCACCGCCTCGGCGAGCACACCCATCGCGCCGACGGGTGTCTTGAGTTCGTGGCTGACGTTGGCGACGAAGTCGCGGCGGGTCGCCTCCATCCGGGCGTGCTCGGACTGGTCGTCGACGTAGACGACCGCGAACCGGCGATCCTGCTCGGTCAGCAGGCGGACGTGGCCGCGGACCGACAGGCCCGAGCGGCCGGGGTGGGCGCGCTTACGCGGCGACAGGTCGACCTCGCCGTCCTCGCCCGTGGTCAGCGTGCGTTCTGCCGCCAGCCATGCGCGGTCGTCGAGCAGCCGGTCGCGCACCAGACCCAGTTCGCGGGCCCGGTCGTTGGTGTAGACCACGTCACGGTAGGTGTCGACCACAACGATCCCGACCGGCGACTGCGAAACGATGTGGGCCAGCATCTGCGAGACGGTGATGCCGGATCTGCGCGATCGCCCGCCGCTGCCTGCGCTCCATCAGGCGGGGAACCAGCCCCGCCCCGAGCGCCACACCGATCACCAGGGTGAGCAGTGCGACGAGCGCTACGAGCAGCATCGCCGTTACCACACTCACGCGAAAATCGTACGCACCCGGTGAACGTCATCCCAGCAGCGTGCGGCCAAAACGGGACAAGTCACAGAAGGAATCGCCGAAATTCGAACCCCGGCTTTCCCCTGTTAACCCGCCGTTTGCCGGATCGCACTGTTTCGCGGTTTACTTCGCGCCCTGCGCAGCAACTGCGGCTGCGCCTGCCGCCGCGGCCTCGGGGTCCAGGTAGGTGCCTCCGACGACCGTCGGCTTGAGGTCGGAGTCCAGGTCGTAGCGAAGCGGGATGCCGGTGGGGATGTTGAGGCCGACCACGTCTTCGTCCGACATTCCGTCCAAATACTTCACCAGCGCGCGCAACGAGTTGCCGTGGGCGGCGATCAGCACGGTCTTGCCGGCCGCAAGGTCGGGCACGATCGTCTGTTCGAAGTACGGCACGAACCGCTCGACGACGTCCTTGAGGCATTCGGTCAACGGTCCCCCGCCGATATCGGCGTAGCGAGGGTCGGTGTCCTGGCTATACGTGCTGCCCGCCTCGATCGGCGGCGGCGGGGTGTCGTAGCTGCGCCGCCACTTCATGAACTGCTCCTCGCCGTACTTTTCCTTCGTCTCGGCCTTGTTCAGGCCCTGCAGGGCGCCGTAGTGCCGCTCGTTGAGCCGCCAGTCACGGTGCACCGGGATCCAGTGGCGGTCGGCCGCATCGAGCGCCAGATTCGCGGTGGTGATCGCCCGGCGCAGCAGCGATGTGTACAGCACGTCGGGCTGGCGCTCGAGTTCTGAGATCAGCTCGCCCGCGCGCACCGCTTCGGCCCTGCCCTTCTCGGTGAGGTCGACGTCGACCCAGCCGGTGAACAGGTTCAGCGCGTTCCATTCGCTCTCGCCGTGACGAAGCAAGATCAGCGTGGAATCTCCCATGCTGAAGAGACTAGTCGGGGGAGGTCTCGTCGGCTGTGCCGTTCCCGCCACCCCACCCGCTGTCGATCAAGTGGGCGAAGGCCTGCAGGTTCTTCAGCGACTCGCCGCGCGACACCCGCCATTCCCACTCTTTCTGGATGGACGAGCGAAAACCCAACTCCAGCAACGTATTGAAGTCCGAGTCGACGGTCTCGAGCACCTGGCCGAGGATCCGGTCGATCTCGTCGGAGGTAACCGATTCCAACGCCATCCGGCCGACGAGGTAGATGTCGCCGACGTTGTCGAGCGTGTAGGCGACGCCGTAGAGTCGGCGGTTGCGCTTCAGCAGAAAGCGGTAGACACCCTCGTGGTTTTCGTCGGGCTTACGACAGACGAACGCCTCGACGCGAACCGAGTGTTCGCCGATGGACAGGATGGTGTTGGTCTTCAGCCGCCGCTCGCCCGGCAGTTCGACGATGATGCCAGGGAGCCCGCCGCGCGCGCCTTCGTGGCGGGTGCAGACGAGGCCGTTCTCCTTACAGGCTCTGTTCGATGACTTCCTGCGGGTTCACGCACGGACCCCGCGGCGGATCGTGAAGCGTCTGACACTGCGCCGCGCCGTCACGTCCTTGCGCTGGCGCGCGCGGTAGTCGGTCATCGCGCGTCCGTAGCTCGCGAGCAGCGCATCGACGGTGCTGGCCCACGAGAAGGTCGCGGCGTGCTCGACAGCGGCCGCGCTCATCGTCTCGGGGCCTATGTCCAGCAACATGGCGATGGCCTGCGCCCAATCGTCCACGTCGTGGCCGTCGACCAGGGTGCCGGTGACCCCGTCGCGCACCGCGACCGGCAGCCCGCCGACGGCGGCGGCCACCACGGGCGTGCCGCAGGCCTGCGCCTCGATGGCGACGAGTCCGAACGATTCCGAATAGCTCGGCACGGCGACCAGATCGGCGGCCCGGTAGACGTCGACGAGCTGATCGCGCGACTGCGGCGGCAGGAACGTCACATGTGCGGTGATACCCAGGTCGTCGGCCAACTGAATCAGCACCTCGGGTGCGGCCAGCCCGCTGCCGGATGGTCCGCCCGCCACCAGCACCCGCAGCGCACCGAAGCGGTCGGTCAGCCGGGCCGCAGCGCGCAGCAGCACGTCGGGCGCCTTCAGCGGTTGGATACGTCCCGACGAATGCCAGCACCTGCTCGTCAGCGCCGATCCCGAGTGCGGCGCGGGCGGCAGCCTGGTCGCCGGGCGTGAACAGTTCAAGATCGACACCCGGGTGGACGATGTCGATGCGTGCCGGATCGGCATGGTGCAGCGAAACAAGTTGGTGCGCTTCGGTTTCGGTGTTGACGATCAGTCGGTCGGCTTCGTCGACCACCTGCTGCTCGCCGACCGCGCGCAGCGGCGGCTCGGGTGCGTCGCCGTCGGCCAGCGCCGCGTTCTTCACCGCGGCCAGGGTATGCGCCGTATGGACGAGCGGCACCGCCCATCGATCGCGGGCCAGCCAGCCCACCTGGCCCGACAGCCAGTAATGCGAGTGCACGACGTCGTAGTACCCGGGCTCGTGGGTTGCCTCGGCCCGCAGTACGCCCGCGGTGAATGCGCACAACTGGGTGGGCAGGTCGTACTTGTCCAGGCCCTCGAACGGGCCGGCCACGACGTTACGGACGACGACGCCGGGCGCGACGTGGACGACGGGAGCGTCGGTCGAGGATGTGGCCCGGGTGAAGATTTCCACCTCGACCCCGCGCCGGGCCATCTGCAGCGCGCTCTGCAGCACGTAGACGTTCATTCCGCCCGCGTCACCGGTACCAGGCTGTGCCAGTGGCGACGTGTGCACCGACAACACCGCTACTCGTCGCGGAACCGCAAGACCGGTCAGATCCGGGGCAGGGCGCACACACACATGTCTACACCGTGGCCAGACGCCGGTCGGCTACGCGCTCACTTCGGGTCGCCGGTTCAGAGCCCGCTTCATCGCGCCGATCGGATCGGCGTAGAGCCCGACGAGGGACACCACCCCGGCACCGGCCTCCTGCACCCGGTTCCCGAACGCCGTCACCCTGATCTGCCGCGAGGGCATCACCGACCGTTCCGCGTACGCGGCCTCCACCAGATCCATGCCCTCCGGATACTCGGTGAACGCCTGGCCGCCGACCACCAGGTCGTCGGGGTTGAGCATGTCGCGCAGCAGGGCGACGGCCTGACCCAGCACCCTTGCCCGCTCGGCGAGCAGAGCCCGTGCCTGCTCATTGCCCTGCCGGGCCGCACGCAGCACGGCCTGCATCGTCGACGCGGGACCGTCGGCGGAGATGATGCGCGCCTTGCGGGCGGCGATCAGCACCGCTTCGTCGCTCACGGTGGACTCCAGCTGGCCGGTGCCACCCAGCAGCTCGGAGTGGGCGGGCAGCGCGGCGATGGTGCCGGGCCCGCTGGTGGGCGAATGCACGCGCCCGCCGATGGACAGCGCGTAGCCGACGGTCTCGCGGGCATACACGTAGAGACTCGTCGAGGTGGTCGCCGAAGCTGCACCGGCGATCTCGGACACCGGCAGCCGGCGGGCCCCGAGCAGAAGTTCGGCACCGGCCATCGCGTCGACGTGGGAGGCGACTGACACCGGCAGGCCGAGCGCTTCGGCGAGCACCGGGCCGACGGGAGCCTCGGACCAGCCCAGCCGCGGATGGTCGAGGTAGCCCGTCGCGCTGTCGACGACACCTCCTGCGGCGACCCCCACCCACAAGGCGCGACGGCGGTGCCAGCGGCTCAGATAACGACGAGCACTGGCCGCCAGCGAGGCCAGCGCGGCGGCCTGCGGTCCTCGCGGTGTCGGCGTCTCGACCACGTCGAGCGTGCGGCCGAACAGATCGGTGGCCACGATGCTGGTCGTGCGCGCGCCGATGTGGACGCCCAGCGTCAGGTAGGGCTCGTGGTTGACCTCGACCGGGACGCGCGGCCTTCCAATGGCGCCGGAGACGGCCAGGTCGGCGCGTTCCCGCAGCACACCTGCGTCGAGCAGAGCCGTGACCTGACGGTTGACCGTCGCGATGCTGAGCTGCGGTGACCTGGGCGATGACGTCACGCGCGATCGGACCGCGCAGTCGGGCGGCGCCGAACACGGACCCCGCCGCGGCCTCGGCCACCCGCAGCGAGGGCGCGACGACGTATAGGCGCGCCTGCGGGTGCCGCCCGCCTGCCGGCGATAGCGCGCGCTTGGCGTGGGCAGCGGAGGTGGGCTTACGAAGAGTGGGGGTGGCAGTGCGCACGGGATTGTCCTTTTGTGAAGTCGGCCGGAGGGTCTGTGCCACACCCGGCGACTGTCATCAGGACAGCGCAATCAGGAGCGGCGAAGTGCGCAACAACAACAGTGCCGCGTGATGCGGGCAGCCTGACTCCTGGACACACGGCGAATTTAGCACGCCAACTAAAGTTGGGCCCATGACGACACCAGAGACCGAGAAGCGGGTCGCGGTGGTCACCGGCGCCAGTGCCGGCATCGGCGCGGCGACTGCGAGAACTCTTGCGGCCCTTGACTTTCACGTGGTCTGCGCAGCGCGACGCGCCGAGCCGATAGAGGCCCTGGCCGACGAGATCGGTGGCACCGCAATTGTGACGGACGTCACTGATCCCGATGCCGTCAGCGCTCTGGCCGACAGCCTCAGCAGAGTCGATGTGCTGGTGAACAACGCCGGCGGCGCGCGCGGACTCGAGCCGGTGGCAGAGGCGGACATCGAACACTGGCGGTGGATGTGGGAGGCCAATGTGCTCGGCACGCTGCTGGTCACCCGTGCACTGCTGCCGAAGCTGATCGACTCCGGTGACGGGCTGATCGTCACGGTCACCTCGATCGCGGCCGTGGAGATCTACGACAACGGTGGCGGCTACACCTCGGCCAAACACGCCCAGGGCGTGCTGCACCGCACGTTGCGCAGCGAGCTGTTCGGAAAACCGGTGCGGCTCACCGAAGTTGCGCCGGGCATGGTGAAGACCGACTTCTCACTGCGGCGGTTCGACGGCGATGAGGAGCGTGCCGCCAAGGTCTACGAAGGCGTCACCCCACTGGTGGCCGAGGACATCGCCGAGGTGATCGGCTTCGTCGCGAGCCGCCCGTCCCACGTCGACCTGGATCTGATCGTGGTCAGGCCGCGCGACCAGGTCAGCGGAGCGAGTGGATCCCGGTTCAACCGCAGGAGCTAGCCGCCCGGGCGTCCGGCGGGTTGCGGCGCGCCCGACGGCGTGGCCGGTGCGGTGCTGGGGATCCCTGCGGGTGAGGCTTCGTCGGTCAACGCGGACATGGATACCCATTCATCCCACGGCACAGCCCAGTCCCAGATATCGCCATCGGCGTAGGACAGCTGGATCCGCGTTCCGGTGACCTCGACCGGGTCGCCGTAGATCGCACTGTTGAAGTACTGCTGGGCGTCGGACTCGGACAGGTTGATACAGCCGTTGGTGACGTTGGAGTTGCCCTGCGACCCCAGGCTGGCCGGGTTGGCGTGGATGAACTCACCGTTGTTGGAGATCCGGACGGCGAAGCGTTCGCGGAGGTTGGCATAGCCCGCCGCCGGGTTGGTCATGTAGAAGTCTTCGTACTTCTCGGTGACCACGTGGATGCCGCTGCGGGTGACGTTGCGGTCGATGTCGCCCTCCCCATAGCTGCATGGGAAATCCATGATGACGCCGCCCTGCGCGTCGAGCACCTGGATGCGGTGCGACGACGCCTCGGCAATGACCACCTGTCGGCGGCCGATCTCGAATGTCAGCGTCGAATCCTGCGCGCCGAAGGCGCCATCGCCGAACGGGACGCCGTAGAGCCTCGCGTCGACGTGCACCTTGGTGCCTGCCGGGTAGTACTCGCGGGTGCGCCAGTGCGCGCGCGAGCCCCCGACCTCGTCGGGTAGCCACGCCCAGCTGCCCTCGACCGGCGGCTCGGTGGTGACCTTGAGCGCTTTCTCGACGGACGCCTTATCGCTGATCGACGCGTCGAACTGGATGATGATCGGTGCCGCGACGCCCACGACCTGACCGTCGGCGAGCTGGAACCGGCCGCTGACCTGGGTGCTCGGGTTGACGGTGGAGAAATTGCCTGCGACTTCGACGGCGGTGCCGTCGCGGCCGACCACCGAGCCGCCCCAGGTGTACTCGACGCCGTAGCCGAGCGGCTCGGTGATGGTGAAAACGGTGCGATCGCGGTTGAGCGCACCCGCCACGACCTTGCCTTCGGGATTCGTCAGCGCGACCCGCTGGAACCAGCCGTCGCTGACCTCGACGCCGATGGGCGCAGTGGGGACCACATCAGCGGTGGAGTCGGCCGGTTGAAACTTCAACGACGGAGCCGCCGGCGCGCTCGCCTCACCGGGGGTGGTCGCGGACCGACTGGAACAGGCCGCCAGGACGCCCGGCGCGATGACCCCGACCGCGAATGCGGTCAAGGCTCGCCGGCGACTTATCGACGGCAGCGGATCGGCTGGGCTCACGTGGACCCAGGGTACCTAGAGAACGGCCCCGATCAGAATCGGCTCGGGTGTGAGTTCGATCCCGAATGTCGCTGCGACACCGTCGCGTACCGCCCTGGCCAGCGCAATCACGTCGGCAGTCGTCGCGCCACCGCGGTTGGTCAACGCCAGAGCGTGCTTTGTCGACAGCCGCGCCGGGGCGCCGTCACCGGGGTAGCCCTTCGCGAAGCCCGCACGCTCAACGAGCCAGCCCGCCGCCAACTTGACGCCGTCGGGCGCCGGGTAGCTGGGCACGCATGTATCGACACCGCTCTGCAGTTGCTCGAACACTGCGGGCGGTACGACGGGGTTGGTGAAGAACGACCCTACGCTCCAAGTGTCGTGGTCGGCCTCGTCGAGGACCATCCCCTTGCGCGCCCGCAGCGTCAGCACCGCCTCCCGCACGCGGGCTGCGTCGACCCGCGAATTCGGTTCTGCGCCAAGCGCGTTGGCCAGCTCGCCGTAGCGCAGCGGCGCGCTGCGCCCATCGGGATCCAATTCGAACTCCACCTCGAGCACGGTCTCTGCCGCCGAGTGTTTGAGGATGCTGGTGCGGTAGCCGAACTGCAGGGCCGACGGTGCAACCCAGCGGTCCTCCCCTGTGTGGCGGTCGAGAAGTCGCACCCGCCGGATGGTGTCGGCGACTTCGGCGCCGTACGCGCCGACATTCTGAACCGGTGTCGCCCCGGTGGAACCCGGAATGCCCGACAGGCATTCCAGCCCGCCAAGCCCGTGGGCCAGCGACGTCACCACGACGTCGTCCCACACCGCACCGGCCTCTGCGCGCACGACGTTGTCCTCGACGGTGATCTCGGTGTTGGCGAGCAGGACGACGGTGAGGTCGGTCAGGTCGTCGGCCAGCACGACGTTGGATCCGCCGGCCAGCACCAGGGCGTCGCTGTCGGGGCCGAGGGCGCGTGTCACGTCGACGACCTTCTGGGTGGTGTCGCAGGTGATCAGCCTCCGCGCGACGGGCCCGACGCGCAAAGTGGTCAGCGGCGCCAGCGGCACCGCCTCGGAGACGGACGCGCCCCCTATGAGCGAACTGGCCACGGGCGGTAACGGTAGCCTGGCCAGCTATGCCGCGTTCATTCGACATGGCCACCGAATACGAGGGCACTGTCGAACAGGTCCACCGCGCATTCCGCGAGGAACGGTACTGGCTGGCCCGGTTGACGGAATCCGGTGCGGACGCCTACTCGCTGGACAGGCTGGCCCTCGGCGAGGACGGGGACATCGACATCGTGACGACCCAGAAGATCCTCGCCAACCGGTTGCCGGGCATAGTGCAGCAGTTCCACCCCGGCGACCTGACATTGATCCGCGAAGAGATGTGGTCGCCGATCCGCGAGGGTCAGGCGGTCGCGACCATCAAACTCAGGATCGAAGCCGCGCCCGCGAAACTGAGCGGCAGCGCAATACTGGCCCCCGCGAATCCCGGCACCGGCTCGCAACTGGACTTCCATGCGACCGTGGAGGTGAACATCCCGCTTGTCGGCGGCAAGATCGAGAGCTTCATCGGTAGCCAACTCGTCGACCTGTTGATTTCGGAACAGCGCTTCACCACGGTGTGGATCGCCGAGAACGCCTAGTTCGTCGGGGTCCCACGCTGCGGCGTGGTGCGGGGCGATGGACCGCCACCGGCCTAAACTCGCAGTATGGGTGCCCCCATCGGACAGCTCACCCGGGGCACCACCGGCTACAACCGACTGCGACGCAGCGACCGCTGGCTGGTGCATTCGCGACGGGTGCGCGCCGCACTGCTGTCCACCGCCGAGCCGTTGGTGGTCGACCTCGGCTATGGCGCCCTGCCGGTGACGACCCTGGAGCTGGCCGAGCGGCTCCAGGCGGTGCGTGGCGACGTTCGAGTCATCGGCCTCGAAATCCATCCCGACCGGGTCGCCACGGCACGAGCCGCCGGCGATGCCACCGTCGAATTCGCGCTGGGCGGTTTCGAACTGGCCGGGCGGCGGCCGGTTTTGGTGCGGGCGTTCAACGTGCTGCGCCAGTATCCGGTCGATGCGGTGGAGCAGGCGTGGTCGACCATGCAGCGCCAGTTGGCCCCCGGAGGGCTGATCGTCGACGGCACGTGCGACGAGCTGGGCCGGCTCTGCTGTTGGGTGCTGCTCGACGCGGACGGTCCGTTGAGCCTCACGATGGCCTGCGACCCGTTCGCCATCGAGCGCCCGTCCGATCTCGCCGAGCGGCTACCGAAGGTCCTGATCCATCACAACGTCGACGGCCAGCCGATCCACACGCTGCTGGCGGCGGCCGACCATGCGTGGGCCAGCGTCGCGGGACACGGCGTGTTCGGCCCGCGGGTCCGTTGGCGCGCGATGCTGGATTCACTGCGCGACAACGGTTTCCCCGTGGACCCACCGCGTCGGCGGATGCGTGACGGCGTGCTTACGGTGCCGTGGCCAACGGTGGCGCCGAGTCCGCACTGACCAGCTCCGGCTCGGGCACCTCCGCGGTGGCCAGCGCGTCGTCGACGTCGTCGGCCACCCTGATGTCCAGGCCACGGATGGGCGCCGGCGGCGTGAGCAGTGCGAGAACCACGTAGGTAACCAACGACGCCCCGAACGCGATGAACGTCGGCCAGCCGTCGAACGACGCATCGATCAAGCCGTTGGGGATGTACAGAATCGTGTTGTCGAGGCCGTACATCGTCGGAGTCATCACGAACAGCACCAAACGCACCGTCAGCCCAACGACGAGCGATACCAGCGCAGCCATGGAAGTGCCTCGGCGCCAGACCAATCCGAGAATGAACGGCACCACCAGACAAGCCAGCAGCAGGTCGAACGCGAGGGTCAGCAGGATCCCGGTCTGCTTGACGTAGATGGCGATCAGGATCGAGATGAGCGTCATCGGAACCATCGCGATGCGTGTGGCGCGCAGCAGCGGGTCGCGCTGGCCCGGAACGTGCAGGCGCCGAACGCCTCCCAGGTTGCGCACCGAGACATTCGATATCGCCAGAATCGCACCGTTGGCGGTGCTCATGGAGGCACCGACCAAGCCGCACAACACGATGATGGTCAGGAACAGCGGCGCGTACTGGTCGAGCAACACGAACAGGACCGGGCCGTCGAGTTCCGCAGGCATGAACGCCTGCGCCGAGAGCACGACGAGACCGAACGGGACGCAGATCGCCACGACGCCGGTGGCCGCGCTGAAGCAGGCGCGGCGTGCGGTCTCCGGCGACTTCGCCGCGAACACTCGCTGCATGAAGTCGATCGCCACGATGTCGCCGATTCCCAGCGCGATGAGCGTCGCCCAGTTGACGGTGGCCCCCAACGCCGGATCGGTCATCTGCTCCAGAGCCAGTGGTCCCATGCCGTCGGCGATCGCGATGCCGTGGGTCGTGGCCATCCAGATGAGCAGGCCGACGGCGCCGACCAGGACCAGGGTCATCTGGATGATCGCCGTATACGCGTCGGCGATCAGCCCGCCGGTGCCCGTGTAGGCCACCGCGAGGGCCGCGATGATGACGGTGCCGAGCCAGTAGGGCACGCCGAGGAAGTAGTTGAACAGGAAGCCGCCCGCGACGAGGTTTCCGGCCACCAGGATGCAGAACCCGACGATCAGCATCACCGACGCGGCGGCCTCGACCCGTCGGCCGAATCGCAGTCGGTAGTAGTCGGGGAAGGACGTCAGGCCCATCCGGTTCATCGGTTTGGCGAAGAACAGACCAGTTAAGAACAGACACAACGCGAGACCCAGTGGCAGGCACGCGCCGGCCCAGAAGCCGAACTCGTACGCCAGGTCGGTGTTGCCGAGCGTCGCGTTGGTGTCGACCGCCGAGCCCATCAACGCGCCGCCGACCAACACCAGGGGCAGCATGCGGCCGCCGACAAGGAAATTGGCACTGTCGCCGGCGACGCGCTTGGAAACCATGAAGCCGACGAAGACCACGAGGGCGATGGAAATTCCTACGCCGAGAAGAATCATTTGGGAGCCTCCTTGCACGAGATGGAGCCTCCCGGGCTTTTGTCCCGCCGTGGAGCGGCCTGCGTCGCTGCGCGGTCGCCTGCGTCTCTCGGACCAGACCCGGGGACCGGCGGAACCCTAGACGCGCCTCACACGTGAATGTGAGTCGTCGATCAGACAAACTCCGGACGGTTACGTCGGTTCGCGCGTCGTGTTAACGGCGCGTTGCAATTATCGGTGGCGGGTTTCGAAATCGCTGCCAAGATAGGGACCAGGAGCCGGACCTACCTTCGATGGCTCCCCGGACGAGCGCGTCGTACCCGGCATGCGACAAGACGGCGCTTGAGGAGCACCCCGTGACCGACCGTCCCGATCCAAGCCTGCCCAACGCCGAAGGCGCATGGGCCCAGCAAGCCGAGGCGAACCTGTCGGACCGCCGACTCCGCGAGGAGATCGACCGTGGCCTGAGCTTCGGCCTCGAGGCCGCCCCCACCATCAACGATCGGACCATCTCGACGTTCGTCCGCGGTGAGAAGCCGCATTTCGCCGGCGAGCGCGGCACCTTCCTGAAATGTCCGTTCATCGAAGACGTCAACGAGGTCGACGACGCCGAGGTCGCTGTCTTCGGCGTGCCGCTGGACGCGGGGGCCACCTACCGTCCCGGCACCCGGTTCGGCCCGCAGGGCATCCGGCGCTCGACCAACCTGTTCGGCACGTACAACTACGAGTCCGGCGTCGATCTGCGCGAGCAGCTCAACATCGTCGACATCGGCGACGTGTTCACCATCCCGGGCAACCTGGAGAAGTCTTTCGACCAGATCAGCCAGGCCATGGCGCACGTGGCGCAGAAGGGCGTCATGCCGATCGTGCTCGGCGGGGACCACTCCATCGGCTTTCCCACCATCCGCGGGCTGGCCCCGTACATGGACGGCAACATCGGCATCATCCACTTCGACCGCCACGTCGACACCCAGGAGTCCGACCTCGACGAGCGGATGCACACCACCCCGTGGTTCCACGCGACCAACATCAAGAACGCGCCCGCGACCAACCTCGTCCAGATCGGTATCGGCGGCTGGCAGAGCCCCAGGGAGGGCGTGAAGGTGGGCCGCGACCGCAAGTCGACGGTCATCACCGTCGGCGATGTTGAGCGGGTCGGCGTCGAGAAGATTGCGGAGATGGCACTCGAGATCGCCTGGAAGGGCGCGAAGGCCGTGTACCTGTCGTTCGACATCGACGTCATCGACGCTGGCTTCGTTCCGGGGACCGGCTGGCCCGAACCCGGCGGTCTGCTTCCCCGTGAGGCGCTCAACCTGGTCAAGATGGTCTCCGAACCCGGCTTGGCGGGCATCGAGGTCGTCGAGTGCTCGCCGCCGTACGACTGGGCCGAGCAAACCGCGTTGATGAGCTCGCGTGTGATCCTCGACAGCCTGGCCGCCCAGGTGCGGTCGGGAAAGCTCGGCAACAAGGCGGCCGCGCGGGACCGTGTCGCGTGGGGCCCGTAGATCCGTAGGCTTTGCCCATGCGCGTGGCCCTGGCACAGATCCGCAGCGGCACCGACCCGTCGGCCAACCTTCATTTGGTCGAGGACTACACGCGACGCGCGGCCGACGCCGGTGCGCGGATGGTGCTCTTCCCCGAGGCGACGATGTGCCGATTCGGGGTTCCGTTGGCCGCCGTCGCCGAGCCGCTGGACGGGGCATGGGCGACGGGAGTGCGACAGATCGCCGAGCGCGCCGGCATCGTCGTCGTCGCCGGCATGTTCGTTCCCGCCGACTCACAGGATGGGCGTGCGCGGGTGACCAACACCCTGATCGCGTCGGGGCCCGGAGTCGACGCACATTACGACAAGATCCATCTGTACGACGCGTTCGGCTTCACCGAGTCGAGCACCGTGGCGCCTGGCCGCGAGCCCGTGGTCATCGAGGTCGACGGCGTCACCAGTCGGCCTCACCCTGTGTTATGACGTCCGCTTCCCCGAGCTCTACATCGAATTGGCGCGCCGCGGAGCACAACTCATCACCGTCCACGCGTCGTGGGGCACCGGAGCAGGCAAGCTCGATCAGTGGACGCTGCTGGCCCGCGCCCGCGCCATCGACACCACCGGCTTCGTCGCGGCGGTCGATCAGGCCTACCCCGGTGATGAGGTCGCGGCCCTGGGCCCCACCGGGGTGGGCGGCAGCGTCGTCGCCTCGCCGACGGGAGAAATCGTCACATCGGCAGGCGACGATCCGTCACTGCTCCTCACCGACATCGACCTCGACGCCGCAAGAAAAGTGCGCGAAACCATCGCGGTAATGCACAACCGCACAGATCATGCGTGGGTTAAGGCAGAATCGCGGGGATGACAGACCCCTGGGACCGCCGGAACCAACCGCAGGGCCAGCCGCAGCGGCCGCAGTACCCCCAGCAGCCACCGCAGTACCCACAGGGTCAGCCGCAGTACGCGCAGGGGCCGCCGCAGCAACCGCAGGGCCAGCCGCCGGGCTACGCTGCGCCACCTCCCCCCGCCGGGCCGCCCCAAGCGCCGGCGTCGCAACAGGAAAAGCCGTCGCCGCCCAAGAAGTCGAAGCGATCCCTTCGCGACCCGCTGTCGATCGTCCTGGTGCTCGTCATCGTCATTGCGGTGGTCGCAGCCGCGCTGATCGGCATCGAGTTGTATGCCCAAAACCGCGGCGAGACCAAAGTCGCCGCCGCGGTCGAATGTCTCGTGCAGGACAAGGCCGACGTGTCCTTCGGCTTGACGCCGCCGTTCCTGATACAGCACATGTCCGGCCACTACACGAACATCCACGTCGAAACCGCAGGCAACCAGGTCAAGGATTTGCAGGGCATGAAAGCAGACGTGACCGTCAAGGACGTCCGTCTGGAAGACACCGCGGACTCCAGTGGCTCGATCGGGTCACTCGTCGCGAAGATCGACTGGACCGCGGCCGGCATGACCCAGTCCATCCAGGACGCGATTCCGCTTGTCGGCTCGTTGATCTCGGGCGTCACGACCAACCCGTCCGACGGCACGGTCGAGTTGGAGGCGGCGCTGGGCAACATCGTGACCAAGCCGGAGGTCAAGAACGGCGCCCTCACGCTGCAGGTGACGGAGTTGACCGGACTGGGTTTCACCTTGCCGCGTGAGACGATTCAGCCTGCGCTCGACTCCCTCACCAACCAGCTGACGGAGGAGTTGCCGATGAACATCAAGGCCGACTCGGTCGAGGTCACCGACACCGGTGTCGAGGCGCTGTTCTCGACTCAAAACGCGTCGATCCCCAAGAGCGAGGAAAATTCCTGCTTCTCGGATCTGTGAGGGTCAATCCGTCGGCTCGCGCCACCGAAAGCTGTTGACGTACTTGCCCATGTCGATGGCGAGTTGCAGATTGACGCCGGACGGGTGGCCGGTCCCGAAGTCCCGGGTGAACTCGTGGTACGGCCCGACCGCGGCGGCGACCAACGCATAGTCGTTTCTGATCGCGACCAAAACGACGAGCCGCAGTCGGGTGAACGAGCCCCTGGCGTCCTGCGGGTACTCGTCGACGACGACGCCATACCCGGGCTCGTATCCGACCATGGCGTTGGGGATCTCGTAATCGGTCTTCGCGTACGGAAACTTCTCGTGGATCAGGTACTCCGCGATCTCCTTCGGTGTGCGGCCTTCGGCGGGGAGGCCGAACAGTGACATCGTGCCCGTGTCGCCACCGACGAATTCCAGGTCGACGCCATCTGGGTTCGGGGTCGCCTCGTAAGCCGTTCCGGGGCCGGGATACTGCACCGAGAACGCGCCGTCCGGTGAGACGAAACGCGGATTGGATTCGATCGGTTCACCGATCGGAGGGCGCCCACAATCCGGCGGGCACACATACGCGGGGGCGACGGGCGTGGCCACCATCGCGGCTGCGACTCCCGCTGCGGCAACGGCAATCGTGCCGATGGCCAGTGCCGTCAGAACGCGGGTATCGGAGGTTCGGCGCACTGCTGCCGCCCCGTCATCCGCAGCGGCTCGGCGTGCGGCGCGCGATGTCCGCGACGCCGCATGGGCTGCGACGCCGCAGTTCGGGCAGAACGGCAGATCAGGTACGACGGTTTCACATTGCGGACAGAGCACCCGTCCACTCGAGTCGAGGACTTCGTGCGGTTCGTTCAGCAGCGCGGCCTGCACGCCGACCCTCACCGCGATCAGGGCTAATGCCGTGATGACGATGTGTATCCCGAGGTGCAGGGCAGGCGAGATCGTGATGACCTCCACGACGCCGGTCACAGCGAAAAGCCCAAGTGCCACAAGGACACTGGCGACGATCAGGATGCGGCGACCCGACCACAGTGTCACGCCGACCAGGCCGCCGAGCGCCGCTGAGGTCACCGGTATCGCGATACCCCGGATTCCTGCCTCGACCGCCAGGATGCTGACCGGCACGTCCCAGGCGGCCGACACTCCGGTCTGAAGCTGGGGCGCCATCAGGGTCAGCGTCACGGCGGCGGTGAAACAGGTCGCGGCCAGTGCTCCAATCACGAACCCGTCCAACAACTCCCGCGTGTCCGGTCGCACCAACCACATCATCACCGCCGGGACCAGCATGACTCCGGCGGCTCCGATCGGGATCGCCATCACCGCAAGGGAATCCACGACGGGCCGCTGTTCGGAGAAGTCCGGGCCGAGGGAGACGGCATATGAGGCGGCAACGACAGCGCCGGTCACCAATGCACAGGCGACGCCAAGCGCGACCCCGATCGCAGCGGTCAGCCACAACGAACGTCTGGACAGATCGTGGCCTACCTCTGACTCGCGCAGGTAGAGCAGGAACAGTATCGGAAGACCGAGCGCGGAGACCGTGACCAACGGCGCCTGCCACCGCAGCAGCGCGAAGGCGATCAGCGCCAGAAACAGAAATGCGAATCCGACGCGGAACGGTAGCAGCGAACGCTGCGGCAATTGCGGGAATAGCGACGTCGTTACGGACGGCCGCAGGGTGTGCTCACTCGGGGTCGCCGCGTACGCCCGGATCCGTCGGCGCCCAAGCCCGCCGCGCTGCGCCGCGCCGCAGCGTCCGCAGAAGGGCGCGTCGGGCACTTCGGTTTCGCACGCCCGACAGACCATGGTGGACGCGCCACCCGGGCTGCTCACCGAGGCGAAGCCCCCTTCTGGAGTTCGAGGAAATTGCGGGCGAGGTTGTAGACGTTCGGCGTGCCGAGGCCGGACACCAGGTCATAGCCGGGCCGGGCAGAGTCGACCGCGTTGCCGCCGCGAACGATGTCGCGGAATCCGGGAAGACTCGCACCCGCGGCGACGCGATACAGCATCGCGTTCGCGTTCCCCAGCGGGCGACCGCCGTTGGCGACGAGGTACTGATTCATCAGCACGGTCAGCGCGGCCCAGATCGGCGCCGCCTGCGAGGTGCCACCGCCGAGCACCTCGGTCCGCTGGTAGATGAACCTGACCCCGGTGAACGGATCCGAGACGGCGGAGACATCGGGTGACAGGCGACGACGCTCGGTGTCCCGTTCGGCGCTCACACGGTTCTGCCACTGCGGGCGGTCGAACAACACCGACACTCCGCCGCTTGTACCTTGCGACAACGGTGAATCCACCCACGCATATTCACCCACCCACTGACCGCGGGGGCTCGTCGACAGGGTGGTGCCGCCGACCGAGGTCATCGCCGGTATCGACGAAACCGCGTCCAGACCAATGTCATTCGGGCCGGGTGGGGCGGACCAGTCCTCGCCACTCTTGCACTCCAGGCCGGCGATGTCTCCGCTCGCATCGAACGCCGAAGTGCCGCGCTTTTGCGCCGCGACCAAGGCAGCCTCCACCGGAGCCAGGTCCGCTGCGGTGACGAGCTTCTCGCATCCCCACCCGATCGACAGACTCCACACCGCCCCGGGGAACTGACGGTCGGCTTCTTCGAACATCTTGCCGATCTTTTCGTAGGCACCGTCGCCGGACACCGTGGGCCGGGCGTTGACGACGACGAGCCGGGCATCCGGCGCAATCGCGTGTGCCACTTGAAGATCCATCGCCGTTTCGCCGTGCTCCTCCGCCGGCTTCCCGCCGACGATCACGGGGGTGAAGCGGGGCAGGCCGGAGGTGTCGGCGAAGAGGTCCAGGTCCTCCTGGTCGGCGCTGTCGAAGGCGAAGAACACGATCGTCGAGCCCTTGCCGGTGAACCCCTGTTCGGCCAGCGGGTTGGCGTCGTAAGCCTGCAACAAACCCTGCGGCGTCAATCCGCCCCACCGCACGTCGAGCGGCAGGAACCCGGGACTCGCCATGCGGTGTGGCGTGTAGCCGTTGATTCGGCCCACCCCCGACACGACTCCACGCAGCGGTTCCGGTATCGACGGCTGCTGCGTGGACGCGTAGAACACCTGGCCCTTGCGGCCACGGTAGTCATGGATGGGTACGTCGAACGCCCGCGCCATGTCCGCGGCGGCACCCTCGACGATCGCCCAGCCATCGCCAGGGCGCGCGCGTACCCACAGGCCCGCATCGCCGGCCCATCGGGTCACCGCCTGTGCCTGCGTCGGGTCGGTGAGGGTGACCGTCAGTTGCGTATCGCCGGAACGAGAAGGCCCCAGGTCGCTGGAACTCGCCAGCAGTGACGCGTAGGGACCGGTGATCGCGACGTGTGGTTGCCGCGCGCAGCCGGCGCTGATGCTAGTGGCAATCAGCGCCGCTGCCGCTACGAGTGCCGCGAGCCGACACCGCGTTTCAGCGATGGCGGCCAGGGGTGGCCGTCGGGGCCGGCGGCGCAATGACGCTCGGCGAGAACGGGTTCGGCCCGCCGGGCTCGAGACGGGGAGCCTTCTCGGTCGGCTCAACCGGTGGGGCACTCGTCGGCGCGGTGGTCGTCGTCGTGGTGGTGGTCGTCGTCTCGGGCGCCTTCTCCTCTTCCTTGGCGCACGATGCGGTGAAAGTGACCATCGCGGCGATGGCAGCCATCCCGGCAACGGTCGAAACTCGACGAAGCAAACGTTTCTGCGTGGTCATGTCGTACATCCTATCGGATAATCACCTGCGGAAGCGGTGAGGTTGATCTAGATATTGGCACACTTATGGCACACTCGTCGAGCGATGTCAGCAAATAATACTAGTTTGCGTCAATTACTCGTCCGCCCCCTCCAATCCATCGAGCACTGACCGAGTCCCTGACAAGCCCAGCCGGGTCGCTCCCGCGTCGAGCATCGACACCGCGTCGGCGGTCGTGCGGATGCCGCCACTGGCCTTGACCTCGACGCGAGGACCGGCTGCCGCGCACATCAGCTCCACCGCCAGCACCGAGGCGCCACCTGCGGGATGGAACCCTGTGGAGGTCTTGACGAAGTCCGCCCCGGCTTCCGCGGCGGCCCGGCATGCCGCGACGAGCGCCTGCTCCCCCACGATGCTCAGCAACGCCGCCGACTCCACGATCACCTTCAGGACGACGTCCTGGCCGATGGCCGCCCGGACTGCGGCGACGTCCGCCTCCACGGCGGTGAAGTCGCCGGACACCGCGGCCCCCACGTCGATCACCATGTCGATCTCGGCGGCCCCCGCAGCCACCGCCAGGCGCGCCTCCTCGGCCTTGATGGCCGAAAGATGCTTGCCCGAAGGGAATCCCACAACCGCGGCGATCGGCTTCTCCTGCGCGCCCGATCGCTTCGCGACGGCGACCATGGACGGTGACACGCAGATCGCATACGCCCCGAGTTCGGTGGCCTCATCGACGAGGCGCGCGACGTCGCTTTCGGTGGCTTCGGGTTTGAGCAGGGTGTGGTCGACGAGCGCCGCCACGTCGTCGCGACGGTAGTTGGACACTAAAACGGTTCCTCGGTGCCGCCCGGGTTGCAGCCCGTCGCCACCAGCATGTCGGCGTCTACCTCAGGCCGCCATGGCTCCAGATTCCAGCTCGTCTTGCCGGGCTGGCTCAGTTCGGCGAACTTCCAGTGACAGAGGAACTGGTCAAACATTCCTGGCATATCCGCGTCGGGCGAAAGTGTCAGCACCTCAGCCCACGCTTCGTCGATGGCCGCCGTGTTGGCACTGACCGAAGATTGCCGACCCGCAGCCGTCGGATACACCCGAAGACTCGACAGGTCACCCCACTTCGCCCATTCGACATGGTCGACATAAGGCGGCGCGGGCACCGGTTGGGCGGAGGCGGCGGGTGCGAAGGCGAGAGAAATGAGGACACCGGCCGTCGCGACCGCGGCCGCGGCGAAACGCAGACCACTCATCGGCGATTAACGGGACTTTCCCTGGATCTCCAGGATCTTCGGCCGCACGTCCACGAGATAGATGCCCGTCGCGACCGCAGCAATCGCAACGGCGAAAACAGAGACACCGGTGAGGCTGAGGAGCAGCGCGAACGCGCCGGCTCCGCCCAGAATCAGCAACCAGACTCCCTTGGTGAGCTTGCCGGCAGCGGTGTACGCGTCTGGCCGCTGCATGGCGGCGTGCACGAAGGCGTAGAGGGTGGCCGCCAGCACTACGAGGGCCAAAAGTAAGAGGACGTAACCCGCCAAGTTTTGGAGCTGCACGCTCCAAGCGTATGCGGGCTACGTCCCCTGGTCGACCCAGAGTCGCCCAGCTGGACGACTCAGAGCCGAAATGCTACTTCTGCGTGACCTTCTTGGCGGGCGCCTTCTTGGCAGGTGCCTTCTTGGCAGGAACCTTCTTGGCGGGAGCCTTGGCGGGAGCCTTCTTGGCGGCACTCTTTGCAGGCGCCCCGGCCTTTTGGGCCTTCTTCGGCAACTCGACACCGACCAGCTTGGCGGCGCGCTCGCCCACCGCGCGGGTCTGGGTCGCGACGTTGCCCAGCGCCTCCTGGGTCAGTTCGACGGCCTGGTCCGAGTAACGCTCGACGCGCTCGCGGCCCTCTTCCAGGGCGGGGGTGTTGCGAATCCGCTCCAGGGCGGCCTCGCCGCGCTCGACCAGCTTGTTGTAGGTGCTCTGCGCCGCGTCCGCGTAGCTCTCGGCGACCTTGCGCAGCTCGTCACCCGACAGCCGGCCACGCAGCTCGTCGAACTGGGTCGGCAGGTCCTCCTGCAGCTTGGTCAGCGCGGCACGTCGCTCCTGGGCACGCGTGCTGGCGGTGGCGCGGGCCTCGCCGGCCTGCTCGCGCAGCGTCGCGACGATCTCGTTGACACGCTCGAGGGCCAGATCGGCGGCGCCGACTGCGGCGAGCAGCGGGGCCTTCAGGTCGTCAGCGGTCGGCTGGTTCTTGGCGGCGGTCTTCTTGGCCATGTCGGTGATTCCTTTCATTCATTTTCATTTGGAGCCTTGGTGTTTCAAACCGACGGTCGGTTTGGACTAAATCGGATTGTGAAATGTCTGTTCAGTCGTCGGCTCCTCGTCGGTCTGGATACCTGCGGCTTCGATCTGCAGGTCCTCGTTCTTCTGCAGTCCCTCGTTCTGTTGAACGAACGAGGTGTAGATCTCGAGCAGCACCTGCTTCTGCCGCTCGGTGATCGCCGAGTCGGTGATGATGACGTCGCGGACTTGGTTGTTCTCACTTGGTTCCAGGATTCCGGCCCTTATGTAGAGAACCTCCGCGGACACCCGTAGCGCCTTGGCGATCTGGTTGAGCACATCGGCGGAGGGCTTGCGCAATCCCCGCTCGATCTGGCTGAGATAAGGATTGCTTACGCCGGCCTTCTCTGCCAACTGCCGCACCGATACCTGGGCTGCCTCGCGTTGCGTGCGAATGAAGGTGCCGATGTCCTGCGCAGCGTTGGACACGACGGCAGCAATTTTTTCATCTTGCGGCATGCGTGACCCCCTCATCCACCGGGTAACCGGTTAGCGACAAGCCCTACCGTACGACGGGGTGCTAACTTTTGCAAGCACTCGTTAGCGCAGGTCAGAAGAGTAGCTGGGCTATCGAATAGATGATCAGGCCCGCCAGCGAACCCACTACGGTGCCATTGATACGAATGAACTGCAGGTCACGGCCGACGTGCAATTCGATGCGGCGACTGGCCTCGTCGGCGTCCCATCGTTCGATCGTCTCGGTGATGATCGCTGTGATCTCCACCCCATATTCGGAAACCAGGTGTTGAGCCGCCCTGATGATCCAGCTGTCGACTTTGTCGCGCAGGTCGGAGTCGTCGCGCAGCGATTCGCCGATGTGCACGACCGAGTCGGCGATGCGGGTTCGCAACGCTGACGACGGGTCATCGACGGACTCGAGGATGATCCGCTTGGCGGCACTCCAGGCCGTTTCCGCCGCCCGCGCGACCTCGTCGCGCGCCATCAATTGCTCCTTGACGTTCTCGGCACGCTGAATCGTGGCCTCATCGTGTTGGAGGTCGTCGGCGAACTCGAAGAGGAAGCGCGTGGCCGACCGCCGCAGTTCGTGGTCGGGGTTGCGCCGCACCTTGTCGGTGAAGTCCATCAGCTCCCGGTGGATGCGATCGCCGACGAGGTGGTCGACCCAGCGCGGCGACCAGGTCGGCGAATCGCGCTCGATGACGCGCTCGATGATCTCGCCGGCGTTGAGCGACCACTGGAACGCCCGGTCGGCCAGCAGCTGGATGAGCGCTTCCTGCCGACCTTCGGCGAGCAGGGTAGCCAGCACCCGGCCGATCGGCGGACCCCACGTCGGCTCGGCGATGCGCTTGATGATCATCCGGTCCAACACATGCTGGACGTCCTCGTCGCGCAGCATCTCCACCAGAACCCGTAGCACCGTTGACGTTTCGGCCGCTACGCGCTTGGCGTGCACCGGTTCGGAGAGCCATTTGCCGAGCCGGCCCGCCACCTCTGCGTCGCGCAGTTTGGTCTCGACGACCTCGGGTGAGAGGAAGTTCTCGCGCACGAAGGCCCCCAGACCCTCGCCGAGTTGGTCCTTCTTGCGCTTGATGATCGCGGTGTGCGGGATCGGAATACCCAGTGGATGCTTGAACAGCGCGGTGACTGCGAACCAGTCGGCCAGCGCGCCGACCATGCCCGCTTCCGCTGCCGCGCGGACGTAGCCGACCCAGGCGGGCGCACCACCGTGGGACTGGGCCCAGGTGCAAACCAGAAAGACCACCGTGGCGCCGAGCAGGAACGACAAGGCGACGACTTTCATGCGTCGCAGCCCGCGCCTGCGCTCGACGTCTGCGGCGCTGTCGGCGCCCGCCAGCGTCTCCGCGAAACTGCGCCGTGGAGCCGGATTGCCGGCACCATCACGCCGCCGCGAAGCCGTCGGCGGCTCCGTCATGGCGCGTGCGCCGACGTTCGGTCTGTGTGCCACCCCTACATCATCCGCTACCGCGCACAGTACGGGCCCCAGCCGACAGCGCCCGATGTCATGATCGCCCGTACTATCAAGGGGGACTAGGGAACGGAATACGGCGATCGTGGCACAAGAAACGTCGTCCGTCGCGCTCAAGACCGATGGACGCAAGAGGCGCTGGCACCAGCACAAGGTGGAGCGCCGCAATGAGCTGGTGGACGGCACCCTGGAAGCGATTCGGCGCCGCGGCAGCAACGTCAGCATGGACGAGATCGCGGCCGAGATCGGTGTCTCGAAGACGGTGCTTTACCGCTACTTCGTCGACAAGAACGACCTGACGACCGCGGTGATGATGCGGTTCGCGCAGACCACCCTGATCCCGAACATGGCCGCAGCGCTGTCGTCGAATCTCGACGGCTACGAGCTGACCCGCGAGATCATCCGGGTCTACGTCGAAACGGTGGCCTCCGAGCCCGAGCCGTACATGTTCGTCATGGCGAACAACTCGGCTTCCAAGAGCAAGGCCGTCGCGGACTCAGAGCAGATCATCGCCCGCATGCTCGGCGTGATGCTGCGTCGCCGCATGGCCGAGGTGGGTATGGACACCGGCGGCGCGGCGCCGTGGGCATTCCACACCGTCGGCGGCGTGCAGTTGGCCACGCACTCGTGGATGTCGAACCCCCGGATGAGCTCCGACGAGCTGATCGACTACCTGACGATGCTGTCTTGGAGCGCGCTGTGCGGCATCGTCGAGGTCGGCGGATCACTGGAGAAATTCCGGCAAGCTCCGCATCCGTCGCCGGTTCTGCCGCGGCGCCTGCTTGACTGAGCGGATGAGCGCGTCCGACCTCCCGTCCCTGTGGACCCACGAACCGCATACCCATCTCGAGTTCCATCCCGGCGACAAGGTCGCCGACATCGACACCAGCGCAACGCCGGGTTTCCGGGGTGAGAAAGCCGATGCGCCGGCGCTGCAGGCCGAGCGCAACGCGCGGTTCGCCGACCTGCAGGAGATGCTGTACGCCAACAGTCGCTCCGGCGACACCCGGTCGATACTGCTGGTGCTACAGGGTATGGATACCGCGGGTAAGGGCGGGATCGTCAAACACGTTGTGGGAGCAGGTAATCCACAGGGCATCCGGTATATGAGCTTCGGAAAGCCAACGGAGGAAGAGCTGGCGCACCATTATCTGTGGCGCATCCGCAACGCGCTGCCGACCGCGGGCCACATCGGGGTTTTCGACCGCAGCCACTACGAGGACGTATTGATCGTCCGGGTGCACAACCTGGTGCCGCAGGATGTGTGGGAGCCACGCTATGACGAGATCAACGCGTTCGAGAAGGAACTCGTCGACGGCGGAACAACACTGGTCAAGGCGGCCATGTTCGTCTCGCTCGACGAGCAGAAGGCCCGACTGGCCAAGCGGCTCGAACGTCCGGACAAGTACTGGAAGTACAACCCGGCCGACGTCGACGAACGACTGAAGTGGCCGCTGTACCAGGAGGCGTACCAGGCACTGCTGGATAAGACGTCGACCGACTACGCGCCGTGGCACGTGATTCCGTGTGACCGCAAGTGGTACAGCAGGCTGGCCATCACCGAATTGTTGATCGAGGCGTTGGAGACGATGGACTTGTCCTGGCCCCCAGCAGATTTCGATGTCGAAGCGGAGAAGAAGCGGCTAGCGAAGGCGTAGCTTCATCGGCGAGCGCACGCTTTTTACGATCTTTCTCGGCCGATGCGTACAACAAGCGAGCACTCGCGGAGTGACTTATCCACAGCATCGGGACTTGCCGCGTCTGGTGCTCGCTCGGCGGCCTGATGATGAGCAGATGCAACCGCGGATCTTTGTCGCGACCGAGGCGCTGGCTAGTGGCGACCTCACCCGGCGCGACCTCATGCGCAGTTATGCCAAGGTCCATCGCAACGTGTATACCCGGGCCGGCGTCGAGCTGACAGCCTTGGACCGCGCCTACGCGGCATGGTTATGGTCTGGTCGTAGGGCGACGCTGGTCGGCCACTCGGCGGCCGCGCTGCTTGGCAGCAAGTGGATCCCCGCCGACCTACCCGCCGAAGTCGCGCATACGCGGCGCGGGGTTCCGAACGGAATCGCGATCCGCAGCAGGCGCATCCGGGACGACGAACTCTGCACCGTGGACGGAATTCAGTGCACGACTGGCGCGCGGACGGCATTCGATCTCGGGCGCCTGCTGTCCAAAGATCTTGCAGTCATACGAATCGACGCACTGCTCAACGCAACCAGAGCTCCGATTTCGGCAGTCGAGTCGATCGCCGCGAGATACCCCGGCGCGCGGGGCATCCGCGGGCTGCGTACCGCACTCGACCTGGCCGACGGCGGTGCCGAATCTCCTCAGGAGACCAGGTTGCGATTGCTGCTGGTGCGATCAGGCTTTCCGCGACCGGTAACTCAGATATACGTGCCGCCCAATCAGTGGGGTCGAGTCCCGCGGCGCATCGACATGGGATGGCCCGACAGGATGGTTGGCGTCGAGTACGACGGAGAACAACACTTCAAGAATCCCGATGACTACGCCAAGGACATCGAGCGCCTGGAATTCCTGGCCAACTGTGGCTGGAAGATCGTTCGAGTCAGCTCGCGACAACTCCGCTACGAACAACCCGCGATTGTGTGCCGGGTAGCGCGTGCCCTCGCCGCCTGAGTCGGCGAGGGCACGCTTGTTTGCGGCCCCTCTCGGCAAATGCGTACAACAAGCGGGCGCTCGGCACGCACTGGCTCAGTACGTGTAGAAGCCTTGCCCTGACTTCTTACCGAGCTGACCGGCTTCGACCATTCGCAAAAGCAGCGGCGGCGGAGCGTAATTCGCGTCCTTGTACTCGTTGTACATCGAGTCGGCGATGAGCTTCATCGTGTCGAGCCCAATCAGATCCGACAGCCGCAGCGGTCCCATCGGATGCGACAGCCCGGCCACCACAGCCGTGTCGATGTCCTCGACGCTGGCGACCCCCGCTTCCGCCATCCTGATGGCCGCCAACAGATACGGCACCAACAGCGCGTTGACGACGAAGCCCGAGCGATCCCCGCAGCGCACCACCTTCTTGCCAAGCGTCTCGCTCGCGAACTGCGCGGTGCGCTCGAGTGCGGCCTCCGACGTCACCAGCGTGCTGACCAGTTCGACCAGCGGCAGAACCGGCACCGGATTGAAGAAGTGCAGACCCAGCACTCGACTCGGATTCTGCGTAGCCGCAGCGATTTTCATGATCGGGATGCTCGATGTGTTCGACGCCAGGACCGCATCGGGATCGGCGATCACCCTATCGAGCTCGGCGAAGATCTTGCCCTTGACCGTCTCGTCCTCGACGACTGCCTCGATGACCAACTGGCGGTCGGCCAGATCTGCCAGATCGGTGGTGAACTTCAGCCGCGCCAGCGTCGCGTCGCGATCGCTCTCCGACAGCTTGCCCTTGCTCGCCGCGCGCTCCAGCGAGCCGGTGAGGCGCTCACGACCGGCGTCGACCAGCTTCTCGGTCGGCTCGTAGACGAGCACATCCGCGCCGGCCTTGGCCGATACCTCGGCGATGCCCGAACCCATCTGCCCGGCGCCGATTACGCCGACTCGTTCAATGCTCACGTCTATTTCTCCTCGTACATGCGTCAGGCCCCGCCCAGGGTTTCGGGGCGGGGCCTGCGCTGTCAAGCCGACTGCTTGTGGCGACGGCTTGGATCTAGTGGAACTGACCCTCTTCGGTCGAGCCCGCGAGCGCGGTGGTCGAGCTGGTCGGGTCAACCGTGGTGGCGATCCGGTCGAAGTAGCCGGCGCCGACCTCACGCTGGTGCTTGGTGGCGGTGTAACCGCGCTCCTCGGCGTCGAATTCGCGCTCCTGCAGCTCGACGTAGGCGGTCATCTGGTTGCGGGCGTAGCCGTAGGCCAGATCGAACATCGAGTAGTTCAGCGCGTGGAAGCCGGCCAGCGTGATGAACTGGAACTTGAAGCCCATCGCGCCGAGCTCCTTCTGGAACTTCGCGATCGTCGCGTCGTCGAGGTGCTTGCGCCAGTTGAACGAGGGCGAGCAGTTGTACGCCAGCATCTGGTCGGGGAACTCGCTCTTGACGCCCTCGGCGAACTGCTTGGCCAGCTCGAGATCCGGCGTGCCGGTCTCCATCCAGATCAGATCGGAGAACGGCGCATAAGCCTTCGCGCGGGCGATGCAGGGCTCCAGGCCGTTGCGCACCCGGTAGAAGCCTTCCTTGGTGCGCTCACCGGTGATGAACGGGCGGTCGCGCTCGTCGACATCGGAGGTGATGAGCGTGGCGGCCTCGGCATCGGTACGTGCGATGACGACGGTCGGCACATCGGCGACGTCGGACGCCAGCCGGGCGGAGGTCAGGGTGCGGATGTGCTGTTGGGTGGGGATGAGCACCTTGCCACCGAGGTGGCCGCACTTCTTCTCCGAGGCGAGCTGGTCTTCCCAGTGCGACCCCGCGACGCCTGCGGCGATCATCGCTTTCTGCAGCTCGTAGACGTTGAGCGCACCGCCGAAGCCTGCCTCGCCGTCGGCGACGATCGGGGCCAGCCAGTTCTCGACCGAGGTGTCACCCTCGACCTTGGCGATCTCGTCGGCGCGCAACAGCGCATTGTTGATGCGACGCACCACCTGCGGCACCGAGTTGGCCGGGTAGAGGCTCTGGTCGGGATAGGTGTGGCCGGACAGGTTCGCGTCACCGGCGACCTGCCAACCCGACAGGTAGATGGCCTTCAGCCCGGCGCGGACCTGCTGAACGGCCATGTTGCCGGTCAGCGCGCCCAGCGCGTTGACGAACTCCAGATCGTGCAACTGGCTCCACAGCACCTCGGCGCCCCGGCGGGCCAGCGTGGACTCCTCGACGACCGAACCCTGCAGGGCCACCACATCGGCTGGGGTGTAGGTGCGCGTGATGCCCTTCCACCGCGGGTTGGTGTCCCAGTCGTGCTGGATCTGTTCCGGTGACTTCGGCGTTCCCACGGTGGACATTGATGCTCCTTCGAATCAGGTCTGGCATAGCCGGCGGCGCGCGGCTTGCGAATACTCAAGCAACTTCGCTGTTGCGCTAACACGAGGATGCATCACGACATACGCGCAGGTCCACTCGTTTCCGCTGCCAATTTTCGCCAATACAACGGTTTAAGTTGCAAAGGTTGCGAAGATTGCAATTCCCTGAAACGGTTCAGTAGATACTCGCCAGTAGCCGATTTGCGCACGTCAGTACGGCCGTACTGTTAGGGGAACGACGTCAGAGCGCGAAGATGGATGCGACGGCTTTGGTCTCGTCGCCGGCGGCATATGTGAGCGTTGTAACAGTGCGGTCCATAAGTTCTGGACCGAATTTGTCCGTCGTACCGGGCCGATGGACGTGGGTGATGATCTCGAGCTTGTCGCCGAGGCCTACCGGGGCGTCGTGCTCGATGGTCACGCGCAACGGCGCGCGCATAAGCTCGGGTGTCTTGAAGAGGTAGTCCTCGACCACCGACCAGTACACCGAGTTGTTCATATGGTCGAAAATGTCGATGTCGCTGACGCGGACCGGATAGTCGCGAATCTCATCGGCGTCCTCGCGGCTGCCCGCCTTCAGATATGCCTTCCACCGCAGCCGGTCGATATCGGTGGTGCGCTGCAGGCCTTCGAGGAAGTCGTCGGAGATGCGCGCGGGGCCCTGCGTCTCCTGGTTGATGTTGATCCAGAACGCTTCGGACTCCATCAACCCGCCCTTGCGGCCGTCGACGCGGACGCGCATCTCGCACCATCGGTTCGAAGTTCCCGAGCACCATCGACGCAGCCGCAGCATGTCCTTGAACTCGATGGGCCTGATCAGGTCGACCATCGTGCGCCGGACGATCCACAGCGGATGGGTCTCCTCGTAGCCCATCTCGCGCAGTTGATCCGAGCCGATGTCCTGGATATGCCGGGTGGCGGCGTCGAACTTGAGCCTGCCCACGCGATCGACGTCGGCAACCCGCAGCGGCCACTCGACGTCGAACACGTCCGGGTGCGGATCGGGCACAGGCATCATCACCTTCGCCAAACCGGAGCTCGTGCCTCCCATGACGCCCGATCCTGCCACAGCCCCGGATCTGCCAACAATGCAAAGCCGTTCTTCGCATCGTTGTTACGCTGGTTGACGTGGCAAAAACGTTCGTCGGTTCGCGCGTTCGACAACTTCGGGGCGAACGGGGGTTCAGCCAGGCGGCATTGGCCCAGACGCTGGGGATCTCGCCCAGTTACCTGAACCAGATCGAGCACGACGTGCGTCCGTTGACGGTGGCGGTGCTGTTGCGCATCACCGAGGTCTTCGGAGTGGACGCGACGTTCTTCGCCTCCGAGGACGACACCCGCCTGGTGGCCGAATTGCGCGAGGTGACCCTGGATCGGGACGTGGCGATCGACGTCGACCTCGCGGAAATCTCCGACATGGTCAGCTCGCATCCAGCACTCGCCCACGCCATGGTCAATCTGCACCGGCGTTACCGGCTGACCACCGCGCAGTTGGCGGCGGCGACCGAGGACAGGTACTCCGACAGCAGCGGCAGCGGTGCGATCACGATGCCGCACGAGGAGGTCCGCGACTACTTCTATCAACGACAGAACTATCTTCACGAGCTCGACACCGCCGCCGAGGACCTCACGATCCGGATGCGGATGCACCGTGCCGAGCTCACCCGCGAGCTGGCCGACCGGCTGACCAGGGTCCACGGTGTACACATCAAGCAACGAGGTGACTTGGGCGGCACGGTGTTACACCGCTACGACCCGGTCACCAAGACTCTGGAGATCAGTGGCCATCTGTCGTCGGGGCAAACCGTCTTCAAGATGGCCGCAGAGCTGGCATACCTGGAGTTCGGCGACCTGATCGACAAGCTGGTGGATGAGGGCAATTTCACCAGCGAGGAGTCCACCGTGCTGGCCCGTCTCGGGCTGGCGAACTACTTCGCGGCCGCAACGGTATTGCCGTACAGGCAGTTTCACGATGTCGCAGAGAAGTTCCGCTATGACGTCGAACGCCTCTCGGCGTTCGTACGCGGTCTCCTTCGAGACGATCGCGCACCGACTGTCGACTCTGCAGCGTCCCTCGATGCGGGGTGTGCCGCTTTCATTCGTCCGGGTGGACCGCGCAGGAAACATGTCAAAACGGCAGTCCGCCACAGGCTTTCACTTCTCGTCCAGCGGTGGCACCTGCCCGCTGTGGAATGTCTACGAGACATTCGCGAGTCCAGGCAAGATCGGAGTGCAGATCGCGCAGATGCCCGACGGACGCAACTACATGTGGGTGGCCCGCACGGTCGAGCGCCGGGCCCACCGATACGGCCAGCCGGGCAAGACCTTCGCGATCGGCCTCGGATGCGAACTACGACATGCGCACCGGCTGGTCTATTCGGAGGGTCTGGATCTGTCGGGTGACAACTCGACGCCGATCGGCGCAGGCTGTCGCGTCTGCGAACGTGACAACTGCCCGCAGCGGGCCTTCCCCGCACTCGGTCGGGCGCTGGACATCGACGAGCATCGCAGCACGGTGTCGCCCTATCTCGTCAAGCAGTCCTAGTTAACTCGCTACGGTGAGCGCAATCGAGCCCGCGCGCATTGCGCCCGGCGGATTCAAGGAACTCGGTCCCGTCAATTGGGCCATTGCCAAGCTCGGCGCCAGGGCGATCCGGGCCCCGAGGTTCAGCCTCTTCAATGTGCTTGGCCAGCACCGGCTTCTGTTTCTGGCATGGCTGCCTTACAGCGGAATGCTGCTGGGGCTGCTGTCCAAGCTGCCGGTGAAGGACGCCGAGACCGTCATCCTGCGGGTTGGCCACCTTCGCAACTGCGAATACGAACTGCAGCAGCATCGTCGGCTGGCCCGCAGCCGCGGTATCGACTCCGAGATCCAGGCCAAGATCTTCGAGGGTCCCGACGCCGACGGCCTGACCGACCGCCAGCGTGCGCTCATCACCGCCACCGACGAGTTCGTCGTCACCCGCGGTGTCTCGCCCGAAACGTGGGCCGTGCTGGCCAGACACCTCACCAAGCCACAGCTCATCGAGTTCTGCATGCTGGCCGCGCAGTACGACGGGTTGGCGGCGACCATCACCACGCTCAACGTGCCGCTGGACTTTCCCGACTGACTACAGGTACGTCACGCCGAGAACCACCAGCGAGAACAGCACCGGTGCTACCGGCAACCCCCACAGGAACGCCGCCCACACGTCCGACTTCCGCCGGTACGCGCGCCAGCCGAGCGCCGCGACGATGCCACCGAGCACAAAGGACGTCGCCGCCACCACCAGCACCCACGAGCTGACCGTTGCGGTGGATGTCGCAGCCGTGATCCCGGCCAGCCACAGGATGTGGCCGACCACCAATCCGCCGATCCCGGCGACCCAGATCGCGGCTCTCAAAAGTTGATCATGTGGCCGGCCAAGCCGTGGAAGCACTCCTGTAGCGCTTCCGACAGCGTCGGATGGGTATGCACGTTGCGGGCCAACTCGTTGACGGTCAGGTCCCACTTCTGCGCCAGTGTCAGCTCGGGCAGCAGTTCGGATACGTCATGCCCGATCAGATGTCCGCCGAGCAACTCGCCGTATTTCGCGTCGGCGATCAGCTTGACGAATCCACTCGGGTCACCCAGTCCATGTGCCTTCGCGTTCGCGGTGAGCGGGAACTTGGCGACCTTGACGTCGTAGCCCTCGTCGCGAGCCTGCTCCTCGGTCAGCCCGAAGCTGGCGACCTGCGGCTGGCAGAACGTGGCGCGCGGCATCATCCGGTAGTCGCCGAGCGCCAAAGTCTCTGCGCCTGCGATGGTTTCGGCCGCCACCACGCCCTGCGCCTCGGCGACGTGGGCCAGCTGCAGCAGCCCGGTGACGTCGCCGATCGCGTAGATGTGCGGCACGTTGGTGCGCATGTAATCGTCGATGCCGATCGCCTTGCGGTCGGTGAGCTGTCACCCCGGCCTTGTCGAGGCCGTAGCCCTCGACGTTGGGCGCGAAGCCGATGGCCTGCAAGACCTTGTCGGCCTTGAGTTCGTCGGTCTTGCCGTCCTTGCTCACGGTGACGGTGACGGTAGACCCGTCGTCCTTGATGGACTCGACCTTGGTGCCGGTGAGGATCTTCACGCCCAGCTTCTTGAACTGCTTCTCGATCTCCTTGGACACCTCGGCGTCCTCGTTGGGCAGCGCCCGCGGAAGGAACTCGACGATGGTGACGTCGACGCCGAAGTTGCGCAGCACGTAACCGAACTCCATGCCGATCGCACCCGCGCCTGCGATGACGATCGACTTCGGCAACTCCCGGGACATGATCTGCTTCTCGTAGGTGACGACGTTCTCCGACAGCGACGTGCCGGGCACCAACCTGGTGCTGCTGCCGGTGGCGATGATGCAGTTGTCGAACGTGACCGTCTCGGTGCCGCCCTCGTTCAGGTCGACCTCCAGCGTGTTGGTCGTCCTTGAACTTCCCGTAGCCGTGGATCTCGGTGATCTTGTTCTTCTTCATCAGGAAGTGCACACCGGCGACGCGACCGTCGGCGACCTTGCGGCTGCGGTCGAATGCCACCCCGTAGTCCATGGTCGGCCTCACCGCTGATGCCGAAGGTCTTGGCTTCCTTGGTGATGATGTGGGACAGCTCGGCGTTGCGCAGCAGCGACTTGGATGGGATACAGCCGACGTTGAGGCACACCCCGCCCCAGTACTTGGGTTCGACGACTGCGGTGTTCAGTCCGAGTTGGGCGGCGCGGATGGCCGCGACGTATCCGCCGGGGCCTGCTCCGAGAACGACGACGTCATAGTGGGTCACGCCCCCACCCTAGTAAGGAATGAGCCCCACGAAACACCGGCTGGCCCATTCGCAGAAGTAGAGACCGTGCAGCACCGCGGCGCCTGCCGTCGCGGCCAACGGCGCCGACGTGAACGCGATGGCCGAAGCGGACGCGACCGGCCTGTTGGGCACCATGGCGATGAGCAGGCCCGCCACGGTGCACAGGATCAGGAACACCAGCACCACGAACTCCGGCACGGTCTTGTCGATCGAGTGATACCACCAGTGGTAGAGTCCCCATCCCGCCGCGGCCGCGATCGCCCACACGCACGCCACGACGAGCACGAAGTGCCAGCGCTTGAGGTACAGGTAAGTCGCTCGGCACGACCACCGGAGGAGCAGGCACAGGCAGCGGCTCCGACGGCGCTTCGTCGAGGCGGTCTGACGTCGTCTCGTCGACGGGATCGGGTTGCGCTTCGAAATTCACCCGTATCCCACGTCGGCGTGAACTCCTGGGTGTCGTCGCAGCAGGTCGCGGTCCACGTCAGGCGCCGTTCACCGTCTGAATCGCGACCAGCGCGCCGAACCAGCCCGGGGCGATGGCGATGACGAATGCGCCGACCGCCGTCATCCAGCGTCTGCGCGACAACAGGATCGTCAACATCCCGATGCCACTGGGCACGCCGACGACGAGCGCGATCACCACATCGGGCCGGATCTTTGCGCTCACCAGCAGGGTCGAGCCGATCCCGAGGAGCAGCCCGACCGCCGTGCCGATCAGCAGTGCACTGGTCAGCAACCGCGGACGTGGCAGCGGTATCACCCGTTCGACGATACTGCGCCAGGGGTCGTTAACCGGTTAGCCGCTCGGCGTGCCCATCCGGTATCGGGCACGCATCAACGGCTTCCGCGACGATGTGCGTGCCCGTCGCCGCGGGCGTGCGCCCTGCGCGAAGTCGGCGCCGGTCACCGGTGCCTGCTGCATCCAGCAACTGGTTCTCGTCGTCGCTGAACGCGCGGCCGCGCGACAGGAAGCGCATCCCTTCCGGGGCTTCGACGCTGAAGCCGCCACCCCTGCCCGGGACCACGTCGATGACCAACTGCGTGTGTTTCCACGCCTCGAACTGTGGTCCCGAGATCCACACGGGCACCCCGCGTCGCCGACATCGAGCACGGCAAGCAGAATGTCGCGATCCCCGACGAGGAACTCGCCGTCGGGGTAACACATCGGCGACGACCCGTCGCAGCAGCCGCCCGACTGGTGGAACATCAGCGCGCCGTGTCGCCCCTGCAGCCTGACGCAGCAGGTCGGCGGCCGCCGGGTGATCAGCGCGCGGCGGTGCGCGATTTCGGCGCGCTTACCGTCGCTGAGCGTGCGATTCGCGCGCCGAAATCCCTCGCATCAGAAGAAGCCCTGCGCCTTGTTCGAGTAGGACACCAGCAGGTTCTTGGTCTGCTGGTAGTGGTCGAGCATCATCTTGTGGTTCTCCCGGCCGATGCCGGACTGCTTGTAGCCGCCGAACGCCGCGTGCGCGGGGTAGGCGTGGTAGCAGTTGGTCCACACCCGGCCCGCCTTGATGTCGCGTCCTGCCCGGTAGGCGACGTTGCCGTCGCGGCTCCACACCCCTGCACCGAGTCCGTAGAGCGTGTCGTTGGCGATGCCGATCGCGTCGTCGTAGTCCTTGAACGACGTCACCGCGACGACGGGTCCGAAGATCTCCTCCTGGAAGATGCGCATCTTGTTGTTGCCCTCGAAGATCGTCGGCTGCACGTAGTAGCCGCCGTTGAGGTCGCCGCCGAGCTGTGCGCGCTCTCCGCCGGTGACGACCCTCGCCCCTTCATCTTTGCCAACCTCGATGTAGGACAACACCTTTTCCAGCTGATCGTTGGATGCCTGCGAACCGATCATCGTCTCGGTGTCCAGCGGGTCGCCCTGGCGGACGGCCTTGGTGCGGATCGCGGCGAGCTCGAGGAACTCGTCGTAGATGTCGGCCTGGATCAGGCTGCGCGACGGGCACGTGCACACCTCGCCCTGGTTGAGGGCGAACATCGTGAAGCCCTCCAGCGCCTTGTCCTGGAAGTCGTCGCCGGCTGGCCATCACGTCGGTGAAGAAGATGTTGGGGCTCTTGCCGCCGAGTTCGAGCGTGACGGGGATCAGGTTCTGCGACGCGTACTGCATGATCAGCCGGCCGGTGGTGGTCTCGCCGGTGAACGCGATCTTGGCGATCCGATTCGACGACGCCAGCGGCTTGCCCGCCTCGAAACCGAATCCGTTGACGACGTTGAGCACACCGGCGGGCAGCAGGTCGCCGATCAAGCGACATCAGGTACAGGATCGACGCCGGCGTCTGCTCGGCGGGCTTGAGGACGACGGCGTTGCCTGCCGCCAGCGCGGGCGCGAGCTTCCACGTGGCCATCAGGATCGGGAAGTTCCACGGGATGATCTGGCCGACCACGCCGAGCGGCTCGTGGAAGTGATAGGCGACGGTGTCGTCGTCGATCTGGCTCAGCGAGCCCTCCTGCGCGCGGATCGCGCCCGCGAAGTACCGGAAATGATCGACGGCCAGCGGCAGGTCGGCGTTCAGCGTCTCGCGGATCGGCTTGCCGTTGTCCCACGCCTCGGCCAGCGCCAGCGACTCGAGATTCGCCTCGATGCGGTCGGCGATCTTGTTGAGGATGACCGCGCGTTCGGCCGCGGCCGTCTTGCCCCACGCGGTGGCCGCGCCGTGCGCGGCGTCGAGGGCCTTCTCGATGTCCGCCTCGGTCGATCGCGGGATCTCGCAGAACGGCTGGCCGGTCACCGGTGTCGGGTTCTCGAAGTACTCGCCCGAGGCCGGCGGCACCCACTCCCCGCCGATGAAGTTGCCGTACCGCGACTCGTACGACATCAGGGCGTCTGCGGAACCAGGACGGGCGTAGACAGTCATCGACGACTCCCTCTCTCACAGCGGCGACGAATGGGTGTAACGGGGCTCACACTACGCCGAGCGGCCACAATGGTGCTCGTGGCGCAAGACCCCTATCTGTGGCTCGAGGACATCACCGGCGACGACGCGCTGGACTGGGTGCGCAAGCACAACGAGCCCACGCTCGCCGACGTTCGGCGGGACCCGCTTCGAGCAGATGCGCGCCGAGGCGCTGGAGGTCCTCGACACCGAAGCGCGGATCCCGTACGTGCGGCGGCGCGGCGACTACCTCTACAACTTCTGGCGCGACGCGGCCAACCCGCGCGGGCTGTGGCGGCGCACCACGCTGGACAGCTACCGCACCACCGAGCCCGACTGGGACGTGATCTTCGACGTCGACGCGCTCGCGGACGCCGAGGACGAGAACTGGGTGTGGGCCGGCGCCGAGGTCCTCGAGCCCGATCACTCCCTGGCCCTGATCGAACTGTCCCGCGGCGGCGCCGACGCCACGGTGGTGCGCGAATTCGACATGGAGAAAAGGCAATTCGTCGCCGGCGGATTCGAGCTGCCGGAAGCGAAGTCGGGCATCGCGTGGCAGGACCGCGACACCGTACTGGTCGGCACCGAATTCGGCCCGGATTCGATGACCGACTCCGGCTATCCGCGGATCGTCAAACGGTGGCGGCGCGGCCAACCACTGCGACGACGCCCAGACGCTGTTCGAGGGCGAGGCTTCAGATGTCAGCGTCGGCGGCGGCTACGATCCGACGCCGGGCTTCGAGCGGCTCTTCATCACAAGGTCGTTCGACTTCTTCAACCGCGACCGCTACGAGCTTCGTGGCGACGAGTTGATCGACATCGACATACCCACCGACGCCGGCGATGTCGGTGCACCGCGAGTGGCTGCTGATCCGGCCGCGGACCGAGTGGACCGTCGGCGCGACCACCTACCGGCCGGGTTCACTGCTGGCGGTCCGCTACGACGAATTCCTCTCCGGCGCACGCGAACTGACCGTCGTCTTCGAACCCGACGAGCACTCCAGCCTGGAGAACTACGCGTGGACGCGCGACCACCTGGTGCTCGTCACGCTGGTCGACGTGTCCAGCCACGTGGATCTCGTGACACCCGGTACGTGGGAGCGGTCGAGCGATCCCCGGCATCCCGCCGAACACCAACACCGTGCTGGTGGACATCGACGAGTACGGCGACGAGATGTTCCTGGACTCAAGCGGTTTCGACACACCGTCGCAGCTGCTGTGGGGGCGCGCGGGTACCGAGGTGACCACGATCAAGAGCGCGCCCGCGTTCTTCGATGCGTCCGACATCGAGGTCACCCAGCACTTCGTGGCGTCGGCCGACGGCACCGAGATCCCGTACTTCGTCGTGGGCCATCGCGGTTCGACCGGTCCGGGACCGACGCTGCTCGGCGGGTACGGCGGGTTCGAGGTTGCCAACACGCCGGGCTACGCCGGTGTGCTCGGCCGGCTGTGGCTGGCCCGCGGCGGCACCTACGTGCTGGCCAACATCCGCGGCGGCGGCGAGTACGGACCGACGTGGCACACCCAGGCGATGCGCGAGAACCGACATCTGGTGTACGAAGACTTCGCCGCGGTGGCATCCGATCTCGTCGACCGCGGCATCACCACCGTCGACGCAGCTCGGCGCCCAGGGCGGCAGCAACGGCGGCCTGCTGATGGGCGTCATGCTGACGCGGTACCCCGAACTGTTCGGCGCGCTGGTGTGCAGCGTGCCGCTGCTGGACATGCGCCGTTTCCATCTGCTGCTGGCCGGCGCCTCGTGGATGGCCGAGTACGGCGATCCGGACGACCCCGACGACTGGGCGTTCATCTCCGAATACTCGCCGTACCAGAACATCTCGGCGGACCGGCGCTACCCGCCGGTGCTGATCACCACGTCCACCCGCGACGACCGGGTACACCCGGGGCATGCCCGGAAGATGACCGCGGCGCTCGAGGAGCTCGGACATCCGGTGCAGTACTACGAGAACATCGAGGGCGGCCACGCCGGTGCTGCCGACAACGCCCAAACAGCGTTCAAATCTGCGCTGATCTACGAGTACCTGTGGTCGATGCTCAGCTTGACCAACTGATCGCCGAGGAACCGGTCCGGACCGGTCACGCCCGGCAGGGTGAAGAAGAAACCGCCGCCCACCGGCATGATGTACTCCTCCAGCGGCTCACCCGTGAGCCGACGCTGCACGGTGAGGAAGCCCTTCTCCAGGCTTCGTTGGTAGGCGACGAACGCCAGCCCCTGGTCGAGTCTGCCCGCGCCGTCGAATCCCGCGTGAGTAGTTGAATCCGCGCCGCAGGATGCGGTTTTCGTCGGTCTCGGGCGTGCGCGGGTTCGCCAGCCGGATGTGGGCGTCGAGCGTGATCCGCTTGCCGTCGGGGTCCGCGGGATAGTCGGGATCGGTGAACTCACCCGTCAGGCCCAGCGGTGCACCGCTGAGCTTGGCGCGCCCGATGAGCGCTTCCTGTTCGACGAGCTGGGTGCGGTCCCAGAACTCGACGAACATCCGGATGATGCGGATGGCCTGATACGAACCGCCGACCGCCCAGGCAGGTTCGCCGTCCTCGGAGCTCACCCACACGTGCCGATCCATCACGGCGCCGTCGTCGACGTCGAGGTTGGCCGTTCCGTCCTTGAATCCCAACAGGTTTCGAGGAGTTGCCGCTTCCGAGGCCTGGCCCGCACCGATGCCGCGGGCGTAGCCGTCGATCATCCACCGCAACACCAGGTCGCTTCGCGTCCGGCGCATGATCTGTCGCAGCGCGAACTGGACGGTGTCGTTGTGGCCGGCCTCGAAGATGATCGAGATGTCGCCGTGCGACATCTTCGGATCGAGTCGGTCGTTGGCCAGGAACGGCATCGTTTCCAGTTCCTTGGGCTTGCGATCGGCAAGACCGAACCGGTCGTCGAACAACGATGCCCCGACACCGACCACGATCGAAAGGTTGTCCGCAGGCGGCTTGTCGCCGAGGATGCCCGAGTCGACGGGCGGATAGGCCGGATCCCGCGTCTCCGGCGGCTTGCCGGCCATCAGCCCGCGGATCTCCTCGGTGAGCTCCTGCAGCGTCGTCGTCAGACCGGCGCGGTCCTTCGATTGCACGTTGAACGAGGCCACCAGCCCCTGCTCGGGTATCGGCAGCGCGGTGATCCCCGTCTGGTGCGCGCCCTCGAACGGGACGAAGCTCGCTTTGGGCGGTGGGTGCGGGGTGCTCCCGCTGCCCGGAGTCCGTCAACGCATACGTGGCGCCGGCGCCGACAGCAGCTCCTGCGCCCGCGCTCAGGGCGCCCGTGACGAATCCTCGCCGCGAGATGCCCTGGCGCGACGGCCGCTCGGTCACGACAGTTTCAGCACTCCCGCGACCTGGGACAGGTTCTCGGACAGTCCGGCCAGCTGCGCCTTGAGCTTGTCGATGGTCGGCGGGTCAACGGTCACGCCGGTGCACCGAGGCGACGGGTACGGGTCGTTCTCGGTGCAGTAGAGCACCCAGCCATCGCCGCGGCGCAGCGGCGCCAAGGTGGCGTAGATGTCGGTGAAGCCGGTCTCGATCTTGCCCAGCAGCGCCGGATCAGCCTTCTCCAGAGCTGGCTTCAGCTTGTCGACCGCGGCCTGCGAGCCCTGCAGGTTGGCGTCGAAGTCCCACAGGTCGGTCTTGGAGTAGCGATCCTCCTCGCCGGTGATCTTGCCTTCGCGAGACCTCTTCGATGAGCTCGGCCGCGCCGGTCGCGACGTCGACCGGCTTCACCTCGACCGTCGGGAACTGCTCCTTCAGCGTGGCGATGTCCTTGTCGAGCTGGTCGGCGAACGGAGCGCCGCCCTCGGTCGTGTTCTTCTCGAACAGCAGGTACTCGAGGCGGTGCCAGCCGGTGAACTTCGGGTCGTCGACATCCGGCGAAGTCGTCGACGCGGGCGTCGACCTTGCCGTCGATCTCCTCGACCAGGCCGGCCAGCGGCTCGATGCGCTCCCACGGCACGCGCGACGGCGCGTACGCGTCCTGCGCGGCCTTCAGATCGTTTGCGCGCACCGCGTCGGTGAACACCTTGACGACGCCGACGAGTTCGTCGATCTGACCGATCGCGTAAGTCTTGTAGTCCGCCGCCGCCTGCTCGGCCAGCGGATCGGGAGCCGCAGCGGCAGCACTCGAAGAGGTGGTCGTCGCACTGGCGGCGGACGTCTCTTCGGTACTGCCGACTTGTCACTGGAGCAGCCCGCGAGCGATGAGGCCCACGGCTACGACCGGCACTGACCACGCGAAAAAGCGATTCATTTGCACCCTCTAAGTTAGGAAAGGCAAAACATAGCATTCCGGCTGGCCGGAGGGTAGGCACACCTAAATGTTCGGTGCTGCGTGGGCTGCGAGCTGCCCCGCGTCCGTTGACTTTGACTTACCAATCCGAAGTGACTCGACTGCTGCTATGCCGACGCCGACATTCGAGACCCTGCTCTACAAGACCGAGCCGCCTGTCGCGACCATCACGCTGAACCGGCCCGAGCACCTCAACACCATCGTTCCGCCGATGCCCGACGAGATCGAGAAGGCCATCGGGCTGGCCGAACGCGACCCCGCCATCAAGGTGATCGTGCTGCGCGGCGCCGGCCGCGCGTTCTCCGGCGGCTACGACTTCGGCGGCGGCTTCGCGCACTGGGGCGACGCGATGAACACCGACGGCCGCTGGGATCCGGGCAAGGACTTCGCCATGGTGAGTGCCCGCGAGACCGGCCCCACACAGAAGTTCATGGCGATCTGGCGGGCGTCCAAACCCGTCATCGCCCAGGTGCACGGCTGGTGCGTCGGCGGCGCCAGCGACTACGCCCTGTGCGCCGACATCGTCATCGCCAGCGACGACGCCGTCATCGGCACCCCCTACGCCCGCATGTGGGGCGCCTACCTCACCGGCATGTGGCTGTACCGCCTGAGCCTGGCGAAGGTCAAATGGCACTCGCTGACCGGTGAGCCACTGACCGGAAAGGAAGCCGCCGCAGTCGAACTCATCAACGAGTCGGTGCCGTTCGAAAACCTCGAAGCCCGCGTCAAGGAGATCGCGGACAAGCTCGCCCGGATCCCGCTGTCCCAACTGCAGGCACAGAAGCTCATCGTCAACCAGGCCTACGAGAACATGGGGCTGGCCTCCACCCAGACACTCGGCGGCATCCTCGACGGGCTTGATGCGCAACACCCCCGACGCGCTCGCGTTCATCGAAACCGCTGGGTCACAAGGTGTTCGGGCGGCTGTCGAGCAGCGCGACGGACCGTGGGGCGACTACAGCCAGGCTCCGCCGGACCGCAGGCCCGACCCGTCGCACATCATCGAACCCTAGAGACCGGCGCGCAGGTCCAGCAGCGCATCGAGATCGGCGATGCCGCGCAGTGTGTCGTTGAGGTGCGTGCACGTGCTGGTGCCGACGAACTCGACCACGGATGCGCTCACGCAGTTCGGACAGTGTCATTCCGCGAATCCGCGCGGCGCTGCCGATGGCGCCGGGGCACTCCTGCCACGGCAGCACCCGCACCTCCGCCGTGACCGAGGTGATGGTTCGCGTCGACGTATCCACCGAGCCGGCGACGGTGTACTCGTGCACGATCGTCTCGACACCGTCGCCGTCGACGTGTGAGTCGCGGAAGTGGGCATCGAAATCCGCGGAATCCGCCGACGCGGATGCAGATCGAGCCGCCGGAACCGCCGCATGCCGTGTGCACGCAGCGGGTCGACCGGGTGCAAGCCAGCCAGCGGCGGCGCCACCGGACCGTGCACCGAGGGAATGGTGTCGTTGCGCCGGGCGTAACCGATGAGCGACGCCTCTGGCGCGAACCCCGCGCAGATACCCGCCATCCTGTCGGCGGTGCCGGCAGGCAACTTCTCCTCGATACCCAGAATGATCGCCGCGTGCTGCACCGAGTAGCCCGACACCAGGGCCGCACCGACCCAGTCGTCGAGCAGCAGGTGCAGCCTGCTGGCGCGCTGCGCCTCGCCGGGAAGCAACTTGCCCACCGACGAGCGGAACCCGGGCCCGACCCGACAACCGAGCAGCCGTGCCAGGCGCCCGTCGCGCGGGGTGGACCTGATGTCGTCGATGACGCGCTGGCGACAGATGTGCACGAACCCGCGTCTCGCCGAGAACGTCGACGCCGTCCTGCCCTGCCACCACATCGCGCGCCCTCAGGTCGACGTCGGAATCGCCGGTGCTGCGCCGGATGCGTGTCGATGGTGCTGGTCCGGCGAAGTGAACCGGTGACCAGCGTCGCCGGCGTCTGGACGGGCTGCTGCGGGCCCTTGATGTCCGAGACGAATGGCATGGCAGAACGGTACTCGCGCGACGGCTACTCCCGCCGGCGCAGGCCGCCGAGCATCGACACGGCGACCCCGAACACCACGAGCACACCGCCGGCGGCCAGCGTGAGGTTCAGCCAGTGGTGCGCACTCGCTTCGGCGTGGGCGACCATCACGTCGGCGATCTGCCGGATATCGCCCGCCGTCTGGTTCAGCGCGTCGTCGACGTAGCGACGTGCAGCACCTCCAACGCCGCCCAGCCCGCGGCACCCACCAGCAGTGCCGAAACACCCAGCGCTGCAAGCGCTTTGCCACGCGAACGGGCCGCTGCCAGCATCAGCAACGCGGATACGCCCGCCAGTATCGTCGACCCGACACTCACCCACGGACCCCACGTCGACAACAGACGCGCAGCTGGCCGGGCCGCAACGCCGAGGACTCGGGCACCGTGATCGGCACCGTCAGCGTCTGCGGAACATCCAGGTCGAGATCGCCGAGCGTCTGCTTGATCGACGAATCGTTGAGCATCGGCGCGATGTCGACGAGCCAGCGGTCGCCCGAGCCGCCCTCGGACCGAATCGTGTCGGTGAACATCCAGCGATGCGCGATTCGGTTGGCCTGCGCGAACTGACCTGGGAATCCGTCGTTGCCGGTGTAGGCCGTGACGACGCCGTGCACGAGGTCGGTGTTGAGCGTGCCGTACCCGTTGTCGGCGGCGAAGGTCGTGATCTGCGTCGTCAACTCCGACGCCATCGCGCGCTGCAGTTTCGGATCGTGCGCCGCGGCCGCCGCCAGCGCGGCGTACCCGTCCTCGCTCACCACGTTCCGCTGCGCCCACATCGTCGGGACCGCCACAGCGAGCAGGACGGTCGTGACGAGCCACAGGAACACGGTCGCGACGAACCGCACGCGTCCTCCTTACCGGGACGCGCGGCGGAATCAATCGGCCAGCGCGCGTCCCACGATGAGGGGGTCCGGCCTCGGCGACCACCTCGCGGTCCTTGTTGTCGTAATCGAACTTACCGAGCACGTGGCGCATCGCGTTGATGCGGGCGCGCTTCTTGTCGTTGCTCTTGACGACCGTCCACGGCGCGATGTCGGTGTCGGTGAGCGCGAACATGTCCTCCTTGGCCGCGGTGTACGCATCCCACTTGTCCAGCGACGCGAGGTCGGTCGGCGAGAGCTTCCACTGCCGGACGGGGTCGACCTGTCGGATCGTGAACCGGGTGCGCTGCTCGCCCCGCGTGACCGAGAACCACAGCTTGGTCAGGCTGATGCCGTCGTTGACCAGCATCTGCTCGAACAGCGGTGCCTGGCGGATGAACTCCTCGTGCTGGTCGGGTGTGCAGAAGCCCATCACCCGCTCGACGCCGGCGCGGTTGTACCAGGACCGATCGAACAGAACGATCTCGCCCGCCGCAGGGCAGGTGAGTGACGTAACGCTGGAAGTACCACTGCGTGCGCTCACGCTCGGTGGGCTTCTCGAGCGCGACGACGCGGGCGCCGCGCGGGTTCAGGTGCTCCATGAAGCGCTTGATGGTGCCGCCCTTGCCCGCCGCGTCACGGCCCTCGAACACGATGACGTGACGCAGCCCGTTCGACTGGCTCCACTTCTGCAGCTTCAGCAGTTCGATCTGCAGCAGCCGCTTGTGCTCCTCGTACTCGTTGCGCGACATGCGCTCGTCGTACGGGTAGCCCTCGCGCCAGGTGTCGACGTCGGATCCGCTGGGATGGTGCACCAGCACGGGGTCGTCATCGTCGTCGTCGCGGACGCTGTAGTACTCGGTTCCCTTGAGCTCGGTCACCGGCAGAAAGTATCGACCCGCCCGTAAGCGAGCGTGACGTCAAGATGAACAGAAGGTGGCGCGCCGAGGCGCGCTACTTCGCGGTGCGCTTGGGCCGGATCAGCGCGAGCTTCGTCATCATCGTGTTCATCCGCTTGAGCGCCCGCAGCGAGTTGTTGTAGTAGTTGCCGCCCGCGCCGACGTTGGTGCGGGGCGCGACGACGGCCTCCTGCCGGCAGAACTTGCGCAGGCCGTCGGCACCGCCGAAGCGAGCTCCGATGCCCGAGGTCTTCCAGCCACCCATCGGCGCTGTGGTGCACATCAGGTTCGAGATCACGTCGTTGATGTTGACCGCTCCGCAATCCAGTTCCACTGCAACGTCTTTCGCACGCTCGATGTCCTTCGAGAACACCGACGCGCTGAGGCCGTACGGGCTGTCGTTCGCCAGCCGCACCGCTTCGGCAACGGTGGAGACCTTCATGATGGGCAGCGTGGGGCCGAACGTCTCCTCCGTCATGCAGTCCATCGAATGGTCGACGTCGACGAGCACCGTCGGCTCGTAGAAGCTGCCGGGCCCGGCCGCGCGCTTGCCGCCGGTGAGCACCTTCGCGCCCTTGGCAACAGCGTCGGCGACATGGCGCTCGGTCACGGCGACCTGGGTGTCGTCGATCAGCGCGCCGAAGTCGTGCCCGTCGCCCGCGCCCATCTTCAGGTTCTTGACGTCGCGCACGACGGCGGCGACGAACTCGTCGTAGACCGGTTCGAGCGCGTACACCCGCTCGACGGACACGCACGTCTGGCCGGCGTTGAAGAACGCGCCCCAGACCGCGGCATGGGCGGCCAGGTCGACGTCGGCGTCCTCGAGCACGATCAGCGGATCCTTGCCGCCGAGTTCCAGACTGATCGGGGTGAGCCTGCGTGCCGCGCGCTCGGCCACCTTCGCACCGGTCGCGGACGAGCCGGTGAACTGGACGTAGTCGGCGTTGTCGACGACGGCCTCGACAGCCTCCCTGGCACCCTGAACGATCGCCATGACCTCGGGTGCGCCCGAGTCGGCCCAGCCGCGCAACAGCAGTTCGGCGGTCAGCGGGGTGCGCTCAGAGGGCTTGAGCAGGACCGCGCATCCCGCGGCCAGCGCGGCGATGCCGTCCATCAGAAGGTTGGCGACGGGGTAGTTCCACGGCGCGACGATGGCGACGATGGGCCGCGGCCGGTAGTGCACCGTCACCTTCTTGATGTTGAGGAAGGGCAGCGACGCAGGCCGGGCCTCGGGCGCCAGCGACTTCTCCATCGTCTTGATGTAGTACGAGGCGATCATGATCAGCAGCGGCACCTCTTGGGCGGCGTCGGTCGCCGACTTGCCGGTCTCCTTGATCAGCAGCTGTTCGATCTCGTCGCGGTGCTCGCCCATCCACACGGCGAAGCGGGCCAGCACCTTGGCGCGGCCTTTGGCGCCGCGGGCCTCCCATTCGCGTTGCGCCCGACGCAGGCCTGCCGCGATGCGCGGCACGTCGGCTGGGTCGGTCCACCGCACGGTCCCGGCCACGGCACCGGTCGCGGGGTTGCGGATGGTGCTGGCTTGCGTCGGGCACATCTACATCGGGTGTTGCGGTCATAGCCTTATGTTAACCACTCTCGTGTGACGTAGATCGCACCGGGGTTGACACGTGTCAAGTCGTGCCGGGCCACCAGCGCCGCGATGCCGCACACGATGGACGTCCCGAGCAGCATCCCGCCGATGGTGTCGGTGAAGTAGTGGAACGTGGACCCCACCCCGACCATGGCCAGCGCCACGTACGACACCGCGATCAGGACCGCCCACAACGCACCACCTGCCACCAGGACGAAGAGCCCCAAGACGACCGTCGTCGTCGTGATGTGCCCGCTCGGATACGCGAGTCCGTCACCCTTCATGCGCCCGAACAGCGGCTTGATGAATTGCACGAGCAGATAGGCGGCCGGTGGAAACACGACCGCGACCGCCGCAAGCCGCCACCACCGTCGGTACAGGGCCATGCCCACCACGGCGAACCCGATGATGGCGAGCGACAGCGGTTTCGCGAGGTACGAGAGCACTTGCACGAGCGCTGTGGTCGAGCTCCTGGAACCAGTCGTCGAGCGGGGTGGATCCCTTACCGAACGGCCAGCCCGAGCAGGATCATCGCCGCCACCCCGACCAGCGGCCACCACCACCGGATCCGAATCACGCAATGCCGCGCACGTAGGCCGCCTGGCCCAGGTGCTGCGCACTGTCATCGACGATGCTCACCAGCCGCACGCCGGCGGTCACCGGCGGGTCCCACCGCTCGTCGACGACGCGGCTCAACTCCTCAGGCGTGACCGAGGAGATGTACTCGAGCGTCGCCTTGTGCACACCGTGGTAGTAGCCGGCCAGCAGATCCGCCGATGCGCGCACCCGGCCGACCTCGTCGGGGCCGTCGCCGTAACCCATCGCATCGCGCGGCAGGTCGAGGCCGAAACGGTCGACCCAGCCGTCGCGGAACCAGACCTGTTCGGTGCCCGCGATATCGGCCAGCTGGAGGTCGTGCTGACGCGCGCTGTGCCAGATCAGCCACGAAATGCTGTTGGCATTCGCGGTCGGCCGGAAGAACGCGATCTCGTCGGTCAGCCCGTCGGTCAGACCCTCGACGTGCTCGATCAGCCTGGTGAAGGAGTCCCGGAGCAGTGCGCGAATCGCCGTCATCAGAGCTAGCCATCCCCTGACCGTACCCAGTTCAGCCCTGCGGATGCGCGCCGTGGAACACCGCCTCGATGTTGTTGCCGTCGGGGTCACGCACGAATGCGCCGAAGTAGCCGGGGTGATACTCCGGCCATATCCGCGGCGCATGCAGAGATTCGGCGCCCGCCTCGAGCGCGGCGTCATAGAACGCCTGGACGGCATCGGTGCCGGCGGCCTGGAATGCGAAGTGCACCTCCCGGTTGGGCCCTGCCGCCTCGCCCGCGCTCATGTCGGCGATCCAGAAGTCGGGCTTGCCCTCTGTGCCGTAGCCGATGGCCACCTGATAGTCCATTTGGCGGGTGTATCCGAGCACGCCGAGGACCTTGTCGTAGAACGCCTTGGATTCTTCCCAGTTCGCACAGTTGATTCCGAAGTGGTCAATCACGGCCCATCCTGGCATGCGCCCCGACATCGTACATTCGAGCTATGACGTACGAACTGGTCATCCGAAACGGCACCATCGTCGACGGCCTCGGCGGCGAACCGTTCGTCGGCGACGTCGCGGTCTCCGGGACGGCGTGATCGCAGCGCCGTCGGCACCGTCGACGGCTCCGGCGCGAAGGAGATCGACGCCACGGGACTGCTGGTCACGCCGGGGTTCGTCGATCTGCACACGCACTACGACGGGCAGGCGATCTGGAGCGACCGCATGACTCCGTCGTCGGCGCACGGTGTGACGACCGCCGTCATGGGCAACTGCGGCGTGGGCTTCGCACCGTGCCGAGCCGAGGACCACGATGTGCTCGTCGACGTGATGGCCGGCGTCGAGGACATCCCCGGCGTTGTGATGGTCGACGGGTTGCCGTGGACGTGGGAGACCTTCCCGGAATTCCTCGACGCGCTCGACTCGCGACACCGCGACATCGATGTGGCCGCGTTCCTTCCGCACTCCCCGCTGCGGGTGTACGTGATGGGACAACGCGGTGTCGACCGCGAACCCGCAACCGCCGAAGATCTTGCGCTGATGCGCAAACTCGCGGCCGAAGCGGTGCGGGCCGGTGCGCTGGGCTTCGCATCGTCGCGCCTGACACTGCACAAGACCAGTCGGTGGACAACCGATTCCGAGCTATGACGTGGACTACGCGGAGATCGAGGCGATTGCGCGCGGCGTCGACGACGCCGGCGGTGGTCTGCTGCAGTTCGTGCCCGACCTGATGGCGGGCGACTACGAAGCCGTCCCTGGGTGCGGTGTTCGACGTCGCAGGCGAAGTCGGGCTGCCGGTGACGTTCACGCTGGCGATCGGCAACGCGGGCCCGCCGATCCACCTCGACGCGCTGACGATGGTGGAGAAGGCCAACGCCAACGGCGGCGATGTCACCGGCCAGATCTTCCCGCGGCCCGATCGGGCTGATGCTCGGCCTGGACCTGTCCGGCAACCCGTTCGTGATGTACCCGTCGTATCAGGAGATCGCGGACCTGCCGCTGGCGGAGCGGGTCGCCGAGATGCGCAAACCCGAAGTGCGCGAACGTATCCTGACCGACACCCCGAGCAGCGACGGGCACCCGCTGATGTTCGCCGCGCAGGCGTGGGACTACATGTTCCCGCTCGGCGATCCGCCGAACTACGAACCGGCGGCGTCGGATTCGATCGGTGCACGGGCCTCGTCGCGCGGGGTCAATCCGTTGGAGGAGGCCTACGACCGTCTCCTCGACGACGACGGACACGCCATGCTGCTGGTCACCCTGGCCAACTTCCGCGACAACTCTCTGGACACCGTCGCCGAACTGATCCAGCGCGACGACGTTGTGCTCGGCCTCGGCGACGGCGGTGCGCACTACGGAATGATCTGCGACGCGAGCTTTCCCACGTACCTGCTGACGCACTGGGTCCGCGACCGCGAGTCCGGACGGCTATCGATCACGCAGGTGATCAAAGAGCTCACGTCCGTACCCGCCCGGATCGCCGGGCTGAACGACCGCGGACGCCTCGCCGTCGGGTACAAGGCGGACGTCAACGTCATCGACGCCGACGCACTGCGTCTGCACCGGCCGACGCGTCAAATCCGATCTGCCCGCAGGCGGGCGGCGCCTGGACCAGACCGCCGACGGCTACGTGATGACGATGGTGTCCGGAGAGATCATCGCCGAGAACGGCGAACCCACCGCTGCGCGCCCCGGCAAGTTGATCCGCGGCCGCCAGCCCGCACCCGTCGGCTCATGAGCGTCAAGGTCGATCTCGACCAGCTCGCCGACGCGTTGGCGGACTTCACGTTCGGTTATCTGATCACCGTCGGCGACGACTACCGTGCGCATACCGTCGCCGTCGAACCGGTGCTCGCCGATGGCATCTTCGATGTCGGCCAGATGGGCTCGAGCACCCGCCGCAACGCGGGAGAGCGCCCCGACGTCACCGTCGTGTGGCCGCCGGCCGAGCCCGGTGGATACACCTTGATCGTCGACGGCCGCGCCGAAGTGACCGATAGCGGAGTGACGGTCGTCCCCACCCGCGCGGTTCTGCACCGCAGAGCCACATCCGACTCCGCGGCGACGAGCCCCGACGGCCTTCACGACTGCGTGCCACTCAAGAAGTAGGCCCCGTCTGGGCTCGGCTATGCGCATTTATCCCCACACGCTCAGATCCGATGAATCCGTACAGTCACCACGTCTTCGGGCATCCGCGAGCGATAGAGCGCGGCACCCACACGATCCAGGAATAACTGCGGCCTGTTGTGCAATATGCCGCTCGTCAGCCTGATGTCGATCCAGCCCAGTTCCGGCAGCTGCCAGAATCGAACTGCGTCTCGCGATCGTTGCTTCGAATCCGTCCAATGGTGAGCACCGTCGAAATCGACGCCGACGAGGTATTCGGACCAGCCCATGTCGATCCGCCACACGAACCCGTCCTTGCCCAACACCCGGATTTGGGTCTGAGGTCGCGGCCAGTCGATCGTCTGCATGTCGGGACGTCGCACTCCGGACCGACGCAACCGACGGCCTCAGCGAGCCGTTTTATCCACAGCGCGACTCCGCCGCGAGTGTGCGGTCTCATACGCCCGTGCCGGCGCGTCGCGTATGAAACCGCACATTCGCGGCAACAAGCTGGACACGAAAAAGCCCGGCTCGCAAGCGAGCCGGGCTTTCCGTTGGACAGACTTAGAAGTCCATGCCGCCCATGCCACCGGTCGGGTCGCCCGCAGGTGCGGTCGCCTTCTCCGGCTTGTCGGCGACGACAGCCTCGGTGGTCAGGAACAGCGCCGCGATGGACGCCGCGTTCTGCAGCGCCGAACGCGTCACCTTGACCGGGTCGGCCACGCCCGCCTTGAGCAGGTCCTCGTACTCACCGGTGGCGGCGTTGAGCCCCACACCCGGCTTGGAGTTGGTGACCTTCTCGGCGACAACGCCGGGCTCGAGCCCACCGTTGAAGGCGATCTGCTTCAGCGGAGCCGACAGCGCCACGCGGACGATGTTGGCACCAGTGGCCTCGTCGCCCGTCAGCTCCAGCTCGTCGAGAGCCGGAGCCGACTGCAGCAGCGCCACGCCGCCACCGGCGACGATGCCCTCCTCGACGGCAGCCTTCGCGTTGCGAACGGCGTCCTCGATGCGGTGCTTGCGCTCCTTGAGCTCCACCTCGGTGGCAGCGCCGGCCTTGATCACCGCAACACCGCCGGCCAGCTTGGCCAGGCGCTCCTGCAGCTTCTCGCGGTCGTAGTCGGAGTCGCTGTTCTCGATCTCGGCGCGGATCTGGGCCACCCGGCCCGCGATGGCGTCGGAATCGCCGGCACCCTCGATGACCGTGGTCTCGTCCTTGGTCACGACGACCTTGCGGGCCTGACCAAGCAGCGCGACGTCAGCGGTCTCCAGCGAGAGGCCGACCTCTTCGCTGATGACCTGGCCACCGGTCAGGATCGCGATGTCCTGCAGCATGGCCTTGCGGCGGTCGCCGAAGCCCGGGGCCTTGACGGCGACGGACTTGAAGGTGCCGCGGATCTTGTTGACGACCAGCGTGGACAGCGCCTCGCCCTCGACATCCTCGGCGATGATCAGCAGCGGCTTGCCGGACTGGATGACCTTCTCCAGCAGCGGCAGCAGATCCTTGACGGTCGACACCTTCGACGACACGAGCAGGATGTACGGATCCTCGAGGACCGCTTCCTGACGCTCGGCGTCGGTGACGAAGTAACCCGAGATGTAGCCCTTGTCGAAGCGCATGCCCTCGGTGAGCTCCAGCTGCAGGCCGAAGGTGTTGGACTCCTCGACGGTGATGACACCCTCGTTGCCGACCTTGTCCATGGCCTCGGCGATGAGCTCGCCGATCTGGACGTCACCGGCGGAGATCGCGGCGGTGGCAGCGATCTGCTCCTTGGTCTCGACCTCCTTGGCCGACTTCAGCAGCGTCTCGGTGATCTTCTCGACGGCCTTCTCGATGCCGCGCTTCAGGCCGAGCGGGTTGGCGCCTGCCGCAACGTTGCGCAGACCCTCGCGAACGAGTGCCTGAGCCAGCACGGTGGCGGTGGTGGTGCCGTCGCCCGCGACGTCGTCGGTCTTCTTGGCGACCTCTTTGACCAGCTCAGCGCCGATCTTCTCGTAGGGGTCCTCCAGCTCGATCTCCTTGGCGATGGACACACCATCGTTGGTGATCGTGGGAGCGCCCCACTTCTTCTCCAGTACGACGTTGCGACCCTTGGGGCCCAACGTCACCTTTACGGCGTCGGCGAGGGCGTTCAGGCCCCGCTCGAGGCCACGACGGGCCTCTTCGTCATACGCAATTGTCTTGGCCATTGCGAAGTGTTCCTCCGGATTGGGGATGGCACGATTCTCGGTCGGGTGCAGTGCCCGCGACGGACGGCTGGGGTGTGCTCCCGCAGGTGCGGCCCCATGCCTCACCGTCCCGACCTAGCACTCACCGGTCGCGAGTGCCAACTGCATTTTTAGCACTCGACCATGGCGAGTGCAAGGTCGTTCACCGGGCGCGAAGCCCGTCCAGGACGACCTCCGTGAGCCGCTCGGCCGCGTCGGGGCGATAGGCTCTGCATCGCCTGGAAGCCCGACCAGGATCGCCTTGACGTCCAGCACTCGACACGTCGCGGCGCACCGTGCCCGCTTGCTGCGCCGCGCGCAGCAGGTCGCCGAGCAGATCCGAGGAATTCGCTCTTCGACGTCGGGCATCACCGCCTTCGACGTCGATGCCCGAGCCCGGCCAGCGCGTCGGCCAGCCCCCGGTCGGTCGCTCCCCACTCCAGCACCATCGACCGCAGGAAGACGAACAGCGCCTCCCCGGGAGGTTCGCGCCGGCGACCAGCGCACGACCGTCGTCGACGATGCGCCGGATCCGGCTCTCGACCACCGCCCCGAACAAATCCTCTTTCGTGGGGAAGTGGCGATAGACCGTGCCCGCGCCGACGCCGGCCCGCCGTGCGATCTCGTCGATCGGCACCGACAGCCCCTCCGCTGCGAAGGTTTCGTAGGCGACCTCGAGCACGCGGGCGCGGTTGCGGGCCGCGTCCGCGCGAAGCGGTCGGTCGGTTTGAGTCACGTCACACCACCTCGGGAATGGACAAAGCGGGGCGCTCGTTCCGTATAGTCGAGATCAACCGGGGCGTACGCTCCGCTTAACCTATACCGAGGAGAATCTCATGTCCAAGTGGACGACCGCCGACATCCCCGACCAGACCGGTCGCACCGCCGTCATCACCGGCGCCAACACCGGCCTGGGCTACGAGACCGCAGCCGCACTCGCCGCCAAGGGCGCGCACGTCGTGCTCGCCGTGCGCAACCTCGACAAGGGCAAGCGACGCCGCCGACCGCATCGCCGCCGCCAGCCCCGGTGCGCAGCGTCGCAGCTGCAGGAACTCGACCTGACCTCGCTGGAGTCCGTTCGTACCGCCGCCGACGAGCTGCGGTCGCAACACGACACCATCGACCTGCTGATCAACAACGCCGGTGTGATGATGACGCCGAAGTCGACCACCAAGGACGGCTTCGAATTGCAGTTCGGCACCAATCATCTGGGCCACTTCGCGCTGACCAACCTGCTGCTCGACCGCGTGCTGGCGGCGCCGGGTTCGCGCATCGTGACGGTCAGCAGCACCGGCCATCGTTTCGTCCGCGGGATCCGCTTCGACGACCTCCAATGGGACCGCGACTACAACCGGGTCGGCGCCTACGGACAGGCCAAGCTTGCCAATCTGATGTTCACCTATGAATTGCAGCGGCGACTGAAGGGCACCGACACCATCGCCGTCGCGGCACATCCCGGCGGCTCCAACACCGAGCTGATGCGCAATCTGCCCGTCGCGATACGCGGGGTGGGCGCTCTGTCTGAAGCCGCTCTTCCAAGGCCCCGACATGGGCGCGTTGCCGACGTTGCGTGCGGCCACCGATCCCGGCGTGCTCGGCGGGCAGTATTTCGGGCCCGACGGGTTCGCCGAACAACGGGGCTACCCGAAGATCGTGGCGTCCACCACCGCGTCCCACGATTTCGACGCACAACGACGGCTGTGGACCGTCTCCGAGGAGCTGACCGGAATCACGGTTCCGGTCGGCTGAATCTGGAAGGCTGGCCGGCATGTCACTCTGGGATCCCCGGAACGTGCCACCGTATCCGCCGGTCCGCTACAGCAACGACCAACCGGAGGTCAGTGCCTGGCTCAGGCGGGGCACTGACCCGCCGGACCTCGACTCGGGTCCGCTGAAGTTTCACTACCTTGCCAACCAGCAAGTCCACCGGCGGCGACTACGGCCTCTACCGCGCCGACATCGGACCGAACGGCGGCGGGGCGATCCCACACTTTCACCGAACGATCTCCGAGGCCTTCTTCGTCCTGTCGGGGACGCTGCGGCTCTACGACGGAAACGAATGGATCGATGGACATCCGAACGACTACCTCTACGTCCCGCCCGGCGGCATCCATGCCTTCCGCAATGAAGCCGACGAGCCGACGTCGTTCTTGATCCTGTTTGCTCCGGGCGCGCCCCGTGAGGCCTACTTCGAGGGGATGGCGCAGCTCGGTGAATTGACCGACGACGAGCGCGAACAGTGGTTCATCGACAACGACAACATCTTCCTGGAGTGACACGCCATAGCCGACACGCCGAAAGATGCGCACCCGTAATCCCTTGCGCTAGGCTGCTGTCCGATCAGTGAGGAGCTTTGGGTGCGGGCTTATGCAGCGCCCGACACCCAGGCTTTGCGGGGCTGGCAGCGTCGGGCATTGGTGCGGTATCTGACCGCTGCGCCGCGTGATTTCCTCGCGGTCGCGACTCCCGGATCGGGCAAGACAGCGTTTGCCCTGCGGGTCGCCGGAGAACTGCTGTCCGACGGCGTCGTCGACCGGATCACCGTCGTCGTGCCGACCGAACATCTCAAGATCCAGTGGGCCCTGGCGGCCAGCGGCGTCGGCATCGCGCTCGATCCGAAGTTCTCCAATTCGTCGGCGCAGACATCCTCGGAGTACCACGGCGTCGTCGTCACCTACGCCCAAGTGGCCAGCCACCCGACGCGCCATCGGGTGCGCACCGAGAACCACCGCACGCTCGTCGTGTTCGACGAAATCCACCACGGCGGCGACGCGAAGAGTTGGGGCGAGGCCATGCGCGAGGCGTTCGGCGACGCCACCCGCCGGCTCGCGCTCACCGGCACCCCTTTCCGCAGCGACGACAGCGCGATCCCGTTCGTCACCTACCAACCCGACGGCGCGGGCCTCATGCGGTCGCAAGCCGACCACACCTACGGCTACGCGGAGGCGCTGGCCGACGGCGTGGTCCGTCCGGTGGTGTTCCTCGCCTACTCCGGGGAGGCACGGTGGCGTGACAGCGCGGGCGAGGAACACGCGGCCCGCCTCGGTGAGCCGCTCACCGCGGAGCAGACCGCCCGTGCGTGGCGCACCGCGCTGAACCCGGCCGGTGAATGGATGCCCGCCGTGATCGCCGCCGCCGACACCCGGCTGCGGCAGTTGCGCCAGCACGTGCCCGACGCAGGCGGCATGGTCATCGCCTCCGACCAGACCGCCGCCCGCGCGTATGCCGAGCTGCTCACCAAAATCACCGGCGAGGCGCCGACGGTCGTGCTGTCCGACGACCCGGGCTCGTCGGATCGCATCAGCCAGTTCTCGGTCGGCACCAGCCGCTGGCTGGTCGCGGTGCGCATGGTGTCCGAAGGTGTCGACGTGCCGCGGCTGGCCGTCGGCGTGTATGCCACGAGCGCGTCGACGCCGCTGTTCTTCGCCCAGGCGATCGGCCGCTTCGTCCGGTCGCGTCGGCCCGGCGAAACCGCCAGCATCTTCCTGCCCTCGGTACCCAATCTGCTGCTCCTCGCCAGCGAGATGGAGGCCCAGCGCAACCACGTGCTCGGCAAGCCGCACCGGGAAAGCGAGGGCGACGACGATACGTCGAACGTCGGCAGAGCGAACCCAGTGAACTCGACAACAGCGTCGAGTATCTGGGCGCCGACGCAGAGCTCGATCAGGTGATCTTCGACGGCTCCTCATTCGGCACGGCGACGCCGGCGGGCAGCGAGGAGGAGGCCGACTATCTCGGCATTCCCGGCCTGCTCGACGCGGAACAGATGCGCGACCTGTTGCGGCGCAGGCAGGAAGAGCAACTGCACCAAAACGCACAGCATCCGGTCGAGGTGCCCCGCCCGTCGAAACACGGACAGTTGCGCGAACTTCGCCGCGAACTCAACGCGCTGGTGTCGATCGCCCATCACCGCACCGGGAAGCCGCACGGGTGGATCCACAACGAGCTGCGCAGGATCTGTGGTGGCCCGCCGATCGCGGCGGCGACGACCGACCACCTGCTTGCTCGCATCGAAGCGGTGCGCGGTCTGTAACTGCGGTCGACGACCTACTTGGCCTGAAGCTCGAAGCGAAACTCACTATCGCCGATGCGCACGTGGGACCCGTCGGAGAGTGGTGCGCTTCCTCGAATTCGATTGTCGTCCAGCTCGACTCCGTTGGCCGACCGCGCATCGATGAGCACGAAACTGGTACCGGTGTCGATGATCACCGCGTGATGGCGGCTGACCCTCTGATCGGTCAAGACGATGTCGTTGTCAGATCGTCGCCCGATCCTCGTGGCCACACCCTTCACCGGATAGCACTCACCGGAGGCCGCCCGCAGCTGTGCGCGCGCCTCGCCGGTGTTGATCGCGGTGCGGTTCGCGAGGCTGATGAAAGTGCGTGTGAGCGTGGTGTCGGACGGGGGCTTGGCATCCATCGGCTCCTGCCGCAGGATCCGTTCATGAAGGTCCCGCAGTGGCGGGCTCGGGTCGATACCGAGTTCGTCGGCCAGAATGGTCTTCAGCCGCTGATACGCGGCGAGGGCATCCGACTGTCGCGCCGACACGTAGTACGCGATCATCAGCTGCTCCCAGGCCGGCTCCCGGAACGGATGTTCGGCGACAAGCCGCTTCCAGCTCGCCGGTGATTCTCTTGGCACGCCCGCACGCGATCTCGGATTCGGCGAGGGCGATGTGGGTGGCGATTCTTTCGTCGGCCATCGCCGTGGCGAATACCGAGACGAAGTCAAAACCGCGAAGGTCGTCGAGCACGTCGCCACGCCACTGCGCCAGAGCCGCAGAGTAATGCCTGCTCGCCTCGTCGAATCGGCCCGCCGTAGCGGCCTTGACCCCCTCGTTCCGCGCGCGGATGAACCGCCCGAGGTCGACGTCCAGCTCGCCGATGTTCAGCCGGTACCCCGGCGACACCTTCTCGAGCATGCTCTTGCCGTCGAACCCGACCGTTCCGAGTAGCCGGCGCAGATTGGACACATAGGCGTGAAGACTCGCGCGGGCTTCCGACGGCGCATCTTCACCCCACACGGCGTTGATCAGGGAGTCGGCCGCCACCGGCCTGTTGCGGTTCATCACCAGCGACGCCATCACGGCCCGCTGCTTGGGCGTGCCGATGGGCACGGCTCTGCCGTCGACCGACAACAGCAACGGCCCGAGAACACCAAAGACAGGGCCCCTCTGCGGCATCGGCTGCGCTACCCCTTCGCGAGAAGTGACGTCAGCTCACGATACGGCGCTCGGCCAGTCCAGCCAGGTTCTTCAGCGAGTTGTCCAGGTGCGCCACGTCGAACGGCGGAAACTCGATGTCGCGCATGTGCGGCGGCACCCCCGACCAGTCGTAGGTCAGTGTCACCAGCGTTTGGTCGGGCCCCGCCGATTCGAGGTCGTAGCGCCAGATCCACCCGCCGAACTCGAGTTCGGTGCCGCCAAGCAGGTAGCCGCGCTGGTCGGGGCCCTGACCGGGCTGCCACGCGATGGTACGCGGCGGGTCGATCACCTCGACCCGGTTCGCCATCTCGTAGTCCTTTTCGGGGTGGTTGTCGTGGTACATCGCCATCCGGAAAATCTGGCCCACGTCGGTCAGGCGCTCGCGCGTCGATGGCTTCGCGCACCCATCCGGTGCCGTCGATCGCCTGGTGCGTCGACGGGTCGGCCAGGACATCGAAGACGACCTCGACGGGCGCGTTGACGGTCGACGGTGGCATTCACGTGTTCATCGGTCATGTCGGTACAGACCGTCGTCGACGCCGGAACTCACCGTCAGAACAATCCACATCCTGCGACGCCGCACAGAAAGGACGTGGCCCACAGATACGGCCAGCACACGACCATCACCACCAGCGCCGCGATGTCGGAGAAAATCGGGAAGGCACCGGTGAGTGCCTGCTGAAGCTGACTCATCAGTTCGACGTGAAAAATCGTGTAGCCGACACCGATCACGATGTACACCAACGTGATCCACAACCCGAGCTCCAGGAACGTGTTGATGCCGCGCTGCAACAGCATCCGCTCGACCCGCACCCACATCCCCGGCTGCAGACATGGCTACAAGCCCAGCAACTGCGGCAGGTCAGCGACCGAGTCGATGACGTGGTTGGGCTGCATCGCGAATTCATCGGCCGCCCATCGGTCCAGCGTGTCCTGGCGAAACTTGCCGGTGCGCACCAGTACTCCCGGTCATGCCCACCACCTGCGCGGGCAGCACGTCGTTATTGAGGTCGTCGCCGATCATGTACATCTCATCCGGGTCGACGCCGAGGCGGCGTGCGGCGGCGAGGAATCCCTCGGGCGCGGGCTTGCCGACGGCGGTGGCTTTACGGCCGGAAGTCTGCTCCATACCGATCAGGTACATGCCGGTATCCACGCGCAAGCCCTCGGTCGTGGTCCACGCCGTGCTGCGGTGCATCGCCACCACCGGAACCCCCTGAGCCATCCAGTCGTAGACCCACGACAGCGTCAGATGGCTGTACTCCGGTCCCGCCCCGCCGAGCAGCACCACGTCGGGGGTTTCCGGCGCCTCGGGTCCGCTGAACTCGCTGGAGTACACGATGTCGATGCCGGGCATGTCCTCGGCGATCTGGCCGCTGTTGACCAGAAAGCACCGCGCGTCGGGGTAGTTGTGACGTACGTATTCGGCGGTCAGCACGGCTGCCGTGATCACCTCGTCGGCGCGCACGGCCATTCCCGCGTCGGTGAGCAACTCGGCGATCTGCACTCGCGTCTTGGTGGTGGTGTTGGTCAGGTACGAGCACGCGATCTGATGGTCGGCCAAGGTCCGCAACGTCTCGGCCGCCCCGGCGATCGGCTTCCACGAGGTCACCAGGACGCCGTCGATGTCGAACAACACGCCACCGATCGCCATGGCGCCGACAGTAAACGGCAGATGAATCGGTGCAACTCGGGGCCTACCCGAAGTCGGCCGCCCATTTACTGCCGGCGACCCAGGGCGACGCCTCCGCCGCGATCGTCCACGCGGTGTCCGCGGGTACGTCGATCACCTGGTAGTGCTTGACGCCGGCCGCGGTGGCGGCGATCAGCGTGGCCACGCCGGCCCGGCGCTGCATCAGGGTCTGGCGCACGGTCCATCCGATGATGCCGGGCGCAGCGATGCAGTCACGCCTGCGCTGCAGGCTCCCCGTCCGCGCGACCAGCCAGCCGTCACCCACCCGGTGCCCGAGCGAGCGCGACCGGTCGATGGCAAGCAACGCACAGCAGACGGTGAGCAGCGCCCAGCACCACCCATGCCCAGGACGGCACACCCGCGATCAGCAGCGCGACCGCGGTGACCGCGGGAAGGGCAAGCGCACGTGTCCAGCGTCTGCGGGTCGCGGCCGGCCCGTGCCGGCGCAGCGCTCCGCTCACCGCGTCGGGTCGCGCGATCAAATCGGCCAACACCGTCTGCGCGGTCGACTTCGGACACGGCGGCAACAACATCGACGCTTCGCCTGCGCCGGTCGACACCCGTCATCACCGCGTCCAACCGGGCACCACCAAACAGCCTGACCAGCAACGGCTCCCGCAGTGTTCCGCCGCGCAGCCTGCGCATGTCGAACGTGTGCTCCCGCACCCGCAGCAGGCCGTGCTTCAGGTGCAGAACGTCGGCATCGCGACGCAGATCGAGATTCCCGTAGCTCAGCAGAGACTGCAATACCGACAGCACCACCGATGCGAGGAGCACCACGACTGCGCCGACGGCAACGGTCGCCGCCACACCGAGGCGGTCGGCGACGGCCGCGCCAGACTGCTCGATGCGCGAATCTCGCAGGGCCGCAGCGGCGCCCACCTGATATGCCAGTCCGATGGCCGCGGCGATCATTGCGAGGCCGGTAAAGCTCAGCGGGCTGTATCGCAACCAGGACGGCTGCCAACGGGCGAGCACCCGGCCCGACGCCTGGGCCTGGTCGACGTCGGACGCCAATGAGTCGGCCAACAGAATGGCGCGCAACCGCGGCGCTTCGGCGGCCTGGACCGCGTCGAGCGCGAACGCTTCGTCCCCCTTGGCCTCCTGGCCGGTGCTCACTCGCACCACCGTCAACCCGAGCAGCCGATGCAACAGCCGGGCGTCTGTTGACACCGAACGAATCCTGTTGCGCGGCAGTGAAAGAACCTTGCGTGCGACGATCCCCTTCCGTAGCTGCACCTCGCCGGCGCCGATGCGGTAGCTCGTGGTGAACCAACGCGCGAGACCGATGCCCACCGTGATCACGAGGACGGCGACCGCATACATCGGATTGCCGGTGGCCGACCCCAGCACGACCGTCCCGATGAGCACCGGAATCTGCCTCAGCACCTCGTGCACGGGATGCACCAGCAGCATGCGGGCGCTCAGCCGACTCCACTCCGCACCGGTGGGGCTACTCACGTCGCGTCCTCGCCCCCGATTGCCGCGATGTCGGTGAGTTGGGCGACGACGCGGTCGGCGACGTCGACGTCCAGTGCGACGATGCGCACCGCACCCGCCGACGACGCCGTCGTCACCGTGACGTTGGCAAGGCCGAACAGGCGGTCCAGCGGTCCGCGTTCGGTGTCGACGGTCTGCACCCGGGATATCGGGGCGATGCGGCGTTCCTGCACAAGCCATCCCGAGCGCGTGTACACGGCGTCGGGACTGACATCCCACCGGTGCACTCGAAACCGCCACAGCGGAACCACCACGACGAACACGAACACGCCGACCACCGTGGCCGCCGCCGCTACCGTGTGCAGCCACCACGTGCGGTGATCGACGACGAACCACACCAGCTGCCCCAGCGCCAACAGCGCCCAAGGAATCAGCGCTGAAAGCGCCCAAACCAGCGGTGCCTTGCGGCTCGGCGGGTTCGCAGGGTCGCTGAGGTTCATAGAACGAAACTAACCGGCGACGCAAGACAGCAGGCCCTGAGTATGTTGATCGCATGAGCGCCAAATGGACCGCGGCCGATGTGCCCGATCAATCCGGGCGGGTTGCGATAATCACCGGATCCAACACAGGGATCGGCTTCGGAGCCGCTGCCGTCCTCGCCGCCAAGGGTGCGCACACGGTGCTGGCTGTACGCAACCTCGACAAGGGCAACGACGCCGTCGCACGCATCAAGGCGGCGAGCCCGGGCGCCACCGTCACGCTGCAGCAACTCGACCTGACGTCGCTGGAGAACATCCGCAAGGCGGCGGACAACCTGCGCACCAATCACCCGCGCATCGACCTCCTGATCAACAACGCGGGCGTGATGTACACGGACAAGGCGAGCACGAAGGACGGTTTCGAACTGCAGTTCGGCACCAATCACCTCGGCCATTTCGCTCTGACCGGCCTGCTGCTCGACAACCTGCTCGGGGTCGACGGATCCCGGGTGGTGACGGTCAGCAGCGTCGGCCACCGGATCCGCGCCAAGATACATTTCGACGACCTCAACCTGGATCACAACTACAACCGGATCGTCGCGTACGGCCAGTCCAAACTTGCCAACCTGCTGTTCACCTACGAACTGGCACGACGGCTGACCGCCAAGGGCGCCCCGACGATCGCAACCGCCGCGCACCCGGGCGCCTCGGACACCGAGTTGCTCCGCAACATGCCAGGCGGTATCCGACAAGTCAGCCAGTTCTTCTGGTCGAACTTCATCGCGCAAGACGCGGACATGGGAGCGGAGCCGACGTTGCGCGCCGCAGCCGATCCGAGCGTGCAGAACGGACAGTATTTCGGTCCCGGCGGGTTTGGCGAACAGAAGGGCCACCCGAAAGTCGTTGCCTCCAGCGCACAGTCGCATGACGAGGCCATCCAGCGCCGGTTGTGGACGGTGTCCGAGGAACTGACCGGCGTCACCTTCCCCGTCTGATGCGGTCCGTCGAGGAGCATCGTCGCGTCGTCGCCGATCTGATCACCCGCAGGCCGCCGATCAGTGTGCCGCTCGATGACTCGTTGGGATTGGTGCTGGCCGACGACGTGGTGGCACCATTGTCGTTGCCTGGCTTCGACAATTCCGCGATGGACGGGTATGCCGTTGTCGCCGAGGATATCTCGGGCGCGACAGCCGAGCGGCCCGTGCTGCTGCCCGTCGCCGAAGACATCCCGGCAGGCCGCACGGATCCGCTCACCCTCGAACCCGGTACCGCACACCGGATTATGACCGGGGCACCGTTACCCACCGGCGCGACCGCCGTCGTACCCGTCGAGTCCACCAACGCCGCCACCGACACCGTCGAGATCCGAACGGGCGCCAAACCTGGCCAGCACATCCGCCGCGCGGGCGAAGACGTGACCGCAGGCACCACGGTGCTGCGGGCAGGGCAGGTCGTCACCCCCGCGGCGCTCGGCCTGGCCGCCGCCCTCGGACTCGGTGAGCTGAGCGTCATTCCCCGGCAGCGGGTGTTGGTGATGTCCACCGGGTCGGAACTCGTAGCGCCCGGCACACCGCTTGCGCCGGGCCAGATCTACGAATCCAACGCGGTGATGCTCGCCGCGGCCCTTCGTGACGCCGGCGCCGAGGTGGTCGCCGCACCGACGACCGGAGACGACGTCGCGATTTTTCGTGACGCCCTGGCCCGCCATAGGAGCGACGCCGACGTGATCATCACCACCGGCGGCGTGAGCGCGGGCGCCTATGAGGTAGTCAAGGACGCGCTCGGCGGACCGGCGACATCCGGCGAAAGCCAGGTGGAATTCGTCAAGGTCGCGATGCAGCCCGGCATGCCCCAGGGCTCGGGGGTTGTTGACGGCACGCCGATCATCACGCTGCCGGGCAACCCCGTCAGCGCGCTGGTGTCGTTCGAGGTGTTCCTGCGCGCACCACTGCGACGTGCGATGGGGCTGCCCAACGCCGACCGCCCGCGGCGCACGGCCGTCCTGACCGAGGACCTCACCTCACCGCGCGGGAAGCGCCAGTTTCGCCGCGGAGTGTTCGATCCTGCGGCGGGCACGGTCACCAGCTATGGACCGCCTGCATCCCATCACCTGCGCTGGCTGGCGTCGGCGAACTGTCTGTTGGAGATCGATGAGGATATTGCCGAACTCGCCGGTGGATCCGATGTTCACATCTGGGACTTGACCTAAGCCCTATTGGCGGCACGTCTCGCCCGTAGAATCGGCCCACTATGGCCAGACGCCCCGACATCCAATCCGGCCCGGCGCGGTTCGCCGCGCTGGTGCGTTCCTCCATACCTCCGATGCACCCAGCTGGCCTGCCGTTCGTCGGCGCCAGCCTCGCGGTCGCCGCACTCGGGTACCGGATCCGCTGGCTGCGGCGCGCGGGGCTCGTTTCCGCCGCGGCCAACGCCGCGTTCTTCCGGCATCCGCCGCGGGTGCCACCGGTGCGCCCGGGCCTTGTCGTGGCACCCGCAGACGGACTTATCTGCCTCATCGAGGAAGCGGTGCCGCCTGCCGAACTCGGCCTGCCCGCAACGCCATTGCCGAGGGTCAGCATTTTCTTGTCGATATTGGACACCCACGTACAGCGCGCACCGATCGGCGGTGAGGTGGTCGCGGTCTCTCACCAGCCCGGAAAGTTTCATTCGGCCGAACTGGAAGCCGCCAGCGAGGACAACGAGCGCAACAGCGTGGTCATCCGCACCCCACAAGGGGTGCAGGTGATCGCCGTACAGATCGCCGGCCTGGTCGCCCGTCGCATCGTGTGCGACGCGAAGGTGGGCGACAAACTGGCGATCGGCGACACGTATGGCCTGATCCGGTTCGGTTCGCGGCTCGACACCTACCTGCCTGCCGGCTCGAACCTCCTGGTGACGGTCGGTCAGCGAGCACTCGGCGGCGAAACGGTATTGGCCGAGCTGGGGCCTGACGTCCCCGGCCGGGCGGCCCCGGAATGATCAAACCCCGCGTCAAGCCGCCGGTGGTGAGCCTGCGCATCCTGCCCAGCGCCATGACCGTGGCCGCCATCTGCCTCGGTTTGAGTGCAGTGAAGTTCGCCCTCGACGGCCGGCCTACAGAGGCGATGGCGTTTCTGGCCGTCGCGGCGATACTCGACGCGCTCGACGGCCGCATGGCCAGGATCCTCAAGGCCACGTCGCGCATGGGCGAGGAGATCGACTCGCTCGCCGATGCCGTGAATTTCGGTGTCGCACCGGCATTCATCGTCTACGCGACGCTGCTCTCGCAATCCCGCGTCGGCTGGATCGTGGTCTTGCTGTATGCGGTGTGCATCGTATTGCGGCTGGCTCGGTTCAACGCGATGCTCGACGTCGCCAAACCCGCCTACGAGAAGGAGTACTTCGTCGGCATGCCCGCACCGGCCGGGGCGATCGGCGCGATCGGTCCACTCGCGGCCAAGATGCAGTTCGGCGACGGCTGGTGGACGTCTGAAATCGCCGTGGTCATCTGGATGGTCAGCGTCTCGCTCTTGGTGGTCAGCACCCTGCCGATGCGCAAGATCCACACCTTCTCGGTGTCGCCGAATATGGTCGCCCCCCTGCTGGCGCTGCTGGCCATCGGCGTCGCGGCGTCGATCCTCTACGGCTACATCGTGATCCTGGCGATCATCCTCACGTACGTCATCCACATTCCGTTCGCGATCCGAACCCGGCGCTTCCTGGCCGCACATCCCGAAGTATGGGACGACAAACCTCGACAACAGCGGGCTGCGCGGCGGGCGATTCGCCGCGCGCAGCCACACCGGAGGTCCGTGATGCGACTCGGATTGCGCAGGCCGGGCTCCTGACGTGACCGGCTTCGACTCGGGGCGCTCTGCAACCGACCGCCCCGCCCTCAAACAGCAGCTCACGCTGACCGCGCGCCTCAATACGTCGGCGTTGGACACTCGACGCGGCGTGGTCAGGCTTCATCCGGAAGTGATTGCGGCCCTGGGTATTCGGGAGTGGGATGCGGTGACGCTGACAGGCTCTCGGACCACCGCCGCGGTGGTGGGCGTTGCGCCGTCGGGAACGCCAACCGGCACCGCGTTACTCGACGATGTCACGCTTTCCAACGCCGGCGTTCGCGAGGACACCACGGTGCTCGTCGCGCCCGCGACCGTGTACGGCGCGCGTTCGGTGACACTGTCCGGCTCGAACCTCGCCACCCAGTCGATCTCACCGGCGACCCTGCGGCAGGCCCTGCTGGGCAAAGTGATGACGGTCGGCGACACGGTGTCGCTGCTCCCACGTGAGCTCGGCCCCGACATCCCCACCTCGGCTGCCACCACCGCACTCGCTTCGTCGGTCGGCATCACCTGGACGTCCGAACTGCTCACGGTGACAGGCGTCGATCCCCCCGGACCCGTGAGCGTCCAACCCAATTCGCTCGTGAGTTGGGGCAACGGCGTGACTCCTTCGAGGACCACCACGTCGGGCCAACCGACCGTCACTACTCCCACGGCGCCTACGGCCAGCACCGTCGGCTTCGATGATCTCAAAGGCGCCCACGCCCAGGCCTCCCGCCTGACCGAATGGCTCAAGCTCGCGCTCGACCAGCCGCAGCTTCTCGAAACACTGGGCGCCACAGCCAATCTCGGCGTGCTGGTCTCAGGTCCGGCCGGCGTCGGCAAGGCCACCATGGTGCGGACGGTCTGCGCCGACCGGCGACTCGTCGAACTGGACGGCCCCGAGGTGGGTGCGCTGCGCGCCGAGGACCGGCTCACCAGTGTGTCGTCTGCGGTGTCCACCGTTCGTGACGGCGGCGGCGTGCTGCTCATCACCGATATCGACGCGCTGCTCCCCTCACCCGCGGAACCCGTTGCGACGCTGATCCTCACCGAATTGCGCACCGCCGTCGCCACCGGCGGCGTGGCATTCGTCGCAACCTCAGCGGTACCCGACAATGTCGACCCGCGGCTGCGTGCACCCGACCTCTGCGACCGCGAGCTGGGCTTGAGCCTGCCCGACGGAGCCATCCGCAAGCAGCTACTCGAGGTGCTGCTGCGGGACGTTCCGGCGCAGACTCTAGATCTCGGCGAAATCGCCGAACGTACACCGGGTTTCGTCGTGGCAGACCTGTCCGCACTGATGCGCGAGGCGGCGCTCCGAGCAGCGGCCAGAGCCAGCACGGACGGCAAGCCGCCGGCGTTGACGCAAGACGACCTGACCGGTGCGCTCAGCGTCATCCGGCCCTTGTCCCGGTCGGCCACCGAAGAGGTGTCGGTCGGATCGGTGACGCTGGAGGACGTCGGCGATATGGCCGACACCAAGCAGGCGCTCACCGAGGCCGTGCTGTGGCCACTGCAGCATCCGGAGACTTTCGAGCGTCTGGGCGTCGAGCCTCCGCGCGGTGTCCTGCTCTACGGCCCGCCCGGCTGCGGCAAGACCTTCGTGGTGCGGGCGTTGGCCAGCTCGGGCCGACTGAGCGTGCATGCCGTCAAAGGTGCCGAGCTGATGGACAAATGGGTCGGCGCATCGGAGAAAGCGGTACGCGACCTGTTCCGCCGTGCGCGCGACTCGGCGCCGTCGCTGATCTTTCTGGACGAACTCGACGCCCTGGCACCGCGACGCGGACAGAGCTTCGACTCCGGCGTCACCGACCGGGTGGTGGCGGCGCTGCTCACCGAACTCGACGGCATCGAGCCGCTGCGCAACGTGGTGGTCCTCGGTGCGACGAACCGTCCCGACCTGATCGACCCGGCCCTGCTGCGGCCGGGGCGGCTCGAGAAACTGGTATTCGTCGAGCCCCCGGACGCCGAGGCGCGCCGCGAAATCCTGCGCACCGCAGGCAAATCCGTTCCCCTCGCCGACGACGTCGACCTCGATGCGCTGGCCGGCCAGCTGGAGGGCTACAGCGCCGCCGACTGCGTGGCGATGCTGCGTGAGTCCGCGCTCACGGCGATGCGGCGCTCAATCGACGCGGCCGCCGTCACCGCTGCCGATGTCGCCAAGGCCCGCGAGACCGTGCGGCCCTCACTCGATCCCGTTCAGGTCGAGTCGCTGCGGGCCTTCTCGGCGGCGCGCTGATCTACGGCCGCGCCTCGAGCACGAGGTTGAACGGTGTCTCGGTGGCCCGCCGGCAACGGGTGAAGCCGCCACCGTCGACCATGATTTCGCGTAGCCGAGCCTCACCGGCCTGGGCGCCCAGCGCAGGGCCCTTCCGCGCCAGGGACACCGGGACGCAGATCTGGGTGGACGCGCCGTACATCACGCGGCCCACCGGATTCAGGTTGTCGGCCACCCGGTCATTGGCGAACGGCTCCACGAGCATCACCGTGCCGTCGTCGCTGATCGCGCCCCGCGCGTGCCGTGACACGCCGACCGGATCTGCCATGTCGTGCAGGCAGTCGAAGAACGCGATGAGATCGAACCCCTTGTCCTGGTAGCCGACGGCATCGGCGACTTCGAATCGCGCGTTCGCAGCGCCGGCGGCTGCAGCCTTCTCGGTTGCGACGGCGATCGATTCGTCGTGATAGTCGTAGCCGATGAACTCCGATTCGGGAAAAGACTTCGCCATCAGGATGGTGCTGGCACCGTGTCCGCATCCGACATCGGCGACCTTGGCCCCGCCCTCGAGTTTCTCGACGACGCCGTCGAGCGCCGGCAGCCACGAGCCGATCAGGTTTGTGTTGTAGCCGGCGCGAAAGAAGCGTTCCGTGCCCTCGAAAAGGCAGGGATGATGATCGCCCCACTCCATGCCGTGGCCGGACCTGAAATTCTCGAGCGTGCGCTCGAGCGCATGAAACGTGGCCTCCACGATGTTGTACGCGCCGGGCATGTCGACCGGCCCGTTTGGATCGGTCAGGCACAGCGCCTGCTCTGGACTCAGCGACCACTCGTCGGAGGCGGGGTCATACTCCACGTATCCGCCCGCGCCTTGATTCCCGAGCCATTCGCGGACGTAGCGCTCATCGGTTCCGGTGCGCTGCGCCAACTGGGTCGACGTGACGGCCCCTTTCGCCAGTTCGCGATAGAGCCCTAGTCGATCACCGACGAGTATGAGCGTCGCGCTCATCGCGGCGCCGAGATCGCCCACCGCCTTGCCGAGGAATTCGTTCAGCTTCGCTTCGTCGACAGCCATGGCCGCCTCTTTCCACTTATCGGATATCAGGCATTCATAGTGGTCGTGTGCCGGCCCCCGCGTTGGACATTGACAGGTCCCATCCGACAGTTCTGTGCCCCGGCAAATAGATCTTGACAGTGACTAGTTGAAGGGGCATAGTCGACGCCAGAACTAGGCACTGTCAAGATCGAAGCCTCGGGAGGCCCGATGAGCGCCCCAATCGCACCGACCGCACCATCCGTTCGAGCCGGTGATCGCGAACGTGAGCAGACCGCGAATCAGCTCGGTCAAGCACTCGCGCAGGGCTACTTCACGCTGGACGAGTACGAGACCCGGCTGCAAGCCACGTTCGCCGCGCACACCACAGCCGAGCTGCGCGATCTCGTCGCGGACCTGCCCCTGGAGCGGATTCGGCGCAACGATCCTGCGCGCAGGCAGGCTCGCCGCAAGGCGGCGCGGCGCGGAGTGCAGATCCACCTTGCGGCCTACCTCGCGATGGTCGTGATCGTGCTGACCGTGTGGCTCGTCGTCGGCCTCACCGCAGGCGCCTGGTACTTCTGGCCGATCTGGCCAATCCTCGGCGCAGGCATCGGAGTAGTCAGCCATGCGGTGCCGGTCCGGTTCGCCATGCCTTCGTTATGCCGCCGGGCACCAATGGTCCACGGCCGCAGCTAGTTCGGCGGCGGCCGGCATCCGATCACTGGCCCAGGCCACGTAGCTGTCCGGCCGAACCAGAACGGCGGCGGGAAGTTCGGGATGCCTGCCGACGACGTGCACGATGCCGGACCGGCCGACCTCCACAGGCGTGGCCGTGACCAGAACGAACTCCCCGTTGCGCAGAAGTTCGTACACGCGCTTGCCGTTGCACTCGACGTCCGGCATCCGCCGACCAACCAATGGATTGTCGCCACGCTTGTGTGCGTAGGCGATACCGATACCGCTGAGGAATTCCCGCATCAGCCGCCTCGTTCTCGGGACCCGCGTCAGCGTTCCGATGACGATGTTTCGCGCGATCCGCTGCACCCTCGAGCGGCCCAGCACCACCTGGTTGAAGGCGTCGGTCGTTCGCAGCACCGCGGCGCCCACCGGATGCCGCTCGGTCTCGTAGCTGTCCAACAACCATGCCGGTGCCGACCCGTTGACGGCGGCGGCCACCTTCCAGCCGAGGTTCATCGCGTCCCCGATACCGGTGTTCATACCCTGGCCGCCGAGCGGCGAATGCACGTGTGCGGCGTCGCCCGCGATGAAGGCCCGACCCGACCGGTAGTGGCGCGCCTGTCTACGTTCCGACAGGAACCGCGAACTCCACCTCATGTCGGTCATGCCGAAATCCTCACCGGCGATGCGCGCGAACGAATCACGCATTTCGTCCAGCGTCACGGGTTCGGACAGCGGTGCCTGCTCGCGCAACCGGTCCCATGCGATGGCGCGGAACCAGCCGTCGCCGAACGGGATCATGAGCACGACGCCCCGCTCGTTGGTCACTCCGGTCAAGGTGTCTGTCGGCGCGCGCGACAGCGCGACGTCGGCCAACAGGATGTGCGTCTCGTACTGCTTGCCGACGAAGTCGATGCCGACCAGGTTCCGGATCGTGCTGTGGGCGCCGTCGCACCCGACCACGTACTTCGCGCGAATCGTCTCGCCGCCGGCGCTCTGGATCGTGACGCCGTCGTCGTCCTGGGTCAACGCAACCACCTCGGCGCCGCGGACAATCGGCACCCGGAGTTCGTCGGCACGGGCCTCGAGCATCTGCTCGGTGCCGCTCTGGGGGACGATCAACAACATCGCATATCTGCCCGGCAGCTCCCGCAGATCCAATGTCGTTCCTCCGGGCGGAGCGAGCTCGTACACCGCCACCCCGCGCGGAATCAGACCATCGGCCAGCCCGCGCGCGTCGAGCAGTTCCAGGGTGCGGGCGTGCACCGCGAATGCCCTGGTGATGTTGGGTGTCGAGGCCCGTTCCTCGAGCACCCGGACAGCCACACCGCCGAGCGCGAGCTCGCAGGCGAGCATCAGACCGGTGGGCCCGGCGCCGACCACCACCACATCAGCTGTGTCCATGAGGCCGGATGGTAGCTGTATTGGCCCACGTAGACTGCTGTTAAGCCAGAGCCCTCACCCGGCTGACACCCCGCTATCTGCCCTTCGCCGACGGTTCATCGACGACCCACGACAGAAACGGAGTGCCCTTGCTCGCCATCCTCGTCGCCCACGCGGTCGCTACTGCGCTGGCTCCCCTGCTCGTGTACCGCTGGGGACGGATGGCGTTCTACCCGCTGGCGCTGGTGCCCCTGGGTTCGCTGATCTGGGTCGTGGCCAACTGGCCTGCCCCGGGCGGTGCGGCGACGGTCGATGTGCCGTGGGTGCCGGAGTTGTCGATGAACATCACGCTGCGGTTCGATTCGCTCGCGGCGATCATGAGCGTGTTGGTGCTGGGAATTGGTGCTCTCGTCATTTTCTATTGCGCCGACTACTTCGAACACCACGACGGGCACACCGAGAAGCGGCTGCCCAGCTTCGCAGCCGAATTGGTCGCGTTCTCGGGTGCCATGTTCGGCCTCGTTACCAGCGACAACATGCTTCTGCTCTATGTGTTCTGGGAGCTCACCACCATCTTGTCGTTCCTCCTCGTCGGCCACTACGCCGAGCGTGCCACCAGCCGCCGCGCCGCTACCCAGGCGTTGCTGGTGACGACGTTCGGCGGGTTGGCAATGCTGGTCGGCATCATCGTGCTGGGGAACACAGCGGGCACCTATCTGCTCTCCGAGCTGGTGGCGTCGCCGCCGACGGGTGTCGCAGCCTCCGTCGGTGTGGTGCTCGTCCTCGTCGGGGCGCTGTCCAAATCGGCGATCGTGCCCATGCACTTCTGGCTGCCGGGCGCAATGGCTGCCCCTACACCGGTCAGTGCGTATCTCCACGCCGCGGCGATGGTCAAGGCCGGTGTTTATCTCTTGGCGCGAATGGCACCCGGCTTCGCGGATTCACCGCCGTGGCGCCCCACCGTCATCACCCTCGGCATCCTCACGATGCTGCTGGCCGGATGGCGGGCGGTGCGCGAGTACGACCTCAAGCTGATCCTCGCGTTCGGCACGGTCAGTCAACTCGGGCTGATCTCCGTCATGGTCGGCTCGGGTGGCAGCGACATGATGCTCGCCGGACTGGCCATGCTGTTCGCACACGCGATGTTCAAGGCGTCGCTGTTCATGGTCGTCGGCGTCATCGACCATGCCACCGGTACCCGCGATATCCGCAGGCTGGCGTGGCTCGGCGCACGTAGCAGAAGCCTGCTCGTCATCGCCGTCGCTGCCACGGCGAGCATGGCGGCCCTGCCCCCCTTCTTCGGCTTCGTGGCCAAGGAGGCCGACTTCGAAACCGTGTTGCACAGCCCGGTGCTCGGCTCGGCAGCACCGTTCGTACTCGCAGGCATCGTGCTCGGGTCGGTGTTCACCACCATCTACAGTCTGCGCTTCCTGTTCGGCGCGTTCGGCCGTAAAGGACGGCCGGAACCGAGCACCCGCGTCGCCGAAATGCACCGCCCTGAAATCACTTTCATGATCCCGCCCGCGCTGCTGGCCGCAGCAGGCCTGCTGTTCGGGCTGTGGCCGACACAGCTCGACACGATGCTGGACAGCTATGCGGACACTGTGCCCGGCGGAGCGGACTATGACCTCGCGCTCTGGCACGGACTCGGTCTGCCGTTGTTGTTGTCGGCACTCGTCCTCGCGGTCGGCACCGCGGCGTTCTTCGGCCGGTCCCGCCTGCGCCGCTTGCGCACCGTGCACGAACCCCTCGGCAACGCCGACAAGATCTACGACGCAGTCGTCCACGGACTCGACGTACTCTCGGTCCGGCTCACCGCGGCCACCCAGCGCGGTTCGATTCCCGCGACGCAATCGGTGATCCTGTCCACCCTCGTGCTGGTCCCAATTGTGGTGCTGGCGATGGGCGCTCGCGATCGACCGGACTTCACGTTGTGGGGCTCGCCCGTTCAAGTCGTGGTCGGGCTGATCGTGCTCGCAGCCGCAGTCGGCGCCACCGTGATGCGCAACCGGCTGGCCGCGGTATTGCTGGTCGGGGTGACCGGCTACGGGTGCGGCGCGATCTTCGCGTTCCACGGTGCACCCGATCTGGCACTCACCCAGTTCCTTGTCGAGACGCTGATGCTGATCATCTTCGTGCTGGTGTTGCGCACGTTGCCCGCCGAGGCCGACCGCACCCACATGAACCGGTTCCGGTTGGCGCGGGCAGCGCTCGCCATCGCGGTCGGTGCGACGGTCACCACCCTGGCGGTCTATGCGATGGCCGCCCGCACCGGCACGCCAATCGCTGAATTACTGCCCGACGCAGCGTATTTCCGTGGACACGGCGCCAACACCGTCAACGTACTGCTCGTCGACATCCGCGCGTGGGACACCATGGGTGAGATCATGGTGCTGTTGGTTGCCGCGACCGGTGTGGCGTCAATGGTTTTCCGGCACCGGCGCTTCGGCATCGCCCCCCGGGTCTCCGACGCCGGCCAGCCCGACATCGCACGGCTGCCGATGACGACCCACAGCCCGGCGGTCGGCGACGTCACCTGGCTACGGGGCAGCGAGCTGCGCGATCCGAGGCACCGGTCGTTGGTGCTCGAGGTCGCCACGCGCATCATCTTCCCGCTCATCATGGTGTTGTCGGCCTACTTCTTCTTCGCCGGCCACAACACCCCCGGCGGTGGTTTCGCGGGTGGACTGACCGCGGGTCTCGCACTGGTGCTGCGTTATCTCGCGGGCGGTCGCTACGAACTGGGTGAGACCCTTCCGCTGGACGCGGGCAAGATCCTGGGCACCGGGCTCCTGCTGTCTGCGGGAACCGGAGCGGCCTCGCTGCTGGTGGGTGCACCGGTGCTGTCGTCGGCGCTGATCGAGATCGACGTGCCGGTACTCGGTACGGTCAAGTTCGTCACGGCCCTGTTCTTCGATCTCGGGGTGTACCTGATCGTCGTCGGACTCGTGCTGGACGTGCTGCGCAGCCTGGGTGCGCGCATCGACGTCGAGATGGGCCGGCAACGCGGGGCGGTGAACGCGATATGACCACCTACCTCGTCCCGCTCATCATGATCGGCGGCCTCACCAGCGCGGGTGTCTACCTGCTCCTTGAACGCAATTTGACTCGAATGCTGTTGGGGCTGCTACTGATCGGCAATGCCATCAACCTGCTGATCCTCACTGTCGGCGGCCCGTCGGGCAATCCGCCGATCCGCGGACGCACCAGCGACGGGCAGACCAACACCGCGGATCCGTTGGCGCAGGGCATGATTCTGACGGCCATTGTCATCAGCCTGGGCATCGCCGCGTTCGTGCTCGCGATGACGTACCGGTCGTACCGGCTGACCACCGCAGAGGAAGTCGGTGACGATCCAGAGGACGCCAGGGTCTCGGAGATCGCCGCCAAGGACGCGGTGCCCGTCGAGGAGGACCGTCCGCAACCCGACAGAGCCCGCGACACCGACGCGCCCGACGAGTTGGACGCCCTACCAGGACACGAGGGTTCGCGATGACGGCCGAGCGAGTAGCGAAGGCGGATCGCGCATGACATTGGCCGCGGTGCTGACGCCGCTACCCGTGCTGATCCCAACCCTCGGCGCCGCCGTGACGCTGTTCGCCGGCCGCAAGCCCCGCCTGCAGCGACTCATCGCCCTCGGCGCACTGTCGGTGGTCGTCGCCGTGTGCGCTGTTCTGCTGTACCTCGCCGACCGCGACGGCACCCTCGCCCTGCAGGTCGGCGGCTGGGGACCCGCGGAGCCGGGAATGGGGCCGCTGGGCATCACCCTGGTGGTCGACCGGTTGTCGGCGCTGATGCTGCTGGTGTCGTCGATAGTGCTGCTGGCCGTGGTCTTTTACGCCATCGGGCAGGGCATCCGTGATGGAGACGATCGCCAGCCGGTGTCGATCTTTCTGCCCACCTATCTCGTGCTGTCGGCCGGTGTCTGCACCGCGTTCCTCGCCGGTGACCTGTTCAACCTGTTCGTCGGATTCGAAGTGCTGCTGTCGGCGAGCTTCGTGCTGTTGACGATCGGTGGCAGCAAGGACCGCGTCCGGGCGGGCATCTCCTACGTCATGGTGTCGATGGTGTCGTCGCTGGTGTTCCTGTTCGGCATCGCGCTCGTCTACGCCGCGACCGGGACGTTGAACATGGCCGAGTTGGCGGTGCGACTCGACGACGTCTCATCCGGCACCCGCACTGCGATGTTCGCAGTGCTGATCGTGGCTTTCGGCATCAAGGCGGCCGTCTTCCCGCTCTCGACGTGGCTGCCCGACTCGTACCCGACCGCGCCAGCACCCGTCACCGCGGTGTTCGCCGGCCTGCTCACCAAAGTCGGTGTGTACGCGATCATCCGGGCGCATTCGCTGCTGTTCCCCGGCGGTGGGCTGGACCCACTGCTGCTCGTGGCGGCGCTGCTGACCATGCTCGTCGGCATCCTGGGCGCGATCGCGCAGAGCGACATCAAGAGGCTGTTGTCGTTCACCTTGGTCAGCCACATCGGCTACATGGTGTTCGGAATCGCATTGTCAAGCGAGCTCGGCATGTCCGGAGCGATTTACTATGTGGCCCACCACATCGTGGTGCAGACGACGCTGTTCCTCGTCGTAGGCCTAATCGAACGCCAGGCCGGTGCGTCCACGCTGCAGCGCCTCGGTGGCCTGGCCGCCGCCAGTCCAATCCTTGCGTTCGTGTTCGTAGTCCCTGCCCTCAACCTCGGTGGCATTCCACCGTTCTCCGGTTTCATCGGCAAGGTCGCACTGCTGGAGGCCGGCGCACAGAACGGCTCCGCACTGGCATGGATTCTGGTCGGTGGGGGCGTGGTGACCAGCCTGCTGACGCTGTACGTGATCGTGCGGGTGTGGACCAAAGCCTTCTGGCGCTCCCGCGAGGACGCACCGGAAGGACATCTGTCGGCGGCCGCCCCTGCGGCCCTGCTCGACGATTCCGAGGATGTCGAGTTCATGAGCCGCGACGACGTGGGCAGGATGCCGGTGGGCATGCTGTTGCCGACGGGCGCGCTGATCGCGGTGGGGCTTTCGATGACGTTGCTCGCGGGACCATTCTTCGCCTACAGCGAGCGGGCCGCCGACGAGGTCCTCGACCCCGCCCAGTACATCTCGGCGGTGATGGGCAAATGAGAGGCGTCCTGCTCCGCATATGGGTGGTGTGCTGGTTGATCCTGGTGTGGATTCTGTTGTGGGGCACGTTGTCTGCGGCCAACGTCCTCTCCGGGCTTCTCGTCGCGCTGGTCATCATCCTGCTGCTGCCGCTTCCGTCGGTGCCAGTCGAAGGCCGGGTGCACCCGATGTCACTGCTGCGATTGATCGTCACCGTCGGCTACTACCTGGTGCTGTCGTCGGTGCAGGTGGCATTCCTGGCTATCAAGCCCGGCCCGCCACCGCTGTCGGCGGTGCTGCGTGCCCATCTGGCGGTCAAATCCGATCTCGTGCTCGCGTTGGCCGTCAACATCTTCAACCTGATCCCCGGTTCGATCGTCCTGGAGATCGACCAGAGGCGGCGAATGCTCTACATGCATGTGATCGACGTCGGCAACGAACGGTCCGTGGCCCGGTTTTATCGCCAGGTCAACGAAGTGGAGAGACAGCTGGTGTCGACGTTCGAGCGCGAAAAGGATTGGCGGCCTTCGGCAGACAAGGCGGATCGCGCATGAACGGCGAGCGAGTAGCGGAGGCGGATCGCGCATGAACTACGTGTGGGTCGCTGCGGCGGTGATGCTGACGATCGCTGCCGGTGTCACGATGATCCGGTTGCTCGCGGGCCCGAGCACACTGGATCGGCTGGTGGCGTTGGACACCCTCGTCGCTGTGACGATGTGCGGTATCGGAACATGGGCTGCGTTCAGCCTCGACACGACAGTGACCTATGGCATGGCCGCGCTGGCGTTGATCAGCTTCGTCGGATCTGTCAGCGTCGCCAGGTTCCGTGTGCCGGACGTCGATAAGTCCCTTAGCACAAGGAGACAGCAATGACCGTGCTCGACATCGTGACCGCGGTTCTCGTCCTTGGCGGCTCCGCGCTCGCGCTGACAGCCGCGATCGGTGTGGTTCGTTTCCCGGACACGTTGACGCGCATGCACGCCGCATCCAAGCCCCAGGTGCTGGGCCTGCTCCTGGTGCTGGTCGGCGCGGCGATCCGGCTGCGCGGTAACGCCGACGTCGGCATGGTGATCCTCACCGGGTTGTTCACCGTCATCACCGCACCGGTGGTCGCCAACCGGGTTGGCCAGCTGGCCTACCGGGAACAGAACGTTCGCGATGACCTGCTGACGAAAGACGAACTGTACGAGTTCGCCGAACCGGAGGGCGGCAATGGCCAGAACTGACGACGACAACTGGGACATCACCGAAAGTGTCGGTGCTACCGCACTCGGTGTGGCATGGGCACGCGCGCAGGAAGAGACCTCGAGTTGCCCGCTGTTCACCGACATCTACGCCCAGCGGTTCATCGATGCGGCCATCGCCCGCGGATGGCAGCTGCCGCCATCTCACATGGTCGAACGAATCCGGGCGATCTCGAACTACGCTGCCTCGCGCACCAAATGGTTCGACGACTTCTTCACGACCGCAGGGGCCAACGGCATCGTGCAGGCGGTCATCCTCGCCGCAGGACTCGACGCCCGGGCATGGCGACTGCCGTGGGCCGACGACAGCGTCGTCTACGAGATCGATCAGCCGAAGGTGCTCGCATTCAAGGCTGAGACGCTAGTAGACGACCAGCCCGCTGCCCGCTACGTCGCAGTGCCCATCGACCTCCGTCAGGAATGGCCGAAAGCCCTGCGCGACGCGGGATTCGACCCGCAGGAACCGACGGCGTGGGCCGCCGAGGGTCTGCTGCCGTACCTGCCCGCCGAGGGCCAGGACGTCTTGTTCGAGCGCATCCACGGTCTCAGTGCGCCGGGCAGCCGGATCGGCGTCGAATCATTCGGCGCCGGGTTCTTCGATCCGGAGTATCTGGCGAGCCGACGTGAGCAGCTGCGCCAGATGCGCGAAGCGGCGGGTACCGACGACACCGAAGTGCCCGACGTTGCGGACCTGTGGTTCATCGAGGACCGTACCGATGTCGCCGAATGGCTGATGGAACACGGGTGGCGGGTGTCGTCGGAAGATGCCCGGACACTGATGGAGCGCTACGGACGCCCACCCGCATCGACGACGGAGGACACCACGCCGCGCACCGTCTTCATCGAGGGCACGCTCGTTTAGACCTCGCCAGTCAGATTGCCGTCGTCGCAGGGTGCTGACAGCCGGTAAGTTGCAGACATGCTGGTTGATCCGGAAGTCCTGCGAGCGTTCGCCGGCCAGGTCGACGCCGCGTCGTCGACAATCCATGAAACGGCGGTCGGCAACAAGGCGACCACGGCCGCCGACGGCCTGCCCGGGTCCACCACGCAATGGGCCGCCCGACTGGTCGGCGGCCATGTGACCGAGCAGGCCAACGCGATCGCCGCGAACGTCACCGAAGATGGGCGATGCAGTACGCGGCGCGGGCAACACCTACGAGGTGACCGACTCCGACCTCGCGGGAAGCTTCGAAGGGATCTTCTAGAGTCGTGCTCCCGTCACGTTCCCGGCTCGAGAGCTGGAACCCCGACTCACTGACGTTCACCGGCCCGGCGGTCAGGTCCGCTGGTGAAACCGTGAAACAGGCTGGCGATCGGATCAACAACAACCTCAAGATCATGCCGGAGACCAAGTCCTGGGCCGGACCTGCCCACGATGCCGCGACCGGGATGTTCGACCGGGCGCACCAGACAACGACCGCGTTCAGCGAGTACACCACCGCGATCGCAACCGCCCTCAACGAAGGCGCCAGCACCATCGGCGCCGCCCGAAAAGCATTGTTGGACAAGGCCGACGAGATCGACCGCGGTCCGCTGAACGTCTCGGAGGGCTGGGTGGTGTTGATCGATCCGGCGTCTCAGACTGCCGAGCAGATCACGGAGTTGATGAGCCAGGTCGCGATCGAACAGGCCGCGATCAACGGGCTCCTACTGGCGGTCGGCGCCGCCGACACGAGCACAGCGGAGAAGGTAACGGCCGCAGCGAAGCCGTTCGGCTTCGTGCCTCCCGCATCCGATGGCCTGCCCGGCATGATGTCGCCCCGTGCGCAACGACCAGCCGACGACGTACCGAATCCCCACGATCCCGTTGGCCTTATGCAGCAAGCGACGGTCCGTGGTGAGGAGATGGCCACGACCGTCCGTGAGACGACCTCGAGGTACAACGACGACGGCCACTTCGAGAAAACCCTGATCATGCAGGACGGCAGCAAGCACGTCATCACCGAGTACAAGCCTGATTACGAGAACGGCGTGCCCGACATGACGACCGAGGACCACTACGACGCCGATGGCAATCTGATCTCTTGGACCAGTTCGACGAGCACGCCGAGCGGCTACAAGAAGACGATCATGAACTGGGCGGACGGGACGCAATACGTCATCGACGAAACGCCCGAAGGCGCACGCAATGGAGCTTTCACCTTGCCTGATGGCCGGCACGGCGTTCTCCCACCTGACAGCCCGCTGCTGGTGCAGACCATCCCTGACCGTATCGGCGACGTTCTAACCGGGTTGGAAACGCACATCGATCGCGGCGGAAAGATACCGATGCTTTCGATGGATGCAGTGGAGAAGGTCGGTGCCGGCGCGAAGTACGGCGGACCCGCGTTGGGTGTCATGTCGGCGATGTATGACTTTCTCGCAGCGCCAACACCTGCCGACAAGTGCGTCTCGGTGTTCGCGGGTACTTTCGGGCTCGCCGGGAACGCCGCCGGTGGGGCGGGCGGTGCATTGGTGGGCGGGGCCATTCCCGTCATCGGTCCCGGCGCCGCTGTCGGTGGAGCCGTCATAGGCTCGGTCATCATCGGCGAATGGATGAAAAGTGTAGGAACTCAGGTCGGGACGATACTGTGCGGGGCCTAGGCCAAGGCCCAACGCCTCCAAACTGGACCAGCAAACTCGCAGCTGTAGTCGTGCTTGGCGTTCTCATTCTCGGCGGCGGAATCGTGTACTACTTGGCGCAGACGGTGATCGCGCTGCAGCGTGGTTCCGTGCCTGCGGCCTTAACCGCCGGCGGCCTTGCCGTGTTCTGTTGCGGTTTCGGCGGTGCTCTCGCGGTCACTGTGCTGGTGTCGGCCAAGCGCTACGCCGACTATAGCGGCGCCGGAACCACCGTGAGGTCCCACCCCGCCATCGCGCGGTCGTTCGGGATTGCATTAGTCGGCGGGGCTGTGGGCTCTTCGTGTTATCTGGTCTTTGTGTCGTTTGGTACCACTGAGCTACCGTTGAGCGCGCCCGGGCGGGATACGGTCAACCGGTACTTGATGATCACTCTGCTCGTCCTCTCGCTAACTGGATTGTTTGCGTTGATCAAGCGCCGCGAAACCGGCTACCTAAGGCTCGGTCCTGACGGGGTCGAGAGCGCCGACGTTCTCCGAAACCGCACGGCGCGGTGGGATGACGTCCTTGACATTATTGATAAGGCCCACAGGCAAACCCGAAATCCAATTGTCTTCGTCGTGAAGGACGCCAAGCCGGTCGTCGTGCCAAACGCTGATCGTTTCGCATCCAGCGGCGCCGCCCTGTATTGGATGGTCCGCCACTACTGGAAGCATCCGGAGAACCGCGCCGAACTCACCGATGGGCGCGCTCTCGAGCGGCTTCACAACGAGCAGTTCGAGCCCGAGTGACGTTGCCGAGAGTGAGCTTATGCAGGAGATTTCGCGAATTTTCCTGCATAAGCTCAGTTTCGGCGCCGGTTCTACTCAGATAACTGGAATTCAACCATCGCGGTCACCGTGTCGACAGCCTCGCTGAGCGCGCCTACTCGCGCGGCTACGCTGGGTGCGGCGAGCACGGCGTACCGGTCTGCCTGCCCCATCGGGAGGCGGGAAGCCAACGCGTACAACCACATTGCGGCATCGCCCGACGCGTCGGTGCCCGCGACGATGTCCCGGCCGACCACCTGTGCGCCGCGCGCCTGGGCGATCCGCTCGAACAGCGCGACCATGCGATCCTCGATGTCCCTGATCGCGTCCACGTCGACGCTCTCACCCGGTTCATCGGGCCAGCGCTCGACAGCCGCCCGCGGGTACGGATCGTCGGGCTGCCACTCCACCACCCGGATCCGCTCAGCCATCACACACCGCAGGCGATAGCGGCCGTCCCCCAAGTCGGCGCTCTCGGTGATGTGGGCCATTGCGCCGACGTCGCTGCGGACGTCTCCGCCACCGACCTCGCGACCCGCAGCGATCAAGACCACACCGAACGCCGGATCATCAGTCGCCAGGCAGTCCGAAACCAGTGCGGTGTAACGAGGTTCGAATATCCGCAGCGGTAGCTCCTCGCCGGGCAGCATCGCCACCTGCAGCGGGAACATCGGCGTGACGGGCACCCTCAGATGTCCAGCTCTGCGACCAGCGCGTCGACCACCGCACGCAGATCACCGTCGTGCTCCTCGGCGACCCGGCGTTGACGTTGATACGACCCGCCCGAGTTGAAGATGTCGGCGACTGAGCGCAGTTCGTCGGCACAGTTCAACGAGGCGGCTACCGGCTCGAGGCGGTTCAGCAGGTCGTCCAGATCGTCGGTCACCAGACGTTCGTTGCTGTCTTCGTCCAGAATGATCACCGCATCCAGCCCGTAACGGGCTGCGCGCCACTTGTTTTCCTGTACATGCCAGGGCGGCATCGTGGAGAGGCGCTCGCCCGCATCCAGACGATGGTCGAGGTCGACGATCAGGCAATGGGTCAAAGCCACCAACCCGCTCAACTCACGGATGTTGGAGACCCCGTCGAAGATCCGCACCTCCACCGTCCCTATGTGCGGTGACGGCCTGACATCCCAACGGATTTCGTTCATGTGGTCGATGATGCCGGTCTTCTTCTGGTCGTGGACGAAGCCTTCCCACTCCCGCCACGTCTGGAAATGGAACGGCAACCCGGCCGTGGGCAGCTGCTGGAACATCATCGCCCGGTTGGACGCATAACCGGTGTCCTCACCGTCCCAGAACGGCGACGACGCGGAGAGCGCCAACAGATGCGGATAGTGATTGAGCAACGACGTGTTGATCGCCATCACCTTGTGCGCGGACGAAATGCCCACGTGCACATGGACACCCCAGATCAGCATCTGACGCCCCCACCACTGCGTGCGTTTGATCAGTTCGGCGTAGCGGGGCGCATCGGTCAAGCTCTCCGGAGACCATTTCGCAAACGGATGCGTACCCGCGCAGAACAACTCCATGTTGCGGTCGCGGACGATCTTGCGCGCGGTTCGCAGCGTCGATCGCAGATCGTCCATCGCCTCAGGCACGGAATCACAGATACCGGTGACGATCTCGACTGTGTTGCGCAGAAGCTCCTTGTGCACCCGAGGGTTGTTCGCGCCGAGCTCCTCTATCACCTCGGTGGCCACGTTGCTCACATCGCGGGTTTCGGCGTCGACGAGCGCGAACTCCCACTCCACCCCGACCGTCGGCCGAGGTGAACCGACGAAGTCTATGTGACTGCTAGCCCTCGCCGATGACACCGCACGCCACGCGCTTTCCGGCATCGCCGGTGGCCAGGGTGGTCTCGTCTGGCGGTGGATTGCCGTTGACCTGCTGGTAGCGCTCCGGCGGTATGTTGGCGAAATTGTCGGCCTTCTCGTGAATGATGATCGCGGTCTTGGCCTCGCCCGTCAGATCCTCTTCGGTGAACGCGTCGGTCGTCGTCACCAACAACGCCGAGCCGTCCTCGCGAACCTGCAGCGATGACAAGTCGCCGCTGGCGGGATGGCCGCTGTGTCCAGCCACCTGCAAATGTCCACCGGCCGAATTGAAGTCGCCGGGCGCACCACCGGTCGGCGCGACCGAGTTGGCCTCGCACTTGCCGACCGAGTGGATGTGCAGTCCGTGGAAGCCCGGCGCAAGTTCACCGGGCTCGGTGGTCTCAACGGTGACGGTGGCAAAGTTCCCGGAGAACGCGATCTCGGCGGTGGCGACCGTGGTGCCGTTCGGCGATTTCAGGTCGGCCTTCAGCGTCCCACCGCTGGCCTGACCCTCGTGTCCACCACCGTGGTCTCCCCCGTGCTCAGCGGGCGGCGCCGACGGTGACGGCGAACCGGTCCAGATCGATGGCGCGGTGCCGGGCGTGGTTGCGGGTTGTTCGGGGGCGCTGCAAGCGCTCAGCACGAGAGCGGGAACTGCGAAGCAAGTCGCGACAGCGACGGTCTTGAGCATGCGCAAGAGCCTAGCCGGTGACCACCACGAGCACGCCCGGCGGCTGCTCGGCCAACTCCGGTAATCGCGGTTCGACCGCCGCGTCCAACAACCTGCCGACTTCCTCGGCGGCTTCGCGCTCCCCTGGTGCCTCGGTGAAGTACACGGTGTTGGCTGTCACGTCCGGCAGCTCGAGGTTCCCGGTCTCGACGACGTTCCAGCCGCCCTCACGCAGCCGGGTGGCGGTGCCCTCCGCTGCACCCTGCACCGTCGAGACGTTGAAGACACGCACCTCGGGCCGAGCCGGCTCCGGGGACTCCGACGGACTCGCGCTTGTGGTGGTTGCGGTGGTTGTCGCTATCGGCGATTGTTCGCCCTCGTCGTCACCGGAACCCATCGCCTGAAATCCCACCAGCAAGAACACCACCCCGAGGAACAGCAGCACCATCACCATCGCGCGCAGGGGTAGGCCAGAGGAGTTCTGCTGATTCATTGCATTCACTGTATCCAGCCGGACAAGCAGGCCTCGAATCCCCCGACGAGCTCAGGTGACGTCGAAGCCGAGCCGACGCGCCGCGCGCGCCTTCTGCCTGCTCGCCCGCAACCGTCGCAACCGCTTCACCAGCATCGGATCCGCTGCGAGCGCCTCAGGGCGATCTACCAGCGCGTTCAGCACCTGGTAGTAACGGGTCGCCGACATGGAGAACAGTTCCTTGATCGCGTCTTCCTTCGAGCCCGCGTACTTCCACCACTGACGCTCGAACGCCAGGATGTCGTGCTCGCGCCGGGTCAGCCCATCAGCCAGGGCAGGGTCGTCCCCGGATTGCTCACTCCGGGCGATTGCGCCGTCCATCTCGCTCCTGGACCCTTCCAACACTCGAAATGACATCGCTGTGGTTCGGCGCTCATTCAACCACGGGTTTGCAAGCTGAGGCGTCCGACATGCCCGCGAGTCGGACGATAAGGATTGCCGACTTAAGCTGTCCCGCGTGGCCGTAGTACCCATACGCATCGTAGGAGATCCCGTCCTGCACACCGCGACCGAGCCGGTGCCCGTCGGTGAGGACGGTTCGCTGCCCGCGGATCTCGCGGACTTGATCGCTGACCTCTACGACACGATGACAGCAGCCAACGGCGTTGGGCTCGCCGCGAATCAGATCGGCGTGTCCAAGCGAGTCTTCGTCTACGACTGCGCCGAAGAACGCGGCCGGGTCACGCGGCGCAAGGGCGTCGTCGTCAACCCGGTGCTGGAGACGTCCGAAGTTCCGGAGACGATGCCCGACCCGGACGACGATGACGAGGGCTGCCTTTCGGTGCCGGGGGAATCGTTTCCGACTGGCAGGGCCGACTGGGCTCGAGTGACGGGTCTGGACGCCGACGGCACGCCGATCACGCTGGAGGGCACCGGCCTGTTTGCGCGCATGCTGCAGCACGAGACCGGACACCTGGACGGCTCCCTGTATCTGGATCGGCTGGTCGGCCGGCATGCTCGAAGCGCCAAGCGCACGGTGAAATCGCGCGGGTGGGGCGTGCCGGGGCTGTCGTGGGATCCCGGCAAGGATCCCGACCCCTTCGGTCACTGATGCAGACCCCACCGCTGGGAACGCGGGTGATGATCCGTCACCGCCTGCCGGTCGGATCGGTACCACCGCTGACCGACGTGATCGGTCACTTGGTGGCTACGGCGCCCACGCTGCAGGTGCGCACGAAGCGCGGGCATGTGGTGGCCGTTGCAGTCGAGAACGTGGTCGTGATCAAGGCGCTCGCCGCCGCACCGGTGCGCACAGCGGACATTCGCAACCTCGAACATGCGGCGGCGCTGGCCTGGCCGGGAGTTGAACAGCAGTGGGTGGACGGATGGCTCTGCCGCTTCGGACACGGCAGCACGAGGCGGGCTAATTCCGCTGTCCCGCTCGACTTTTCCGTTACCACTGACATGAGAGCGGTCGCCGACTGGTATGCGGCGCGGTCGGTGCCACCGCTGGTGAGCGCACCGGACCGACTGTTCCGCATTCCTGCGTATGCGCCGACCGAAGCCGAGAACTCAGTCATGGCATGCGATATCGAGCAGAGCCATCCCCAGCACGAGGTAACGCTGGCGGCGCGACCGGATGACGAGTGGCTGCGCATCTATGACCGCGACGTACCCATCGAGGTCTTGTCCGCGATAGTCGACGGCGAGGTTGACTTTCGCGACAGTCGCGGGAGTGGCGGTGGCACGGGCGGCCGTCACCGATGCACCCGACGGGACCCGCTGGTTGGGCTTGTCCGCGCTGAAGGTCACCAGGGACCAGCGCCGCCGCGGTCACGCACGGTCACTGTGCACCGCATTGCTCAGTTGGGGCGCAGCCCACGGCGCACGCCGCGCGTATACACAGGCACTTGACGATAATTCCTCCGCCATAGCGCTTTTCGAGTCGATGGGCTTCACGCTTCATCATCGCTCGCGCTATCTACGAGCCGACACCGTCCAAAAGGGTGGGGGTTGGTAGTTGGCGGCGAGCCAGGCTTGGCGTTGTCGTTCTTCTTGATCTCGGAGCGCGAGCGCATGGACCCGAGGAACGGCAGCGACGACTCCCGCACGTTGGCCCGGGGTCAGTAGCACACGGCACTGACAAGTCGCTGCGTGTGTCCCCAATCGGTGGTTGATCCACAGGCCGGTTGACGGCGCTCGATGTTTAGCACATGCGTTCGATAGTGTTGGTGCATGGGCGAATTCGTCACCGGCGAGGCGGCACGCGAGAGGTTTCGTGCGCTGCTCGATGAGGTGGATGACGCCTACGCCGAGATGCGGGAGCTGTCCTCTGATGAGGTGGGCAACGAGTTTCGGGTCCAGCTGGCCGAACGGTTGGAGACCCAGGAGCGCACCAACCGGGGGTTGATGTATCGGGTGTTCGCCCAGATCGCCGACCCGCCCGATGAGGTCGGGTTGGTCAGCGGCTTCATCGACAGTTTGTGGGCGCGGCTGCGGATCCCACCCACCGAGATCAAACGCCGCATGAAGGTGGGCGCCCGGATCCGGCCGCGCCGTCAACTGTGCGGGCCCCCCGTGCCGCCGCAGTTGCCGCTGGTGGCTGCTGCGATCGAAGCCGGTGTGATCGGCGAGGACCATCTGCGGGTGATCACCGCTGCGATGAACCGGCTGCCCTCGTGCGTGTCGGTCCAAGACCGCGACCGATGTGGAAGCCAGCCTGGTGCGCGAAGCGGTCAAGAACGACGCCGACATCGTCAAGGCCGCCGGGCGGCGCATCGATGAGATCTTCAACCCCGACGGCGATTTCGACGAGGCCGACCGTGCCCGACGGCGTGGTCTGCTGCTGGGCCCCCAGGGCCCCGACGGCATGTCGCGGCTGGCGGGCTGGATCGACCCCGAAACCCGCAGCTATGTGGAAGCCGTCACCGCCGCGGTGCGCCCGGGCCGGCACCTGCCCGACGGCACCATCGAAGAAACACCTGATGACCGCTCCGCCGCCCAACGCTGCCACGACGGCATCAAACTCGGCCTCAAGGCCGGCATCGCGTCAGGAACCCTCGGCCACCATCGCGGGCATCCGGTGACGGTGATCGCGCGCACCACCCTGGCCGAACTCAACGCCGCCGCCCACGCCGTCGCCAACCCCGAGGTGCCGATGCCCTCGCCGGCGCGCACCGGCGGGGACAGCGCGCTGCCGATGCGTGATCTGATCCGGATGGCCGCCGACGCCATCCACTACCTGGCGATCTTCGACGACCACAGCGACCGCCCCATCTACCTAGGCCGGCAGAAACGGGTGGCGACCGCCGATCAGCGCATCATCTGCTACTCACGCGACGGCGGCTGCACCCGCCCAACTGCACCCAGCCCGGCTATCACAGCGAGGTGCACCACAGCCCGGACTGGGCCGCCGGCGGGGCCACCAACGCCGACATGCTGCACTTCGCCTGCGGCCCCGACCACACCGCACTCACCAAGGGCCGATGGCAGACCACCGTCACCGACACCGGACGGCTGGCCTGGACCAACGGCACCCGGCCCCCGGAGATCAACCACGCCCACCACCCCGAAGAACTCCTCCACAACGACCCCGACCCACCCGCAACGGAGTGACGTTCGAATGGCAACCCCAAGGCTGTGGATGACCCCCTCCGTAGCCTGTAGCCATGCGGGTGGCCACATGGAACGTCAACTCGATCCGGGCTCGGGTAGATCGTGTGGCGGACTGGCTGGAGCGTGCCGACGTCGATGTGCTGGCGATGCAGGAGACCAAGTGCTCCGACGAACAGTTCCCTACCATGCCGTTTCTGGCTGCCGGCTACGACGTGGTGCATTGCGGGTTCAACCAGTGGAACGGCGTCGCCATCGCGTCTCGAGTCGGTATCGACGACGTACAGGTCGGCTTCGACGATCAGCCGACGTGGAGCGACAAGCCGGATGTGGAAGCCGCCGCAGAGGCGCGCGCATTGGGAGCGACGTGCAACGGAGTGCGCGTATGGAGCCTGTATGTGCCGAACGGGCGATTCGTCGGTTCGCCGCACTACGTATACAAGCTTAAATGGCTTGCTGCACTGCGTGATACCGCGAAGAAATGGATTCTCGAGGACCCGGCTGCCCAGATCGCGATGATGGGTGACTGGAACATCGCACCGACTGACGAGGACGTGTGGAGCGTCGAGTTCTACGCGAACAGCACCCACGTCACTGAGCCGGAGCGCAAGGCATTCAATGCGATCATCGACGCCCAATTCAGCGATTTGGTAAGGCCTTTCACCCCGGGACCGGCCGTATACACCTACTGGGACTACACCAAGCTGCGGTTTCCGAAGAATCGCGGAATGCGTATCGACTTCATTCTCGGCTCACCCGCGTTGGCGCAACGCGTGACCGACGCGGAAATCGTGCGCGAGGAACGAAAGGGAAAGGCGCCGAGCGATCACGCTCCCGTCCTCGTCGACCTGACGTGAGCCACTAGGCCACGTTGTCGACGTTCTGCTCGTCGGCGTAGCGACCCGGATTGAAGAGCGACGCGACCATGCCGACGACCATCATCGCCGCGGCGGCGACGAACACGACGATGAGTCCCGCATGGAACGGCTCGATGATCAGGTGCGGGAAGAATGTCTGCCCGGTCAGCACATCAGCATTCACGCCGGGCTGCTGCAGCGCGTGGTAGGGCTCGAGCAGCTCGGCCATCGGGTTGTAGCCGAGGAACGCCGCGAAGAGGCTGCCGACCGGCGGCAGGTTCGCCACCTCGTGCGCCACCGATGCGGAGACACCCTGCTCCTGCAGACCCGTGCTCAACGCACTCGGGCAGCGTGTTGGCCAGCCCGATGATCATGAGAGAGAAAAAGATACCGATCGACAGCGACGAGCCGGCGTTGAAGAACGTCGCACGCACACCGGACGCAGCGCCGCGCTCGGCGGCGGGAACGCTCGACATGATCGCCGCGGTGTTGGGCGCGGTGAAGATGCCACCGCCCAGCCCGTTGAGGAAGATCAACAGCGCGAACACCCAGTAGTTGAAGTCGACGGGAATCATCACCAGTGCGATGAACGATGCCGCCATCAACAGCATTCCGCCGACCGTGAACGGCCGGGCTCCGAAGCGGTCCGACAGCGAGCCGGCGAGTGGTCCCGCGATCAGAAAGCCAACGGTGATCGGCAGCATGTAGATGGCCGCCCACAGCGGCGTGGATTCAAACTCGTAGCCGCGCAACGGAAGCCAGATGCCCTGTAACCAGATGATCAGCATGAACTGCAGGCCGCCACGGCCGACGGACGACATCAGCCCGGCGAGGTTGCCCATCCCGAACGCGGTCGAGCGGAACAGCCGGATGTTGACCATCGGCTGCGTCACGCGCAATTCGACGACACAGAACGCGACTAGCAACAGCAGCCCGAACCCGATGGAGCCGAGCACCCATGGGCTGGTCCATCCGGTGGTCGACTCGCCGTACGGCTGAATGCCGTAGGTGATTCCGATGAGCACCGCCGTCAGTCCGACACCGAACGTCACCGTGCCCGCCCAGTCCAGCCGCCCCGGTGTCCGCACCCCGAGTTCCTTCAGCGAGCGCACGCTCCAAATCGTGCCGAGGATGCCAATCGGTACGCCGACCCAGAAGATCGCGCGCCAGTCCCACTCGGCCAGCCCGCCGCCGATGAGCAAGCCGAGGAACGATCCGGCCACCGCCGCCACCATGTTCACGCCGAGCGCCATCCCGCGCTGGTTGGCCGGGAATGCGTCGGTCAGGATGGCCGACGACGACGCCATCAGCATCGCGCCGCCGACGCCCTGGACCACCCGCCAGGCGATCAGCCACAGCGCGCCGCCGTCGAGGTGGAACGGATCGAATGACAACGCGATCGCGGCCACGGTGAACACCACGAACCCGAGGTTGTAGATGCGGACGCGGCCGAACATGTCGCCGAGGCGACCGAACGGGACCACCAGGACGGCGGTCACCACCAAGTAGCCCATCAGCATCCACAGCAGATAACTGACGTTGACCGGCGCCAGCGGGTTCAGGCCGATGCCGCGGAAGATGGCCGGCAGTGAGATCAGAACGATCGACGCGTTGATGGTCGCCAGCAGCGTGCCCAGTGTGGTGTTGGACAGCACGATCCACTTGTAGAACGGGTGGTCAGCCAGATAGCGGAGTCCATCCGCCGGTGTCGTTGCGCGGTTTCGGCGAGCGCCGCGTCGGCCACCGGGGTGTTCGTCTTCTCGATCTCGGTCGTCATCAAACTTCGCTTTGCGTATCCACAGCCATCGGCACAAAACACATATATTAGCTATACAAAGCATCTCGACGCAATTCCTACTCCCGCGCACGCATCACCTGCGCTAGCGTTGGCAGGCGTCCACACACGGGAGCGCACACCGAGTGCGCTGAGAGGACAGGTGGGCCTGTCGACCGTACGAACCTGACCGGGTAATGCCGGCGTAGGGAGATGATGAAAGTGCTGCATTCTGACAATTCCGTCGCAACCCCCGCTGTCCCGTCGGTGACCAACGGCCCCATCGCGGGCAGCACCAAGATCTACCGCCGGATCGACGGGATGGGCGTGCCGTTCCGCCGGGTGAACCTGTCCAACGGCGAGCACCTCGACCTCTACGACACCTCGGGCCCGTATACCGACGCCGACGCGGTGATCGACCTTCACAAGGGACTGCCGCCACGCACCGGCGTCGTGCGCGACCGCGGCACCCAACTTGCAACGTGCCCGGAACGGCGAGATCACCGCCGAGATGGCATTCATCGCCGCGCGCGAGGGGGTAACCCGCCGAACTGGTCCGCGACGAGGTGGCCCGCGGCCGGGCGGTCATCCCGGCCAACCACAACCACCCCGAGACCGAGCCGATGATCATCGGCAAGGCGTTCGCGGTGAAAGTCAATGCGAACATCGGCAATTCGGCGGTCACCAGCTCGATCGCCGAAGAGGTCGACAAGATGGTCTGGGCCACCCGTTGGGGCGCCGACACCATCATGGACCTGTCCACCGGCCGCGACATCCACACTGACCCGGGAGTGGATCCTGCGCAACTCGCCGGTGCCCGTCGGCACCGTGCCGATCTATCAGGCGTTGGAGAAGGTCAACGGCGATCCGGCGGCGCTGACGCTGGGAGCTGCTACCGCGACACCGTGATCGAGCAGTGCGAGCAGGGCGTGGACTACATGACCGTGCACGCCGGCGTGCTGCTGCGCTACGTGCCGCTGACCGCCAAGCGCGTCACCGGGAATCGTCAGCCGCGGCGGCTCCATCATGGCGGCGTGGTGCCTGGCGCATCACCAGGAGTCGTTCCTGTACACGCATTTCGAGGAACTGTGCGAGATCCTGCAGCGCTACGACGTGACGTTCTCGCTCGGCGACGGCCTGCGACCCGGGTTCGATCGCCGACGCCAACGACGCCGCCCAGTTCGCCGAACTGCGCACCCTCGGAGAGCTGACCAAGATCGCGAAATCCATGGCGTGCAGGTGATGATCGAAGGTCCGGGCCACGTCCCGATGCACAAGATCGTCGAGAACGTCCGCCTGGAGGAGGAACTGTGCGACGAGGCGCCGTTCTACACGCTCGGCCCGCTCACCACCGACATCGCCCCGGCCTACGACCACATCACGTCGGCGATCGGTGCGGCGATCATCGCCCAGGCCGGCACCGCCATGCTGTGCTACGTCACGCCGAAGGAGCACCTCGGACTGCCCGACCGCAAGGACGTCAAGGACGGCGTGATCGCGTACAAGATCGCCGCCCACGCCGCCGATCTGGCCAAGGAGCACCCGCGCGCACAGGAACGTGACGACGCCCTGTCGCGCGCCCGCTTCGAGTTCCGGTGGCACGACCAGTTCGCCCTGTCGCTGGACCCGGACACCGCACGCGAGTTCCACGACGAGACTCTGCCCGCCGAACCGGCGAAGACCGCGCACTTCTGCTCGATGTGCGGTCCGAAGTTCTGCTCCATGCGCATCACCCAGGACGTGCGCGACTACGCCGCCGAACATGGCCTGGACTCCGAAGAGGCGATCGAAGCCGCTATGGCCGAAAAGTCCAAGGAGTTCGCCGAACACGGCAACCGGGTCTATCTTCCTCTCGCATGATGTTCCTTTTGCTGCCCACTGTGCGGTTTCGTACGCGACACGCCGATAAGGCCGTACGAAACCGCACACTCGTGGTCGCGGCCGGGGCGACACAATGACATTCCTACCGCTCACGCCACCAGGCCAGACCCCGCTTCGGGTCATGACGATCGCCGGATCCGACTCCGGCGGCGGCGCGGGCATCCAGGCCGACATGCGGACCTTTGCCATGCTCGGCGTGCACGGCCTGGTAGCCGTCACCGCGGTGACGGTACAGAACTCGCTGGGAGTCAAGGGGTTTCACGAGATTCCGCTGGACGTCATCGCCGGCCAGATCGAAGCCGTGGCATCCGACATCGGCGTTCAGGCCGCCAAGACCGGCATGCTGGCGTCCTCCGCGATCATCGACACCGTTGCGGACACCTGGCGTCAGCAGGGTCTCGCCGGCACCGTGCCGTTCGTCGTCGACCCGGTGTGCGCGTCGATGCACGGCGATCCGCTGCTGCACCCCAGCGCGCTGGATTCCCTCAAGGGCCAACTGTTTCCGCTGGCCACTCTGGTGACACCGAACCTCGACGAAGTGCGCCTACTCACCGGCATCGAGGTCATCGACTCCGAGTCACAGCGTGAGGCAGCACGCGGCCTGCATGCCCTCGGACCGCAGTGGGCGTTGGTGAAGGGCGGGCACCTGCGGGCTTCATCGCAGAGTCCCGATCTGCTGTTCGATGGAACCGATTTCGTCGAGTTCGACACCGCCCGTATCGACACCGGACACGACCACGGTGCCGGCGACACGTTGGCCGCTGCGATCGCCAGCGCGCTCGCACACGGCTACTCGGTGCCCGACGCCGTCGCGTTCGGAAAGCGCTGGGTGACAGAATGTCTGCGCGCCGCATATCCGCTGGGTCAGGGCCACGGCCCGGTGTCGGCGCTCTTCAGGCTCAACGGATGAACCTCGAGCAGATTGCGGGCATCGCCCACGAGCCCGCCGGCAAGGCCAAGGGTGTCGTCGTTCTGACCCACGGCGCCGGCGGCAGCCGGGAATCTCCACTGCTGCAGAAGATCTGCGACGAGTGGGCGGCACGCGGCTGGCTCGCGGTGCGGTACAACCTGCCATACCGGCGGCGACGGCCCAAGGGCCCGCCCTCCAACTCCGCCACGTCCGACCAGGCCGGCGTCGTCGAGGCCATCGAGCTGGCCCACACCCTCACCAAGGGTCCTGTCGTCGCGGGCGGACATTCGTACGGCGGCAGGATGACGTCGATGGTGGTCGCCGACGATGCAGCGAAAGTCGATGCGCTGACACTGTTCTCGTACCCGTTGCATCCGCCCGGCAAGCCGGAGCGGGCCCGCACCGAGCATCTGCCCCGGATTTCCGTGCCGACGGTGTTCACCCACGGCTCCGCAGACCCGTTCGGGTCGATCGACGAACTTCGCACCGCCGCAGCGCTCATTGGCGCCGCCACCGAAGTCGTCGAGATCACCGGTGCCCGACATGATCTCGGCTCGAAGTCCCTGGATGTACCGGCGCTGGCGGTCGACGCCGCACTACGATTGCTGGGTGCGTCCTAGGGACTGGGTGGGCGGAACCATGCGTCCCTCCAGACCTCGGTGTCGGACCGACCTCTCACAATCGAAAGGTGAGCGCTGGTCATCAATCCGCAGTTGACGCTAGGGTCACGGGGTGACCACGCCGCCGGGCAACCCCCCGCCATATGGCCAGCCACCGTCGTCTCCGTACGGTGAGCAGCCTCCGTACGGTGAGCAGCCTCCGTACGGCGCGCAGCCGTCCAACCCGTATCCGCCTCCGCCACCGCACGCGACGCCCTACCCGCCACCGCCCGCCGCGTCGTATCCGCCGCCACCATCAGTTGCATATCCGCCACCGCCTCCGCAGCCCTACTCTCAGCAGCCGACCGGCTACTTCCCCGCCGCCGAAGTCGAATTCGAAGAAGATCACTTTCATCGTTCTCGGGGTGATCGCGGGGCTGATCGTGCTCGTCGTCGGCGGCGGCGTCGCGCTGTACCTGGCTTTCGGCCAGGGCACCGTCACCGCGACGGATGTCGAGATGGGCGACTGCCTTTCGGAGATCCCGGGCGACACCCGGGTGCTGACCGTGAAGACGATCGACTGCGCCGAGCCGCACGCAGGTGAGGTCTTCGCGGTCTTGCAGATGCCTGGGGGCGATTTCCCCGGCCAGGCCGCCATCGACGAATACGCCGACAGGTGCAGCCCGGAACTGGAGAGCTATTCGCCCTCAGCGATGACGGACGACTCCGTTCAGCTGTACGTGCTGTACCCCACTGCCGAAACCTGGGATCAGGGGGACAGAGCAGTCACCTGCGTCGCGACGCTGGACCCGCCGCGGTCGGGCTCCATCAAGGGCTGAGGCGGAATCAAGGGCTGAGGCGAAGCGGAACCCTACCCAGTACCTGAGGTACCGTCTGACTATGACTTCGGAGCAGTTCGACGCCGTAATCGTGGGCGCGGGTTTCGGGGGGATAGGCGCTGCCATCCAGCTCAAGCGGATGGGCATCGAGAACTTCGTCATCCTCGACCGCGAGGAAGACTTGGGCGGGACGTGGCACGTCAACCGCTACCCAGGGTTGGCGGTCGACGTTCCGACGACCACCTACTCCTACTTCTTCGAGCCGAATCCCAATTGGTCGCGACTGTTCTCCACGGGTTCGGAGATCAAGCAGTACGCCGACGATGTGGCCGATAAGTACGACGTGCGTACGCACATGCGGTTCAACACCACCGTCGAGGGAGCGCGCTGGGACGAGGAGGCCAAGCTCTGGCGCGTGGCGCTGGCCGGCGGCGAGACGCTGACCACCCGCTACCTGATCACCGCCACCGGCTTCCTTTCCCAGCCCAAGGCGCCCGACATTCCGGGTCTGGACGACTTCGGCGGCAAGGTCATTCACACCACCGCGTGGGACGATCAGTATCCGCTCCACGGCCGACGGGTTGCCATCATCGGCACCGGCGCGACCGCGGTACAGCTCATCCCGGAGCTCGCCAAGAAGGTCTCCGACCTCACCGTCTACCAGCGCACCCCGATCTGGGTAGTCCCCAAGATCGACCTGCGTTTCGGGGAGCGCGCCAAGCGGCTGTTCGCCCGAATCCCGATGACGCAGCGGGCAATTCGTTTGCTGACGGATTTGATCTACGAATTAATGATCAACACCGCGATAATTCACCACCGTAGGTTCCACCGCCTCAATGTCGCCGCGGCGGACCTTTCGAAGATTCACCGCTTCGCGTCGATTCGCGACAAGGAGCTGCGCCGCAGGCTGTCTCCGGACTACGACTTCGGATGTAAGCGGCCGACGTTCTCCAACGGCTTCTACAGTGCATTCACCAAACCACACGTGCATCTACAGACCGACGGTATTGCCCGCGTCGAAGTCGACGGAATCGTCAACGCCGATGGTTCCAAAACCGTCATCGATACCCTGGTGTTGGCCACCGGATTCGATCTGTGGGAAGCAAACTTCCCCGCAATCGAAGTCATCGGACGTGACGGGCGCGACCTCGGAAAGTGGTGGCGCGAAACCCGATTCCAGGCTTACCAGGGCGTCACCATGCCGTACTTCCCGAATTACCTCAGCCTCGCCAGTCCATTCGCGTTTCTCGGGTTGAACTTCTTCAACACGATGGAGTACCAGATGCGCCACATGGACCGGTTGTTCAGCGAGGTCTCCAGGCGCGGTGCCACCACATTCGAGGTGACCGAGGACGCCAACTCGAAATACCGGGACCGGATGACAGAGCTGCTCGGCGACTCACTATGGACAATCGGCAACTGTGCGACGTCGCGGTCCTACTACTTCAATCCCCAGGGCGAGCCCACGCTGCTGCGGCCGATGTCGACGAAGATGGCCATCAAAGAGGCCTCCGACTATCCGCTGTCCGACTACCAGATCGACTGACCGAGAGGAACATCAGCAGTGCCGAAAGCGAATTCGCGCGGTGCAAAGATCGCAGGACTGGCCCTGGCTGGCACTGGGCTGGCCCACTTCGCCCGTCCGCAGCTCTTCGAATCGATCACCAAATCTGCATTTCCGCGCAACACCCGCCAGAACATCTACATCAACGGTGGCATCGAGACGGCACTGGGACTGGGCCTGGCGGCACCGAAGACCCGCCCGCTGGCGATCGTCGGTGCGGTCGGCTACGTCGCCTACTTGGCGGGCAACGTCGCACGTAATCGGTAGCGGCCCAACAGCGTCAGATCGAGCAACCGCTCCACCGTGGAAAGATTGTGCATCGATCGCTCGTACCGCATCAGACGGCCCAGATCGATCACCAGTGACATCGCGGCGTGGACGGCGAACCGCGCCTGTCCCGGTGTCCACTCCGGCCGCACCGCCACCACAAGTTCCACCCATGCCTCCACGGTGGAGCGCTGCATGTTGCGCAGTATCTTCTGGTCGGCCGCAGACATGTTGAGCCGCTCGCTGTAGTAGACGAAATCGAGTTCGGGCCGGTCGAACGACCGCGCCACGTATGCGTCGATGACCGCAGTCAGCGCGTCTTGCGGGTCGTCGGTCGTGGCCTTGATGGTCGACGTGTCAGCTGACAATCGGTCGGCCGCCCTCCGGAACGCCGCTGCCAAGATGTCGCTCTTGCCAGAGAAGTACCGGTAGATCCCCGATGCCGGCATCCCGACAGCCGCCGCGATGTCTTCCATCCCGGTGTCCCGATACCCCTTGAGATTGAACAGCTGCATCGACTCATCCAGCAGCGCTTCGTATCTCGATGATCCCGTCCCCGTGGAACTGTCTGCCTCGACGGTGCCCTCGCCGTCGTGCGGGTCGGGAAGTTCGGCGGCGAGAACGGCGTCAGCGAGGTCGGCCAGCAGGGCCCGCACCTGGATGGCCGGCAGCTTGGCCCGGTGATCGACGATGCTGCCGACCACCGAAAGGACCGCCGTGGAAAGCGTCCAGCGTTGCCGCGGCGTGAGCTCCGGACGAATCACGCACAGCGGTCGCTGAATTCGGTGATGAACGCTGCGCATCTGCGCAATCAAGGTGGCCTGGTCGTCGCCGCGCAGGTACCGGCCCTCCCATCGGTAGAGCCCGCCGGACTCCCGATTGGCCATAGCTGTGTCGATGAGCGAAGCGATCAGCCGGTGCAGGACGAGTTGCGGGTCCTGCGTCGCGGCGTCCTCGGCGAATTCTGTGCAGTCCACGAGTTGCTGGCCGAGATTGAGCACCGCGTCGCGAAAGAGTTCGTACTTTCCCGTGTAGTGCCGGTACAGCGCTGCGGCGGAGATCCCGACGCGCGACGCAATGGACTCCATGCTCACACCGTGATAGCCCAGCGCACTGAACGCTTCGGCCGAAGCCCGCGCGATCTGCGCCTTGCGGTCCTTTGGGCGGCGCCGAATCGTGTCGCCGCTTGCGGGCCGTGGGCGCGCCATGGCGAACACCATAACGGATGCGAGACACACATCGCCTCCCAACTTGGGTGGAAAAACCTGGCTAAACCACTGGCGATCATGAGAATGGCCATTAACATAGACGCATGCTCGGCACGCTACGCAGGCGTTGGAGTTCACGGTGACTGTTGGCGGGCTGATCGCGGTGGCGCTGATTGTCCCGACCTGGTGGTGTCCTATCTCGGGTCCATCGTGTCGTGGCCGGTGCTGCTATTCGCGGACGTACGCATGACATGAACGGGGGAACCTTGTGCACCACTATCACCACCGCGCCTTCTACATCGGCGTGCTGAGCGTCGCCCTGATTGTCGTCGGGCTCTTGGCGATGCAGTTTCCGGTCTTCATCGACGTATTCGACCAGTTCGGCTTTCAGATCAAGTGCGGCACGGGTTTCAGTTCGGACCTGACCCAGGCTGCCGCCGCCACCGGCGGCGGTGACTACGTCGATCAATGCGGCGCGGCGTTGATGATGCGCCGGATCTGGGCGATCCCGATGGTAGCGATCGGGTCGTTTGTGCTCGCCGGTTGCGTTCTCGTGGCGGCCACCGTGTGGGGCAGCGAATCGGTTTTCGGGGAAGACCGAGCCGCCTGACATAGCATCGGCGGAGTGAGTGCGCCCGGCGGCCCCGAACTGCACCGGCGGCTTGGCACACTCGACGCCGTAACGATCGGGCTGGGCTCGATGCTCGGCGCGGGCATATTCGTCGCATTGGCCCCGGCAGCAGCGGCCGCCGGATCGGGACTGCTCATCGGTCTCGGTATCGCCGCCGTCGTCGCGTACTGCAATGCCACCTCCTCGGCCCGATTGGCCGCCAGATATCCACAGTCCGGCGGGACATACGTATACGGCAAGGAACGACTCGGTGAGTTCTGGGGCTACACGGCGGGGTGGAGCTTCGTCGTCGGCAAGACCGCATCATGCGCCGCGATGGCGCTCACAGTCGGCTACTACGCGTGGCCGGCATGGGCCCACGCAGTCGCCGTCGCGGCGGTGGTGGCCCTGACGGCGTTGAACTACACCGGAATCGAGAAGTCCGCGCTGCTGACGCGCGCCATCGTCGCCGTGGTTCTTGCCGTGCTCGCCGCGGTGGTGGTCGTCATCCTCGGTTTCGGCGATGCCGACATTGCACGGATCGGCATCGGTGCCGACATCTCCGCCTCCGGCGTGCTGCAGGCCGCGGGATTGCTGTTCTTCGCATTCGCCGGCTATGCCCGTATCGCCACATTGGGCGAGGAGGTGCGCGATCCGGCTCGGACGATCCCCCGCGCGATTCCCATCGCACTGGGAATTGCGCTGCTCGTGTACGCCGTCGTCGCCATCGCGGTATTGGCCGAATTAGGCAGTGACACACTGGCTTCCACGACAGCTCCGCTCGCCGATGCGGTGGCCGCGGCGGGCTTCTCCGCTCTGGAGCCGATGGTCCGCGTTGGGGCCGCGGTGGCCGCACTCGGTGCATTGCTGGCACTGGTCCTCGGGGTCTCCCGCACGACACTGGCGATGGCCCGTGACCGCCATCTACCGCACGCGCTGGCCACGGTGCACCCGCGGTTCGGCAGCCCGCACCGCGCCGAGATTGCCGTCGGCGTCGTGGTGGCAGTGGCGGCGGCGGTGGTGGACGTCCGCGATGCGATCGGCTTCTCGTCGTTCGCCGTGCTGCTGTACTACGCGATCGCCAACGCATCGGCGTGGACGCTGGGCCGCCCGGCGACACCAGCGAATCATCCCGGGCCTCGGTCTTGCGGGCTGCCTGCTGCTCGCGTTCACGCTGCCACTGCCGTCGGTGGCCGTCGGCTCCGGTGTGGTCCTCGCCGGCGCGGCGGTTTACGGCTTGCGCCGGTCTCGGTAGGCCTCGACCGCGGTCGGCAGGGTCGGGAACAGGTTGTCCTCGCCGATCTTGTCGAGCAAACCGGCGGCCCTCAACTCGTCCCGTAGATCCTGCTTCACCCTGGCCATCGCGAATTTGATTCCACGCCTGTCCAATTCGGTGCGCAACTGATCGAGCGCATCGAGCGCAGTCAGATCCACCTCGACGTTCGCTTCGGCGTTCAACAGGAACCACTCGACCTTGCCTGGATAGTCGTCGACAGACGCCATCGCACGTTCACGGAAGTTTTCGGCGTTGGCAAAGAACAGCGGCGCGTCGTAGCGGTACACCAGCAGGCCGGGCTCCAGCTTGGCGTCCGGATAGTCGTCAACATCGTGCATGCCGGCGACACCGGGCACAAAACCGAGAACCCCGTCGTGCGCACGGGCGATGCGGCGCAGCAGCTCGAGAATCGACAGTCCGATCGCGACGAGCACACCGTAGAGCACGCCGAAAACCAGCACAGCGGCGGTGGTGGCGAGGGCAAGGATCACCTCACTGCGGCGAAATCGGGCCAGCCGCCTGAACTCCGAGACGTCGATCAGCCGCAGCGCCGCGTACACCACCAACGCGCCGAGCGCCGCACTGGGAAACGTCGCAAGTACGCCGCGCCCGAACAGCATTACCGCGAGCACGAAACCCAGCGTCACGAGCGAATAGAGCTGGGTGCGGCTGCCAACCGCGTCACCGAGCGCGGTGCGGCTTCCGCTGGAACTCACCGGGAAGCCCTGCGTCAGTCCGGCACCGACGTTGCACACACCGAGCGCCCGCAGTTCAGCGTTGGCGTCGATGTCCTGGCCGTGGCGTACCGCGAAGGTGCGAGCGGTCAGTACGTTGTCGTTGAACGCCACGATTGCGATACCGGCGGCCGGAATGATCAGGGCCATCAGGTCGGCAACCGAAATCGCGGGGAGCCCGGGGATCGGCAATCCGCTCGGGATGTCGCCGACCACTTTGATTCCGTTGCGCTGCAACGAGAAGACGCTGACGACGACCGCGGCCGCCAGGATCGCGATCAGCGGTCCAGGCCACCGTGGCGCCAGCCACGCGAAGACCAGCAGTACGACGAGGACCGCGACCGCCAACATGATTGTCGAGAGGTGCAATTCGTCCAGGCCACTCGCGAATGATCGGATCTGGTCTGCAAACTCCTCACCGGTGACCGAGACACCGGTGACCTTGCTCAACTGGCTCGCGATCATGATGAGGGCAACCCCGGTCATGTACCCGATCAGTACCGGGTGGGACAGCAGCTGCGCGAGGAACCCCAACCGGACGAGCCCGGCGACAAAGCACATCGCCCCGACGAGCAGAGCCGCCACCGCTGCCAGCGCGGCGTAGCGGCCGGGGTCACCTCCGGCCATCGGGGCAAGCGCGGAGGCGGTCATCAGGGCGGTCGTGGACTCCGGACCCACTGACAGCTGCCGAGACGATCCCAGCACCGCGTACACCGCCATCGGCACCAGAGCGGCCCACAACCCCACAACGGGATCCAGACCCGCGACCGTGGCATAGGCCATCACCTGGGGAACCAGATACGCCGCGACCGTCAGGCCGGCCACGACGTCACCGCGTAGCCACGACCTGTCATACCCGCGGAACTGCTCGACTCCCGGCAAGATGCTCATCGTGATCCCGCTGAAATGGAAACACGTTGACGCGCGTGCCGACGACGACTTCGTCGTCGCGCCTGACGAACGGCTCGACTGGTTCCGCACCATCGGTCTCGGCGCACAACACGTCGTGGCGATGTTCGGCGCCACCTTCCTGGTACCGGTGCTCACCGGATTCCCGCCCGCGACCACCCTGCTGTTCTCGGGGATCGGCACGGTGCTGTTCCTGCTGATCACCGGCAACCGGCTGCCGAGCTATCTCGGGTCGAGCTTCTCGGTGATCGCTCCGGTCACCGCGGCGGTCGCGTCGAACGGCACCGGCAGCGCATTGGGCGGCCTGGTGGCGGTCGGTCTTGCTCTGATCGCCATCGGCGCGGTCGTGCATCTGGTCGGCACACACTGGATCGATGTGACGCTGCCGCCGGTGGTCACCGGCGCGATCGTCGCCCTGATCGGCTTCAACCTCGCGCCCGCGGCGAAGTCGAACTTCGAGAAGGGTCCGCTCGTCGGCATCGTCACCCTGGTGCTGCTGGTGGCGACGCTGGCGTTCTTCCGCGGCATCATCGGGCGGCTTGCGATCTTCATCGCTGTCGTCGCCGGCTATGTGCTGGCGCTGATCCTCGGCGACGTCGACACCTCAGGCATCGCATCGGCGCCGTGGCTCGGTCTGCCCGAGTTCCAGACCCCGACGTTCACGTTGGCGGTGCTGCCCATGTTCCTGCCCGCTGTCATCGCCCTGGTCGCCGAGAACATCGGGCACGTCAAGTCCGTCGGCCAGATGACCGGCACCGACGTCGATCCGGTGACGGGCCGCGCGCTGGCCGCCGACGGGCTGGCCACGACGTTGGCCGGGTTCGGCGGCGGTTCGGCGACGACCACGTACGCCGAGAACATCGGCGTGATGGCGGCCACCCGGGTGTATTCGACGGCGGCCTATTGGGTTGCCGCGGCAGTAGCCATCCTGCTGTCGCTGTGCCCGAAGGTCGGTGCCGCGATCTCGGCGATCCCCGCCGGAGTGCTCGGCGGGGCGACGGTCGTCCTCTACGGATTGGTCGGCGTGCTCGGTGTGCGGATCTGGCTGACCAATCGAGTCGACTTCGCCAAGCCGCTCAACCAGATGACCGCGGCCATTCCATTGATCATCGGCATCGCCGACTTCACCTGGCATGCAGGCAATTTGACGTTCACCGGTATTGCGCTTGGGTTCGATCGCCGCGCTGGTCGTGTACCACGGTATGCGCCTGTTGGGCTGGCGGCGGACTAGGGCGCGCTCCGATGCCGCTGATCGGCCGGCGGAACTCCATTGACACCCTCGACCGACTGCGCGTAGGTGCCGACCGCGAACGCCGCCGCAGATCCCATGACCGACAGCGCATTGCGGTCGATGTTGTCGACCGTATCGCGGGGCGTGCGGTAGTTGGGGTCGTAAGGTGCGCCTGCGCGGCCGCCCCAAAGCCGCGCCTGCACTTCGGTTTTCCGCTGCGATCCGCCAGTGGTCAATCCTCCGACAGGGACGCCAACGCTCAGGAACGGATAGTAGTCGGTGTAGCGGGTGAGCGGCATGTCGGCGGGCCGCGTGCCTGCACTGTTGAGGTACGCCGCCAGCGTCCGTTCGATGCCTGCCGAGCCGTCGGGGATTGCCCGCAAAGGGATTTCGGGGTTCGGCTGGCCCGACTGGTCACCGTCGTAGGTGAAGTAACCGGGGTTCGGTGAGCCGATCATGTCGAGGTTCAGATACAGCGCGATCTCGTCGAGTTGTCCGGGTGGGAGTCCGCGAATGTATTTCGTCGCTCCCTGAAGCGAGTTCTCCTCCGAACCCCACAGGGCGAACCGCACGGCGTTGCGGATCTGCGGAGCCGAACCGAGCGCTGCCGCGGTCTCCAGCACCGCCGCGACTCCGGAGCCGTCGTCGTTGATGCCGGGGCTGACAGCAGAGCTGTCGAGGTGCGCGCCGACCATCACCACGTTTCTGGTATCGCCGGATTTGGTTTGTGCCAGCACGTTTCGTGCCTTCTTCATGACCGGCTTGCTGTCCAGTACGAGCTTCACCGGGGCGCTCGTTCGGCGTAGCGACGCGTTGGCGTCGTTGCCGATTATGCCGACAGGGACGGTGAGCTGCTGGTAGTAGCCCGGGGTGAAGAGGCCGGCCGGGCTGCCGCTGGACCCGGGGGCACTGACGACGAGCAAGCCGACTGCGCCCCTGTCGACGGCCGCGTTCTGCTTGTCGACGATCGAGCAGCCCGTGTCGTCGACGACGGCGATCGCGCCCTTCATCGATGCCGTGCCGTAGTCGGCGGCGCGACAGCCGGCGGCCGCCTGCTGCGGCCGCAGCGTCACGGCGTTCAGCCCGCCCCGCGGCGTGGTGATGAGTAGTGAGGCCTGGTCCACGCTGTGGTTGCGGCCGCCGATCGTGAGTTGCGGGTTTCCGCCCTCCGTGCGGTCGAGGACCTCGAATTCCGGAGTTTGGACGTCAAAGCCCTTGTTCCGCAGGAACTGTGCGACGTAGTCCACGCTGGCGTCGTATCCGGGCGTGCCGTTGGCCCTGCTGCCGTCGTTCGCGTCGGCGATCTTTTGCAGTTCGCGCAGATGGGTGTACATACCGTCCGCACCGACTTTTCCCGCCAGTTCGGCTGCCAGATCCGGTGATGGGGCCGCGGAGTCCGACGAAGTGCACGACGTCAGCACGGCGATCGCCGCAAGGACAGCCGCCCATCGCATCATGATTCGAGGACGTGGCGCGTGCGGTCGTCGCGGATCGGCACGCCGTTGCGTCCACCCTGATCCTGTGCGTAGAGCCCGACGGCGTATGCCGCACCGCGACCGTTGATCTCAAGCGCGGTCTGATCGACGTTCTCGATCGTGTCGCCGGCCTTGTGGTAATTCGGATCGAACGGCTGGCCTGCCTCGCCGCCCCACCGCTCGGCCTGTTCGGGGGTCATCTTCTCCTCGGCCCCGGTGAAGAGACCGCCCGCGGCGACACCGGCGAGTGTGAAGCTGCTGAAGTCCGAACGACCTTCGAATTGGACGTCTGCAGGGTCCTTTCCGGCGCTCTTGAGATAGGCCACGAGCGTCCGCTCAATACCCGCCGAGCCTTCTGGTATGCGTGGCGCCTCCAGATTCGGGTCCGGCGCTTCGGATTGATCGCCGTCGATGGTGAAGTAGCCGGGGTTGGGCGAGGCGATCATGTCGAAGTTCAAATAGAGCGCGAGGTCTTTTAGTTCGTCGACGTCAAGAGACGCCACGTAGTCGTTCGATCCGAGTAGTCCGAGTTCCTCGGCGCCCCAGAACCCGAACCGCACCGCGTATTTCACATCCGGCGAGGGGCCCAGTTGCAACGCCGTTTCCAGTACCGCGGCCACCCCGGAGCCGTTGTCGTTGATCCCCGGTCCCTCCGCGACGCTGTCGAGGTGTGCACCCGTCATCACGACGTCGGAGCCCGATCCTGTCTTCGTCTGGGCGATCACGTTGCGGGTGTGCTCGACGCGCACTCCGGCGTTGAGTTTGATGGTGGTCCGGCCCGGGTCTGCACGCAGCTGCTCGCCGGACGCCTTCGTGACTCCGATGACGGGGATCTTCACGTCGGTCTCGGGGCCCAGTGTGCCGCCCATTTCATCGCCGTCGACGTTGTCTGCGACGATCAACGCGACCGCGCCGCGCTCGGCGGCAGCGGCCTGCTTGTCGCCGAACTGGCACTCTCCACGGTCGACCAGCACGACCGCGCCTCTGACCGGGAGACCGTCGTAGTCAGAGGCCGTGCACCCCGGCGACTCCTCGACGCGGGCGGGCACCAGCTCGCCTGCCACACCGTCGGGTCCGGTACCGATGGTGAACTCCAACGGAAAGGCCTCGACCCTGGCACCTGAAACGGTCAGGGCCGGCTCGTCGGAATATGGCAGACGCACTTCGAACTCAGGGGTCTGCACGTCGAAACCCTTGTCGCGCAGAGTGTTCGCCACGTAGTCGACGCTGGCGTCGTAGCCAGGGCTACCGAGCGCCCGGTTACCGCCGTGCTCGTCGGCGATCTCCTGCAGTTTGGTGACGTGCACCATCATCGCGTCTTTCGTCACCGCCTGCGAGACCTTCTCCGCGAAGGCTGTGGCGGCGGGAGTAGGTCCCGCCGGGGTGGACGGCTGCTCGGTCGGCGGCGGACGCATGTCGCGTCCACACCCGGCCAGCACCATGACGGCGGCCATCGACAGCACGGCCATTCTCGATAACGTTTTGTGCCCCATCACCCACCACGTTATCCCGACCCGGCCGCATCGCGGCCGGACATCTGCGCGACAACCAGTTCGGCGACCGCCCGCATGCCGGCCGCGTTGGGGTGCAGTGGCGCGGGACGGCCGGGCAGCGGCAGACCGAATCTGGTTGTCCAAGGCTCGGCGGACCACGCATGGTGGGCAATGCTGTGCTCGCCGGCTCGCACCAGCCCACAGCCGGTGGCGGCGGCGGCCTCGGCGGTGGCCCGTGCCAGTTCGTCTGCCACGTGACGCCCCGTCGCGGCATCGGCGTCGGACAACGGCGGGGCGGCGGTGCCGGGCGGCGGCAGCAGCGTCAGGTAGTCGACGAAGAACACCCGTGCTTCCGGTGAGCGTTGGCGCAGCGCTCGGCCGACGGATTTGAGCGAATCTGCGACCTCGGCCAGGGCTCGATCGCGCGCGGAGGCATCCAGCTGGTCGGTCAACCGGCCGCCGAGCAGCGGCACGGCGCGCATGATCCGCGGCAGCCCGGCTGCGAACACCAGCGGGACGTAGCCGACGTCGTTGCCGCCGATGGTCACGGTGACCAGGTCCTCCGTCCCATCGAGCGCCTCGATCTGCGGCTGGGCCCCTGGCTGCGTCTGGGTCAGCACATTGGCGGTCGTCGCACCGGAATACGTCACGTCGACGAGCTCGAGTCCAAGCCTGTCGGCTACCAGGTGCGGATAGTTGCGCGCCGAACGGCCGGCGAAAAACGGGGCGCCGTTGGCGCGCGGCCGGATTCCCGGCCCGGCCGCCATCGAACTGCCCAGTGCCACATACCTTCTCATAGGGACGGGCTGGACGCCTGCGCCCAGAACCGCTTTGGAATCCGGCCGGCCTGGCGGGCCAGGTATCCGGCGGTGATGGCGGACGCCATCGCCGCGGCCATCGTGGGCGGATCGGCAGCGCGGGTGACGGACGTTGCGAGCAGCACTGCGTCGCAGCCCAGCTCCATCGCCTGCGCGGCGTCGCTCGCGGTGCCGATGCCGGCGTCGAGCACCACTGGCACCGAAGCGTGTTCGACGATCATCTCGATGTTGTGGGGGTTTGCGATGCCCAGCCCTGTCCCGATCGGTGAACCCAGCGGCATGACGGCCGCGCAGCCGATGTCCTCGAGCCGGCGTGCGAGCACCGGATCGTCGTTCGTATAGGGCAGCACGACGAACCCGTCATCGACCAACTGCTCTGCGGCCCTGATCAATTCGACGGCATCCGGCAGCAGCGTGCGCTCGTCGGCGATGACTTCGAGCTTGACCCAGTCGGACTGCAACGCTTCGCGCGCGAGCTGGGCTGTCAGCACCGCCTCGGCGGCACCCCGGCAGCCTGCGGTGTTGGGCAGCGGTGTGATGCCGAGCCGGTTCAACAGATCCAGCACACCGGTGCCGCCCTCGCTGTCGACGCGGCGCATCGCCACAGTGGTCAGTTCGGTGCCCGACGCCACCAGCGCCTCTTCGAGAACAGTGAGGTTCGCCGCACCGCCTGTGCCGAGGATCAGGCGCGAACCGAACGCGCGTCCAGCGATCGTCAGCTTCGTGTCAACCACCCTGCACCGCCGTCACCACCTCAACCCGCGCGCCGTCGGCGAGCGTCGTCTCCCATTCTGACCGGGGGAGCACCGAGAGGTCCACGGCCACCGCGATGCCCTTCGCTCCGAATCCGAGCCGGTCCAACAACGCGGCGACGGTCGTCTCATCGTCGACCTCCACGGCTTCGTCGTTGACGGTGATTTTCATTGGACCCTCATCGCATTTCCCACCAAATCAATTTCGGGCAGCGGAACGCCGTTCAGCTCACCCAGTATCGCCTCGGCTGTCCACGGTGCCAGCAGAAAGCCGTTGCGACCGTGTCCACCCGCGACCAGTGTGCGCTTGTCGAGTCGGCCGACGACGGGCAGCCCGTCAGGCGTCATCGGCCGCAGACCGGCCGCGCATTCGGCAAGTTCGTACTCCCCGAGCGCCGGGATCACCGCGCAGGCGTCGTCGAGCAGTTCGCGCACCCCGGTGACGGCGGGCGCGGTGTCTCGACCGTGCTCGTACTGGGTGGCACCGACGACCAGGCCATCGTGGCGAGGCACGAGGTACACCTGACGGCCGTGGACGCGGGCGCGGATCACGCGCTGCGGCACCGGCATACATCCTCGGCGCCAGCGCAGCCGGAGCACTTCGCCCTTCACCGGGCGGATCGGCAGGCCGGGCCACAGCGAGGGCGCGTCGATACCGTTCGCGATCACCACGGTGTCCGCCCTAGCCTCCGTCAACACCGAAACCGGTGGCGCCCATTGCACTCCGAGGCGTTCGCAGTGCGCGGCGAGGGCATCGACAACCGCCCGATTGTCAACAGCCAGTTCGGTTTCGGCGCGAAAGCCGTGACGGATGCCCTGTGCGAGCAGCGGTTCGATCTCGCGCGCAGCCGACGTGGGCGTCACTGGAAAGCCCTGCGCAGCCAGCCACTCGGCGACCGTCTTCACATCGGCGGCATCGGCGCGGTCCACGGCGACCACCAGCGACTCCCGTGCGGTCACGACATCCGCGGGCAGGCCGTCGAGGAATCCGTCGCGACCCCCGGTATTCCACAGCGCCAGCGACGCCAGCCCAAGCCGCAGCAGACGTTCCTCACCTGGCCAGCCCTCACTGTGCGGGGCGAGCATGCCGCCGGCTACCCATGACGCACCGTGCTCGTCGCTGCGGTGTACGCGCACGGCCCAGCCGTCGAGTGCGGCACGCCGTGCGACCGACAGCCCGATGACGCCGCCGCCGATGACGGCTACTGATCCCTTGACGGTTATCCCTCCCTTCGCCGGCATGACCCGGATCAGGTGTGACGGTAAGGGCAGTGCGTGCCCACTCTCAGCCCCCGGTCCCGGGACTCCCGTGTCGGCCTCCCAGCGTACTAGGACGCGGCCAGCACCCCCACTTCCTGTGGAGTCGTCGCGCGCCGACGGCGCGTCGCCGCGCGCAGGAGCATCCTCGGACGTACCAGGTTGGCTGGGGGATCCATCAGCCCGACCACCCGCAGGAATTGTGCGGCGACATCGGGGTCGTACTCCCCGGCGGCCTGCAGTCGATCGGCGTAGGAGTTCGTCAGCCGCACTGACCGGGACCGGTGACCCTCGATCTCCGGCAGCTTGAGGTCGGCCCCCGTCGCGAACTGCCAAGCGACACCGATGGGTTTGGCAGCGGCACGGAAGTATCGGCGCGGAAGGTCGGCCCGCCCGTCCTGCAAACACCGGTCGAGCGCCTCGGCCTGCAACATCGCCACCGTCATGCCCTGCCCGTAGATCGGGTTGAAGCTGCACATCGCGTCGCCGAGGACCACCAGACCGTCGGGGAACCGGTGCAGTTTGTCGTATCGACGCCAGCGACTTTCGGGATAGCCGAACCGACATGGCTCGGTAAGTGCTTCACCTGCCCTGACCGCATCGATCACATGGTTGGGCGCGAGACCGGCGGCCAAATCGATCATCTGATCCCGCACGTCCGGGGGTATACACCCGGCCATGCCGAGGACGGTCAACATCCACGTGTCGTTCTCATAACCCAGCAGCACCATGCCGAACGGCCTGCCGGGGACAGGGCCGACCAGCACGATCTTCTCCCGCAGGCTGCCCGGCGGCAGCCGGAAGAGCTGGCTCGAATACGTCACCCGGACCCTGACGCTCTGCTCGGCCGGCCGGCCGTATCCCAGCGCCTCCAACAGAGCCGGTGTCCGCGCGGCGCGTCCGGTCGCGTCGACCACCAGATCGGCGTTCAGCACCTGCTCCCGATCGGCCTCGTGGGCCTTGACCCGCGCGCCGGTGACGCGGTCTCCGCTCGCATTCGACACCAGTGCGACGACGTCGCAGCCGTCGAGCAAACTCACGCTATCGACAGTGCGAAGTCGCTGCCGGACAAGGTTTTCCAGCAATGGCCGACTCGGAATGAATGCGGGTGGAACGTTGGCGAGCGCTCCGCTACGCGGCATGAGGTGAGTGCCGAAACGCAGGTAAGCCTCGGACATGTCGCGGTAGTCGAGCACCGGCACGCCCGCGGCCATGAGGTCGTCCTCGAATCCCGGGAAATAGTCGGAGAGCGTCGCCAGCCCTCTTCCCAGAAGCGCATGACCGTGCCTGCCCTGCGGGACGCCCCGCCGGTTCGCCGAACTGTGCGGTAGCACGTCTCGTTCGACAACGGTCACCGTTTCGTAGTGTTGTGCCAGCACACGCGCGGCCGACAGCCCGCCCATACTCGCGCCCAGTACCACCGCGTGTTCGCCGATTTTGGTCATACCTCGACCATTCCGAGACCGCCGAGGCGCGCATAGCGTAGTCGGCTACGTCAGTCCCGGACGCGGTCGCTACCGTCGCGGTGTGCACTCCAGTGAACGCCTCGCCACCGCGTCGTTGTACCTGTGCACCGATGCCCGCCGCGAGCGCGGTGACCTCGCCGAATTCGCCGACGCGGCGCTGGCCGGCGGCGTCGACATCATCCAGTTGCGGGACAAGGGCTCGCGGGGTGAGCAGCAATTCGGGCCGCTGGAGGCACGCGAGGAACTCGAGGCGCTGGCCATCCTCGCCGACGCCGCGCGCCGCCACGACGCACTGCTGGCGGTCAACGACCGGGCCGACATCGCGGTGGCCGCGAGCGCCGACGTGCTGCATCTCGGTCAGGACGACCTGCCGCTTGCGGTGGCACGCGACATCATCGGTTCTGGCCCGCTGATCGGTCGATCCACCCACGACGGCGCCCAGGTGGCGGCGGCGACGTCAGAAGATGTCGACTACTTCTGTGTGGGGCCCTGTTGGCCGACGCCGACAAAGCCCGGCCGCCCGGCACCGGGCCTGGACCTGGTGCGGGTGGCGGCGCGGTCGCGAACTCGCAAACCCTGGTTCGCGATCGGCGGGATCGACTCGGCACGGCTGCCGGAGGTCATTGCCGCCGGGGCGCGCCGGGTCGTGGTGGTGCGCGCGATCACCGCGGCCGACGATCCACGCTCGGCGGCGCGACTGTTGAAAGAAGAGCTCAGCGCTGCTTGTTGACCAGCAGCGGGATCGACGCGGATTCAGTGCGCAACCGCGACCAGCTGGCGGCAAAACCGGGGTGCAGCGGCAGTTCGGCGACGTCGTCCTCGGCGACCCAACGAAGCTCCGCACTCTCTCGATTGGGTGTGGTCGGGAGCTGTTCGGGGGCGTCGGCGATGACGGTTGTGTAACTCCAGTAGGCGTCGTTCTCACCGAACACCTCTTTGGTGATGACCTTGGAACGCACCGTGAGCTGGTCCACGGAGAGCCCCGCCTCCTCCTGCGCCTCTCTGATGGCGGCCTGTTCAACGGTTTCGTGACTGTCCCGCGCACCGCCTGGTAGACCCCACGTTCCGCCCTGATGGCTCCACGCCGCACGGTGTTGCAACAGCACCGCCGCGCAGCCGTCACGGTGCGGCGCCCGCAGCATCAGACCGGCCGCGCCGTGCCTACCCCAGAACCACGACCCGCCGTCGGACACCACCCAGCCGTCGCCATCGCCGCGCACGCGTCAAGAATACGGACGCGCGTCTTCGATGAAGCTCTTAGTATTTTTTTATAGAGTGGAAATCGGTCGGGAACGGATAGCCGGGAAAGCACCAACCGCATAGGAAAGATGGAGTCCGCGCGCACGTGACAGTGGAGTTGGCGCACCCGTCGACCGAGCCTCTCGCGTCGCGGTCGCCCACAACACCAGCGCATCCACGCTGGTGGTTCCTCTGGACCACCCCAGGCCGGATTCTGAGCATCGGCGTCGTGCTGTCCGCATTGGTAATCGCCAGCGCATTTGCCACCTCCACGACCATCAACGATCGCCAAGCGGCACTGACCACCGTTCTCAACCACACCGAACCATTGGCGTTCGCCGCCGGACAGCTCTACACCACGCTGTCGATTGCCGATGCCGCGGCGGCCACTGCGTTCATCGCTGGCGCCGAACCACGTGACGTCCGGCAGCGCTATGAGCAGGCGATCACGGATGCTTCGGTGGCAGTCACCCGAGCGTCGAGCGGGCTCACCGACGAACCGATGGTGCAGCTGCTCGGCCGGGTCAACGCCGAACTCTCGGTCTACACCGGGCTGGTCGAGACGGCTCGCACCAACAACCGGGCCGGAAATCCAGTCGGTTCCTCGTACCTGTCCGAGGCGTCGGCGTTGATGCAGACCAAGATCCTGCCCGACGCGCAGCGGCTCTACGAGGAGACCTCAGCCCGGGTGGACGCCGAAACCACGGCATCGACACGGATTCCCGGTCCGGTGATCCTCGTCGTACTCGCGACGCTGTTGTTCGGTGTGTTCGCCAATCGCTGGCTGGCCCGCCGGACCCGGCGGCGGATCAACATCGGTTTCATCGCAGGCGGGCTGGCGGTGCTGATCATGCTGGTGTGGGTCGGAACCGCGTTGATCATCTCGACTGCCGACAGCCGCAGCGCGAAAGACACTGCAGCCGAGTCGCTCAAGACCGTGACCAATCTCGCGATCACCGCGCAGCAGGCCCGTGCCGACGAAACCTTGTCGCTGATTCGCCGCGGTGACGAGGACGTGCGCAAGCAGTCCTACTATCAGCGCATCGACGTGATGCAGCAGCAGTTGTCGGATTATCTCGCCCGCGACGATGCGATCGACAAGACCGACTTGGCCGACGCGGAACAGCTGCTGAAGAGGTGGCGCGCGGCCGACGACCGGATCAACGCCTACATCGCGGTCGGCAACTACCAGGCCGCCACGCAGGTGGCGCTGGGCACCGGCGAAGACGACTCCACCCCGGCGTTCAACAAGCTCGACGACGCGCTCGGCAAGGGCATCGAGGAAAGCCGAAATCAGCTGCGCAACGACATCCTCAACGCCCACCGCGTGCTGTCCGGCGCTACCGTCGGAGCAGCGGTGCTGTCCGTCGTCGCGGCGCTGGCGGTGGCACTGGGGTTGTGGCCGAGGTTGAGTGAGTACCGGTGATGAGCGCTCGCGCGAAGAACAGACTGACGGTGATGAGGAAGCTCGTTGTCGTCCTCGCCGCGACGGCGGTCGTGGCGGGCTGTGCGCAGGCGTCATCGGTGATACAGACGCCCGGCGTCACGCTCCCTCCTCCGACGCCCGCAGGTATGGAGGAAGTGCCACCCGAGATGGTCCGCGTTCCCGAGGAGCCCGACGACGAGTGCGACCGCACCGCGAGCCTGCGTCCGTTCAACAATCGGGAAGACGCCGAAGCCGCGGTCGCGAACATCCGGGGCCGGGGGCGGCTGATCGTCGGACTCGACATCGGCAGCAACCTCTTCTCGTTCCGCGACCCGATCTCCGGTGAGGTCACAGGGTTCGACGTCGACATCGCCGGCGAGATCGCACGCGACATCTTCGGCACCCCGTCACAGGTCGAGTACCGCATCCTTTCCTCGGCCGACCGCATCGCGGGGTTGCAGAACAACCAGGTGGACGTCGTCGTCAAGACCATGACGATCACCTGCGAACGCAAGAAGCTCGTCAACTTCTCCACGGTGTACTTCAACGCCAACCAGCGCATCATGGCGGCGCGCGATTCGACGATCTCGGAGCCGTCGGACCTGTCCGGCAAGCGGGTGTGCGTCGCGAAGGGCACGACGTCACTACAGCGGATCCAGGAGATCACGCCGCCGCCGATCATCGTCGGCGTCGTCGCGTGGGCTGACTGTCTGGTGGCGTTGCAGCAGAGGCAGGCCGACGCGGTGAGTACCGACGACTCCATCCTGGCGGGGCTGGTGGCCCAAGATCCCTACCTACATATCGTCGGGCCCAGCCTCAATGAGGAGCCTTACGGAGTCGGAATCAACCTGCAGAACACCGGGCTGGTGCGGTTCGTCAACGGCACGCTGGAGCGCATTCGGCGCGACGGCACGTGGAACACGTTGTACCGCAAGTGGTTGACGGTGCTCGGCCCTGCTCCCGCACCACCAGTGGCAAGGTATTCGGGCTGATGGCCGAGGCGCAGTCCGAGGAATTCAACGAACCCGGCGCAGGGGCACCGTCGGCGGAGCCGACAATCGGAACACCGTCGGCGGAGCCGACAAATGGAACCCCGTCGGCGGAGCCGACAATCGGAACCCAGCCGGCGAGTCTCGACGACCTGGATTACGACAGTGTCGCCACGATGCGGCCGATGGCCACCCAGGCGGTCTTCCGCCCGCACTTCGACGACGACTCCGAAGGGACGTCGGTCGGGACCGGCGAGACCGAACCACAGGACCACACGACTGCGACGCGGGCGTTGTCGCCGACGCGCCGCCTCGGAGGCGGCCTCGTGGAGATCCCCCGCGTGCATGCGAAGGATCCATTGGAAGCATTGATGACCAACCCGGTGGTCGCCGAGTCGAAGCGGTTCTGCTGGAACTGCGGCCGCCCGGTTGGGAGGTCCTCCGATGACGGCATGGCGCTGTCGGAGGGCTGGTGCCCCCACTGCGGGAGCGCGTATTCCTTTCTGCCACAACTGAGCCCGGGCGACATGGTCGCCGATCAGTACGAGATCAAGGGTTGCATCGCCCACGGCGGACTCGGCTGGGTGTACATGGCGCTCGACCACAACGTCAACGAACGGCCGGTTGTGCTGAAGGGTTTGGTGCACTCCGGCGATGCCGAGGCGCAGAAGATCGCGATGCTCGAGCGGCGTTTCCTCGCGGAGGTCACCCATCCGGGCATTGTGAAGATCTACAACTTCGTCGAGCACGAGGACAAGCACGGCAGCCCCGTCGGCTACATCGTCATGGAGTACGTGGGCGGCACGTCGCTCAAGCAGGCCAAGGGTGAAAACGTGCCAGTCGCCCAGGCCATCGGCTACATGCTGGAAATCCTGCCCGCCCTTGGCTATCTACACTCGATCGGCCTTGCCTACAACGACCTCAAGCCAGAGAACATCATGATCACCGAGGAGCAGCTCAAGCTGATCGACCTCGGTGCAGTGTCGACCATCAACTCGTTCGGATACCTCTACGGCACACCGGGTTACCAGGCACCGGAGATCGTGCGCACCGGGCCGACCGTCGCCACCGACATCTACACGGTCGGCCGCACCCTGGCGGCGCTGACACTGAACCTGCGCACCCGCAAGGGCCGATACATCGACGGCCTGCCCGACGACGATCCGGTGCTCACGGAATACGACTCGTTCGCCCGGCTGCTGCGCCGCGCGATCGATCCGGATCCGCGCCGGCGATTCGCCAGCGCGGAGGAGATGACCAGCCAGTTGCTCGGCGTCCTGCGCGAAGTAGTGGCCCGCGATACCGGTGTGCCCCGCCCCGGCCTGTCCACGGTGTTCTCCCCCTCGCGTTCGACGTTCGGGGTGGACCTGCTGGTGGCCCACACCGACGTGTACCTCGACGGACAGGTGCATTCTGAGCGACTGACCGCGCAGGAGATCGTCAAGGCGCTGCAGGTGCCGCTGGTCGATCCGACGGACATCGGCGCGACGGTGTTGTCGGCGACCGTGCTCACACAACCCGTGCAGACGCTGGATTCGTTGCGCGCCGCCCGGCGCGGTGCACTCGATTCGGAGGGCATCGATCTGTCGGAGTCGGTGGAACTGCCGCTGATGGAGGTGCGCGCGCTGCTCGACCTCGGCGATGTCGCCAAGGCCACCCGCAAGCTCGACGATCTGGCTGAACGGGTCGGCTGGCGCTGGCGGCTGGTGTGGTTCCGTGCAGTGTCAGCGTTGCTGACCGCCGACTACGATTCCGCGACAAAGTACTTCACGGAGGTGCTCGACACCCTGCCCGGTGAGCTGGCGCCCAAGCTCGCCCTGGCGGCGACGGCCGAACTGGCGGGTGCACAGATCGACGAGGCCCCGCAACGCAAGTTCTACGACACGGTGTGGTCCACCGACAACGGCGTCATCTCGGCCGGCTTCGGGTTGGCGCGGTCCCAGTCGGCGGCAGGAGACCGGGACGGTGCCGTCCGGACGCTGGACCAGGTGCCCGTCATGTCGAGGCACTTCACGACCGCGAGGCTGACAAGCGCCGTCACGTTGCTGTCCGGGCGGTCGACGAACGAGGTCACCGAGCAACACATCCGTGACGCGGCGCGGCGTGTGGAAGCCCTGCCCGACACCGAGCCGCGAGTGCTGCAGATCCGGGCGCTGGTGCTGGGCACCGCGATGGACTGGCTGGCCGACAACACCGCGAGCACCAACCACATCCTCGGTTTTCCGTTCACCGAACACGGGCTGCAACTCGGCGTGGAATCGTCACTGCGCAGCCTCGCGCGCGTCGCACCCACCCAGGCGCACCGCTACGCGCTGGTCGATCTGGCCAACAGCGTGCGGCCCACATCGACATTCTGACGCCATGGTCAATCCACGAATTTCGTAGTAGCCTTCACCTCAGGTTGAGATCGCAGCCCTGCTGGTGACGTCATAGGCGCACGCGGCCCGAACTCCCGAGTGCAGCGGCTTTAATAAGGCCCATCCCCTGACGGCATTCACCTACGAAGTCCGTTTGGCTGAGGGAGGCCCATCGTGACGACGCGTACTTCCCGGGTATTCAGACCTGACCCAGAATCGATCGGCAAACGCGAGGTGCATCACCGCGCGGTGTTCACGGCACATCGTGGCGCACCGTCGACGGTCACCGTCACCGTCGAGGGTGAGATCGACGCTTCCAACAGCCGCGAACTCGCCAGCTATGTCCAACGCCACATCACGGAGTCGGATCACCTGGTCCTCGACCTCCGACTGGTGGATTTTCTGGGAACCGCCGGCTTCGCGGCACTGCACAACATCAACGTCATCTGCTGCGGAAGCGACGCCACGTGGGTGTTACAGGCAGGCAGGCAGGTGCGCCGCGTCCTCGGGATCTGCGATCCAGAAGGTGGCCTGCCGCTCGAGAAGTCGCAGCCGCTGCTCACCGCAGTTCGGTAACCACCGAGACGCAGGACTTGGCGATCGCGAGCTCCTCGTCGGTAGGAATCACCAGCACGGACGTCGCAGAGCTGTCCGCCGAGATCCGGCGTGCTTGTACGGTGGGGTCGCCGTTGAGCTGCTCGTCGAGCTCGATGCCCAGCGCCGACATACCGCTAAGCGCGTCGCGGCGGACAACGGCATCGTTCTCGCCGACCCCCGCGGTGAAGGTGATGACATCGGCGGAGCCGAGCACGGCGACATATGCACCAATGTATTTGCGCAGCCGGTGGATGTACACCTCATAGGCCAATTGGGCTGCGGCGTCACCGGATTCGATGCGCTTGCGGACCACCCGGAAGTCGATCTCCCCGCCGAGACCGAGCATTCCGGCGCGGCGGTTGAGCATCGACTCGATGTCGTCGACGCTCATCTTGGCGGTGCGCCACAGATAGGTGATGACCCCCGGGTCGATATCGCCGGAGCGGGTGCCCATCACCAGGCCCTCCATCGGCGTCAGGCCCATCGAGGTGTCTACCGGCCGCCCGCCGATGATCGCCGACGCCGACGCTCCGTTACCGAGATGCAGCACGATCTGGCGCAACGAATCCAGGGGCTCATCGAGAAATGCGGCGGCCTGCTCGCTGACGTACTGGTGCGACGTGCCGTGGAACCCGTACCGCCGGATATGCCATCGTGCGGCGATGTCGCGGTCGATGGCGTAGGTCGCCGCGGCTGGTGGAAGGTCATGAAAGAAGGCGGTGTCGAACACGGCGATGTGCGGCAGATCCGGAAGCGCCTTGCGAGCCACCTCGATGCCGAGCAGCGCGGGCGGATTATGCAGCGGTGCAAGCGAAGACAGCACATCGAGCTTGGTGACAAGCGCATCGTCGACGAGAGTGGGCTCATACAGATCGGGCCCACCGTGCACCACCCGGTGCCCGACGGCTACCAGTCCGGACATGTCGTCGGCCAACTCGTCGAACACCACCTGCAGCGCCGCGGCGTGGTCTGGAACGCCGTCTTTTCCACCTTCCCCGATCCGCTCGACGATGCCGTCGGCGATCGTGGCACCCGAATCCGCGTCGACCACCGCATATTTCAGCGACGATGAACCCGAATTCAGCACCAGGACGCGACTCATAGCGTCTGCGCCTGAATCGCCGTGATCGCGACAGTGTTGACGATGTCCGCTACCAGAGCGCCCCTGGACAGATCGTTCACCGGTTTCTTCAGGCCCTGCAGCACCGGGCCGATCGCGATCGCACCGGCGCTTCGCTGCACTGCCTTGTAGGTGTTGTTGCCGGTGTTGAGGTCGGGAAAGATCAGCACGGTGGCGCGTCCGGCGACCTTCGAGTCGGGCATCTTCGTCTTGGCAACCGACGGCTCGACCGCCGCGTCGTATTGAATTGGTCCGTCGACCAACAGTTCGGGCTCTCGCTGGCGCACGAGTTCTGTTGCGGTCCTGACCTTGTCGACGTCGGCACCGGTGCCGCTGGTACCGGTCGAGTACGACAGCATGGCCACCCGCGGATCGATGCCGAACCTGGCCGCTGTGCGTGCCGACGACACGGCGATGTCGGCGAGTTGTTCCGACGTCGGATCCGGCACGATCGCGCAGTCGCCGTAGGCGAGCACCCGGTCCGCGAGGCACATCAGGAAGATGCTCGACACTGTGGAAACGTCGGGCAGCGTCTTGATGATCTCGAACGCGGGCCGGACCGTGTGGGCGGTGGTGTGACGAGCGCCTGACACCATGCCGTCCACCATGTCGTTGTGCACCAGCATGGTTCCGAAGTACGACACGTCGTGGATGATCTCGCGGGCCTGCTCCACCGTGACGCCCTTGTGCTTGCGCAACTCGGCGTACTGTTCGGCGAACTTCTCACACAGCTCGCTGGTCTTCGGGTTCAGCACCGCTGCCGCAGATAGATCGAGACCGAGTTCGGCTGCACGAGCCCGGATCTGAGCTTCCTCGCCGAGGATCGTCAGATCGGCGACGCCACGCTGCAGGAGCCGCCCCGCGGCGGTGAGGATGCGATCGTCCTCGCCCTCGGGAAGCACGATGTGCTTGCGGTCCGAGCGCGCCCAGTCCAGCAACTGGTAGGTGAACATCTGCGGAGTAACGACCGATGGGATATCAATCGTCAACTGCGCCAGGAGATCCGCGGTATCGACGTGCGCGTCCATGAGCGCGAGTGCGGTGTCGATCTTGCGCAGCGATGTCGCGGTGACGCGGCCACGCGCCGAGGCCACCCGGCTGGCCGTCTCGAACGTGCCGAACCGTGTGGTGATGATCGGCAGCCGCAGGCCCAGCCCCGACACCAGCGACGCGATCGACGGGTGCAGCTCCAGGCCCCCGTTGAGTATGAGGCACGACAGCGACGGAAAGCCCTCCGCGGCATGAGCACTCACGACTGCCAGCACGACATCGGATCGGTCTCCCGCGGTGATGACGGCAACGCTTTCCTTCAGCCGCTCCAACACGTGCTCGGCGGTCATGCCGGCCACCAACACATCCATCGCCTCGCGCGATAGCAGTGGGGGATCACCCGCGATCAGGGTGCCCTCGACGGCTGCCTGCAATTCGGCCACCGAAGGGGCCACCAGCAACGGCTCCTCGGGTAGCACGTAGCACTTCGGGCCGTACGGCTCGAGCGCCGCCGCCATGGCGCCCATCCCGCCGGGGTCGCAGCGGTTTGCGACCACCGCCGCGGTGTGTGCGTGCTGGGCACTGATCTCGGCCAGACACACGTCGACGATCTGGGCAACCTGCTCGGGGCTACGGTCCTTGGCCTTTACCGCGAGCACAATGGGCGCGCCGAGGTTGGCCGCAATCCGTGCATTCGTCGACAGCTCGCTCGGTGCCGCGACGTCGGTGTAATCACTGCCGACGATCAGCACCGCATCGCACCGGTCGGCCACCCGGTGATATCGGTCGACGATGTCGCCGATGGCGGCGTCGGGGTCCTCGTGCAGCTGCTGGTAACTGACGCCAACGCACTCTTCGTAGGGCAGCCCCGCGGTGGCCTGCGAGAGCAGGAGCTCCAGGATGTAGTCGCGGTCCTCGCCAAGGCGGGTGATGGGACGGAAAACGCCGACCTTTGCGACGTTGGTGGCGAGCCGATGCAGGATGCCCAGCGCGATTGTCGACTTGCCCGTGTCGCCCTCTGGTGAAGCGACGTAGATCCCCGAAGTTGGCTCAGCGGGCACGCGACCAGCCTAGGGCACCGGTCCGGCGCGTTCGAGTCAACCGAGGAGTCGCAGCCGCGGCTCCAGGTCGTTGCCGAACAGCTCCAGGAAGCGGCGCTGATCCTGTCGCGGGTCGTGGAACACCAGGTGATTCAGCCCCCACTTGACGTACTGGCCGACCATTTCGACCGCTTCGTCGGGATCCGACGCCACGATCCAGCGCTTGGCGACCTGCTCGATGGGCAGCTCGTTGGCGGCCTTCTCCATCTCCATGGGGTCATTGATGCTGTGCTTCTGCTCGGCGGTCAGCGACAGCGGCGCCCAGAACCGGGTGTTCTCCAGCGCCAGCTTCGGATCCGGGTCGTAGGAGATCTTGATCTCGATCATCCGATCGATGTCGTCGGGGTTGCGGTCGGCCGCTTCGGCACCCTCTTTGACCGCGGGGATGAGCTTGTCCTTGTACAGCTCCTCGCCCTTGCCCGACGTACAGATGAAGCCGTCGCCCGCGCGGCCTGCGTACTTGGCCACCTGTGGCCCGCCCGCGGCGATGTAGATGGGGATGCCGCCGTCGGGAACGTCGTAGATCGATGCGCCCTTGGTGCGGTAGTACTCGCCCTCGAAGTCCACCCTGTCACCGAGCCACAGTTCGCGCATCAGTTTGATGGACTCGCGCAGGCGTGCGTAGCGCTCCTTGAATTCGGGCCAGTCACCCTCGTATCCGGTGGCGATCTCGTTGAGTGCCTCACCCGTCCCGACACCGAGGAAGATGCGATCGGGATACAGGCAACCCATGGTGGCGAAGGCCTGCGCGATGACGGCCGGGTTGTAGCGGAACGTCGGCGTCAGTACCGAGGTGCCGAGGAACAGCCGCTCGGTGCGCTCACCGACCGCGGTCATCCAGGCGAGCGAGAACGGCGCGTGGCCACCCTCGTGGCGCCACGGCTGGAAGTGGTCGCTGACGGTCGCGCTGTCCATGCCGTGCGCTTCGGCGGCGACGCCGAGCTCGACGAGTTCTCGCGGGTCGAATTGCTCCGCCGACGCCTTGTATCCCAGTTTCAAGTCCACGCATCCGTTTCTACTCCACTGCCTAGACTCGCGGCATGGCAGCAGTCCTGGAGGCCATCACCGACAGCGTCCACTTCGCCTACACCGACCTCGTCAACTGGACCCTGGTCACCGACGGTGACGGCGTGATCCTGATCGACGCCGGGTACCCCGGCAGCCGCGAAGACGTGCTGGATTCACTGCACCGGCTCAGCTTCGGCATCGACGACCTACGCGCGATCCTGTTGACGCATGCACACATCGACCACTTCGGTTCGGCCATCTGGTTCGCGAAAACCCATGGCACACCCGTGTATTGCCACGCCGAGGAGGTCGGCCACTCGAAACGGGAGCACCTGGAACAGGCGTCGCCGGTCGACATCGCCAAACACATCTGGCAGCCGCGCTACCTGACGTGGTCCGTGGCGATCACCCGAAAGGGCGCGATGACCCACGACGGCATCCCGAGCACGCAGGCGTTGACCGAAGACGTCGCCGCCGGCCTTCCCGGCGCGCCAGTCGCGATTCCGACACCGGGACACACCAGCGGACACTGCTCGTTCGTGGTGGACGGCGTGCTGGTCGCCGGCGACGCCCTGGTCACTGGCCACCCGCTGGCACGGTATACCGGGCCTCAGCTGCTGCCGAAGTTGTTCAATCACGACCAGGACGGCTGCCTGCGTAGCCTGGCCGCCCTCGGGCTACTGGACACCGAGATACTGCTTCCTGGTCACGGCCCGGTGTGGCGGGGTTCGATTCGCGAGGCCTCCGAGAAAGCCGCGGCCGCCCGTTAGGCAAGGGTGTTGTAGCCGAGCAGGAACAACGCCGTGAGACAAAGGCCGCAGGCCACCACGACGGTGGGCATCAGGATCATGCTGTCCAGTTCGTCGTCGTCGAGCACGTCGCTCTCGAAGCGGCCGAACAGGACCCGCGCGATGCCGGTCCTGCGGAAGGTGCGCACCATGGCTTGAACCGGTTTGGTGTGGCGCCTGCGGCCGAAGAACACGCGTGACGCCAAGCCGATGACCACTGTCAGCGCAGCGGCAGCGAGGAGCAACCACCCAACCGCCGGCTGTGACAAAGACATGTGCACCCCCGGTGCCGCCACGGCACCTGCGGGCCAGCCTATAGGCGGAGATGATCCCGCAGCGTATGCCCGGAATACCCGGTGCGGAACGTGCCGCGCTCCTGCAGCAACGGCACCACGTTGTCGACGAATTCGTCCAGCCCGCGCGGCGTCAGGTGAGGCACCAGGATGAATCCGTCGCAGGCATCCGACTGCACGTGCAGGTCGATTTGATCGGCGATCTGCGCCGCGGTGCCGACGAATTGCTCGCGACTGGTGACGGCGATGACCAGTTCGCGAATGGACAGATTGTCTGCCTGGGCACGCTCACGCCACGCGGCGGCCACCGCCTTGGGATCGCCGTGGCGCACCCGCCCCTTGGTGACCGAGGGATCGTCGGCCGGTTCGACGTCGGGTAGCGGGCCGTCGGGGTCATACCCGGACAGATCGCGCTGCCACACCTGTTCGAGCATCGCGATCGCGGTCTGTGGACTCACCTGCTGGCGCCGGATGTGGCGAGCCTTGTCCGTGGCTTCCTCGGCGGTGTCGCCGAGCACGAACGTGGCCGCCGGAAACACCTTGAGGCGGTCGGGGTCTCGCCCGTACGACTGGGCGCGAGACTTGACGTCGGCGTAGTAAGCCTGGCCCGCCTCCAAGGACGAGTGCAGCGTGAACGCCGCATCGGAGTATTTGGCCAGGAATGCCCTGCCGTCGGCGGAGTCACCCGCCTGCAGCAGCACGGGATGGCCCTGCGGTGCGGTCGGCAGCGTGGCGACACCGCGTACGTCGAACTGAGGCCCGCGATGCTCGACGACACGAATGCGGCTGGGGTCGACGTAGATTCCGTTCTCGCGGTCGGCGATGACCGCGTCGGGTGCCCAGCTGTCCCAGAACTCGCGCGCCACGGTGACGAACTCTTCGGCTCGCTTGTACCGGTCGGAGTGGTCGAGGAACCCGCCTCGGCGGAAGTTCCCTCCGGTGAACGCGTCCGACGAGGTGACCATGTTCCAGCCCGCGCGGCCGTCGGACAGGTGATCGAGGGTGGCGAATTGCCGTGCGACTTCGAATGGTTCGTTGAAGGTGGTGTTGATGGTTCCGGTCAGGCCGAGACGATCGGTGACCGCGGCGAGTGCGGCGAGCACGGTGAACGTGTCGGGCCGGCCGACGACGTCGAGGTCATGGATGCGTCCGCGGTGTTCCCGCAGCCGCAGGCCTTCGGCGAGGAAAAAGAAGTCGAAAAGCCCTCGCTCGGCGGTCTTGGCCAGATGCACGAACGAGTCGAACTCGATCTGGCTGCCCGATTCGGGGCTCGGCCATACCGTGGTGTTGTTGACGCCGGGAAAATGTGCTGCCAGGTGAATCTGCTTGCGGTGCTTACCCTCTCGCCTGGTCATAATACCCACCTCTTCGCCAGCAGTTCATGGCTGCGCAGCCGGTCGGAATGGTCGTGCGTGACGGAGGTGATGACCAGCTCGTCGGCCGCGGTGACGCATTGCAGGGCCTCGAGCTTCGCGGCGACCTCGTCGGGATCACCGACGAATTGGGTTGCGGTGCGATCCTTCACAACTTCAAGCTGATCGTCGGACAGCGGTTCGACGCTGTTGGGATCCGGGTAGGGGACGGCCCCATCGCCAGCGCGGATCGAGTACACCCAGTGCCCGTAGCTCGATGCCAGGTGACGCGCGGTGTCGGTATCGTCGGCGACCACGACGTCGGCGGATACCACCACGTACGGCTCGGACAGCGCCGCCGACGGCTGAAACGCTGCGCGGTAGACGTCGATCGCCTCCAGCGCCGTTGCGGGGGTGATGTGGTAGCTCGCCACAAAGGGAAGACCGCGGGCGCCTGCGACCTGCGCGCTCTGGCCCTTGCTGCTGCCGAATACCCACGGCGTCAACGCGGTCCGCTCGCCAGGAGTGGCGTGCGCATCGACTGTGCCCACCCTGGTACGCAATCCGGTAGCTGCCGTCGATCATCGCCAGGATGTCGTCGACCTGTTCGGCGAAGTCCGGCGCAACGGCCTCCGGCTGCTGCAGGACCGACATCTTCGCGCGCAACCGGGGGTTGCGCATCAGGGCGCTGATATCGAACGGCGGTGGCACGACGACACCGCCAACGTCGCGCCATGCTTTGGCCGGCTCGGGTTCCGACTTCGACGTGGTCTCCCCGATCGCCTCCCTGCGCCGCTGGCCGGACCGACCAACGCCGAGATCGATACGACCGGGGTGGAATGCATCGAGGATGCCGAAGCTCTCGACGACCGCGACGGCGGTGGTCTGGCCGAGTTGCACTGCGGCGGCACCGACCCGGATTGTGTTGGTGGCAGCGGCGATCTGGCCGATGAGAACCGCGGGCCGTGCGGATGCGACCGCGACGAAGTGATGCTCGGCGACCCAGTAGCGCTGGTAGCCCCACTGCTCGGCGTGCTGGGCGAGGTCTACGGAGTTGCGCAATGCCGTTGCGGCATCGGTGCCTTCGCTGATCGGCGCCAAGTCGAGTATCGACAGCGGGACCGTCATGACCGTTCCACCGTCGCATACCGGTTCTCGGCGACCGGTATGCCGAGGCGTCGGCGCAAGTTCTCACCATCGTCGTACGCCGTACGGAACCGGTCCGCCCGCTGCAGAACCGGCACCACCTCGTCGACGATGACGGGCAGGTCGATGGCATTGACGGAGGGTCGCAACCGGATGCCGTCGACGCCAGACTGCTGCCATCGAACGATCAACTCCACCAGTTCGGTGGGTGTGCCGTCGAAGATCAGCGCGTCAGAACGGGGGTCGATGATGCCGGAAAAGGAGACGAACACGTCGGCATAGATTTTGAGTTCGCTGCCGCCTGCGCGGGTGACCTCATCGAGGATGGACCGAAGCGAGCTGTCGTCCTTGGGCGTGATGAAGACCAAATCCGCACTGCGCGCGGCGAATTCGTAGGCCGGCTGCGCATGCGCCAAGGCAGCCACCACCGGCTGACCCTGTGGCGGGCGCGGGGTGATCGACGGGCCCTTGACCGAGAAGTATCTGCCGACGAAGTCGATGTAGTGCAGCTTGTCCCGGTCGATGAATCGTCCGCTGTCGACATCGCGGATGACTGCGTCGTCCTCCCAGCTGTCCCACAAACGGCGGGCGACCTCGACGGCATCGGAGGCCTCGTCGACCAGGTCGACAGCGCTGACGTCGCGGCGACCGAACAGCTCGGCTTCGTGCGAGGTGCCGCTGACCCTTACCTGCCAGCCCGCGCGGCCGTGAGAGACGAAGTCAAGCGTGGCAATCGCTTTGGATACGTGGAACGGTTCAGTGTGGGTGACAGTCGCCACCGGGATGAGTCCGATGTGGCTGGTCACCGGCGCCACCCTGGACGCGATGAGAACGGCGTCGGGTCTGGATGCCAGCCAACGGGGTTCGATCTCGGCGCGGCGTCGCCGCTGCGGCGTGAGCGAGTCGTCGAAGGTCACGAAGTCCAGTAGTCCACGCTCGGCGGTGGCGGCCAGGTGAGACCAGTAACGGCCGCTGGTGACCTGTTCGCCGTCCGGCGTGTGGCGCCACGCCTCCGGGTGCCAGCCGAAGCCGTCCAGCGCGACGCCCAGGTGCGAGTGCCCGGTCATCGCAGTGTCTTCTCGAACGCGATCGGATAGGCCTCGCCGGCGGTGGGGAGCGGCGCGGGGAGCCGCGTGTAGCCCGACGACAGGTAGAGCGCTTCGGCCTCGGGCTGGCGGTCCCCGGTCGTGAGGTAGACGCGGCGATAACCCCGTGCAGCGATCTCGCGCTCGAGTTCCGCCACGACGGCCTTCGCGTAGCCCCGCTGCCGGTGACTGCTGTCGGTCCATACCCGCTTGAGCTCGGCCCTGGTGTCGTCGAATCGTCTGAAGGCACCGCCTGTGACGGGCAGACCGTCGAGGAGTCCGATCAGCAGAGCGCCGTCCGGTGGCGTGAAGTCTTCGGCGGGATACTCATCCAGTAGCCATTTCATGACCCGCTGCTCGGTGCTGCCGTACCGATTGGCGTACTCGACGGCCAGCTCGGCCAGCAGTGGTGCGGCCAGCGGGTCATCCTGGCCGACCGCGACGAAGCGGAGCTCGGTGAGTGCGGGCACGGTCATCACTTAACTCTCCAACGCACCCCGCGTGCCTGCATTCCGGAGCCGCCTATTCGCTCATGCTGATCGAAATTAGGCGCATGTCGCTGCGGCGAGCGCCTAATCTTTCGCCATGGCATCTAGCGTGTCGGGAGAGGTCGCATTCGTCACCGGCGGCGCGTCCGGCATCGGTGCCGCGTTGACGGCCGAACTCGCCAAACGGGGCGCGGAGGTCTGGATCGCCGACCGCCAGATCGACGCAGCACGGGAGCTGGCGCGACGCCTTGAGGACGGCGGCGCCAGGGCACACGCGATCGAGCTCGATGTGCGCGACTACCCATCGTTTGAGCGCGCCGTTGCCGTCGCTGTGGAGACGTCGGGCCGAGTCGACTATGTGTTCAACAATGCCGGTATCGGGGTGGGCGGTGAGATCGCCTCGTACACGCTCGACGACTGGAACGACGTCTTCGACGTGAACCTGCGCGGTGTCGTGCACGGCATTCAGGCCGCATACCCGATCATGATCCGACAGCGCTACGGCCACATTGTGAACACGGCCTCCATGGCCGGCCTGATGACGAATGGCAGCCAGGCGAGCTACGCCGCCACCAAACATGCCGTCGTCGCACTGACGAAAACGTTGCGGGTCGAGGCCGAGCACTACGGCGTGCAGGCCTCGGTGCTTTGTCCGGGGGTGATCAGGACCCCGATCCTGACAGGGGGCGAGTACGGACGACTCAACGTGCACGCCAGCAACGAGGACATCCTGAAGTCGTGGGAACAGCTGCGGCCGATGGCACCCGAGAAGTTCGCCGAGCGCGCCATTCGCGCCGTACTGCGCGGCGACGCGATCATCGTGGTGCCGGCGTGGTGGAAGGTGTTCTGGTATCTGGAGCGGCTCTCACCGGCATTGACGCTGCGAATCGCAAAACGGGTACTCAAGCAATGGCGTGAATTCGAGCCGACGTCCTCTGCCTAAAGCGGTGGGTCCGAATCACTTTGTTGGCGTTGATCTTTGCCGGCGCGGACTCGAGGGACGACGACCTCGACGTTGCTGTGTCGTGCGGTCAAGCTTGTTGTCGGCAAGGGCCCGCAATTCACTCCGAACAGGATCAGAGTTGCGGTGCCCCCGAGAACGAGGTTGCCCGCCAGCGGATTCTCTGCGTAGCGACTGCTCCCTGACTGGGGACTACCAACGTAGCGAGCGATCTCGTACCGCCGCTTTGTGTGCAGCAATGACGCCGAACTGACAAGGGCTGGGGCGATTCTGGAGAGCTCTCCGCAGGTTAATGTGCTGAGCTGCCAAGCTCGCAGCGACTTAGTCGCGCGTGTTGGGCGGTCATGTAGTAGATGAGCGACACAGTCGCTGTGAGCTTGGCAGTTCGCACACTGGTCCCCGGGACCCGTGGCGAACAGGTAGTAAGCGACCCCAACCAACCGAATTGGCGAGCAGGACCAGGCTGCGCCTGGCGGGGCTCTCGGACGCTCCCGCTCACGAGATCACGTCCCCGCTCTAGCCAATCAACCGCCGGTCGATGAAACCGGCTGTGGGACAAATAAAGTCGCTGTTCCCGGCCAAGTGAACCTAGGGGCAGGACTCAGAATCCTTCACGACGCCAAAGTCGATCTCAGTGGTTGTCGTGAAACTCGCGCCAGGGGCCGGAGTCGAACTGCATACCGTCCAGTTGCGGTCATCAATCTGCATTCGACCTTTCCCCGTGAGGTCGGTTGAACTGCTGAAAAAGACGGCGCCGTTGGATGTGGACTGGATCGCATCCTGAGCGCCTTGCAGATCGGTCCCGATCAAGTTGGGCATCGTCCATGACTCAGCCAGAGCCGGTGATGCAAGCCCAACGGCGGCACTACCCAAGCCGAGGACGCCTGCGCCGATCAACGCTGCGAACTTGTTCTTCACAGCAACCCCTTTCGGTGACAAAATTTGGACGAAAATGCCGTATAGCGACACCGTCACGACCGGGATGCATCAGAGGCTCCGGTCATGCCGGCGCGGTTAACACGTCCTGACGGTTCGGACTACAGCCCGGTGGTGGCTACTCCATATGCCGCCTGCGCTGAGGTGAATCCGTCAAACTCGAGTTGCTGGATGAGTCCGCCACGGGAGAAGGATGTGTAGTCGAGATATTGCTCGGCGACCTTCGCTGCCTGCTCATTCCAGTCCACGGTGATGTAGTCGACAGCAAACGTAGCGTCTGCGGTCGAGAAGTCGTCAAACTCCAGTTGCTGGATGAGCCCCTCACGAGAGAACCCGGTGTAATCGAGATACTGCTCTGCGGCGCGCACAGCATTCTGTTGACTCACCGGAGTGAGTGGTTGCTCGCTGAGGTCAAATTTGACGCCGATCACGGGTTTGCTCGGCGACACTTGGTTCGGGGCGAGTGCGTCGATTCCGGTATTCGTTGTGGCAAGTGTCCCGCCCGCGGCGACCGGCGCTGCACCGATAGCCGCTGCTGCCATCACGAACGCGGACACGACAAAGGTTCGAATCATGTTTGTTTCCCTAGGATTTGATCTTGAAGATGAGGCGACCCCGGCCCCCGCCTGGGATTCACTTGCCATCAAAGATAAGGACCTACACGGGCGAAGGAATCAGGTGTTTCCCTACATTTAATTTGCTGGAGGCGATCCTATTGCTCGCCGAGCGGCTAGGACTGGACGCTGACGGCATTCGGCCCCGAGCCGTGGCAGTTCACCCCGACCCAGACCAGCGACCCCGACATCGGCCAATTGGGGATAACCGACCCAAAGCCGCTTCACACCTAAACTTGACACATGTAAAGTTTCGCCGCATGGACAACATCCGGGGCAAGACCATCGCCATCACCGGCGCCGCCCGCGGCATCGGGTACGCCACCACCAAGGCGCTGCTGGCCCGCGGTGCGCGGGTGGTCATCGGTGACCGTGACGTGGCACTTCAGGAATCGGCGGTCGTACAGCTCACGAAGCTCGGCCAGGTCTCCGGCTATCCACTGGATGTCACCAACCGTGAATCCTTCGCGACGTTCCTCGACAAGGCCCGCACTGATGGCGGCGGCCACGTCGACGTGCTGATCAACAACGCAGGCGTAATGCCCGTCGGCCCGTTCCTGGAGCAGTCCGAGCAAGCGATCCGCTCGGCTATCGAGGTGAATTTCTACGGCGTCCTCACCGGATGCCAGCTTGTGCTGCCGGAGATGACAGCTCGCCGCAGCGGACACATCGTCAACATCGCGTCGCTGGCCGGCATGCTGGCGGTGCCCGGGCAGGTGGTGTACGCCGGAACAAAGTTCGCCGTCGTCGGCCTGTCCACCGGCCTGGCCGACGAGTTCGCGCCGCAGGGCGTCGAGGTCAGCTGTGTGATGCCGACATTCACCAACACCGAGCTGATCGCCGGAACCCACCCATCAGCCGCGCAGAAGCCCGTCGAGCCCGAGGACATCGCGGCGGCAGTGGTCAAGGTGCTCGACAAGCCGATCACGCTGGCGTCGGTTCCGTCGTGGGGACGATTCGTCAGTGCCGTCACGCCGACGCTGTCGGCGAAGGCCCGTCGCTGGCTCTCGCACAAGATGGGCAACGACACGGTATTCCTCACCTTCGACGCGAAGGCGCGGCAGAACTACGAACAGCGCGCGCAGGCCGCTCAAGGCGTTGTCGAGGGCCCCGAGAAGACCTAGCTAGTCGAAATTCGGCGGCGGGTCACCGAGCCGGTACGCCTCGATCGCGTCCAGGTGGTCGAACAACTCGTCGAGCTCGAACTCGTAGTTCTCTTGATCACCCGCGAAGATCACATGAGCGATCTCGCCGCCGTCATCCGGCACCAGCACCACAACCGTGGCATTCACGACTTCATCGGGGTCGACATCGTCGATGTATGACGGCGGCCAGAACCAGATCGCTCCGTGTTCGTCGTCTGGGTCGTCGCTGAACCTCCAGCCGCGTTCGGTGAGCTGGGCGTCGAACTCCTCGAGCGCAGTAGCGATTTCGAGTTCTTCCGTCAGCCGCTGGTGAACGGGTTCGGGTATCCAGAACGCATTCTGGGCCGCCTGCCGCTTCTTGCGGCGAGCCTGCTTCGCCTGGGACTTGCGAGACACCTAGCCCAGCGCCTGGTCGAGATCGCCGATGAGATCCTCGGTTCCCTCCAGCCCCACCGAGATTCGCACCACCCCGTCGCCCAGGCCGATCGCGGCGCGGCCCTCCGGCCCCATCGCCCGATGCGTGGTCGTGGCCGGATGGGTGATCAACGACTTCGAATCACCGAGGTTGTTGGAGATGTCGACGATGCGCAGCTTGTCGAGCACCTCGAACGCGCGTTCCTTGCTGCCACCGGAGAGTTCGAACGTGACAACCGTTCCGCCGCCTGTCATCTGGCGCTTCGCCAGGTCGTACTGCGGATGCGACTCCAGGAACGGATAGCGCACCCAGCTCACCGCGGGATGGCTCTCGAGGAACTCTGCGACGCGGTGCGCCGACGCGTTCTGGTGCTCCACGCGCACCGCGAGCGTCTCCAGACCCTTCAGCAGCGTCCACGCATTGAACGGACTCAGCGCAGGGCCGGTGTGCCGCATCAGCTTCTGCACCGGCTCGTCGATGTACTGCTTGTCACCGAGGATCGCACCACCGAGCACGCGCCCCTGGCCATCGATGTGCTTGGTGCCCGAATACACCACGACATCAGCCCCCAGCGGCATGCCCTGCTGCAGGATAGGTGTGGCAAATACGTTGTCCAGTACCACTTTTGCTCCGGCGGCGTGGGACATCTCGCACACCGCGGCGATATCCACCAACTGCTGCATCGGATTGGACGGCGTCTCGAAGAACACCGCCTGAGTGGGTACCGACAACGCCTCCTCCCACTGCGACAGATCGTCGCCGTCGACGAACACCGTCTCCACACCCCAGCGCGGCAGGATCTCGCTACACACCACGAAGCACGACCCGAACAAGCTGCGGGCTGCAACCAATCGGTCGCCCGTGGCCAGCAGCGCGCCCAACGACGTGAACACCGCCGCCATGCCAGTCGCCGTCGCAAAGCATGCGGGCGCACCCTCGATCAGCCGGAGCCGCTCCTCGAACATCGAAATGGTGGGGTTGCCGTAGCGCGAGTAGACATAGCGGTCGATGTCACCCGTGAACGCCTTCTCCGCCTCGGCTGCCGAGGAGTAGACGTACCCCGACGTGAGGTACATCGCCTCCGCCGTCTCCTCGAAACCGGACCGCAACAGGCCCCCGCGCACGCCGATGGTCGCCTGGCTCACGCCCTCGGGCAGTTCGGCGGGCTTGCGCACGGATGGAACCTCGGGACTCATCCTTGCCTCCACGGCAGGCCGACGGCTTTCCAGCCGGTGCCACCACGGTGCCCGTGCTCGTCGAGCTGACCTTCGAAGCCGTCCAGCACGTTGTAGGAGGGAGCGATCCCCGCCTCGGTCGCCGCCTCGGCGGCGCCGATAGAACGGTTGCCGGAGCGGCACAGGAACACCACCGGCCGGTCACCGGGCGTGACGCCGGCTGCCTTGAGATCGTCGACGAAATCGTCGTTGTGCTTGCCGTCTGAGCTGTTCCATTCGACGTAGACGACCTCACGATCGAGGCTCGACAGATCGGCCACCCCGACGAACCGCCACTCGGCGTCGGTACGACAGTCGACCAGCACGGCTTCGGGGTCATCGACCAGCAGCTTCCAGGCCTCCTCAGGCGTGATGTCTCCCGCGTAACTCACGATCGTGAGTCTCCCACAATCAGCTGGGGCCGATCGCGCAGACCTTCCATGCCCCGTCCTCGCGCACAAACGCCGTTTCGACATCTGTTTTGACGTCCGGCGCCTTGTCGAATTGGTAGGTCACCTTGGCCGTGGCGCGATCGCCGTCGACCACCACATTAGTGACGTCGTCGATGAGTCGCCGACCGCGCTGGGCGACCGAATCACGTTGACCGGCAATCACTTCGGCCTCGGTCCCCTGCTCCGTCCGGCACGTGTTGTTCCGGAAGTCGGCGTAGTTCTCCTTCTGCAGCGCATCGTTCTGCGCCACCGCTGCCCGCACGACCTGCTGCTCGGGTGTCAGCTCGTCATCGCCGAACAGATTCACCAAACCGATTGCGATCACCACTATCACAATGATTGCCAGAGCGGCCAGGAACGGCGTCGCGGTCGGCCGGTCAGCAGGTGTGGGATCGGACTCGGGATCGGTCACCGGCTACCAGAGTTTGCGCAGCGCTGCGGAAACGCGGCGGGCCCGGTCCCTCGCGATGATCGGGTCGGGGGCCGTCGCGAGCGCTACCCCGAGCCTGCGGCGCCCCTCGGTCTCGTCCGGCCGGCCGAACAGGCGGACGTCGCTTTCCGCGACGGCGAGCGCCTCAGCGAGCGCGACGTTGCGGTCGGCGCCGCCGCTCTCGGTCGCGTCGGCCCCGGCGTAGCTGACCTCCGCGGCGGCCGGCGAGACCATGATGGTGTCCACCGACAGTCCGAGGATCGCGCGTGCGTGCAGTTCGAACTGCGAAAGTCGTTGCGAGCGCAGCGTCACGAGACCGCTGTCGTACGGCCGTGGCCGCACGTTGTCGAAGTAGACCTCGTCACCGCGCACCAGCACTTCGACGCCGAACACGCCGCGCCCACCCAGCGAGTTGACGATCCTCGCGCCGATGGACTTCGCGGCATCCAGCGCGGCTGGTGACAACTGCTGGGGCTGCCAGGACTCGAGCACGTCGCCGCCCAGCTGACGATGGCCAATCGGCTCGCAGAAGTGAACCGTCGGCCCGGTCGGTCCGATGGAGCGGATGGTCAGCAGCGTCACCTCGAAGTCGACCTCGACGACTGCCTCGGCCATCACCCGGTTGTGCGGAATTCGGCCGGCGGCGACGGCGCGGTGCCAGGCCGGCTCCACGTCTTCTGGTCGCACCAGCACCGACTCACCCTCACCCGGTGCCGCCGCGATCGGCTTGACCACCAATGGGAAGCCGGCATGCTGCGCGACGGCGGTCAGTTCCTCAGCAGAGCCGGCGAACCAGAACGGTGCGGTGGGCAGGCCGAGCTCATCGGCGGCGATACGCCGCAGGCCCTCTCGGTCGAGCGACAGCCGCGTGCTACGCGGGGTCGGAAACACCTCGACATCGCCGCGCTCGGCAACTGCGATCAGCGCGTCCGCGGCGATGAGGTTCGCCTCGGCCACCACGTACCGCGGATGCTCCTTCTCGATCACGGCGGTCAGCGCCTCGGGGTCGTTCAGCTTGACCACGGCGGACCGATCGGCCACGCCGTGCGCAGGCGCGTCAGCGTAGCGATCCACCGCGATGACGCAGGCTCCCAGGCGCTGGAACGCCAGTGTCAACTCTCGGCTCAATTCGCCGGAACCGAGCAGCATCACCGTGTTACCCGCGGGGCTGGGCGGTTCTGCCGTGGCGGCGGATTCAGGGCTGGGTTCGGCTTCGGGATTGGGTTCAGGCCCCGGCTGGGGCTCGTCGGCGTGGATCTGGGCTTCGTCGGTCGTTTCACTCATTGCGGGGTCCAGACTGCCAGATGTCAGCGTGGGCGGGCGTCGATGTAGCACCACCGCCAGTTCTCGCCAGGCTGACGGACCGGATCACCGGATGACCGGTCCGCTGGAAATACTCGCTTGCGTGCTGGTGTGGGCTGGAATCGCAGTATCCGACATGCCCACAGGTCAGACACATGCGCAAGTGCGCCCAAGCGTCCTTGCCGTCCTGGATGCAGTCCTCGCAATGTCCCGGTGTGCGCGGATCCGGCTCGGCGGCAGTCGTCGACGGCGAGAGGTCACGTGTGGTTGTCACTCGTACCGGCGATGATTTCGAGTCCGGAGCCGACTTCGCCGATCATGACGATTCCGGGCTCGGAATCCGGAAAGTGAATCTCCAGGCAGCCCAGGACAACCGCTCAAAGACGCAGCAGAACGTTGATGGCGCGGCGCTCGTGCATCGCGGTGTAGCCCTCGGCGACGCGCATCCGCGGCCGGGCTGAATTGTGCCGCTGGCCGCCATGCTGGGCCGGATTGTGCGTCGGGCGGTGTATGCTCGCTGCTGGCGCTACCCGCCAGCTTCAGAGACGCATCCCAGCCACCTGCAATTCGACGGATTGACACTTCCGCAGCGTCTCCCGTGCTGAGATGGTTACAGAATGAGCCCAACAAGCACTGACCCCAGCGCGATGGAGAGCGGCGCCGTGGCGACGCGGTTGCGGGTCGTGGTTGCCGACGACGACACCCTGTTACGCGAAGGACTGGCGAGTCTGCTCGAGCGATCGGGGTTCGACGTCGTGGGCCAGGTCGGCGACGCTCGAGATCTGCTGGGGGTGGTCCGCGACAAGTCGCCTGAATTGGTGGTCGTCGACATTCGGATGCCACCGACCAATACCACCGAGGGGCTTGACGCCGCGCGTCAGATCCGCGCCGAGTGGCCCGACACCGGGATCTTGGTGCTATCGGCGCACGTCGAAGTGGAGCACGCGATGGAACTCTTGGCAAGCGGCCACAAGGTCGGCTACCTGCTCAAGAGCCGTGTCACCGACGTGGCCGACTTCATCGACAACCTCGAGCGCATCGCACGAGGTGGCTCCGTCGTCGACCCCGCAATCGTCAACGAGTTGGTGTCTGCTTCGCGCCGTCACGATCCGCTGGCCGCGCTGAGCGCTCGCGAACGCGAGGTACTGGCGTTGATGGCGGAGGGACGCTCCAACGCGGGCATCGGACGACAACTGTGGGTGACCGAAGGCACCGTCGAGAAGCACGTGCGCAGCATCCTCACCAAACTCAACCTGCCCGAAGCCGACGACGATCACCGCCGGGTCCGCGCGGTGATCGCATTCCTCGAGGCCCGCTAGCACACTCTGACTCCCAGCATGCGGTGTCTATTGAGCAATCTGCCCCCGACCTCCTAGGGGCGGCCCAAAAGATCGTGGATGGCATCCGGCGACAAATCCGCTTTCGGTAAGAAGCCCACGGCGGGGCTCGCGTCGATTAAGTCGGCGAAGTCTTGTTTGGAGTGTGCCGAGGTCAGGATGACCTTGGGAGGTCCATCGCCGTTGGGGCGGTGCAACTCCTCGGCGAGATCAAACCCGCTTTCGCCGCCAAGATCGACGTCGACCAGCGTGAAATCCGGACGCAAAGCTTCTACACGCACGACTGCCTCCGCGATTGTTGACGCGACCCCGATGATCGAGATTCCACCGCGCTCCAGGAGCCTGGCGGCTACTTCAATGAACATGGGGTTGTCATCGACGATTACGCAACGCAACGCCTGTGGTCCAGATGCCATTCCTCCAGTTTCGCTCAGGAGCGGGTAAAGCTCATTCCGGCTAGCTGCAAACCTTGAAAATCTCGGCACCCTAGGCTGCCAGCGCGAGTCGCACTGGAACGTTTAGCCGTATCATTCACCCGTCACTGCGTGCTGTTCCGCACGTCGTCGTGCACGGATCGTTATCTGGGGCTGCTGGAAAGATTCAAGTCGATTCGCCCCGGCTCTGCATCACAGCTGACATACATCAACGCTTCCAGCCAGCAGGTAACCAAAGATGGCTGCCAGCTGCTACAGATTGCACTGATTGACGCGAAGTCGACACTCTCGGGCAGGTGAGCGGTCGCGACGCCAGTTCGCCGGCGCGATCCGGTTAGCGATGGCTGCACCCGGCCGCCTAGACGCTGGCCGTCGGATCATCGAGCCTTCCTGCTGGCTGGCAACTCGGCACTGTTGCTGACGCCCAATGTCGATGGGCGTTAGCGTCGAGGACAAATGCACCCCGCAAAGGCATTCTGGGGCAGTGCAAATCGTTACTCGCAACGCACCGATTCGTGTAAGCGCTATCAAACACGCGGCCAACTCGACAGCTCACGGTCCCCTCGCCGATGCGCGGTTTCCGGTCGAAGCCGCACTGCGAAACGGAACCTCGTCATGACCAATTACGCCCTAGCGCCAACCGCCTCGAAATCAGGCGACGACCGAGCAGCTCTTAGCGACAAGGCAGATCTGCACACACGGTTCGAACGTGACGTCGTCCCGCTTAGGGAGTCGTTCTATTCTCAGGCATTGCGGTTGACGAAGAACCATGAGGACGCGGAGGACCTTCTCCAGGACACCATAATGAAGGCCTACACCGGGTTCCACTCGTTTCGGCGGGGATCCAATCTCAACGCGTGGCTATACCGAATCCTCGTCAACACATACATCAACGGCTACCGCAAGAAGCAGCGCCGACCGAAGGAGTATGCGACCGCGGAGATCACCGATCTTCAGTTGTGCGACACAGTAGGTCAGGCCGCCCCGGGGCTGCGCTCGGCCGAAGAGCAGGCGCTGGAATCATTGCCTAACAACGAGATCAAGGCCGCGATGCAAGCACTACCCGAGCAGTTCCGGATGGTGGTCTACTACGCGGATATCGAAGGATTTCGGAGTCGAGAGATCGCTAAAATCATGCAGACCCCGGGCGGCACCGTCGGATCGCGGTTGCTGCGGGGACGGCAACGGTTGCGCGACCTACTGGCCAGCTCCGCCGACCCGATAGTCGCATAACACTGACCACCGCCGGCGCCGTGCGTAAGCATGGCGACGGCTCGTCGCGCACCGTGATTTGTCGGCCAGCGCAATACCGACAATCGCCTCCGCCGTCGAGCTATTCACCCGGAATCAGATCGCAGGCCGATATCCGCGTTCTCGATTGCAGCTGACCGGAAGAGTTGGTTGGGCGTTAGCGTTGACGACATCCCAACCACGGAACGCGATGCTGAACCTCATGGGCTACGCGCCGCACCTGAACGGGTCACCTCTATTGCGCCGTTGGATCGCAATCCACATGGCGGACACCACTATCGGACAGCCGCCACCTCGGCATGCTCCCACGGGTACGTGCTGCGCAACGTCGCCGACTACACCCCCAGCCCAACCGCACCATCAGCCCGATAGGGACAACCGTTGAACCACTTGCCCATTGACCCCGACGCCGATAGCAGCAGACGCGCCTGGTTGCCCTGCCCCAACTGCAACCACGGCCACGACTGCCCACAATGCGAAAACGACCACAACTGCCAAACCCATTGGCAATACCTCCTCAAGAACGACGGCGCCCGCGTTTCACTGCAATGCCCAACTTGCGCCCATGTGTGGATGGTCGACGCCGCAAACGCCCTTAGACGCACACGCGTCGTGGCGACAATCCCTCTTAGCTGCCATGCACGCCATGTCATGGCAGGCCCCGACGGAGAGCACATATATGCGACAACGGCGAAGTCGGTCAACGTGATCGATCGCTCGCATCGCGTCGTCGCGAGTATTCCGATCGATGTCGAGCCGAAGCACACAATGGTGAGTCCCGACGGGTCGCGGCTCTACGTCACGGGCTGCAACGGTTCGATATCGATCATCAACACCGTGGACTACACAGTGAGAACGGTCCCCCGGGACGCAAGTACGGCCGAGGTAGTCAGCGCAGTTGACAACTACGTCTACCTCGCGCACAGCCAGGGCCGCAACTGCTGGGTCTCAGTCATGAGCGACGATGGCGCAACGGCGACCGCCGTGCCCGTCGAAAGCTACGCCAGCGCGCTTACCTTGAGCCCCGACGGCGGCCGATTGTACGTCGCCTCATCCAAACCCAAGTCAGCCAACCAATATGGCCATGGGTCGATTTCAGTAATAGACATAGCCACCTTCGCCCTTATCCACGTGATAGCAATGCAGTTCTCGCCGGACACGATAATCGCCAGCCCGGACGGTTCGAGGTTGTATGCCACCCACTACAACAACAACGCCATCTCGGTGATCGAGCTTACTTCACACTCCCAAACACTTATCCGGCTGGACGACGCTCCACTCGACGTTGCGCTAAGCCCGGATGGTGGCCAGCTGTACGTGACCAGTCTGCACTCACTCGCACTGATTGATACCGCTACGAATGTTGCGGAATGCATACCAAGCGGCGATCTGCCGCGCCTCCTCCATGTCAGCGGCGACGGAAAACAAGCGTACGTTGCGGATTTCGGCCGTAACTCTGTCTGGGTGATGGACCCCGCCAACAAGACGATCATCAACATGGTCGACCTCGGTAGGGATGCGGAAGCGCTGGCCTTGAGCACTGATGAAGAGCTTGTGTACCTCGCCGACTATTTGACCCCCACGCTCACGGTGATCTCGCTCGCCTGATTCGGGCGGAGCCCGAACCGAGCCGGTTGATCAAACAGCCCAGCGCGTGAGGTTTCCAAGCCGCCCGACAACTCCTAGCGGAGCCCTGACACCTCAATAGCGGCGCTCGGGGCGGTACCAGCCTGCGCGCAGAGTTGCCGCTCGCCGCGCCGCCATCGGCATTTGAAAGCCCTGCGATCAAGCTGATCCCCGTTAGCCGGTATGGCGATGTTGCGGTTGTCCTGGGGTGGTGATTGGCGTCAGCGCTGACGAAATTTCAGGCACCGGACACGATGCTTAAGACCATGAATTCGCATCATCTGATCGGCACGGGGTCAAGGACGCCTTTCCAGCTGACTCACGGCTTGCGCGTCCACGTCTCCGACGCTAGTCCAGTCGGCTTCTGGGGGCAGGTGACAGCGCTTCACCGCGATGCCATCACGGTTGCTCGAGACAACGGTGCTCGTGACCTGGTGATCCTGTCGCGGAGACGCGTAACTGTGGTGAATCGATAACGATCGCGCCGAACCCGGTCCGAGCCCGAAGGGAGAACCGATGAGCCATTTGCCCATTGACCCCGACGCCGTAGTTGCTACGATTTCGCTTGGCGGCCGTGTGGGCGAAGTGGCGACAAACCCCGACGGGAATCACGTATACGTCATGGCGGCTGATTCGATCAAGGTGATCAGCCAGTCGCATCGCATAGTCGCCACCTGTCCCACCGGTCCGCACCCGAAGCGCATGATTGTAAGCGCCGACGGCACCCGTATCTACGTCACCGGCTACGACGGTTCGACGTCGACCATCCGCACTGCGGATAACACGGTGAAGACCTTTTCCCTGAGCCGCAGCATCGCTGAACTCGTCAGCCCGGACGGGGATTTCATCTATTTCGCACATTGTGGGATCGTCGGAGGTACCCGACGCAGTTGGATCTCAGTCGTCAACACCGCCGGCGCAACGGTTGCTGTCGTACCGTTCAACAACCACGCCACCGGCCTTGGTGCGAGTGCCGACGGTAGTCGGTTGTATGTCTCCTCTCGAAAGAGCTCTTCCTATCTAGATTGGCGTGGCTCGATCTCGGTGATCGATACGGCAACCAACAAGGTCGTAGAGTCGATTGACTTGGAGGTGGCACCGGATACCGTGACGGTGAGCCGCGATGGCACCCTCCTGTATGCGACCCACTACCACAAGAATTCGATCTCGATAATTGATCTTGAAACACGCGCCGTGACCCGACGGGTTCTCCGCGATGCTCCAATCGACGTGGCCGTAAGCCCGGACGGGACCTACGCATACGTTACCAATCTGCACTCGCTCGTCGTCGTCGACTCTGCCGCCGCTGTGACCAAGGTTGCCTCTGTAGGTGCTTTACCGCGGTCGACGCGCTTCAGTGCCGACGGAAAGCATCTGTATACAATCGATTTCGCGCAGCGATCCATTCGGGCGATCAACACGGCCGACAACTCAGTCGTCGGCAGCTTTCAGCTCAATGGTCATCCAGAAGCACTGGCGCTCAGCGCTGATGGCAAATTGATGTATGTCACAGACTATTTGAGTGGCACGCTGACCGTTATATCGACAGCGCTTGTGCGGACTCGGGCGAAGGAAACTTGATAAGCCCGACGCGGGCAGTACTTCAAACACCTGACTACACGGCAGCGCGGATCGCGTGACCTTTCCGCCTCCGCCGGCGACTGTGCCCTAGCGCCGGGTTGCCTTACCGCTAGCCGGACACCCGAATGGGAGCTAGCCGCGATGAAAGGGCCTGCAGTAGAAGCGGAATCTGGAAGATGGTGGTAATGCCGACTACTCGTGGTGCGGCAACTCGTCACCACCACGAGTTGATGAAGGAAACCGATGAAGCTAAGGCGATATTTCACGTCGGCATTCGTGACAACCTCGGCGGTTCTTGGACTAACCGTCGCGCCACCAGCAGTCGCTGAGTGCACTTCCGTCGGTGAAACGCGCTTTTGCGCAGATGGCGATGTCAGGGTGAGCGAACCATTTGCGCCGGCTAGCTCATCTTAAAGACCCTTTGAGGTCGTGGGTGAACTGCGGATCGATACCCTGGTACTCCCCAGTCAACATAAGAACATAGCTCCTCGTAAATAACTCTGCCCCAATCTATTTCCGCTGGTTTGTCAGAATGCGGTGCCGATCACGTGCGATGCCCGCTAGCGGGGTGGCTTGATTGGGGTTGCCAGTAGCGACAGGGCCGGTGCGAAGACGGCATGCTTAGCATGTCAATCTCTTTGAGCTCCAAGGTATTCGACGTGTGAATCATATCCCCGCGGAAAGACCGAGAGCAGCGAAAGTGAGGATAGAGCCGATGTCAAGTGACCACTACAGTGCCAGTCGTCGCCGTGCTCCACAACCGGCGGCGGCTGTCGCGTAATGCCGATGTCCCCGACCAAACAGGCCGGCCGACACCGCGCCGATGCACGGCCACAGGCCCGGCGAGTCTTCAGTCGGGCTGCTTCGATGATTCTCCGCAGTTTGGGATTCGCGGGGGTAGCGGCGGTGACCGGTATCGCCTTCGTTTTGATCGTCCACGCGGGCGATGTCGACCGACCGTCGTTCGCATCCAGCTCTGCCCAAACGCAGCCGACGGATGACGTGTCCGGTTACTCGGTCGAGCGGATCGCCGCGAAGGTGTTGCCCAGCATCGTCACGTTGCAGATCTATGACGGCGAACAGTCCGCACTGGGTTCTGGCATCATCCTCACTCCCGATGGGGTGATCCTGACCAACACCCATGTCGTGGGTAATGGGCCGCGCGCGTCAGCGCGCACCCTGGTCATCCTGAACGACGGTCGCACTGCCGCATTCGACGTGATCGCTGCCGATCCCCAAAGCGACGTCGCCGTTGTTCGGGCTCGCAATCTGTCCGGTCTTACCCCACTCCCGATCGGTTTCTCGGCGAACCTACGCATAGGCCAACCAGTAGTGGCGGTGGGATCTCCACTGGGTCTGGAGGGCACCGTCACCGACGGCGTCATCAGCGCCCTGAACCGTCCGGTATGCCCGCGCATACAGTCCCCCGACAACGCCTTGGTGGGATTCAACGCCATCCAAACCAACGCCGCCCTCAATCCGGGTAATTCCGGCGGCGCACTGGTTGACGCGAACGGTCGGCTCATCGGCATCAACGCGGCCGGGGCGGTCGTTGGCGGTGCTGAAAGCTCGGGCACCACGCAGCACGGGTCGATCGGCGTGGGCTTTGCCATTCCCGTCGATCACGCCATCCGCATCGCCGCCGAACTCCTCGCCACCGGCCGCGCATCGCATGCCTGGCTGGGCGCGCAGGTGAGCAACGACCTGTCTGTTCGGGGCGCCCGGATTGTTGACGTGACAGCCGGTAGCCCGGCCGCGGCTGCTGGACTCACTCCCGGCGTACTGGTGACCAAAATAGATGACCAAATCATCGCAAGCGGTAGCGCGCTGGTCGTCTCGGTGCAATCCAGAGCACCAGGCGCCTCCGCAACGCTGGTGTTCACTGACACAGCGGGTAATCACAGAAGTACCAACGTTGTCCTCGACAGCGATCAGGGTCGGCAGTAGTCGCGGCAAGACTCAGGGTGTGCGTCGAGCGCCATCGAGCCCGCGCCGTCAAGCTTGGTTGTTGGCCCGGTTGAGTGGGAGCTGGACGCGCAGGGTGGTTCCGGTTCCTCGGGGGCTGTGCAGATCGATGTGGCCGCCGAGCGCCTCGGCACGGTCCTTGAGGCCGACCAGCCCGGTGCCGCCGGTGAAGTCGGCGCCTCCGACGCCGTCGTCGGCGACCTCGATACGCAAACTGCCGCGGGGTTGGTCTGGTTCAACGCTCACGGTGAGGGCCGAGGCCTGGGAATGCTTGGCCGCGTTGGTCAATGCCTCGGCGACGATGTAGTAGGCGCTGACCTCGACCTGATCGGGCAGCCGTTCCTGCACGCGCAGGTCGAGCTGAACGGGAATCGGCGAACGGCGGGCCACCGCCCGCAACGCCGGGCCCAGCCCGCCCTCGGTCAGGATCGCCGGATGAATGCCGCGCGACAGATCACGCAGCTCCTCCAGTGCGGCGCTGGCCTGCTCGACGGCGCGATCGAGTCGCATCCGAAGCTCACCCGCCTCCGGCGACACCTCCGCGTGTGCCATCTGAAGCTCCAGCGCCAGCGACACCAGCCGCTGCTGGGCGCCGTCGTGCAGGTCGCGTTCGATCTGACGGCGGGTCTGATCGCCGGCGGCCACGACGCGCGCGCGCGACGCGGCAAGCTCCGAATACAGCGCCGCGTTGTCCAGCGAGACGGCCAGCTGACCGGCAATCAGGTTCACAGCAGACAGCCGTTCGGCGGTAAAAGCCCCCCGCATCAGCCGGTTCTCCAACAACAACATTGCCCGCAGCGTCCCTCGGCTGAAGATCGGGACAGCCAGCAGCGAGCAGCAGTCAGCATCGGCGAAGTAGGGGTCGCGAGCGAAGCGATCATCAAGGGTGGCGTCGGCCACGACCAGTGGCTCGCGCGTCCGTTCCAAGTAGCGCAGCACCGACATCGGACGTGTGTCGCTCGTCGACGCGCCACCGACGCGGTCTGTCGCTGGGAGTAGCCAGTGGCGGTGTTCGTCGCTCCACACCAGCAGAGCTACATCGGTGGCGCCCGTCATGGCGCCGAGTACCTGCGCCACTCGGGCGTGCAATCCGGCGATACTGGTTTCCGAGCTCAGCGCCTGTGACGTCGACAGGATGCCCATCAGATCGATGGTTCCGGTGCTGACACTGCCACTGCCACTGCCAAGCGAATCATCAGGAGACCGGTCGTTGCGCTGCGCGGCCGCCGTGTCCGAATGTGGCGGCAGGCTCGGGTAGGCCCAGTCCAGCTGGGCGACTTTGGCCGTCGCGCCCCAGGCGGCATACTGCTGCCGCGTCTGGGTCAGCAGGTCGTATCCGTTGTGGTCGATGCCGTGGGCCAAATAGAAGCGGGCCGCGCGTTCGGTGATCAAGGCCCGGTGCCACGGGCGTGGGCGATTGGCCGGCGCCGTGTAGAGCCGCGTCGAAACCGCGGACACACCCTTGGAAGTCGCCGACCGCCCATGCCCGCTCGGCCTCCAGCAATCGCAACAGGTGCAAGAAATTCTGCGGCGCATCGGCGGCCCGGTCGGCCAGCCACCGCGTCACCTCGTCAAGTTCGCTCAGCAAAGTGTCTCGCGCGGCACCGTCCGTGGCGCGGATCTGTCCCGCCAAGGCCAGTCCTCTCAGCGCGCGGGCCACTGCGCCGGGGTATTCAGTGGGCGAGGCCGACACCAAGGGCACGGCTTCTGCGGTGTGGCGCTCAAGAGAGGCCTGATCGCCGAAGATGGCGGCGGCCATCGCTTGAAGGCTGTACGCAAGAAGACGGGTTGCCGGGGTGTCGCTGTACCCGGCGATGGATATCGGCGCGCCCGTTGTGGTGGGGCGTTCGCCGCGCAGCGCATCGATCACCCATTGGTAGGTCTCAAGTACCTCGACCATGTTTACGCTGCCGATGCGTCGCACAAAGGCCAGACCCGCGTCGAGCTCGGCGACGCAGACGTCCAATGACGGCGCGCACTCGAGCAGAGCCCGCACAGTCGCGGCAAAGGTGTATGCCGCCTGGCCGAGGTCGCCCCCGCCGATAAACCCTTCCCTGGCTTGCCGAGCTTCGTCGACGCTGTCTTCGAGCGGCTCGAACCACCACCCCAGCAGCGCTAAAAGGAAACGTGGCGTTGACGATTCGGGTTCGTAACCTCGGGCCTCACTCAGCGCCAACAGCCGTCGTAGCGCCCGATACGGGAGGGCGTAGTTGTTACCCAATGCGACAGCGGCCACCGGGATGCCGGTGGCCGCGCCGACCAGAGGACGGGCGGGGCCGTGCTCACGCCAAATCCGCAGCGCCTGCAGGCTCAGCCAGGCCATCAGTATGGGCTCCTGCCCAAAGTAGGCCGCCGGTTGGATCGCATCGATCACCCGCGAGCCGGCCAGCATCGTGGGATCGGTGAGTTCGGGGCGAGCCAAGTCATCGTCGGGTTCGGTGGCGTCAAGCCACCGCAACAGGTTCTCGAACCGCTGGTCCAGCTCGGCGAGCATCCCGTCCGTAGTGGGGACGGCGATGCCCAGTTGCGCAAGCACGTCCAGGCCGAGCGCGATCGCCTCCGGCAACCGTCTCGCATGGGTCAGGCTGCGCACCTGTACCGCCGCTGCCTTCGCCAGGTCGACCGGGTCGCGGCATACCGCCTCGATCGCGCGGTATTCCTCGTCCGCCTCGTCCAGGCGCCCCATGGCATACAGCGCGGCGTGGCGGGCCGTACGCAGCTCGAGGAGGGTGTCGGTCTCCGACGGGTCGACGCGGCTCAGCGCCGCGGCCAGCAGCGTGCCCATCAGGGCATAATCGCCGATCACGGAGGCCTGGTCGGCGGCGTGACGCAGCAGTCCGACGACGTGTGACCGTTCCGTCGGCTCGTCGACCGCGTCGATGACCGGCAGGTATTGCTCAGCCGCGACGGCAAACATCTCCGGAATCGCGGCGAGCCGTCGCGCGATCGTCAATTGCAGACCGCGTCGCTGCTCATCATTCAGGCTACGCAGAACCGCCTCGCGGATGCGGTCGTGGCCGAACTGCACCGCCTCGTGCACTCCCGGCTCGATGACCAGGACACCCTCATCAAGCGCGGGCGCCAGCCGCTGTTGCACCAGCCCAGGCGGCTCGGCGACAGCCGTCCGCAGCACATCCAGCTCGATGCGCCCGCCCAGGCAGGCCATCGCCTGCACCATCTCCCGAGTTGGCGCGGGCATAGCGCGCACGCGGGCCGCCAGCAGCTCGGCGATGTCGGAGCGGCTCAGGTGCGCCCGCAGAGCCGGTTCGTCCCAGCACCACCCGGCTGCCGTCACGGTCAGCGCACCCTGCCCGCGCAGCCCATTCAGCAACTCGACCACCTCGTACGGATTGCCCGACGTGTGCGGCGCAAGGATCCCGGCCAGGGCCGCCGCGGTGGCCGTATCGACGCGCAGCATGTCCGCGACCATGGCGACCACGCTCGAGGGCGGCAGGTTGTCCAGCCGTAGATGATGCACACCGGGCTGATCACGCCATCGCGGCACCATTGCCGCCAACAGCTGGGTGGCCGCCACATCGTCGTCGCGATACGCGCCCACCAGCAGCAAACCATCGATCGGCTCCTCGCTGAGCACCAGATCGACGACGCCGAGCGGCGTGCGCCCGGCCCACTGCAAGTCGTCGAGGAACATGACCACCGGCCGGGTGGGCGAGGCGATCGCCCCCAACACCTGCGCTGCTGTTCGCTGCGCCCGCGCCTGGGCGGTCAGCGGATCGCCCGCATCGGGGGACACCTGCAGCAGCGACCCAAACTCCGGCAGCGCAGCGGCCAGCAAGCCTGCGTTCTGCCCGACCGCTGCCCGTATTCGGTCGCGAACATCGGCCAGCGTTTCTTCGGGCTCGGCCAACAACAGCCGACACAGCGCCCGTGATGCCTGCGCGACGCGCGTCGGACCCTAGGTCGCGCCGGTACTGATCGAACTTGCCGGCGATGAACCACCCACCGGCGTCGGCAACCAGCGGTCGTAGCTCGTCAACCAACACCGTCTTGCCCGCGCCCGGCGCCCCGCTGACCAACACGCCATGGCACCGGTCTTCGAGCATCTCCGCGAACGCCTTGCCCAACGCCGCCACCTCGTCGTCGCGCCCCACCAGTCGCGACGGCCGCAGCAACCGCACCGGGAAATCGTGGCCACCGACGGCCTGCACGCCAGGATGGTCTAACCGCTCCAAGTCATAGATCAGCCCTTCGGCGCTTTGGTAGCGGTTGTCGGGCTCCTTCTCCAACAGGTGCATGACGATCGCCGACAACGCTTTGGGTATCGACGGGTTCATCTGGGCCGGCGGCACCGGCACCCGCGCCAGATGGTCATGCGTGAGCCGCAACAGGTCCCCGGTGCCGAATGGTGGCCCGCCGGTCGCCAGTTCATACAGCGTGGCACCCAGCGCGTACAGGTCTGCCCGCTGGTCCACCGACCGGCCGGTACGGCCAGTCTGCTCGGGCGCCAAATACGCGATGGTTCCGACGATTTCGGTGGGGTGAGTGAACTCTGACCGGATCTGGGCAGCTGAGGTCGCCAATCCGAAGTCCACTAGGCACGGGGTCGCGTTGTCAGCGACAACGATGTTGGCTGGACTGATGTCACGGTGTATCACGCCACGGCCGTGCATCCCCGCCACTGCCCTCGCCAGCTCCAGAGCGAGCGCGATCAGGTCCTCGACTGGGAGCGGTTTCGATAGCCCAGCCAGGCTCGTACCACCCGCGTCGGCTAACACGATCGACGCCGGATACCGCGGCTCATCGAGCACTTGAGCGACCCCACCCACACCGCGCACCCGCTGCAAAATCGCGACCTCATGCTGCAGCCGACCCTGGGCATCCGGTCCCAGCGGCTCCTTGCGGATGACCGTGCGTCCCGATGAGAAATGCCGCGTTACGCGCGTACGTTCGCTCTCGTGCACGATCTGGGCCCGAAGGGGCGGACCCCGATCGGGCAACAAGGAGCCTTCGCCCACAGCCACCTCCACGCACAGCCGAGCCCCCTCATACTTAACACCCATTTGAAGAGGAACGGAGCAATCCTGGTAGGACCACAACGGGCGAGCCTGACGGCCTCGGCGCAGGGCGGTGCCATTACCGTCACGGCGAGAGTGTTTCTTAGGAGCCCCCTGTCAGGATCGAACTGTTGAACCAACTTTGGTTATGTCGCCGATTCACCTTTGGAAGCACTCGAGGGTCAGCTGACGGTATCAACCCCCGTCGAGAAGGGCACGTCACTGACTGCCACCATTCCGCTGCACCACCATGACAAATATGGGTTATGACGACAGCGCGCAGAAGCCATACACACTCGTTAGCGGACAAGGCATCTCGGTTCCAGTGGCTTGCCCCGGCTGTCGCCGCCAGCCCGGTCAGCTCGCCTCCAGGAAGGTGATCACCGCCAACACCCGACGTTGGTCATCGCCGGTGTCAGGAAGGTTCAGCTTGGCCAGGATGCTCCTGACATGCTTTTGGACTGTGCCCTCGGTAACCCAAAGCCGATGCGCGATACCGGCATTGGACCGTCCTTCTGCCATGAGCGCGAGTACTTCTCGCTCACGCTCGCTGAGTGCGGCCAGCGGGTCATCGCGCCGACGGGCTGAGACCAACTCGTGCACCAGCGCCGGGTCGATGACTGAAGCGCCGTTAGCGATGCGTTCCAGCGAGTCGATGAAGTCTGCGACATCGGTAATCCGGCTCTTCAGCAGATAACCGATGCGCCCGCTGGCCAACAGCTCCATCGCATGGTCGACATCGACGTGCGCCGACAAAACCAGGATCCCGGTGTCAGGCAGCTCTTCGCGAATCGCCCGCGCCGCATCGAGCCCCTCCGTGGTGTTAGTCGGGGGCATCCGAATATCGGTCACCACCAGCTCAGGCGCCATCTCCCGGACCAGCGCCAGAAGCTCTCCGCCGTCGCCGGCCTGCCCCACCACGTCGAACCCAGAGCGTTCCAGCAGACTGGCCAATCCCTCGCGAAGCAGGACATCGTCCTCGGCGACGACCACCCGTGACGTCGCTTGCACCGGCCCCAGAGGTTGCAACCGGGCAGGGCTGTGCAGACCGCCGGTAGCAGCAGTGGGGTTGTCGGTGGGCACGGCCATGTCGTCGACCGTCAGGCCGTGTCGGCTCTGGGCTTGCCTCAACTCCTCCCCGAACTGGGCGGCGGTCGCAGGCCGATCGCGTGGATCGGACGCCATTGCATGCTCGATCGCGGCGCGAACATCCTTGGGGATCTGCAAATCGTCCAGCTTCGGGACCGGCCCGCTCGTCATCCTGATGAACTGGGCGAGCACCTGCTCACCGCTGCGGCGCTCAAATGCGGCGTGGCCGGTAATTGTGCAAAATAGTGTGGCGCCAAGGCTGTAGACATCAGCGGCCGCAGTCGGGGTCTGGCCGCCGAGCACCTCGGGTGCGGTGTACGCAGGCGACGCGATGAGGACGCCCGTGCCCGTCTCGAAGCCTCCCGCCATGCGGGCGATGCCGAAATCGGTTAGCTCCGGCTCGCCATAGTCGGTGAACATGATGTTCGCCGGCTTCACGTCGCGATGCAGGGCGCCAAGCTGGTGTGCTGTCTGCAGGGCACCGGCAATCTTGACTCCAATGTGAAGCGTTTCCTGCCAGCCGATCGGGCCACAAGTTTCAATACGTGCCTTGAGGGAGTCCCGGGGGTGGTACTGCATCACGATGTAGGGCCTGCCGGATTTAGTGGTTCCGACCTGAAACACGCTGACGATATTGGGATGCCCGGACAATCTGCCCATTGCGCGCTGTTCGCGCACGAACCGCTCGACGTTATCGGGGTCAAGCTCGGTGGTGAGCACCTTGATAGCAACGGTGCGCTCAAGTGAGGGCTGCTGGCAACGGTAGACCGCCCCGAAACCACCGACGCCAACTTCGAGGGCATCGCGGAACCCGGCCGCGGCCAAGTCCGCCGCGATCGCCGGGGTCAGGTCACCCCGACTGGTCCGCAGCTCGAATTCAGCCATCGGCGACCTCGATATCAATGTGTCGCGTCGGCAACCGCATCGCCATGCGATCGCCCTCCACTCGTGCACTTGAGCATATCGCCACGAAGCACGACCGAGAACGCGCTGTCCATTCGCCGAGCCGCTGGTGGGCACAGATCGAAACGATTGTCGACCTGGGTGACACCGGCCGGCCGTGCGAAGGGCTGGAATGCGCGGACGCGGGCGTCATCGGCTTGGGACTTTGCCCAAACGAGTATGTCGGGCGCACGTGCGCCAACGTGGGAGCCGTAGCGTCCGTCATCGCTGAACTCAATGCCGTGGCCGAAAATGTCGCACGCACCCTGCGGCTATCTCGGCCTCGCTTATCAGGTGTTCGGGAACTCCTCGCGGGCCTGCGCAAAGGGAATCGTAACGTCGATCGCGGTCCCGTTTCCAGCGGGACTGCGGAGGACCATGGTGCCGCCCAGCACGTCGATGCGGTCTTGAAGTCCGATGATCCCGGAGCCTTTTGCGGAGTCGACTCCACCGATCCCATCGTCGCGGATCGACAGGTGAAGGTTGTGGTCGGCGGTTCGCGCCGACACCGTGACTTCGGATGCTCGGGCATGTTTGGCGGCGTTGGTGAGCGCCTCGGCCGTCACATAGTAGGCAGCAACCTCAACCGGATCCGGCAATAACCCCTCGATCGCGACATGGAGGGTCACAGGGACGGTGCAGCGGCGCGCCAGTGTCTTCAGTGCTGCGGGCAGCCCGCCGCTGGACAGGATGGCCGGATGAAGCCCGCGGGAGATTTCTTGTAGTTCGGTCAGAACCGCCGTCAAACCGGAAGCAATCTCAGAGAACTGCGCCTTGAGGTCATCGAGTTCGGCCGGCACACGGTCGGCCGCCAGACGCAGATTGAGGCCGAGCGCGACCAGACGCTGTTGAGCACCGTCGTGCAGATCGCGTTCGATGCGGCGGCGGGTCTGATCGGCGGCGGCCACGATGCGCGCGCGTGATGCGGCAAGCTCGGCATAGAGCTGGGCGTTGTCGAGAGAGACGGCAAGCTGGCCGGCGATCAACTTGACGGTGTCGAGGCGCTCGGCGGTGAATGCGCCGCGGATCAGGCGATTCTCCAGGAGCAACATCGCCCGCAGTCGGCCGCGGCTGAGGATCGGTAGAGCCAAGAGCGAGCAGCGGTCGATGTCGGTGAAGTACGGGTCGCCGGCGAATCGATCGTCGCTGACGGCATCGGCGACGACCAGGGGTTCGGGTACGCGTTTGGCATATCGCAGCACCGACATCGGCACGGCATGCTCTCTGTCGACGCCGCCCTGGGGGACACTGTCGCCCGCTGGGACTGGTATCAACCAGTCTTGGCGGTCGTCGCTCCACAGCAGCAACCGGACTGCCGTGGCGCCGGTCATTGCGGCGAGTACCTCGGCGACGCGATCGTGTAGCGCCCCTACGGTGGTTTGCGAGCTCAGCGCCTGCGATGCCGACAGAATCGCCAGCAGGTCGATCGTTCCCGTGCTGAGCATCGGATTCCGCTTGAGATCACCGGTTTGGCCGCCGCCGAAATCGCCGGGCGCCTCGACACGACGCCGCAGCGCCGGATAGGCCGAGTCCAATTGGGCGACTTTGGCCGTCGCACCCCAGGCCAGGTATTCCTGGCGAGCCTGGGCGAGAAGTTCAAAGCCGGTGTGTCGCAAGCCCTGTGCAAAGTTGAAATGGGCCGCGCGCTCGCTGATGAGCGCCCGATGCCACGGGCGTTGACGGGCGGCAACCTCATCTCGCGCGGCGCTGAAGGCCAGGGCCGCCGTCCCCGCATCGCCGGCAGCCCAGGCGCGCTCCGCCTCCAACAGCCGCAGCATGTGCAAGAAGTTCATAGGTGCGTTTTCCGCGCGGGCGGTAAGCCAATGGATCAGTTCCTCGAGTTCCGCGAGCAATGCCGGACGCTCGTCTGCGGCAACGGTTCGGGCGTGCGCGGCGAGGGCCAGACCGCGAAGCAGGCGGGCCACTGCGGTTACGTAGTTGCCGAGGGCGAAGGGCAGCGACTCCATCGCCGCGGCGGTGTGATGTCGCAGGCTCGCCGGATCGTCGAGGATGGCGGCGGCAATGGCGCGGCTGAGATGTCCATAGAACGGCACTGCCGGGATTCCGGAGTACCAGTCGATCGGCACCGCCTCGCCTGATACCGAAGGGTTTTCGCCCCCCAGCACGTCTGTCAACCACTGGTAGGCCTCCAGCCACTGGGCCATCGGTTCGATGCCGACTCGCTGGACGAAGGCCAAGGCTCGAGCCGCCTCGGCGAGGTACACATCCAGGCTTGGCACGCAATCGAATAGCCCCCCATATGTGTGGGCCACGGTGTAACCGGCAGTGGCAAGGTCGCCACCTTTGACCAGCCCTTCGCGCGCCAGCTTTGCTTGTCGGATACTGACTTCCAGCGGCTCGAACCAGCAACTGAAGTAAGAGACCACAAACCGCGCCAATGACGTCTCGGGCTCATAGCCCCTGGCTTCGGCCAGAGCCAGAATCCGGCTCGATCCCCGGTATGCGGCGCCGTAGTCGTCGCGCAGCGCGATGGCGGTGACGGCCGAATAGCTTGCGGGGCCGAGCATGCCACGGGCGCTCCCATGATCAAGCAGAATCCGCACCGCTTCCAGGCTCAGCCACGCCTGCATGAAGATGTCACCCGAGAAGGTCGCGGTCGGAAAGACCGCACTGAGAAGACACGTCACCGCGAGCAGAGTCGGATCGGTGATGTCGGGTCGGGCCAGATCATCGGTGGCATTGGTGTTATCGAGCCACCGGTATAGGTAGTCGAAGTAGTGGTCGAGCAACTCCGGCAGCCGGTCAGCGGCCGGAACGGTGATGGCCAGTTCGCGCAGCGCCTCCACGGCGAGCGCAATCGCCTCTGTGTAAAGCCTGCGATTGGTCAGGCTCACCACTTGGACACAGGTCGCGTCCACGCGCTGCGTCGCGGCGGTGCTCAGCCGCTCGACGATGCCATAGTCCTCGTCTGCTTCCTCCAGCCGCCCCAGACAGAACAGGGCGGTGAGGCGCCCCGTGTGCAACTCGATCAGCGCGTCGGTATCGGACGCGTCGGCAACCTCCAGCGCGCCGGTGAGCAGCGAATGAACCTGACTGTGCCCGCCGACGAGGGTGGCTTGCTCGGCTGAGCGCCGCAGCAGCGCCAGCACGTGAGTGCGTTCTGCCGCATCGGTTATCGAATCGATCACCGGCAGGTACTGCTGGGCGGCGACGGCGAACAATTCCGGCGTGGCTGCCAGCCGCCGTGCCAGCGCGAGCTGCAGGTTGCGACGCTGCTGGGTGTCGAGCTTGGCCAGGACGGCTTCGCGGATGCGGTCGTGGCGGAACCGCACCGTGTCATGGGCGCCGGTCTCGGCCACCAGCACTCCGTTCTCGAGCGCGGGTGCCAGGTGCCGCTCCACTAAGTCAGCCGACTGCCCGCTCGCGGCGGCAAGCACGCCAAGCCCGGCGCACGCGCCCAGACACGCCATCATTTCCACCATGTCCCGCGACGCCGCCGGCAGAGCCGCCAACCGGCCAAGCGGGCGGGCCGCCGCATCCGAGCTCGCCAAAAGCGAGCGTACGGCCGGTTCGTCCCAGCGCCATCCGGTCGAGATTTGGGTCAGAATGCCGTCCTGGCGCAGCGTATTGAGCAACTCGACCGTCTCGTAGGGATTGCCGTGTGTATGCGGCTCGATGAGCCCGGCTAATGCAGTGGCACCAGCCCGGTCTACCCGCAGTACTTCGGCGATCAAGACGGCCACGTCTGCCCTTGGCAGATTGACCAGATCCAGTTGGATCACGCCGGGCTTCTGTCGCCAGCGCGACAGTGACGCCGAAAGCGGATGCAACACGTGGAGGTCCTCGCGGTGGGCAGCTACCAGCAGCAGGCCCTCCACTTGCTCGCTGAAGGCGAGATCTATGACGCCGAGAGCGGTCGGTGCTGCCCACTGCAGGTCGTCGACGAACACCATCACCGGTCGTTTTCGCGAGGCCACCGCGCGAAGCGTTTCCACTGCGCTGTGCTGCACCCGGACGTGGGCGGTCAGTGGATCACCCGCCTGCGGAGCCACGCCCAGCAGCGCCGAGAACTCCGGCACCGCCGCGGCGACCGTACCCGCATTCGGACCCAGCGCGGCCAGGATCCGTTCCCGCAGCTCGACCAGCTCATCGTCCGGCTCGGCCAGCAGCAGCCGACCCAATGCGTGAAACGCCTGAAAGATGCCGTCGAACTCCAGATCCTGCCGATATTGGTCGAACGTGCCCGTTACGAACCAGCCATCGTTGCCGGTCACCACCGAGCGCAGCTGATTAACCAACGCCGTTTTCCCCACCCCCGGTGCCCCACCGACCAGCACACCGCGACATCGTCCCGTCAGCGCATCCTCAAACGCAGCACTTAGCGCGACCACCTCGTCGTCGCGGCCGACGAGCCGCGACGGTGCCAGCAGGCGCAGCGGAAAGTCCCGTTCACCGATCCGCGCTGCAGCCATTGTCGACGCACCATTTTCGGCCAACCGCGAAAGGTCGTGGCTCACGCCGTCCGCCGACTGGTAGCGGTCGTCAGGCTCCTTTTCCAGCAGATGCATGATGATCGCCGAGAGTTGTTCGGGCACCGCGGGATTCACCTCGCGCGGAGATGCGGGCACACGCGCCACAACATCGTGCATGAGCCGCAGCGGATCCTGCGAGCCGAACGGCGGCTCACCGGTGGCCAACTCATACAGCGTCGCGCCCAACCCGTACAAGTCAGCGCGCTGATCCATCGACCGACCGGTACGTCCGGTCTGCTCCGGCGCCAAATACGGTAGCGTCCCAACAATTTTGGTGTGGTGAGTGAACTCCGGGCGTATCTCGGATAGCGACGTCGCCGACGCGAAATCCACCAGGCACGAAGTGAAGTCGGTAGAAATCACAACGTTGGACGGACAGATGTCGCGGTGCATCACGCCACGGCCATGCATTCCCGCCACCGCCGCGGTCAGCCCCTCCGCAAGGGCGATCAGCTGGTCTACCGCGAGAGGCTTGAGCACCACTGCCAGGCTTGCCTCGCCCGCGTCAGCGAGCGTGATCGACTCGGGATAGCGCGGCTCATCCAGGATCTGGGCCACGCCGACAACCCCCCGCAGCCGCTCAAGGATGGCCAACTCGTACCGGAGACGACGCTGAGCGTCCGGCCCCAGCGGCTGTTTGCGGATCACCGTGCGCCACGATACGAACAGCCGCGTCACGCGCGTGTGTTCGCTTTCGAGCACGACCTCGGCAAGAACGGGCGGCTCCCGCTCAGGCAAAACCGCGCCTTCGCCCATCGGCCACCTCCACGTACGGCCGAACCCGGCTCTTACCTAACACCCATTCGAGAGAAATGGCGACGACTCTGAAAACGTCAGGCGGCTCGAAACTGTTGCCAACGATAAGGGAGTGCCCGGGATCGAGCCGCCGATGGAGGCTGGCGGGAACCGCAAGTGCCGGTTAGCCCACACCCGGAGTAGGGCTAGCCGCAATGACAGGACCTCAGTGCGGTTGCGAGCCTAGTGCGTGAAAGGTGGTGAACCCCAGCCCTGCGGGGAGCCATCACCTTGCCAACGGTGGACCGCAATGTGACGGCCCGTTCTACCGGACGGCAATTTCCGAAGGACTTTGCCGGAGCCCGAGCGCTCGATCAAACAGGCAATGATGCAACCATCCAACCGCCATGCCGAAAGCAGAGATGCAGAAGTGACCGAGGCCAGTAGACCAAAGGATGACGAGTTCGCGCTCTCGACTTCCGAACGCATCGCCTTTGGCGTCGGATCCCTCGCGACGGCAACCTATGCGGTCGTGCCGGGGCTTGTCCTGTTGTACTACCTCACCGACATCCTCGGTGTGACGGCGGCGCTCGCAAGTTTTGTCGTGTTTCTGCCGAAGCTGCTCGACCTCGTCTACAACCCGATCATCGGCCGATTGTCCGACCTCACGGTGTCGCGAATCGGGCCGCGTCGACCATGGATGATCGCCGGAATGATCATGCTTCCGCTGGGTTTCGCCTCGATCTTCTTCTCGCCGTTCGAGGGATCCGCAGCGGCCTGGTGGGTGGCCGGAGCCCTGGCACTGACCGGTCTAGGATTCTCAGCTTTCGTCGTCCCATACAGCGTTTTGCCTGCCGAGCTCGGGGCGAGCTCCGCGGAGCGAACGTCAATGACCGCATGGCGTATGGGATTCCTCGGCGTCGCACTCTTGGCGGCAGGCGCGGTGGCGCCCCTCATAGTCGATGTCAATGGCGGGGGCCGCCAGGGATATCAAGTGATGGCCGTTGCGATGGCCGGCGTGATCCTCCTCGGCACTTTCGGGGGGCTCTACGCTGCGCGTCAGTCGACTCGCGCGGCTTCGGAGGCAACGACGATGGGCGCGGGATCGCTGCGCGAGGCGCTCGCCGCGATCCGCGATAACCGACCATTTCGGTTCCTTCTCGGGGTCTTCGTGTTGATCGAGGTGGCGATTTCGGTCACTCTCGCCGGACTGCCGTACGTGGCGGACGAGATCCTCGCGACGCCGGACGCAATGGCCCCACTCTTTGTTTGTGTGATTGGACCGATGTTGGCGACGATGCCGGCGTGGCGGTCGGCCGCAGTCAGAATCGGAAAGAGGAAATGCCTCGTTGCGGCATCACTGGTATTCGGCACCGGCACATCAGGCGTACTCGTGCTGCCGGCGTTGAGCGAAAGCGTCAGGTTTGAGGTCGCGTGTGCGGCGTGTCTGGTGGCAGGTATTGGGTTAGCCGGTGTCCAGTTCCTGTTGCAGGCGATGCTCGCTGACACGTTGGCTGTGGACGCAGCTGAATCAGGACAGCGCCGGGCGGGGGTGCTTTCGGGCCTGTGGTCGGCCGCGGAGACCGTCTCGGCGGCGGCCGGCGCGGGCATCTACGGCCTTGTACTGGCGGCCAGCGGCTTCATTTCGTCAGCGTCCGACGAATCGATCGTGCAGCCGCGAAGCGCGGAGTGGGGCATCGTATTCGGATTCTCCGGCATCTCGGTCCTCGCCGTCATTGCGGCGCTCACGCTTCTGGCTGGCTACACACTCACGGAGGATCAGGCCAAAGAGTTGGTGCTTGCGCGTCAGCATGAGGGCCGCGCACCTGCCCCAACGTCCGCGCAATCATCTTGATCGGCAAGTAGCCGTCTTATTATCATGCTGCGCAGCACCGTGTTCCGTCATGCGCAGTAGCGTGCTCGGATCGAGCACGCGCCAGCTTCAAGATTCGCCGTTGGCCGGGGTGAGCGGAAGCTGAACACGCACGGTGGTTCCGGCTCCTCGGAGGGTGTGCAGATCGAAGTGGCCGCCGAGCGCCTCCGCTCGGTCCTTGAGGCCGACCAGGCCGGTGCCGCCGGTGAAGCCGGCACCTCCGACACCGTCGTCGGTGACCTCGATACGCAAGCTGCTGCGGTCCCGATCTCGTTTGACGATGACGGAGACGACGTTGCAGCCTCGACGGGCGAACCGGCACGACAAGAACACCGACTTCGACACGCGACGTTGGGAACCTCAGGCGTCGCGTTCTTCGTCATCTCGGCCGCCGCACCGCTGACGGCGATGGCTGGCGGGGCACCCGTGGCCATGCTCCTCGGCAACGGTACCGGCGTACCGGCCGCATACACCCTTACCACCATCGTGCTACTGATATTCGCCGTCGGCTACACCGCGATGTCGCGTCACCACATCAGCACCGGCGCCTTCTACGCGTTCATCACCACAGGTCTGCGTCAGCACATTGGCGGAGCGGCGGCGTACCTGGCCCTGGTGGGGTACAACGCCATGCAGATCGGTCTTTGGGGACTGTTCGGTGCGGCGGCGTCGACGTTCGCCGCGGCCGAAGCCGGTGCGAACATGCCGTGGTGGATTTATTCACTGATCGGACTGGCGATCGTCGCCGTGCTCGGCTACCGCCAGATCGACATGTCGGTCCGCGTGCTGTCGGTGCTCGCCGGTGCCGAGTTCCTCGTTGTAGTCGTCCTCGGAGCGGTCATCGCAATCAAAGGTGGCGACTTCGGCACATCCTCGATGAGCCGCCAGCCGTTCACCCTCGACGCGCTGTTCGCAGGGTCGCTGCCCATCGCCTTACTGTTCTGTTTCGCCTCCTTCGTCGGTTTCGAAGCCACCACCGTCTACAGCGAAGAGGCAAAAGATCCCAAGCGCACAGTGCCGCGGGCGACCTTCCTGTCCGACGCGGTCATCGGGGCGATCTATAGAGTGGTGACCTTCCTGATGATCAACGGTGCCGGCGTCGCCAGGCTCCCCGGCTATATTGCCGAGCTCGGCGACCCGACTGGCTTTCTGTTCGCCCTTTCCGACGCGTACATCGGCGGTTGGTACACCGCTGTGATGCGACTGCTGTTCATCACCAGCGTCTTCGCTGCGGTACTTGCGTTCCATAACACCATTGCGCGGTATACCTTCGCCCTCGGCCGCGAAGGTCTCCTGCCCGAAGGCGCGGGCCACACCCATCCCAAGCATCTGAGCCCGCACGTCGGCTCCGTAGCACAATCGATCGTCGCCGTGATCGTCGTCGCCGTGTTCGCCCTCACCCGCCAGGATGCGGTGCTCGCTCTGTTCACGTGGCTCACCAACCTGGGAACGCTCGGCGTTATCGCGTTGATGGCCGCCACGTCCTTCGCCGTCGTCGCGTACTTCCAGCGGAATCGCACCCCCGAGCACAACAAGTTCACGACCCTGATCGCCCCCTTCGTTGCGGGCGTGGTGTTGATCGGTGTGCTCGCTGTCGCGATTGCCAACTTCGATCTGCTGATCGGCAACACCGGATTCCTGACATGGCTTTTGCCATCACTGCTGGTGGTCGCTGCAACCGCGGGTGCAGTCGCCGCCCACTTACTCAAGAGGCGGGCGCCCGCCCTGTTCGCAGCCATGGGCCATCATCGCGAGTGATCGACCGAGCAAGTTCCCGGCAGAGTTCCGGGCGCGTGGGGTGCAGCGGTATCGGGATTCGGAGGGTCGCACGATCGCGGAGGTGGCCCGTGAGCTGGTGGTCGGTACGGAGACCTTCCGCAAGTGGGCGCGTAAAAACGAGGCAGATCGAGGTGTGACCCCGGAGAAGCCAACGTCGGCGCAGTTGGCCGAGTTGGAATACGAGGCCGCCTACGCGGCCGGCCAAGACTTGTCGGTCCCCGCCACGGCCGAGGACGCCCCGGCTCGAGAAGGCGGAGCCGACAAGAAGAATGGATCATGAGAAAGGCAGCAATGATCCTGGTACCCAACTAATTTGAGCCGCCAACAAACCGGGGGAAGGTCTCCCAGGGCCAGTTGGTGGGCAGGTGCAGGGTGACCCTGCGAGCGGCGAAAGCGATCCGGGCGGGCACATGATTCCAGGTATAGCTCGGTCAATGCATTGAGGTGATCGTGCCCGCGCCGAGCATGCGAGCCTGCTCGGCCGCACCCGCGAAGGCGATGTCTGTCGAGTTCATGCCTTCGTAGCGTAGGCAGCCGCCAGAACCATTGCCCCATCCAGCTTTGATGGGATTAAGTGATAGGGTGAGCGGTTATTGCGAGTAACTGCATCTGCCCGTTTCTGGGTGAGCACCTCCTCACCAGAACTTGTTCCAACTTGCCGTGTTAATCCTGTCCTCGCCACTTGTCGCGGACCCGCTCGCACGGTTGCTCGCAGCGGTGTCCCCAACCACTCCTTCAGCGGCCCTTCGTTTTCCGGAGATCGTTTGCCGCACAACGGCTGCGTCCATACCGACCCGGCACGATCCCGTGACCGCGACGATCTATCACCCTGCCCAAGAACCGGGCGCTACACCACCGGCGTATGTCAATGTCCATGGAGGTGGATTCGTCGTCGGACATCCGGAGCAGGACGACCCCTGGTGCCGCTACCTCGCTGCGCGCGCCAAAACCGTTGTCATCAATACGGATTACTCGCTCGCACCGCGGCAGCGCTTTCCGGTTGCCGTCGAGCAAATCTACGATGTGCTGCGGTGGGCTGCCGCCCCGGAACGAGACTGGGATGGCGAACGGCTCTGCGTCGGCGGGCAAAGCGCCGGTGGTAACTTATCGGCCGCAGCGGCCCGGCTCGCCCTCGAGAACGGTGGTCCCCAGCTCGAATTGCAAGTGCTGCACTATCCGCTGCTCGACCTGGTCACCAGAACCAAGGACAAGAACGCCCGCGGCGGCCGGAAGGCTGTCTTTCGGCCCTGGGTGGGCCAAATCCTAAACACCGCTTACATACCAGACCCCAACAAGCGGCGAGACCGGCTGGCCTCGCCCGCATGGGGAACCAACGTCGACGACATCATAGGCATCGCGCCTGCTCTGGTAATCACCGCC
>CAVRIH010000007.1:0-310323 GCA_963721195.1 uncultured Actinomycetota bacterium | reverse complement strand
AACCGATGGCACGGCGAAGAATCGAAACTCGCCCAGCAGATCGCGGTCGAGGGTCCGCGGTACCTGCGAGCGTTTGCCGACGGCGACCCGGAGAACACGGCCGTCTGGTTCGGCGAAGCCGCGGGCCTCATTGACACAATCGAACCGGCGGCCACGATCATCGAACGCATGGTCGCCGACGCGGCGAAGCTACGGTGCGCGCCGACCTAGTCGCCTTTCCGCGGTCCGTTCGACGCCGGACCGGGTCCGAAAGCGCCGAGCAGGAATTCGTCGAAGACGTCGTCGTGCTCGACTGCGAACGACTCGTCGAACGTGACGCCTGCGCTGGTGACCAGGTAACGCTTCGTGGCGTCAAGGGCGGGGCCCGGCGCCTCGGCGATCAGGCGGGCGGTCGCGTCCGCCTCGGCGAGAAGAGTCCGCGACCTCCGCTGACCAGTCCGAGCCGGTGCGCTTCGGCCGTGTCTATGCGCCTGCCGGTCAGCACAGATCTCGAGCGATGCCGGCGCCGACGATCCACTGCAACGGCGTGAACAGGGGCGGCGCGCCGAGCTTGATCTCGGGGTGGGCGAACCTCGCCTCGGCGCGTACCGATGCGCATGTCGCACAGCGAACGAGATCGAACCCGCCCCCGACCGCGGCGCCGTTGACCGCCGCGATCGTGGCTTGCCGAATCCACCACACGGCGCGGTGGTACCGGCGGGAGCTGTCGCGGATCGTCGCGCTAATTCGGGCTGGGCGAACTCTTCGAGATCGAAGCCGGCGCAGAACGTCGTGCCCGTCCCGTGACCACCACGACGCGCACGGGCTCGTCGGCTGCCCACTGCTCGAGCTGCGGCGTTGCCTCGCCGCATCGCGATCGACAACGCGTTGCGGCGGGCCTCGTTGTCGAGCCGCAGAATCGCGATGCCTTCGGAGTCGATGTCGGTCGCCAGCATGTTCGGAGACTAGCTCCGTTCATTCCGGACTGCGCAAATCCTCAACGAAGGCCCGCGTCTCGTCCCATGTCGGCAGCAGACCGGCCGCCTCGGCCTGGGCCAGTTCGGTGCCGCGCCGTCCCGGTCCGACAGAATCGGCCCGCCGTCGACCTGCGGCCAGACGATGCCCAGCGCGGGATCGAGCGGGTTGATCGTGTGCTCCCGGTCGGGGCTGTAGGGCGCCGAGCACAGGTACATCACCGTCGAATTGTCTTCGAGGGCAAAGAACGCATGGCCAAGACCCTCAGATACATAGATGGACCGCCGATCGGTGTCATCGAGGACAACCGAATCCCACTGCCCGAACGTTGGCGACCCGACCCGGATGTCGACGACCACGTCGAGCACCTTGCCGCGCAGGCATCCGACGTACTTGGCCTGGCTCGGCGGTAGCTGGGCGAAGTGAACGCCGCGAAGCGTCCCGGCGGCCGAAACCGAACAGTTGGCCTGGTGCAGATCGAACCGGTGTCCGGCCAGTGCGGTGAACTCCGAATCGGTGAACCACTCGAAGAACGCGCCTCGTGAATCGCCGTGCACGCGCGGGGTGATCTCCCACGCACCGGGCACCAGTGACTCGCGGAACGTCATTGATTCCGTCCCGCGTAGCCGGCTTCGACGCCATCCTTCAGTGGGGCCCACCATGTTTCGTTGGTCCGATACCACTCGATGGTGTCGCGAAGACCATCCTGAAGTCGGTGTGGGTGGGGCTCCAGCCCAACTCTTCGCGCAGCGGCGACGCGTCGATCGCGTATCGCAGATCGTGGCCGACGCGGTCGGTGACGTGGTCGAAGTCGTCGGGATCGCGATCCAATCAGACGCAGGATCGTGCGCATCACTGTGAGGTTGTCCCGTTCGCCTTCGGCGCCGATCAGGGATTTCGTTCGGCCGATCTGCCCGTCGCACAGGATGCGCCACACCGCGCTGTTGTGGTCGTCCACGTGGATCCAGTCGCGCACGTTGGCGCCCGCGAGCCGTAGAGCTTGGGTCGCCGCCCGGTCAGCACGTTGGTTATCTGCCGCGGGATGAACTTCTCCACGTGTTGGTACGGCCCGTAGTTGTTGGAGCAGTTCGAGATCGTCGCTCGCACACCGTAGGAACGCACCCACGCGCGCACCAGCATGTCGGCCGCGGCCTTGGTCGACGAGTACGGACTCGACGGGTTGTATGGCGTCGACTCGGTGAATCGCTGCGGGCTGCCGAGTTCGAGGTCGCCGTACACCTCGTCGGTCGAAATATGGTGCAGCCGAACCCTGTGCGCGCGTACCGCCTCGAGGATGGAGAACGTGCCGATGATGTTGGCATGCAGGAACGGCTCGGGTTCGGCCAGCGCATTGTCGACGTGCGTCTCGGCGGCGAAGTGCACGACGGCGTCGGCGTCGGACACCAGCTTGTCGACCAACTCGGAATCGGTGATCTCGCCCTGCACCAGTCGGATCTGGTCCTGAACCGGCACCAACGACTCACGGCTGCCCGCGTAGGTCAGCGCATCGAGAACGGTGAGCTGATTCTCAGGGTGTGTACGTACACACTCGTGGACGAAGTTGGCGCCGATGAACCCTGCACCGCCAGATGACCAGCAACCGCATGGTCAAACCCTAACGGTGTGTCCTGCAGAAAATCACCGTGGGGCGCAGGGTGATGTCCAGGCTGGTGTGCGGCCTAGATGGGCGACGATCCGGTCCATGTCGCTCGCCTCGCCGTCGACCGCGACGGCGCGACGGAACGGGCTACCTTCCGCGGTGCGGAATTCGCCGTCGGGGACGGCGAATGCGATCGGCAGCACGGCCTCTATGACGCTATGCGGCAGCTCGAATGGTGCGCCGATTGTGCGTGCAACGTCCCAGCCGTGTACCACGTAATCGACGAAGTGAAAGCCGATGGCCATCGCTCCGGGAAATGTTGCGCCCGGCCCGAACTCGGGCAGTGCGAAGGTCGTTTCGAGCACGCCGTCGGCCTCGAACGCGCTGAGCACGTCGTCCGCGGCCGCCGAATAGGTGCCGGCGGGGTCTGAGGCGGCCGCATCAGCGACGGTCGCGGGGTCCCGCACGTCGACGTCGGTGCCGCCGCGCGCCGCGGCCGCGAAGCCGCGGTGCTGGACGGTCATGTGCGCGAGCAGGACTGCCAGGTCCCAGCCGGTACACGGCGTCGGAAGGCTGAGATCGTCGCGTGTGACGGCATTGACCGCGTCGACGGATGCCAGCACCGCTGTGCGGTGGCGGGGAAGACTGTCCGAAGTGATATGCATATGCATATCGTAAGCGTCTACATATAATAGGTCAATGCGTAGCAGTCCGCCGTGGGACGGCGTCGCGTCAGCTTTTGAGCCCGAGAGGGCCCGCCAGTTCTTCGAGCGTCGGCAACAGCTTGTCCCAGCCGCCCAGCACCTGGATCGCCACGTGGTCGGCCCCGGCCTCGACGTGCTCGTTGAGCTTCTTGGCGATGTCGTCGGGCGTGCCGTGGGCGACGCCCGCGATCGATCAGCCGGTCGCTGCCCGGCTTGGCGACATCGTCGTCGGTGAACCCCAGCCGCTTCCAGTTGTTCAGGTAGTTGGAGAGGTTGAGGTAGAAGTCGACGGCGTCGCGACCGATCTTCCGGGATGCTTCGGCGTCGCGCGCCAGGACCACTTTGTGCTCGGGTGCGAGAAACACCGTCGGCCCCAATATGTTTCGCGCTTCGCCGGTGTGCTGTGGAGTGGTCAGATAAGGATGCGCCCGCGCTGCGCTGCGCGGAAAGCTTGAGCACTTTCGGCCCGAGCGCCGCGACGACCCGTCGACTCGTCGGCACTTTCTTGCTATCGAGCGCGTCGAGATATTCGACGAGCACGTCGTAGGGCTTGCGGTCTTCCTCGGTGTGTTCCGGATGACCGATCCCGATGCCGAGCAGGAACCGGCCCGGGTACTTGTCCTCGATGCGGTGATACGCCTCGGCGACCTGCTCGGCGGGCGCAGTCCAGACGTTGACGATCCCGGTGGCCACTTGCAGTGCCTCGGTGGCCTCCAGCAGCGGCTCGACGTACTCGAGATCGCCTGCCGGTGAACCTCCGATCCAGATCGCGCCGTACCCCAGCCGCTCGATCTCAGTGGCCTGGTCGGGCTTGGGCGTACCGAACGTCCACACCCCGAACCGGCCGAGGTCGGGTTTGAGCTCAGTCATGGGTTCCCCTTCACTGAAGTTCGAGCGCACCCGCGAGTTCGGTGAGCGCGGGCACGAGCTTGTCTGTACCCGTCAACACCTGAACCGGAACATGGTCGGCGCCTGCGGTGAGGTGCTCGGTGAGCCGAGCGGCGATGGCGTCGACGGTGCCGTACGCCACGACCGCGTCGACGAGGCGGTCACTGCCCGGCTTGGCCACGTCGTCGTCGGTGAAGCCCAGTCGTTTCCAATTGTTCAGGTAGTTCGCCAGATTCAGGTAGACCTCAAGCGCCTTGCGGCCCACGGCGCGCGCCTTGTCCGCATCCGTGGTCGGCACCACCTTGTGCTCGGGGGCGATGAAGGCATCCGGCCCGACGAGCTCGCGTGCCTGCGCGGTGTGCTCGGGCGTGGTCAGGTAGGGGTGCGCCCCGGCGCTGCGGCTGGCCGACAGCTTGAGCACCTGCGGGCCCAGCGCGGCCACCACCCGGCGGTCCTTCGGTACGTCGTACTCGTCGAGCTTGTCGAGATAGTCGCGCAGGGCGTCGTACGGCTTCTGGTACTCCTGGTGCGCCTCGGGATGACCGACGCCGATACCGAGCAGGAACCTGCCGGGGTACGCCTTTTCGATGCGATGGAAGGACTCGGCGGTCGGGCCGGCTGCGGCGGTCCAGATGTTGACGATGCCCGTCGCGAGCTGCAGTGAGTCCGTGGCTCCGAGAATCGGATCGATCCACTCGAGTCTCGGCGGGCGGTGAGCCACCGGCCCAGATGGCGCCATATCCGAGGGCTTCGATGTCCTTGAGCTGCTGCGGGGAGAGCTGCCGCCACTGCGAATAGTGACCGAAGACGCCGAACTTGCCGAGATTGGGTTTCGTCATGGTTGCGTCAACCTTAAGCCGGGCCCGCGCTATTCCTGCCTATTCCGCAGTGGCCGGGAGCTCGGTCGGCGTCGGCGCTTCGGGAGCGGGCGCCACCAGCGGCAGCAGAACGATGAAGCGCGTGTCTCCCGGCTTCGATTCGACGCGGAGGTCGCCGTGGTGCTCTTCGACGACGATCCGGCGGGCGAGATCCAAGCCCAGGCCCGTGCCCTCGCCGAACGGCTTGGTGGTGAAGAACGGGTTGAAAATCTTCTCGACGGTGTCCGCGGGGATGCCTGGACCGTCGTCGCAGATCTCGACGCGAATCATCTCTTCGTTCTCGCGCATTGTGCGCAACGTCAGCGTGCCACTTCCGTCCATCGCCTGGATCGCGTTGTCGATGATGTTGGTCCACACCTGGTTGAGATCGCCTGGGTAACAGAGCAATTCGGGCAGTGACTTGTCGAGGTCCTTGACCAGCTTCACCGGACTGTCCTTGCCGATCTTGTCGCCGAACATCATCACAGTGCTGTGCAGCAGCTCGTGAACATTGGCGGCTTGGTATTCGGCCCTGTCCATTTGGGAGTACTGCTTCGCCCCGGCGAGTAGTGCAGAGATCCGCTTGCTTGCCTCGCCGATCTGGTTCATCAACAGCTCGGTCTCGATGGTGTATCTCAGCCATCCGAGAGCGCCCTGCAGCGAGGCGGATGCGTCGACTTCATCGACCGACGCCGAAACTCGTTCCAGCCAGTCAATATCCAGACCGGCATCAACGTATGCCGGCGCGTAATCCCACGCCCCGACGATCCCGTGGCCTTCGAGCCACTCGCCGAGTTGCTCCTCCCGATCGGAGGCCTCCAAGGCCGTGAGTTCTTGCGCCTTGGACTTGGCCACCTGCTCGGCCACCTCGTCCTGGATGTTCACCAGCACCCGGAGGGCCTCCAGGATGAACTTGCCGTCGGCCAACATGGCCAGTTTGTGCCCATCCCGGTGGTCTTCTCGCGAAGATCCGACACCGCGCGCGCGGTTGCGGCTGCCGGATTGTTGAGTTGATGGGTGAGGCCGGCCGTGATGGTGCCGAGGGCGAGAAGCTTCTCCCGCTGGTCGATGATCTGCCGTGTTCGGTCGCGGCCCACCGTGTGTCCCTCGAGCAGATGCACGGCCATAGGAAACTCGGCCTTCATGAAACGGGCGAATGCGTCCGCATCGAGCACGAAGAACCGTGAGGGTCTGGTCACCCGGACCGACGCTACGTAGACACTTTCTGCGCCGGGTATGTATGCCACCAGGCGCCGCAGTACACGCCGCGCTGGGAGGTGCGGCCGGTCTCGATGTCCACGCCTCCCAGAACGCTTGGACATGACGAGCTCACCCTCGATCAAAACGTAGAAGCAGGTGGCCGGCTCGCCCTCGACGACGACCGGGCCCGGCTCGAAGGTCTGGATGTGCCCGTTATCGCACAGTGTCCGAAGCTGGTCATCGGTCAGCGCCTCGAACAGGAACAGCGTCCGCAGTTCGTCAGGCAGACAATTATCGCCCATCAATAGCTTCTCTCTACGACTCCGCCAGGTAGCGGTGTACCAACATCACTGCCATCGACCCTTCGCCGACGGCGGCTGCCACCCGTTTGGCGGACTCGGCACGCACATCCCCTGCAACAAACACACCGGGCACACTTGTTTCCAAATGGTGCGGCGGACGGTCCAGCGTCCAGCCACACACGTCACGCAGGTCGGGCCCGGACAGGATGAACCCGTGGTCATCGCGGGCGACGACGCCGTCGAGCCAGTCGGTGCGCGGTTCGGCGCCGATGAAGATGAACATGCGGCCGCAGCCGTATTCCTCACGCTCGCCGGTCAGCCGGTTTTCCAGGCAGATGCGCTCCAGGCGGCTGTTGCCCTTGACGGCGTGCACGACGGTGTTCGGCATCTCCTTGATCTTGTCGTTGGCCCTGATCTGCTGGATCAGGTAGTACGACATCGAGTCCTCAAGGGTGCGGCGGCTGACGATGGTCACCGACTTGGCCGTTCGCGACAGGTACATCGCGGCCTGCCCGGCCGAGTTCGCCCCGCCGAGGACGTACGCCTCGTCGTCGTCGCCGTCGGCGGCCACCGATGCGGTCGCACCGTAGTAGACGCCAGCCCCGGTCAGCCCTGCGCAGCCTTCGGCGGTCAGCTGCCGGTATTCCACACCCATGGCGAGGATCACAGCCCGCGCCCGGATCGCCCGGCCGTCCGACAGGTGCACCGTCCTCGCCGCGCCGTCGATTTCGATCGCCGTGACTTCGGCGGCGGTGATCAGCTCCGCCTCGAACTTCTCGGCCTGCCGGCGGGCACGCTCGGCGAGCTGGGAGCCCGACAGCCCGTCGGGGAAGCCCAGGTAGTTCTCGATGCGCGAGCTCTGGCCGGCCTGCCCGCCGGTGGCGGTGCGTTCGATGAGCACCGTCTTGAGTCCCTCGGACGCGCCGTACACCGCCGCGGCCAGCCCGGCCGGCCCGCCGCCGATGACCACCAGTTCGTAGAAGTCTTCGGCAGGTGTGGTGGTGAGCCCGAGCGTGGCGGCCAGCTCGGCGTCGGTGGGGTCGACAAGCGTCTCGCCTTGTTCGGTGATCACCAACGGCAGCGTCATCTCGTCGCGGCCGGCCGCCTCGAGCAGCTGCTTACCCTTCGGCTCGTCGGCCCGAAACCACGTGTAGTACAGCCTGTTTCGGGCCAGGAACTCACGAACCTCCGAGGACCGGGCGTTCCACGGGTGCCCGATGATCTTGGTGTGCGGGATCACCCTGTCGCCTGCGGACCGCCACGCATCCAGCAGTGCGTCGATCACCGGCTAGAGCCTCACCTCCGGCGGGTCCCATGGCTTGAGCAGGTAGTGGTCGAGGTCGACGTCGTTGATCGCCGTCGATGGCGGCGTCGGTGTCGGCATACGCCGTCAGCAGAACCCGGCGGGCCAGCGGGTGAACCTCGCCTCTTCAGCAACTCGATGCCGCTCATCTGGGGCATCCGGTCGTCGACGACGAACAGCGCGACCGGTGTCGCCGCGTTGCTTGAGCTGGCGTGCGGCCTCGAGCGCGTGCGGGCCCGAATTCGGCGCGCACGATGCGGTAGTCTCCGCCGTAGTGGCGGCGAAGGTCGCGTCGACGGCGGCGGGCACCGCGGGGTCGTCGTCGACGGTCAGTATTACGGGTTTTCGGGACTGCGAGACGGGGGCCCTACATCGGTTACAAGTATGCGCCCGTCGTCCAGCAGATATGCGGTCTGCATGACGCCGCCCCCCGGACCCTTGGCCTGGCCGTTCAGCGATTTTGGGACAGACGCCGAAGCGGGTAGCATGGACCAACGGTGCGGTTAACGCGCCGGCTCTTGCGTGCCCCTGTTCAGGAATTTCTGGGCTTCTGCGCTCACGTTTTCCTGTAATGCGGAGCGAACATCTGCGCCAGAAGGCGCCAACGATCTAGACGGACACGGAGGATCTCCGAAAACCAATGGCCAAGAAAGACGGTGCCATCGAGGTGGAGGGTCGCGTGGTCGAACCCCTGCCCAATGCGATGTTCCGCACTGAGCTGGAGAACGGACACAAGGTCCTTGCCCACATCAGCGGCAAGATGCGGCAGCACTACATCCGCAGTCCTGCCCGAGGACCGCGTCGTGGTGGAGTTGTCTCCATACGACCTGTCCCGGGGCCGCATTGTTTACCGGTACAAGTAACCAAAAGCTGACGAGAAGCACAGAAGGATCGACTAGAGCCGTGAAGGTGAACCCGAGCGTCAAGCCCATTTGCGACAAGTGCAGGGTGATCCGTCGGCATGGGCGGGTCATGGTGATCTGCTCTGATCCTCGCCACAAGCAGCGCCAAGGATAATTCAGCGCTCGCTGCCCACAACTCAATGACGAAATCCCAGCACCACTGAGCGGATAGGCCGCTCATCTGCGTCCGGCACGGAGGCCGGACCCCGACGCCGTCGGGAACGGACTGGGAACAGACCTCCGCAACGAGAAGGAACACACCACTGTGGCACGTCTAGTGGGCGTCGATCTCCCGCGCGATAAGCGCATGGAGATCGCGCTGACCTACATTTACGGCGTCGGCCGTACGCGCTCCCAGGAGATCCTGGAGGCCACCGGCATCGACCGGAACCTGCGCACCAAGGACCTGACCGACGATCAGGTCACCCAGCTGCGCGACTACATCGAGGGCAACCTCAAGGTGGAGGGCGACCTGCGCCGTGAGGTGCAGTCAGACATTCGCCGCAAGATCGAGATCGGCTGCTACCAGGGCCTGCGGCACCGTCGCGGCCTTCCGGTGCGTGGCCAGCGGACCAAGACCAATGCGCGCACCCGCAAGGGCCCGAAGCGCACCATCGCCGGTAAGAAGAAGGCCAAGTAATGCCACCCGCAAAGAAGGCAGCAGGCGGAGCGCCCAAGAAGGGTCAGAAGACCCGTCGCCGGGAAAAGAAGAACGTCCCGCACGGCGCCGCGCACATCAAGAGCACGTTCAACAACACGATCGTGACGATCACCGACCCCCAAGGCAACGTCATCGCATGGGCGTCCTCGGGACACGTCGGCTTCAAGGGTTCGCGTAAGTCGACCCCGTTCGCCGCGCAGCTGGCCGCCGAAAACGCCGCCCGCAAGGCGCAGGAGCACGGCGTGAAGAAGGTCGACGTCTTCGTGAAGGGCCCGGGCTCGGGCCGCGAGACCGCCATCCGCTCGTTGCAGGCCGCCGGCCTCGAGGTCGGCGCCATCGCCGACGTCACGCCGCAGCCGCACAACGGGTGCCGTCCGCCGAAGCGGCGCAGGGTCTAGGAGGAAAAGGACACATGGCTCGTTACACCGGACCCGCGACCCGCAAGTCACGCCGCCTCGGCGTCGACCTGGTCGGCGGAGATCAATCGTTCGAGAAGCGCCCCTACCCGCCAGGCCAGCACGGCCGCGCGCGGATCAAGGAGAGCGAATACCGCCAGCAGCTCCAGGAGAAGCAGAAGGCCCGCTTCTCCTATGGCGTGATGGAGAAGCAGTTCCGTCGCTACTACGAAGAGGCGAACCGTCAGCCCGGCAAGACCGGTGACAACCTGCTGCGCATCCTCGAGAGCCGGCTGGACAACGTCATCTACCGCGCAGGTCTGGCCCGCACTCGCCGGATGGCGCGTCAGCTCGTCAGCCACGGCCACTTCACCGTCAACGGTGTCAAGGTCGACATCCCGAGCTACCGGGTGTCGCAGTACGACATCATCGACATCAAGGAAAAGTCGTTGAACACGCTGCCTTTCGAGGTCGCGCGGGAAACCGCGGGCGAGCGTCCGATCCCGGGCTGGTTGCAGGTCGTCGGCGAACGTCAGCGCATCCTGGTGCACCAGCTGCCCGAGCGTGCGCAGATCGACATCCCGCTCACCGAACAGCTGATCGTCGAGCTCTACTCGAAGTAAGACTTCCGAGCCGTCCCAATGGCGGCTCGGATCGCGGCATCAAATAGTGGGTGCCGTGGAGGAGGAAAGAAAACATGCTGATTTCTCAGCGACCCACCCTGTCCGAAGAGGTCTTGTCGGAGAATCGGTCCCAGTTCGTCATTGAGCCGCTGGAGCCCGGATTCGGTTACACGCTTGGCAACTCGCTTCGGCGCACGCTGCTGTCGTCCATCCCGGGCGCGGCGGTCACCAGCATTCGCATCGACGGCGTGCTGCACGAGTTCACCACCGTTCCCGGTGTGAAGGAAGACGTCACCGACATCATCCTGAACCTCAAGGGTCTGGTCGTGTCCTCCGAAGAGGACGAGCCGGTCACCATGTACCTGCGCAAGCAGGGCCCCGGTTCGGGTGACCGCCGGTGACATCGTCCCGCCGGCCGGTGTGACGGTGCACAACCCCGAGATGCACATCGCCACCCTGAACGACAAGGGCAAGCTCGAGGTCGAGCTGGTTGTCGAACGCGGCCGCGGCTACGTCCCTGCCGTGCAGAACAAGGCGTCGGGCGCCGAAATCGGCCGCATTCCGGTCGACTCCATCTACTCACCCGTGCTCAAGGTGACCTACAAAGTGGAGGCCACCCGCGTCGAGCAGCGCACCGACTTCGACAAGCTGCTCCTCGACGTCGAGACCAAGAACTCGATCACCGCTCGCGACGCGCTGGCGTCTGCGGGCAAGACGCTGGTCGAATTGTTCGGTCTGGCAAGGGAACTCAACGTTGAGGCCGAGGGCATCGAGATCGGCCCGTCGCCGGCCGAGGCCGATCACATCGCCAGCTTCGCGCTGCCGATCGACGACCTCGACCTGACAGTGCGGTCGTACAACTGCCTCAAGCGCGAGGGTGTGCACACCGTTGGCGAGCTCGTGGCCCGCACGGAGTCCGATCTGCTGGACATCCGCAACTTCGGCCAGAAGTCCATCGACGAGGTGAAGATCAAGCTGCACCAGCTAGGCCTGTCGCTCAAGGACAGCCCGGCCACGTTTGATCCGTCCGAGGTCGCCGGTTACGACGTCGCCACCGGCACCTGGAACAGCGACGCAAGCTACGACCTGGACGACAACCAGGACTACGCCGAAACCGAACAGCTCTAACCGCAATTCCGTCCCGGTCCTACCTGATACGGGGGCCGGCCCCAAATAGGAGATAGTCGCAATGCCCAAGCCCACCAAGGGCCCTCGCCTCGGCGGGTCGTCCTCGCATCAGAAGGCGCTGCTGGCCAACCTGGCCACCTCGCTCTTCGAGCACGGCCGGATCAAGACGACCGAGCCCAAGGCGCGGGCGTTGCGGCCCTATGCGGAAAAGCTCATCACCCATGCCAAGAAGGGCACGCTGCACAACCGGCGTGAGGTGATGAAGAAGATCCGCGACAAGGACGTGGTGCACACGCTGTTCGCCGAGATCGGTCCGTTCTTCTCCGACCGCAACGGCGGCTACACCCGGATCATCAAGGTGGAGGCGCGCAAGGGCGACAACGCCCCAATGGCCGTCATCGAGCTGGTTCGGGAGAAGACGGTGACCTCGGAGGCCGATCGGGCCCGTCGCGTAGGGGCGTCGAAGAAGGCCGCGCCCGTCGCGGCTGCCGCGGCGCCGCAGGCTGCGGTTGAGCCGCAGGCTGCGGTTGAGCCGCAGGCCGCAGTCGGTCCCGAGGAGACCGTCGACGAGGTCAAGGCCGAAGACGCCGCGATCGAGGAGGCCCAGGAAGCCGAGGCCGCCGACGAGGTCGCCGAGGCCGAAGAGAAGGCCGACGAGGCCGACGAGAAGGCCGACGACGCCAAGTAGTGAAGCTGTGAACAAGCCCGCCATCGACAACGGTGGCGGGCTTGTTCGACTTCGTCTCGATATCGCCTACGACGGAACGGAGTTCGCGGGCTGGGCGACGCAGACGGGGCAGCGCACCGTAGCCGGCGTGCTCGACGAGGCTCTGTCGACGGTGTTTCGTACCCGATTACAGCTGCGCGCGGCCGGACGCACCGACACCGGTGTGCACGCCTCGGGTCAGGTCGCCCATGTCGACGTGCCAGAGGATGCACTGCCGCACGTGTATCCCCGCACAACCCGTGCCGGTCAAAGCGAGTTCCTGCCGCTGGTACAACGTCTCGCCCGGTTTGTCCCGCAAGATGTGCGGGTGCTCGACATCGGCCGCGCAGCACCGGGTTTCGATGCACGGTTCTCGGCGTTGCGCCGGCACTATGTGTATCGCTTGTCGACGGCGCCGTACGGTGTCGAACCGCAGGAGGCACGCTTCGTCACGGCATGGCCACGGTCGCTGGATGTCGATGCGATGGCGGTGGCGTCGCGGGATTTGGTGGGCTTGCATGACTTCGCCGCATTCTGCCGACATCGCGACGGAGCCACCACCATCCGCGATCTGCAGAGGCTGGACTGGTCACGAGAAGGCGACCGGGTCACCGCCCACGTCACCGCGGATGCGTTCTGCTGGGCAATGGTGCGCTCGCTGGTGGGCGCACTGCTGGCCGTCGGTGAACACCGGCGCGAACCCGGTTGGTGCGCCACGCTGTTGGAGTCGACGAACCGATCCAGTCAGTTCGCGGCGGCGCCGCCGCAGGGTTTGACGCTCCTGCGCGTCGACTATCCGCCCGACGACGAACTCGAGGCCCGCACGAAGGTCACCCGCGATCTGCGTGTTATCGACTAGATGCGGCCCGCGACGAAGTCGGCCGCCTGATTCGCCATCCCTGCGTCGATGTACGCGCCGGCGAGGTGGGCGGGCCAGTTGTCCTCCCACGTGTTCGGATCGGCCGGATTGCAGATGGGGTCGGCGCCGTGGCACAGCTCGATGGTCCGCTCGCGGTAGAGCGGATTGAAGTTCGTGATGGGCCCAATCCAGGCGGCGCCGTTCCCGAACAGCGCCACCGCGGCGATGTGCGTGTCGGCGCCGGGGGGCAACGGATTGTCCCAGCCGAAGAAGGCGAACGGCACTGCGAGCACCACATCGGTGACCGCTGCACCGAGCGAGTAGCCCCCGAGCACCAATCGCGTATTCGGGCACGTGTTGACCATGTGCTGGATGTGGCCGCTCATGTCGTTGGCGCCCACATCGATCTCGTTGTCGGCGGGGTACTGCACCGCATAGACGTCGATGTTCTTGTCTGACTTCGAGCGCAGCGCGCTGATGAACGCATTGCCGAGTCTGCCGACACCGGCTGATTCCTGCCGGCCGCGGGCGAACACCACCTCGACGTCGGGGCACGATTGGGCACTCGCCGACGGCGTCAGCGAGGCGAACGTTTGGGGAGCGATGAGCAGGGCGCTGAAAACGAGTGCAGTGACGAGACCGGTGAACAGGTGGCGGCGGATCACCTCACGGATATTAATGGAAAGTGATTGACGTGCTCGTAAGAAGGGGTATAACGCCAGGTCAGAGGTGTCCTGCGTCGCGGCAATCGCTGTCAAACCCGTCCAGCAACGAAGCTCGCCGCCTGCTGGACCAAGCCGGCGGACACGTAATCGTTGTGTGCGAACGGGTTTCTGCCGCCCGAACAGATCGGGTCGCCATCCTTGCATAGGTCGATCGCCCTACCGCCGAAGACCGAGCTGGTCAGCGGATTGCTGAACTTCGTTGCGGGATTGCCGAACACGGCCACCGCGGCGATGTTGGAAAGAAGGCTCGCGGGCAGCGGGGGCGCCGAGCCGATGTCGCCGATTTTGTTGCCCAGCGGCGGGACCCCCGCCAGCATGTCGACTACGGCCGCGCCCTGCGAATATCCGCCGAGCACGAGCTGCGTCGATGGGCACGTCTGCGACATCATTTGGATGCGGTTCTCCGCGTCGGCGGCACCGTCAGCAGCCGCCAGGAAGTCGTACGAGGCGGGGTAGTTGACCGCGTAGGCGGTGACGGTGCGACCGCCGACCAGCGGGCGCAGCGCATTGACGAACGCCGTGCCAGGTGTTCCGAGTCCCGGTGTGTCGTCGGTTCCGCGGGCGAAGATCACCTCGATGTCGGGGCATGACGATGCCTGGGTGGGGTAGGGGCCGGGGGCGTTCGCCGATATCGGCCCTGGCGCAGGTCCCGGGCCGGGCACTCCGGGCTGATGTCCGGGCTGGGCCAGCGCTGACGGGGCGACAATGAGCGTCGTAGCGGCGCAGATAACGGTCGAAATGACCGCGGCCAGCCGTGATGACATGCGGAGCAAATTCACGTCGGCCATTTTTCCATATCGAGGCGGGCCACAGCCAACCAATCGTCGCCGACGGTCACGTCAATAATCGAGGTCAGCGGCTTACGGGGTGCCCCGATGGCACACCTTCGGGCAAATTCACGTCGGCCGACGACTCCTCGCTCCGGTCGCCCTGACGTGCCAACGCCAAGCCTGCCAGCACAATGGCTCCGCCGATGGCTTGAATCGGCGTCATCGCCTCGCCCAGCAGCACCCAGGCGGCGAGCACGGCGAACATCACCTCGGAAAGGCCGACCAGAGATGCGAACCGCGGACGCAGCAGGGAGATGCCCATGATGCCGAGCGTGTACGCGATCGCGGTGGCCACCACCCCGAGCGCGACAACAGGCACCACCGGAGACGTGGTCCACCCGGCGATGACGGTGTCGTTGGTCGTGAATGTCAGCGGCACGATGCCCACGACTCCCAGCAGCGTGACCACAGCGGCGCCGACCACCAGACCGGCTGCGGCCAGCGTGACGGGGTTGACGCCCTCGGTGTCGGTGGCGCTGTTGCTGACGTTGGCCGACATCACGAAGTAGCATGCGGCGCACACGGCGGCGGCCAGCCCCCAGCCCACACCGACGAGATTTATATGGGCGCCACTGAATACGTTGAGCACCAACATGATTCCGGCCAACGCCAAGGCGACACCCGCGAGCGTCAGGTTCGTCGGCCTGCGCCGCGTGGTCGCCCAGACCCAGGCGACGACGAGGATCGGTGCGGTGTACTCCAGCAGCAGCGCGACGCCGACGGACAGGTGTGCGACCGCGTTGTAGTAGAACAGCTGCGCTCCGGCGATCGGGATCGCCCCATAGAGGACGACGGTCTTCGCGTGGCGCTGCGCCTCGCGGATCCAGCCGGGCCGCACAATGGTCGCGAACACGGCCATCACCAGGGCACCGCCGGCCAGGCGGGCGACGACGGCTGCCGTCGGGCTCCAACCGGCTTCCATCAGCGCCTTGGCGAACGGTCCCGATGACCCGAATGCGAACGCCGAGCCGACGGCGAACACTAGGCCGAGCCGGAAATGATCGACAGTGGTGCGCTCGTTCACGATCATGGGTGCACCTCCGGCATGTAATGAGTAAAATCAACTTTGGTCGTGACACTAGCCGGAGAGGGGGTCATGAGTCAAATGCTTTTCAGTCATGACACCGAGCTCACACTGCGTGCTGCGTGTGTGCTGGTCAATAGCGGGACCGACGGTGAGCAGCTCGAGGACCAGCCGGCGCTCGATGCGTATCTGGATGGGTTCGGCTGGACCGGCAGGCGCGACCACGACGACGCCGAGCTCGATTCGGTGCATCGCTTGCGGGAACGGCTCGCCAAGATCTGGTCCGTCGCCGGCGACGAGGAGCAAGCGGTAGATCAGGTGAACGCTCTGCTGAGCGACACCCGGGCCGCGCCGTGGCTGACCCGCCATCCCGAGATGCCGGAGTGGCACCTGCATTTGGCGTCCGTGCACGATCCGCTCTGGCAGCGGATGGGAGCGGAGATGGCCATGGCACTGGCCGACCTGATCCGCATCGGCGAGTTGCGGCGGCTCAAGATCTGCGCCGCGCCGGATTGCGATGCGGTGTTGGTGGACCTCTCGCGTAATCGCTCGGGAAAGTTCTGTGACACCGGCAACTGCGGAAACCGTCAGCACGTTGCGGCTTATCGCGAGCGCCGGTCGAAATCCACCTGAAATCTCCTGACGTAGCCGCCCTCCACCGGCCGTTAGGCTGACTGCGGGGGAGGGGATGGCTGGATCGCTCTTTTCGGAACATTCGACAACCAGGCTGCAGGTCAGCGGATATCGCTTCCTGGTGCGGCGGATGGAGCATGCGCTGGTGCGCGGCGATGTTCGCATGCTCGACGATCCGCTACGCGCACAGTCGCTTTCGCTGATCGCCGGGTGTGTTCTGGCGGTTATCGCAGTCGCGGTGTGCGCGGTTCTCGCGTTTCTTCAGCCGAGCGGTGACGTCGGGAATGCCGCGATCGTCATGGCCCGCGAATCCGGTGCGCTGTACGTGCGCATCGGCGACACCATGCACCCGGTGCTGAATCTGGCTTCTGCGCGGTTGATCACCGGCGTGGCCGACGAGCCCGAACTGGTCAGCGCCTCGGCTCTGGACCGAATCAAGCTCGGGCCACTCGTGGGTATTCCGGGTGCCCCGGAGACGATTGCGGCTCCGCTCGGTGCCGACGAATCGGTTTGGACCGTTTGCGAAGACGCAAGCGAGAACACCACCGTGCTGGTGGGCCGCCTGCCGTCGAAGCTGGATTCGAGCCGGAGTGCACTCGTCACCGCGCGGGGTGAGAGCGCGGCGACGACGTACCTGCTCTACGACGGGCGCAGAGCCAGGGTGGACCTGCGGAACCATGCCGTCATCCGCGCGCTGAAGCTCGACGGCATTGCGCCACGGTCGGTTTCACGTGCACTGCTTGACGCGGTACCCGAGGTGCCAGCGATCACCGCACCGGCGATCGCTGCACTCGGCCTTCCGTCTGCGCTGCCCGGGCTCCCCGTCGGCACCGTGGTTCGACTGACTCGGGCCGGTCCCGCCGAGCACTACGTGGCGCTTGCCGACGGTGTCCAGCGCGTCGGTGAGGTTGCCGCCGACCTCATCAGGTTCACTTATTCGAACCGACGCGACATCGTCACTGTTGCGCCGAGTCTCATGGGCAGTGCGCCGATTGTGGGCGACCTTCCCATCACCACCTTCCCCGAGCGCGGCGGCGTCGCCGAAAGTTCGGTGCTCTGCACGCAATCGGGTGCTGTATTCAGGGGTGATTCACCGCCGTCCGTAGAGGATCGCATCGTGCAACTGGCGCAGGCCGACGAGGCCGGCCCAGGTGTCGACCGCTTCTCAATGCCACCGGGGCGGAGCGCATTCGTCCGCGCCACTGGCGTGTCCGGCGAGGGTGCTGCGACCGGGGCGCTCTTCTTCGTGAGCGCCTCCGGTGTGGTGTTCGGGATACGCGACGCGGATGCTGCCGAGCGCCTCGGGCTGACGAACCCGCTGCCGGCGCCGTGGGCGCTGCTCGCTTCGCTGCCGCGCGGACCCGAACTCAGCGTGCAGGGCGCATCAGTCAGCAGGGACAGCGTCGGTCCGACGTCGTAACCGGCTCGCCGTCGCTGTCATCGCGACCAGCGCGATCGTCACCGCAACACAGAGCGCGGCCCCCCGCATTGCGAAGTCGCCAGGCTGCTCGGGCTGTTCGGCGGCGGGAATCGACAGCGGTCGAGGTGTACCTTCGTCGCGGGCTGATGCAGAGCCTGCGCTCACCGCTGCGACCGCGTCGACCATCCCGTGTCCGACAACGGGATCCCAACCGGCAGAGGGGCCCCGCGCCGTGTCTTCGATGCGTTGCATGACCTGTCGCGCGGTCAGTTCGGGTGATCGTGACCGCAGCAGGGCGACGACGCCACTGACGACCGGTGCGGCATAACTCGTGCCCGAAATCGGTGTGTCATCACCAGCGAGCCTGTCGATCAGCCCCTCCCCGTCGGGGTCCAACGACACCACCCCTTCGGCGATCGCGGCAACATCGACCCACGGTCCCGCGAGGCTGAACGGCGATGGCATGCCGTTGCGGCCCATCGAGCCCACGGTCAGCACATAGTCGTCGTACCAGCCAGGACTCACCACCGTGTTGACGTCGGACCAGTTGGGCGTGCCGGGCCGGAGCGGATCGGTCATCGGATTCTGCTCGGCGCACTGGCCGGCCGAGCCGACGTTTCCGGCGGCGGCCACCACTACGGCGTTCTTGACGTCGACCGCGTAGGCCAGCGCGGCCCCCAACGCGCGGTCATCCAACTGGTCCTTGGTCGACAGGCATGCGACCGTCGACACGTTGATCACGGTCGCTCCGATGTCGGCCGCAGTGCGCACCGCCATCGCGAGGGTGTCGACATCGCCGAAGCCGACGCCAGACGGGTCATCTGCTGCCCGGAACTTGTTGCTGGACTGGCGGATACCGATGATCGTGACATCGGGGGCGATGCCACTGAATTCGTGGTCGGGATCAGGTGAGGCGCCGATGATCCCGGCGACGATCGTGCCGTGACCGTCGCAGTCCGCGGTCCCATCACCGTTGGACACGTAGTCACCACCGGGGATGAGGTGGGGGAGCAGTCGGTGCCGCGACACTCCTGTGTCTATCACCGCCACTGTCTGGCCGGCGCCGCGGGTGAGTGACCAGACACCCTGCAAACCATGGTCATTGCGCGGATCGTCGACGGTGCTCTCAACTTCGCTATCGGCGGTACCGGCGCACTGCCCCTGCTGTTCGGTGCGCTGGGGCGGTGCAGGTGATCCCGGCTTGGGCAATATCGACATGTCCACCGCCGGCGGCGTTTCCGCGGCCGCGTCCGGCGCGGTCCACAACGGCATGACGGCGACTGCCCAGACGACTACCAGTCGCATCGTCGTCGTCATATCAGGCTCATTTCCCGAGCCCATCCGTAGATTCCGCCGACCCAAAAGGCCATGGGAATGACTGCTGCAAGAGCGAGATACTCGACGATTTCCATGGCGCGCAGGATGATCGGACTCACCGTCGGAGCTGCCAGGGTGGCCAATGCGGCGGCACTTGCGCCTGCCGCGAGCACGCTGATCACATGTGCTTGTGCTGGAGCCGAGATGGCAACGGCGGCGAAACCTGCCATGGCAGTGAGCACTACGGCGGCGGTGAGGCCGATGCGACGGGTGGGATCGACATGGGTGCGAATTCGCATCAGGAGCACCAGCGCAACGGTCGCGATGAAGGCGATGTCGCTGGGTGCGGCCCCGGCGTCACGGATCGCCCCGGTGGCGATCGATGCGGTGCCGAGTGCTGCGGCGATCGATGATCCCACCACCAGTCCGCTCAGTGTTCGGTGACAGAGTCCGGCGTTCTGTGCCAGGGTGTCGGCTGTCGCGTCCTGAAGACCGTTGATGTTTGGCGTCGAGGGCGTGGTACCGCTGAGAGCCATCGACACTCTGGGTGCGAATCCCAGCGTCGCGATGGACAGGATGACAAGCGTCGCGCCGCCCGCGTTCACCTGCAGCCGCCACGTCACACCCGCGGCCGCGACAGCTGCGATCAATGCGCTTACAGTCGCTATTGCCGTCAAACAGGTTCTGCCGCAACCAGTAACACGGAACAGAAGAACCGCAGACGACAACGTGACCGCCGATGCGAGCAGCAGGGCGGATGCGGCCGGACCGTGCCCTACTGCCAGAAATCCGACGGTCCCCGCGTAGAGCACCGCGATCAGACTCAACGGCACACATAACGACGGGTCACCGTGGAGGCGACGAACGACGGCCGCCCCCACCGCTGCGGCGACGGCCAGACATGTGCCCGTGACGATCCGGCCCGCCGTGGCGATACCTGCCGCCGGCCAGGCCAACGCCGCCGCGCCGGATCCGCCGAGCAGCACACAGCAGATAGCCGGAAGGATTCGCAGGGCCAGTCCACCACTGGCAGTCCCGCCCGCGGCGATGGCGCGGCATGGGTCGCAGTCGACCCATTCGGCGACGGGAGGCTCAGTTGTCGTGAGCAGCAATATGTCACCTTCACGGACATCGTTGTCGCTCAGCGTCGCGGACTCGTCCATCGGCGGATCACCCAGCCTCGACAACCTCCAGTCGTGGCCGGTCGCCGATGCTGTGTCGCGATGGACGATGTCGACGATTTGCGGAAGCAGCTGGCCGATGTGCATATCGGCCGGCAGCGCCAGATCCACGGCGCAGTGTGCGTCGGTGGTACAGGCCGCAACGGTGAGCCGGCATAGCGAATCTGGCATCAGTCCCCCCTCGACGCAGCCGCGCAGACACCGTAACCCCGCTCGCGGGAACACAATCGCGGCAATTCCTACCGCTGGGGATGGATTGCGGATGGAACCAGATCGGCCATGGCGGCGTCCATTGTTCGATGGACTTCGTTCGCGAGTCACGAGTGCCGGTGCCGCCAATGGCACACGGCCCCGTCGACGTCGAAGCGCCACCGCAGATACCGGCGCCTACGGCAATGAATCCGCTCGCCCGCCTGCTGCCGGTGGCCATGCTCGTTGCGGCCGTTGGGATGATGGCGGTGTATTTCACCTCCGGCGCGCAGGCAATGCGCCATCCGATGTACATGTTCTTTCCGGTGATGATGCTGACGTCGGTGCTCGGGACGCTGGTCTATGGCGCCCGGGGAACCAACCGCACCGCTGACATCAACAAGGACCGGCAGAAGTATCTCAACTACATCGACACCCTCGATCAGGCGACCGCCATCACAGCTGACGCTCAACGTCGCTCATTGCGGTGGTGTCACCCCCAACCGCGGGCGCTTTGGACCCTGGCCGGTGGCAGACGGATGTGGGAGCGAAGACCCGAAGATCCGGACTATTGCCTCGTCCGCGTGGGCGTCGGCGACCAAACGCTGTCCACGGTGTTGGCCGAACCGGACCTGAGCGGTGTCGAGGAACTGGATCCCGTGACGGTGACGGCCATGCGGAGACTTATTCGAGACCGGATGATCGTCGTCGATGCGCCGATCGCGTTGGCATTGCGCCGATTCTCGGTGATCACCGTCGACGGTGGTGCCCAGGTCGCGAGGGCGTTCATCCGGTCGATGGTCTGTCAACTGGCTGTTCTGCATGGTCCTGACCACGTCATGATCGCCGCTGTCGTCTGTGCCGAGACGAGCGATGAGTGGGACTGGCTGAAATGGCTGCCACACCATCAGCATTCACACGTAGTCGACGAGGTGGGTTCGGCGAGACTGGTCTACCACAGCCTGATACAGGCCGCGGATGACGTTCCACCCGAAGCGGGCGCCGAATCACGTCACGTCGTGATGATCCTGGACGGCGGCGAGGCGACTGGCCTTGAACGCCACCGCTGGGAGGGAACCACCGCCACGATCATCGAGGTCGGAACATCGCTGCAGACCATCGCGAGCACGAAGCGGCTGCGGCTGCGTGTCAGCGCCGAAAGCGTAGTTGTGTGCGGGCAGGACAGCGATGAGGTGATTGCCAGACCCGATCTGTTCACGATGACGCAGGCGTCGGCCTGTGCTCGTCGTCTGGCGCCCTACCGACCCACAGCCGCAACGGCAGACGGCGGGCAGACGGAGCCGCTCGGCTGGCTGGACCTGATGGGTATCCATGGCTTCGCCCCCGAGGAGCATTGGCGGACAACCGGTGACGGGCATATCAGGCCGGTGCCCATCGGAGTTGCGCAGGACGGAACGCCTCTGCATCTCGATATCAACGAGGCCGCGCGAAACGGGATGGGACCGCACGGCTTGTGCGTGGGCGCCACTGGCTCAGGCAAGTCTGAACTGCTGCGAACGTTGGCATTGGGGATGATCACGTCGCATCCACCGGATGTCCTCAACCTCATCCTGGTGGACTTCAAGGGCGGTGCGACGTTTCTGGGGCTGGAGCGGGCCAGGCATGTGGGCGCCGTCATCACCAATCTCGCCGGCGAAGCACACCTCGTCACCAGGATGAGCGATGCACTCGCCGGTGAGATGAACCGGCGCCAGGAGCTACTTCGGGCGGCGGGGCGATTTGCGAATCTGGCTGAGTACCGGCAGGCGCGGTCACAGGGTGCGGCGCTTCCGCCACTGCCAGCCTTGTTCATCTTGGTGGACGAATTCTCCGAACTCCTCAGCCAGCATCCCGACTTCGCCGAACTGTTCGTGGCGATCGGACGGTTGGGCCGATCGCTGGGCATGCACCTGTTGCTCGCCAGCCAGCGACTGGACGAAGGCAGGCTGCGGGGACTCGAGACGCATCTGTCGTACCGGATCTGCCTGAAGACCTTCTCAGCCGCTGAATCTCGTGCGGTCCTCGGCGTTGCCGACGCCCACCACCTGCCGAGCACACCCGGGGCGGCTTATCTCAAGTCCGCGTCGGGTGACCTCGTGCGCTTTCAGACCGCCTTCGTGTCGGGTCATGACAGCGAGTGGCACGGCCCACCCGTACCGACGACACCGGTGAGCGCACTGGTGTTCACCGCCTCGCGGGTGGGAACGCCGAGGGAGTCGGCCGAAACCGATCAACAGCCGGTTCGCACCGTGTTGGACGCGATGCTGGATCGCTTGACCGGACACGGCCCGCCCGCGCACCAGGTGTGGTTGCCGCCGTTGACCGAGTCGCCGACTCTCGACGCGTTGTCGCCGACTCCAGGTCAGCGCCGCCTGACTGTGCCGATCGGCGTCGTGGACAACCCGTACGAACAGCGCCGCGACCCGCTGGTCGTCGAATTAGACGGTCCGGCAGGCAATGTCGCGATCATCGGAGCTCCGCGGTCCGGGAAGTCGACGGCACTGCGCACGATGCTGCTGGCGCTGGCGCATACCCATGCTCCCGCGGATGTCGGGTTCTACTGCCTCGACTTCGGTGGCGGCGCCTTGTCATCACTGAGACAACTCCCGCATGTGGGCTCGATGGCCGGTCGTCCGGACACCGACCTGTGCCGCCGCACCATAGCCGTAGTGGCTTCGGTAATGCGGGAGCGGGAGTCGCTGTTCCGCCGCATGGGGATCGATTCGATGACCGACTATCGTCGCCGAAGAGCCGCAGGCGACCCAGGTGTCGGCGACGATCCGTTCGGCGACGTGTTTCTGGTAGTCGATGGCTGGGCAACGCTGCGACAGGATTTCGATCTCCTCGAAGGACCGATCACTGCGATTGCCGCCCAGGGCCTTTCGTTCGGGGTCCACGTCGTCGTGACCGCATCGCGGTGGGCTGAATTGCGGCCCGCCTTGAAGGATCAGATCGCGACGCGCATCGAGCTGCGGCTCGGTGACCCCGCCGAATCCGAGATGGACCGCAAGCGTGCGCGCGACCTGTCCGATCGACCGCCCGGACGCGGCATCGCGGCCAACCGCCGGGAGTTCGCGATTGCATTGCCGCGCTTCGACGGCAACCCCACCGCGAGCGGGCTCGCGGAGACGATCGCCGCTGACGCCGAACAACTGCGCAACCGGTGGGCGCCGAATGCTGCACCGGTGGTCCAGCTGCTACCCATGCGGGTACCACGTAGCGACCTCTTGGCTAAAGATGGGCCCGGGTCACGGGTCCTGATCGGTATCGGCGAAAACGAATTGAGGCCCACCCACGTCGATTTCGCAGAACAGTCCCATCTGGTCGTGCTCGGTGAGCCCGGCTGCGGGAAGACGGCGGTACTGCGGCTGCTATGCCGAGAACTGATTCGCAACAACACCACCGACGAGGCTCAACTCGAAATCGTCGACTTCCGCCGGACCCTGCTCGGCGTCGTGGAGTCCGAACACCTCACCGGTTACGCGATGTCGCCAGCCTCCCTGGCATCACGATTGCCGGCGATAATCGACAGGTTGGCAGCGCGCATGCCCGGCGAGAATGTCACCCAGCAGCAGTTGCGGACGCGGTCCTGGTGGTCGGGGCCAGACATCTACCTGATCATCGACGACTACGACCTGGCGGCAGGGGCGACCGGTAACCCGCTGGCCCCGCTCGCCGACTTCCTGCCGCACGCCAAGGATCTCGGTCTGCATATTGTCGTCGCCCGGCGCTCCGGCGGTGCGGCACGCGCCATGTTCGATCCGGTTCTTGCCAGGATGCGCGAACTCGGATGTATGGGGTTGATGATGAGCGCGAGTCCGGAGGAAGGTGTCCTGCTCGGTGCCGTCCGGCCATCGGCGCTCCCGCCGGGGCGGGGAACACTGATCACTCGAAGCGATGCGGATCAGCTCATACAGGTGGCCTGGACCGATCCGCCGTGAGTGAAGTCGTCATCGAGGTAGGTCCGGCGACGATTGCAGGGCCCAACGACGTTCGCCCGGAACGGGTCTCAGCCGCCCTCGATTGCATCGACGACGAGATCGCATTGCTCGACGATCGCCCCGTGTCCGTACAAGACCTGTGGGATGACGTGATGGGCGCGGTCGCGGGGACAGGCGTCGACACCATGGTGCTCGTCTGTCCCGCATGGTGGTCGTCGGCGAGGATCGACAGGACCCGGCGGGCTGCACACACCGTAGCGGCTGAGGTTGTCCTGCTGAAGCGAATAGCAGCGCTGCGGGAAGGGATCTCGGCTGAGACGACCATCGTCGAGATCACCTCGGATGTCGCTGTCGTAACGGTCTCGGGGAGAATCGCCGCAGTCGTACCGCGGCAGGGAGAATTTGTCGCCGACGCCGAAGCGGTAGTGGCGGCTGTCGGTGCGCCCGCGGGGGTATTGGTGGACGCCCCCGTCGCCGTGTGGGACGCCGAACTGCTTGCTTCGTCGATTGCCGATCGCATGCGCGCGATCGGCGTGCCGGTAAGGATCGCCGACGACGGATGGGTCCGGCGCGCGGCCGCGGCGCAACGATCACGCGTTCAGGTTCAGACGACGGATGTCGCCGTTCGGGACTCGGGTTGGTTCCGTGATCGGAAGGCGCTCGCTGTGCTGTCCGGCATGGTGTCGGCGGTGGTGCTGTGTGGCGGTTTCGCGGCCGTATATGACAGCGATCGAAGTGTCGACACCATGGCGATGACGTTGCTCGTCGAAGGCAGGATCGGTGTGATGGTGCCGGTGACCTGGACTGCGCAGCGCGTGACGTCGGGGCCGGGATCGGCTCGGGTGCAAGTGGTTTCACCGGCAGACGGCGACATCGCTCTGCACATCACGCAGTCCGTCGTCGCGCAGCCTGCCAGCCTCGCGCAGACGGCGGATTCTCTGCTTGCAGCGTTGGCCGAGTCGGCCGACGTCGCCTTCGTAGAGTTCAACCCATCGGATCGGCGCGCGGACAGGGATGCGGTGACGTATCGAGAGATTCGACCAGACCGCCACGTCGCGTGGACTGTTCTGATCGAGGGGACCGTCCGCATCGCGATCGGCTGCCAGAGCGTGCCGGGCCGAGAACACCTCGTGCGGGAGGCCTGCGACCGAGCCATTCGCTCCGCGCAGACGGTGCCTCAGGAGTGATCGCAAATGCGGTGGAACCGAATGGGCTGCGAGTACGTCGAACTTTCATAACAACACGTAGGGAACGGAAGGACACCGATGACAACACCGGCAGGTGGCTCACTCAACACCGACTTCGAGCTGATGGCGGCCATCGCTGCGAAGACCGATGCGCGAAATGAGGAGATCCGGGCGATGCTGGCGTCCTTCATCGGGCGCATGGGTGGCGTTCCGGCATCGGTATGGGGCGGGGTGGCCGCGCGCCGTTTTCACGACGTCGTGGATCGGTGGAACACCGAATCGGTCAAGCTCCATGCGGCTCTGCAGCGGATCGCCGAAACGATCCGCCTGAACCAGCAGACGCTTCGCGATGCCGCGGAAGCCCATTCCCGTCAGATCGACGCCGTCGCCACCAACCTCTGAGGAGTCCGACATGGAGAACGTGCTTTCCTACAACTTCGCCGAGATCGAGTACACCGTCCGACAGGAGATACTCACCACCTCGGCCCGGCTGAACGCTGCGCTAGGCGATCTGCGCGCTCAGATCGCGCCGCTTCAGGAAATCTGGACACGGCAGGCCGCCGAGGCATATCGCATCGAGCAGGCCCGCTGGGAGCAGGCCGCGGGTGCACTGAACGACATCCTGGTCAGACTGGGCAACGCAGTCCGCGACGGTGCCGACGAGGTCGCCGCGACGGATCGCTTGGCGGCCAACGCGTGGGGCGGATAGCCCATCAATTCTGTGCGGTCCCGTTTGGAGGGGAGCCGGGGGACTCGCCAGAGAAAGTTTGGGCCACCGTGGCTGTTTGGAGAGGCAGCCACGGTGGCACAAACCGGTTTACCTGCGGTTACTCGCAGGCGATGCCGTCGCCGTCGCGGTCGAGGTGCTCGGCATAGCCGTCCTGGCCTTGCAGGATCGGCGCCACGCCGGCGTCGCGAGCCGCATCGCAGTTCTTGTAGTAGGTCTCGGCATTCGCAACCGAAGCGGCGCCGACAGCGGCTGCCGCGGCAACCAATGCTGCGGCGATAAGAGTGCGAAACATGTTTTCTCCGTTGTGATCTTGATATTCGGATCGGTCCGCGGCTAACACCGGGCGGCCGACGCAGACGAAGCTACGGCGGCATCGCCAATGGAGAAATCAGGTGTTTCCCTATGTTTTGGACGGACCGGTCGTTGAGGGCCCGCGTCGGCCCGGCGCTCCACCGCAGGTCAGATGCTGCACTGCCGCCACGGAAGGCGTTTTGACCTGCGCGGACGTCCGCGGGTAAGCTGCGTCGTTGGCGTGCGGTACGCCGGGGCCTCGGGTCTACGTCGGTCGCCGAGGGTTTCCCGCCGCAACGCCAGACCGGCCCCCGGGTCACTCCGGGATCCAACCCGATAGAGGAGAGGTAGCGCTGTGCCTACGTACACGCCGAAGGCGGGTGACACCACACGTTCGTGGTACGTCATCGACGCCACGGACGTGGTGCTCGGCCGGCTCGCCGTCGCAGCAGCGAATCTGCTGCGTGGCAAGCACAAGCCGACATTCACGCCGAATGTCGATGGTGGCGATTTCGTCATCGTCATCAACGCAGACAAGGTCGCCATCAGCGGCGACAAACTCACGAAGAAGATGGCCTACCGCCACTCGGGTTTTCCCGGCGGTCTGCGGGCCCGCGCGCTCGGTGACGAGATGGAGAAGCACGCCGACCGTGTCGTCGAGAAGGCGATCCTCGGCATGATCCCGCACACCAAGCTCGGCCATCAGATCCAGAAGAAGTTGCGGGTCTACGTGGGGCCGGATCATCCCCACACCGCTCAGCAGCCCATTCCGTATGAGATCAAGCAGGTAGCCCAGTGACTGAAACGACTGACACGACCGAAGAAGTGACAGAAACCCCAGAAGCCACAGACGCCGTGGCCGAGGCCCCCGCGGAAGGTGCCACGCCCGAAGCCGCCGCGCCTGAAGCGGCTCCTGCGCGCGAGCCGGTCATCATCGACCGTCCGATCCAGACCGTCGGTCGCCGTAAAGAGGCTGTGGTCCGGGTGCGTCTGGTGCCGGGCACCGGCCAATTCCACCTTGACGGCCGCACCCTCGAGGCCTACTTCCCGAACAAGGTGCACCAGCAGCTCATCAAGGCCCCGCTGGTGACCGTGGACCGGGTGGACTCCTTCGACATCTACGCCCACCTCGACGGCGGCGGCCCGTCCGGGCAGGCCGGTGCGCTGCGCCTGGCTATCGCCCGTGCGCTGATCGTGGTGCAGCCCGAGGACCGCCCGGCATTGAAGAAGGCCGGCTTCCTGACCCGCGATCCGCGGGCCATCGAGCGTAAGAAGTACGGCCTCAAGAAGGCCCGTAAGGCGCCTCAGTACAGCAAGCGCTGATCTGTTTGTTCATTCCGCCCGGTGTGCAACCTGCACACCGGGCGGAATGCGTTAGCGGCCCAAGAAGCCGCCGAGGATATTGCCGGCGGCGCTGCCAGCCTGCTGCCCTCCGCCGGTGCCGCCGACAAACGAGCCGGCTACCTCTTCGGATGGCTGGACGACGACAAAGCCCTGGCCGGAGAACGACATCGTGAAGGCCTCGCCGGTGGTGCGGCCCATCAGCGTGCCGAGGCCGAACTGTTCAGCACTGTGAAATCCGGTCTGCAGCGACGACGACCAGCACACCGCGGCCTGCGGATCGGCGTAGGTCGGCTGATCGACGTTCAACACCACCGGAGTGCCCTTCGTGGTGACGGCGATGCGTCCCTGGCCCGAGAACACGCAGTTGAACAGGCCGGCGTTCGACAGCATCCCGGCGCCCTGCACCCTTCGGATGTCATAGGTCAGCGTCGGCTCGAATGCCAGGACGTTCTTGCCGTTGATCGTCAGACCGTCGTGCGGTCCCTCGAGGTCGAGCAGATGGATGTCGGCGGCCAGGTCGGCGAGGAAGAGGTCTCCGGTGCCCGAACATTTCATCAGCGGCACGCCCTCACCGGTGAGCTGCTGCTTGACGAACTTGCCGATACCGCCCGCCCCCTGCCCCTGAAACTGGATGTTGCCCTGGTAGGCGACCATGGCCCCCTGGCGCACCATCATTTCGCCGTTGAGCCCGACTTTGAGCATTTTGCTGTTCTGCAACTTCATACCCGGCTGCTGCATCTGGGCTTCGGCGTTCTGCGGGGAGAAGAGGTCGCTGCGCATAAAGGGTCCTTTCGTCGTTGGCGGCGACGTTATCGACCGGTCCGCACCAGGTAAATAGGTAATTCCCGCGAAGTCGGTGGTTTGCATACAACGTCGACCACCTCACAATTTCCGAAGCTGGCGTTTGGATCCGGTGCCGATCGTGAATACAGCACCCTCGGAGGTGGCGGCGCCGCATGCGCGGAAGGGCCGCAATGGCCATCCGGGCAATCGCAACCACAGTCGTCGCGAGCCGGGCTGTCGCCTCCTGACTGAAGGGAGTTATGGATGAGGAACGTCATGAAGTACGCGGCAGCCGGCACCGTTGTCGGCGGGTCCCTGCTCTTTACCGCTGGTATGGGCATCGCGGCCGCACAGCCGGACATCGCGCCGGCTCCGGACGGCCTGGTCAATGTGAGCCTCGGGAATGCTGGAGTCCTCGAGGACGTGAAGGCCGCCGACGCCGCTCAGATCGCCGCTGGCGTCTGCGACTTGGAGGTCGCCCAGGTGACCACGCTGGCCGAGACCACCGAGGCCGAGGGCACCGAGCAGACCGTCTGCACCAACAACCTCGGATCGGTCCTGATCCAGCAGAACGGTCCGGGCCAGTCGGAGAGCGCTCCGGGCCACGCCGAGGGCACCCCTGGCCAGTCCGGGGACGAGGTTCCGACCACGGAGCCCGCAGCTCCGCAGGAACCGTCCGCTGAGCACGGCAGCTAACGGAGATGTCCTCACCGCCCGCATCCACCCGGATGCGGGCGGTGAGTCGCGTTTGGGTACCGATTCGGCGGCGGCACGCGCGTCGAAGCCGACAGTTGGCTCTTTGGGCTCCTCCTATGAGAAGTTTGTCGGCATGGGTCGACTGTTTGGCACCGACGGGGTGCGCGGGGTCGCCAACCGGGATCTGACCTCTGAGCTGGCGTTGGCGCTGGGTTCAGCGGCGGCTCGACGGCTTGGCAGCGTCGGTGGGCGCGCCCGCCGCGTTGCGGTGGTCGGCCGCGATCCGAGGGCCAGCGGCGAGATGCTCGAAGCGGCGGTGATCGCAGGAATCACCAGCGAGGGCGTGGACGCACTGCGGGTCGGCGTGTTGCCGACCCCGGCCGTGGCCTACCTCGCGGGGGCCTACGACGCCGACTTCGGCGTGATGATCAGCGCGTCGCACAATCCGATGCCAGATAACGGCATCAAGATCTTCGGGCCCGGTGGGCACAAGCTCGACGATGCGGCCGAGGACCGGATCGAGGAGCTGGTCCACCAAGGACCCGGTCAACGTCCGACCGGCGCAGGCATCGGCCGTGTGGTCGACGCCGAGGACGCGTTGGACCGATACCTCCGCCACGTCGGCAAGGCAGTCACGACCCGCCTCGACGGGCTCACCGTCGTCGTCGACTGCGCACACGGCGCCGCTTCGGCCGCCGCGCCGCGCGCCTACCGCGCCGCAGGAGCGAACGTCATCGCCATCAACGCCGAGCCCAACGGGCTGAACATCAACGACGGCTGCGGCTCCACGCACATGGGGGCCTTGCAGGCCGCGGTCGTATCCCACGGCGCGGACCTCGGCCTCGCACACGACGGCGACGCCGACCGTTGCCTGGCCGTCGATGCGAGCGGCCGAATTGTCGACGGTGACGCGATCATGGTGATCATGGCGCTCGCGATGCGGGAAGCCGGTGAGCTCGCGTCCAACACGCTGGTGGCCACTGTCATGAGCAACCTCGGTCTGCACCTCGCGATGCGGGCGGCGGCTATAGAGGTCCGCACCACCGGCGTCGGTGACCGCTATGTCCTCGAGGAACTGCGCGCCGGGGAGTACTCGCTCGGCGGCGAGCAGTCGGGTCACATCGTCATGCCGGCGTTCGGCACGACCGGGGACGGCATTCTCACCGGCCTGCGCTTGATGTCGCGGATGGCGCAGACGCGGACATCGCTTGCCACACTTGCCGAGCCGATGCAGACGCTGCCGCAGGTGCTGATCAACGTCGAGGTCGCGGACAAGGCGACCGTCGCCGATGCGCCGTCGGTACGCACCGCGGTCGCCGAAGCCGAAGCCGCGCTGGGGGACTCAGGCCGAATCCTGCTGCGGCCCTCGGGGACTGAACAGGTGGTCCGCGTGATGGTGGAGGCCGCCGACGAGGACACCGCGCGCCAGCTGGCCGTCCGTGTGGCGGAATCGGTCAGCGAACAGCGCTGAATTCGGTGGGAACCCGCGGGACCTTACCCGCGTCCTAGCTCTACATGGGGGAACGAGACGCCGCGCGCGTCGACGTCGCCGGGTTGCTTGGCATCGCCGGCGAGTATGAGGCAGTGGCCGATGCTGTCGACGCCGTTGTCCGTACTCGGCTTGCGGGGTTGCAGTTCGGCGGTGCCGCCGCGGGCCGTATGCACGTCGCACGTGGCGAGTCGGTGCGTGTTGCAGTTGACGGGATCGCCGACCAGCTGCGGGAATGGTCGCGGGCGTCGGCGGAGATCGCGTCCACGTTGCGAAGCACCGCGCATCGGTACGACGAGGCCGACGTACGCGCTGGCCGGCTGGTGGGATGAGCGGTGGTCGAGATGTTCGATGCTGCTTCACGATTGGCCGAAGGGCGGCCCGCTGTCGATGCCGTCCAGGACTACGTGTGGGCCTGCCATCTGCTCGGCTATCAGGACCCGGACCTGACTCTGCACGCATCGCAGGTGCGCGACTGGTACGGCAGTGAGGATGGAATCGACCTGCGTGCGCTCGACGCCGATTGCGAGGCGCTTCGGGCAGCGGCCGTGGCGACCGAAGGGGCGCTCGCCCGCCAGGACGCCCAGCTCGCATTGATGTCGGTAGCGTGGCACGGCCCGGGTGCGCAGGCGTCCCGGGACTTCCTGCGTCGGCACGGCGAGGCGTCGGCTGCCGTGGTGACCGCAGTGCGTGTGGCCGCCGAATCGCTGGCGTCGCTGCGGGATCGGTTGTGGCACAGCGTCGACAGGAAAGTCGCAGCCACGATGGCGACAGAGGGTCGGGCCGCACGGCCGGATTGGCGGGCAGCAGCGCAGACGGTGAACACCGGCGCCGGTGATCGTGCGAGGGCCAGTGAGCTCGTCGATCAGGAGGTCAAGCCGTTCGTCGACAACGACATTCGGTCCGAGTGGTTGACGGCGATGCGGTCGGCGATGACTGCCGTGATGGACGCCTATGACGCCGCGGCGGCAGAGCTCACTTCAGAGGGGGCCATCGCGTTCGATGTGCCCGGCGACCTCGGTCCTTCGTGGTCACCACCGCCAGATGACCGTGTCGCGACCGCGCCCGCGGGCACCGCACCTATTGGCACCGCACCTATTGGCGCCGGACCTGTTGGCGCCGCACCGGTTGGTGTGGCTGCTCCCGCTGGTGCGCCGCCGGCATGGTCCGCCCCGCCTGCGGCAGCGCCGCTTTCGGCGCCGCTTCCGCCACCATCGGCGCCCTTGCCTCCAGCTGCGCCGGTCGACCCTGCCGCGATGACGCCGCCTGCGTTGCCGTCGATGGGCGGTGGAATGCCCGACATGGGAAGCGGACTGTCCGGATTCGGCGGGCAACTCGGGGACCTTCTCGGCGGTCTGGTGGGAACGTCGCAGGACGCCTTGTCGGATCTGCCGGAGGTCGACGATGAGCCCGACGAGTTGGATAAACCTGACGACCTCGACCCGCTCGACGAAGACGAGCCCGACGACGAGACCGATGGCGAGGAAAGCGAAGACGACGAAGCGGGCGAGGAAGCAGAAGAGCCCGAGACCGCCGAGGCTGACCCCGCAACCGACGCCGCCGGCGAGCCTCCTCCGGAAGAGCCGCCCGCCGAACCGCTTCCGGCAGCCGTCGAACCGCCTACACCAGCTCCGCCGGCAATCGAGCCCCTAGCAGCGCCAGCACCGGCTGCGAAATCGGGCACCCCGTGTGAGATCGCGGCCGATGAACTTCCACAGGTAGGCGAATGAGCAGGTAGCGCCGCTTCGTGAAGTTGCGCGTGCCCGAACTGCTGATCCTCTTCCTGCTGGGGGCGGCGGCGTCGCTCGTCTGCGATCACAGTCACGTCGTTACCGGCACCACGGAGTACTTCACGGACGCAGTGCCGTTCGTGTGGAGCAGCCCGATCTGGTTCCCCATCATGGTTGGCGCCGCGACAGTGTCATTGGCCGAACTGCGACTGCACCTTCCCGACCCGCGCACCACCGTCACACCACGGCAAGTGCTCGCAGGGATCGCAGCGGTTATCGGTACTTACGTCACCACCGCACTGGTGCACAGCGCGCCGCCGGTACCCAGCACGACTCTCATCGTCGCGATCATCGGCCCCGTCGTCGAGATCGTGCTCGTCAGGTCGGCGTGTTCGCCTACAATGCCGACTCCGACGGACTGTTCGGCGTCAGACCATGGCTTGTCCCACTGTATTTCGCGTTCGGTGTCGTCGAACTGGCAAGGGCTGCGGGCGATTCTGGAGATGCTCTCCGCAGGTTAATGTGCTGAGCTGCCAAGCTCACAGCGACATAGTCGCGCATGTTGGGCGGTCATATAGTAGATGAGCGACATTGTCGCTCTGAGCTTGGCAGTTCGCACAGTGCTCCCCGGGACCGATGGCGAGCAGTAGTAAATCGGTGGGGTGGAAAGCAGCTTCAATTCGCAGTCACCGACCCAAGACCACTGACATGTCGAGGCGGCGAAAAAGTGGCGGCCATTTAGGCGTTCGCGGGGCGCCTGCGACGATTGTTCGAATTCGAGTTCGAGCGACGGCGCCGGCGCGGTTGGTCGGGCTTGGTGGGCGCGGGTCGGCTGGGGGCGGCGAGTGCGATCGGTTTCCCGAAGGTGCGCTCACCCGGGGCGATTTCATGCAGCACCGGGTGCGAGGGACCGCTGAAGCGGGTGATCGTCGGCTTCACCCCGGCCTTGCGGGTCAGTTGCCGCACATCCGACACCTGCTCGTCGATCATCAGCGTGACGACGGTGCCGTCGTTACCGGCGCGCGCCGTCCGGCCGGACCGGTGCAGATACGCCTTGTGTTCGACCGGCGGGTCCGCGTGTACGACGAGTGTGACATCGTCGACGTGGATGCCGCGCGCGGCGATATCCGTCGCTACCAGAACCCACGCCGAACCATCGGAGAACGCGGCGAGGTTGCGCGTACGGGCGTTCTGGGACAGGTTCCCGTGTAACTCTACTGCAGGTACTCCGCGCGAATTCAACTGGCGCGCAAGGTTCTTGGCACCATGTTTGGTGCGAGCGAAGACGATCTTGCGACCCGGCGATGCGGCAAGGTCGGTCAGCACGTTGACCCGTGACGCCTTGTCGACATGCAGCACGTGATGTTCCATCGCGGCGACAGGCGACTGTTCCGAGTCGACGCTGTGCACGACCGGATTGGTCAGATACCGCTTGACCAGAACGTCCACACCACCATCCAAGGTGGCGGAGAACAGCATTCGCTGTCCATTGCGAGGCGTCTTGTCCATCAGTCGCTTGACAGGAGGTAGGAAGCCGAGGTCCGCCATATGGTCAGCCTCATCGAGCACGGTGATCTCAATAGCGGACAGATCCGCATGGCGCGATTTCACATGGTCTTCCAGGCGGCCGGGGCACGCGATGACGATGTCGACGCCGGCACGCAGCTTGTCGATCTGCGGCTGGTGCCCGACTCCGCCGAATACCACGACGGACCGCAAGTTCGTCGCGGCGGCCAACGGCGCGAGCGCGGCGTCGATCTGGGCGACCAACTCGCGGGTCGGGGCGAGGATCAGCGCCCGCGGCCGGCCGGGAAGGCGCTTGCTAGGACTATTTGTGAGTCGCGTCACCATGGGCAACAAGAACGCGTAAGTCTTGCCCGATCCGGTGCGGCCGCGGCCTAGTACGTCGCGGCCGGCCAATGAATCGGGCAGCGTTGCAGCCTGGATGGGGAACGGGGTGTCGATGCCGTTGCCGGCGAGGACGTCGACGACGGCCTGGGGCAGGCCGAGATCGGCGAAAGTGGGCACGGTTGTGCCATCAGTGATTTGAACAGACAAGGTTAAAGCTCCGAAAGTCTAGTGTGGTCGTCCTGCCCGGCGCGGATCAGTCCGCGGCGCTCGGTATGACGATCGAGAAGCGGCAAAAGGGCAGAACAGACGATGCCGCTGAGGGTCAGCTTACAGGCTCAACCGCATTCGGCTTAATCGGCTACGGCAGCAGGGCCAGCAATTCCTCGACGAACCGCAACGTTTCGGCCCGATCATTCGACAGCGGCTGTAGCAGAAGCGTCGTGGTGCCGGCTTCGGCGAACGCAGCGAGACGGTCCTTGACGTATCCGCGCGGGCCCACCAGCGATACAGCTCGCACCAACTCGTCGGGGACGGCCGCGATGGCTTCGGACTTCTTGCCCGCCAGGTACAGGTCCTGGATATGGTTGGCGACCTCACCGAAGCCGTAGCGCGTCGCCAGGTTGTGGTAAAAGTTCTTGCCCCGTGCACCCATGCCGCCGATGTACAGCGCCAGTTGTGGTTTCGTCCAAGCCAATCGGTCGTCGACGTCTTCCCCGATTGCCAGTGGGGCACTGACCGTGACGTCCAGGGAGCCCAACGCCGGATCGCGCTTGGCGAAGCCCGCGCGCAGGGCTTCACCCCAGACGTCGTCGGCCTTCTCCGGGTAGAAGAACACCGGCTGCCAGCCCTCGGCGATTTCAGCGGTGAGTTCGACGTTCTTCGGACCGAGTGCGGCGATATTGATCGGAATGCGATCGCGGACAGGGTGATTGATCAGTTGTAGTGGCTTGCCGAGGCCGGTGCCCTGATCGGCGGGCAGCGGAATCTGATAGTGCTTGCCGTCGTATGTCACGCGTTCGCGGCGCCACACCTGCCTGCAGATGTCGACGACCTCGCGGGTGCGGCCCAGCGGTGCGTCGAAGGGCACGCCGTGGAAGCCCTCCATGACCTGCGGGCCGGAGGTGCCGATGCCCAACCGGAACCTGCCGTCGGACACGTAGTCGAGTCCGGCTGCGGTCATCGCCAGCAGCGTCGGCGTGCGGATGTAGATCGGCACGACGCCGGTGGCGAGTTCCATTCGCGATGTTTTGGCCGCCAGGAACCCGAGCTGGCTGATTGCGTCGTAGGAGTAGGCCTCGGCGACGAACGCGACGTCGACGCCGATCTTCTCGAGTTCGACGATTTGGTCGACGGCTTCGAGGAAACCGCCTGCGTAGTTGAGGAAGATCCCGGTGCGCATCGACATGTGAGCTTTATACACCCAACCGGTTGGTTGGCCACCGTCAGGGTTTCAATAACGCGACGACTTTGTTCTCGAGGTCCACCGGATCGTCCGCGAACGGGTCCAGCGTCGTGGCCTTGGGCAGCGCGATCTCGGGGTCGGAGAAGTCGCGGTAAGCCTTGTCGCCTGTGAGCATGTGCAGGAAATAACCGGTCATCAATGCGCGCACGATCCTCTGCGTGCCGCGATCGGCACCCGGCAGTCCGACGACCTTCGCCAACCGGCGGCCCTCGACTAGCCCACCGGCTTTTACCTTGCTTACTGCGCGCAACGTTCCGCTCTTCCACACGCGCGCGAGTTCGACTGCGTTGGAGCGCAACGACATCGGGTCTCCGGGGTCGGAGAGGATCAGGCCGGGCACCTTCAGCGTCGACGCGGGCTCTTCGGCGCGCGGCTTGGTAACCGTCGGGAACGCAGCCACGACGGCCTTCAATCTGCCGGGCATCCCGGCCGCCGCGAACACCGCTGCAGAGCCGCCGAAACCGTGCCCGGCCACACCGAGCTTCGTGGGATGCACGCTGATCCTGCCCGGGCCCAACCGCACTCCGGCGACGATGTCGAGCGTCGTGCCCAAGTCGTAGGAAAGGTTGAGCACCGATGGCGCCAGGCTGGTCTCGGTGGCGGGCGCCGCGGCGACGATGCCCCAGGACGCCAGATGCTCGAGCGTTCCGTAGTAACGGTCGTCACTTGTGAGCCAATCGTGACCGAAAGCCACACCGGCGAGATTCATGCCCGACTCCGGAGTGAACACGACGCCGGGCAGTCCGGCAAATGCCAGGTCACCACGCAAAACGCGATGCGGGCCACGGCGCTTCAACTCATTGAAAAGCTTCGCCGTTCGCGCCACCAGACGACCGTAGCGCAGGCGGTTGCCAATCGTTCTTGCACTACCCTGAAAGGCTATGTGCGGAATCGTCGGCTACATCGGGCAGCGCCCTGCCTGCGCCGTTGTCATCGACGCATTGCGCCGGATGGAATACCGGGGATACGACTCGTCTGGTGTGGCCCTGCTCGACGGCGAAGGCGGCCTGACAGTGCGCCGCCGGGCCGGGCGGCTTGCCAACCTCGAGACCGCGTTGGCCGAATCCGACGCAGGCACCCTGGTGGGCAACACCGGCCTGGGGCATACCCGCTGGGCGACGCACGGCCGACCCACCGATCGCAACGCCCACCCACACCGTGACGCCGCCGAGAAGATCGCCGTCGTCCACAACGGCATCATCGAGAACTACGCCGCCATGCGTGCCGAACTGGAAGCCACGGGCGTGGAGTTCACCAGCGACACCGACACCGAGGTGGCCGTGCATTTGGTGTCCTGGCAGTACCGCCACGGACCCACCGCAGGTGACTTTCCGGCATCGGTGCTGTCCGTGTTGCGTCGGCTCGAGGGGCATTTCACGTTGGTCTTCGCCAACGCCGACGAGCCGGGCACGATCGTCGCAGCGCGTCGTTCCACGCCGTTGGTACTCGGTGTCGGTGACGGTGAGATGTTCGTCGGCTCGGATGTCGCAGCGTTCATCGAATACACCCGCGACGCCGTCGAACTCGGTCAGGATCAGGCGGTGATCGTCACTGCCGACGGGTATCGCATCACCGACTTCGACGGCGTCGACGACTCCGCGAATGCGCGGGCCTTTCACATCGATTGGGACATCTCGGCCGCCGAAAAGGGTGGCTACGAGTACTTCATGCTCAAGGAGATCGCCGAACAGCCGGCCGCAGTATCGGACACGCTGCTGGGTCATTTCGCCGGCGGCCGCATCGTGCTCGACGAGCAGCGGCTGTCCGATCAGGAGCTTCGTGAGATCGACAAGGTCTTCATCGTCGCCTGCGGCACGGCCTATCACTCCGGCCTGCTGGCCAAGTATGCGATCGAACACTGGACTCGGCTGCCCGTCGAGGTCGAGCTCGCGAGCGAGTTCCGTTATCGCGACTCAGTTCTCGACCGGCACACGCTCGTTGTGGCGATCTCACAGTCCGGCGAGACGGCTGACACATTGGAAGCGGTGCGGCACGCCAAGGAGCAAAAGGCCAAGGTGCTGGCCATCTGCAACACCAACGGCTCGCAGATTCCCCGCGAGTGCGATGCGGTGCTTTACACCCGTGCCGGACCGGAGATCGGCGTTGCCTCAACGAAGACGTTCCTTGCGCAGATCACCGCCAATTACCTTGTGGGTTTGGCACTTGCGCAGGCGCGTGGCACCAAATACCCCGAAGAGGTAGCCCGCGAATTCGCCGACCTTGAAGCGATGCCTGATCAGGTGGCACGGGTACTCGACAGCGTGGAGCCGGTGTTCGAGCTGGCGCGGCGCTTCGCCCAGTCGCAAACGGTGTTGTTCCTCGGCCGCCATGTCGGCTACCCGGTCGCACTCGAGGGCGCCCTCAAGCTCAAGGAATTGGCGTACATGCACGCCGAGGGTTTCGCGGCGGGCGAGCTCAAACATGGGCCGATCGCATTGATCGAAGACGGCCTGCCGGTCATTGTGGTCATGCCGTCGCCGAAGAACGCCCCGACGCTGCACGCCAAGCTGCTGTCGAACATCCGGGAGATCCAGGCCCGCGGCGCGATCACGATCGTCATCGCGGAAGAGGGCGACGAAACCATTCGGCCATACGCCGACCACTTGTTCGAGATCCCAGCGGTGTCAACGCTTTTCCAGCCGCTGCTGTCGACGATTCCACTGCAGGTGTTCGCCGCGGGTGTCGCGCAGGCCCGCGGTTATGACGTCGACAAGCCGCGCAACCTGGCCAAGTCCGTCACCGTCGAGTAGTGCCAAGCCCCAGGATTGGGCACTTCCGCAGCGAGCGTGCGCGAAACCACTACCTGAGCGTTTACCAGGCCGCCATGGCGGAACTCCCGCCAAGCGAGGCGACCGATGTGTCAACGTCCTTCGGCTCCGTGCGCGCCTATCGGTTCGACGGGACGTCCGCCGGTCCGCCGGTGGTGCTGCTGCCGGGCCGCAACGCCTCCACTGGAATGTGGGCGGTCAACATTCCCGCGCTGCTCAAGCATCGCACCGTCATCGGGATCGACCTGCTCGGCGAGGCCGGGATGTCCGTGCAAGAGAAGCCGATCACTGGCCCCGACGACGAGGCGCAGTGGCTGGATGAGTCGCTGGCCGGTCTCGGGCTGCGCCGGGCGCACGTGATGGGTGTGTCGATCGGGGGCTGGTCGGCGGTCAACTACGCGGTCCGTCGACCGGGCCGGTCCGCGTCGCTGGTGCTGCTGGACCCGGTTTTCACCTTCGCTCCGGTTCCTGTCAAGGCGATGGTGATATCGGCTGGAATGTTTCTTCCCCTGTCGGACGTGTTGCAGCGCAAGGTCTTCAGCTGGATCGCCGGTGGAGCCGACGTCGATGTCTCGGAATCGGAGACGGCGCTGATCTCCGCCGGATCGAAGGATTACGTGTTGCGCAAGGCGATGCCCAGGTCAATAACCGACGACCAATTGCGGTCACTCGACATTCCGGTGCTGGCGCTGATCGCCGGCCGAAGTGTGATGCTTGACGCCGCCAGCGCGGCGGCACGCGCCCGAAACCTCTTGCCGCGCGGGCAGGTCGAGGTGTGGCCCGACGCATCGCACGCCATCAACGGCGAGTACCCAGCCGAGATCGCCGAGACAGCCGCGGCGTTCTGGCGCCGAATCTGAAGTTACGTGCGAGCTTCGGCCGGCAACTCGTCCAATTCTTCAGTTTCGCCGGTCTCAATCGGCTTCGTGCGCAGGCCGACACCTAGTCCGACGACGATCAACGCCAGGCCCGCCCATACCGCCGATCCGGGAATCGCGCCGTTGACCGGCACTCCGATTGCAGCGGCCGCGAACGGCGCGATGCCGGTCAGTAGCCCGGCGCGCCCGCTGCCGAGCGAGTGCACACACGAGTACCAGAGAATAAACGCCACCGCCGTCACTCCGACGGCCAGGTATCCGATCGCGAGCAGGTCGTCAGATTCGAGATCGGTTGCCGCGCAGACTCCTTCGAGGCGGAGCGCGAGGACGGCGAACATCGCCGCGGCGATCCAAGTGGTGTGCACCGATACTCCTACTGGTCCGTGGCTGCCGAGCAGGGGAACGGCGAGCAGTGTGAAACCGGCCTCGCACACGAACACCGTGACCGCCCACGCCAGCCCCGACGGCGTCCGCCCGGCCGAAGCCCTCGACCACCACAGCCCCCGCGCTGACCACGACCGCTGCCACCAATATCCGGGACCGTGGGCTGCGGCCCTCGAGCAGCGGTCCGACGGCGGCCAGCGCGACGGGTACGCAGGCCACCGCGACCGCGAGCACCGCGGGTTCGGCGTGGCGCGACCCGTGCACCAGCGCGAGGTTGAACACCACCAGTCCGCTGATTGCGACCCCGATCAGCCATAGCCACTCCGCGCCGCGCGGTCGGCGTAACGTGCGCCCCGACATGCGGGCCCACGCGACCAGCAGGGCGCAGGCCAGCGCATAGCGCAGCGCCTGCGCGGTATGCAGGGGCGCGTCGGCGAGCACGCCGGACACCGCGACGCTGCCGCCGACGAACGTCATTCCGACCGCGCCGGAGATGCCGGCGGTGATGGTGCTGGACACGCAGCCCATGTTCGCGCCATCATGGTCCGCTATATAGCACCAAAGATGGGCTTTGCAAGTGGACCAAATTCCGACTGGCGCGGACTTCCTGCTGCTCGACGCCACGACAGCCCCTGCTCGTGGTCTCACCGACTGGCTGGTCAACGCACTGCGCAACGCCATCGACGACGGTCGGCTGGCCCCCGGCAGCCGCCTGCCCGCTACCCGCGCCCTGGCCACCGACCTCGCCGTGTCACGGGGCGTCGTCGTCGAGGCCTATCGGCGGCTCACCGACGAGGGTCTGGTGGGTGGCCGCAGTGGCGGCGGAACAACGGTGCTCGGCCAACCGGCACGGGAGGCCCGGCCCCGGGCGCAACTCGCGCCACGGCCGGCCGGACCGCCACGGCTGCCGCGTCCCCGACTGCCGATCGGTGAGGGTGTCGACCTGTCGCCCGGTGTGCCCGATCTGTCGGCCTTTCCGCGGAGCCTGTGGCTGCGCACCGAGCGCGCGGTCCTGACCGAGACACCACCGGAGGAACTCGGCTACGGCGATCCGCGCGGGCACCCACGGTTGCGTGCGGCGCTCGCGCCCTGGCTTTCCCGCACGCGCGGCCTGCGGGCCGGGACCCGACGACATCATCGTCGTCTCCGGCGTCGCGCAGGCCATGGCGCTGCTTGCGCAACAACTGCGCCGCGAGGGCGTCGACTCGATCGCGGTCGAGGATCCCGGATCACGCGGCGCCGTAGACGAATTCGCGTACTGGGGGCTGCGGCCCGTTCCCGTGCCGGTCGACGACGAAGGGATGCGCGTGGATGCGTTGGCGGCCAGCGGCGCCCGCGCGGTGTTCCTCACACCGGCACACCAGTTTCCGACGGGCGTGGTGCTGGCGCCGCAGCGGCGTCGCGAGTTGCTCGCATGGAGCGTCGACGCGGAGCTGGTCATCGAGGACGACTACGACGCCGAGTACCGCTACGACCGCGCGCCGGTGCCCGCCCTGCACGCGGCCGCCCCCGACCGCATCGCGTATGCGGGGAGCACGTCGAAAAGCCTTGCTCCGGCATTGCGGCTGGGCTGGCTGGTTGCGCCGCCTCGCCGCTACGACGACCTGGTGGCGGCCAAGCACGCCAGCGACCTGGGCAGCCCAACCGTCCCGCAACTCGTGCTGGCCCGGCTGCTGGAAAGCGGTGAATACGACCGGCATGTCCGGCTGGTCCGCGCGCGACACCGGGCCCGTCGCGACGCGCTGCTCGACTCGCTGGCGTCGGCGCTGCCCGGCGCGTCCGTGCAAGGCGTCGCCGCCGGATTGCACCTGCTCGTCACACTGCCCGACGAATCGCTGGACGACGTGGCGCTGGCCGACGAGTTGCGCGACGCCGGAGTGCTGGTGCATCCGCTGTCCTGGCATCGTCGGCTTGCCGGGTCCCCCCGGTCTGGTCATCGGATACGCGTCGCATACCCCGGATCGCCTTCGTGAAGCCGCCGCGACGATCGGCCGGGTGGCGAGATCCTAATGGCGATGATCGAAACCCACTGGGCGGCTGCTCAATTCACGCTGGTGTTCATCGAGTTCGCCACGCGCCAGCACGGCGGCGTCCTCGAGAACATCCACAAGCGCGGCGGCCCAGCTCTGCCAGTACGGCCGCGCGTCATCATCAGCGATGCGACGGATCAGCCGCTTCCGAAACGTCTCCCAATCGCACCGCTCGGACCGGCACGCGACCACGGCGAGACCGAAGATTCGGCGTTCCCACGGCGCCCCGAAAACGATCTCCCCGTTGTCGCGGGGCGGGGACAGCGGCCCTACCAGGTCGGTGTCGAGACTCTGCGGGTCAGCGGTCATCGGCGCCGCCGGGGGACAGTGGCCGCCCTACCCCGATCATCGAGTCGCGCGTGACGAGTCGTGCCAGTTCCGCCTCGCCCAGGCCATCGGTACCGACCGGCCGCTCGGGAACCACCAGATAGCGCGCCTCCGCCGAGCTGTCCCAGACCCTGACGAGTACCTCCGGCGGCAGCTCGAGTCCCATCTCCGCGAGCAGTGTGCGCGGCTGCGCGACCATTCGCGACCGGTAGGCCGGCGACTTGTACCAGCTTGGCGGCAGCCCCAGTACGGGCCAGGGATAGCAAGAACACAGTGTGCACACCACGACGTTGTGGACGGTGCGAGTGTTCGGCACAGCGACGATCATGTGGCCCTCGGGACCGCCGAAGCCGAGCTCCGCAACAGCACGTGTGCCGTCGGCCAGGAGTCGCTGCCGGTACCCGGGATCGGCCCAGGCGCGGGCGATCACCTTGGCGCCGTTGAGTGGTCCCACGTTGTTCTCGTAGTGGTCGACCACCTCGTCGACGACGCTGGAATCGACGATCCCCTTTTCGACCAGGAGGGCTTCCAGTGCCTCGACCCGCGCTGCCGTCGCGTCGCTCATGCCTCCTCCAGATAGGACTCGTACAGATCGACGCGAACCTCGGCACCGGACTCGGCGGCAGCGCCCCACAAGTCAACGGCCTGGAAGGCGACGGTGTAGAGATGCTGCGGCAAGGCGTGCCTACCCGCCGCTTTGGCGTCGGGAAACACCGTCGCGCCGAGGTGGGCGACGATCACGCCCGGCTTCCCGGTCACGTAGCCGGGCTGACGGGTGTACGGCACGCCGCGGGTACCGCGCACCCGAATATTGTCGCCCGACGTGAAGCGTGGGCGGCGCACCGCCGGTCGTGACGTGCCCAGCAGCCAGGGAACCATCCGACCGGCGTACCAGCGGGGAAGTGTGGGATGCAGGACGGAAGTCACCGCTCGTGACGTGATCATGAGGCGCATTCGGGATATGCGTCGCCGGGCCGGCGCAGACCGGCCCGCGATCCGGGCATCGACCTCGCCGGGCTTGAGGTACCCGGCCTGCTCGAGCAGCGTCTCGAATCCTCCGAGCCAACGTTGGTAGTAGCTGGACAGGTAGACCTCGCGCGGCAGTTGCTCCATGCCGAAACGGAGAATGTCAACGTTGCGACCGAGCAGCGGCATCAGGAAGTTCGACAAGCCGAAGACGCGGCCCTCCCAACGTTCGTGGAACACCGGCTCTTCCGGCTCGCGAAGGACCGGGCCGAAGAACTCGGCTCGGCCGCCCATGTCACTCGGCGCAGCCATGGCGTGACCATACGCCCGATTTTCAACGGCACGACCGGTTCAAACACATACGAATTCAGCGGTGGCGACGTATAAATGCGCGCAAGCATGGAATCCTGTACCCGATGCGGCACTACTACACCGCCGATGCCATCCGGCAAGCCGAAGCACCGCTGCTGGCGAGCATGCCCGACGGTGCGTTGATGCGCCGCGCCGCATTCGGCCTCGCCAATTCGATCGCCCGCGAACTCGTTCTGCTCACAGGCGGCATTGCAGGCCGCCGGATCTGTGCGATCGTCGGCTCCGGGGATAACGGTGGTGACGCACTGTGGGCGGCCACCTTCCTGCGGCGTCGCGGTGCGGCCGCCGCTGCGGTTCTGCTGAAACGCGAGCGCACCCACAAGGCGGCGTTGACCGCTTTCCGGAAGGCCGGCGGCACATTGGTCGAAAGCATCCCGGCAGCAACCGATCTGGTGATCGACGGCGTCGTCGGGATTTCCGGTTCCGGGCCATTGCGGCCCGACGCTGCAGAGGTGTTCGAGAACGTGACCGCCCCCGTGGTCGCTGTCGACATCCCTAGCGGCATCGACGTTCACACGGGGGCCGCAGATGGTCCGCACGTGCATGCCGCGTTGACCGTCACCTTTGGTGGCCTCAAACCGGTTCATGCCCTGGGTGATTGCGGCCGCGTCGAGCTGGTCGACATCGGCCTGGACTTGCCGCCGTCCGATGTACTCGAGTTCGAGGCCGCCGACGTCGCCGCGCACTGGCCCCTCCCCGGTCCAAAGGACGACAAGTACACCCAGGGCGTCACCGGCGTCTTAGCGGGCTCGGCCACCTATCCGGGCGCTGCCGTGCTGTGCACCGGGGCCGCGGTGGCCGCGACGTCAGGCATGGTTCGCTACGCGGGAAGCGCTGCACAGCAGGTGCTTTCACAGTGGCCGGAGGTAATCGCCACCCCGACTGTCGGGGCCGCTGGGCGGGTGCAGGCGTGGGCTGTCGGGCCAGGGCTGGGGACCGATGAAGCTGGTGCGGCGGCGCTGTGGTTCGCGCTGGAGTCCGACCTGCCCGTCATCGTCGACGCCGACGGGCTGACCATCGTCGCTGCCCACCCGGACCTCGTCGCCGATCGCGCCGCCCCGACGGTGTTGACGCCGCACGCGGGGGAATTCGAGAGGTTGGCCGGCTCGCCGCCCGGGGACGATCGCGTCGGCGCCACCCGCAAGCTCGCCGACCGTCTCGGTGTCACTGTGTTGCTGAAGGGCAACATCACGGTCATCGCGGACCCCGGTGGGCCGGTGTACCTCAACGCCGCGGGCCAATCATGGGCAGCCACAGCCGGTTCCGGCGACGTGCTGTCCGGCATCGTCGGCGCTCTGCTCGCAGCTGGGCTGCCGCCGGGCCAGGCCGCCGCCGCGGCCGCCTACGTCCACGCTCGTGCCGCGAACCTGTCGGCCGCTGACCCCGGGCCGCGCCCCGCGCCGACGTCGGCATCACGCATCCTCGCCCATGTCCGGACGGCCATCGCTTCTCTATAGGAAAGGATTAACATGCCCCACAAGGCCCCTCGGGTTCCACAGATCGCCCCGGCATACACGGGCCGATTGGATATGGCGCCCGTGCCGTCGCTGCGAATGCCCGACGAGGCGATGGATCCCGACGCCGCCTACCGCTTCATCCACGACGAATTGATGCTCGACGGCAGCTCACGCTTGAACCTGGCGACGTTCGTCACCACCTGGATGGATCCTCAGGCCGAGCGACTGATGGCCGAGACGTTCGACAAGAACATGATCGACAAGGACGAATATCCTGCGACCGCCGCGATCGAACAGCGTTGCGTGTGCATGGTGGCCGATCTTTTCCACGCCGAGAATCTGCGTGACGACGATCCGTCCAGTGCCGTCGGCGTCTCCACCGTCGGCTCCAGCGAGGCGGTAATGCTCGCCGGGTTGGCGATGAAGTGGCGCTGGCGCGAGAAGGTCGGTGAGGACTGGAAGGGCCGCACCCCAAATCTAGTGATGGGCGCCAACGTTCAGGTGGTGTGGGAGAAGTTCTGCCGCTATTTCGACGTAGAGCCGCGGTATCTCCCGATGGCCGAGGGCCGCTACGTGATCACTCCCGAACAGGTACTGGACAACATCGACGAGGACACCATCGGCGTGGTCGCCATCCTGGGCACCACCTTCACTGGCGAACTCGAGCCGATCGGCGAGATCTGCGCCGCACTCGATAAGTTGGCCGCCGGCGGGGGAGTGGACGTACCTGTGCACGTCGATGCGGCCAGCGGCGGCTTCGTCGTGCCTTTCCTGCACCCCGACCTGGAGTGGGACTTCCGGCTGCCGCGCGTAGTCTCCATCAACGTCAGTGGCCACAAGTACGGGCTGACCTACCCCGGAATCGGATTCGTGGTCTGGCGCAGCGCGGAGTACCTGCCCGAAGATCTCGTCTTCCGGGTCAACTATCTCGGCGGCGACATGCCGACGTTCACGCTCAACTTCTCGCGGCCAGGCAATCAGGTGGTCGGCCAGTACTACAACTTCCTGCGGCTCGGGCGCGGCGGGTACGCCAAGGTGATGCAGTGTCTGTCGACGACCGCGCGCTGGCTTGGCGACCAGCTCTCCGAGAGCGAGCATTTCGAGGTCGTTGCGGACGGCTCGGCCATCCCGGTGGTCAGCTTCCGGCTCAAGGGCGACTTCGGCTACACCGAGTTCGACGTGTCACATGCACTGCGTTCGTACGGCTGGCAGGTGCCCGCGTACACCATGCCGGAGGGTGCCGAGAACATCACCATGTTGCGCATCGTGGTCCGTGAAGGGTTCTCTGCCGACCTGGCCAGGGCGCTGCACGACGACACCGTGACCGCGTTGTCTCACCTGGATGCGCTGAAGCCGCGAGGACACTTCGACCAACTAGCGCCGTTCGCGCACTGACGCGGCGTTACACGGTTGGTGAATTGTGTGAATCCCTTGGATCCGGCGGAACCGTCAATTCTGCGTCGAAGGTTTCTTATCCTCGATGTGCATGCAGGCCACCAGAGAGTGACATCCGAGGGGACGCGCAATGACTGACGAAGCCGCGGTTGACGGCCGTCGCGCAGATCGCGTCTTCCATTTCGATCGCCACACTCCTTCGTACCGGGACCGGTTCGAAGCCATCACCTCCGAAATGCACAGCCGCTGTCCGCTTGCATGGACGGACACCTACGGCGGGCACTGGGTGGCTGCGGGCAACAAGGAAGTGTTCGAACTCGCGCGGTGCCCGCACGTCTCCAACGACAACGACATCAGTGGGAAGCGCAAGGGCTACCTCGGCATCAACATCCCGCGCGGCAAGGTCAGTACCGAGTTCCGCGGCGGGATGCTCGAGATGGACGAGCCCGAGCACCGGGAGTACCGCACCCCGCTGAACGCCTATCTTTCACCCGCCGCGGTGCAACGGTGGGTTCCCGTCGTCGACGAGATCGTCAAGGCGTGCCTCGATGAGAAGATCGAGGGCGGCCGGATCGACTTCGTCGACGACCTCGCGAACATCGTGCCCGCCGTGCTCACCCTTGGCCTGCTGGGCGTACCGCTCAAGGACTGGGAGATCTACTGCGAGCCAGCCCACGCGCAGGTGTACACACCCGCCGACTCGCCGGATTTTCCCCGTGTCTCCGACCTCGCGATCGCGTCTGCCATGAGCATGATGCGCCACGTCGCGGAAATCCGAGAGACGCCAAGGCCGGGACTGATCGACGCACTGGTCCGGTGTCGCATCGACGGCGAGCCCGCGCCGGATGCAGAGATCATGGGCATGCTGATGCTTCTGATCGGCGGCGGCTTCGACACCACCACCGCTTTGACGGCACACTCCCTGGAGTGGCTGTCGCAACACCCGGATGAACGCGACCGGCTGAGCCGCGAACGCGCCACGCTTCTCAACCCGGCCACCGAGGAATTCCTGCGGTACTTCACCCCCGCTCCGGGCGATGGCCGCACCATCGCCGAGGACGTCGAGGTCGACGGCGTCGTCCTCAAAGAGGGCGAGCGACTGTGGTTGTCGTGGGCGATGGCCAACCGCGACCCCGAACTCTTCGAGAATCCCGACGAGGTCGTCTTGAACCGGACGGGCAACCGCCACTTCAGTTTCGGGCTCGGCATCCACCGGTGCATTGGCTCCAACGTCGCCCGAACGGTTTTCAAGTCGATGCTCACCGCCGTCCTCGACCGTATGCCCGACTTCCACTGTGATCCTGACGGAGCCGCGCATTACCAGACAATCGGCGTCATCCAAGGCATGCAACACCTGCCGGCCTCCTTCACCCCGGGACCCCGACTCGGCCCCGGTCTGGACGCGACGCTGGAGAAGCTCCAGCGCATCTCCGACGAGCAAGGCCTCGCCGCGCCTATCACCGTCAATAAGGCCACTGCGGTCATCGACGAGTGACTCGCACCGGCGAGGGCATGTCCTGCCCGGACGAGGCCTGTGGAGTCCACTGTGTGCCAGAACACTTGTCGCAAGAGGCGCACGAAACCCTAGGTCAGCCACTCGGGCCCTGAATCGAGTAGAGCGCGACGTGGGCACGGGCGGCCGCTTTCGGCGGCCGAGGCCCTCGGTCTGGGACAATCGGCCGTGGTGACATGACCATGGAAACGACCAGCACGAAACAGGCAGCGCCGCCGCACGTGGCCCCCGAGGCGGTCATCGACCTCGACGCCGTGGCACACAACGTGGCTGTGCTGCGCGAGCACGCCGGCTCGGCGCAGGTGATGGCGGTCGTCAAGGCTGATGGCTACGGCCATGGAGCTACGCAGACCGGCCGTGCAGCCCTGGCCGCGGGGGCAGCGGAGCTCGGTGTCGCGACCATCGACGAGGCGGTCGCGCTCCGCCGCGACGGCATCACCGCTCCGGTGCTGGCGTGGCTGCACCCGCCGGGGACCGACTTCGCACCCGCGCTCGAAGCCGACGTGCAGATCGCCGTGTCATCGGTGCGCCAGATCGGCGAAGTTCGCGACGCAGTCGAGCGCACGGGCCGTGCCGCGAAAATCACAGTCAAGGTTGACACCGGCCTGAATCGCAACGGCGCCAGCCCGGCCGAGTATCCGGCCATGCTGACGGCGGTCAAGCGCGCTCTGGCCGAGGATGCGTTCACGTTGCGTGGCCTGATGTCGCATCTGGTCCACGGTGACGACCCCAACCATCCATTCAACGACGTTCAGGCGAGGCGGCTGAAAGAGATGTTCGGCCAGGCTCGCGACGAGGGTGTGCGGTACGAGGTGGTACACCTGAGCAACTCGCCGTCGGTGCTGACGCGGCCGGATCTTGCGTTCGACATGGTCCGGCCCGGAATCGCGGTGTACGGACAGACGCCGATTCCCGAGCGGGGCGACATGGGGCTGAAGCCGGCGATGACGCTGAAATGCCCAGTGGCACTTATACGGTCGGTGCAGACAGGTGATGGGGTGTCCTACGGTCACGCCTGGATCGCCGAACGTGACACCACCGTGGCACTGCTTCCCATCGGTTACGCCGACGGCGTCTTCCGCAACCTCAGCGGCCGCATCGACGTGTTGATCAATGGCAGGCGGCGCCGCACGGTCGGGCGCGTCTGCATGGACCAACTCGTGGTCGACGTGGGTACCGACGGCGACGTCTCCGAGGGGGACGAAGCGATTCTGTTCGGGCCGGGTACCGAGGGCGAACCCACCGCTCAGGACTGGGCCGAACTGCTCGGCACCATCAATTACGAGGTAGTCACGAGCCCCCGCGGCCGCGTCGTGCGGGCCTATCGCGGGTCCCAAAGTTGAGTGATCAGGGTGCCCGCTGGCTGGCGGGCGCGGCAGGAGTGACCGCCGTCGGTACCGCGACAGCGGTGTCCGTCGCCAGGTCGTTGCGCCGACGTGTCAGCAGCGACGACCCTTACGAATACGAGGATTTCGGCCTACTCGACGCCGACCGCAGCGTCGTGGTCACCACTCCAGACGGTGTGCCACTGGCGGTTCGTGAGGTGGGGGACCCCAAGGCCGGACTGACGGTGGTCTTCGCCCACGGTTTCTGTCTTCGTATGGGCGCCTTTCATTTTCAGCGCGCCCGGTTGACCGAGGAGTGGGGCTCGCAGGTGCGTATGGTGTTCTACGATCAGCGTGGACACGGCCAGTCCGGCCAGGCGTCGCCGGACACCTACAGTGTGGCGCAGCTGGGCAGGGACCTGGAGACGGTATTGGCGGTGATGGCGCCGCGCGGACCTGTCGTGCTGGTCGGCCACTCGATGGGCGGCATGACCGTCCTGTCACACGCCAGGCAGTTTCCGCAGCGCTATCGGTCCCGTGTCGTCGGTGCGGCGCTGATTGCATCTGCCGCCGAGGGGGTTTCACGTTCCCCGCTGGGCGAAATCCTGAAGAACCCCGCTCTGGAGGCGGTCCGCTTCGCGGTCCGGTACGCACCGAAAACCGTGCATCGTACCCGCGGCGCCGCCAAATCGGTGATCGCTCCGGTCCTGCGGGCGGCCTCCTACGGTGACGTGAAGGTCAGCCGGAGTGTCGTCGAATTCTCCGAGCGGATGATGCACGACACGCCGATCGAGACCCTCGTCGAATTCCTGCACGCACTCGAAGTCCACGACGAAACCGAGGGCCTGACCACGCTGGCGAAGGTGCCCACGCTGATCGCGTGTGGTGACGATGACCTGCTCACCCCGATGGAGTACTCGCAGGACATGGCGGACGCCCTGCCCAAGTCCGAACTCGTGATCGTCGAGGGCGCAGGCCATCTCGTGCAGCTCGAGCAGCCAGAGGTCATCGACGACGCGCTTGTCCGGTTGGTGGAACGGGCCACCCCCTCCAAGCTTGTTGCCCTCACCCGCCGCGTCCGGGACCGGGTTCGGCACCGTGGCTGAACGCGGCGCCGGGACGGCCGAGCTGCCTACAGCCGCCGACACCATCGCCTTGGGGGAGCGGCTGGGCCGACAACTGCGAGCCGGCGACGTCGTGGTGCTTTCCGGTCCCTTGGGCGCTGGAAAGACCGTGTTGGCCAAGGGGATTGCGCAGGCGATGGATGTCGACGGTCCGGTTATCTCGCCGACGTTCGTGCTGGCCCGCGTACACCGGCCGCGCAGAGCCGACGCCCCGGCCATGATTCACGTCGACCTCTACCGTCTGCTCGACAACACCTCGGTCGACCTGCTCGCCGAACTCGACTCGCTGGACCTGGACACCGACCTCGAGGACGCAGTCGTCGTCGTGGAGTGGGGTGAAGGACTGGCCGAGCGGCTGTCCGACAGCCACCTCGACGTCCGCCTCGAACGCGGCACCGACACCGAGGCGCGCACCGCGATGTGGCAGTGGAGCGCACCGTGAGCAGTCTGATCCTGGCGATCGACACCGCTACGCCTGCGGTCACCGCCGGGGTCGTCCGCCGTGACGGCGACACGATCGACGTGCTGGCCCAACGGGTCACGCACGACGCCCGCGCGCATGCCGAGCAGCTGACGCCCAATGCGGTCGGCGCACTGGCCGATGCCGAGGTCGGCGTCGAGGAACTCGATGCGATCGTCGTCGGCTGCGGGCCGGGACCGTTCACCGGCCTGCGCGTCGGCATGGCCACCGCCGCGGCGTACGGACATGCGCTCGGCGTGCCGGTGCACGGCGTGTGCACCCTGGACGCCATCGGCATCGTGGCTGGGGGCAACCTCTTGGTCGTCACCGACGCACGCAGGCGTGAGATCTACTGGGCCCGCTACCGCGACGGTGTGCGCGTCGAGGGCCCTGCCGTCGACGCCCCGGCCGACGTGCCCGGCGCGGATGAGGCGCTCGCGCAGCCGACCAGGTATCCCACCGCCGCGGGGCTGGTGCAGGCGGTCGCCGACTGGGCGTCGACCCCGGCGCCCCTGGTGCCCCTTTACCTCCGTCGACCCGACGCCAAGACGCTGGCCGAGCGGGCGGCCCGATGACCGTCGTCTACGGAAAGCTGCGACCGTCTGACGCCGCGCGATGTGCAGAACTGGAGTCCCAGTTGTTCACCGGCGACGACCCGTGGCCGGAACGGGCGTTCCTCGCCGAACTCAAGGCCAAGCACATTCACTATGTCGCCGCGCGCACGACGATTGAATCGCCAAGTTGCCCGGCGGCCGACAAGCTGATCGGCTACGCCGGAATCGCACGGCTGGGCCGAATACGGCCGTATGAGTATGAGATTCACACCATCGGCGTCGATCCGGCGTACCAGGGCCAGGGCATCGGCCGGCGTCTGGTGAGCGAGCTCCTCGAATTGGCTTCCGGCAGTGTGATTTTCCTCGAGGTCCGCACCGACAACGCGCCCGCGATCGGGCTCTACGAGAGCTTCGGCTTCGTCAACGTCGGCTTGCGTAGACGCTACTACCGCGCCAGCGGGGCAGACGCCTATACGATGCGACGAGATCCGTCATGACTGTCATTCTGGCCATCGAGAGCTCCTGCGACGAAACCGGCGTCGGCATAGCCGAACTCGGCGCAGACGGCTCGGTGCGGCTGCTGGCCGACGAGGTGGCCTCCAGCGTCGACGAGCACGCCCGCTTCGGCGGCGTGGTTCCCGAGATCGCGTCGCGGGCCCACCTGGAGGCGTTGGGGCCGACGATGCGCCGCGCACTGGAGACGGCAGGCGTGGCCAAGCCGGACATCGTCGCGGCGACCATCGGACCGGGACTCGCCGGTGCATTGTTGGTGGGAGTGGCTGCCGCCAAGGCATATTCGGCCGCGTGGCAGGTGCCGTTCTACGCCGTGAATCATCTCGGTGGCCACCTTGCTGCCGACGTCTATGACCACGGTCCGCTGCCGGAAAGCGTGGGTCTGCTGGTGTCGGGCGGCCACACCAACCTGCTGCATGTGCGGTCGCTGGGCGAACCGATCATCGAACTCGGCAGCACGGTCGACGACGCCGCGGGTGAGGCCTACGACAAGGTGGCACGACTGCTGGGCCTCGGATACCCCGGCGGCAAGGTGCTCGACGACCTCGCCCGCACCGGCGACCGCGATGCGATCGTGTTCCCCCGAGGAATGACCGGACCACGAGACGATCCGCATGCGTTCAGCTTCTCCGGACTCAAGACGGCCGTCGCGCGGTACGTCGAGAGTCACCCCGACGCCTCGCAGGCCGATGTCGCCGCCGGCTTCCAGGAGGCCGTCGCCGATGTGCTGACAATGAAGGCGGTGCGAGCGGCGAAGGCGCTCGACGTGTCGACATTGCTGATTGCCGGTGGGGTGGCGGCGAATTCGCGGCTGCGTGAGCTCGCGGAGCAGCGCTGCGCCGAGGCCGGCCTGACGCTACGGATCCCGCCGCCACGGCTGTGCACCGACAACGGGGCGATGATCGCCTCGTTCGCGGCCCACTTGATCGCGGCGGGTGCGGCGCCGTCGCCACTGGACTCCGCCAGCGATCCCGGGCTGCCCGTGGTGAAGGGACAGGTCACATGAACGCGCAGGACAAGCTCGCGATAACCGAGCTCCTTTACCGCTACGCCGAGCTGATCGATGCCGGCGACTTTGACGGGGTCGGGCGGCTGCTGGCGCGGTCGACATTCGGCGGTTCCGGTCCGCAGGGGGCGTCGGGCGCTGAGAACATCGCCAAGCTGTTCGGCGCGACCACTCGCCGCTATCCCGGGCATGGCAACACCCCACGAACCCGCCACCTGGTGCTCAACCCAATTGTCGATGTCACCGATAACACGGCCACCGCCCGGTCCACCTTCTGCGTCGTTCAGAACACCGAGACGGTGCCGCTGCAGCCCATCGTCGTCGGCCGCTATCGCGACACTTTCAGCTGTGACGACGCCGGCTGGTTCTTCACGTCACGGCGGGTCGACGTCGAGATGATCGGTGACATCTCGGCCCACTTGATGATCGATCCGGGCAGATTCGATTGATCTGTGCGGCAGACTGCCTGCCGTGCACTACGACCTGCGACTGCGACCCCCGCAACCGGCGACTCCGGCGCCGGATGCGTTCACGATCCATCGCCGGGAGGTGCCGCCGAGCCCCGGCCGCGATGGGCTGTCGCTCGCATTCGTGCACGAAGGCCCGAAAGATGGGGCCGGCTATCCGCTGTTGCTGCTGCACGGCTACCCCGAGACCAAACGTATTTGGTGGCGCAACATCGGTCCGCTTGCCGAGGCCGGCTACGAGGTGATCGCCCCCGATCTGCGCGGCTACGGCGATTCGGACGTCTCGAAGGACGACGTTTACGACCTGGCGGCCTGGAGCCGGGACTTGTACCTGCTCGTCCACGACGTGCTTGGCCACGAGCGATGTGGCGTGGTCGGCGGCGACCTTGGCGGCGCTATCGCCTGCGACCTTCTCCACCGCTATCCGGGATTCGTGGAGAAGCTGGTGTTCTTCGATTCGGTGCCGCCCTTCCTGTTTCGTGACTTCGCCGAGGCCGGAATCGACGTCGGGTCGATACGCGCGATCGGCGACGGGCCGACAGCGGACTACCGCTACCGGCAGGGCGCGACACCTGACGAACTTGCCTCAGACCTCGATACGCCGGCCAAGCGCCGCCGCTACATCTCCGAGTTTTACGGACATCGGCTGTGGGCCTCGCCGGGAACGTTCACCGCTGACGACGCGGATTTCATGGCCGAACCGTTCTCTACCGAAGAGCGGCTGCGTGCGGGCTGGGCGTGCTATCAACTCATGCACGGACGGACGATGAGCGAGCCGCCGATTCTCGACCGCAAGGTCGACGTCCCGACCCTGCTCCTCTACGGGATGGACGACCAAGTGATCGGGCCTGATTTCCTGCACACCTGCGAAGTGGCCTTCACCAACCGCGCCGGTCCGGTCGTGGTCCCGGGTGCAGGCCACTTCCTCCAGTGGGAGCGCGCCGACCTGTTCAACCCACTGGTCACTGCCTTCTTCGGGGACCTGCGTGTTCGCCATGCGAGATAGGCATAGGCCGATCTTGAGTGCTAGCACTCTCATGTATAGAGTGCTAGGTGGCAGGCGACCAACCCCTGCGCCGGCACCCGCGACGACGGCGCGAGGCACGGACGCTATGCCGAACACCTGGTAATTGAGACCCCGGGATCCCCCGGGATCGACAACCCGAAATTAGTGGAGGGCTCCATCGTGGCGAGCGTGAACATCAAGCCACTCGAGGACAAGATCCTCGTACAGGCCAATGAGGCCGAGACCACGACCGCTTCCGGTCTGGTCATTCCCGACACCGCCAAGGAGAAGCCCCAGGAGGGCACCGTCGTCGCAGTCGGCCCCGGCCGCTGGGACGAGGACGGCGAGAAGCGCATCCCGCTGGATGTCTCCGAAGGTGACACTGTCATCTACAGCAAGTACGGCGGCACCGAGATCAAGTACAACGGCGAGGAGTACCTGATTCTCTCCGCCCGCGACGTGCTGGCTGTCGTCAACAAGTAATTACTCATGCCCGCCCCGGTGATCCTCCGCGTCAACGTGGAAGATCCCGGGGCGGCGTGCGTATTGAGACTGCCCAAGTAGAAAGACGCATATGAGCAAGCAGATTGAGTTCAACGAAACTGCGCGCCGCGCACTGGAAGCCGGCGTAGACAAGCTCGCCGACGCGGTGCGGGTGACCCTGGGCCCCCGCGGTCGGCACGTGGTGCTGGCCAAGGCGTACGGCGGCCCGGTCGTCACCAACGACGGCGTCACGGTCGCCCGCGAGATCGACCTCGAGGACCCGTTCGAGAACCTCGGCGCGCAACTGGTGAAGTCGGTGGCCACCAAGACCAATGACGTCGCCGGCGATGGCACCACCACCGCAACCGTGCTGGCGCAGGCGATCGTGAAGGCCGGGCTGCGCCAGGTCGCTGCGGGAGCCAACCCGATCGCGCTGGGCTCGGGCATCTCGAAGGCCGCCGACGCGGTGTCGGAGGCGCTGTTGGCCTCGGCGACACCGGTCAAGGACAAGAAGGGCATCGCGCAGGTCGCGACCGTCTCCTCGCGCGACGAGGAGGTCGGTGAGTTGGTCGGCGAGGCGATGACCAAGGTGGGTCACGACGGCGTCGTGACCGTCGAGGAGTCGTCGACGCTGAACACCGAGCTGGAGGTCACCGAGGGCGTTGGCTTCGACAAGGGCTTCATCTCCGCGTACTTCATCACCGACTTCGATGCTCAGGAAGCCGTGCTCGAGGACGCGTTGGTGCTGCTGCACCGCGAGAAGATCAGCTCGCTGCCCGATCTGCTTCCGCTGTTGGAGAAGGTCGCCGAGTCGGGCAAGCCGCTGCTGATCGTGGCCGAGGACGTCGAGGGTGAACCTCTTTCGACCTTGGTGGTCAACGCGATTCGCAAGACGCTGAAGGCAGTTGCGGTGAAGGCACCGTTCTTCGGTGATCGTCGCAAGGCATTTCTCGATGACCTAGCGGTCGTGACCGGCGGCCAGGTCGTCAATCCCGATGTCGGTTTGCTGCTCCGTGAGGTGGGCCTGGAGGTGCTGGGTACCGCACGCCGCATTGTGGTCGACAAGGACAGCACCGTCATCGTCGACGGCGGCGGCACCAAGGAAGCCATCGATGCGCGCTCCGCGCAGTTGCGGGGCGAGATCGAGGCCAGCGATTCCGACTGGGACCGCGAGAAGCTCGAGGAGCGGTTGGCCAAGCTGTCCGGCGGCGTCGCAGTCATCAAAGTCGGCGCGGCCACCGAGACGGATCTCAAGAAGCGCAAGGAAGCCGTCGAAGATGCGGTGTCGGCAGCCAAGGCCGCGGTCGAAGAGGGCATCATCACCGGCGGCGGTGCGGCACTGGTTCAGGCTCGGCAGGCGTTGGTCCCGCTGCGGAAATCGCTGAAGGGCGACGAAGCGGTGGGTGTCGACGTGTTCGACGCGGCGCTGTCGTCACCGCTGTACTGGATCGCCGCCAACGCCGGGCTGGACGGCTCGGTTGTGGTGAACAAGGTCGCCGAGCTTCCGGCCGGCCACGGTTTCAACGCCGCCACACTGGCCTACGGCGATCTGGTGGCAGACGGCATCGTGGACCCGGTCAAGGTCACGCGCTCTGCGGTTCTGAACGCGGCGTCCGTCGCCCGCATGGTCTTGACGACTGAGACGGCGATCGTGGAGAAGCCGGCCGAGTCTGAGGACGACGGCCACGGCCACGGTCACAGTCACGGCCACTCGCACTAGAAGCAGCTAAAGCGAAACGCCCCCGGTCAGCAGGCCGGGGGTGTTTCGTTTCGGGACATGGACCGCATCTGGCAGTGGGCGTGGGATCGGTACGCAGCGAGGTATTCGTGGGCGCTATGCGCGGTCGCGTTCCTGCTACTTCTGCAGACTTACCTCGTTTTTTCGTTTGTCATCGTCGCGTTCGAGGACTCCGATCGCTACATCGAGGTGGCCGCCATCAGCGTTGTAGCCGTGCTGGTGCTGGTGTATGTGCTGTTTCTTCCCGGCCTGGGCGAGATGCGGCTCGTGGAGCAGTGGGCAGCCGGCCGCGAGGTCGATCGAGCGACGGCGCTGGACGCCACCTACACGTACGGTCGGGACATGGTCGCCCGCGTGCTGGTGGGCATCGCCGTTTGGGCCGCAGTGCTCTTTGTCGTTGTCGGTGCGATCGCTGGGTCGAGCGGGTGGCGGCTAGTCCAGTATGGAGTCCTGGGCGCCGTCGGCGGAATATCGATCCAGCTGATCTCCGTGCACAGCATCGTGGAAGCGATGCTGCGGCCGGCCAGGGCCGCCCTCGCCGGTGACACAGGAATCGGCGACGATCTACCCCGTTCTCGCCCGACATTTGCCGCGTGGTCGAACGTGTCCATGCTCGCGGTCGCGTTTGTGTTCGCCGTCGCGGGTGCGGGTTTGGCGGCGGTGTTCGATCGGGTCAGTGAGGGCCCGGTGCTCTGGGTGGTGATCGGTGGTGCGATGACGCTTGGCTTTGCGGTGCCGATCAGCGTCGGTGCGGCGTTCTCTCCGTCGCTGCGACCGATTCGCGATCTCGCCGAAGGCACGGAACGTGTTGCGGCCGGTGACTACAGTCAACGTTTGCCCGTAGTGCAAGACGATGACCTCGGTGCGCTGGCAGCGTCTTTCAACCGCATGCAGGCGGGTTTGGCTGAGCGGCAACGACTTCAAGCTGCGTTCGGCACGTATGTCGACCCCGTCCTGGCGGCGCGGCTGCTGGAGCAGGGTGACGACGTGTTCACCGGTGAGCGTCGCGAGGTGACGGTGATGTTCGTCGACATCCGTGACTTCACGCCGTTCGCGGAAGCGAACACCGCCGAGGACACCGTGTCGCGTCTCAACGCGTTGTTCGAGATTGTCGTGCCCGCCGTGGTCGACGCGGGCGGGCACGTCAACAAGTTCCTCGGCGACGGTGCTCTGGCGGTCTTCGGCGCCCCGAACGACCTTGCCGATCATGCCGACGCAGCAGTGTCCGCCGCGGTGCTGATTCGGCGCCTGGTCGCCGAGCGCTTCGGCGGGGAGCTTCGGATCGGTATCGGGATCAACACGGGCAAGGTGATCGCAGGCACCATCGGCGGAGGAAGCAAGCTCGAGTTCACGTTGATCGGCGACACCGTCAACGTCGCTGCCCGAGTCGAGCAGCTCACCAAGACCACCGGCGACGCGATCCTTCTTACTGGCCACACGGTCGACGCCCTGGTTTCTCAACCATTCGGACTGGTCGAGCGAGGGTCTCACGAGCTCAAGGGCAAGTCGGCTGCGGTGCAGCTCTTCGGGCTCGACCCAGCGATGGCTCGTTGAGGGTTTACATCCGGCACCACCGAGGCCACTTTGTCTCGATTGCTGCCGTCGAGGTCGATGTCGGGGCGTCTGGGCCGAGTCCTTTCGCTGCATCGTTAAAACAACTCCATTGATGCTGAGGAGAAGCTAAATTAATGCTCCGGCAACTTAGCCGCGGTGGGCGGCGGTGAGCCAGGACAGGGCCTTAGGGTCGTAGCTCAGTACGCAAAGGGGAGACTCAGATGAACAGGATGTTAAAGAAACTCGCGATCAGCATCATGGTGGCGGCCGCCGCCTTCATCGGTCTGGCCGCCGCCCCGGCGAGCGCGCAAGACCGCAGCGTGTTGATCATCAACGAAACGCAGCACACCATCGTGGAGTTCTACGCCTCGAACATCGGCCGCGACAGTTGGGAGGAGGACATTCTCGGCGAGGATGTGCTGCCGGTCGGCCAGTCGGTAAAAATCAACGTCGATGACGGCACCGAGGCATGCCTGTACGACTTCAAGGCGGTGTTCGACGACGGCGAGGAGCTGGTGCGTAATCGCATAGACGTGTGCACCATCGGCACCTACCGCTACACGGAAGGCTGAGACCGCGGCGGCTCTATCCCGCTGCTCCCCTCGCGTTCACATCTGAAAAGCCATGGCGCGGAGCTACATTGTGGGCGTTCCCGAGGGACGACCACGACTCAGTCTGGCGTTTCTTGGTCAGAAATGGGTGACGACGCACCATCGGGGGTACTCAGGGATCCTGATCACGTCGGCATTCGGAAGGCGGCAGCGGATGGTGGAGCACGAGGGCGGCCAGTGGAACGTCGCCACGAAAGAGAACACGGTTTACCTCGAGCGAGTGTCCGAGGATAGCGAGCGACTGTTCGATGACTCGTTGGCACCTGAAGAAGCCCGCCAATTGGCTCGGCTTCTGAGGAAGCACGCAGACGGCATCAGCGATTCGGACGACTCCGCAAAGGCCGACGAGACTGACACGGCTGACGACTCCGAGGCCGACAAGCGCAAGGACTCCGACGAGGCCGACGACGCTGACAAGGCCGACGACTCTGACGACTCCTCTGAGTCCGACGACTCTGACGGCAACGACGCCGACGACTCTGACGGCAACGACGCCGACGACTAGATTCCTTGTCCCAAAGCGCTTTCCACGATAGAACGCCGGCCCGTATAACCAATCGTCCCAGATGAGGTCCGCGAGGAGCCGGCCATCGGCTGTCCTACCTGCGCAAATGGTCGAAGCTCACAGCTAATGGCATGGTGGCTGGCATGAGCCGGATTTCCTGCAATTTGTACCGCAACTGGTTGGCGTTGGCGATTACGAGCATTGCGACGTTGGGCGTCCTCACGGCGTGCGCGGGGTCAGGGCCGACTCTGCGCGACAACGCGCCCGCTTCCAACTTCACGGATGGCGCTGCCTCCGGCGCACCGGAAGCCCCACCCGAGCAGGGACCACTGCCGGTGGAGGACACCCAGCGCGACGTCGTCAAGACCGCATCGATGACCATCACGGTTTCGGATACCTCGGAGGCCGCGGATAAGGCGGCCGTCATGGTGGAAGATGCCGACGGTCGGGTTGACAGTCGTAGCGAGGATGCGGGATCTGACCGCGGCCTGGCCCGCACCTCGGTCGTGTTGCGAGTTCCGGTGGCGAAACTCGACGGTGTGGTGCGTGAGCTCAAGACTTTGGGAACCGTGCAGACGGCCGAGATGACATCCGAGGATGTGACGGCGCAACGCGTCGATCTCGACGCCCGCATCAAGGCCCTGCAGACCTCGGTGGATCGCCTGCTGGCGATCATGCGCGATGCGCGGGACCCCGAGGCACTCATCTCTGCTGAGGACGCGCTCTCACAGCGCCAAGCGGATTTGGACAGCCTGCGTGCACAGCGCGACGCGCTCGGAGACCGCATCGAATACAGCACTGTCAACGTCACATTCGTGGCGGAGGCGATCGGCGGGCCGGCACCCAAGGTCTATCAGGGTTTTCTCGGCCAGGTCGAACGAGGTTGGGACGCATTGGTTTTCGTCGTCGGAAATCTGGTGCTGCTGTTCGGTCTGCTGCTTCCGTGGTTGATCGTGCTGGCCGTCGCCGTCGGTCTCGGCTACGGCGTGATCCGACTGGTAGGCGCCCGCCGACGCGCGCCTGTGCGGTCAGCAAGCAGTCCCCACAACTCGCCGCCAGCTGATCAACAGGACGACGGGAATGAGTAGCAGCGACGTTCGGGAGATGAACTGTGTGAGGTCATCGTCTTTCATCAAACCGGGTCCCGCGAAGTAGCCGAAGAGCAGGAGCGTGGCCGTCACCAACACCAACGCCCGGCCAACCCGGATGCGGATGCCACTGGCGTCGAGCGAATCCGGCAGCACGGTTCGGTAGAAGTCGATCATCGCCCATAAGGTCAGGTACCCGATGATCACGTACAGCCACCACCACGACTGATGTGAGCCCACGGTCCAGTTGTGCATGTCACCGCTCGGCGAGGCGACTCGGATGGGAACGTAACAGTAGAAATTGCCGACCTCCATGCACAACAACCAGAACGTCGAGTACGCGACGAGCCGGTACGCACTTGTGCGCCACAACGGCGCGGCGAAACGAAAAACGAGGTACAGCAGAGCATTGACCGCAATGCCGGAAAGGGCCACCACAGCGACTGCCAGACTCTTACCGGATGCCATCGCAACGTCGTAGTCGACGTGTTCGTCCACTTCGTCGAGAAACAAGATGTTGCCGATGCTGTTGCTGCCCCAATGGATTGGCCAGGGGCTCGATTTGATGCCCAATATCCACGCGGCGAAGGAGTGGCCGTATTCGTGAGTCATGAAGGACACGTAGTAGGTGACGAGGAGGACTAGCGGCGTCGCCGCCAGCAGCAGCCACATCGATCGCGAACGTGTGCTCGGGTCTTCTTGCACACGCTCTCCCACCGCTTAGGCGAACGCAGCTGCTGCCGGCCCGCGCGTGAGCATAGGCATATGCGTGGCGATGTCCCTTGAGGTTTACGGATTTTCGCTTGGTCAGACGAACTGGGCAAAGGATCAGCGGCGATACGACGTGACGGGCACTATACGTTCGTGACACAGAAAATGCCGGGCGCGATCGCACGGCAGTCTGAGGATCCAGATGGATAACGCCACCATCTTCACCCTGACCGTCATGGTGTTGTGCTACGCGGTGATCTCGGCGCTGGTCAAACGGTGGTATGTGGCGCCCGCTCTGATATTCGTGCTGTGCGGAATGGCCTTGGGGCCGTTCGGCCTCGGTGCGATCGAGGTGGGCAATAGTGTCGATAACTTCCTGCTCCCCGCCGAGCTGGCGCTGACTTTGATCCTGTTCAATCAAGCGTCCGCTCTCGACTTGTCGGCGGTAGTGCGACGCGGCGGCAACACCGTCCGGCTGCTGGTGATCGGCATACCGCTGTCACTTGGGCTGGGGGCCGTGACCGCCCTGCTCTTGATTCCGATGCTGCCGGTGTTGGAGGCAGTCGCGATTGCCGCGATCGTGGCCCCCGCGGAGGTGGCGCTCATCTCTGCTCTCCTCGAGGACCGCCGCATCCCCGAGCCCGTGCGACATGTGTTGTCCACCGAGAGCGGGTTCTACGACGGATTCGCCCTGACCGCCATGCTCGCCGCGTTGGCGGTATCCAATGAAAAGGAAGAACACATCCATCACGGATTCAGCGACTTGGCGTGGTTCCTGGCTCGTACCGAATTGATGTCGGTGATTGTGGGCCTGACCCTCGGCGCGATCGGTGGCCTGGTGATCACGTGGTCACTTCGGCGTGGATGGATGAGCGACACATGGGCTCAGCTCTCCATGCTGACCGGGGCGTTGCTCTGCTTCGAGGTCGGTGGGGCACTGGACGGCAGCGGGCTGGTCGCCGCGTTCGCTGGTGGCCTGGGGTTCGCCTTCGCGGCCAAACGGGCAGGGGGTCGCCCCGATTCGCACGTCTCAAATGCCGTCTCTCATCTGCTGGAACTGGCGATTTTCGCGATGTTCGGCGCCTACGCCGTGGCCGAGGCTTGGCGGGAAATCGAGTGGTGGGTGCTGGCCTTCGCCGTTTTCGGGGTCTTCGGGGTGCGTCTCGTCGCCGTCGCGGTCGCGCTGATTCGCACCGACTTGCCGGCCAGGGATCGGTTGTTCATCGGTTGGTTCGGCCCACGTGGCCTCGGCACGATCGTCCTGGGCTTGTTGATGATCGAGCAAAGTGACCCGGGCATGGAGTTCTCGATCATGCAAGTGGTCGGAGTCACCGTCTCGCTGAGTCTCGTCGTACACAGCCTGACGGTGTGGCCAGGCATCAACTGGCTGGCCCAGAAGGGGCGCATCGCACCTGCCGGTGGATCAGACGTGCACGCCGCGCGGGCCGACGGCGAATCCCGCACCTGAGTCGTCGATCAGCGTGACTGAATAAGTCCCACCCAGTACGCCGGGGTGGGACCTTCTCCATCGAACTCTGTTGGTTTCGTGACTACGACGCGCGGCGGATGCCCCGCTTCAGCAACATTTCGCGCTCGGACTCGGACAGGCCGCCCCAGATGCCGTAGGGCTCTCCGACCGCCAGCGCATGCGAGCGGCACTGTGCGATCACCGGGCAACTCCGGCACATCTCCTTGGCACGCAGCTCGCGCTGCGCGCGGGCCCGACCCCGTTCGCCGTCGGGGTGAAAGAACATGGATGAATCGACGCCTCGGCATAGGCCAGCTATCTGCCAATCCCAGATGTCAGCGTTAGGTCCGGGAAGCTGTTGCGGCTGTGGCATTGGATAAACCCCTCTCTACACACCGATTTCGCTAACTACACGGGTGCGTGAGTTTTGGAACCGAACCGAGCGCAAGTCGCCGATGACTTCTCGTGCACACAAACTAGGGGGGCTCATGAAATTCCGTCAATAGCCTGAGCATGTGCTTGTTGACATAACAGCAGGTACAGAATTTACGTCACGTTCATCTTGGGACACCTGGTTGTCGACATCGGTGTTTAGGAAACCTGTTCCGAACGTCGGCGACATGCATTTGTCCTGTTCGCGTTGACGGCTACTACTCCGTCAATTTTTCTGGACCTGTCGCCGGCTTACATGGAATTAACTTTGGCAGCACCAAGTGTTAACCAATGTGATTTTGATATTCCTTGAATACGTGTCCGCCGGTACCGGGTATTACAGCTCGGCGTTGATAGCGTCGCGACACCGATGATCTCTTCCATGGCAGAACTGGCAAACGCGGCGTTCGGGGACGACCCAGGACGATGGCCGCTATCCGCGGCGACGACTCCGCACGAGCTGTGGCTGCGGGCCGTCGCGGCCGGGGGCCAGGGCCGCTACAGCAGCGCGCTTGCCGATCTCGCCGTATTGCGCCGCGAGCCGCGCGGCCCATTGGTGTCGTTGGCTCACAGCACCCGCGCGTCGTTCCTGCGACAGCTCGGCTGGCATGACCGTGCCCGTGCCTGGGACGGCCGGGCGTCGGCACTCGCCGGGACCGACGGCGAAGCGGGTGGCGATGCGCTGATCGGACTGGCCGCCGATGCGCTCGGCATGGGACGGTTCGCCGCATCGGAGCGGGCACTGCGGCGTGCCGCCGATCTCCTCGACGAACGGATGCCGCTGCGGCTGCCCGTTCGGATTGCGTGGGTGTCCGCAGAACTCGCGATGGCCCGCGGCCAGGGATCGACTGCGGTGGAACACGCCGAAACGGCCCGAGCTGCGGCCAAGGTGCTCGGCTCGGCACGACACACGGTGAAATCCGAGGTGGTCCTGGCCGCGGCGCTGTGCTGCGCCGGTGACCTCGATAGCTCCCGGCGGGTCGCGGATGCCGCGCTGAAAGACACCGAACACCTCGGAATGATCCCGCTGCGCTGGGCGTTGGCGTCCTTGCTGGCTGGTATCGGCAGCGCGACGCGCTCAGGAGTAGAGGTGGCCGCGATCCGCGATGATTCTGCCGACACAGTCCGGTCACGGGGCGGCGTGTGGGCCGCCCGCTGAGACGGAGCACGCCATCCTGAAAGTTATTGTTTAGCTGAGCCAAGCCCACCGGTAAATGACCTGCACGTAACGCTGGAGAGATCGCCCACGATGACAATTTCGGGAGAACGTCTCGATGCTGTCGTTGCTGAAGCGGTAGCGGGCAACCGGGACGCGCTCCGGAGGGTGCTGGAGACCATTCGTCCCATCGTCGTCCGGTACTGCCGGGCGAGAGTCGGGTCGACTGAGCGAAGTGGCCTCTCAGCAGATGACGTCGCGCAGGAGGTTTGCTTGGCCGCCATTACGGCGCTGCCGCGCTACAAGGATCAGGGACGACCGTTCCTGGCTTTTGTGTACGGCATAGCTGCGCACAAGGTCGCTGACGCACATCGCGCAGCGGGCAGGAACCGCTCCGACCCGACGGATGTCGTGCCGGAACGCTTCTCGCTGGACGCCGGCCCCGAGCAGATGGCGCTGGACTCCGAAGCATCGGCTCGGATGAAGCAGCTGTTGGCGGTGTTGCCCGAGAAGCAACGCGAAATTCTGATCCTGCGCGTGGTCGTCGGCATGAGCGCCGAAGAGACCGCCGAGGCGGTCGGTAGTACAGCGGGCGCGGTCCGGGTCGCCCAGCATCGCGCACTGGCGCGGCTGAAGGGCGAGATCCTGTCGAAGGGGCTCGATCATGCCTGACTTCGGACGCTGGACTTCCAATGGCGGTGACCCGTCGCTCAACGAGATCAACCGCACCGACCGGTTCCTCGACGCCCTCGCATTCGAACAGCCGGTGTATGCAACCGATCCCGGTGAGGCCGAACTGATAAACCTGCTGTCCGGTTGGCGCGACGACATTCGCGACGCGCCGATGACGGTGCCGGTGACGCCGCGGGACGCGGTGATCGCGTTGGACACTGCGCAGCGCACCCGCCGGAAATCCCGCAGAACCCTCGCTCTCGTCGGGTCAGCCGCCGCGGCGGTGCTCTGCCTCGGCGGGTTCGCCAGCGTGGTTGCGGGTGCAGGACCGGGCGACTCGCTTTACGGGCTTCGCGCAATGATCTTCGGTGAGCAGCCGGCCGCCCGGGACGACGCCGTCGTGCTAGCGGCCCAGACGCAGATGGCAGAGGTGCAGCAGCTGATCGACCAGGGCCAGTGGCAAGCCGCTCAGGACAAACTGCAGACCCTGACCACGACCGTGGCGACGGTCAACGACGATGTGCGCAAGCAGGAACTGGTCAGCGAGTGGCAAGAGCTGACGGTGAAGGTCGAGGCGCAAGACCCCGCGGCGGTCCTGCCTCCTGACGCGCCGCCGCCCGTCTTCCCGGACGTGCCGGTGGTCGTGCTAGACACGCCGACGTCGTCAGAGACCACCTCGTCGGAGGCCACCACGTCGCCATCGGAGACCACGACGACGTCGCCATCGGAGACCACGACCTCGTCGCCGACGAGTACAGCTGTGGATTTGCCTCCGCCGACATCGGTCCCAGCTACGACACCGCCGCCGACCACGCAGTCGCCGCTGCCCACGCCGTCGGGTCCGTTGCCCACGCCGTCGGCGGTGACCCCGCTGCCGACTCCAACAGCAGCGCCAACGCTGCCCACCGCAACGGTGGCCACGCAGTCGCCGCCGCCCGTGAGCACCTCGGTCGTGGAGCAGCAGGTGGAAGAGCAGCCGACGGCGGAGGAACCACCCTCTGCGAAATCACCACCTGAGGCGCCGCCGGTGCAGCGGGAAGCGCCGAAGTCGGCGGTCACGACGACATTTGAGGTGCCCGCACCGGAGAATGACTCCGGTGGCGAAGGAAGCTAGGCGGTTGCGCCCTCAGCGATACCCTTCGGTGTCCGTGGTGGCCTCGTTGAGCGAGGCATCGGCGTAGCCGCGGCAATAATCCCAGGTGACGTATGCATCAGGTTCGGGATCGTAGGCGGGCTCGTGCGGTCGGACCGTACCGTCGACCAGCAGCTGCAGCAGGTTGGCCCGCAGCATGTCCCAGTCGTGGTAGTGGTCCTGCTGGCATTCGTCGCAACACACGACCAGACCGCGAATTCCCTTGTGCGCCAACAACGCTTCGTATACCGCTAGGTCCGCGAGGTCGGCCTCGACCGCGGTACGTTCCTGGGGGTCCAGTGGCTGACCGGGCTCGAGGGCGTCGAGCGCCGCCGAGGGGTCGGTCGGGTCGTCGGCGAACGGATCGGGCGGCAAACCCGGCGGGAGGTGGTCGCGCACGACTCCACATTACGCAGCCGCCCACATTTCGCGCCAGCCGTCGCCCGGCATGGCGCGACCGGGAGCGTGGCAGGAGAACCGGCGACGTCAATGCCGATAAGATGGGGAATCTAGCTCGTCTGTCTCGGGAGGCCCTACCCATGTCGATCGCCGAAAGCAGCCTTCCCCTCGCCGTTCCGGTGCCGACCGGTGGCGATGATCCGACCAAGATCGCGATGCTCGGCCTCACCTTCGATGATGTGCTGCTGCTGCCCGCCGCCTCAGATGTGGTGCCCGCCACAGCCGACACCTCCAGCCAGCTGACCAAGCGGATCCGGCTGAGGGTCCCGCTCGTCAGCTCCGCGATGGACACGGTGACCGAGTCGCGGATGGCCATCGCAATGGCCCGCGCCGGCGGCATGGGCGTCCTGCATCGCAACCTCCCCGTCGCCGAACAGGCCGGCCAGGTCGAGACGGTCAAACGTTCCGAGGCCGGCATGGTCACCGACCCCGTCACCTGCTCACCGGACAACACGCTGGCCGAGGTCGACGCGATGTGCGCGCGGTTCCGCATCTCGGGGCTGCCGGTCGTCGATGCCACCGGCTCGCTCGTTGGAATCATCACCAACCGCGATATGCGCTTTGAGGTCGACCAGTCCAAGCCGGTGTCCGAGGTGATGACCAAGGCGCCCTTGATCACTGCGCAGGAAGGCGTTTCGGCCGAAGCGGCACTGGGTCTGTTGCGCCGCCACAAGATTGAGAAGCTGCCGATCGTCGACGGAAACGGCAAGCTGACCGGGCTCATCACCGTCAAGGACTTCGTCAAGACCGAACAGTTCCCATTCGCCACCAAGGACAGTGACGGCCGGCTGCTCGTCGGTGCCGCGGTCGGTGTCGGCGACGATTCATGGACCAGGGCGATGACGTTGGTGGACGCCGGCGTCGACGTCGTCATCGTGGACACCGCGCATGCACATAACCGCCTGGTGCTCGAGATGGTGCATCGCCTCAAGACCGTGGTTGGCGACCGCGTCGACGTGATCGGGGGCAACGTCGCCACCCGGGCCGCCGCGGCCGCGCTCGTCGAGGCAGGCGCCGACGCCGTGAAGGTGGGTGTCGGCCCCGGCTCGATCTGCACCACGCGGGTGGTGGCAGGCGTCGGAGCTCCGCAGATCACCGCGATCCTCGAAGCCGTCGCCGCCTGTGCGCCGGCCCACGTGCCGGTCATCGCCGACGGCGGCCTGCAGTACTCGGGTGACATCGCGAAGGCACTGGCCGCGGGGGCGTCTACCGCGATGCTGGGCTCGCTGCTCGCAGGCACCGCCGAGTCGCCAGGCGAGTTGATCTTCGTCAACGGCAAGCAGTTCAAGAGCTACCGCGGCATGGGCTCGCTTGGTGCCATGGCCGGACGTGCAGGTGCGAGGTCCTACTCAAAGGACCGCTATTTCCAGGACGACGCGCTGTCGGAGGACAAGCTGGTGCCCGAGGGCATCGAGGGCCGGGTGCCGTTCCGCGGTCCGCTGTCGACCGTGATTCATCAGCTCACCGGCGGGCTGCGCGCCGCCATGGGCTACACGGGCTCGGCCACCATCGAGCACCTGCAGCAGGCGCAGTTCGTACAGATCACCGCTGCGGGTTTGAAGGAGAGCCACCCGCATGACATCGCGATGACCGTCGAGGCCCCGAACTACTACAGCCGCTGACGCGCGCCCGCGCGCGGAAGCAGAAGACACAGAGGGGACTGGCCCAGTGCGTGACACAGTTGAAATCGGCATGGGTCGAACCGCCCGCCGCACTTACGAACTCGACGACATCAACATCGTGCCGTCGCGCCGCACGCGGTCATCCCAGGACGTCTCGACGGCCTGGCAATTGGATGCGTACCGGTTCGAGATCCCGGTGGTCGCGCACCCGACCGACGCGCTGGTGTCGCCGGAGTTCGCCATCGAGATTGGCCGCCTCGGCGGCCTCGGCGTGCTGAACGGCGAGGGCCTGGTCGGCAGGCACGCCGACGTCGAGGAGAAGATCGCACAGGTCGTCGCCGCCGCCGAGAAGGAGCCGGAACCGTCGGCGGCGATTCGGCTGCTACAACAACTGCACGCCGCGCCGCTGGATCCGGAGCTGTTGGGGGCCGCGGTGGCGCGGATCCGCGACGCCGGGGTGACAACAGCCGTTCGCGTCAGTCCCCAAAATGCCCAGTCGCTGACGCCGGTACTCGTGGCCGCAGGCATCGACCTGCTCGTCATCCAGGGCACGATCATCTCGGCCGAGCGGGTCGCCCAGGATCATGGGGTCGGTGAACCGCTGAACCTCAAGACCTTCATCTCCGAACTCGACATTCCCGTGGTGGCCGGCGGTGTGCTCGACCACCGAACTGCCCTGCACCTCATGCGTACCGGCGCGGCAGGCGTCATCGTCGGCTATGGGTCGACCAGCGGCGTGACGACCAGCGACGAGGTGCTCGGTATCAGCGTGCCGATGGCGACCGCGATCGCCGACGCCGCCGCAGCGCGCCGCGAGTACCTCGACGAGACCGGCGGCCGCTACGTGCACGTGCTTGCCGACGGTGACATCCACACCTCCGGCGATCTGGCCAAGGCCATTGCATGCGGCGCCGACGCCGTGGTGCTCGGGACCCCGCTGGCCACGGCCGCCGAGGCGCTGGGAGACGGCTGGTTCTGGCCCGCTGCCGCCGCGCACCCGTCTCTGCCGCGCGGCGCGCTGCTACAGGTGGCTCTCGGCGAACGGCCTTCCCTGGGGCAGGTGTTGGCCGGCCCGTCGGATGACCCGTTCGGCTCGCTCAACCTCGTCGGTGGCCTGCGACGCTCAATGGCCAAAGCTGGCTATTGCGACCTCAAGGAATTCCAGAAGGTCGGCCTGACCGTCGGGAACTGATACGCCCGGTTTGCTGCGTGGCCGTCAATTTAGACGAAATTGCAGGTAGAGGCCAGGTAAGGGTTACCTGACTAGTGGTTACTGGCCGGTAGGGAGATACTGAGCCGATGAAGCCTGACTACGACGTCCTGGTCATCGGTTCGGGATTCGGGGGCAGCGTGACTGCGTTGCGGCTCACCGAAAAGGGCTACCGCGTCGGCGTTCTCGAGGCTGGTCGCCGCTTCGCCGACGATGAGTTCGCCAAGACCTCCTGGAACCTCCGCAAATTCCTGTGGGCGCCGAAATTCGGCATGTACGGCATCCAGCGGATCCACTTGCTGCGCAACGTGATGATTCTGGCCGGCGCGGGCGTGGGTGGGGGGTCGCTCAACTACGCCAACACGCTGTACGTGCCGCCGGACCCGTTCTTCGCCGACCCGCAGTGGAAGCACATCACCGACTGGCGCGCCGAATTGATGCCGCACTACGACCAGGCCACGCGGATGCTCGGAGTGGTCGAGAATCCGACGTTCACCGACGCCGACCGCATCGTCAAAGAGGTCGCCGACGACATGGGTGTCGGAGATACTTTCGTGCCGACGCCCGTCGGCGTGTTCTTCGGACCCGACGGAACCAAGACACCGGGCAAGACCGTGCCCGACCCGTACTTCGGCGGGGTGGGCCCGGCCCGTACGGGCTGCATCGAATGCGGCTCGTGCATGACCGGGTGTCGCTACGGCGCCAAGAACACCTTGCTCAAGAACTACCTTGGCCTCGCGGAAAAAGCTGGGGCAGAAGTCATTCCGATGACGACCGTGACCGGCTTTCAGGAGCGCTCCGACGGGTTGTGGGAGGTCCGCACGGTCAGGACCGGATTGCTGCCCTTCAAGCGGCGCAAGCTCACCGCGAGCCATGTGGTGCTGGCCGCAGGCACATTCGGCACCCAGAAGCTGCTGTTCAAGATGCGCGACAAGGGCAAGCTGCCCAAGTTGTCCGACAAGCTCGGTGTGTTGACTCGCACCAACTCGGAGTCCATCGTCGGCGCCGCGACGCTGCGCGTTTCGCCGGATCTCGACCTCACTCACGGTGTGGCGATCACGTCGTCGATCCATCCCACGCCCGATACCCACGTCGAGCCGGTGCGATACGGCAAGGGCTCCAATGCGATGGGGCTGCTGCAGACGTTGATGACCGACGGCGCAGGGCCAGGCGGCACAGACGTTCCGCGCTGGAAGCAGTTGTTGCAGAGCGCCGGAGAAGACCCGCGCGGCATTCTGCGGATGCTCAACCCGAGCCGATGGAGCGAGCGGACCGTGATCGCGTTGGTGATGCAACACCTCGACAACTCGATCACCACTTTCACCAAACGCGGCAAGCTGGGCTTCCGCCGCTACACCAGCAAGCAGGGCCACGGAGAGCCCAACCCGACGTGGATCCCCGTCGGCAACGAGGTCACCCGCCGGATCGCCAAGAAGATCGACGGCGTCGCGGGCGGTACCTGGGGCGAGCTGTTCAACATCCCGCTCACCGCACATTTCCTCGGCGGTGCCGCGATCGGCGACAGCCCGGAACACGGTGTCATCGATCCGTATCAGCGGGTCTACAACTACCCGACGCTCTCGGTTCATGACGGTGCGTCGATCTCGGCGAATCTCGGCGTCAACCCGTCGCTTTCGATCACCGCGCAGGCCGAGCGCGCTGCGTCGCTGTGGCCGAACAAGGGGCAGGCGGATCAGCGTCCGGCACAGAGCGAACCCTACAAACGCCTTGCGCCGATTCCGCCGGAACACCCCGTCGTCCCGATCGACGCGCCTGCGGCGCTGCGTCACCTCCCGATCGAGCCGGTCAGCTCGGCCGGTTAGAAACGCCCGACCGCCCGTTTGAACCTATCTGCCGCGGGTACCTAGGTCGGATGCGTACCGCGTATCACAAGCAGCTATCGGAGCTGTGCAATCAACTGGGTGAGTTGTGTGGCCTGGCCGCGACGGCCTTGGAAGACGCGACCCGTGCCTTGCTCGAGGCAGACTTGTCCCTGGCCGAACAGGTCATCGCCGAGCATGAGCACATTACGGCCAAGAGTCGTCGCAGCGAGGAGACGGCGCTGCGATTACTCGCCTTGCAACAACCGGTGGCGAGCGAGTTGAGGACAATCGTCGGCTCCATACACATCGGGGCCGACATCGAGCGGATGGGCGCGCTTGCCGTGCACGTGGCGAGCATTTCGCGGCTTCGACATCCCGAGTGTGCGGTGCCGGAGGACGTCCGCGCCAGCTTCACCGGAATGGGCGCGACGGCAGTTCAATTGGCCAGAACCGCGCAGGAAGTGCTGCTGTCGCGCGATCCACATAAGGCAGCACAGTTGCGCGATGAAGATGACGAGGTGGATGCAGAGCACCGGCGTCTGTTCACGCTGCTGATGGATCACAAGTGGCAGGACGGGGTCTGCTCTGCGGTCGACGTCGCGCTGCTGGGGCGCTATTACGAGCGGTTCGCCGATCATGCCGTCGAAATTGGCAGGCGCGTGGTGTTCGAAGCGACGGGTGGTCTGCCTGATACCAAACAGTTGGCATAACCTGGTCGGCCGATCGACAGCTAGCGAGGCCGACGCCTGGTGGGCTCTCGGCCCGGTGGCTGCGGCGGTGCCGGAAGCAGCGGCCGCTTGGGTTTGATGGCGACTGTCGACGGATTTTCTGTGTCGAGTTCGATGTCCTCGCCGGCGTGACGGATCGTCAATGTGGAGTCCGGCCCGTCGCGCATGGTGTAGGTGACCGCTTCGTGAGTGACATCGACGGTCAGCCGGAAGCCTTTCCAGCGCAACCGAAATCGCAAGCACGCGATGCCGTCGGGCAAGTGCGGGTCGAGTGACAGCACGTCCTCATCATCACGAAGGCCGCCGAAGCCGGCCACCAGTGCCGTCCACGATCCGGCCAGCGAGGCCATGTGCAGGCCGTCGCGGGTGTTGTGGTGAAGATCGCGCAGATCGATCAGCGCCGCTTCATAGGCATAGTCGTGAGCGAGCTCGAGATGGCCGACCTCGGCGCACATCACGGCCTGCGTGCACGCCGACAGCGACGAGTCGCGGGTGGTGCGCCGTTCGTAGTAGTCGACGTTCTGCGCCTTCTGCTCCGCGGTGAATGCGTGGCTCTGCCAGTGCATGGCCAGCACCAAGTCCGCCTGCTTGATCACCTGCGCCGGATACAAGCGCGCGTATGGAGCGTTGAGCAACAAGGGATAGGCGGTGTTGGCGCGGAAGTCCCACTCTTTCAACGTGGTGAAACCCTCACACTGTGCGTGGACGCCCAGCTCTTCGTCGAACGGGATGTGGGCGGCCGCCGCTGCGTCGCGCCAGGCGGCCATCTCCTCAGTGGTGACGTCCATCGCGTGAGCTTCATCGCCGTGGCGTAGACAAGCATCGGCTGCGGTGCGAAGGTTGTGCGCCGCCATCAGGTTGGTGAACACGTTGTCGCGCACCACCGCCGTGTATTCATCGGGCCCGGTGACCCCGTCGACGTGCCATACGCCGTGCCGATCGTGGTGCCCGAGCGATAGCCAGAGCCGGGCGGTCTCGACAAGAACCGCCAGGCCACAATCCCTCTCCAGGGTTTCGTCGCCCGTCACAATGCGATACCGCTCGAAGGCTGCTGCGATGTCGGCGTTGATGTGGAACGCCGCGGTGCCGGCCGGCCAATACGCCGAACACTCCTCACCGCGGATCGTCCGCCATGGGAACGCGGCGCCGTCGAGGTCCAGCTGTGCCGCGCGTTGCCTGGCCAGATCCAAAGTGGAAGCGCGCCACCGCAACGCATCGGCGGCGGCACGCGGCGCCGTGTAAGTAAGCAGGGGCAACACGAAACCCTCTGTATCCCAGAATGCGTGACCGTCGTAGCCGGTGCCGGTCAACCCCTTTCCCGGGATCGCGCGACGTTCGGCGCGTGCGCTTGCCTGCAGCACGTGAAACAGCCCGAACCGGACCGCCTGCTGGCAGTGCGGATCACCCTCGACCTCGACGTCGGCGCAGTCCCAGAAGTCGTCGAGGTAATCGCGCTGGGATTCGAGCAGACCGGCCCATCCGGTGTAGCGAGCACCGCTGAGCGCACCGGCGACCTGATCCCGCAGCGCCGGGCGCGAGCGCAGGCTCGACCATCCGTAGGCGAGATACTTGACGATGCGCAGTCGTTGGCCCGGCCTCAGCCCGCAGATCACCGTCGTGCGGGCCCAGTCGCCGCCGGATTCGGTAGCGACCTCGACTCGGCCGGGAACCTCGACGTCGTGGTCCATGGCTGCCGCCATCATCAACTTGCTGGCACGGGTTCGATGCACGAGAAGTGCTGCGATGTCCGAGTTTTCGTGGTAAACCGCTTCCAGCGGGTTGTTGAGGACGGCTGAGACCCGGGGATCTTTGGATGTCTTCGGCTGGTCCTCGTTCGCGATGAGTTCGGACTGGACGGTGACGCGGGCGAACTCGTCGAGCGCCTCAACGGTGTATTCGATCGCAGCGACACCGCGTTGTGCGAGTGACACGAGTCGAGTCGACACCACCTTGACCCGCTTACCCGCCGGTGAGCACCACTGCGCGGTGCGCGTCAGTGTTCCGGCCCGCATATCGAGAACCCGTTCGTGCTCGAGTAGTTCGCCGTAGCGGATGTCGAACGGTTCGTCATCCACGAGCAGTCGCAGCAGCTTGCCGTTGGTGACGTCAACCACCGTTTGGCCGGCTTCCGGATAGCCGAATCCCGCTTCCGCGTACGGCAACGGACGCACCTCGTAGAACGAGTTCAGATAGGTGCCCGGAAGGCCGTGCGGTTCGCCCTCATCGAGATTGCCCCGCAAGCCGATGTGTCCGTTGGACAAAGCGAACAAGGACTCGGACTCATCCAACAGTGCCAGATCGAGCGAGGTTTCACGAATATGCCACGGCTCTACAGGAAATACTTCTTCGCTGATCACTGCTGGATCAACTCCGCGAGATCGGTGACCACCACGTCGGCACCGTTGCGCCGCAACGCCTCTGCGTGACCGACGTGGTCGACGCCGACGACGTACCCGAAGTTCCCGGCCCGACCCGCCTCGACGCCCGAGAGCGCGTCTTCGAATACGGCCGCCTCAGCCGGCGTGACGTCGAGCAGCTGCGCGGCACGCAGGAATGAGTCGGGTGCGGGTTTTCCCGCGATGTTCTGCTCCCGCATGGTCACCCCGTCCACACGGTGCTGGACGAATCTGTCGAGCCCTGTCAGCTCCAGCACCTCGCGCGTGTTCGCGCTGGATGACACCACCGCGGTGCCGAACCCCGCTTGCACGGCCGCCTCGAGGTAGTGGCGCGATCCCTCGAAGACCTCGACACCGTCGGTCTGCAAGGTGTGCTGGAACATTTCGTTCTTGCGGTTCCCGAGTCCGTTAACGGTCCGGGCGTCGGGCCCGTCGTCGGTGCCGCCCTCAGGCAGTTCGACGCCCCTGCTGGCGAGGAAGGAACGGACCCCGTCTTCGCGTTTCTTGCCGTCGACGTACTTCAGGTAGTCGGCATCGATGTCGAACGGCACGAATGGGATGCCCGCGCGCTCCGCATCGGTCTTGAGAAAGGCGTCGAACATCGACTTCCAGGCCTTTTTGTGCACGCTGGCGGTGTCCGTCAGGACGCCGTCGAGGTCGAACAGGGTGGCACGGATTTGTTCCGGTAGACCGAGCACCTTGTACCCATTCCCCCAAACGGGCGCCGGCATACTTCGCCGGCGAACTTTCTGGAGCCGCCAGCGCGCGACGCATGATCACGCGAGGCCAATCCGGCTCGACGCAGATCCGAGCCCATCGTCGCCCCGGGCAGCTACCGACACGCACTGCGGTATTGACAGTCACTATCAGATCGCCATAGCCTTCCAGGTACGGAGATGCTTGCATCAGTTCGACCGCTGTGCCGCGGCCAACCGGGCTGTTATCCGGCAGCCTCATGACCACGTTTGATCAGCGTAAGGAAGGTGACCGATGAATTCACCAAACACGAAGCCGCTCAGGGTCATTCAGTGGGCAACAGGCGGGGTTGGCAAGGCGGCGGTCGAGGCTGTGCTCAATCACCCCGAACTTGAACTTGTCGGCTGTTGGGTGCACAGCGCCGACAAGAACGGCCGCGATGTCGGTGAGATCCTGGGTCGTGAGCCGCTGGGTGTCGTGGCCAGCTCGAACAAGGATGACGTGCTGGCGATCGATGCGGACTGCGTGATGTATTCGCCGTTGATTCCCGACGACAACGAGGTCAAGGCCATTCTGCGGTCAGGGAAGAACGTCGTCACCCCGGTGGGTTGGGTGTATCCCGACCGCACCGACCCGGGCGTGCAGGCTCTGGACGAGGCCTGTCAGGACGGCGGAGTGAGCCTGCACGGCTCAGGCATCCACCCCGGAGGGATAACCGAGAAGTTCCCACTGATGATCTCGGCGGTATCCACGGCCATCACCCATGTGCGGGCGGAGGAATTCTCCGATATCCGCACCTACAACGCCCCGGATGTGGTGCATCACATCATGGGTTTCGGGAAGACGCCCGAGGAGGCCGCGGAAGGGCCCATGGCGAGCCTGCTGGAAGGCGGCTTCAAGATGTCGGTGTGGATGATTGCCGACTATCTCGGATTCCGCGATGCGACCTTCGCCTCGACTCAGGAAGTCGCAGTTGCCACCGCGCCCATCGACGCCGGATTCCTCACGATCGCGCCTGGCACGGTGGCCGCGCGTCGCTTCCGCTGGCAAGCGCTCGTCGACGGGGAACCGGTGATCACTGCCGCAGTGAACTGGTTGATGGGCGAGGAAGACCTGGAACCGAACTGGAGTTTCGGCGACCGCGGTGAGCGCTTCGAGATCCAGGTCAGTGGCGACCCCGACGTTGAATTGACTGTCAAAGGGTTGCAACCGGATTCGATTGCTGAGGGTCTAGTGAAGAATCCCGGCGTCGTGGCCACCGCGAACCACTGTGTGCACGCGATCCCGCTTGTGTGTGCCGCCGAACCCGGCATCAAGACCTACCTCGATCTGCCCATGATCGCCGGACGGCCGGCGCCGAAACTCGCCAAGGGCCTGCAGTGATCCTCGACGATTTTCGGATCACCGACCAGGTCGCCATCGTGACCGGCGGAGGGGCCGGCATCGGTCGCGGCTGTGCGGTCGCCTTGGCCGAGGCGGGAGCCCACGTGGTGGTGGCCGCGCGCACCAAGTCCGAGCTCGACGAGACGGTACGTCAGATCGAGGCGGTCGGCCGCAACGGATTGGCCGTGGTGACCGATGTGATGGTCGAGGATGACCTGACCAATCTGGTCCGTACCACCGTGGAGCAGTTCGGCAGGCTCGACATTCTGGTCAACAACGCCGGGGGCACCGCTCCCCGCCCCGCGATGGATACCTCGGCCGAATATTTCTCCACTGCACTGCATTTCAACGCCACCGCGCCGTTTTTGCTGTCCAGGGCCGCAGCACAAGCGATCGTGGACACCGACGGGAACGGCTCGATCGTGAACATTTCGTCGCGGTCAGGCGACATGGTGATGACGAACATGGCGGCCTACGCGGCAGGCAAAGCCGCGCTAAACATGACGACGTTCAACCTTGCGGCCGAGCTAGCACCGCGGGTGCGCGTCAACGCGATTGGTGTCGGTGGGATTGCCACCCAGGCGATGGACTTCGTGATGGGCAACGAGGCACTGCGCGCACAGTTCGAGCAGAACACGCCGATGGGCCGCATCGGCACGCCGCGGGACATCGCCGCCGCTGTCGTATACCTGGCTTCCCCGGCGTCCTCATGGGTGACCGGCGTATTCCTGCGCGTCGATGGCGGCACCACCGCACCTGCCTTCAACATCCCCGTGCCGCCGTTGCAGGCCCGGGCCAAGCCGGTCGCCTAAATGTCCTCGCTGCGAGATCGCCAACGCGCACAGATCCGCGCGGACATCAGCTTCGCCGCTTTCCGGCTGTTCGCCACCCACGGGTTCGACAATGTCACCACCGAGCAGATCGCCGCCGCCGCAGGCATTTCACCGAGCACGTTCTTCCGCTATACCACGACCAAAGAGGATCTGCTGCTGGATCCGGTACGCCGCGGCGGAGACGCGATCGCGACGCTGCTCGAACAACGGCCGGGCGCGGAGTCGCCCGACGTAGCCTTGGTGCGCGCGATCGAAGCACGCACGGGGGTGTTCCAAGAGAACCAATCAGACTGGCGCGCCGCGATGCTGACAGCGCCAACCCTGCTCGAGAAGCTCTCGCTCATCGCTCCGGAGGATCGGAGCCGGTTGGTGAAACTCACCTCCGCGCGGATGCGCACCGACCCGCAGCAAGACACTCGGCCCGCCCTCTTGGTCCACCTTGCGCTTGCCGCCGCCGATTTCGCGTTTCAGCAATGGGTACTTACCTCCGACGATGATCAGCGGTCACTACAGCTGCTTGTCTCCGAGGCGCTCGAGGGGGTGCTACATCCACGTTGGAAAGCCGGTCGCGGACGCGCCGCAGGCGCGCGATAGAGATGGAGAAGTAGATGGGTCAGTGGTCGCGTGACGAAATCGAGTCGGCGTTTCGGGGTTACAGCCAGTCCGTCATCGAGATAGCCAAGAGCGGAGACTGGGCTTCCTACGCCGACCAGTTCACCGAGGACGCGGTCTATCTCGAGCATTCATACGGGGAAATGCATGGCAGAGAACAGATCCGCAGCTGGATTTCATCGACGATGGGCGCCTTCCCCGGCACCGAGATGCCGTTCTACCCGACAGAGTGGTACACCATCGACGAGGACCGGGGGTGGGTGATCGGGAAGTTTCTCAATCGCATGAAGGATCCCGGTGACGGCAGCATTCATGAAGTCGGCACTCTCAACGTGCTCAGGTACGCCGGCGATGGGCTGTGGAGCTATGAGGAGGACGCCTACAATCCGCTCAGCTTCCTGGCCATGGTGTATGAGTACACCAAGCGTTGCAAGGCGTTGGGCACCGTGTCGGAGGACGCGCTTGCGTTCGCCAAAAACATGAACTGGGAACTGGATTAGCGCGCCAAGGATGCGTAAGCGGGTCGTCGTCGCCGGGCTCGGGGACACCGGCGTGCTCGCGGCAATTCGGCTCGCTCGGCACACCGACGTCGTCGGAGTGTCAGCGAAGCCGGCGTTTCTCAGCGGTCAAGAGCTCGGGTGGCGGCTCAGTCGGCCCCAGGAGTGGGCCCGCATCAATTGGATTCCGTTCGACCGATTCCGTGGCCTGGACCGAGTCCGGACCGTCCATGCGTCGCTAACCGGAGTAGACCTGCACAGCCGCACAGTGGTTGGCCACCGCGCGGACGGTTCGGAACTGACCGAGCATTACGACGCCTTGGTCATCGCGACGGGGGTCGCCAATGGGTTCTGGCGTCAGCCTGACCTTCAGTCACAGTCAGAGATCCGTGGTGATCTGCGAGCCGCGCATGACCGTCTGGCCGCCGCGGAATCGATCATTGTCGTCGGCGGCGGTGCCGCGGCGGTGAGCAGCGCCGCCCAGCTCGCCGCTGCCTGGCCGGATAAACGCGTCCACCTCTATTACCCCGGCGAACGCGCACTGGTGCACCATCACCCACGGGTGTGGGACCGAGTCGCCCGCCGGCTACGCGACATTGGCGTGGTGCTTCACCCTGGGCACCGGGCGGTGATGTCCGACGGCTTCGACGGCGATCAGATCACAAGTGAACCGGTGCAATGGTGTGGTGGACAACCGACAGCGTCGGCCGACGCGGTGGTGTGGGCGATAGGACGGGTACGACCGAACACGAAGTGGCTCCCGGCCGAGCTGCTCGACGAGCACGGATTCGTTCGTGTGACAACAGATTTGCGTGTGCCCGGGCATCCCGATGTGTTCGCGATCGGCGATGTCGCGGCAACGGACCCGCTGCGAAGCTCAGCCCGAAATCGGGCCGACGTATTGCTTGCGCACAATGTCGGGGCGATGTTCGCCGGGCGGCCGCTGCGCGAGTATCGGGCACCGCGGCGGCGCTGGGGATCGGTGCTCGGCGTGCAGCCAGATGGGCTGGAGTTCTATACCGCCGACGGCAAGGCCTTCCGCTTTCCGCTGTGGGCGTTCAACCGGGTGCTGTTGCCATTCTTCGTGAAATGCGGCTACTACCGCGGTGTGCGGACCAACGACCCGCCAGTCATCCGCGCACTGCCAACTGAGAGTGTCTAGATAATGACCGCAACTCGATAGCCGCAGCCCTCACATTGGTACGCAACCAAAGGACAACGATGGCGAAATTCAATGAGCGTGAGCTGGAGGCTCTGGAGTCATATCGGCGATACGTCGCACAACGCGAACGATGCGTTGCCGGACAAGACCCCTGGTCGAGCATTGGCGAATGGTTCACGGAAGACGCGGTTTTCATCGACCCGGCGTGGGGCAGGGTGGAGGGCCGAGACGAGATCGCGCGGTTCTTCGACCGCTCGATGGTCGGGTTCGGGGGATGGAGTTTCCCGGAAGAATGGACCATGGTCGACGGCGACCGCCTCGTGACCTTCTGGTGGAACCGCTTGGCCGGGACCCGCGCAGACGGTACGCCGTTTCAGGCGCCTGCGTTCTCAGTGCTCCACTATGCAGGTGAGGGTTTGTTCGACTACGAACTAGACCTGATGAACATCGCTGAGGTGGGTGACCTGTTGGTCGAGTCCGGCTGGGCGCCCGATCCGGGGATGTCCGTCCCGGGCCCACATCCCGACCGAAACGTGACTCCGCCACGCCTCGAGTCGCCGTGACCGCCAGCGCAGACACTGCGGCGCGGCACGTCGGTGCTCTGGTGGCGGTGAAAGGCCGCAGGTCGGCGTGCCAACTAGACTGTCCGGGTGACATCAGGTTCTCCCCGTCCCGTGTTGGTCGTCGACTTCGGAGCGCAATATGCGCAGTTGATCGCCCGCCGCGTCCGCGAAGCGCGTGTCTACTCCGAGGTGATCCCGCACACCGCGACCGTGGAGGAGATCAAGGCGCGCGACCCGCAGGCCATCGTGCTGTCCGGCGGCCCCGCGAGTGTGTACGAAGACGGCGCGCCGCAGCTGAACGCCGAGCTGTTCGATCTGGGGGTGCCGGTGTTCGGCATCTGCTATGGCTTCCAGGCGATGGCGCAGGCGCTCGGCGGTACCGTCGCCCGCACCGGCACCAGTGAGTACGGCCGTACCGAACTGGAAGTGACTGGGGGAGAACTTCATTCCGACCTGCCCACCACCCAGCCGGTGTGGATGAGCCACGGCGACGCGGTCACCGCCGCGCCCGAGGGGTTCGACGTGGTCGCGACCAGTTCCGGCGCACCCGTCGCAGCCTTCGAGAATCGGGCCAAGGGCCTGGCGGGAGTGCAGTACCACCCCGAGGTCATGCACACCCCGCACGGCCAGCAGATACTCGGCCGGTTCCTGCACGAATTCGCCGGTATCGACTCGAGCTGGACGCCTGCGAACATCGCCGACGCACTCGTCGAGCAGGTGCGCGACCAGATCGGCGATGGGCGGGCGATCTGTGGTCTGTCCGGCGGGGTGGACTCCGCGGTGGCCGCCGCACTGGTGCAGCGGGCCATCGGCGACCGGTTGACCTGCGTATTCGTCGACCATGGACTGCTGAGGGCCGGGGAACGCGCGCAGGTACAACGTGATTTCGTCGCCGCGACCGGCGCCAACCTGGTCACCGTCGACGTCGCCGACCGATTCCTCGAGGCACTCTCCGGGGTGACCGACCCTGAGGGCAAGCGCAAGATCATCGGCAGGCAGTTCATCCGTGCCTTCGAGGGTGCTGTCCGAGAGATCGTGGGGGATACCGGATCTGAGGTCGATTTCCTCGTCCAGGGCACGCTGTATCCCGATGTCGTGGAGTCCGGCGGTGGCACGGGAACTGCAAACATCAAGAGCCATCACAACGTCGGCGGACTGCCCGACGACCTGAAGTTCAAACTCGTCGAGCCGCTTCGGCTGCTGTTCAAGGACGAGGTGCGAGCGGTCGGTCGAGAACTCGGCCTGCCCGAGGAAATCGTTGCGCGCCAACCCTTCCCGGGTCCCGGCCTGGGCATCCGGATTGTCGGCGAGGTGACGGCTGCGCGGCTGGAAACATTGCGGCGTGCCGACTCGATTGCACGGGAGGAACTCACTGCCGCAGGCCTGGACAATCAGATCTGGCAATGCCCGGTGGTGTTGCTTGCCGGAGTGCGTTCGGTCGGGGTGCAGGGCGATGGCCGCACCTATGGCCATCCGATCGTGCTGCGCCCGGTGTCCAGCGAGGATGCGATGACCGCGGACTGGACCCGAGTGCCCTACGAGGTGCTGGAGCGCATCTCGACGCGCATCACCAACGAGGTCCGCGAGGTCAACCGCGTCGTGCTGGACATCACCAGCAAGCCGCCCGGCACCATCGAATGGGAGTGATCAGGCTCCTCAGTCCTCAGAGTGGGCTATCTCGTCCGATGGCGGTTCCTTCTCGATGAACTCGCCGAGGATCTGACCGACGGTCGTCTCGATGGTCGATTCGATGGAAAAGGCCAACGTGGCCGACACCGCCGATACGGCCTGGGTGCGAAAGCGCACCAGCATCGTGATCAGTTCGGCCACTTCGGTATCCGGCGGCAGCGCGGCCCCCGGGTTGACCCGGTGCAGGACCTCCTCGATGCCGGCCTGCACCAACAGTCCGCTGATCTGATCGACCAGTGGCGAGATCTGCTCGTGCAGGTCGATGAGCTTGTCGGTCGCGACGCCGTACTGTCTGATCTCGTTGAATGCCTCGATCAGCTTCGGGCGCACCACGACCGCCTCGCCGTCTTCCAGCTTGATCACGCCCAACCCGGTGAGGCGGTCGAATCCGGCGTCGTCATCGACCAGCCGTCGGGCATCGGCGACACTCATCCGCTCGGGCTTTTCCGTCGCCCAGCTCCCCGCGACCGCCGATTCGATTCCCAGCATGTCACCGAGGTTCTTGCCTTGCTCCCACGCGGTGAGCATTTCGCGGACGTGGGCGATGTTGTATCCGCGGTCGAGCATCGAGGTGATCAGTCGCAACCGCGTCAGGTGCGTGTCGTTGAACAGCGCGATGCGCCCAACCCGCAACGGCGGGTGGAGCAGCCCGCGGTCGCGGTACACCCGGATGTTGCGGGTCGTGGTGCCGGCCAGGCGCGCGAGATCGTCGATACGGTACTCGCCAGAGGTCGCCCCGCCGTGCGGATGAAGTACCGCCGCGTCGAACAACTGCGACACGGCTGTCTCGATGACATCGCGGGAGCCGCGCCGCACGCGTCGAGGCGCGCGCCGCAGGCTTTTCAAGATCGCCGAGATCGCCCCCGCCTGCTGGCGCGGTGCCCTGTCCGGCGGAATGGTCATGCGCTCGAGAGAACACCGCTGCCGGTGCGCGCACCGTGCTCCACGGCGACGTAATCGGTGAACCGGAACTCGCGCATCTGACGAAGATACTGCGTGGCGAAGCCCGGGTACATCGAGGCGTTGAAGCCGTCGGCCGTCAGATACCAGCTGCTGCAGCCCGACATCCACGTCGTCTTGGTCAGGCGCTTCTGAATACCGTCGTTGTAGCGCTTCTGGACGTCTTTGCGCACATCCAGATATCGAAGATTCTCACGGAGGATCGTGGTGATGCCGCAGACCGCATAGTCGAGTTGGCCCTCGACGTAGACCAGCAGCGAGTTGTGACCGGGTCCGGAGTTGGGTCCCGTCATGAAGAACAGGTTGGGGTAGCCGTGGGCGTTGATGCTCTTGTAGGCCTGTGCCCCGGTTGCCCACTCCTGCGACAGTGAGCGGCCGCCGATGCCGGTGACCTCGTACGGCGGGCCGGTCAGATGCACGTCGTAGCCGGTGGCGAAGACGATGCAGTCCAGATGGTGCTCGATACCGTCGCTGGTCCGGATGCCCACCGGGCTGACCGTGGCGATCGGCCAGTCGATGAGTTTGCAGTTGTCCTGCTGCAGCGCCGGGTAATAGTCGCTGGAGATGAGCATCCGCTTGCAGCCCGGGGTGAAGTCCGGTGTCAGTTGACGTCGCAGCCAGGGGTCCTTGACCTGCCTGCGCAGGTGGGCCTTGCCCAACCGGGCGACCAGTCCCGTCAGCGGCGTGTCCCACACCAACGCCGTCGCGGTGAGCTCGTGGCCCCAGAACAACGCCTGTCGCGCAAGCTCTTGAACGGCGGGCACTTTGGCGAACAGCGCCTGCGCCGCAGCAGGGGTTCCAATGTCGAGCCGTGGCAGCATCCAACCTGGCGTCCGCTGGAAGACCTTGACGAACTCGGCCTGCTTGACCAACTCGGGCACGATCTGCACGGCACTGGCGCCGGTCCCGATGACCGCGACCCGCTTTCCGGCGAAGTCGTAGTCGTGATCCCAGCGGGCGCTGTGGATCTTGTGGCCCTCATACGTGTCGAGGCCACGGATGTCGGGAAGCTTGTGGTCGGGCAGCGGCCCCGATGCCAGCACGATGGTGCGTGCTTGGAACTTCTTGCGCCCCTTGGTCTTCAGGGTCCAGATGCCCTGGTTCTCGTCGAACGCGAGACCGTTGACCTCCACGCCGAACTGGATTCGTGGATCCAGGCCGGAATTGCTGACCATGTCCTCGATGTGGCGGCAGATCTCGTCGGCAGGGGAGTAGGCCCGGGACCACGACGAGTTCTTGACGAACGAGTACGAGTACAGCAGCGACGGAACATCGCAGGCCGCACCGGGATACGTGTTGTCCCGCCAGGTGCCGCCCACGCGGTCGCTGCGTTCCAGGATGGCGAAGTCGTCGACACCTGCCTGGGTGAGCTTGATCGCCGCGCCGATACCGGTGAACCCGGCACCGACGATGAGGGTGTCGTAAATGTGGGTGCTCATCGTCAGGCCGCCGGCTCGTGGGTGACCTCTTTGACCCAGGTCGGTACCGACGGCAGCAGTGGCCGCGGATACCGGTCGGAGAGCCAGACCATGGAGTTGGCCAGTAGGTGGTAGGGGTGTCGCGGGTTGGTGACCACACCGGCGTAGCGCCGCAGAAACAGGTACGTGGGCACCCGCTTGGTGTATTGGCCGCGATCGCCGAGTTCCTTGAATCGCTTCACTGCCCTGTACAGCCGCTCGGGCTCCATGCCCATGGCGGAGATCTCGTTGCGGATCCTGTTGATCAGTGGTGCACCCATGATCGCACCTATGATGAGGCCCGGAGTGGCATTGTGGCCGACGAAGTCGATCAGCAACCGTCGGATCTTGGCGTGCCCGATCATGTCGAGCACCTCGAAATCGACCACAAGGTGCCGAGACTCGTCGTTGTTGATCTTTTCGAAGACCTGGTGGCACACGGGGTCGGCCACCTCGTCGAGTAGGAACTTCAGCAGCGCGCCATCCAGTGCGACCTCGAGCATCGGAATGACTGTTCCGAGCAGTGACAGCGGCATATCGTCCGCCCAGCGGTCCAGCCAGTCGATGGCCAGCCGGATGTTGACATTTGGCTCGGGGACCTCGCCGTCGGAGAGCATGCCCCAGCGCTTCATCAGCGCGAGTTCGGCATTGGCGTGCCGCTGCTCCTCGGCGTGGAAGTAACGATAGATCTCGGCGATCGTGGGCGTCGGCGCCTTTTTGGCCAGCGCCGCGAAACCGCGGGCGCCGATGTTCTCGATCCAGCAGAGGTCGGCCATGAAGGCCTTGAGCTTGGGCCGCTGTTCGTCGGTGATCAGCTCGGCACCCGGTGCGTCCCAGTCGATGTCGGCCAGCGCCCACTGCCGGTCCTTGATCTTGTCGAGCATCGCGTCCATGTCGATCTTTGTTTTGGGGGCCATGAGATCCTCCTATTGGTGCGGACGAAAGGAGCATTGAATCTATTGCGTCACGCGGGTGGTGAGGCCGACGGCGCGGGTGTACACCGTCGGGGTGAAACGCTTGATGCCCCAGCCGATCCGGGCGTCCGGTTGCGGCATGCAGTAGAGGCCGCCGCGGTCGAGGGTGTCCAGGCAGGTGCGGGCCACCCGTTCGGGAGAGAACCCGGTCCAGCGCATCAGCCGGTCGGCCAGTTGCGTTGACCGCTCCGAGATCCGGCCCGCATCGACGATATTCGTCTTGACGAATGTCGGACACAGCACGGTGACGTTGACGCCGGTTCCCGACAGTTCGGCAGCCAGCGTCTCCGACAGGGACAGCGTGCCCGCTTTGCTGACGTTGTAGGCGGCCATGCCCGGCGCCGCGCCGAACGCTGCGGCCGATGCGACGTTGATGATTCCGCCATACCCGGCCTCGCGCAGGATGGGCGCGAAGACATGGCAGCCGTGGATCGGTCCCCAGAGGTTGATGTCGAGTACCCACTGCCAGTCGACGAGGCTCACCTCGCCGATGGGCAGGCCCCCCGCACCGACTCCGGCGTTGTTGATCACGACGGTGGGTACGCTGCCGAACCAGGATTGCGCCTGGGTGGCCAGCACTGTGACGTCGTCGACCTTCGAGACGTCGCAGCGCACCGACGTCGCCTCACCCCCATCGGCGATGATCGCGTCGGCTGTTTCTCGTGCTGACACCTCGTCGATATCGCTGCACACCACGCGGCCGCCTCGCTTGGCGAGTTCGACTGCGAATGCCGCGCCGATGCCGCTGCCCGCGCCGGTGATGACTGCAGCGGCGTCATGGCTGCGTTTCTTCGACGATCCGAACAGGCCCATAGCCGTCACCCCGCTGCTTGGTCGAAGAACGTCTGTGAGGTGAACGACGCGCTGATCTGCCGCAGGGTCATGCCGCTGATCGATGCCGCGCTACGCGAGCGCAGCGAACCGCGCTCGGGCAATGCGGGCTCTCCGTTGAGCACAGCCGAAGTACAACACCGACTGGTGACATTTGTCAATGTCACCATCGAATGATGGCAGTCTGACTGGAGTACTGGCCGGCTTGACGGTTGTCGGTGGGCGGGTGTTTACTCGATTCATCGAACATACATTCGAAAACAGGATGATTCTGGTGATGCGGGAGGTGCTGCTGTGACAGCTGCCTTGAGCCTGGATCAGCGCCGCCCCAACCGCGCTGAACAGCTAGAACACCTGCGCCGCAGGATGGCGGCAGTGTCCGGCAAGGTGGGTGGCGGGCGCCGCGGGGCAGCGTCCACTGTCGATCCGCTGCCGGCCTCGGAAAGTTTGCTGCCGATGCCCGAAACTCTTGGCGACGTGTTACCCGCGCCGTTGCCACGCGGGACGGTGGCGGTGTTGTCGGGTGCCCGGTCGCTGTCGTTGAGCATGGTGGCGGCGGTGACGGCGGAGGGTGGACATGCCGCGATCGTCGGCCAACCCGATGCCGGACTTCTGGCCGCCGCGGAAATGGGAGCGGATCTGAGCAGGATCGCGGTCATCCCCGACCCCGGAAGCGATCCGGTCGAGGTGGCCGCGGTCCTGATGGACGGTATGGACATGGTGGTGCTCGGGCTGGGTGGGCGTACGGTGCCTGCCACCCGCGCACGGGCGGTCGTTGCCCGGGCGCGTCAGAAGGGCTGCACCCTGCTGGTCACCAACGGTGACTGGCAGGGTGCGTCCGCCCGACTGGATGCCAGGGTCTGCGGCTATGAGATCACCGGACGTGCCCGCCCGGGGTTCGGTCGAATCGCCAAGGTGCGGCTGACCTATTCAGTCAGTGGCCGAGCCGTCAGTGGCAGGTCCAGGCTGGCACCGGTTGCGCAGTGAGCGGGCTGCTGTGCCATCTCAGTCGTCGCGCGTATTGGCCATCTGGTGCATGGACTGGCCCGCGGTCGCCGCCGCGGCGGCGGCGGGCCTGGCGCCAACGGCTCCGGTCGCGGTGACGTTGGCCAACCGGGTTATTGCCTGTTCGGCTTCGGCGCGTTCGGTGGGCGTGCGGCGGGGCCTGCGCCGCCGGGAATCGCAGGCCCGGTGTCCAGATCTGCACGTTGTCACCGCCGATCCGGCGCGCGATGCCCGTCATTTCGAGGACGTGACAGCTGCGGTGGACGACCTGGTGCCGCGGGCCGAGGTTCTGCGGCCCGGGCTGCTGGTGCTGCCGGTGCGCGGGGCGGCCCGCTACTTCGGTTCCGAACAGGCCGCCTCCGAGCGACTGGTCGACGCGGTAGCCGCGGCCGGAGCCGAATGCCAGGTCGGTATCGCCGATCAACTGCCCACCGCGGTCTTCGCCGCGCGGGCGGGACGGATCATCGAGTCCGGCAAGGACGCACTGTTCCTTTCGACGCTGTCCATCCGGCAGCTGGCCACCGAGCCGAGCCTGGCTGCGCCCGGGCGCGAGGACTTGGCAGACCTGCTGTGGCGCATGGGAATCCGCAACATCGGGCAGTTCGCAGCACTGTCTCGCAGCGATGTGGCCTCGCGGTTCGGTGCCGACGCAGTGGCCGCACACCGGCTCGCCCGTGGCGAGCCCGCTCGCGGTCCGTCGGGTCGCGAACCCGAGCAGGAGCTCGACGCCGTCATGGACTGCGACCCGCCGATCGAGCGGGTGGATGCCGCTGCGTTCGCCGGTCGCTCACTGGCCGGCACCCTGCACCGCAGCCTCCAGGCATCCGGTGTGGGATGCACCCGTCTGGCCATCCACGCCATCACCGCCAACGGTGAAGAGTTGGAACGGGTTTGGCGCTGCGCTGAACCGCTGACCGAGGATGCCACTGCCGACCGGGTGCGCTGGCAACTGGATGGCTGGTTGAACAGACGCAATCAGGGAGATCGGCCCACCGCGCCGGTCACGGTGATCCGGCTGCGCCCGGTGGAACTGGTTTCGGCCGAGGCGCTGCAGCTGCCGTTGTGGGGCGGTGTAGGGGAAGAGGACCGGCTGCGGGCTCGTCGTGCGCTGGTACGCGTGCAAGGTCTGCTCGGACCTGAGGCGGTGCAGGTGCCGATGCTCAGTGGTGGTCGCGGACCGGCCGAACGCATCACCTTCACGCCGCTGGGTGACGAGCAGGTGCCGCGTGCCGATCCCGCTCAGCCCTGGCCGGGCCAACTGCCCGAGCCGTCACCGACGGTGCTGCTCGACGATCCGGTCGAGCTGTTTGACGCCGGCGGGAATCCGGTGCGGGTGACCGGCCGCGGACTGTTCTCCGCAGACCCATCGCATCTGACCGTGTTCGGTCACCAGGACCGGTTGTCCTGGTGGGCCGGACCATGGCCGGTCGACGAACGATGGTGGGATCCCGAGCTCGCGAAGTCGGGTCGCACCGCCAGAGCGCAGGTGCTGATCGACGGCAAGCCAGGGCGGGCACTGCTGCTGTGCTATCGGCAGCGGAGGTGGTACGTCGAGGGAATCTACGAATAACCATGACCAGATTGGGTACGCGCGTATGGCATGACTGCCCAGCCCCCAGACCCCGATCCGGCACAGACATCGGACCTCGAACCCGGTGGCGGAGTTGCGCCGGGGTCCACCCCACCGGATTCCGCGCAGACCTCCGGCCTCTCGGCCCCGCAGCCGCGGCCCACCAAAAAGTTCACACCTGCAGTCGTCGTGAGCTTGATCGCCCTCGCCGTCTTCATTCTGTTGTTCGCCGCGACGGCACTCGTGCTGGTCGACTGACGTCAGCCCAGCCTCTTCGCGAAGGCGCCCACTCGCGCGATGAACCGGTCGAAGAACATCTCCGGTTCCACGCCAACGCCTATGAGCGCGTTGGGTTCCCGGCCCCAGCGATTGCTCCAGTCCGCGATCGTCATGCCTCGTGTCAGTGTGCCGGTCAGTTCGACGTCGACGGCGACGGGCCGGCAGCTGACCAGATCGGGGTCCAGCACCACCGCCGCGGCCAGCGGGTCGTGCAGGTGCGCGATATAGCCCTCGTCCTGGTCGAAGTGGAACTCGAAGTAGAACCGCATCGCGTCCTCGAGCACCGCGATCAACGGATTGGACGCGACCGACTTCGTGCCGCGGTTGTCCAGCACGCTCATCGGAATCGACGACGACTCCGCGGCCGCGGCGAGCCGGCTCAGCAGCGTTGGCGTCATCGCGATGTTCTCGGTCAGGTTCAGGCCGAGCACGATTGGGAGATGATCCGGCGGCTCCAGGCCCCACGCCGCCCCCCAAACGGCGAAAACCTCTGCGGCAGCCTCCGGGTCCACGCTGACGTTCCACTCCGCCACCGGCGTGGTGTTGCCGCGGTAGTCAAAAGCGCCGCCCATGATCACCAGGCGACGCAATAACTTCGGCAGCGCCGGCTCCTTCCGCAGAGCCAGTGCCAGGTTGGTCAACGGGCCGACGGCGATCGCGACCAATTCACCGCGATGTGCGTGCGCCGCACGGATCCACGCGTCGGCGGCGTCGTGAGCGGTGAGTTCGCGATCGGTCGCAGGCAACTGTGCGTAGCCCATGCCCTTGGGTCCGTGGGTGTCTTCGGCGGTGCGCAACGGTGTCTTGATCGGTTGCTCGGATCCTTTGGACACCGGAATGCTCATCCGGCAGAGCTCCAGCAGTCCCAGGTTGTTTTCGCAGACCTGTTGTACGGGAACATTTCCCGCGGTCGAGGCGATGCCGACGACGTCGGCTTCTTCGCTGGCGAACAAGTAGACCAACGCCATCGCGTCGTCGACGCCGGTATCGACGTCGACGAAGACGGGCAGACGAGTCACGTCGCCAACCATACGGCCAATGCGGGCGGGGCCGAGTGCCTAGACTCTGAGTCGCAACCGCTCAAAACGTCTGCGAGGAGATGGAAATGACTGGTCGTGTCGTGCATTTCGAGGTTCCGTTCAGCGACGGCGACCGCGCTAGGAACTTCTACAAGCAGATCTTCGGTTGGCAGCTCAACGAGATGCCTGAAATGAAGTACACGATCGTCTCGACCGGACCGGCCACCGAGACGGGAATGCCCGTCGAACCCGGATACATCGGTGGCGGCATGTTCGAGCGCGAACCCGCCTTTCCCCAGGGTCCGGTGATCACGATCGACGTGGACAGCATCGATGCGGCGCTCAAGAAGATCCAGTCGATGGGCGGAGAGCCGGTCGGCGAGAAGATGCCCGTCGGTGAAATGGGATTCGCCGCGTATTTCAAGGACACCGAGGGCAACGTCATGGGACTGTGGGAGACCGCGTCCTGACGTTGGTCGAACGCCCTACCAATGCACGCCGGGCACTAACCGCACGACGCGCTTGACCGGCCGGGGAACCCTCAGCGACGGCCCCGTTCGGGCTGGCCGTTTCGGGTGCCGCGCGGGGGTAGCGGGCTCCCGCGTCTCGCCGCGGGCCGCCGCCGAATCCGGATAGCCCAGGTAGAGCTGGTGCAGCACGCGCCGCGACAGCTTCGGCGTGAGGTAGTTGCCGAAGTCGGCGAGCGTGCCGAGCGGAGTGTCGATGCGCGCAGGCTTCTCCACCAGGCCGCGCACCACCATCGCGGCAGCGTGTTCGGCGCTAATCGGGGGGACCGGGTTGAGCCGGCGCGACGGCGCGATCATCGGCGTGCGGACCAGCGGCATGTGAATGTTGGTGAACGTGATGTGGTCAGACAGCGTCTCGGTCGACACCACGTCGGAGAATGCGTCCAGCGCCGCCTTCGTCGGCAAATACGAGCTGTACTTCGGATTGCGTGCCTGCACGCCCGCACTCGATACGTTGACCACGTGACCGAAGCGGCGTTCGCGCCAGTGAGGCAGCAGTGCGAGCACCATCCGCACTGCACCGAAGTAGTTGACGGCCATCACGCGTTCGTAGTCGTGCAGCCGGTCGGTGGACGCGACGACCGAGCGCCGGATGGACCGTCCGGCGTTGTTGACCAGATAGTCGACGTGATCGAACCGGCCGAGGATGTCCTTGACGGTGTGTTCGACGGACGTCGAGTCGGTGACGTCGCACGTGAATGCGTGCGCTTGTCCGCCCGCGGCCCGGATCTCGGCGATGAGCTCGTCGAGCGCTTCGGCGTTGCGCGCCAACGCGAATACCGTCGCTCCGCGTTCTGCGACGGCGATCGCCGCCGCCCGCCCGATCCCGCTGGAGGCACCGGTGATGATCACGTGCTTGCCCACCAACGGTCCGGCCGGGTCGTCGCGGCGGGCCCGATCGGGATCCAGGTGCTCGGCCCAGTAGCGCCACAGCCTCGGGGCATACGACGCGAATTCCGGCACCGATATCCCGGTGCCGCGCAACGCTTCATCGGTGTTGTCGGAGGTGAATGTCGGGAACAGGTCGACGACGTCGAGGATCTCGGCGGGTACCCCGAGTTGGGTCGCCGCCATGTTGCGAAGAATCTTGGCGCGTCCGGTGGCTCGCACGATCGGCGTCGCCGCGCTGCGTGGCAGGGACCCGCGCAGCGGCGGCAATCCGGCCGCTTCCGCAACACCGCGGTAAATGCCGCGCAGGCCAGTCGTTTTCGGCGCAGTGAGGTGGAAGGTCTGCCCGTCGCGGCCCTCGATGTGCATGATGTGGACGACGGCTTCAACCACAAAGTCCACCGGCACGATGTTGGTGCGACCGGTGTCGGGCAGCACCATCGGCGTGAACTTGGGCAGCCGGGCCAGCTTGCCCAGCACCGGAAAGAAGTAGTAGGGCCCGTCGACCTTGTCCATCTCACCGGTACGCGAATCGCCGACGACGACCGCTGGCCGGTAGACGCGGTACCGCAGCCCCTGAGTCGAGCGGACCAGCAACTCGGCTTCGAACTTCGTCTGGTGGTACGGCGTGGGCAAGTCTTGCGCCACGTCGAAGTCATCCTCGGTGAACTCGCCGCGGTAGGTGCCGGCGACCGCGATCGACGACACGTGGTGCAACGTCGCGTCGAGGCGCAGCGCCAGGTCGATGACCGCGCGGGTGCCCTCGACGTTGGCGGCGCGTTGCTCGGCCTCGGCGACGGTGATGTCGTAGATCGCGGCGCAATGGACGACGTGGTCGACGCTGCCGAGTTCGGCGATGGCGTCGTCGGTCAACCCGAGGTTCGGCGCCGTGAGGTCGCCGACCAGCGGTTTCGTCCGGTTGCCCCACGTCGCCGCAAGCCGCTCGAACCTCCCGAGCGACTCGCGCCTGACCAGGACCCACACCTCGGCGTCATCGCGGCTCGCCAGAATCTGCGACACCACGCGCCGGCCAATAAACCCGGTACCGCCGGTAACGACATAGCGCATGCGAGCCATGGTCACCCCTGGCGGGGCAAACGTCAATTCTGTGTATCGTCCGAGACACCAGCGAAGGGAGCCTCGATGCCGCTCGACCCGAATGCCATAGGCGCGAAGACGGAGCCGCAGTTATTCACATGGACCGACCGCGACACGATGCTGTACGCACTCGGCGTCGGCGCGGGACTCGATGATCTGGCGTTCACCACCGAGAACAGCCATGACACCCCGCAGCAGGTGTTGCCGACGTACGCGGTCATCGCGTGTCTGCCGTTCGCCGCCGCCGCAATGATCGGCAGCTTCAACTTCGCCATGCTCCTGCATGGCTCGCAGGGGATCCGGCTCTTCAAGCCGCTGCCGCCGGCAGGCAAGCTGAGCGTTGTCGCCGAGGTCGCCGACATCCAGGACAAGGGTGAGGGCAAGAACGCGATCGTCATGCTCAAGGCGACGGGCACCGACCCCGACTCCGGCGAAGTGGTCGCCGAAACGCACACCACAGCGGTCATCCGCGGCGAGGGCGGCTTCGGCGGCCAGCCCGGGCAACGGCCGTCAGCGCCGGAAATCCCTGACCGCGAACCGGATTCGAAGATCGCATTGCCCACTCGCGAGGACCAGGCGCTGATCTATCGGCTGTCCGGCGACCGCAACCCGCTGCACAGTGATCCGTGGTTCGCGCGCGAGCTGGCCGGCTTCCCGAAACCGATCCTGCATGGGTTGTGCACCTACGGCGTCGCGGGCCGTGCGCTGGTGGCCGACCTCGGCGGGGGCGACGCGACGAAGGTCAGCGCGGTCGCTGCCCGGTTCACGTCGCCGGTGTTTCCCGGCGAAACCCTGACAACGTCGATCTGGCGAACCGAGCCGGGGCATGCGGTGTTCCGCACCGAGGCGTCGAATCCGGACGGATCGAACGCTCGCTTGGTGCTCGAGGACGGCAGCGCCGAGTACAGCATCTGAGTGCGAATCTCGTCCTCCGGCCAATTTGTCGGAAGCGCGGGTGATCGACGTCGCGCATTGACAGGATTCACCACATGAAGCTGGTCGTCGGTTATCTGGCAACACCAGGAGGCGCCGACGCCACGGCGCTCGGTGTGCGCCTTGCACGCACGCTGGGCGCGGACATCCACGTGTCCATCGTCGTCCCGCCGGATCGCGTTGAGTTGGTGCCCAAGGGTGATTACGAGGATCGCCTCGCCGAGCAAGCCGAGCAGTGGCTCGCCGAAGCGCGTGCGTCCGTACCCGCCGACGTCGTCGCAGGTACCCACGTCAGCTTCGACGACTCGTATGCCGACGGGCTGATCAAAGAGGCAGCACGGGTGCAGGCCGACCTCATCGTCGTCGGCGGTTCAGGCGGTGGCCTGGCGGGCAGCTACTCGCTGGGGTCGGTCGTCAATGAGCTTCTGCATTCGGCGCCGGTGCCTGTCGTGGTGGCTCCCCGCGGTACCCGCGATTCGTCGGTCGACCGTGTGCGCGAAGTGACCTGCGCGATCGGGGAGCGCGCCGGCGCGGACCTGCTGCTCGACTATGCGGTGCGGTTCAGCAGGGCGGCCGGGACTCCATTGCGTCTGGTGTCCCTGATTGCGTTGGATCCGATGTTAGGAACGCTTCGCGGCGACGACGATGCGGTGCGTGAGCGTGCGACTGCCCATGCCCAGCAGACGCTCGAGGTCGCGAAAAGCAGTCTCCCCGAGGGTTTTCCGGTGACATCGACGATTGTCGACGGTCCCACTGTCGAAGAGGCGGTCAGCAAGCTGGAGTGGCATGACGGAGACCTGATCATGGTCGGTTCGAGTCGGCTCAGCGCACCAAGACGCCTGTTCCTCGGTTCGACAGCAGCGAAAATGCTTCGGGTGCTGGAGGTCCCGATGATGGTGGTCCCCAGAGATCAACTCGGCGCAGCGGATCTGCCGTGATCGAGGCCGTTGGTGCGCTAGCACACGGCACTGACAAGTTGTGTTGGTTATCCCCAATCGGGCGTGCGCGCGTAGGGCTTTTCGTTGCCTCATTTGAGGGTGCGCGCTTAGACCTGCGGGCTCCTGCTTTGCTGGTGGTCAGGGTGAGGAGCTGGTCGGTCAAGGCCTGAATCCTGCGCTGGACTGCGGCGGGGTTGATCCGGCCGTGGGCTAGGGCCAGGGCAGCTATGCGGTCTTCATCGGTCGTGGACGAGTGTTTGACCACACGGTGAAACGGGGTGGCCGCTTCGTCGTATTTCTTGGTGACCTTGGCGCCGGTTCGGACTTTGGATATCAATTTCTGCTGAGGGTGGAAAAAGTTGGTCAGCTTGGACTGCAATTGCCAGATCTCGTTGAGTAACAACATTTCTGCGGCGGTGTCGTAGCGGTGGTAACCGACGACGGTGCGGACCACCGCCCAGTTCTTCTGCTCGACGTGGCAGCCGTCGTTCTTGTTTCCCGGCCGCGCGCGGGTAAAGGTGATCTCGTTCTTCTCACACCATTCGAGCAAGTGGGTGTTGATGAACTCCGATCCGTTGTCTGAGTCCACCCCCAGAATCGGGAACGGCATCTTTTCGGCGATGTCCTTCAGTGCACGAAAGACGCACGTGGCGGCCTTGCTGGGCACCGACCGGTTCTCGGTCCAGCCGGTGGCAATGTCGGTGACCGTTAGCGTGAACGCGTGCTTACCGGTGAGGTTGCCGCCGTCGTGGGAGACGAGGTCGATCTCGACGAACCCGGGTTGCGCGTCGTCCCATTCGGCCCAGGTGCGCACCGGAATCTGACTTTTGAGCAGCGATCCCGGCTTAGTGGTCGAGCGTCCCCTGAGCTGATGTTTGCGCCGTTCGGAAGCCAGTCGACGATCGATGGTGGCCGCTGACATCGACACCAGCAGCGCCGCGACGTCATCGTCGATGACCAACTCCCCGAAATGACGCAACACGGCCACCAGTTCGCCCAGCATCGGCGCCAACCGCTTGCCAGCCGGCATTCCCAGCACCGTCCAGCACACCGTGAGTGCGGCGATGACATCCGTCCCGTACGTGGGTGGCCGCGATTTTCTCGGCGACACCACCGTGGGTTGCAACGCCGTCGTGAGCGCCCTGCGGGCGTGGTTGCGGTGCCAACCCGTGGTGGCGCACAACTCATCGAGAATGACGCCCTTGGATTGTTTATCGGCCTGCGAGTAGCGAATCGCTGTCGTCTCGGTCACTGCCCTGCGCTCGGCCAACGTCAACCCCATCAATTGGGCCTACCGAGGACATAGCTGACCGATCAGGCAGGCGCGCCGCACGCGCGCATTTTCAGTGAGGCAACGAAGCGGAATTTCGAGGGCTCTCGCGCGCATTTCTGATGAGTCAACGCGTCGGTGGTTGATCCACAGGCTGGTTCACGGCGGTCGATGTTTAGCACATGCGTTCGATAGTGTTGGTGCATGGGCGAATTCGTCACCGGCGAGGCGGCACGCGAGCGATTTCGCGTGCTGCTCGATACCGTGGATGACGCCTACACCCAGATGCGGGAGCTGTCCTCTGATGAGGTGGGCAACGAGTTTCGGGTCCAGCTGGCCGAGCGGTTGGAGACCCAGGAGCGCACCAACCGGGGGTTGATGTATCGGGTGTTCGCCCAGATCGCCGACCCGCCCGATGAGGTCGGGTTGGTCAGCGGCTTCATCGACAGTTTGTGGGCGCGGCTGCGGATCCCACCCACCGAGATCAAACGCCGCATGAAGGTGGGCGCCCGGATCCGGCCGCGCCGTCAACTGTGCGGCCCACCCGTTGCCGCCGCAGTTGCCGCTGGTGGCTGCTGCGATCGAAGCCGGTGTGATCGGCGAGGATCATCTGCGGGTGATCACCGCTGCGATGAACCGGCTGCCCTCCTGCGTCTCGGTCCAAGACCGCGACCGATGTGGAAGCCAGCCTGGTGCGCGAAGCGGTCAAGAACGACGCCGACATCGTCAAGGCCGCCGGGCGGCGCATCGATGAGATCTTCAACCCCGACGGCGATTTCGACGAGGCCGACCGTGCGCGTCGGCGTGGTCTGCTGCTGGGCCCCCAGGGCCCCGACGGCATGTCGCGGTTGGCGGGCTGGATCGACCCCGAAACCCGCAGCTATGTGGAAGCCGTCACCGCCGCGGTGCGCCCGGGCCGGCACCTGCCCGACGGCACCATCGAAGAAACACCTGATGACCGCTCCGCCGCCCAACGCTGCCATGACGGCATCAAACTCGGCCTCAAGGCCGGCATCGCGTCGGGAACCCTGGGCCACCATCGCGGGCATCCGGTGACGGTGATCGCGCGCACCACCCTGGCCGAACTCAACGCCGCCGCCCACGCCGTCGCCAACCCCGAGGTGCCGATGCCCTCGCCGGCGCGCACCGGCGGGGACAGTGCGCTGCCGATGCGTGATCTGATCCGGATGGCCGCCGACGCCATCCACTACCTGGCGATCTTCGACGACCACAGCGACCGCCCCATCTACCTAGGCCGGCAGAAACGGGTGGCGACTGCCGATCAGCGCATCATCTGCTACTCACGCGACGGCGGCTGCACCCGCCCGGGTTGCACCCAGCCCGGCTATCACAGCGAGGTGCACCACAGCCCGGACTGGGCCGCCGGCGGGGCCACCAACGCCGACATGCTGTACTTCGCCTGCGGCCCCGACCACACCGCACTCACCAAGGGCCGATGGCAGACCACCGTCACCGACACCGGACGGCTGGCCTGGACCAACGGCACCCGAGCACCCGAGATCAACCACGCCCACCACCCCGAAGAACTCCTCCACAACGACCCCGACCCACCTGAGGGCGAACCACCAGACGAGTGACCGCTACAGGCCACTCGGACCATCCGGATTCATTATCGAACACCAGTTCGATACACTGAACATGTGGGCTGGCATACCGGGCCGCCGAGCTGGACGGAAATGGAGCGGGTGCTCAATGGCAAACCGCGCCGCGCCGGCTGGCCTATCGACGAGCAGGTGGGCGACGGGGGCGACAGTCCGGCCTGGTCACGAAAGCGCGCGTCCTACGAGCCGCTGGACATCGACCGCTCCGGGTCGTCGGTGCCATATGCGGAGTTGCATGCGCATTCGGCGTACAGCTTCCTTGACGGCGCCAGCACGCCGGAGGAACTCGTCGAGGAGGCCGCCAGGCTCGATCTGCGCGCCATCGCGCTGACCGATCACGACGGGCTCTACGGGGTGGTGCGCTTCGCCGAGGCCGCCAAAGAACTCGACGTGCAGACGGTGTTCGGCGCCGAACTATCACTCGGCGGGGGCGACCGGACCGAGGACCCCGATCCGCCGGGGCCGCATCTGCTGGTACTGGCCCGCGGCCCGGAGGGATACCGGCGACTGTCGCGCGAGCTCGCGAAGGCACATCTGGCGGGCGGTGAGAAGGGCAAGCTGCGCTACGACTACGACGCGTTGACCGAGGCGGCCGGCGGGCACTGGCACATCCTCACCGGATGCCGTAAAGGTCATGTCCGCCAAGCGCTTTCCGATGGTGGGTCGGAGGCGGCCGCCACGGCGCTGGCCGATCTGGTGGACCGGTTCGGCCGCGACCGGATCAGCATCGAGCTCACCCACCACGGGCATCCCTGCGACGACGAACGCAATGCCGCGCTCGCCGAATTGGCGCCCAGGTTCGGTCTCGATTGTCACCGCCGGGGCGGCTCCGGTGTCGGCGTCGTAGCCACCACCGGTGCTCACTTCGCCGAGCCGTCCCGCGGCAGGCTTGCCATGGCCATGGGTGCGATACGGGCTCGGCATTCAATGGACGAGGCAGCCGGTTACCTTGCCCCGCTGGGAGGTTCGCACCTTCGGTCGGGAGCCGAGATGGCGCGGCTCTTCGCGCACTATCCCGAGGTGGTGACGGCAGCGGCCGACCTCGGCGAGCAGTGTGCGTTCGGGCTGGCCCTGATCGCCCCGCAGCTGCCGCCCTTCGACGTCCCGGACGGTCACACCGAAGACAGCTGGCTGAGGCATTTGGTCATGGAGGGGGCGCACAATCGGTACGGCCCGCCGGAGCGGTCCCCGCGGGCGTATGCACAGATCGAGCATGAGCTGAAAATCATTGAGCAGCTGACATTTCCGGGGTATTTTCTGGTCGTCCACGACATCACGCGATTCTGCAAAGAGAACAACATCCTTGCCCAGGGCAGGGGATCGGCGGCCAATTCGGCCGTCTGTTATGCCCTCGGGGTCACCAACGTCGACCCGATCGCCAACGAGTTGCTGTTCGAGCGGTTCCTGTCCCCGGCGCGCGACGGACCGCCCGACATCGACATCGACATCGAATCGGATCTGCGCGAGAACGCGATCCAGTACGTCTATGACCGCTACGGCCGCGACTACGCCGCACAGGTGGCCAACGTCATCACCTACCGAGGCCGCAGCGCCGTACGCGACATGGCCCGTGCGCTTGGCTTCTCTCAAGGTCAGCAGGACGCCTGGAGCAAACAGATCGGCCAGTGGGGCAACCTGACCGAATCCACTCACGTCGAGGATGTTCCCGAACCGGTGATCGACCTCGCGACGCAGATCTCCAACCTGCCGCGACACATGGGCATCCATTCGGGCGGCATGGTGATCTGCGACCGCCCCATCGCCGACGTCTGTCCAGTGGAGTGGGCGCGGATGGAGAACCGCAGCGTGTTGCAGTGGGACAAAGATGACTGCGCGGCAATCGGTTTGGTGAAGTTCGACCTGCTGGGCCTCGGTATGCTCTCGGCGCTGCACTATTGCATCGACCTGGTGCGCGAGCACAAGGGACTCGACGTCGACCTGGCCAAGCTGGACCTGGCCGAGCCCGCGGTGTACGAGATGCTGCAGCGCGCCGACTCCGTCGGGGTGTTCCAGGTGGAGTCCCGTGCGCAGATGGCCACGCTGCCCCGACTGAAGCCGCGGGTGTTCTACGACCTGGTGGTCGAGGTCGCGTTGATCCGCCCAGGCCCGATCCAGGGCGGATCGGTGCATCCGTACATCAAGCGACGCAACGGGGACGAGCGCGTCACCTACGAACACCCGTCGATGGAAGCCGCCCTGCGAAAGACGTTGGGTGTGCCACTGTTTCAGGAACAGCTCATGCAGCTTGCGGTGGACTGCGCGGGCTTCTCCGCCGCCGAGGCCGACCAATTGCGCCGCGCGATGGGATCCAAACGCTCTACCGAGCGCATGCGACGGCTGCGCGGCAGGTTCTACGACGGCATGCGTGCACGGCACGGCATCACCGGAGAGGTAGCCGACCGGATCTACGAGAAACTGGAGGCGTTCGCCAATTTCGGTTTCCCAGAGAGCCATTCGCTGTCATTTGCCTCGCTGGTGTTCTACTCGTCGTGGTTCAAGTTGCACCATCCTGCCGTGTTCTGCGCTGCGCTGCTGCGGGCCCAGCCGATGGGCTTCTACTCGCCGCAGTCGCTGGTGGCCGACGCCCGCAGACACGGGGTCACCGTCCACGGGCCAGACGCCAACGCCAGTCTGGCGCACGCCACCTTGGAAGACGCAGGAAACGTGGTCAGATTAGGCCTCGGCAGCGTGCGCCACATCGGTGACGATTTGGCCGAGCGCATCGTCGACGAACGAAAAGTCAACGGACCGTTTACCTCTCTGTTGGACCTCACCCAGCGGATTCAGCTGAGTGTTCCGCAGACCGAGGCGCTGGCCACCGCGGGCGCGTTGGGCTGCTTCGGGATCACCCGACGCGAAGGACTGTGGGCCGCAGGCGCGGCCGCCACCCAACGTCCCGACCGGTTGCCGGGAGTGGGGTCGTCATCGCAGATCCCCTCGCTACCGGGCATGACCGAAATCGAGTTGGCGGCGGCCGACGTGTGGGCGACGGGCATCTCGTCAGATAGCTACCCCACCCAGTTCCTGCGCGAGAACCTCGACGCGCTCGGCGTCGTTCCCGCGGACAAGCTGCTTGAGGTGCCCGACGGGACCCGGGTGCTGGTGGCCGGGGCGGTGACTCACCGCCAGCGGCCGGCGACGGCGCAGGGTGTCACGTTCATCAACCTCGAGGACGAGACCGGGATGGTCAACGTCCTGTGTTCACAGGGGGTTTGGGCACGGCACCGCAAGCTGGCGCAGACGGCGTCGGCGCTATTGGTGCGCGGCCAAGTCCAAAACGCCACCGGCGCGGTCACCGTCGTCGCCGACCGCATCGGCAAGCTCAGTATGCGAGTGGCGTCCAAGTCCCGTGACTTCCGTTGAGCGAAGCGAAGCGGAACATCTGACCGGGGCGCTGGGCTCGTCAGCCCTCGGTCGGTGTGGTCCAGATCTTGTCGACGTTGATCCTCAGCCGCAGGTTGTAGGCGGAGAGGAACTCCTCGGTGAAGCCCAGGCTCGCCGCGAGCTCACCGTATTTATCGCGGTATCGCTCGTCCTTCAACGGGTCCGCGTTCTCGGCGTCGATCGTTGCCTCACCGCCGACGACGATGACGCCCGAACCGGTTCCATCGGAATCCAGATTCAGGCTCACGCGTGGGTGGTTCCTGATGTGCCGGACCTTGGCGGCGTTGGGTTCGGAGTAGACGATCACGTCCTCACCGTCGAAGTAGAACCACACCAGCCGGGGGACGGGCTGACCGGATTTGGCCACCGTAGTCAGCCACCCGGAATGGTCGGACGTCAGCCTGTCGGTGACCTCTTGCGTGAATTCGACTGTCATAGAGTCGAATGTAGTCTCGCCTAGTCTTCTCATATGACCCTGAACTTGTCCGTCGATGAAGTCCTGACCACCACACGTTCGGTGCGCAAGCGACTGGACCTCGAGAAGCCGGTGCCGCGCGATGTACTGCTGGAGTGTCTGGAGCTTGCGCTCCAGGCGCCGACGGGGTCAAACGCCCAGGGTTGGCAGTGGGTCTTCGTCGAGGACCCCGAGAAGAAGAAGGCGATCGCCGACATCTACCGGCACAATGCCACGCCCTACCTCGATGCGCCCAAGCCCGAGTTCGGCGACGCCCGAGACGAACAGCGCCCGCGCGTCACCGATTCCGCCAAGTACCTCAACGACCACCTGCATGAGGTTCCGGTCATGCTGATTCCCTGCCTTGCGGGCAGTCCCGACGAAGCGGTTGCGGGCAGCGCCGGGTTCTGGGGCTCACTGCTGCCGGCGGTCTGGAGTTACATGCTGGCCCTGCGCTCGCGTGGGCTCGGATCGGCATGGACGACGCTGCATCTGGTCGGCAAGGGCGAGAAATTGGCCGCCGACATCCTCGGCATCCCGTTCGATGAGTACCGACAAGGCGGGCTCTTCCCGATCGCCTACACGAAGGGCACCGACTTCCGCCCCGCCAAGCGGCTGCCCGCCGAGCAGCTGGTGCACTTCGACAGTTGGTAATGCTCAGACAGCGCCATCGAAGCCGTGCTGCCGCCACGCTTCGTAGACGACGACCGCTGCGGCGTTCGACAGATTCAGCGACCGTCTGCCCGCAAGCATCGGAATGCGCAACTGCGCGGTGATGTGCGGGTCGGCCAGGGTCGCCGCGTCCAGGCCGGTGGGCTCGGGTCCGAACATCACCACATCACCCGGCTCGTAGCTGACGTCGTCGAATCGTGAGCTGGCATGAGCGGTGAATGCGTACACGCGCTGCGGTGCCATGGCCTCCCACGCCGCGGCCAGGTCGCGGTGAACGGTGACCGACGCCAGGTCGTGATAGTCCAGCCCGGCACGCCGTAGTTTGGGTTCGGACAAATCGAATCCGAGCGGCTCGACGAGATGCAATTCGCAGCCGGTCGCGGCGACCATTCGGATCGCATTGCCGGTGTTGGGTGCGATGCGCGGCGAGAAGAACAGCACGCGAAACATTTGTAGATCATTGCTCCGGTGGGGCAGAGGATCCAAAACGTGTTTGCTCCGTTATCGCAAAGCGACTTGATGCCGGCGTTGTGAACTCTGTCTGTTCAGTAAGAATTGTGGAAACAGCACCTGACGGCTGGCATACTCGACCAATTGCCAGGCGCACAACGCCAGCCCGCAGATGCGGGCGAATTAGCAGGAAGCATATGAACTACCGTCCAAAACTGAAATGCCGACACGCGGCCGAAAACGCGGGCGAGCGCCGATGAGCGCTTTCTCGCAGCTCACGCAGTTCGAAGACGCGCCTATCAGTTTCGAACCCAAACCCGCGCCGCCGTCCAAGCGACCGAGCCGGTGGTCAGTGTCCAATTGGCCAGTTCGCTGGAAAGTGTTCGCGATCGCATTGGTGCCGCTTGTTCTAGCCGGCGCCTTTGGCGGGTTGCGCATCTACAGCAGCGTCACGGAAGCAACGGATTTGCGTCGCGCGGCCGACCGTACCGAAATGGTGCCGGCGATCGTGAACTACATGGCCGCACTCGACGGTGCGATGTTGGCGGGTTCCACCGGAGGCGATCCGCAGGCCGCGCTCACCGAGTTCGACGCGAGCAGGCGGGAATTGCAGCGCCGGCTGTCCGGCACCGATATCGCTGACGACGTCAGCAGGGGCGTCACGAGCATGATCGCCGACGGTCAGGCGCTGATGGACAAGGTCACGTCCAACAACATCAACCTGTTCGAACGCATCACCACCTATGCACCGATCCTGCTGACCGCCGAGGACGCTATCAATGGGTCGGTGCGCGTCGACGATGAGCGCATCACGGCCGAAACCCTCGGGCTGTCCCGCGCGGTCGGCGCACGCGGCCAGATGATGATGCAGCAGCTGTTGGTGAATCTCGGCGGTGAATTGCCCGAACCCGAGCTGCGGACCAGGATGATCGCGCTGGCCGGCACGGAGCCATCGACACTGTTCGGGATGAGCCAGGTGCTGGGCGTCGGCTCGGCCGAAGCCCAGCAACTGCAGGGCGAGATGGTCAAGCGGTTGGCGATCATGTCGGATCCGGCGGCCGTCCTGGTGAACAACCCGGACCTGCGCGCGTCCGAAGCGATCACCGATCAGATCGCCGGTCAGATCATCACCGATGCCACCGGGTCAGTGACCTCGACAGTGGAGCAGCAGGCGTCTGCGCAGCGCATGGCCGCTATCCGCGATGCGGCAATCGTCGGCGGTGCCATGCTGCTGGCTCTGATCCTGGTCATCCTGGTGGCGCGGTCGCTCGTGCGACCCCTTCGCCGGCTGCGAGACAGTGCGCTGCGGGTTGCCCACGACGATCTGGCTCGCGAAATCGAGCGCGTGCGTGCTGGTGGCGATCCGGGGCCCGTTGTTCCGATTCCGGTGCACACCTCGGAGGAGGTCGGTCAGGTCGCGCACGCGGTCGACGAGCTGCACGAGCAGGCGGTGCTGCTGGCGGGCGAGCAGTCGCGGCTGCAGTTGCAGGTCGGCGACATGTTCGAGACCCTGTCGCGGCGCAGTCGCTCATTGGTCGACCAGCAGCTCTCGCTCATCGACCGGCTCGAGCGCGACGAGGAGGATCCCGAGCGGCTGGAAAGCCTGTTCCGGCTCGATCACCTTGCCGCCCGGATGCGTCGCAACGGCGCCAACCTGCTGGTGCTCGCGGGCGCGAAGGTGCCGCGCGAGCAGGCGGAGCCGGTGCCCGTATCGGCGGTCATCAACGCGGCGGCCTCCGAGGTCGAGGACTACACCCGTGTCGTCACCGCGACAGTGCCCGATAGCGAGATCGTCGGCTCCGTGGCAGGCGATCTCGTTCACCTGTTGGCCGAGCTGCTCGACAACGCACTGCGCTACTCACCGCCGATCTCACAGGTGCGGGTGTCCGCGGTGCACACCGGCAAAGGGGGCCTCGTCATCGAGGTCAGCGACATCGGCCTTGGCATGACTGATTCGGACCTGCGGGTGGCCAATACGCGTCTGCAATCCGGCGGCGAGGTCACCCCGTACACCGCGCGCCACATGGGTCTGTTCGTGGTCGGACGCCTGGCATCGCAACACGGTCTGGTGGTCAGATTGCGTAGCACGATTGCCGGCGAGCCGAACTCGGGCACTACGGCCGGCGTCTACGTGCCCACCGAACTGCTCGGCGGGGTTGATGCGCCTCACCAGCTCGGGGAACCCGAGTACGCCGCCGACGCGCGCGCAGGCATCTCGACCGCACTGGCGCTCGACGAAGAGCACTCGGACAGCTGGGCCGAATACGACTCTGCGCCGCAGTATCACAACGGCCACTCCGAGGTACCGGTCGCGTTGTTGCCGCAACGCGATCCCGGCGCCAGCGGAATATCCGACGTCCCGACGTCACTGGTGCCGCCCCCGGCCGCGCAGCCGTACCAGGTCGAGGACGACTGGCCCGAGGACGAGTGGCCCGAGGACGACTGGCCGGAGGACTCCATGCCGGCGCAAACGCCCGAGTATCCGGCCTACGAGCCTGACGACGATGAGTGGGGCGCACCGCCGGTGCCCGCCGACCGGCCGGCCGACACGTCAGGGTTCTTCGCGGCCCGACAGCAGGCCGCGGCCGCTGGAGTGCCCGCGCGTGCGTTCGAACCGCAGGAACCGCAGGCGGCGCCCGACCCGCAGGCGTCGCAGCCAGAACCGCAGGAGCCGCAGGCGCCCGAACCACAGGCGCCGCAGCCCGAACCGCAGGCGTCGCAGCCCGAACCCGCCCATGACGCGGAATCCGAACCGGCGGGCTCTGACGACGCCATCTACCGGCAAATGCTCTCTGAATGGCTCGTCGATCCGAGCGACTTGGCCAACAGCGCAGACCTGAACTGGGAATCGGTGTGGGACAGCGGTTGGTCAGCAGCCGAGGCGGCGGACGAGACTCCGGTCCAGCAGCACACCGAGGAAGGTCTGCCGGTGCGTGAGCCCGGCGTCCGACTGGTGCCCGGTGCGGCTGAATCCGCAGGTAGTGACGCTGGTCAGTATCACAACGGCGGCACTCACCGAAACGCCGGTGACGACGACGAGGTAGCATGGGCGGCTGACTTCGGCCCCGCGGGGCCGGACGCATCATTCGCAGGCGGGGCCCAACCGCAGCGCGACCCCGATGCTGTCCGTGCGAGTATCAGCAGCCACTTCGGCGGCGTTCATGCGGGCCGCTCGCACGCGCGAGAGACCAGAGGAACAGATAACCAATGACGTACCCGTCGCGGTCGACGCAGCGTGATTCGCTCGACTGGCTGGTCTCCAAATTCGCCGACGAAGTATCCGGAGTGACCCACGCCGTTCTGGTGTCGGCCGACGGGCTCTTGATGGCGTCCAGTGCGCACATTCCGGTCGAGCGTGCCGACCAACTGGCCGCGGTCGCCTCTGGGCTGGCCAGTCTGTCGACCGGTGCCGCGCAGCTGTTCGACGGCGGCTATGTCATGCAGTCGGTCGTCGAGATGGAGAACGGCTATCTGCTGTTGATGCGGGTCGGCGACGGTTCGAACCTGGCGACGCTGGCATCACGCAACTGCGACATCGGCCAAATCGGTTACGAGATGGCGATTCTGGTCGAACGGGTAGGTGCCGTGGTCCAGTCATCACGGCGGCGTGCGCCTCAGCATTCGTGAGCAGCCAATGGACCATCCGGAGGGTCGGGCCCACGCCCGAAGGGCAGGGAAGGCCGATGGAACTGGGGGATCGCTGTGGGAACGGGAGGTCGCAAACGTTCCGAGTCTGGTCCGGCCGTACACGCTGACGGCGGGCCGCACCGAGCCGCGGGTCCACCTGCCGTTGGAGGCGCCGATCGGAAAGCCCGCAACGGAGAAGCCGCCGCGATGGCCGGGAAACGATGTGCGGGGCCAGATTCTGACGATGAGTGTCGATCTCCCGTCCGTCGCCGAGATCGCCGCAGGATTGGCCCTACCGCTCGGCGTGGCTCGGGTGCTCATCGGTGATCTCGTGACACAGGGATATCTGCAGGTGCACACCACACTCGGCGATTCGGCCACGAACGACGAACGACGAGAACTGATAGGAAGGACGCTGCGTGGCCTCAGGGCACTCTGAGAGGCGGCATGCCTCGACGGACCCCTCGGCGAGGCGGGCCGCTGCCTCGACGAAGATCGTCATCTCCGGCGGGTTCGGAGCCGGCAAGACGACGTTCGTGGGCGCAGTCTCGGAGATCATGCCGCTGCGGACCGAGGCGTTGGTGACCAATGCGTCCGACGGCGTCGACGGCCTGGAGGCGACACCGTCGAAGACCACCACGACAGTGGCGATGGACTTCGGCCGTATCACGCTCGACGAGGATCTTGTGCTGTACCTGTTCGGCACACCCGGCCAGCGCAGGTTCTGGTTCATGTGGGACGACCTGATCCGCGGCGCCATCGGCGCGGTCATTCTGGTCGACGTCCGACGCCTTCAGGACAGCTTCGCCGCGGTCGACTTCTTTGAAGCGCGTCGCCTGCCCTTCCTGATCGCGATCAATGAATTCGACGGCGCACCAACATATTCCACTGATGCGGTGCGGAAGGCGCTGGCGCTTTCGGATCACATACCAGTGGTCTCGGTTGACGCCCGCGACCGCCAATCGAGCCGGGCGGCGTTGATCGCAGTCACCGAGTACGCGCTGGACACCCTGACCTCGCTGCCCGGCTGAGTCGGCTGAGTCGGTGGCCAACGACGAAGAGGTTTGGACCGAAAGGGAGTTCGTCGCTCACGACTTCCGCGACGAGGATCTCAGCCGGCTGCGCACCGAACGTGTGGTGTTCGACGAGTGTGACTTCCGCGGCGTCGACCTAGCCGAATCTGAGCACGTCGGCTCCGCATTCCGGAACTGCCGATTCGAGCGGGCCACGCTGCACCACAGCATATTTCGGCACTGCAGCATGCTCGGATCGGTGTTCACCGAGTGCCGGATGCGACCCCTGAAATTTGTGGAGGTCGACATGACGCTGGCCGTCCTCGGCGGTTGCGACTTGAAAGGCGTCGACCTGTCGGGGTGCCGGTTGCGCGAAGCGAGCCTCGTCGAAGCCGACCTGCGTAAATCGGTGCTGCGCGGCGCCGACCTACGTGGTGCGCGTTTGCAGAAGACTCGACTCGACGAGGCCGATCTGCGGGGTGCGCGAACCGACGCGACGTTCTGGACCACCGCCTCGCTACGGGGGGCGAAGATCGACGTCGACCAGGCGCTCGCCTACGCGGTAGCGCACGGCCTGAACATCCACGGGGAATAACCGCTGCGCTGTCTCGTTGAGTGCTGCATGGCCGCCGCGCAGACAGGGTTTCACGATGGAGAACTCGCGGTTCAGGACCGCGCGGGTGTTCGTGCGCAGGCGGCCCGTCTCGGCGGCGCCATGCTCGCCACGCCCGATCTGAACGGCGGCATGGGTGCGTTCCTCGCCGCCCGCGACTTCGCCGTGCTCACCGCCCGCGATGCCGATGGCCGGCTGTGGACGTCGCCGCTCTTCTCGTCACCCGGATTCCTCGAAGCGCGTGACCGCGAACTGCGGGTCCACGCTCTACCGGGCACCGGTGATCCGTTGCACGGCCTCGCCGCGGGCCAGCCGGTCGGCATGCTCGCCATCGAGTTCGCCACCCGCCGCAGAGTCCGGGTCAACGGCATCCTTTCCGATGTCGGCGAGGCCGGTCTGCTGCTTTCGGTCGACCAGGCATACGGCAACTGCCCCAAGTACATTCACCCACGCCGTCTCGAACACGTGGACAGCACTCCGCAACCCGTGGAACATTTGTCGACGCTGAGTGTCCGCCACAAAGAGCTCATTTCGAGTGCCGACACCTTCTTCCTCGGCACCATCCATCCGACCCGCGGCGCCGACGCATCCCATCGAGGCGGCCCTCCCGGATTCGTCCACGTCGACGGCGACAGACTGTGGTGGCCGGACTACCCCGGCAACAACATGTTCAACAGCTTCGGCAATCTCGCGGTGGACCCGAGTGCTGCGTTGCTGTTCATCGACTTCGACACGGGTACCACGCTGCATATCTCGGGCACGGCCACCGTCGAATGGGTGACACCCAGTGACATCGACGGTGGAACGGGACGTCGCGTGAGTGTGGCGGTCGAGTCGGCAGTGTGGGGAGCCCGCATCGGGCTGCGTGGCGTCGCAGCGACACAATGAGGCCCCGCGATCGGTGACACCATCCCGTTCAGCGGACCAATCCCGCATGCGGCGGCGCGGTTAGGAGAAGGATCGACTCGATACCGCGAGGGCATTGGAGACGCAGATGGCCGCTACCTGGGACACGATCGATCGCTACGTGGTCATCTCGACCGACACGCACGCGGGCGCGGACCTCTACGACTACAAAAAGTACTTACCGGCGCGACTGCGCGACGATTTCGACGCGTGGGCGAAGACCTATGTGAGCCCGTTCGACGACCTGATCATCGCGACCGCCAAGCGCAACTGGGATCACGACCTGCGGATGTCGGAGATGGACGCCGACGGGGTGGCCGCCGAGGTGCTGTTGCCCAACACCGTGCCGCCGTTCTTCCCGACCACCCCGAACATCACGATCAGCTTGCCGCGTACCCGTCAGGAGTTCGAACAACGATGGGCCGGCGTGCAGGCCCACAACCGCTGGCAGGTCGACTTCTGCTGCGCTGGCGCCGGACCGGCGCCGCGGACTCATCCAGATCTTTCCCAACGACATCGACCTGGCTCTCGACGAGATTCGCTGGGGTGCCGGGCAGAAGTGCTTCGGCGGCGTGCTGCTGCCCGCAGTCTCACCAGGCGACCCGAACGTCGCCCCGCTCTTTCACACCCGCTATGAACCGATCTGGTCGCTGTGCACGGAGCTCGACCTGACGCTGGTACAGCACGCAGGCGCCGGCAGTCCGGTGATGCCGATGGATCAGCCGGCGTCCAACGCCGTACTGGTGACCGAGATGGCGTTGTGGGCGCAACGTACGGTCAACCACCTCATCCTCGCCGGGGTGTTCGAGCGTCATCCGACGTTGCGCTTTGTGCCGACCGAGCAGGGCACCTTGTGGTTGCAAGATCAGATGACGCTGCTCGACGTCATGGTGCCCAGCATGAAATCCGAAGCGGGCAACCGTACTTACGGGATGTTCGGTGGTTCGTCGATCGACGAGCTCACGCTGGCGCCGAGCGAGTATGCCAAGCGCAACTGTTACCTGGCCTCCGAACTCACGCCGTTCGAGAAGTCGATGATCGACTACATGGGCGCCGATCACATCATGTGGGGTAGCGACTATCCGCACGAGGAAGGTTTTGCGCCGCACTCCAAGCTGGCCATTCGGTGGGCGCTGCACGACCAGTCCGAGGACAACTGCCGAAAGATCCTGGGCGGCAATGCGGGTCGCTTGTACCGCTTCGACCTCGACGCCCTCGCCCCGATCGCCGCCGAGATCGGACCGACGGTGGCCGAGGTGAACACGCCGCTTTCAGACTCGGGTTACGTCGCGCCGGCCGCGTTCGGCTACCGGCCGTTCGAGGGCGGGCTCGCGCTCAAGCGACTTGCCCCCGCACGCACGGCGTGAGGGGACGGGCTACGGATCCTTCGTCAGGATCGCACGTGTGTAGAGCAGATCGAAACCGCGTCGCTGCACGTTCTGCTGTGACTTCGAACCGGGCGCGGTGGTGACGACGGCGATGTCGCACCCCGCCGCGACGGCGTCGACGAGTCGGGCCGCAAGAATCGCCGTCTGAATCCCGCGGCGGCGGTATGCCGGGGCGGTCGCGGCGCCCGTGAGTTGCGCTATGCCGTCGGCCAATCGGACGCTGGCCGCGCCGGCGACGACGCCGTCGTGCAGCGCGACGTACCGGGTCGCTCCCGCTGCTGCCATGTCGCGGGTGGCGGTCGCAAGCACGTCGCGCGGGAAGTCCTCGTGCGACGCCACACCCTGCGTGTCCGGGTGAGCAAAACCGTCGACGACCACGTCGAGCCAGGTTTCGAATTCGTCGTCGCCGCTGGGTCGAACGTCGACCCCGGGCGGCGTGATCCGTTCCAATGCGTTGTCGAGCCCGCGGCCGAGCACATTCTCGAAGGAGACGAGCCGATATCCGCGGCCCGTCAGCGCCGCACCGATTTCGGGGTTCGCGAGGTGCGCCAGTTCGACCTGGGTCGCGCTGCCGCGAGCAGCGAAAGCTGCTTCGATCTCGTCGAATTCAGCCTCGGCGGGTACGCCACCGAAACCGAGGCCGACGACCTTGTTCAACGGTGAGTCCGCCTCGGCGAAACACGCGGCGCCGCCCGCGACCCGAATCACGAAACCCGTCGGCTTGCCACCGCGGCGCCGTGCCGCCTCGGCGCTTTGTGCGATCAGGCCCGCCTCGGCGCGCTCGATGCGCTGGGCCAACGTGGTACTGCAGAACATCAACGTCAGTTGGCTGCGGCGAGCCGGATCTTCCACCGCACGAAGGCGGTATAGCCAATGCAGATCACCAAAAGCATCGCCATGTCGAACCACCACGCGCCGCTGGTGTGGTGCCAGTGCGAGTCGTCGGGTGACAGCGGACTTGGCACGAGTCTCGTGAGGTCGATGGTGGACGCCGACGCGGCAAAGCCCCAGCGAGCCGGGGTGAACCACGCCAGTTGATCGAGGACGATCCGGTCCGTCACCGGAATCATGCCGCCGGAGAACACCAGCTGCGACATGATCGCCACCACCAGCAACGGCATGATCTGCTCCTGCGACCGGGCCAGCGCTGACAGCGCCAGCCCGACCATGCCTGCGGCGACCGTGGTCGCCGCGATGTCGACGAACAACTCCAGGCTGCGGTTGCCGATGAAGACCCCGGACTCGGTGGCTCCCGGCCCCCAGCCCTTACCCATCACCGCGATCGAGGTGACGATTGCCGACTGGATGATCGCGAACACCGTGAAGACGGCAATCTTGGCGAGCATGTACGCGGTGGTCGACAGTCCCACGGCCTGCTCGCGCAGGAAGATCGCCCGTTCGCCGATCAGCGCCCGGATGGTCAAGGCGGTGCCCATGAAGATGGCGCCCACATTGAGCATCACCAAGATCTGCCCGGGTTCGTTGGGTGCCTCACCACCCTTGATGGCGGGAACGGGCAGGCCGAAGCCGACGTTGCCGGGCACCGACAGCGACAGCACACCCATGATGAACGGCAGGAACATCAGGAAGATGAAATAACCGCGATCCGAAATGATCAGTCGCACCTGACGCCGGCTGATCGTGGAGAACTGCTTGCGCAGACTCGTCTTGGTCGGTTCGCCGAGATCGGACGGTTTCTCCGCAGGCGGCGGCGGTGGCGGCGGCCCGTGTTGGGCGAGGTACCGCGCCTTGGCCGCATCGGGGTCGCCGGCGACCGTGGCGAAGATGTCGGCCCAGTTCGTGGTGCCCATCGACGTGCCGATTTCGCTGGGTGGCCCGTAGAACGCGGTCTTTCCGCCGGGTGCAAGCAGCAGCACCTGATCGCACACGTCGAGGTAGGTCAGCGAGTGCGTCACCACCAGCACGACGCGGCCGGCATCGGCGAGCTGGCGCAGCATCGTCATGACCTGGCGGTCCAGCGCCGGATCCAGACCCGACGTGGGCTCGTCGAGAATCAGCAGCGAAGGTCCGGTCAACAGCTCGAGGGCGACCGAGGCGCGTTTGCGCTGACCGCCGGAGAGCTTGTCGACGCGGGTTTCGAGATGCTTGGTCATCTCGAGTTCCTCGAGGACCTGCATGACGACCTGCTCGCGGTCTGCCTTCGTGGTGTCCGGCGGCAGCCGGAGCTCGGCGGCGTACATCAGTGCCTGCCTGACGGTCAGCTGACCGTGCACCACGTCGTCCTGCGGAACCATGCCGATACGGGACGCGCAGCGACGCGTACTCGGCATGGATGTTGTGACCTTCGAAGGTCACGGTGCCGGTCGTCGGATGGGTGTAGCCGGCCACCAACTTCGCGAACGTCGACTTGCCCGCACCCGACGGGCCGATGACGGCGGTCAATGTGCCGGGTCGCGCCGCGACCGAGATGTTGTCCAGCAGCGTCTTGTTGCCCTCGATCGTCCACGTGATCGAGTGCACTTCCAGGCCGCCGGTCTGGGTGGCCGCGGCGGTCTCGGTGCGGCGGGCCAGCGTGCCGCCCGTGAACACCAGGTCGATGTTGCCGATCGTGACGGTGTCACCGTCGCGCAGCATCGCCGAGTCCACCCGCGCGCCGTTGACGAACGTGCCGTTGATGCTGCGGTTGTCCCGGATCTCGGTTCCGCCGGCCACGGGCAGCAGGGTCGCGTGATGACGCGACGCGAGCACGTCGGGCACGACGATGTCGTTGTCGGTGGCTCGACCGATCTTGATGGCTCCCGCGATACCTGCTGCGGGGGCCGGCCTGCCCGGGCGCAGGATCTTCAGCATGCTCGTCGCGAGATTGCCCTCGCCCGCACGCGGAGCGGCCGTCGGGCCCATCGCCGTGACCGATTCGAGTGCCGGTTGCGACATCGGCTGCGAAATCGGCGGTTGCCGCGTCGGCGCCGCGGGGCTGGACGGATACGCCGGCGCGCCGCCACGGGCGGCCGGTTGTTGCGGTGCCGAGGGGTACCGCGGTTGTGGCCCGGAGGGGTACCCAGGTGGGGCCGCCTGTGGGCGCGAGCCGCTCGGCGGCGGAATCTTCGGTCGTGAAACCTGTGGCGAGGAAGCCGGGGGCGGCGCTGCGTGCGACGGTCCCTGAGTGGGCCACGAGGTGTCGGCCGGCCGCTGCGTGCTGACGATGGGCACCGATTGTGTCGGTGGCCGGCCGACGGCGCCCTGGTGCCGCCCGACCTCGAAACTTAGTTGCGGCCCATCGGGATTGCCGATGTTGAGGCGCTGACCGTCGGAGATGTCGACGGTGGGCACCCGCCGGTTGTTGACGTACATCCCGTTGAGGCTGCCGTTGTCGATGGCAACCCACCGACCCTGGCCCTGGTCGAACCGGAGCACAAGGTGCGCGCGGGAGATCAAGGGATGTGCGATACGGATGTCGGCGCGAAGGTCGCGGCCGACGACAACGTCGTTGCCCGGCGCGAAGGTTCGGGTCGACCCGTCGTATCGAACGGTCAGCGCGGAAGGGGCTGGTCGGCTCATCGCGCCCAACTCTATCGGTATGACCCCGATTGCGGTGCAGGTCTGGAGGTCGTCAGTGTGCGGTCATGTGCAGGGGATGCACCACCGGGCGGTGTCGGTGATCTGGTGCAGTGCGGCCATCTGCTGACCTCGCGTCGTGATGACGTGAGCGAACGCGGCATCGACAGCGGTGGCTCCGTCACGCGCCGGACCCGAGTATCGGCCGATCACGACGATTCGGTCGTCGTCGACCACGAGGTACTAGATGGATCCGACGGCCACGTCGTAGAGGGCGTTGGGGGTCCCCACACGCCGGCGATCATGTCCTGCGGGCCCCGGTGCTGACCGCCGACGTCGTGGGGCATGCCCGCGCTCACCGTGCCGACAAAATCATTCGATGAACTGCTCGACGCCGCCGCGGACTTGCTGGCTGTCCAGGGCCCGGCCGCCGTAACCATGTCGGCGGTCGCGCGCGCGGTGGGTGCGCCCAGCGGGTCGATGTATCACCGCTTCCCGACCAGGGCCGGCCTGTGCGGGCAATTGTGGATTCGCACCGAGGAGCGCTTCCATTCCGGCGTTACGGCCGCGCTGTCGGCGTCGGGAGACCCGCAGACCCGGTGTGTCGGCGCGGCCGAGTTCACGGTTCGGTGGTGTCGCGAGCATCCGAATGAGGCGCAGGTACTGCTGGCCGGGGCCGAGGCGCTGGCTGCCGCCGATTGGCCTGAGCACCTGACCGCAGCCAGGCGGCGCCTTCGCCGCAGATTTCGACAACTTATGGCGGAGCTGCCCGCCGACGCCGACCGGGTCAACGCGGCCATCGTCGACATTCCCTACGCCGTCGTGCGGCGGCATCTGCTCGCCAAGCAAGCGATTCCTCCGAGCGCGGACGGCATCGTCGCCGACTGCGCAAGGGCTCTGATACCTCCTGGCTGAAAAGACAAATAAGTGCGGGTCCGCCCGGCGAGTCGCCAGCCGTCGCCGCTGCGTTCGTGGTGTCGTTGTTCATGGTGTCTATGGCGCCTGCAGCCCTGATGGCGAGCGTCGCGGTGACCGTGAGTCTGGCGGCAACGATCGTGTCGCCGACGGTCGCCGCGCAGCCGTCTTCCTATCCGACTGACGATCGGGGTTTTGTCGATTCCGAAGTGCGCTGCGATGCGCCCCAGACGGCGGTGTCGTTCGCCCGCACGGAACATTCGCTCGTGGCGATCTGCGTGGACCAGGCCGGCCGCTATGAATATCGCGGAGCCCGATTGGGCGACGACGCAGTGCTCGTCGTCGTCGCCGAACCGACGGTGCCCGGCGAGTTCTTCGCCCAGAAGGACGGCGCCACCTACACGGTCACCGCCAAGGAACTCGTCATCAAATCCGACGAGTGGACGCGCACCGAGCCGGTGCTGCAGTTCGGGGCGCCCCCACAGTTGGCGGTAGAAGCGCCTACACCAAAGCCCCCACTGGGTTAGCCGGGCGAGCCCGTCACCACGCAGTGCGTGTGGGTGTAGATCGTCGCCATGCACTTGTTGCAGTGGGTGCACTTCGACAGCACCGAATGCGCGTCACCGTCGTCGCGGATGCGGTTTATCAGGTCGGGTTCGGCCAGCAGCGCTCGTCCCATCGCGACGAAGTCGAAACCCTCGGCCATCGCCAGGTCCATCGTTTCGCGATTTGTAATGCCGCCCAACAGGATCAGCGGCATCTTGAGTTCGGCGCGGAACAGCTTGGCGTCCCTCAGCAGAAACGCTTCCCGATAGGGGTATTCGCGGAGGAACTTCTTTCCGGTCATCCGAATTCCCCACCGCAACGGCGGCTTGAAGGCGCCCGCGAATTCCTTGATCGGCGCATCGCCGCGGAACAGATACATCGGGTTGACCAATGAGCTGCCCGCAGTGAGCTCGATGGCGTCGAGGCCGCCATCGGATTCCAACCACTTCGCAGTCTGCAGGGACTCCTCGAGCGAGATGCCGCCGCGGACTCCGTCCGCCATGGTCAACTTCGCGGTGACGGCGATGGGGGTGCCTTCCTTCTCCACCGCGCGCCGCACCGCCATCACCATGCCGCGCGCCACCTTGGCCCGGTTCTCGAGCGATCCGCCGAATTCGTCGGCACGCCGGTTGATCAGAGGGCTGAGGAACGAGCTCGCAAAATAGTTGTGCCCCAAATGGATTTCGACCGCATCGAAGCCGGACTCGATCGCAAGACGGGCGGCGTTGGCGTGCGCGCCGATGATGTCGTTGATGTCATCGGTGGAGGCTTTCTTGGCGAAGCGCATCGACAGCGGATTGAAGAATCGCACCGGCGCGTACGCCTTTGCCTTGTTCGAGCGGGCGTTGGCGACCGGCCCGGCGTGCCCGATCTGCGCGCTGATCGCGGTGCCTTCGGCGTGGATAGCCGCTGTCAGCTCCTTCAGGCCGGGCACCGCCTCTTGGCGCCACCAGATCTGCTTTCCTTCGGTGCGGCCGCCGGGCGACACGGCCAGATAAGCGACGGTCGTCATGCCGACTCCGCCCGCGGCAGGCAGTCGGTGGTAGGTGATCAGGTCGTCCGTGACGAGCGCGTTCGGCGTCGACGCCTCGAATGTCGCCGCCTTGATGATGCGGTTGCGCAGGGTCACCGGGCCGAGCTTGGCCGGGGTGAACACATTGGGCTGCGTGTTCATATGTAGTGAGCATGCCAGACTGGCTGCCGTGGGTGCGATCACATTGGACGGTAAGGCCACGCGAGACGAGATCTTCGTCGACCTCACGGAACGGGTTGCGGCGCTGACCGCGGCCGGCCACACACCCGGATTGGGCACGGTGCTGGTCGGTGACGACCCCGGCTCGCATGCGTATGTCCGGGGCAAACATGCGGACTGCGCCAAGGTGGGCATCAACTCGATTCGCCGCGACCTGCCCGCCGACATCAGCGGTGCCAAGCTCGACGAGACCATTGACGAGTTGAACGCCAACCCCGAGTGCACCGGCTACATCGTGCAGTTGCCGCTGCCCAAGCACCTTCACGAGAACGCCGCATTGGAACGGGTCGACCCCGGCAAGGATGCCGACGGGTTGCACCCGACCAATCTGGGCCGGCTGGTCCTCAACGAGCCGGCACCGCTGCCCTGCACTCCGCGTGGGATCGTGCACCTGCTGCGTCGCTACGAGGTCGAGATCGCCGGCGCGGAGGTCGTGGTCATCGGTCGTGGGGTGACGGTCGGCCGGCCGTTGGGTCTGCTGCTGACCCGTCGCTCCGAGAACGCGACGGTCACGTTGTGCCACACCGCGACTCGGCACTTGCCGCAGCACACCCGGGAGGCGGACATCATCATCGCCGCCGCCGGGGTGCCGCACATGGTGACCGCCGAGATGGTCCGCCCCGGCGCTGCGGTCATCGACGTCGGAGTGAGCCGCGACGACGCGGGCAAGCTGGTCGGCGACGTGCACCCGGACGTATGGGAGGTGGCCGGTCATGTATCGCCCAACCCCGGTGGTGTCGGGCCGCTCACGCGCGCGTTTCTGTTGACCAACGTGGTCGAACGAGCAGAGGCGCTGGCGGCGCAGTGACGTTGCGGGAGTTCGCGCGCAAGGTCTTCGGTGGGCAGTGGCCGATCCTATTGCCCGGCGTGATCCTGATCGCGGCGTTCGGACTCGTCATCGCCGGTTATTGGCGCCGCGGCGCACTGGTGCTTGCGATCGGGGTGGCGCTTGCCGCGGTACTGCGGCTCACCCTGCCCGAGGACCGGGCGGGGCTGCTTGCGGTACGCAGTCGTGGGATCGACGTCGCCACGACCGCGAGCGTCAGTGCGACGATCTTGTACATCGCCTGGACGATCGACCCGTTGGGTACGAGCTGAGCGCGAACAGGTCCGCCCACTGGCTGGCGTCGAGATCGCGCGGCAGCGCAGAGGCTCCGCCGCTACGCGGAACGCAACCTCATCGAAGCTGTCATCGCTCCACGGCAAGTAGAGCGGCCGCGGAGCCGCAACCGATTTTCCGGTGAGCCGCTAGGACAGCGTCGCGCGGATGCTCACCGTGACGTACGGCAGCGCCAGGCCGTTGGTGTTGGCCAGTGCGGGATGCGTGGCCAGCAGCTCGCGAACCCGATCGAGGGTACGGGTGCGCACCTTCTCCGGCGACGTGATGCAGTAGCTGCGCGAGGCGACCAGATCGATCAGTGCTTGCGGCGTCAGGTAACTCGTCCAGTCGACGCGGTGATGTTCGACATCGGCGAACACGTCGGGCAACGTGGTGTCGTCGTTGAACTGGGCGTCCTCGTGGCCGATGATCCTGCCCAGATCCTTCACCCAGCCCAGCCGCTCGTCGCGGGCGTTCCACACCAGGCCCAGCCGGCCGCCGGGCCGCAGTACCCGCGCCACCTCCTTGACGGCGCGTTCGGTGTCGAACCAGTGCCAAGCCTGTGCCACCAGCACCGCATCGACACTGTCGTCGGGCAGCGGAATCTCCTCGGCCGTGCCCAGCAGCGCAGGAGTGTCGGGCAGCGAATTGCTGAGCAGTTCAAGCATTTCCGGGATCGGGTCGACCGCGATCACGTCCAGCCCGCGTTCGACCAGCCGCGTGGTGAGCTTGCCCGTCCCGGCACCGAGATCGAGGACGTCGCGGGCCTGCGCCGGGAGTAGCCAGTCGATAGCCTCCGGCGGATACGACGGTCTGCCTCGCTCGTATGCCGCCGCTTCCGCACCGAACGACAGCGAGCGCTGCCGGCTACTCGTCACCGCGACGCCAGCTCCAGCGTCTTGCGGATCAACTCGCCCACCGCCTCCGTCTCGACAAGGAATCCGTCGTGGCCGTAGATCGAGTCGACCACGTTCAACTCGCTACAACCCGGAAGCAGCTCGGCCAATTCCTCCTGCAGCCGCAGGGGATACAGCCGGTCCGAAGTGATGCCACCGACCACCACCGGCACGTGGCAGCTGCGCAGCGCGGCCTGGATGCCTCCGCGGCCGCGCCCGACGTCGTGGCTGGACAGGGATTCCGTCAGCGCCACATAGGTGCCTGCGTCGAACCGGGCCAACAGCTTGCGGCCCTGATATTCGAGGTAGCTCTGGATCGCATAGCGGCCACCGGTCGCCGGATCCTCGTCGCCCTGCGGGTCGTTGGCGAAGCGGTCGTCCAGTTCGGCCTCACCGCGATATGTGAGGTGTGCGAACCGTCGTGCGATCTGCATGCCGATGTCGGGCGACAGGCCGGTGTCGTAGTAGTCGCCGTTGCACCAGTTCGGATCGGACTTGATCGCCGCGACCTGGGTGCTCTGGGTGCCGATCTGATCGGCTGTCGCGCGGGCCCCGACGGCCAGCACCAGGGCGGCGCGCACCTTGTCGGGATGGCCGACGATCCACTCGAGTGCCCGGGCCCCGCCCATCGAACCGCCGACCACCGCGGCGACCTCGGTGATGCCCAGCGCATTCAAGGCGGCGACATCAGCCTCGACCTGGTCACGCACCGAGACGAGCGGAAACCTGGAGCCCCACGCCTTTCCGTCGGGATGCGGTGAGCTCGGGCCGGTCGATCCACGGAAGCCACCGAGCACGTTCGTCGCGATTGCACACCAGCGGTTGGTGTCGATCGGCGCACCGGGTCCGGCCACGCCTTCCCACCAGCCTTCGGTCTCGTCACCCGGACCGGTCGGGCCCGTGATATGCGAATCGCCGGTGAGCGCATGCAGCACGACGACCACGTTGTCGCGGTTGGGCGAAAGCTCACCCCACCGCTGCACGGCGATCCTGACATCGTCGATGACGGCGCCGTTCTCCAGCGTCAGAGAGCCGATGTCGACATAGCCGACTTCTCCTTCGGCGGGCAGCGTTGCCGTGTTCGTCACGTCGACTTTCAGATCAAACACCGTCATCAGAACGCCGCCGCTGCTTTGGGATCCGCCGAACCCGCAGAGTTGAACGGCTTGGCCGCCGCAAAGCCCTGCTCCAGGTCCGCCAGGATGTCGTCGATACCTTCGATACCGACCGCGAGGCGCACCAGTCCCGGTGTGACACCCGTGGCCAGCTGCTCCTCCGGCGACAGCTGCGCATGCGTCGTCGACGCCGGATGGATGACCAGCGACCGCACGTCGCCGATGTTGGCGACATGGCTGTGCAGTGTGAGCGCGTTGACGAAGGCCTTGCCCGCGTCGATGCCACCGGCCAGCTCGAAGGCCAGCACCGCGCCGGTTCCCTTGGGCGCCAGCTTCTTTCCGAGCTCGTACCACGGTGAGGTGGGCAGCCCGGCGTAGTTCACCGAGATGACGTCCTCGTGACCGGTCAGGTATTCGGCGACGCGTTGTGCGTTTTCGACATGTCGCTCAATGCGCAGGCTCAGCGTTTCCAATCCCTGGGCGATCAGGAATGCGTTGAACGGCGAAGCCGCCGACCCGAGATCTCGCAGTAGTTGCACGCGGGCCTTCAATGCGTATGCGGGAGGACCGAGTTCGGCGAACACCACGCCGTGATAGCTCGGATCTGGGGTGGTGAACCCTCCGAACTTGCCGTTGGTCCAGTCGAAAGTGCCGCCGTCGACGATCACACCGGCGATCGCCGCACCGTGCCCGCCCAGGTACTTGGTGGCCGAGTGCACGACGATGTCCGCGCCGTGGGCCAGCGGCTGGATCAGATACGGCGTCGCGATCGTGTTGTCGACGATCAGCGGCACCCCTGCCTCGTGGGCGACGTCGGCGACGCCGGGGATGTCGAGGATGTCGATCTGCGGGTTGGAGATCGTCTCGGCGAAGAACGCCTTGGTGTTGGGTCGCACCGCGGCCCGCCAGGAGTCCAGGTCGTCGGCGTCGGAGACGAAGCTGACCTCGATGCCGATCTTGGGCAGCGTGTAGTGGAACAAGTTGTAGGTGCCGCCGTAGAGCCGCGGGCTGGAGACGATGTGATCGCCGGCATTGGCCAGGTTGAGGATCGCGAAGTGCTCGGCGGCCTGACCCGATGCCAGGAACAACGCCGCGACGCCGCCCTCGAGCGCCGCGATGCGCTGCTCGACGACGTCCTGCGTCGGGTTCATGATTCGGGTGTAGATGTTGCCGGGCTCGGCGAGGCCGAACAGCGCGGCGGCGTGCTCGGTGCTGTTGAACGTGTACGACGTGGTCTGGTAGATCGGCAGGGCGCGTGCGTTGGTCGCGACATCGGGGGTCTGGCCCGCGTGGACCTGCTTGGTCTCAAACGCCCAGTGCTGGGTCGGGTCTTCTGGCGCGCTCATGGACGGCGGGCCTCCATCTGTGTGTCAGGGGGCCCGTCAAACGGACCCGCGCTTGCCGGCAACCACTCGCTTGTGGCTACTCAACCTGGTCATCACCCGGGGCACCCCACCGCGGTTGGAGGGTTGCCGGCCAGCAAGCCGGGGCTTGACGCTGGCACTCATGACCGTCGACAGACTATCTCACGAAGCTGACTGTGTGCCAGCAGCCTGTTTCGGATGAGCCGAAAGCTACCCGCCAGTAGCTGAATGGCCGCTCATGAGCGCAACGTGGCCCACGCGTAGCGTCGTGTTCGACGCAATACTTGTAGCCGCCGCGCACAACGCGGAGCTTCGTCGAACTGACCAAGAAGACGCCGGGAGAGCATCACATGAGCGAAGAGCAGCCGACCATCATCTACACCCTGACCGACGAGGCGCCGCTGCTTGCGACCTATGGTTTTCTGCCGATCATTCGAACCTTCGCCGACCCGGCGGGGATAAACATCGAAACCAGTGACATCTCGGTCGCGGCTCGCATCCTTGCCGAGTTCGGTGACTACCTGACCGAAGAGCAGCGCGTGCCGGACAACCTGGCCGAACTTGGCGAGATGACGCACCTGCCCGACACCAACATCATCAAGCTGCCCAACATCAGCGCGTCGGTTCCGCAGCTGCGGGCCGCCGTCAAGGAGCTCCAGGAGAAGGGCTACGCGGTTCCGGATTATCCCGCCGATCCGAAGACCGACGAAGAGAAGGCGCTCAAGGAGCGCTACGGCAAGATTCTGGGCAGCGCGGTGAACCCCGTTCTGCGCGAAGGAAATTCAGATCGTCGCGCCCCCAACGCTGTCAAGGAATACGCACGCAGGCATCCGCACAGCATGGGCGAGTTCTCCCAGGCGTCGCGCACCCACGTTGCAACCATGAAGGCTGGCGACTTCTACCACGGGGAGAAGTCGATGACCCTGGATCGCGACCGCAAGGTGCGGATGGAGCTGAAGACCAAGGGCGGCAAGACAATCGTGCTCAAACCCGAGACCGCGCTGGACGACGGCGACGTCATCGACTCCATGTACATGAGCAAAAAGGCCCTCGTCGAGTTCTACGAGCAGCAGATCGAGGACGCGTACAAGACCGGCGTGATGTTCTCGCTGCACGTCAAGGCGACGATGATGAAGGTCTGCCACCCGATCGTGTTCGGCCACTGCGTGAAGGTCTTCTACAAGGACGCCTTCGCCAAGCACCAGGAGGTGCTCGACGAACTTGGGTGTCAACGTCAACAACGGGATGGTCGATCTCTACAACAAGATCGAGTCGCTGCCGTCGTCTCCAACGGGAGCAGATCATCCAAGATATCCACGACGTCCACGAGCACCGTCCCGAGTTGGCCATGGTGGATTCGGCCAAGGGAATCACCAACTTCCATTCGCCCAGCGACGTGATCGTCGACGCCTCGATGCCCGCGATGATCCGCCTCGGCGGCAAGATGTACGGCGCCGACGGACGGACCAAGGACACCAAGGCCGTCAACCCCGAGTCCACGTTCTCCCGCATCTATCAGGAGATGATCAACTGGTGTAAGACCAACGGCCAGTTCGACCCGACGACCATGGGCACCGTGCCGAACGTCGGCCTGATGGCGCAGAAGGCCGAGGAGTACGGCTGCACACGACAAGACCTTCGAGATTCCCGAGGACGGCGTCGCCGACATCGTCGACATCGACACCGGCGAAGTGCTGATGTCACAGAACGTCGAGGAGGGCGACATCTGGCGCATGCCCGTCGTCAAGGATGCGGCGATCCGGGACTGGGTCAAACTTGCCGTCACCCGCGCGCGGGCATCAGGTATGACAGCGGTGTTCTGGCTGGACACCGAACGGCCGCACGAGGCCGAGCTACGGAAGAAGGTCAAGGCTTACCTGCAGGATCATGACACCGAGGGCCTGCACATCCAGATCATGCCGCAGGTGTGGGCGATGCGGTACACGCTGGAACGGGTCACCCGCGGACAGGACACCATCGCCGTAACCGGAAACATCCTGCGCGACTACCTGACCGACCTGTTCCCGATCCTCGAGCTGGGCACCAGCGCCAAGATGCTGTCGATCGTGCCGCTGATGGCCGGCGGCGGGATGTACGAGACGGGCGCGGGGGGGTCGGCGCCCAAGCATGTGCATCAGCTGGTCGAGGAGAACCACTTGCGGTGGGATTCGCTCGGCGAGTACCTCGCGTTGGGCGCATGCTTCGAGGACCTGGGCGACAAGACCGGCAACAAGCGAGCCACTCTGCTGGGCAAGACGTTGGACGGTGCGATCGGCAAGCTGCTGGAGAACGACAAGGGCCCCTCACGCAAGACCGGCGAGCTCGACAACCGCGGCAGCCAGTTCTACCTCGCGATGTACTGGGCATCCGAACTCGCGGAGCAGACCGAGGATCAGGAGCTGGCCGACCATTTCGCCGGCCTCGCCAAGGCGTTGGCTGAGAAGGAGGACGCCATCGTGTCCGAACTTGCGCAGGTGCAAGGGGATTCGGTGGACATCGGCGGCTACTACTGGCCGGACCCGGAGAAGACCACCGCAATCATGCGGCCGAGTAAGACGCTGAACTCGACGCTGGAGTCCGCGAGGGGCTAGCCGATGGCCTGGTTCGGCGGCGGCGTGGCGTAGCGGTCGGTGAACTCGACGATCAGGTCGGCGACGCGGCGCGGCGCCTCGAACATCGGGATGTGCCCGACGTCGTCGAGATGCGTGATCTGCGTGGACTCCGGAAGGTGTTTGGTGAAGTGCCGAGTGAATCGCGGATGCGGCAGCACCCGGTCCTTCTCACAGATGACCAGATGCGTCGGCGTCTTGCCCTCGGCGAGTTCCAGCAGGCCGGGCATCAACAGGGACTTGACCAGCAGCTGGTAGTACGCAGGGCAGTGGGTGACGTCATCGATGATGTCGAGCCAGTCCTCGTCGCTGAGGCGGTCCGCGGTCGCGCTGATCGGCACAAAGCCGAGCTGACGGACATATGGCAGCTTCAGGGCACGCGGGCCGAGCGCCTTGGCGCCCAGCCAAACCGGCAAGCCGGCCAGGAACTTGAACACGATCTCGAACTTGGCGGGGGTGTAGCGGGTCCAGCCGCCGGCCGGGGCGATGCCGGTCAGCGAGCGGGCCCGGCCGCGGCGCGCCAGCTCGAAGGCCACCCAGCCGCCCAGCGAGTTGCCGACGATATGCGCGGTGTCCCAGCCCAGCGCATCCATCCGGCGTTCCATGTCGTCGGCCAACTCGGCGGTGTCCAGGAAGAATCTGCCCTTGATACCGCCGTTGTGGCCGGGCATGGTCGGTGCGAGCACCTCGTAACGACCGGTCGCCGGGGCCGACGGGTCGGCCACATCAACGCCAGCAATCAGCGGCGCGACGCCTTTCCACACGTTCTGGGACATCATGAACGGATGCAGCAAAAGCATCGGCTCGCCTGAACCCAGGTGTATCGGTGCGCGCTCGGTCATCTGCCCGACACTAAAGGTGGTACCGCCGGTACCGCAAGCCGGGCTCAGGTCGGTGGCTAGGGTCACCTGCTGTGTCTTCGCTGACCGTCACGACCATCAACGTCAACGGCATCCGCGCAGCGATCAAGCAGCGCTCGCCGGAGAACCTCGGACTGCTGCCGTGGTTAGGGGGCACCACCGCCGATGTCGTGTGCCTGCAGGAGACGCGTGCCGACGACGACCAACTTGCGACGGCGTTGGCGCCGGTACTGTCCGACGGTTGGCACCTGGCGTCGGCGGAGCCACATATCAAGGGGCGCAGTGGCGTTGCGATTCTCTCGCGGCATCCGATCGAGGCGACGCGGTTGATGGACAGTGACGAGTTCGGCCCGCACGGACGCTATCTGGAGGCCGATACCGCCGGTATGACGGTCGCCAGCCTGTACATCCAGACCGGCGAAGCGGACACGCCGCGACAGCTCGAGAAAGAGCGGTTCATGGCGACCCTCGCGGCGCGAATGGCGGCGCTGGCCGCGGCGGGTGGCGACGCGGTCCTCTGCGGCGACTGGAACATCGCCCATGGTGAAGCCGACATCAAGAACTGGAAGGGCAACGTCAAGAAGTCGGGTTTTCTGCCCAGCGAGCGCGCCTGGCTGTCCGATCTCCTGGCCTCGGGCTGGGTGGACGTGGTCCGCGTGCTTCACCCCGACGTGCCGGGGCCCTACTCGTGGTGGTCCTGGCGGGGCCGCGCGTTCGACAACGACGCCGGCTGGCGGATCGACTACCAACTCGCCTCGGCTCCGCTGGCGGCGCGAGCCGTGTCCGCCCGGGTCGAGCGGGCCGCGGCCTACGCGCTGCGCTGGTCCGACCACGCCCCGGTCACTGTCGAATATTCACCGGCGGTGGGCTGTGATCAAAGCGCCTGACGGCTAAGGTCCGTACGTGACCGTCGACCAAACCGCTCCCCAGCGTCATCGCGTCGTCATCATCGGGTCCGGCTTCGGCGGGCTGTTCGCCGCCAAGGGACTCAAGCGCGCGGACGTCGACGTCACACTCATCGCGAAGACGACCCACCATCTGTTCCAGCCGCTGCTCTATCAGGTCGCCACGGGCATCCTGTCGGTCGGTGAGATCGCGCCGGCGACGCGAATCATCTTGCGCAAGCAGCGCAATGCCGAAGTGTTGCTCGGCGATGTGGTCGGAATCGATCTGACGAACAGGACCGTCACCTCCAAGCTGCTCGACTGGGAGCGGGTCACGCCGTTCGACAGTCTGATCGTGGCTGCGGGCGCACAGCAGTCCTATTTCGGTAACGACCATTTCGAGGCCTTCGCGCCGGGCATGAAGACCGTCGACGACGCACTCGAGCTGCGTGGCCGGATCCTCGGCGCGTTCGAGGCGGCCGAGGTGACGACGTCAGAGGCTGAACGCAAGCGCAGGCTGACGTTCGTCGTCGTGGGCGCCGGACCGACCGGCGTCGAAGTCGTCGGGCAGATCTCCGAGCTCGCCCACCGGACGCTGGCCGGGGCGTTCCGAACGATCGAGCCGAGTGATGCCCGCGTGATCCTCATCGAGGCCGCGCCCGCTGTGATGCCGCCGATGGGACCGAAGCTCGGGCTCAAGGCGCAGCGTCGGCTGGAGAAGATGGGCGTCGAGGTCAAGCTGAACACGATGGTCACCGACGTCGACTACATGGGCCTGACGGTCAAGGAGAACGGCGAGGAGCACCGCATTGAGTGCGCCGTCAAGGTGTGGTCCGCCGGTGTGCAGGCCAGCCCGCTCGGCAAGCTGATCGCCGAACAGTCCGAAGGCACGGAGGTCGACCGGGCCGGGCGCGTGGTCGTCGAGCCCGACCTCACGATCAAGGGCCATCCGAATGTCTTCGTCATCGGCGACCTGATGAGCGTGCCGGGCGTGCCGGGAATGGCGCAGGGGGCGATCCAGGGCGCGGTCTACGCCACCAAACAGATCAAGAGCGAACTCAAGGGCTCGAAAGACGGTGCGGGCTCGGAGGAGCGAAAGCCGTTCAAGTACTTGAACAAGGGCAGCATGGCGACCGTCTCGCGGTTCAGCGCGGTGTGCCAGATCGGCAAGGTCGAGTTCGGTGGGTTCCTCGCCTGGCTCGCGTGGCTGGGTCTGCACCTCTACTACCTCGTGGGCGGCCGCAATCGGTTGATGGCCGTGATCTCGTGGTTCGTCACGTTCCTGGGGCGGGGTCGCGGGCAGATGACGATCACCGAGCGCTGGGTTTTCGCCCGCCGGGCGATCGAGGAATCGCGAGAGAACGACCGGGAGCAGAAAGAAATCCCGCGAGCCATCGGGTGAGTTGTGTGCAGTACACCGCGCTCAGCGCGGTCAAATGCGCCAAACCCCGTCAGATAGATTTGACGCATCATGAGCACTGCGCGTCGCGTCTTTTCTGGTGTCCAACCCACATCTGACTCATTGCACCTCGGCAATGCCCTGGGTGCCATCAAGCACTGGGTGGGCATGCAGGACGACTACGACGCCTTTTTCTGTGTGGTCGATCTGCACGCGATCACCATCCCGCAGGAGCCCGAACGGCTGCGACAGCGCACGCTCGTCACCGCCGCGCAATACCTTGCGCTGGGCATCGACCCTTCGCGCAGCACGATCTTCGTGCAGAGCCACGTGCCCGAGCATGCCGAACTCGCTTGGGTGCTTGGGTGTTTCACCGGCTTCGGCCAGGCGTCGCGGATGACGCAGTTCAAGGACAAGTCGCAGAAGGAAGGCGCCGAGGCCACCACCGTCGGCCTGTTCACCTATCCGGTGCTGATGGCAGCCGACGTTCTGCTCTACGACACCGATCTCGTGCCGGTCGGGGAGGACCAGCGCCAGCATCTGGAGCTGGCCCGCGACGTCGCGCAGCGGTTCAACGCCCGCTTCCCCGACACCTTCGTGGTGCCCGACGTGCTGATTCAGAAGGCCACCGCGAAGATCTACGACCTGCAGGACCCGACGTCGAAGATGAGTAAGTCCGCTGCCACCGACGCGGGCCTGATCAGTCTGCTCGACGATCCGAAGGCCTCAGCGAAGAAGATCCGTTCCGCGGTGACCGACAGCGAGCGGGATATCCGCTACGACCCGGTCGCCAAAGCCGGTGTCTCCAACCTCTTGACCATCCAGTCCGCGATCACCGGCACCGACGTCGACAAGCTCGTCGAAGGCTATGCGGGCCGCGGCTACGGCGATCTGAAGGCCGACACCGCAGAGGCTGTCGTCGAGTTCGTCGGCCCGATCCAGGCGCGTGTCGACGAGTTGCTTGCCGATCCTGCCGAGCTCGAGTCGGTGCTGGCCGCCGGCGCCGAGCGTGCCAGAGACGTGTCTTCAAAGACGCTGCGACGGGTATACGACCGATTAGGGTTTTTACCGCAACGCCCGTAACTCGCTTGGGAGGTCGGGATGGCGGAGCCGGCCGAACCGGGCGTGATGGACCGACTGCGGGCGCGCTACGGCTGGTTCGACCACGTGATGCGGGCGCAGGAGCGCTACCGGGACAGCAAGGGCGACTTCTACGCGGCGGGGATCACCTACTTCACGATCTTCGCGCTGTTTCCGTTGCTCATGGTCGGCTTCGCCGCGGCCGGCTTCGTGTTGGCGGGCAACCCCGAACTGCTCGCGGAGATCACAGCGCAGATCAAATCGAAGGTGTCCGGCGATTTCGGTGATCAGCTGGTCGACCTGATGGACTCGGCGATCAAATCGCGCACCTCGGTCGGCATCATCGGCCTTGCCACCGCTGCGTGGGCCGGGCTGGGCTGGATGGCCAACCTGCGCGAGGCGTTGAGCCAGATGTGGGGCCTGATGCGCCACGAGCCGCCTGGGTTCGTTCGCGCGAAGCTGTCGGATCTCACTGCCATCGTGGGTTTGTTCGTCGCGATCGTCGTCACCATCGCGTTGACGGCGCTTGGCAGTTCAGATCTGATGAAACGCGTGCTGGAATGGCTTGGACTGCAAGATGTTCCGGGTGTCAGCATCGCGCTGCGAGTGGCGTCGCTACTGGTGTCGGTGTTGATCTCGTGGCTGCTGTTCACCTGGATCATCGCTCGGCTACCGCGGGAACCGGTCAGTCTCCGCAGTTCTGTTCGGGCCGCGTTGATCGCGGCGGTCGGCTTCGAGGTTTTCAAGCAGCTCGGCTCGATCTACCTGCGGTCGGTCGTGACCGGCCCGGCGGGAGCAACATTCGGACCGGTGCTCGGCCTGATGGTGTTCGCATATATCACCTCGCGGCTCATCCTGTTCGCGACCGCGTGGGCAGCGACGTCGAGAGAGAATCTTGAGGCCGCACCGGTCGAGCCGCCAAGTCCGGCGCAGATCACCATGCGCGTGCAGGAGCGAAAGGGCCTAGGAGTGGGTGGAGCGCTGGCTGCTGCGGGGTTGGGAGCCCTTGGTGCGCTGAGCTTTTCGCGTCTACGACGACACTAGCGAGTCCTACGCGGGTCGCGCCCCAGGGCCGGGGGAGGCGATGATGTCGGCAGCTGCTTCGATCTGATGGCCGGCCTCACAGGAGACGGTCGCGTGGACCCGCTTGCCGCATCGGCGGTGGCGCAGGGTGACCGTTGATTCGCCGGGTTCGAGGAGCCAACGGTCCGCGAAGTCATTGAGCGCGATCAATATCGGTGCGAGACTTCGGCCCTTGTCAGTCAGCCGGTATTCGTCGCGCGCCCGAGCACCCGGTGCGCGATAGGGCACCTTCTCGAGCAGGCCGTCAGAGACCATCGCTCGCAAGCGGGTCGACAGCACGCTTGGGCTCACATCGCAGTGCCGCGCAAAGGCGTCGAAACGCCGGGTGCCGTAGAACGCCTCGCGGATGATCGCGCCGCTGGTGCGGGCGCGCAGCGATTCGAGCGCGAGAACGATCGAGTCGGGTTCGAGATCCCACGCGTCTCGGTTCCAGTTGGCTTCCTGGCCGGTCTCGGCAGGCTCGGCGATATGGCTCACGTCGTCTCCAACCTCAGCGTTTGTGCCAACCCTAGCTGCCATCTAGGCTGACTTCTGTTAACCGAAGTCAGCTGTTGAGGAGCGATAGTGGCCACGGGCGAGAGTTACCACCGCAGCGGCGTCGGCGATTCGTGGGATGCGATCGTCATCGGATCCGGGATCGGCGGGTTGACCGCAGCTGCCCTGTTGGCACGCACGGGGCAGCGGGTGCTCGTGTTGGAGCGCCACACCACAGCGGGAGGAGCCACGCAGACCTTCCGCAGGGCCGGTTACGAATGGGATGCTGGGCTGCACTACATGGGCGAGGTACACCGGCCATCGGGGACGCTGCGCAGGATGTTCGACTACATCAGCGGCGGCAAGCTCGAATGGGAACCCATGCCCGACGTCTACAACCGGATCGTCATCGACGATCGGGTCTACGAATATCCTTCGGGTGCAACGGCATTCAAGAACCAGATGAAGGCGTACTTTCCCGACGACGCCGCCGCGATCGACCGCTACGTCGACCTGGTCTTCGATGGCAACCGCACTGCGCGCAGCTTCTTCGCCCACCGGGCCATGCCGCACGACATCGCGGGTTCGCTCTACGGCGACATGTGCGAACCGTTTCGCGCCTTCTCCGACCGCACGGTATCCGACGTGCTCGGCGAGCTCACGGCCAATGCCGAACTGAAAGCCGTACTGTGTGGGCACTTCGGCGACTACTGCCTTGCGCCCGGCCACGCGTCATTCGCCATGCACACCATGCTCATTCGGCACTACATCGACGGCGCCAGCTTTCCGGTGGGCGGCTCGGGCCGACTCGCGGAGACGGCCTCCGACGTGATCTGCGGCGCGCAGGGTGCCGTGCTGGTGGCCGCCGAAGTGGCTTCGGTGCTGCTGAGCGACGACGGGGAGGCGTGCGGCGTGACGATGCGCGACGGACGACAGTTCCACGCTCCGGTCGTGATCAGCGATGCCGGTGTTGTCAACACTTTGACGAAACTGCTGCCGCCACAAGTCGTCCCGGCGAATCTGGTCGACGAGCTCCAGTTCGTAGGGCCGTCGCTTCCCTGGGTCATGCTCAACATCGGGGTTCGGCATACCGACGCCGAACTGGGGTTGGACGGGACCAACATCTGGGCCCACACGGGCCCGGACATCGACGCCGAAATCGCGGCGTACCAGGCCGATCCGCATCACACCGCGATGCCGCTGTACTTCCTGTCGTTCCCGTCGGCCAAGGATCCCGCTTGGCAGGAGCGCTATCCCGGGCGCGCCACCATCGACATCGGCGGCCTAACCAGCTGGGAGCTGTTCGAACCGTACGCAGACAGTGCGTGGATGCGCCGAGGTGCTGAGTACGAGGAACTCAAACGCAAGCTCACAGACGAACTACTCGGCCAGGTGTTGCGGTTCTGCCCGCAGCTGGACGGACGAATCGACCACCTCGAGCTCGCCACGCCGCTGAGCTTCAATCACTTTCTTGGCAGGCAGTACGGCGACTTCATGTCACTCGCGCACAGTCCGCGGCGATTTGCGCTGCAGGGGTTGAGCTCTCACAGCCCGGTACCCAATCTGTATCTGTCGGGTCAAGACGTCGCCGCCGCCGGCGTCAGCGGTGCTGTGATGGGCGGCGCCGTCGCGGCCTCCGCCGTGTTGGGCCGAGACGTCTTCGCCGACCTCCGCGCGGGCGCGACGGATTAGAGCTGCGGGCGGCGGTTGAGCGACCGGGCGCCCATGATGAGCCCGAACACGATGATCGATCCCACGATGCCCACCCCCACGCGCACCGGCGTGGCATCGATGCCGGGCAGCATCGGTGCGGCATTGAGGGCCTCGGCACCCGCGGCCGCCTCAGGCTTCGGCGCCACCAGCGACGGGTCGGGCTCGATCAGCGTGCCGACCTTGGTGCCCGGCGCCGTCGCGAAGCCGTAGTCCAGCAGATGCGCCGCCTGCTCCCAGGGCGCGATCGGCTGGCGGGTCCCACGCAGCAGCACCGCCACCAGGCGGCGGCCGTCGCGATTGGCTGCCCCGACGAACGTCTGGCCCGCGTCGTCGGTGAACCCGGTCTTACCGCCGAGGGCGCCGGGGTAGTTGTTGAGCAGTTTGTTGTCGTTCTCGATCGGATAGCCGGCGTCGCCGCGGCCGGGGAAGTCGAAGCTGCGGGTGCTGACGATGTCCGCGAAAATCGGGTTCTGCCAGGCATATCGGTAGAACAGGCCGATGTCGTACGCCGACGTGCTCATACCGGGGCCGTCGAGGCCCGACGGCGTCGCCACCCGCGTGTCATGTCCACCGAGCTTGTCCGCCAGCACGTTGAGCTTGCCGAGGGCGGTGTCCATCCCGCCGAGCTGTGCCGCCAGCGCGTGCGCCGCGTCGTTGCCCGAGTACATCAGCAGACCGTGCAGCAGGTCGTTGATCGAGTACCAGCCGTTCTCGCCGACGCCGACCTTGGTGCCCTCCTGGGCGGAATCCGCGGCGGTGCCGGCCACGACCTTGTGGATCGGCAGGTCCTTGATGGCCTGCATCGCGATGAGGACCTTGATGATGCTTGCGGGCCGGTGCCTGCCGTGTGGGTCCTTGGCGGCGATGACGTCACCGGTATCCAGATCGGCGACCAACCACGCCTCGGCTGAGATGTCGTTGGGCAGCGGCGGGGTGCCGGGCGCGGTGATGACGCCGCAACCCGAGAGGGCGTCTCCGCCCATCGGCTTGGCCGGGACGGGCAGCGGGCCGGGAGCCGCCTGTCCGGGCTTGGGCACTTCGGACGCGTCGACGGCCGGCGGCGTCGTTTGCTTGTACGGGCAGGCGCTGGTATCCGGCGCGGCATCCGGTTGGGCGGCGGCCACCGCCGGGGAAGCCAACAGGAACAGAGCCGTGGCCAGGGCCGCAGCGCGCTGGGACGAGGTTCGAACATTCGCCATGGTGAGCGCAGATTAGGTGTTTGCGAGCGGGTTTCCCAGGAGGCGCGCTGTGACTGGTGTGATTGAAGTTTCAAATGTGACTGAGGGGCGTGGCGACGTTTGGCTTATAACTCAGTCGACGCGAGGTCGACGTGCGCGAGGGCCGGCGCCCCGATGCAGCTCATCCACAGCCGGCCGCCGGCTTCGACCAGGCCGGTCACCATGCCGAACGACGGGTGTTCGGTGCGCAGACCCGCGACCACGTCGCCGCTGTCGGGATCGAAGGCGACGGCCCACACCTCTGGTTTGATCTGCGGCTGCAACCGGTCGGGCAGCTTCCACAGCAGTTTGCGCAGCAGCGGAGGAGTTGTCGCGAGCCTGTCCGCCGCCTTGTTCACGGGGGACACCATTGCGCACCAGATGCGGCCGTCGGCGCCGGTGGACAGGTTGTCGGGCATGCCCGGCAGGTTGGGGCGAAGCGGCGTGACCGTGCCCGCGCGTGGACCGGTCAACCAGAATTTCGACAGCGCGCGCCCCAACGTCTCGGCGAACACCAGCGCGGACCCGTCGGCCGTGGGTGTCACTCCATTCGCGAAGTACAGCCCCGCCGCCGCGGTCAGCACGGTGCCGTCGGGGTCACGGCGAAACAGGCTGCCGCGCGGCCGCGCCTCGAAAGCCGCCCCCTTGAAATGGGCATACGTGAACGCGCTCGTCGACTCGGTGAAATAGATTGTGCCGTCCGGCAATTCGGTGACATTCGAGCAGAACCTCAGCGGTCGGTCATCGACTTCTGCGACGAGTGTCTCGAGCTTTCCGCTACCGGGATTCAGCACGAGCAGGCCACCGGGACTGGTGCAGACCAGGATTCGCCCGTCTTGCGACGCGTGCATGCCGAGTGGCCGGCCGTCTGTGGTGGCGACGACGACAGGGTCGCCACCGCCGGGTGGGATCCGCACAATCCTGCCGTCGACCAGCCCCGTCCAGATCGCCCCGTCGCCGTCGACCACGACGTCTTCGGGCGCATCGCCAGGCACGGTGACGACGGTCAGTTCCGCAGACGGAAAGTCCGGCAGCGGATCGACCGGTGGAGGAGTCCAGCGGACGGGGTCGATCGGCGGCTTGGATTGTTTGGAAGGCACGCCGACAGTCTCGCCGAAACGGCATTCCAGCAGAGGGTTACTCGAACTTTCGCTTCCGGAACGCAGTTTCGCGGCAGTTTTAGAGCAGCCGGCCCGCTTCATCGAGGACGCTGCGAACAATCTGGTAGATCGCGTCGAACTCCTTCTGCCCGCTGATCAGCGGCGGCGCCAACTGAACGACCGGGTCTCCACGGTCATCGGCGCGGCAGTACAGGCCGGCCTCGAAGAGCGCGGGGGTCAAGAAGCCGCGCAGCAGCCGCTCGCTCTCCTCGTCGTTGAAGGTCTCCTTGGTGGTCTTGTCCTTGACGAGCTCGATGCCGTAGAAGAACCCTTCACCCCGGACGTCACCGACGATCGGAAGATCGTAGAGCTGCTCGAGCGTCGAACGGAAAGCCGGTGCCATCTCCTTGACGTGGTCGTTCAGACCCTCGCGCTCGAAGATGTCAAGGTTCGCCAGCGCCACCGCAGACGACACCGGATGTCCGCCGAACGTGTAGCCGTGTGCGAACGTCGTCTTGCCGTCGTTGAACGGTTCGAACAGCTTCTCTGAAGCGATCATCGCGCCGATGGGCGAGTAGCCCGACGTCAAACCCTTTGCGCAGGTGATGATGTCGGGCACATAGCCGAAATCGTCGCAGGCGAACATCGAGCCGATACGGCCGTACGCGCAGATCACCTCGTCGGACACCAACAGCACGTCGTACTCGTCGCAGATCTCGCGGACCCGCTCGAAATACCCTGGCGGCGGCGGGAAGCAGCCGCCGGCGTTCTGCACCGGTTCGAGGAACACTGCGCAGACGGTGTCGGGGCCCTCGAACTCGATGGCCTCGGCGATGCGGTCCGCGCAGTACTGGCCGAAGGCCTTGGCGTCGTGTTCGTACAGCGCGGGGGCCCGGTAGAAGTTGGTGTTGGGCGCGCGGAAACCGCCCGGCGTGAGTGGCTCGAACTGCTCCTTGAACGCGGGCAGGCCCGTGATAGCCAGGGCGCCCTGCGGGGTGCCGTGGTAGGCGATAGCACGCGAAATCACCTTGTGCTTACCGGGTTTACCGGTCAGCTTGAAGTAGTTCTTGGCGAGCTTCCACGCCGACTCCACGGCCTCGCCGCCGCCGGTGGTGAAGAACACGCGGTTGAGATCGCCTGGTGCATACCCGGCGATCCGCTCGGACAGCTCGATCGCGGGCGGCGTGGCGTAGGACCACAGCGGGAAGAACGCCAGCGTCTCGGCCTGCTTGGCCGCGGCCTCGGCGAGCTCCTTGCGGCCATGGCCGACCTGGACGACGAACAGCCCTGACAGGCCGTCGATGTAGCTCTTGCCCTTGCTGTCCCAGATGGTGACGCCTTCGCCGCGGGTGATGATCGGCGGCGTGATACCGGCGCCGTGGCGGGCGAAATGCCCCCACAGGTGCCGGTCGGCGATGGCGCCCAGCTCGGTTGAAATGTCTGTGGTGATATCGGTAGAAGTCATCTTGTACCCCAATTGTATTGCTGTTTAACGAGTTTCAGGTAGACAAGTGTCTCGGTGGATATCACTCCTGGCAATGCGCGGATCTGTGTGTTGAGTAGGTCGAGCAGGTCGTCGTCGTCTGTGCAGACGACTTCGACGATGGCGTCGAACGAACCCGCCGTCAGGACCACGTAGTCGACGGATTCGATGGTGGCCAGTTTCTCGGCGACTTTGGAGGTGTCTCCGGTGCACTTGATGCCGATCATGGCCTGGCGGGCGAAGCCCAGTTGCATCGGATCGGTGACCGCAACGATCTGCATGACTCCCGCGTCGACCATGCGCTGAACCCGCTGCCGAACCGCGGCCTCGGACAGGCCGACCGCCTTGCCGATACCGGCATAGGAGCGTCGGCCGTCCTGCTGCAGCTTCTCGATGATCTGTTTCGACAAGTCGTCGAGCTGGAACGCCGCGCCAGGCCTGGACTGGTTGACCCGGAATGAGACGGGCCCGATACCCGGGTTAGCCATGCAAGAGATTGTGCACGGAATCCGTCGCAGCAAGCAACTATCACCATGAAATCACGCGTTGTGGGGCGCTCGCGCTGCGGGAATGCGTAGCTTGGCTAGTCGGGTGGGCTAGCGTTGATCCATGACTGCGACCGTATCCCTCCACGTGGCGAGCAGCTGGATCGACGGCGCCCCGGTGATCACCGGGGGCGGGCTGCATCAGGTGGTCAATCCAGCCAACGGAGCGCCCGTCGCTGAGATGGCGTTGGCCACGCCTGCCGATGTCGACCGAGCCGTCGCATCCGCCCGCGCCGCGTTGCGAGGATGGGCCACGGCTACTCCTGTCGACCGTGCGGGGGTGCTCGCCAAGCTCGCGGAACTCGTCGACGCCAACGCCGAGCAGATCATCGCCGAGGAGGTCAGCCAGACGGGCAAGCCGGTGCGGTTGGCAGGAGAGTTCGACGTGCCGGGCAGCATCGACAACATCTCGTTCTTCTCGGGTGCGGCGCGCCATCTCGAGGGCAAGGCCACGGCCGAGTACTCGGGCGATCACACGTCGAGCATCCGGCGCGAAGCCGTCGGCGTCGTCGCGACGATCACGCCGTGGAACTACCCGCTGCAGATGGCGGTGTGGAAGGTGCTGCCTGCGTTGGCCGCCGGGTGCAGCGTCGTGATCAAACCCGCGGAGCTGACACCGCTTACCACGCTGACGCTCGCGCGATTGGCCACCGAGGCGGGTCTGCCCGACGGAGTCTTCAACGTCGTCACGGGAGCGGGCGGCGATGTGGGCACCACGCTGGCCGGGCACCCCGATGTCGACGTGGTGACGTTCACAGGCTCCACGCCGGTGGGCCGCAAGGTGATGGCCGCGGCCGCCGTGCATGGTCACCGCACGCAGCTGGAGTTGGGAGGCAAGGCACCCTTCGTGGTTTTCGATGACGCGGATTTGAATGCCGCAATCCAGGGCGCGGTCGCAGGGTCACTGATCAACACCGGGCAGGACTGCACGGCCGCGACACGAGCGATCGTGGCGCGCGATCTCTACGACGACTTCGTCGCCGGAGTCGCGGAGGTGATGAGCAAGGTGGTGGTCGGCGACCCGCAGGATCCCAACACCGACCTGGGTCCGCTGATTTCCATGGCGCACCGCGCCAAGGTCGCAGGCATGGTGGAGCGTGCGCCCGGTCAGGGCGGCCGCGTCGTCACCGGTGGGAGCGCACCGGATCTGCCGGGCTCTTTTTACCTGCCGACGCTCGTCGCCGATGTCGACGAGGCCTCCGAGATCTACCGCGACGAGATCTTCGGCCCAGTGTTGACAGTGCGGTCGTTCACCGATGACGACGACGCGCTGCGGCAGGCCAACGACACCGCGTTCGGTTTGGCGGCATCGGCGTGGACCCGCGATGTGTATCGGGCACAACGTGCGTCGCGGGAGATCAACGCCGGGTGTGTGTGGATCAACGACCACATCCCGATCATCAGCGAGATGCCGCACGGCGGCATGGGTGCTTCAGGATTCGGCAAGGACATGAGCGACTACTCGCTCGAGGAGTACCTCACGATCAAGCACGTGATGAGCGACATCACCGGCACGGCCGAAAAGGATTGGCACCGAACGATATTCACCAAGCGCTGACCCGCCGAACGTTCCGTACCGCCCGAGATTTCCGAGATTTTTCGAGCGGTAAGGAACGTTCGGCGCCCAGTCCTGCTATCAGCCCGCGTAGAGTGCGTCGATCTCTGGCGTGTACTTGGCGTGGATGGGCTTGCGCTTGAGCTTCAACGTCGGCGTCAGCTCCTCGCCGCCCGGCTCCCAGTCGACTGACAGGATCGTGAACCGCTTGATTTGCTCCACGCGCGACAGCTGCGAATTGGCGACCTCGACGCCGCGGGCCACCTCGGCGTGCACGCTCCGATCCTGTGCCAATACCGCGGCCGAGGCGTCGGCGAGGCCATGCTCTTGGGCCCATTGCGCACATATATCGGGATCGAGTACCAGCAGTGCGACGTTGTAGGGTCGCATATCGCCGATGCAGATCGCCTGCCCGATAAGCGGACTCGACGACTTCAGCTTCTGCTCGATGTTGGCGGGCGACATGTTCTTGCCGGCCGCATTGATGATCAGCTCCTTCTTGCGGTCGATGATCGTCACATAGCCGTCGTCGTCGATCGTCGCGACATCGCCCGTGTGCATCCAGCCGTCGGCATCAAGCGCCTCCGCTGTCTTCGCCGGATCCTTGCGGTACCCCTTCATCACGATCGGCCCGCGCGCCAGCAGCTCCCCGTCGTCGAGCAGCTTGAGCTCTACGCCGGGGATCGCCTTGCCCACCGTGCCGATGCGGTTGTCGTCGGACGGGTTGATCGTGGCGAAGCAGGACAGTTCCGACATGCCCCAGGCCTCGCAGACGGGCAGCCCGAGTGCGGCGAAATACTCCAGCACCTGCCGTGGGATCGGCGCCGCGGCGCAGATGAGCCACTGCGCCTGGTCGAGCCCGAGCTGCGCCCGGATGCCCGCCTTCACCTCATCCGGAAGGACACTCGGGTCGGCGATTCCCTTGGCTTCGAGGGCCGCCTTGATCTTCTCCCAGATGCGCGGGACCGCGCCCCACGCGCTCGGGCGGATCTCGGGCAACGCGCCGACCACTTGCCGGATGTCCGCGACTGCGGTGACCGTTGCGCCGAACATGATGCTGGCGTAGTAGTGCGTGATTCCTCGGTCCCCGATGTGAGCCGACGGGAGATAGGAGGTAAAGCGTCCGAACGCCGGAAGTGGCATGACCGCGGCGAAGCCTCGGTTTTCGGCCATGATCGAGGCATGCGTCAGCTGGACGCCTTTCGGCGGCCCGGTGGTGCCGGACGTGTAGATGATCGTCAGCACGTCCTCCGGCTCCACGGCTCGCCATGCACCGTCGAAGTCGAAGTCGCCAGGACATGCGGCTTCGAGATCGGCCAGTGTGAACGTGCCGTCAACGTCGTCGTCAATCACGACCACGTGCTCGACGAGTGCAGCGTCCGCAGCGCGGATGGCGTCGAGGAACTGGCGCTCGCAGACGACCACCCTGTTGTCGGCGTTCGAGAACAGGTAGCTGATCTGTTCGGGTGCTGAGGTGTTGTAGATCGAGAATGGTGTGGCGCCCAGGTGCATCGCGGCGGTGTCGACAAGGTTGAACTCGGGTCGATTGGTCATCATCAATGCGACGGTGTCGCCGCGGCCCATGCCAAGCGCGGCGAGCCCGCCCGCGATCCGCCGCACGCGCTCCGCGTACTGCGCCCAGGTGATTTCGACGCCGCCGCCTGGTGTCCGCAGCGCCACCGTGTCAGGCCGTTCTGCTGCCGTGGTCTGAAAGGCCTCGCAAACGGTGGCGGCCGTGAACGAGCGGGGAAGAACCTCTGTGTGCATAGCGGTAGACATCGCTGATCCTTTGCTGGATAGGCACCAGTTACAACAATCCCACTGGTTGGCCATCCGGCGACGAGTATTCGACTACTCGGCCTTCGGGACCACTACCACCGGGACGTCGACGCCGGCCAGGATGCGCGCGGCCGTGGAGCCCAGGAAGATTCGCCGTGGCGCGGCGAACCTGCTGGAACCGACGACCAGCAAGTCCCCGTCGTCCCACCTGAGCTTCTTGAGGGCGGATTCCAGCGTCATGCCGTCGGCGACAAGCGATTTGATCTCGGGCGCGTCCGGAAGTGCCCGCGCCGCGACCGCGAGATTCTCCTGAGCGGCCGCAACTTGAAGCTGGCGCACCTCGCGCGCGCTGTCAGCTTCGGCGAGGTTCTCGGCGGACACCAGCGACAGCATCCGGATGGCGAGGCCGGCGGCGCTGGCGAGGGTGATCGCGAACGGTAGCGGGTTGTCGTCTCCGGGACGAGTCGGTACAGCGGCCGTCACTGCGGCGAGGGCATCGTCGGGGTCGTCGGCGTATCCACGCGGAGCCAGCGCCACCGGAATCGGTGAGGAGTGCAGCAGGGCGCCCGTTACCGGTCCGATGGTATGGCCGCCGAAGAACCCGTCGCGGGCGCCACCGACCACTATGAGGTCCGAATCCTTCTGTTCGGCGAAGCCGACAAGCGATTCGGCGAAAGACTCCCCGACCAACACGGTGGACGATGCGCTGACACCGTTGGCGGTGAGGCGGTCGATCGCGCGGGAGATCCATTCCTCGCCACGTTCGATGAGCAGTTGCTGATACTCGGCTCGCCCGGGATGGCCGTCCGGAAGTTCTTGCCGCACAACGAGGACGACGTCGACATCGGCGTCGAAGGTCTTGGCGAGCGCGACCGCCAGTGCGGCGCCGTCGTCTCCGGTGCTGGTGGCCAGGTATCCGACTGTCAGATGCATTGCTTGTCCTGCACTTTCATTTGCCGCCTGCCCTAGTAAACGTCGCGAACCTTGACTTCGGTTTCGGCGGTGAGAGTCTCACCGCGGAAGAACCGTTTGGTGCCAAATGCGAAGCACAACAGCATCAGCGGGATGCCGAGCACAAGCATGCCGACACCGAGCACGAAGACGCCGCCGATCGATCCAAAGGCGGTGTAGCCGTAGTCCGGTGCGATCATGTCCTTGGCGCTGATGAAGAATGCCGCGGCCATCGCCAGCCCGCCGAGCAGCGGGAAGATCCCGCGGAAGAACAGGTTTCGAGCCGAGGAGAACAAGGTCCTGCGGAAGTACCAGACGCAGGCGAACGCGGTGATGCCGTAGTAGAACGCGACCGCAAGCCCAAGAGATGCCACCGAATCGGCGAGTGCGTTCTCCGACAGGAACGTCAGCAGCAGGTAGAAGAACAGCGCCGCCAGCCCCATCACGATGGTGCCGAAGGCCGGGGTCATGTATCGCGGATGCACACGGGAGAACCGCTTGGGAATGGCCTCGTACACCGCCATCGACAGCGTGCCGCGCGCGGTGGGCAGGATGGTCGTCTGGGTCGACGACAGCGCCGAGACCGAGACGGTGAGCAACAGCAGGGAGGCCGCGATCGATCCTGCGACCGGTTTGCCCAGCACGGTCAGCACGTCGTCGGTGTTCATCGGGTTGTTCAATCCGATGCCCACGTCGCTGAAGCCGGAGAACGACTGCACCGCATAGGCGACGAGCACGTATGTGCACACCAGGATCAGCGTGGTGATCACCGCGGCTATGCCGGGCGTGCGGCCGGGGTCCTTGGTTTCCTCGCCGACCGCCAGACAAGCGTCCCAGCCCCAGTAGATGAAGATGCACAAGATGATCGCCTGTGCGATCGAGGACACGTCCAGACCGCTCGGCCACACCCAGGACAACTGGGGCATGATCGCCTGCGCCCCCGCGGTGTTGGAGAACACACGCACCAGCGCGATGATGCTGACGATGACCAACACGCCGAACTGGATGGCGATCAACACGTTCTGAAACCGCTCGGACACCACGATTCCGCGCGCACTTATCAGCGTCATGGCGACGATGAAGAACGAGCCGAGCAGCACCTTGGCAAGAATGTTCTCGGCGAGATCGTCGAGGCCGAGGAAATAGAACAGATACGTCGCCGCAACCTCGGCCACGTTGGCCAGCACGATGATCGCCGACACAGCCAGGCCCCAGCCGCCGATCCATCCGATCCACGGCCCGAACGCCTTGGTGCTCCACGTGAACGTGGTGCCACAGTCCGGGGTGTCCTGGGACAGCTCCTTGTAGGCGAACGCGACAAGCAGCATCGGAATGAACGCGAGCAAGAACATCGACGGTGCCTTCTCGCCGACCGCGAGGACGACGTAGCCCAGCGTGGCGGCCAGGCTGTAAGCGGGAGCCACGGCGGCGAGACCGATGACGATGTTGCCGACGAGGCCGAGAGCGCCCGCCTGCAGTCCCTTGTCACCGACGACGGGGGCGTCGGGTTCCTTGATTGCCATGTGCGGCAATATACGGTTCACGTGGTTTCTGCGTGGGTTCAACTCGGTAATCGGCTCATACCGGCTACATCGCAACGAAATCAGTCACATTTGGGCGGTTCTAGACTGGGTTAATGACCGGGCTTTCGGGAAGTACGCGGGTCGACGAGTTCGAGGAGTTGCGGCCGCACCTGCTGTCCGTCGCGTACCGATTGACCGGAACCGTCGCCGACGCAGAGGACGTCGTCCAGGACGCGTGGCTGCGGTGGGACCGATCGGACTCCGATGAGATCACCGATCTGCGGGCCTGGTTGACGACGGTGGTCAGCAGGCTGGCCCTTGATCGGCTGCGCTCGGCTTCGCACCGGCGCGAGACGTACTACGGGGAATGGCTGCCGGAGCCGGTCGTGACCCCGCTGGACGGCGACGATCCGCTGGCCGCGGTGGTGGCAGCAGAGGACGCGCGGTTCGCAGCGATGGTGGTGCTCGAGCGGCTGAACCCCGATCAACGGGTGGCGTTCGTGCTGCATGACGGGTTCGCCGTGCCGTTCGGTGAGATCGCCTCGGTGCTCGGGATCAGCGATGCCGCCGCGCGTCAATTGGCATCGCGAGCACGACGGGCGGTGGCGATGGCGCCGCCCGCGGTCACCGACGAAATGCACAACGAGGTGGCCGGTGCGCTGATGCTGGCGCTCGCCGCGGGTGACATGGAAGCCGTTGTGCGCCTGCTACATCCGGAGGTGACATTCACCGGTGACTCGAATCGCAAGGCGCCCACGGCCGCGCGGGTCATCCACGGTCCGGACAAGGTGGCGCGCTTCCTGTTCGGGCTGGCTTCCCGTTATGGGCCGGGGTTCCTGTCGTCGAGCCAGTTGGCGAACATCAATGGCCAGCTGGGCAGCTACCTCGCCGGCTCGCCGGCCAGCGACGGCTATCCGGAGGTGATGCCGCGCGTCACGGCGATGACGGTGCGCGACGGAAAGGTCTGCGCCATCTGGGATATCGCCAATCCCGACAAGTTCACCGGCTCGCCGCTCAGGTCAGATTCTCCTCGCGCGAGCGCTCGTCGGCGTCGTCAGAATCAGTAGTTCGCAGACTCGCGACGGCGTGCTCAACCCACGCATTGAGATAACGGTCACGGTCGATTCCGCCAGGCGTGCGACCGATCAGCGAGTCGAGAATCTGGTAGTAGGTGAGCGACGCGAGCAACACCGACGCCGTGGCGGCCGGATCGTCGACGCTGACCCGCCCGGCGTCGCACTCGCGTTCCACCCAGAGGGCCAGGCTGCGGTACAGGTTGTCCAGAACGCCTCGCCAGATCTCCTCCAACAAGTCGGGAAACGCATCGAGGTCACGGAAGATGATCCGCAGCAGATCGCGATCGCGTTCGATTGCGGACAACACGGAGTCGCCGACGATGCGCAAAAATGCTCGCGGATTCTGTGCGGCACTGCCGGCGACGTCGTGTGCACCGGCGGACAGGCTGTCCAGATGTCGGCGGACGACGGCCTCCAACAGTGCCCGCTTCGACGGGAAGTGCTTGTAGAGCGCTCCCGATCCACCGGTAAGGCCACACGCGAGCTGAATGTCGGCGACCGACGTCGTGCCGTAGCCCCGTTCGGAAAAGAGGCGCGTCGCTTCCCGCACCAGCCGCTCGCGCATGGGAATGGTGGACATGGCCATGGTGAGAGACTACTCTCTCACCATGGCGCGCGCACAGACGACCCGAACTATTCATTGCACGCCGGACGATTTTCTGGCACTGGTAATGGACATCGAGCGCTACGCCGAGGTCGACGACAAAATATGGCCGATCTACTGGTCTCGCCGGACCGGAAACGTCCTCGAGTTTCGGTTCCGCCCGAAACTTCCTGGCCTGCCCATACCATCTCCCAAACTCGTGCAACGGGTTGAGTTGACGCCCGGCAAGCGCATCGATATCACCAATGCGCCCTTGCCGCACAACAAGATCGGCAATCGGGTGTCGAGTTTCACGGCGAGCTTTGTGTGTGAGGCGGTCGATGGCGCGACAGTCGTGACGCGCACCATCGATTTGACCCTGCCGGCACCGATGCGCTGGTTCGTCGAGCCGATCCTGAAGCGGAGGCTGCAGACGGCCGTCGACGATGAAATCGACCGGGCCAAGGCCAGATTGGAGAGCCCGCGTGGCCGATAACTTCACCAAAAAGATGAGCACATTGATGTTCCGCGGGATGGACAAGGTGCGTCACCGCGGCGCGTTCGACGTCGGCGCGCCCACGGGTACCGACTTCACCGGCTTCGACAAGACGCGCCAAATCGTGCTCATCACCTTCAAGCGTTCTGGAGAAGCGATGCCGAGCCCGATCAACCACGGCGTGGCCGACGGCAAGCTCTACGTCCGGACCGACGCGTCCACCGGCAAGGTCAAGCGGTTGCGTAACAATCCGCGAGTTGTCGTGGTGCCGTGCAGTCTTCGCGGAGAACCCAAGGGGCAGGCGGTCGCCGGCGTCGCCAGGATTTTGCCGGAATCCGAACGTGCTCACGCCGAGGACGTCATCGCGTCGAACTGGAGTCTGCCGATGAAGGTTTTCGAGCGCAGCTTGGACAAGGGCAGCGCTGCGTTCGGCATCGACACCGCCTACATCGAGATCACGCCCGAGGCGTCTCCTCGGTAGGCGTTTCTGCCCAGGGCACCCGGCAGGCGTCGCCGGAGTTGAAACCCTGCTCGGTGATGCCCAGTGCGGAGTACATCCGCGCCCGCATGTTCTCGACCCCGATCTGGTAGGTCAGCTCGATCACGCCGTCGTCGCCGAAGCGGCGCTTGAGATCGTCGACCTGGTCGTCGGTGATGGTGTGCGGGTCCTTGGTCATCGCGTCGGCCAAGGCGATGGCGGCCCGTTCGTCGTCGTTGAAAAGCGCGGAGGTGGCGTAATCGTCGATCTGCTTGAGCCGGTCGATGTCGAGTCCGTCGAGGCGCTGCAGCATCGAACCGAAGTCGACACACCACGAGCACCCGACGGTGCGCGCGGTCCAGAACACCGCCAGCTCGAGCACGTTCTTGGGCAGCTTCTTCGACGCCGACCCCAGCATGCCCTCGTGCACCACGTTGGCCAGCATCAACCGCGGATGATGTGCGGCCACGGCGAACGGTTCGGGCACCTCGCCGAACTTGCGTTTGGCGACCCGGTAGAAGAGCTTGGTCATCAGCGAGGCGTGCTTCGGGGATACCGGCTCGATGCGCGATGTGCTTGTCATATGAGTTAGACGAGGCAGCCCGTCATTGTGTGACCGACCGGTGTGGCGGCGCGCGTAACGGCGGCAAGGTCGTCGGCCGATATCTCTTGTGAGATAGATCAAGTCTGTCCAGGCCAGATGTGGCGGACGCGCGGGAGTTGACCTTCTCAGTTTCCTGATTGGAGTCGGGGAGACGAGGAGTAAGTGCGATGCATGTCAGGAAAGCCCTGTGCTGCGGCGCGGCCGTCGCGGTTCTTGCAGGTGCGGCAGTAGGTACCGGCGGCGTGCCGGCCAGTGCCGACCCGGGCCGGGGCGGGAGCGACCGCGACGAGTGGGTCGATAACGACGGACGCGGCAACGACTGGAACCGGCCCGTCGTCGTCCAGCCCGAACTTGAGTGGAGGGGCTGGGAGGACCGGCAGGAGTGGAAGCGCTGGAACGACAACGACTGGAACCATTGGTGGCGCGTCAACAAGTGGCGCAACGACGACCGCCCGCCGTGGGGCTGGGGCCCGCCGCCGCCGGTGTACTGGCGCGGGCATCCACCACAGTGGATCGACTACTGGGGATACCGGGTCTACCCGGTATGGCACCCGCACATCGCGGTCTTCGGCTTCTGGCTGCACGGGATCTTCATCCCGGTGTGGGTCATCTAGCCTCGCCGCGTAACTGAGCTTGTGCAGGCGTCCCTGCCTATTTTCGCTGCACAAGCTCAGTTTCGGCGTACGCGTTTCAGCGCGCGAACATCAACGCGCGCTTGACCTCCTGGATGGCCTGCGTGACCTGGATGCCACGCGGACACGATTCCGTGCAGTTGAACGTCGTGCGGCAGCGCCACACCCCGTCGACCTCGTTGAGGATGTCGAGGCGCTCGGCGGCCCCCTCGTCACGGCTGTCGAAGATGAACCGGTGGGCGTTGACGATCGCGGCCGGCCCGAAGTAGCTGCCCTCGCTCCAGTACACCGGGCAACTGGTGGTGCAGCACGCACACAGGATGCACTTGGTGGTGTCGTCGTAGCGGTGACGGTCGGTCTGGCTCTGGATGCGTTCCCGCGTCGGCTCGTTGCCGGTGGTCATCAGGTACGGCTTGATCGCGCGGTAGGCGTCGAAGAACGGTTCCATGTTCACCACGAGGTCCTTCTCGACGGGCAGGCCGCGGATGGGTTCGATGGTGATGGTGAGTTGCTTGCCGGCCTTCTTGGGCAGCAGGTCGCGCATCAAGACCTTGCACGCAAGGCGATTGACACCGTTGATACGCATGGCATCTGAACCGCAGACGCCGTGCGCACACGAACGACGGAACGTCAGCGTGCCGTCCAGATACCACTTCACGTAGTGCAGCAGGTTCAGCAGCCGGTCGGTGGGCAGGCACGGGACTCGAAAGCTCTGCCACCCCGCGGAATCCGGGTGCTCCGGGTTGAAGCGGGCGATCTTCAGCGTCACCATGACCGCGCCCTCGGGGACGGGCGGCAGCGGCTGGTCGCCGGCTTCGGGGGCTTCGATGGTGGGTGCGCTCATCTCAGTACTTCCGTTCCATCGGCTCGTAGCGGGTCTGCACCACCGGCTTGTAGTCCAGCCGGACGTCGCTCAGCAGATCGGTGCCCTCCTTGTAAGCCATGGTGTGGCGCATGTAGTTGGTGTCGTCGCGGTTGGGGTAGTCCTCGCGCGCGTGTCCGCCGCGCGACTCCTTGCGGTTGAGCGCACCGACGACGGTCACCTCTGCCAACTCCAGCAGGAAACCCAGTTCGATCGCCTCGAGCAAGTCGCTGTTGTAGCGCTTTCCCTTGTCGTGCACGGTGATTCGGGAATAGCGCTCCTTGAGCGCGTGGATGTCGGTGAGCGCCTGCTTGAGCGTCTCCTCGGTGCGGAACACCGCGGCGTTGTTGTCCATCGACTGCTGCAGCGCGCCGCGGATGTCGGCCACGCGCTCGTTGCCGTGTTCGCTCAGAATGTCGCCGACCCAGCTGACCACCATGCCCGCCGGATCCGCAGGGAGGTCGACGTGGTCGTGGCCCAGCGCGTAGTTGGCCGCGGCGATTCCAGCGCGACGGCCGAACACGTTGATGTCCAGCAGCGAGTTGGTGCCCAGCCGGTTGGCACCGTGCACCGAGACGCACGCGCATTCACCCGCCGCGTACAGACCGGGCAGTGGAGTGGTGTTGTCGCGCAGCACCTGTCCGCTGATGGTCGTGGGGATGCCGCCCATGACGTAGTGGCACGTCGGGTAGACCGGCACCAGCTCGGTGACGGGGTCGACACCCAGGTAGGTGCGGGCGAACTCGGTGATGTCGGGCAGCTTGGCCTCGAGCACGTCCGCGCCGAGGTGCCGCACGTCGATGTAGACGTAGTCCTTGTTGGGGCCCGCGCCGCGACCCTCGAGCACCTCGAGCACCATCGAGCGGGCGACGATGTCGCGCGGCGCCAGGTCGACGATCGTCGGCGCGTAGCGCTCCATGAAGCGCTCGCCGTCACCGTTGAGCAGCCGACCGCCCTCACCGCGCACCGCCTCGGAGATGAGGATGCCCAGGCCGGCCAGACCCGTCGGGTGGAACTGGTGAAACTCCATGTCCTCCAACGGAAGTCCCTTGCGGAACACGATGCCGAGGCCGTCACCGGTCAGGGTGTGCGCGTTGGAGGTGGTCTTGTACATCCGACCCGAGCCGCCGGTGGCGAACACGATCGCCTTGGCGTGGAAGACGTGGATGTCGCCGGTCGCGAGCTCGTAGGCGATCACCCCGGTGGCGACGGGGCCGGACTGTGTCTCGGTGATCGCGATGTCCAGCGCGTAATACTCGTTGAAGAACTCGACGTCGTGCTTGACGCAGTTCTGGTACAGCGTCTGCAGGATCATGTGGCCGGTGCGGTCGGCGGCATAGCAGGCCCGGCGCACCGGTGCCTTGCCGTGATCGCGGGTGTGCCCGCCGAACCGGCGCTGATCGATGCGTCCCTCCGGGGTGCGGTTGAACGGCATGCCCATCTTCTCGAGGTCCAGCACCGCGTCGATGGCTTCCTTGCACATGATCTCGACGGCGTCCTGGTCGGCCAGGTAGTCGCCGCCCTTGACGGTGTCGAAGGTGTGCCACTCCCAGTTGTCCTCTTCGACATTGGCCAGTGCCGCGCACATGCCGCCCTGCGCCGCGCCGGTGTGGCTGCGGGTCGGGTACAGCTTCGTCAGCACCGCGGTCCGAGCTCGTGGCCCCGCCTCGACGGCGGCCCGCATTCCCGCGCCGCCTGCACCGACGATCACCACGTCGTACCGATGTTCCTGAATCATTTGTCGCACTCCCGTTACGAGATGCTCGCGTCGAAGGTGACGAGCACATAGCTGCCCAACACCAGGGTGAAGCCGGTCGCCAGCAACAGCAGCGAGTTCAGATAGAACTTCGTGGTGTTCTTGCGGGCGTAGTCGCCGATGATCGTGCGCATGCCGTTGGCGCCGTGAATCATCGCCAGCCACAGCAGGGCCATGTCCCAGATCTGCCAGAACGGCGACGCCCAGCGCTGCGCGACGTAGTTGAAGTCGATGCGGTATACCCCGCCGTCCCAGATCAGCATGATGAACAGGTGGCCGAGCGCCAAGAACACCAATGCGACGCCGGAGAACCGCATGAACAGCCACGCGTACTTCTCGAAGTAGGGGATGCCCCGCGGGCGCCGGGGGGCGCGGGGATGGTCGAGGCTGGCGGGGCGGTCGTACTCCTTCTCCAACACCGGGGCGATGCGGCCCTCCTTGTGATGAGGCGTCCAGGCGCCCGATGGCCCGGTCACAGGAACCGCTCCACCATGTGCATGCCGATCATGCCGAGCGCTGGGATGAAGACGGCGAGGAAGATGCCGATGACGACCCACAGCATCTGGCGCTGGTATCGGGGCCCCTTCTGCCAGAAGTCGATCAGGATCACCCGGATGCCGTTGAGGGCGTGATACAGCACGGCGACCACGAGGCCGATCTCCATCAGTCCGACGATCGGCGTCTTGTAGGTCTCGATGACCTCGTTGTACGCCTGCGGGCTGACCCGCACGAGCGCCGTGTCGAGCACATGGACGAACAGGAAGAAGAAGATGGTGGCACCGGTGATGCGGTGCAGCACCCATGACCACATCCCGGGGTCACCGCGGTAGAGGGTGCGTCTGCGCGACGGTTCGGATCGCGGAGCCGGCACCGCCGTGCTCCCGGGCGACTGCCCGGCAGTCTGAGTACTCATCTGGCCTCCAACGCCTACGGTGGACGCTCGGGGCGGGGGTCCTGCAGGCTGTCGGCGTGGACCACTGCCCCAAACCTCGGGGCGACTCTAATCCCAGTTGTACTGCTAAACGAACTACCGTTTAGCCGTCGGCGCACGCAAAACGGTAAAACTTAGGGTTACCTTCCTCACTGGGCGTGCTGCGGAACGGGAGCTTCGGAATGCATTCAGAATCGGTCCGAAGGGGTTGACATGACGTCCGAAATCGATTGGAAAATGTTGCGGCACAAGGCGACTGAGGCTGCCTCCCATGCCTATGCGCCGTATTCGGGCTTCTCGGTCGGGGCTGCCGCGCTGGTCGACGACCACCGGATGGTGTCCGGCTGCAATGTGGAGAATGTCTCATATGGCCTAGGTCTCTGTGCCGAGTGTTCAGTGGTCTGCGCCCTCTATTCCGGCGGCGGTGGCAGGTTGATCGCCTTGTCGTGTGTGGATATCGCCGGCGAGGTGTTGATGCCGTGCGGCCGGTGCAGGCAGGTATTGCTGGAGCACGGCGGCCCGGGACTGCTGATCGATCATCCGCTGGGGCCGCGGGCGCTGGGTGAGTTGCTGCCAGACGCGTTCGGGCCGCAGGATCTGGCCCGTCGTGAGGGCCCCCACGAAGAAGTACCGTAATCCGGTGATGCAGTTCACATTCGACGCGCCAACGGTGATTCGGACCAAGCGCGACGGCGGTGTGCTGTCCGATGCCGCAATCGACTGGGTGATCGACGCCTACACACACGGCCGGGTGGCCGACGAACAGATGTCGGCGCTGCTGATGGCGATCTTCCTACGCGGCATGACCAGTGCCGAGACCGCCAGGTGGACAGCCGCCATGGTGGCATCGGGGCAGCGGATGGACTTTTCTCATCTGCGGCGCGACGGCAAGCCACTGGCGTTGGTGGACAAGCATTCCACCGGCGGCGTCGGCGACAAGATCACCATCCCGTTGGTGCCGGTCATCATGGCGTGCGGCGGTGCGGTTCCGCAGGCCGCAGGCCGCGGACTCGGGCACACCGGCGGGACACTCGACAAGCTGGAGTCGATCCCGGGGTTCACCGCAGAATTGTCGAGAAACCATATCCGCCAACAACTTCGCGATCTGGGAGCGGCCATCTTCGCGGCCGGCGAGCTGGCGCCTGCCGACCGCAAGATCTATGCGCTGCGCGACGTCACCGGCACCACCGAGTCGCTGCCGTTGATCGCCAGCTCGGTGATGAGCAAGAAGATCGCCGAGGGCACCCGCGCGTTGGTGTTGGACTGCAAGGTCGGAGCCGGCGCCTTCCTCAAGACGGAGGCCGAGTCCCGTGAGTTGGCCCGCACCATGGTCGAGCTCGGAGTCGAGGCCGGGCTGGTGACCCGCGCGCTGTTGACCGACATGTCGACGCCGCTGGGGCGTGCGGTGGGCAATGCGGTCGAGGTCGCCGAATCGCTGGAGGTGCTGGCCGGCGGCGGCCCGGCAGACGTCGTAGAGCTGACGCTGGCGCTGGCAGCAGAGATGCTCGACGCCGCGGGCGTCGACGGCACCGACCCGGCGTCGACGCTCGCAGGACGGCTCGGCGATGGACCGATTCCGGGAGCTGGTCGCGGCTCAGGGCGGCGACTTGGCCCGGCCGTTGCCGATTGACACGCCGGTCGAAACCATCACGGCGCCTCGCGATGGCACGATGGGTGATATCGACGCGATGGCGGTTGGACTGGCGGTGTGGCGGCTCGGCGCGGGCCGCTCTGTCCCTGGTGAGAAAGTGCAGTCAGGCGCCGGCGTGCTGATCCACCGCCGTCCCGGCGAGCCCGTCACGGCCGGTCAGGCGCTGTTCACCCTCAGTACCGAGACACCGGAACGGTTCGGAGCCGCGATGGCCGAGTTGGACGGCGGCTGGAGCATCGGGGACGAGGCTCCTGCGCAGCGACCGTTGATCATCGACCGGATCACGAGCGGAGATTGAGATGACCACGCCGTTGACGTTGGAGGCGATCCGGCAGGCGCCCAAGGCGCTGCTGCACGACCATCTCGACGGCGGGCTGCGACCGGCGACCGTGCTCGAGTTGGCCGAAGCGAACGGCTACGGCGACCTGCCCGCCACCGACGTCGACGCGCTGGCGTCCTTCTTCCGCACCGCGGCGCACAGCGGATCGCTGGTGCGCTATCTGGAGCCGTTCGCGCACACCGTCGGCGTGATGCAGACACCCGAATCCCTGCACCGGGTGGCCTATGAGTGCGTCGAGGACCTTGCGGCTGACAACGTGGTGTACGCCGAGATCCGGTTCGCGCCCGAGCTACACATCGACGCCGGCCTGTCCCTGGACGCGGTCGTCGACGCCGTTCTCGCCGGATTCGCCGACGGTGAGAAGGCTGCCAGCGCCGAGGGCCGGTCCATCACGGTGCGATGCCTGGTCACGGCGATGCGGCATCAGGCGCGGTCACTAGAGATCGCAGAGCTGGCGATCCGGTTCCGCGACCGGGGCGTGGTCGGATTCGACATCGCCGGGGCGGAGGCCGGCTATCCGCCGACCCGGCATCTGGACGCATTCGAATGCATGCGAGACAACAATGCCCGCTTCACCATTCACGCCGGCGAGGCCTTCGGGCTGCCGTCCATTCACGAGGCCATCGCATTCTGCGGCGCGGACCGTCTCGGTCACGGAGTGCGAATCGTCGACGACATCGCCGTCGGTGCGGACGGCGCCCCGAAGCTCGGACGGCTGGCCGCACTGCTGCGGGACAAGCGGATTCCCTTCGAGATGTGCCCTTCGTCGAACGTGCAGACCGGAGCGGTCGACAGCATCGCCGAGCATCCGTTCGATCTGCTCGCCCGGCTGCGGTTCCGGGTCACCGTAAACACCGACAACCGATTGATGAGCGATACGACGATGAGTCACGAGATGTTGCGTCTCGTCGAGGCGTTCGGCTACGGGTGGAGCGATCTCCAGCGGTTCACCATCAATGCGATGAAGTCGGCATTCATCTCGTTCGACGAGCGGCTGGCCATCATCGACGACGTGATCAAGCCGCGCTTCGCTGTTCTCATCGGGTAAGTTCCTAAAGCCGGTCCGCCGCGAAAGTGGCGGCCTGACTTGCCAATCCGGACGAAACGTAGGAAAGGTGTGGCGCAGAGAACATCTCGTCACGAGACGGCGTTGCGATGCCCCCGGCGGGCGAGCAGATCGGGTCGCCGGCCGCGCAGAGGTCGATGGTTCGCAAGCCGTATTCGGGACTCACCGCGGTGAGCGGTAGCCCTACATAACGTGTGGCGGGGTTTCCGAGAACCGCGACCGCTGCCACGTTGTCGGCCACATCAGGCGGAAGCGGTGCGGGCGCGAAGCCTCCGAGCGATACCGGGACCGCGGTGATCAAGTCGATCACCAGCGCGCCTTGGGAATAGCCACCCAGCACCAATCTGGTGTCGGGGCAGTCGGCGGCCACGGACCGGACATGTGCGTTGGCGTCCACCGCACCGGCCGAGGCGGAACTCTCGAAATCCTCGCTGGCCGGGTAATTCACGGCGTACACCGCGACCGATCGCCCACTTTCTTGCGCGCGCAGCGAATCCACGAACGCCTGTCCGACTTCTCCGATTCCCGGCGGCTCGGTCGTGGCGCGCGCGAACACCACCTCGACATCCGGGCACGGGGCAGCAACCGCCGGTGGTGCACATGTCAGTGCTGCCGAGACGGTCATGGCAGCAACGGCGGCAAGCATCCGTTGCTTGTGGTACATGCTCGTCTGGATTGCCCCTTCGGTCATGAAGCAAACCCTCTCGAGTCCATCGCCGACGACTACCGGATGTATCGCGGAGTCGTACCGTAGCGTGGTTGAGCATGATCACCGGGGCTCACGTCATCATCTACAGCCGCGATGCCGACGCCGATCGTGCCTTCTTCCGCGATGTGCTCGACTATCCACACGTCGACGCGGGCGGCGGCTGGCTGATCTTCAAGCTGCCACCGGCCGAGGTGGCCGTGCATCCGGCAGAGGACACCGGATCACACGAGCTGTACCTGATGTGCGACGACGTCAGCGCCACCATCGAGCACCTCAACGCCAAGGGCGTGATATGTGGTCCGGTCAGCGACGAGGGATGGGGCCTGCTGACCAGCATCAGGCTTCCCGGCGGGGGTGAGCTCGGCCTCTACGAGCCTCGTCACCCCAAAGCGACTGAGCTGTAGCCCTATTCGGGCCGCAGGCGCGATTCGACGAAGGCCTCCAGCGCCTCCCACTGTTCGACCGCCTTGGCGTACGGCGGCGTCGGGCGACGAACTTTGTCCGGATCGAGTACGTACGACACGATCTTGCCCAGCGGCTGATCGGCGTCGAGCGATTCTTCGACCACGGTGTCCTCGGCGTATTCACCGACGTCCCTGAGGAATTCGACGGCCAGATCGAGCTGGTCACGGTCGATCGCGTCGGGTCCTTCGGCAAGATAGTCGACGATCTCGGTGAGCACGTAGACATTCTCATCCGAGACATTGACCTGTAGTGAGCCGTCGTTGGCCGCCGTGCGGATGTCGTCGTAGGTGGCGAGGTTGGAAATGTCGTGGTCGTGCTCGTCGGCCAGGTACCGCGCCAGCGCACGTTCGGATGCGAACACACTGATTCGCCCGTTGCGGCCCAGGAAGACCGGCTGATCGTCGAGATAGCACCGTAGTGTGTAGTACGTGGCGCCGGTGGTCATGATCCGCACCGGGTCGATGCCGACCTTGACCCAGAAGTCGTCGTCACTGCCGAGCACCGCGCCATGGGCGTGGTCCTCGAGGTCGTCGGTTTCTTGAACATCGCCGTCGTCTTCGGTTTCTGAGGTCTCCTCGACGTCCTCCTCGACGACCGCCTCCTCCGGTTCGGGGGCGGCTTCCGCGAGCTCGTCGGCGGCCTTCTTCGATGCGGCCGCGTCGACGTCGGGGGTGGTGACGAGCTCATCGATGGCGTCGACCACGTTGTCCCAGCTGCGGGCGATGGCCGACTCGATCTCGGCCCACCGCTTTCGTCCGGTGCGGCCTGCGAACGCCTCGACCCCTCCGCCCAACTGGCCGAGTCCGGGGTTGCCGTTGAAGAACTTGCTGATCGCGGGGAGCTCACACACCGAGCCGATCGACGATGCGATGGCCAGCGAGCGATGCAGCTGCGTCACTGTCTCCTCGCTGGGTTTCTCGGCGGCCAGCTCCGGGACGCCGACGACGTCGTATTGCCGCTCCTCGCTGGGGTCCAGCCGGTGCGCGTTCGCCTCGGTGAGCTTTTCCCAGGCGGGATGGTCGGTGAGGTCGTTGTCTTTGTTGGTCCTGACGAACGCGACCAGGTCGGCCACGGTCTCGAAGGCATAGAGGTCCTCGTCCTTGCCGAGGAACGCCTCCCACTCGTCGCCTTCGTCGCGCCACCGCGGCGCCCATAGCGTGTAGAGGTCGCCCTTGGTCAGCCCAAGCCGGATCGGCACGATGTCAGCAGCCATGGCGCACACAATAGCCATTGGGATTCGAGGGCAGTCTGACACGCTGCCCGAATGGGAGCCGACGAGGCTCCGACATCGGGCTCACCTGGCCTCCAAGTTTTTGTACAGAATCCGTCAAGCCGGTGCACAGATTCTGGTCTCGACCGCCAGAGCTCAATCCACCGACGAGGGTCGTCCCCGCAATGTCTACCCCGCTACTCGCCAAGCCGGACGTCAGCACTGCTGACGCCTCCGTCGCTGAGCCCATGGCGCCACGCTTACCGCCCATTCGGCGGATCCTCAAACACCCGCGCGCAATGCATTACAACCGCCTCGTCGTGTTCGTGATGGCGGTCAACCTCGGCTGGGCGGTTTACGGCGCCACAGCCGCGAACTGGTGGACGTCGGACGGCACCGACCTGGGCGCGGTCGCATTGGCCGCGCAGACGAATCTTGCTGCTGCCGTGGTGTTTCGGCAGCAGTACATCCTCAATGGGTTGGCATGGCTGGTGACCCGACCGCCGACGTCGTGGCCGCTGCGGGTGCGCTGGGCGCTCGGAAAGTACTACCACCTCGGCGGTTTGCACGTCGGCACCGCAGTTGCCGGGACGCTGTGGTATCTGATTCTCGTCGTGTCGATGATCCGCGACGCACTCTCCGGTGTCGGCGAAGCATCACGCGCACACATGGTCCTCGGAACCACGATCGCCACGACATTCACGATCATGGTCGTGATGGCGCTGCCTCGACTGCGCGCCGCACAGCACGACCGTTTCGAGGTAACCCATCGGTTCTGCGGCTGGGCGGCGCTGGTGCTGGTGTGGATCAACACCATGTTGTTCGTCGACGCCGACTGTGGCGATGAGTCGTTCGCCTCGGCCCTGCTGACTGAGCCGTCCTTCTGGCTTGTCGTGCTGAGCGCACTGTTGGCACTTTGGCCGTGGCTGCTCCTTCGCCGCGTCCCGGTCAGCTGCGAGCGCCCTTCGTCGCACGCGGTGATTCTTCGTCTCGATCACGGCGTGACGCCGGCCATCGGCACCACACGGCCGATCAGCCTTCGCCCCTTGGTCGGGTGGCACCACTTCGCCAACGTGCCAGGGGCGCCGGGGGACACCGGATACCGGATGTTGGTCTCGCGCGCCGGCGACTGGACCTCCGCCCTCGTCGACCAACCGCCGACGCATGTGTGGGTGCGTGGTATCCCTGCGGTCGGAGTGGCCAACGTGCGCAAGTTGTTCACGAAGGTTGTGCTGGTTGCCACCGGCAGCGGCATCGGGCCCGTGCTGGGACACCTACTCGACACGACAGTTCCGTCTCGGCTGGTTTGGGTGACCAAGAATCCGCGCTGCACCTACGGTGACGCGTTTGTCGACGAAATCGAAGCCGCCCAGCCCGATGCGTTGATTTGGGACACGGGCGCACAGGGCAAGCCCGATGTGCTGCAACTCGCCTATGCCGCCTACGTCGAATCGGGTGCAGAGGCAGTCATCTGCGTCTCCAACCGCACCGTTACCTGGCAGGTGGTGCATGGGTTGGAGCAGCGGGGGATACCTGCGTTCGGCCCGATCTGGGATTCCTGATCACGCCGCCAAGGATTCCCGTATGACGAAAGCAAATCGGGCCCAGCACTTTTGGCGAAGCGCTGGCTGCCCGCCTTCGTTGGCATCGCCGGAGCGTGCGTCAAGGCCGGTGGAAACGCTCTAATTCTTGCGGCGTGGCCACATGCTCGATACCAGTTGATACAGCAGCCGGCCGGTCGACGGCGGGCTGAACAGCCGCTCGTTCTGCGGGCGGTGCATGGCCTGTGCAGCGAATTCGCGCACCAACAGCGCCCAGACTTTCGGGTTGCGCATCCGCATCATCACCTGCAGGTCGTGACGCGGCGTGAGCAGGTCTGCGTGCCAGCAGGTTAGCGAGATTGAGCTCTCGGACGAGGCGAAATAGTGCCACCAACCACGCGGAAAATACAGCATGTCGCCCGGCTTGAGCGTGGCCTGCATCAGCTTGGCGCGCGCGAAGCGCGGGTGGGCCTTGAGGTCGGGATGCTCCGGCGCGACCTGGCTTTTGCTGTGTGAATCCGGGAAGAGGTGCAGGTTGTAAACTTCCTCGGGCGCAGCGAGGATCGCGAGCTTGGTTCCATACACCTGCGCGAACAGGTTGTCGGCATTGTCGTAGTGCATGCCCGAACGCGTGATTGTGCCCATCCAGAGGACCACATCCTTGATATCGGGCGGTGCGAGCGGTGCGAAATCGAAGTCGCGCTCGAGACCCGGCAGTTCACGGATTGGGGCCTGGCCGAGGTAGCAGCGGTCTCCGCTCTCCATGAGCTCGACGAACTCACGCACAGTCATCGATTTGCTGAACTCCTCGGCCCAGTGATTGTAGGGCACTTCGGTATCCGGCAGCCCGACGCTGGCCCTGACCTCAATATCGCCGACGACCTCGGCCAAATATGCTGGAGCCCAGCGGTTAACTGCAGCCCAGTCGGCGGCTGCGCCCTGCAGGAGAAGCGGACGCTGCTCGCGGCGATGCAATTCCAGCGCAGCAGGGATGTCGGCGCCGCTCGCACGCGGAATGTCGACTCGTGTGGGGCCTTCGATCCGTTGGACCAATTGTTCCCGCATTCTCGCTCCCGACGATTAATTCGGCTTGACGCTACTGCAGTGCTCCGAAATCTAGCGCAATTCCGTCACACAGGAGGAGTGTCCGGCCCAGCTACTTTGATCGGATGCCAGCTTTTGTGTCCACTTCACTCGACCTGCTCGACGCGCCTCGCTCTCATATCCCTGTGTGCGCTCACGCCGTCGGTCGCCAGAATCCTTGAAAGCCTTGCCCCGCGTTGTCGGTTCGGATCGACGACAGCTTCACCGGATCACCCGCTTCGATCATCGTGCCGTTACCGACGATCATTGCGACGTGTCCGTCCCACACGGCAAGGTCGCCGGGGCGCAGATCGCCCGCTGGCACAGGCGCACCGACGTCCTGCTCCTGGGCCAGCCGCGGAAGATTCAGTCCCGCTTCGGAATAAGCCCACTGAGTGAGTCCGCTACAGTCCAGGCCGATACCCGGCGTCGTGCCGCCCCAGTCGTATGGCACACCCAACTGAGTCAGGGCATGCCGGACGGCACTGGCCGCCAACGCATTTGGCGCCGTGACACTGGTACCGTCGGGCAGCCGGATGGCGACGCCATCTCCGAAGGTGCCGGCTTCGGGTAGCGCTGCGGGCGTATCCGGCTTGAAAAGCTCCGCCAGGTCACCGAACCCCGAGCTGGAGGTTCCGTTCGACATTGGACTCATCGTCGGACTAATCGGTGCGCCGCCGCCCAGACCCGAGCCCATCGACGGCATCGCAGACGACCCGATGCCCGCCGGTGTTGTTGACGCAGGCGGGGGCGCCGCGGGACGGGCGAGCGCCACGGTATGCCCGTCGAGCTCGGCTTGAAGTTCCTCGACGACGGCGACCGCTTCTTCCAGTGATCGTTGTGCCTCGGCCCTCAGCGATATGGCGATCTCCGGGGAGTCCAGGAACGGTTCCAACGCGGCAGCACGCGACTCGAAGCCGTCGACGATCTCGCGCAACCGCATATGAGCACGTTCCACTGCCGCACTGGCAGCGCTCGCCGCCACGTTCATCTGATCGGCGCGATCGACAAGGCCGTCGATGGCCGCCAGCGTCCTCGCCACGAAGTCGGCAGCGCCGTCGGCTCCCGCGCCCGTCCAGTCGGTCTGAAGCCACGATTGTCGCGTCGCCGCCGATAGATCCGAGAGCGCGTCGCGTGCCCGGACGAACACTGCCGCTGGATCGGCAGTCCGATCCCCGGACCACCCCGGGCCCACCATTGACTGAACCGCTTTCAGCGGTGCCACCAGGGCTGTGACCAGGTCGCTGGGCACAGCTAGACGCCCGCGATGCGCACGCCAGTGGCGCTGTCGACCGAGTCGTAGGCGGACGCAACCGCGTACGCGGTCGTGCTGGAGATCAAGAGGTGCTCGCGCAACGTGGTCACCGCACGCGACCCGTCGGCGGCGGCCTCGGTCAGCGCGGACAGGAACCGGGCGCCGACCGGACCGAGCGACGACCCAGCCGAAGTAACGGGCAGCGACGACAAGGCGGCGGCGATATCGGCGAGGTCGTCGGCATGAGTCGAATTGGCGGAGCCCAGCGCACGGATGGCATCGGTATCGGCGAACATGCGCTTAGGACGGCTCCCGACCGCCATCGGTTCCACTAATGTGCGGCCATGGATGTGCGTGTCGTCGACCACCCGCTTGCCGCTGCGCGGCTGACCACACTGCGCGACGCCGCCACCGACAACGCCGCATTCCGGGCAGCCCTTCGGGACCTCACCCTCATGCTGGTCTACGAGGCCACCCGCGACGCCGCCGTCGAAACCGTCCCGGTGCGCACGCCCCTCGCGGAGACGACCGGTTACAGACTGGCCAATCCGCCATTACTCGTGCCCGTCCTGCGCGCCGGCCTGGGCATGGTCGACCAGGCGCATGCGTTGATCCCGGAAGCGCGCGTCGGCTTCGTCGGCGTCGCCCGCGACGAGGAGACACACGCACCGACACCGTATTTGGAGTCGCTGCCCGACGATCTGAGCACTCAACCGGTGATGGTCCTCGACCCGATGCTGGCGACCGGCGGTTCGATGGCCCACACCATCGGACTGCTGCAAGCCCGCAATGTCGTTGACGTTACTGCGATCTGCGTGGTGGTCGCCCCCGAGGGACTCGCTGCCCTGGAAGAGGCGGCCCCGGATCTGCGCCTGTTCACGGCGTCGATCGACGAGCGACTCAACGATGTCGCCTATATCGTCCCCGGCCTCGGCGATGCAGGGGATCGTCAGTTCGGGCCGCGCTGAGTGCGGTTGAGCACTTCGGGCTGTATGGCCGACGCGCCACGGTCGGCGTTAGCGAGACCCCACCATGGCCAAGGGAAAAAAGTTGGCTGCAAGTCGGGCCGCTCGCGATTCCCAGTTCTGGGACAGGACGTTCGCGGGTGGAAACTTGATGCCAGGACTGGTTTGCTGAAAATGGCAGACACCGTCAATTAAGAGGCGGCGCCGCGATCTGGCGGCGGCTTCGCGGAACCGTGCCCGTGTGACGGGTGTGCCGTTAGGTCTGGCTAACCTGCAGTGGGCGGCCGCCCGTCGTCTAGCAGTATGAGAACGTCAACTTCATCGATGATGGCAACATTCGCCCACGTAAATCCGGGTCGCCCAGGCGGTTCATCGATGCATCGGCATTGCGTCGATGGCGTGGCCGGGGTTCGCATATGTCGCGACGTGGGGTTCTGTGGCGCAGCCCGACGGGCCGACTACTGGGGTGTGGCGTGCGTCACACGGAGTGCGGCGGGACCATCTGACTGTTAGCCTCCGCGTTAGCTATTGATTATGTGACGCACGGTTTCGATTCAAAAAACGATGCGGCGGCAGCGTAGCCAGCCAAGTGCTCGACTAGTGAGGGAAGCGTTGCTGAAAGTGCACAAGCAAGCCGGCTTTGGAACATCTAGATTTAGCGCCGAGGCGGGCGCGCACGTCGGACCCAACGATTGCGGCGTGAGCGCCGCGATTGAGGTCATGACCATGTTCAATAGTGAACTCGTCGACGTCGTCTGTATTGGATCGGGAAGTGCGGGCCTTGCCGCCGCCATTGCCGCGGCCGACGCCGGTCTGTCCGTCTTCGTGGCTGAGCCACGTCGACGGACATCGCAGAGCGGGCAGGTCAGCGGCTCCGAATCGTGGGCTACCGTGATTCAGAGGCATTGGGGCGTCGAGCAATTCGACGCGCCGACGGCTACCTATCTCCACGAGCTCACCCACGACCTGGGTGCCCCACGCCGATCCCACGCCCAGGGTCACCTACCAATCGGTTCCGTCGAATCCTTCGAAGACGCCGGTGGCAACCCGCGGGGCGCCGTCCCACCCTTCTACGGCCACGAGATGGCGCAATGGGCGCGCGATTGCCTGACGTCGCCGTACGGCCTGATTTTCAGCCGGTTGTCACCCTTGCCGATGCCTCCGGTGCGAATGCAGGATGGCAGGACGATCACAGCCGGTGCGATCGCGGAGATCCGACCCGCCCGCCAGTCTGGGATGACACTGCGCCAGTGGCTGCGAGACATGGCCAAGGAGCGGGGGGTCAAGATTCACGGCTCGAGCGCGATTCAGCGTTTGCTGTTCAACGACGGCCAACCCGTCGGCGTCATGCTCGAGACTCCCGACGGCATCCGCCATGTGCGGGCACGTCAAGCCGTGCTGCTCGGCACGAGTAACTCGATGGCCGATGATTTGCTCGTCAGGTACCCGGCGCCTTTTCTGTGCGATGGCCGGCTGTCCCTGGTGAGCAGGAGCGCGAGCCGATTCGCACGATTGGAGTTGTTGACCAGCGCGGAGAGTATGAACGCCTGCGAACTGCAGGGTCAGCTGGCTTGATCTTGCGCGCAGCGGTCACCACCGCTGCGCGGCGTCCTTCAGCGCTGCCAATAGCGTTGCGGCGCGCCAACGCGTGTCGCTCAATTCACCCACGACACCGCAGCGAATCTCGATGTAGGACTTGACTTTCGGCTCGGTTCCCGACGGCCGCACGACCACCCGTACCGTGGTGTCGCCGTCGCCGCCCGATAGGACTACCGCGTCGGTGCGCAGGGGGCCCGTCGCGTGCAACAGATCGGTCGCCGTCACGTCGAAACCGGCGAGCACATCCGGTGGCGACTTGCGAATCCGGTCCATCACCGCCGTCGCCTCGTCGGCATCGGCGACCTGTCGTGACACCGCGGTGGTGGTGTGCACACCGTGGCGGCGAGCCAGATCGTCGAGCGCATCGAGCAGCGTGAAGCCGCGATGTCGCAGCGCGACCGCCAGATCACATATGAGCACCGCGGCGCTGATGCCGTCCTTGTCGCGGACTGATGCGGGGTCGACACAATGTCCGATCGCCTCTTCGTACGCGTAGACCAGCGTGCAGGCGGGCAGGTCGGCGTCGGCGCGCGACAGCCATTTGAACCCGGTCAGAGTCTCAACGTGGCATGCCCCGTGCTCGGCTGCGATGGCGGCGAGCATCCGGGACGAGACCACCGAGCTCGCCACCACTGTGGCGGCCATGACGGGGCCCGGCTCGACCTGGGAGAGGATGTAGTCGCCAAGCAGCCAACCCGTTTCGTCGCCCGACAGCATTCGCCACCCATCGGGTGTGGGCACACCGACCGCACAACGGTCTGCATCGGGGTCCAGCGCCACCGCGATGTCGGCGTCGACGTCGGCAGCCAGCTTCAGCACAGCGTCGACGGCGCCCGGTTCCTCCGGGTTGGGCAGCGCCACCGTGGGGAAATCCGGGTCGGGTGCGAACTGGCTCTCAACGACATGCACATCGGAAAACCCAGCGCGGATGAATGCGTCGAGGACGAACTCACCGCCGACGCCGTGCAACGGCGTGACCGCGATGCGCACCGACCCGTGCGTATGGCGAACCTTGGCGGCGCGTTCGACATAACGCTGAACCTCGTCGACCCCGGTCGGGCTGACCGCCTGCCGCCGAATCTCATCGGCATGAGGTGCGGCGGCCATTGCCTGCTCGATCTCCTGATCGACCGGGGGCACGATCGGGAACCCGTCGTCGAAATAGACCTTGTAGCCGTTGTCCGTCGGCGGATTGTGCGACGCCGTGATCTGGATGCCCGCGACTGCACCGCCGTGACGGACGGCGAACGCGACTATCGGCGTAGGGACCGCGGTGAACATCAGTGATACGGAAAACCCCTGAGCGGCAAGGACTTCAGCGGCAGCCAGCGCGAACTCATCCGAGCCGTGCCTGGCGTCACGGCCGACCACGATATTGCGGCCGTGCAGGCCGCGGTCCTTGAGCACCTTGCCAACAGCCCAAGAAGCGCGCAGGACTACTGCGAGGTTCATTCCGTTCGGTCCACCGCGCATGGGGCCGCGCAGGCCGGCGGTTCCGAAGGTCAGGGCATGCGCGAACCGGTCGTCAAGGTCGGCCTCGGTGCATTCGACAAGTTCGGCGGCGGTCTTCGGATCGGGATCGTGAGCGATCCACTCTTTCACGGCGGTCGAGGTCCACTCGCGCGCTTTCATCCGGCTAGTGTGCCCACTTTGGAGTCGGCGTATGCCAGCTTGCGCAGCACCGGCGCGACGAGCATCACCAGGTCGAACTCGAGCTCCGACAGGTTGTCGCGCATGGTCGCGTGCAGCCACGCGTCGCGTTCGGCGCGGTCGGCGTCCAACAGTTCGGTACCCGAGGCGGTGATCTCGACCAGCTGGCGACGGCGATCAACCTCGTCGGGCCTGCGTGCGATCAGGTTCCGGCCCTCCAGCGCGTTGATGCTGTCGGTCAGCGACTGCACCCGGACCTGCAGCCGCGCACCGAGCTCGGCCGGCGTCGTGACACCGGCACGGCTCACCTCGCCGAGCAGTTCCATCTGGCTGAGCGTCAATCCGTGGTCTGGGCGGTGCCGACGCATCTGCCGGTTGACGGCGACGATCGATTCCCGCAACTCGGTGGCGGCTGACCTGCCGGTGGGCTCAGCTCGGTCCATATCCAAGTTATACCTTGGTAAATCTCGCGAGTCACGTGCTTAACAGCGAGTTGCATGCGGAACTTAGTAAGAGGACACTTGGAATCAATGGTGATGAGACAGCTGCTCCGGTGGTCGCTGCTGATGGCGGTGACGGTCGGCGTCACCTACCCGCTGAGCATCGTCGGTGTCCCATCGGCCGCGCTGTTCGCCGCGCTGGCCGTGGGTATCGCGCTGGCCCTCATGTCGCTGGCACCCAGCCACGTGCCCCGTCCTGCCGGCATCGCCGCGCAGGGCGTCCTCGGTGTCTACATCGGCACGATGGTCCACCAGGATGCGGTCGATGCGCTCGGCCCACACTGGCCGATCGTCGTGGGCGTCGCGATCGCCACCTTGGTACTCAGCGTGGTGTGCGGAGCGCTCCTGTCAATGCACCGCGACGTCACACCGTTGACGGGGTCACTGGCTCTGGTGGCGGGCGGCGCATCCGGATTGGTCGCGATCGCCCGTGAGCTCGGCGGTGACGACCGCGTCGTATCGGTGGTGCAGTATCTGCGCGTTGCGTTGGTGACGGCGTCAATGCCCGTGGTGGTGACGCTGATCTACCACGCAGACAAGTCGCATCCGGCTGCGGCGATGCCCCAATCCGAATCCGCCCCTTGGTATCTGAGCATCGGCATGCTGATCGCGCTGGTCTTGGTCGGCGCCACCGTCGGCCGGTGGATCCGGCTGCCCGGCGCGGGTCTGCTGGGGCCCCTTGCGCTGACGGTGGTCCTCGAGGTGACCGGCCTCTCCTTCGGTTTGTCGGTGCCGATGGTCTTGGTACACGTCGGCTACGCGCTGATCGGGTGGCAGGCAGGGCTGGCGTTCACCCGCGATTCGTTGCGCGCGGTCGGACGCATGCTGCCGACGGCAATCGGCCTCATCGTCGTGCTCAGCGTCGCGACCGCCGGTTTGGGAGTCTTGCTGGCACACGTCACGGAGCTCACGCTGCTGGATGGCTACCTGGCCACCAGCCCCGGCGGCGTCTACGCCGTGCTGGCGACGGCCGTCGAGACGGGGTCCAACGTCACCTTCATCATCGCCGCGCAGGTGGTGCGGATCCTGCTGATGCTCTTCGCCGCGCCGCTGCTCGCCCGCAGCATGGTGTGGCTGAGCGGACGCCTCGGGCGTCAGAGCCGGGAGATCACCCCGGCGAGCAGGGAGCCCATCAGCGTCGCGGACTGACGGCCCGCCTCCAGCACCTCGTCGTGGCGCAGCGGCTGCCCTGTCATTCCCGCCGCGAGGTTGGTCACCAGCGACACCGCCAGCACCTGCGCACCCGCGGCGCGCGCCGCGACGGTCTCGTGCACGGTCGACATGCCGACGAGATCCGCGCCCAGTGTGCGCAGCATCCGAATCTCGGCCGGCGTCTCGTATTGCGGTCCGTTCAGCCCGGCGTAGACGCCCTCGGTCAGCTCCGGGTCGATCTCGCGCGCGACGGCGCGCAGCCGCGGAGAGTAGGCGTCGACCATATCGACGAAATGGGCTCCGACCAGCGGTGACCGTCCCGTCAGGTTGAGGTGGTCGCTGATCAGCACCGGCTGCCCCACGGCGAAATCCTCGCGAAGACTGCCCGCAGCGTTGGTTAGTACGATCGTGCGCGCACCGGCTGCGCATGCGGTCCGCACGGGATGGACGACGTGCCGCAGCTCGTGGCCTTCGTAGGCGTGAATCCTGCCGACGAAGACCAGCACCCGCCGGTCACCGAGGCGCAGCGACAACATCTCGCCGCTGTGTCCCGCCGCGGCGGGCGGGGTGAATCCGACCAGCTCGGCCACCGGCACCACTGCCACCGGATCACCGAGTTCGTCGACTGCGGGCGCCCAGCCCGACCCCAGGACGATCGCGACGTCGTGCGCCTTCACACCGGTGCGCGCACGGATCTGTTCCGCCGACTTCCCGGCTTCGGCATCCGGCGTCGTCACGGTGGGCAGCTTAGCCGTCGAACCGGCGCCCACCGCTGCAGTGAGATACTTCGAGGATGCCCACAGCCACCGCGTCGAGTTGCGTCGAGGACGCCGTCAACCGACGCCGTGGCGAGTTGGTCGAGCTGTCGCACTCGATTCACGCCGAACCCGAACTCGCGTTCGCCGAACATCGCAGCTGCGCAAAGACTCAGGCGCTGGTCGCCGACTACGGTTTCGAGATCACCAAGGCGCCCGGCGGGCTGGACACCGCCTTCCGTGCGGACTACGGCAGCGGTCCCCTGGTCATCGGGATCTGCGCCGAATATGACGCGCTACCCGGTATCGGACACGCCTGCGGCCACAACATCATCGCCGCATCAGCGGTAGGCACCGCACTGGCGTTGGCCGAGGTGGCCGACGAGCTGGGGTTGACGGTAACGCTGCTCGGAACTCCTGCCGAGGAGGCCGGCGGCGGAAAAGTGTTGCTACTCAACGCCGGAGTGTTCGACGACATCGTCGCCACCGTGATGCTGCATCCAGGCCCTCTGGACATCGCAGCCGCCCGCTCGCTGGCGCTGTCGCAGGTGGCGGTCGAGTATCGCGGTCGGGAATCGCATGCGGCCGTGGCACCGCACCTCGGTGTCAACGCGGTCGACGCGATCACCGTCTCCCAAGTGGCGATCGGGTTGCTCCGCCAGCAGCTGGCGCCCGGCCAGATGATGCACGGCATCGTCACCGACGGCGGCCAAGCCACCAACATCATTCCGGGCCGCGCCGAAATGCATTACACGATGAGGGCCAACGACGCGTCGTCGCTGCGTGAACTCGAGAAGCGGATGTCGGACTGCTTCCTCGCCGGTGCGGTGGCGACCGGATGCGACTACATGGTGTCCGAGACCGAGCCGGCCTACGGCGAGCTGACCCCCGACTCCTGGCTCGCTGAGAGATTCCGGGACGAGATGGTGCGGATGGGCCGGTCGCCGGTGCCGGCCGACGTCGAGGCGGCGTTACCGCTGGGCAGCACCGACATGGGCAACGTCACCCAGGTGATGCCCGGTATCCATCCGATCGTCGGGATCGACGCCGGCGGCGCGTCGGTGCATCAGCCGGCGTTCGCCACGGCCGCCGCCGAGCCCAGCGCGGATACCGCCGTCGTCGAGGGTGCGATCATGCTGGCTCGCACGGTGGTCAGGCTGGCCGAGACTCCGGCCGAACGAGATCGCGTGCTGGAGCGCAAGGCGAGGCGGGCGTCATGAGTCTGCAGGACGCCGCTGAACTTTGGCTCGACGCCCACTACGCCGATCTGGTGGCCTGGCGCCGCCACCTGCATGCCCACCCCGAGCTGGGCCGTCAGGAGTTCGCCACCACCCAGTTCGTCGCCTCGCATCTGGCAGATGCCGGCCTCAACCCGAAGGTGCTGCCCGGAGGCACCGGTCTGACCTGTGACTTCGGCCCCGAGCAGGGGCCGAAGATCGCGCTGCGTGCCGATATGGACGCGCTGCCGATGGCCGAGCGGACCGGGGCGCCGTACGCATCGGTGGTCCCGAATGTCGCCCACGCTTGCGGTCACGATGCGCACACCTCGATGCTGCTGGGAACCGCCCTGGCGCTGGCGTCGGCACCGGAACTGCCCCTCGGCGTGCGACTGATCTTCCAGGCCGCCGAGGAGCTGATGCCCGGTGGTGCGATCGACGCAATCGCGGCGGGAGCTTTGACCGGGGTGTCGCGCATCTTCGCGTTGCATTGCGACCCGCGGCTGGCCGTCGGCAAGGTCGCGGTTCGGCCCGGCCCGATCACCTCGGCTGCTGATCAGCTCGAGGTGACGCTGCACTCGCCCGGCGGGCACACCTCGAGACCGCATCTGACCGGAGACCTGGTGTATGGGATTGGCACCCTGATCACCGGTTTGCCGGGGATCCTGTCCCGGCGCATCGATCCGCGCAACAGCACGGTGATGGTGTGGGGTGCGGTCAATTCGGGCACCGCGGCCAACGCGATCCCGCAGACCGGCACACTGGCGGGCACGATCCGCACCGCGAGCCACGATACCTGGGAGACCCTCGAATCTATTGTGCGTGAGGCGATTTCATCGCTACTCGCTCCGCTGAACATCGAGCACAGCCTGCAGTACCGTCGCGGGGTGCCGCCGGTGGTCAACGAGGAGATCTCGACGCGCATCGTTACCCATGCCATCGAGGCAATCGGTCCCGACGTGTTGTGCGACACCCGCCAGTCCGGTGGCGGCGAGGACTTCTCCTGGTACCTCGAGGAGGTGCCCGGCGCGATGGCGCGGTTGGGGGTGTGGTCGGGTCGCGGGCCGCAGTCGGATCTGCATCAGCCGACATTCGATCTAGACGAACGTGCGATGGCGGTGGGCGTGCGGTTCCTGGTCAACATCGTCGATCAGGCCGCCCAGTTCTAGCGACAGCGACGTCAGCCCGCCGCCATCGACCAATACGCTTTGGTCGGTCCTATGGTCGAGATTGAAGTGAGGGCTGTTATCGAGCATCCACAACCCTGACTTCAATCTCGGTTGTAGGAAACAAATTTGTCAGTGGGTCCGGTCAGCATCGCGGCATGGACGACGTCTTCATCGGCAGTGAGGCCCTGGCAAGCGGCGTTCTCACCCGAGCGCAACTGCGGTGGAACTACAGGGCACTGTTTCCCGGCGTCTACATCCCCGGCGAAGCTGTGCCGTCGCTGTCACAGCGCGCCGTCGGCGCATGGCTATGGTCGGGTCGCCGAGCAGTGGTCGCGGGCCTCGCCGCGGCGGCCTTGCACGGCGCGCGATGGATCGACGAATCCACAGATGTGGAAGTGATCTGGCGCAACGGCCATCCGCCGCAGGGAATCGTCGCTCGAGGCGAGCGAATCGAATCCGACGAGATCACCGACATCGCAGGCGTGCCCGTCACGACACCGGAGCGGACAGCTTTTGACATTGCCAGACACCATCCTCGGGACTTGGCCGTCGCCTGCCTGGATGCACTTTCCTCGGCGACGGGTATCACGGCTTCGGGCGTACAGCCGGTAGTCGATCGCTATCAAAGCTCACGACACTGGCGGAGAGCGGTCGATGCGCTCGGCCTGATGGACGGTGGGTCTAAGTCCGCGGTGGAGACCCTCATTCGCCTGGCCCTCATCGACGCCGGCTTTCCCGCGCCGAAGACGCAGATCGCGGTCGAGGATGGCAAGGCCACGGCGGTAATCGCGATGGGTTACGAAGCACCGATGGTCGGCGTCGAATTCGGCAGCATCACACCCGATATCGTCGTGCGAAAAGGGTGGACGATGATCCGTGTCACTGACGCGATAAACCCGAAGGCCGTCGTGTACCTCGTACGGGCAGCGGTAATCGAGCTCGGGTATCCGCTGTGGAAACTACACCGGCTCTCGCGCACGTAGCGCACACGGGGCTTGCCCGCCCGTTAGGTGGTGCCCGGGCCGATGTTGCGAGCCGGGCGGGTGCGCAGGCTGTGCACGTATTCCTCTGGTGCACCGGCAATTTCAGCGGCGTCCGCCATGACGCCGATATAGCGGGCCGACGGTAGACCGCCCTCCCACGCGTCGACCACGTACAGCCACGCCAGCACCGGTTCGAAGCTGGTGTCCGATGAGATGCGATGCACGCGACATCGGATCTTCTTGTGGATGCCGAGCTCTGAGCCCTCCCAGCGATCGAGGTTCCGCTCGTCGTCCTTGGTCATGTCGTAAAGCACGACGAACACGCTCGACGCGGGATCTTCGACGACGGTGGCCAGCGCGCCCTCCCAGCCGATGTCCTCGCCGCCGAACGTCAGCCGCCAACCGTGCAGCCATCCGGTTCCCGCCATAGGGGAGTGAGGCGCCCGCTCCAACATCTGCTCTGGATGCATGTTGGATCCGTAGGCGGCGTAGAGCGGCACCAGGAAACTCTAAGGCTTGTAGGGCTGGCTTCGCCGACAGGCTGCGCGATCGAGCACCGGCTTGGCTAGCGTTGAGGCCGTGGCAACGCGCATCGTGATCATCGGCGGCGGCCCCGCCGGCTACGAGGCCGCGTTGGTCGCCGCCGCTCGCGGACCCGAGGTCGCTGAGGTCACCGTGGTGGACTCCGACGGTATCGGCGGCGCATGCGTGCTCTGGGACTGTGTCCCGTCCAAGACGTTCATCGCGTCCACCGGCGTGCGCACCGAACTGCGTCGCGCCTCGGGTCTCGGGTTCGACATCGCGATCGAGGACGCGAAGATCTCGCTGGACCAGATTCACAACCGCGTCAAGACGCTGGCGAAGTCACAATCCACCGACATCGGTCATCAGCTGCTGCGTGAGGGTGTCACCGTGGTTCACGGTCGCGGCGAGCTGGTCGATGACACCTCCGGCATGGCCCACCACCGGGTGAAGGTCACCACCGTTGAGGGCCGCGTCGGCACACTCAAGGCCGACGTCGTGTTGATCGCCACGGGGGCCAGCCCGCGAGTGCTGCCGAACGCCAGGCCCGATGGCGAACGGATCCTGAATTGGCGCCAGCTCTACGACCTCACCGAACTGCCTCGACACCTCATCATCGTCGGGTCCGGTGTCACAGGAGCCGAGTTCTGCAACGCCTACACCGAACTCGGTGTGCCCGTTACCGTGGTGGCCAGCCGCGACCAGATCCTGCCGCACGAGGATTCCGATGCGGCGGCCGTGCTCGAGGAAGCCTTCGCCGAGCGCGGCGTGAAGCTGGTCAAGAACGCCCGCGCCGACTCGGTGACCCGGACCGCCGACGGCGTGCTGGTGACGATGGCCGACGGAAGAACCGTTGAGGGCAGCCACGCGTTGATGACGGTCGGTTCGGTGCCCAACACGGCGGGACTGGGACTGGAGAAGGTCGGCATCGAGCTGGCCCCGGGCAACTATTTGAAGGTTGACCGGGTGTCGCGGACGTCGGCGTCGGGGATCTATGCGGCAGGAGACTGCACAGGTCTGCTGCCACTGGCCTCGGTGGCCGCGATGCAGGGACGTATCGCGATGTACCACGCGTTGGGGGAGGGTGTGACGCCGATCCGGCTGCGCACCGTCTCTGCGGCGGTGTTCACCAGGCCGGAGATCGCCGCGGTCGGGGTGCCGCAAACCGCCATCGACAGCGGCAGTGTGCCCGCGCGGACGCTGATGCTGCCGCTCAACACCAACGCCAGAGCCAAGATGTCGCTGCTTCGCCTTGGCTTCGTGAAGATCTTCTGCCGCCCGGCGACCGGCGTCGTGATCGGCGGTGTCGTGGTCGCACCGATCGCCTCGGAGCTGATCCTGCCCATCGCTCTGGCGGTGCAGAACAACCTCTCGGTCACCGACCTGGCGCAGACGCTGTCGGTATACCCGTCGCTGTCCGGGTCGATCGTGGAGGCGGCGCGTAGGTTGATGGCGCACGACGATCTGGACTGAGTCCACGTAACCTGGGACAGGGCGAACGTACCGACCAGTAACTAGGAGCCATTTCCAGTGAGCGACCCGATCCCCGCGAACGGGCAGACACTCCTGAGTCCGGAGCAGCGCGCAGAAGCGTGGGAGCGGCTCGGTAGCGAACAGTTCGATGTGGTCGTCGTCGGCGGCGGGGTGGTCGGCGCGGGTGCTGCGCTTGACGCGGCGACGCGCGGCCTCAAGGTGGCTCTCGTCGAGGCGCGCGACTTCGCCTCCGGCACGTCGAGCCGTTCGTCGAAGATGTTCCACGGCGGCCTGCGCTACCTCGAGCAGTTGGAGTTCGGCCTGGTTCGCGAGGCGCTACACGAACGCGAACTCTCGCTCACCACCCTGGCCCCGCATCTGGTGAAACCGCTGCCGTTCCTGTTCCCACTGACCAACCGAGTGTGGGAGCGGCCTTACGTGGCAGCGGGGATTTTCCTTTACGACCAACTCGGCGGGGCGAAATCCGTTCCGGCGCAGAAGCATTTGACGAAGTCCGGTGCGCTGCGGCTGGCGCCCGGGCTGAAGCGGTCATCGCTGATCGGCGGAATTCGTTATTACGACACCGTCGTCGACGACGCGCGCCACACCATGACCGTGGCGCGCACCGCGGCGCACTACGGCGCGGTGATACGGACGTCGACGCAGGTGGTGTCGTTGCTGCGCGAGGGTGATCGGGTCGTTGGGGTCGAGGTGCGTGACTCCGAAAATGGCACAGTCGGCCGCGTGCGCGGCCACGTCGTCGTCAATGCCACCGGGGTCTGGACCGACGAGATCCAGGCATTGTCGAAGCAGCGCGGGCGATTTCGGGTGCGGGCGTCCAAGGGTGTGCACATCGTCGTCCCCCGCGACCGCATCGTGAGCGAGGTCGCGATCATTCTTCGCACCGAGCAGTCGGTGTTGTTCGTCATTCCGTGGGGCACGCACTGGATCATCGGCACCACCGACACCGACTGGAATCTCGACCTGGCCCATCCGGCGGCCACCAAAGCGGACATCGACTACATCCTCGGAACCGTCAACACCGTGCTGGCCACGCCGTTGACGCACGACGACATCGACGGGGTCTATGCCGGTCTGCGACCGTTGCTGGCAGGGGAGAGCGAAGAGACCTCCAAGCTGTCGCGCGAACATGCGGTGGCCGTGCCCGCGCCGGGTCTGGTGGCCATCGCCGGCGGTAAGTACACCACGTACCGCGTGATGGGCGCCGACGCGATCGACGCCGCGGCCGAGTACATTCCGGCGCGGGTGGCGACCTCGATCACCGACAAAGTGCCCCTGATGGGCGCCGACGGCTACTTCGCGCTGATCAACCAGACGGAACACGTTGGGGTGCATTACGGACTGCATCCGTATCGGGTGCGGCATCTGCTGGACCGGTACGGATCGCTGATCGGTGAGGTGCTGCAGATGGCCGAAGGACGTCCGGAACTGCTCACACCGATCACCGAGGCGCCCGTGTATCTGAAGGTGGAGGCGTGGTACGCGGTGGCCGCCGAGGGTGCGCTGCATCTGGAGGACATCCTGGCGCGACGGATGCGGATCTCGATCGAATACCCGCACCGCGGCGTGGACTGTGCGCGTGAAGTCGCCGAAGTGGTTGCGCCCGTGCTGGGTTGGAGCGCTTCGGATATCGACCGTGAGGTGGCGACGTATCTGGCTCGCGTCGACGCCGAGGTGCGCTCGCAGCAGGAACCCGACGATGAATCCGCCGATGCGCTGCGGGCTGCCGCACCGGAGGCCCGCGCAGAGATCCTCGAACCAGTGCCACTCAATTGAGGCGTGCCGCGCCGTTGCCGGTGCGCGATGGGCTTGGCCCTGCAAGGGTGCGGTTACGGGGCGGGGCCGTGCTGGTCGAGTTGGCCTCTCGGTTCGGTGAGGCGGCCGCCGCGAAAGTGCTTGCGGGCGAGGTGGTTACCGCTGACGGTGACGTTGTGACGGTCGAGACGGTGCTGTCGCCAGGGGCGTTCGTCTACCTGTATCGTGATCTGCGCGAAGAGGTTCCGGTGCCGTTCGACATGCCGATTCTTTATCGCGACGACGACATCGTGGTGGTGGACAAGCCGCATTTTCTGGCGACGATGCCGCGAGGGCGGCATGTGGCGCAGACGGCGACGGTGCGGCTGCGGCGAGAACTCGACTTACCTGAGCTGTCGCCGGCGCATCGGCTGGACCGGTTGACGGCGGGCGTGCTGTTGTTCACGACGCGGCGCGAAGTGCGCGGGGCGTATCAGACGATGTTCGCGCGCGGTGAGGTGCGCAAGACGTATCTGGCGCGGGCAGGTGTCGGACCTGGGGCTGGAATTTCCGATGGTGTTGCGTAGCCGAATCATCAAGCGGCGCGGGCAGTTACAGGCGGTCGAGGAGCCGGGCGAGCCGAACGCCGAGACGTTGGTGGAGCATCTCGGCGACGGGCTGTATCGGCTGACACCGCGCACCGGACGTACGCACCAGCTTCGGGTGCACATGGCGTCGCTGGGGCTCCCGATCGTGGGCGACCCGTTGTACCCGAACCTGCTTGACGTGGCGCCGGACGATTTCTCGCGACCCCTGCAACTGCTTGCGCACAGTCTCGAATTCGACGATCCGTTCTCGCGCGAGCGCCGTGAGTTCGTCAGCAGAAGATCGCTATCGTGACCCCGCGGCGATGACCGCGCGATTCCGTGCCGCCACCACCGGGAGGTCGGGCTTCATGATCTGTCTGTCGTAGGTCATGTAGCCGTTGACCTCGTTTTCGACATCCGTTGTCTGGGTGTAGATGGCACCCGACAAGCCGACCTCGCGCACGACTCTCTCCAGGTCCAGGCTCACCTCTACATAGCGTTGGGTCAGCCGCGCCTTGCTGTCGGTCATCTCGTAGGCCATCGGCGGCCCGGGCCACCGGTTGCCCTCTTCTATCAGGCCGAGCCCGCCGTACTCACCGTCGACGGTCACCCGGCCGTCACGCACGACCGGTCGGCCGGGACCCACATAGGTGTGGTCGTCGAAGATGTCGCCGGCCCTGCTGTCACCACGCGACTTGCAGCAGTTGGCCCCACTGTTGGGGACGACCATGCGCGTGGGGTCCTCGGCCTTCACCGCTCTGGCGATCCTGGCCGTGTCGTACTCACCCCAGCCTTCGTTGAACGGCACCCAGCCGACGATCGACGTGACACTGCTCAGCTGATGGACCAACTCGGAAAGCTCGTTCTCGAAACGCGACTGCGCATCCCGGCGCGGTGTCGGAGCCGGACCAGTCGGGATATCGAGCGACACCTCCAGCGACGGCATGTCCTGCCACACCAGCAGTCCGAGCTTGTCGGTCCAGTAGTACCAACGTGCGGGTTCGACCTTGGCGTGCTTGCGGACGAAGTTCATTCCGAGCGCTTTGATCTGCTCGAGGTCGAATTTGAGTGCGACGTCGGTCGGCGCGGTGTAGATCCCATCGGGCCAGTAGCCCTGATCGAGCGGGCCGTGCAGAAACGTGATCTTGCCGTTCAGCGCGATTCGCGACCTGCCCTGCGCATCCTTGACAGTGCCGATCGTGCGCAGGCCGCCGTAGCTGGAAACCTCGTCGACCACCTCGCCGGACCGGGTCACCAGCCGGGCCGTCAGGTCGTAGAGATACGGATCTTCTGGCGTCCACAGGTGCGGCGACGGAACCTGCAGGCGCAGCGTGGCACCCGGCTTTCCCGACGCGCGCGCCACGACCTGGCCTCCTGGCTTGGAGACGATCACCTCGGCGCGCTGATCGGTTGCGCCCGAAACGCGCGGCGTCACAGTGAAACTGGAAAGGTCGACAGTGACGTCGAGTTTGTCGATGTGTGCGGAGGGCACGGGCTCCATCCACACCGTCTGCCAGATGCCCGACGCGCCGGTATAGAAAAGTCCGCCCGGGTTGTAGCGCTGCTTGCCGACCGCGAAGGCGCCCTTTTCGTTGCGGTCCTCGACTCGTACGGTCAGCTCCTGTGGCCCCGACGGCCGCAGCGCGCTGGTGATGTCCGCGCTGAACTCGGTGTAACCGCCCTCGTGACGTGCCACCTGTTTGTTGTTCACCCACACGGTAGCGATCTGGTCGACGGCGCCGAAGTGGAGCAGCACATGCTGGTTGTCCCAGTCGCCAGGAATCTGGAACACCTTGCGGTACCACATCTGATCGTCGTGGCGCTGAATCCCGGACAACCCGGATTCCGTCGGGAAGGGGACCAGGATCTGCTCTCGATAGTCGCTTTCCGCGGGCCGAGCGGTCGCGGCATTGCCGGGCCGGCCGGTGTAGCCCCATAGACCGTTGAGGTTCAACCATTTCGTCCGCGACAGCTGTGGCCGCGGATATTCGGGCAGCGCGTTGTTCGGTCCCACCAACTGGGTCCATCTGGTCGACAACGGCGGTGTCTTCGGTTGCCACACGTCGGCCGCATTGGCCGGCGTATTCACGATCGCAACACTGCCCAGCAGTGCCACCCCCACGGCCATTGCGATGCGGGCGAGTCGGACCCCCATCACCGCGCGAGTGCGGAGTTGATAATGGGCGTGCGGGTACAACGGGCGACGTGCGCAGGCATGATTCTTCCCCAGGGTTCGAAACAGACGGGACCGACTTGGCGGCGCCAATCCCCGAAGGTCCCCCGGCACGCCGTTGCGTCGCAGCAAACCTACCGGGAAGTTCTTGCCTACGGAAGTAGGTGATCTTGGCAATTTGGGCAGAATTATCGGTGGAGCGCCATTGGGCATCCGCTTAGCAAAGACGGTGCTTCACGGCCGACTGCGGTCTATGCTCAGGAAGAGCGCTTTTCGTCCGTCCCAGCTACGAAGCTGTGGCAATTGCCGATCCAATATGCGAAGCGGGGACGTGCAGGGACGCCCGTCGGCGTGCGTGCGGTGTCGCGGCCGCTCCTGGACCAGCCCCACAGCAAATTGGGCTCGTATCCGGGGGACATGCCCAGCCGACACGCGTCGGCTGGCATCGTCCTTTCCGATCACACCGGGCACGCGAACTGCGACAATCGTCATCCGCGCCGTCCCGCCGACGGCAGCCGTTGAAGGAGCGAAACGTGCGCAAGATATGGCTCTGTGCCGCTGCAGTGTTGTTCGCCGGGGGTTTGGTGAATGTGGGCACACCCACCGCCGACGCCACGCTGTGCGGATCCGTCGGTGGCAGGCACGTCGACGTCACCGGATGCGGCGACCCGCTGTCCTATCTCAACGACGCACTTCCCCCACCGCCCCCGCCTCCTCCGCCGCCCGAGCGCCGCCACCGCCACCACCACCGCCGCCACCGCCGCCCCCGCCGCCGGCCTACTACTACCCACCGCCGGCGCCGAACGTCGACGTGTGCGCCAGCGTGGGCCGACGCATCAGCGTCAGTGGTTGCGTCTGAGTCGACCTGACTCGATGTACGGATCACCGGCCCCGGTGGTGGCTCATCGCGATCTGTTTGACTGACGGCGTGGACCGCACAACATTCGATCGCCTCTTCGACATGACCGGCCGCACCGTCATCGTGACGGGCGGCACCCGCGGCATCGGCCTCGCTCTCGCCGAGGGTTTTGTCCTTGCCGGTGCCCGCGTTGTGGTCGCAAGCCGCAAGGCGGACGCCTGCGAGCGGGCCGAAGAGCAGCTGCGCGAACTCGGCGGTGAGGCCATCGGTGTACAGACCCACCTCGGGGACGCCGGCGCACTCGAGGCCCTGGTGCAGAGGACGGTCGACGAATTCGGCGGCATCGACGTCGTGGTCAACAATGCCGCCAACGCGCTGGCACAACCTCTCGGCGAGATGACCGCAGAGGCGTTGACGAAGTCGTACGAAGTGAATGTGCGCGGCCCCGTCTTCCTCGTGCAGGCGGCGTTGCCACACCTCAAGGCCAGTTCACACGCTGCGGTGGTGAACATGATTTCGGTGGGGGCGTTCAACTTTGCACCGGGGACGGCCATCTATTCGGCGAACAAGGCGGCGTTGATGTCGTTCACCCGATCGATGGCCGCCGAGTACGCGCCGCTGGGGATCCGGGTCAATGCGATCGCACCCGGCCCCGTCGACACCGACATGATGCGCAACAATCCGCAGGAGGCCATCGACCACATGGCCGGCAGTGTGTTCATGAAACGTCTTGCCGCACCGGACGAGATGATCGGCGCCGCACTACTTTTGGCGTCCGATGCCGGGAGCTACATGACCGGAACGGTGATCATCGCCGACGGTGGCGGAACGCCTCGGTAGCCTCGGCCATCACCCCGCCGGTCGACGCCAGAATCTGGCTGCGGTTCTCCAGATGCAGGGCAGCCTCCAGACTCGACGCGTCGAGGTTGGCCCACAACACCTGTTTGGTCGACTCGACACCGAACTTTCCGTAGCTGCAGAGTGTTTCGGCGATCGTCAACGCATCGTCGAGCACCGGGCCGTCCGTCGAAATGCGGGAGACCAACCCGAGCCGCAGCGCCTCGTCGGCGTCCACCGCGCGGGCCGTCAGGATGAGGTCGAACGCGGGGCCGGCGCCGACGATGCGGGGCAATGTGTAGCTGACGCCGATGTCGCAGCCGCCGAGGCCGAGCTTGATGAACTGGGTGCAGAACCGCGCGGACTCCGACGCGATTCGGATATCGCAGGCCAGCGCGATACCCATCCCGCCGCCGTACGCCGGGCCGTTGACCGCCGCGATCACCGGCTGCCGGAGGTGATGAATCCGGGCGGTGAGGTCGGCGATCCTTTCCTGCCAACGCATTCCGGACCGCGGGAACTCCGTTCCTCCACCCGCGTTGTCCGGGTTGGGATCGGTCAGGTCGAGTCCCGAACAGAAACCGCGGCCCGCTCCGGTGAACACGACGACGCGCAGGTCGTCGTTCGCGCGGATCCCGTCGAGTGCGGCGTGCAGGTCCTCGACCAGTTCGCGGGACAGCGCGTTGAGCTTCTCCGGCCGGTTCAGGGTGAGCACGGCGATGTCGGGACGCGGATACGACAGTTCCAGATTCGGCATGGGCGACACGTTAGACCCGTACCTGACGGGGTGATCGGTAGACGTGGCCTCGGCTTGGCGATCAGGCGACGGCCGGCAGGACCCCGCACCCGACAGCGGACGGGGGCGGGCACTCCACCGGCTAGACCTGAAAATCAACCGGGAACCACACGACGGTGCCGTAGTTCCGGCTCACCGCCACGCCCACCATGACCACAAGGCGTGCCGGTCCACCGGACAACACCCACCATCAGCGGCCAACACCGTTCGGGCCGCACAGGACTCACTCCTGCTCACTAACTAAGAACGGTCAGACGGTACTGCGCCAGCCGGCTACGCCGACCGCGATCATCCTGAGCTGCTTGACCGCGACCCGCTTGATCTCGTCGAGCGCCGCCTGGTTGTGGGCGTCCTCGATCGCCTCGGCGATCACGATCATCGCGTTGACGAACAAGCTGGCCAAGATGTTGAGGTCTTCGCCGCTCCAGGTGTTCAGGCCGGGAAAGCGGGCGAGGTCGATGGCCAACTCGGAAGTGATCAGACGGATCTCGGTGCGAATGGCGTAGCGGAGCACCGACACCCCGCTGGAGCGTTCCCGCCCGATGAAGCGCCAATGCTCGCGACGTTCGTTGACGCCGTCGATCAGAATGTCGACGCTGGACTCGATGACCCGCTTCGGGTCCAGTTTGCCGGCGCGCGCACCCCGCAACATGTCGCGAAGACTGCGGAAGGACTCGTCGATCAGCACGAGGCCGAGCGCCTCCATCGACTCGAAATGCCGATAGAAGGCCGCAGGCACGATGCCCGCCTCACGGGTGACCTCGCGCAGGCTCAGCGCGGAAAAGCTGCGCTCCTCCAGAAGCCGCAGACCGGCGGCGACAATGGCTTGGCGGGTGGCTTCCTTGCGCTCTTCGCGCGACGGCGCCGAGCGCCCGGACTCCCGTGACCGCGATCTGCTCGAACGGCTCGACCGTGAGCTAGGCGTACGACTGTTCACCGATGTGAAACATACCACAACCTGGACTAATCCATTGACGAGGTGCTGCTAGTGCCTTCACAGTGTACATATGTTCACTCAAACTTTGACACAGCGGGTGCTCCGGTCGCCGCTGGTCGACCTGCTGACCGGACCACACGGTGTGGACCGGTACACCGAGCTTGTCGCCCCGACCTGGACCCAGCGCGACGCCCGCGCGACCGTGATCGCGGTCCGGCGCCAGACCCCGCGCAGCGTCACCCTGACACTCGAGCCCAACCAGGCGTTCACTGGATTTCGCGCCGGGCAACACATCAACCTGACGGTCGAGATCGACGGCCGTCGCCGCACCCGTCCGTACTCGCCCGCGAGCGCAGAAGGCTCGCCATACATCGAACTGACCGTCGGCCACCACGACGGCGGACTCGTCTCCACCTATCTGAATCACCACGCCCGGCCCGGCATGGTCGTCGGCCTGGATTCAGTCGGCGGCGACTTCGTGATGCCGGCGGTTCGGCCTCGGCGCGTCCTGTTCGTGTCCGGCGGCAGTGGCATCACCCCGGTGATGTCGATGCTGCGGACGCTGCGGGCTGAGGGCTCCGACCGCGAGATCACCTTCATCCACTACGCGCGTACCCGCGAGGAGGCCTGCTACGCCGACGAACTCTCGGCCATGGCGGGAGTGCGGGTGCTGCACGGCTACACGCGGGGCGGGGGAGGCGATCTCACCGGTCATTTCGACGCCGAGCACCTCGAGATGGCGATGTCCGATCCCGGAACGGACACCGACGTATACGTGTGCGGGCCGCCGGCGCTCGTCGACGCGGTTCGCACACACCTGCCCGCTGCGAAGTCGGAAAGCTTTGTGCCTCCGGTCTTCACGGTCCCGGCCGAATCATCTGGTGGCCGTGTGGCGTTCACCGACACAGATGTCGACATCGTCGACGACGGCCGGCCCCTTCTCGAGCAGGCCGAGGCAGCGGGCCTGAACCCGGAGAGTGGATGCCGGATGGGCATCTGCCACAGCTGTACCCGCCGCAAGACCCGCGGTGCGGTGCGAAACCTGATCACCGGCGCGGTGTCGACGACCGACGAGGAGGACGTGCAGATCTGCGTGTCCGTTCCCGTCGGCGACGTCGATCTGGCGCTCTGACTACAAAGGAGTCATCGACATGACTACTGCTACCACTACACAGCCGAAAACGATCACCAAGACCGTCGCGGGCAAGTCCGTGACAATGACCCCCGAGCAGGCCGACGCCTTCGGCCGCGAACTCGACGCGCTAAAGGAGCGGGTGATCGCCGATTTCGGTGAGCGCGACCTCACCTATATTCGCCGAATCATCAAGGCGCAGCGCGGTTTGGAGGTCGCTGGACGCGTGATGCTGTTCGGCGGAATCTTCCCGCCGTTCTGGCTCGCGGGCACCGCGATGCTGGGACTGTCGAAGATCCTGGACAACATGGAAATCGGCCACAACGTCATGCACGGTCAGTACGACTGGACGGGTGATCCCGCGTTGTCGAGCAAGAATTTCGAATGGGACACCGCATGCCCGGCCGACCAGTGGCGTCACTCGCACAACTACATGCACCACACCTACACCAACATCGTCGGCATGGACCGTGATGTGGGCTACGGCATTCTGCGGATGAGCGAAGACCAGAAGTGGCGCCCGTACTTCCTGGGCAACCCGGTGTATGCGTTCCTGTTGATGGTGCTGTTCCAGTACGGAGTCGCGCTGCACGAAATGGAAACCGAGCGCATCACTGCCCGAGAGATCTCGATCGCCGACAAGCGCGAGATTCTGGAAGGCATCTGGCGCAAGACGAAGCGTCAGACGCTCAAGGACTACGTGGCCTTCCCGCTGCTGGCCGGACCGTTCGCGCCGTGGGTGTTCGCGGGAAACATGACCGCCAACCTGATGCGCAACGTCTGGTCGTACATGATCATCTTCTGCGGGCACTTCCCGGAAGACGTCCAGGAGTTCTCCATCGAGGAAACCAAGGCCGAGACCCGCGGCCAGTGGTACTTCCGCCAGGTCCTGGGTTCGGCGAACCTAACCGGCGGCAAGCTGTTTCACATCCTGAGCGGAAACCTGTCGTTCCAGATCGAACACCATCTGTTCCCCGACGTTCCGGCTCACCGCCACGCCGAGATCGCACCCGAGGTGCAGGACATCTGCGAACGCTACGGTGTGCCCTACAACAAGGGTCCGCTGCTGCGCCAGTTCGGCACGGTGGTCCGCAAAATCGTCAAGCTGGCGTTGCCCTGACCCGCGAAACTGAATTCCAGCAGGCGTCTACTCGAACTTTGTCTGCTGCAATTCAGTTTCGGCGCAAGCTAGGTCTGACAGGACGGGCACCAATAGGAGACGCGGTCCCCGCTGTCGGCTGACTCGATTAGCGTGCCGCACCGCCGGCATGGACGTCCGGCCCGGCCGTAGACCCACAGGTCGCGGCCGGTTCGGGTGTCGCCGGTAGTGGTGCGATTCACCCGCGAACGGTTGAGCCACAACATGTCACGGGCGCGCTGCACCATCCGCAATGGATCTCTGACACCGCCGACCGGGGTCGACGGCAGATATCCGGTGACGAAGCACAACTCGTTGGCGTACACGTTGCCGACGCCGGCCATCACCCTCTGATCCAACAGCGCCTCGGCCAGCGGACGCTGCGGATCGGACACCAGGTTCGCTTTCGCGACACCCGGCTCCCAGTCGGCGCCAAGCAGATCCGGGCCGAGGTGCGCGACGGCGTTCATGTCGGTGGCGCGTTCGAGAATCTCCAGCACGCCGAGGTCGATCCCTGCGGCACGGGAATCCTTGGTTTCCAGGATGATTCGGATCTTGTGCGCCGGAACTCGGCGAATCTGACCGCCGACCAGCCAGGCGCCGTCCATTTTGAGGTGCGAATGGATGCTCGCCCCGCCCACGCGGATGAAAAGATGCTTGCCGCGGCTGATCACCTCGTCGACCATGCTGCCCGTCAGGTCCACGGTCGCGAACTTCGGGACCCGCACGTCGCACCGGGTGAGCGTCTTGCCCTCGAGCGCCTCGCGCAGCTTGGCGGCGGTACGGAAAACGGTGTCGCCCTCAGGCATGCCTCACCGCAACCTGAGCCCTCGCGGTGTGCGCGCGAAGCCGGCACCGATCAGCGCGTCCTGAACGGCGGCCCGCTGGCCGCCTGCGCCAGGCTCCAGAACAGCCACGCCGTTGACCTTTTCGACGAGGAACGACTGCACTCGACCGGCGCTCACCAGGTCGGCCAGCGCCGCTGCGGCCGCGATGTGCGCCTCGGTGTCGTCGGTGAAGCTCAATAGCGAGCGTCCACCGCGTTCGAGGAACCACACCAGTTCACCGTCGACCAGCGCCACGAGTGCCCCCGCTTTGCGGCCCGGCCGGTGCGCAACGTCCTCGTCGGCCACGGTGCGACTTGGCCACGGCAGTGCCGCTCCATACGGATTCGCAGGGTCGGCGGCTGCCAGCACCACCGCGTGGTAATCGCGGTGGTCGGGATCGACGCCGTCGAGATAGGACCGCAGCCTGTCGACCGTCGAGGCCACCGCGAACTGGGCGCCGCCCAGCGACTCGACGAAGTACCCGCGCTGACACCGGCCGGCGTCCTCGAATGCGGTCAGCACTTTGTAGAGCATGGCGAAACCGCCCGGTACTGCCTCGGATGTGACGGCGCCCTTGGTCAGCACGCCGTAGCGGCCCAGCAGCAGCTCGGCCTGGAAATGCGCGCGCACAGTGGATTCCGGTTCGGCAGCCGGAAGCGCAGACCAGCGGCCCGCGACTGTGGGATCTGGGCTACGGGCCTGCGCATGCGCCACGCTGTAGCGGCTCAGCCGCGGCGGGCGTCGACGTTGGCGGTGGGCCGGGACGCCGCGGCGTCCTGCCGTGCGGCGGGGACCGGTGAGCATTGCCCGCACAGGTGCGAACGTGTCGCCGCTGACCCAGCCCGCCCAGATCAGTTCCCACAGAGCCTGTTTCAGCTCGTCGCCCGGGTTGTCGGCGAGTTGACGGAAAAAGTACGCACCGCCGCCCGCGAGGGTTTCCATGATCGCGCGATGAGTGTCGCCGAACTCGATCTCGGCGGGTGCAGCGAGCGTCAGCGGCGCCGACTCGGCCGAATGGAAGACGATCCACCCGTCGCCACCGCCGATCTGCCCCGCGCCCGACCAGGAGACCTCCCCGGACGCCAACAACTCATCGAGCATCGCGGGCTGGTAGTCGCGCACGCGCTGCTCGAACACCAGCGGCTCGACCGCAGAAGCCGGAATCGGCACGCCCGCCAACTGATCGATAACCGAAGCGAGTCCGTCGACACCGGAGTTGTGGGTTGATCCGACCTGTTGCCACGCCGGCAGGAAGCGGCCGTATGCGGCGGTGCTGACCGGCTCGACCTGCGCCCGTAGCGCAGCCAGCGACCGGCGCCGCAGGATCTTGAGGATGTCGGCATCGCACCACTGGTCACCATCGGCTTCGCTCGTGAACTCGCCGCGGATCAGCTTGCCGTCGATCGCCATGCGGCCCAGCACGTCCGCGGTCACACGCAGGCCGAGCCCGAACCGGGCCGCCGCGTCGTGTGTGGTGAACGGTCCGCGGGTGCGGGCGTAGCGGCCCAGGAGTTCGCCCAGCGGATCGTCGACCGATTCGGTGAAGGCCAGGGGGACTCCGACGGGCACCGCCACCCCGACACCGTCCCGCAGCAGGCCGATGTCCTCGACGGCCACCCACCACGTCTGGTCGGCGTATGTCACCGTCAACGCCCGTTTGGTGGCCAGTAACCCGTCCAGCCAGCCGCCCATTTCGGTGGTCGTGCAGCGTTCCGCGATCTCGCCCTCTGTCAAGGGGCCCAGGACACGCAGCAGGTCTGCCACGCCCTCGGCGTCGCGGGCCAGGCGATCCTCGCTGAGGTGCTGCAACTGGCGGGTGGTGGATGCGATGACCTGCGGATCGAGTAGTTCCCGCAGTTCCACGCGGCCGAGCAGCTCGGCCAGCAGCACGCTGTCCAGCGACAGGGCGGCGGCGCGGCGTTCGGCCAGTGGGCTGTCGCCCTCGTACATGAACGCGCCCACATAACCGAACAACAGCGAAGCTGCGAACGGCGAGGGTGTGGCGGTCTCGACCTCGACCAGCCGCAGCCGGCGTTGCGCCACGCGATGCATCACCTCGATCAGTGCGGGCACGTCGTACACGTCCTGCAGGCACTCGCGCACCGCCTCCAGCACGATCGGGAAGTCCGGGTACTTTCGCGCGACATCCAGCAGCTGTGCGGCGCGCTGTCGCTGATGCCACAGCGGCGACCGCTTGCCGGGGTGGCGGCGAGGGAGAAGCAGTGCGCGGGCAGCACATTCGCGGAACCGCGATGCGAACAGCGCCGAACCCCCGACCTCCGCGGTGACGATGGGCTCGATCTCGTCGGCGTCGAACACGAACAGGTCGGCGCCAGGAGCGGTGTCCTCGGTGTCCGGTAGCCGCACGATGATGCCGTCGTCCGATGCCGTCGGCTTCTCGTCGATGCCATAGCGCTCCCGCAGCCTGCGGGAGACCGCCAGCGCGAGCGGACCGTGGACCCGCAATCCGTACGGGGAGTGCAGGATCACCCGCCAATCGCCGAGTTCGTCGCGGAACCGCTCCACGACGAAAGTGGTGTCTGTGGGCACCACCGAAGTCGCTTGACGCTGCTCGTCGAGCAGCTGCCACAGGTTGTTCGAGGCGAACTCGTCGAAACCCATTGTGCGACAACGCTCGGTGAACTCCTCGTGGCCGAGCCGGGCCAATTCACCGGTGAACGCGCCGACGGCTGCGCCGAGTTCGGCCGGTCTGCCCACGCTGTCGCCGCGCCAGAACGGCAGCCGGGCGGGCTGTCCCGGTGCGGGCACGACCAGGACGCGGTCATGGGTGATCTCGGTGATTCGCCAACTGGTCGCGCCGAGTGAGATCACATCTCCTGGACGCGACTCGTACACCATTTCCTCATCGAGTTCACCAACCCGCGAAGGCTTCTCGGAGTCGGTGGCCAGATAGACGGTGAACAGGCCGCGGTCGGGGATCGCGCCGCCGGACGTCACGGCCAGGCGCTGCGCACCGGGGCGGGCGGTGAGCGTGCCCGCGTCGCGGTCGTACACCAGCCGAGGGCGCAGTTCGGCGAACTCGGTGGACGGATATTTGCCGGACAGCAGGTCTAGCGTCGCTTCGAATGCGCTGCGCGGCAACGTCGCAAACGGCGCGCTGCGCCGGACCGCGTCGAACCAGTGGTCGGCGTCGAGCGGCTCCAAGGCAGCGGCCGCGACGGTGTGCTGCGCGAGGACGTCAAGCGGATTTGCCGGCACCCGCATGGTTTCGATGTCTCCGGTCAGCATCCGCTGCACGGTGACCGCGCAGGAGATCAGATCGGTTCGATGCTTGGGGAACAGCACTCCCGCCGAGATCTCGCCGACCTGGTGACCCGCGCGGCCGATGCGCTGCAACCCGCTGGCCACCGATGGCGGCGCCTCGACCTGGATCACCAGATCGACTGCGCCCATGTCGATGCCCAACTCCAGGCTGGATGTCGCGACGACGGCCTTCAGCCGGCCGGACTTGAGATCGTCCTCGACCTGCGCACGCTGCTCCTTGCTCACCGACCCGTGGTGCGCGCGGGCGAGCAGCGTCGGCGCGCCGAATGACGCTCCGCTGCCCATCAGCTGTGCCGGGTAACCACCGCCTACCTTCGGGTTGTGCTCCATCGAGAGTTCGACACCCGTGCGGTCGGCGTGAATCTCATTGAGGCGCGAGGTGAGTCGCTCGGCCAGCCGCCGGGAGTTGGCGAACACGATCGATGAGTTGTGTGCCTCGATCAGATCGACGATGCGCTCCTCGACGTCGGGCCAGATGGTGTTGTTCTCGAGATTGGCCATATCGGGAACGGGCACCGTCACGGACAGGTCGAAGGTCTTGGCTGCGGGCGGCGCCACGATGGTGGTGCGGGCCTGACCGGACAGGAACCGCGCCACCTCCTCGGGCGGGCGGACCGTGGCCGACAGTCCGATGCGTTGCGCGGGCTTTTCCAACAGCTGGTCGAGCCGCTCCAGCGACAGCGCCAGATGCGCCCCGCGTTTGGTGCCTGCTACGGCGTGGACCTCGTCGACGATGACTGTCTGCACCTCGGTGAGCGTCTCGCGCGCCGAAGAGGTGAGCATCAGGAACAGTGACTCCGGCGTGGTGATGAGAATGTCCGGCGGCCGGGTGATGAGCGCGCGGCGCTGGGCCGGCGTGGTGTCACCGGACCGCACGCCGACGCTGATGTCGGGCGCCGCAATCCCACCGCGTTCGGCGAGGCGACCGATGCCCGTCAAAGGGGTGCGCAGGTTGCGTTCGACGTCCACAGCCAGCGCCTTCAACGGCGACACGTAGAGCACGCGGGTGCCTGCCGCCGGGGCCCGGGGTTCGGATGAGGCGAGGCGATCGATGGCCCACAGGAACGCCGCCAGCGTCTTACCGGAACCGGTGGGAGCGATGACCAGCGTGTTGTCGCCGTCTGCGATGGCCGACCACGCCTGGGCCTGCGCAGGGGTCGGTGCCGCGAACGTGCCCGTGAACCAGTCGCGGGTCAGCCCGCTGAACCGGGCGAGGGGACTGGTGCTCATCTAGCCATCGTGCAGGAGGGCACCGACAAACCCCTGCGATTTCGGCGCGCTAACCGTCGCTGAGCGTGGATTACCGCGCCGAACTCGCGACGGTCTGGGCCAGCGCCGGTGGAATAGCGGGCACCCGCGCGACCGCGTCGAGCAACGCGTGTGTACACGCGTCGGCGACACCGTCGATATCGATCGACGGGTCCAACACCCGCTGTCGACAAATCTCGATCGTGAAGGCCAACCATCCGTAGACGACGACGCGCAGGTCGCGTTCGACCTTGGAGTCCAGCTGAACGCCGGTGGCGTGGGTGAGGCCGGCGACAATGCGATCGGCCTGACGGTCGTTGTCGAGGTCCTCGATGCCGCGCAGCACGGGATCGGACCGGCCCAAGCCCACGTAGGCCGCCCACGCGACGTTCGGGTGCTCCTCGTCGTAGCGAAGGTAGGCCACGACGCCTTCACGCAACTGGTCGAACAGGCTTTGGCCCGGCTCTGGTGGGGTATTGGTGGCCTCGAACATCCGCTCGCTCTCGGCGCGCACCACCGCCGCGAAGAACGCCCGTTTGTCCGGAAAGTAGTGGTACATCAAAGCGCGGGACACGCCTGCCTTCTCGGCGATCTCGTCGATGCGGACTTCGTCATACGGGCGCTGCCCGAACACCTCAGCGCCCAACGTGAGGAGTTCGTTGCGGCGCTCGTCGGGCGACAGCCGCCGTCGGGGCTCAGGCATACGTCCATCCTAGTTGACACATGTACAACAAATGTGACGGCTCAGGATGCGTCAGCCGAAATGCACGCCCTGTGCCAGCGGCAGCTCCGACGAGTAGTTGACGGTGTTGGTGGCCCGACGCATGTACGCCTTCCATGAGTCCGAACCCGACTCGCGTCCACCGCCGGTCTGCTTCTCACCACCGAATGCGCCGCCGATCTCGGCGCCCGACGTGCCGATGTTGACGTTGGCGATGCCGCAGTCCGAACCGTCCGCGGACATGAAGCGTTCAGCCTCACGTATGTCCATGGTGAAGATCGACGACGAAAGACCCTGCGGCACCGCGTTGTTCATTGCGATTGCGTCGTCCAGCTCGTCGTAGGTCAGCACGTACAGGATCGGCGCGAATGTCTCCGTGTGCACCACTTCGGTCTGCGCGGGCATGCGGACGACGGCCGGGGCGACGTAGTAGGCGCTGTCATCCCCAAGTTCATGGCGCTCGCCACCGAACACCTCGCCGCCGTCGGCGCGGGCCTGTTCGAGTGCCTTGACCATGTCCCGGTACGCGGTCTCGTGGATCAATGGGCCGACCAACGTGCCGTCGGCCGCGGGATCGCCGACGGGCAGTTGCCGGTAGGCGGAGGTGATCCGCCCGACGAGTTCGTCGGCCACCGAGGAGTGCACGATCAGCCGACGCATGGTCGTGCATCGCTGTCCCGCCGTGCCCGCAGCAGAGAACACGATGCCGCGCACCGCGAGATCGAGATCGGCCGACGGGGTGACGATGGCGGCGTTGTTGCCACCGAGCTCGAGCAGCACCTTCCCGAACCGCTGTGCCACCCGGGGCCCGACCTGCTGACCCATCCGCACCGAACCCGTCGCGGACAGCAGCGCCACCCGGGGATCGTCGACCAGGCGCTCGCCGACCTCGCGGCCACCCTGGATCAGCCGGCTGATCTCCCGCGGCGCGCCCACGTCGTCGGCCGCCCGCTCGATCAACGCCTGGCAGGCCAGCGCCGTCAACGGTGTCAGCTCCGACGGCTTCCACACCACGGTGTCTCCGCACACCAATGCGATCGCGGTGTTCCAGGCCCAGACCGCCACGGGGAAGTTGAACGCCGTGATCACCCCGACGACGCCGAGCGGATGCCAGATCTCCATCAGCCGATGCCCTGGGCGCTCGGACGCGATGGTCTTGCCATAGAGCTGACGTGACAGGCCGACCGCGAACTGGCAGATGTCGATCATCTCCTGCACCTCGCCGAGGGCTTCCGAGGTGATCTTGCCCGCCTCCACCGTGACGAGTCTCGCGACATCGGCCTTGTGCTCCACCAAGAGCTCACCGAGGCGCGCCACCAGCGCACCGCGAACCGGTGCCGGCGTGGTCCGCCACGACGTAAATGCCTGCGCCGCTTCGGCAATGGCTGCATCGGCCTGTTCCGGACTGGTCTCGGCGATCGTGAACAGCACATCGCCGGTGATCGGGGTGCCGGCCGGCATGCCGTGCCCGCCGGGTTCGCCGAGTTCGACGGCCGAGCCGACGGCGGCCAATGCGCTGCGGACCTGGGCTCGCAGCTGATCGGCCGTCGGAAGCTGGGATTTCTGCATGGTCGTCATGGTGATGTCGCTTTCTGGTGGAGCTCGTAGGGCTCGTGAATGCTCGGATACAGTGCGGCCATGAGCGAACCGCTCGACGACATCGACCGCGTGCTGGCGCGTGAGTTGGTCGCCGACGGACGAGCCACGCTCTCACACCTCGCGGAGGCAGCCGGTCTCTCGGTGTCGGCGGTCCAGTCGCGCGTGCGACGCTTGGAGGCTCGGGGTGTGGTGGTCGGATACTCGGCCAGGATCAACCCCGAAGCCGTCGGGAACATGCTGTCGGCGTTCGTGGCCATCACTCCTCTCGATCCCTCTCAACCCGATGATGCTCCTGCGCGGCTCGAACACATCGACGAAATCGAGTCGTGTCACTCGGTGGCCGGCGAGGAGAGCTACGTCCTGCTGGTGCGTGTCGAGACCGCGCGGGCGCTCGAAGACTTGCTGCAACGAATCCGGACGGCGGCGAACGTCCGCACCCGAAGCACCATCATCTTACAAACATTTTACGATAGACGCGACTCAGTGCCATAATTATTACGGTCAGATAGCCAATCGACCGTAAAACTTCTGCTAAGGTCGCTTCTATGACCGCTGTCTTGACGCACTCTGCCCGCGATGCCGCAGCGCCCTCGCCAATACGTCCGAATGATGTCCGCGACGTGCTGGCCCGAAGCATCCTGGCCGACGGCTTGGATCTCGTTCTCGACATCGACCGCTCATCCGGCTCGTACTTGGTCGACGCCCGCACCGGCGAGCGCTATCTCGACATGTTCACCTTCTTCGCATCGTCGGCCCTGGGCATGAACCACCCGGCGCTGGCCGACGACGCGGACTTCCGCGCCGAACTCGCGCAGGCCGCGGTCAACAAGCCGAGCAACTCCGACATCTACACCGTGCCGATGGCACGCTTCGTCTCCACGTTCGCGCGCGTGTTGGGCGACACCGAACTACCTCACCTGTTCTTCGTCGACGGGGGAGCGCTGGCCGTCGAAAACGCACTGAAGGTCGCGTTCGACTGGAAGAGCAGGCACAACGAGGCCCACGGGCGTGATCCGGAGCTGGGCGCCAAGGTGCTGCACCTGCAGGGCGCCTTCCACGGCCGCAGCGGCTACACGCTGTCGCTGACCAACACCGACCCCAACAAGGTCGCCCGGTTCCCGAAGTTCGACTGGCCACGCATCGACGCCCCCTACATCCGGCCCGACGCCGATATGGATTCGTTGGAAGCCGAGTCGCTGCGCCAGGCCCGCGCTGCGTTCGAAGCCCACCCGCACGACATCGCCTGCTTCATCGCCGAGCCCATCCAGGGCGAGGGCGGCGACCGTCACTTCCGGTCGCAGTTCTTCGCGGCGATGCGTGAGCTGTGCGACGAATTCGACGCGCTGTTGATCTTCGACGAGGTCCAGACGGGCTGCGGGATGACCGGAACCCCTTGGGCCTACCAGCAATTGGGAGTCCTTCCCGACGTGGTCGCATTCGGCAAGAAGACGCAGGTGTGTGGCGTCATGGCCGGCGGCCGGGTCGACGAGGTACCCGACAACGTCTTCGCGGTCAGTTCCCGTATCAACTCGACGTGGGGAGGCAACCTCGTCGACATGGTGCGCTCTCGGCGCATCCTGGAGGTCATCGAGTCCGGCGGGCTGATGATCCGTGCGGCCCAGGCCGGCCGATACCTTCTCGACCGGCTCGCCGATGTCGCTGCAGAATTCCCCGGACTGGTGCTCGACGTCCGTGGGCGCGGCCTCATGTGCGCATTCAGCCTGCCCAGTGCGGCGCAGCGCGACGCGCTGATTTCCAAGTTGTGGGAACGCGGTGTGATCATGCTCGGCAGCGGAGCAGACAGTGTGCGGTTCCGGCCCGCGCTGACGGTGTCACGCGACGAGATCGACGCCGCGGTCGAAGCGGTGCGCGACGCGCTGCGCTAGACCTCGGTCGGCGTGGTGGGTACCGTCAGGCGCCGGATCGTCGCTCGCAGGCGGCCAAGCTCCGCGCCAGTGACCAGCTCGCAGCCGTGCAGTTCAGCCAACTTGCGTGCGGCGGGCGTGAATTCGTGGTTCGTGACCACCATGGTGCTGGCGCAATCCTGCATCGGTGCGCCTGCAACAACCTCCTGAACGGCACCCGCACCCACCGGGCGCGCCTGACGTTTGCATTGAATGGCAAGGCGATTCGGGCGCCTGCCGACGATGATGTCGACACCCCAGTCGCCGGTGATCGACGTCATGATGACCGGCGCTCCGCTCGACCGTGCGATCCGCGCGACGAAATCCTCGAACTCCGTGCCGGACATCGCGGCGGTCGCATCCTCGCGAGGATGCGGAGTGCGCACACCGAGGATCGCACCGCGGACGAACCGGGGTACCGCCGCCAGGATCATGGGAGTGGCCGCGGCGACCACCAGGCTCCAGCTGGGCGTGGCCCCCAGGACCCACGCCAGGAAGCCGAGGACGACCGCGGCGAGCAAATGCCACTTCAGCGCCACGCGGCGAATGGTAGGGGGCCGATCCGACATCGGTCACCAACCACGCCGCGCGTCACCGCCGGTGGCGGCTATTCGACACCCACCTATCCGAAATGCGAAACGTCCTGCCAGCTGTAATACCCGCGCCGGGTGACCGGGTTAATCTGCACGTTATGACCGATGAGCTGGCCGAACTGGAGGACCAAGCGCCCATCGAACATGCATTGGCCGGCGGAGATCCCCAGCACGTCGGTTCGTTCAAGTTCTATTTCGCCGACGAACGCTGGGAGTGGTCACCCCAGGTGCAGCAGATGCACGGGTATGAGCCCGGCAGCGTCGAACCCACCACCGATCTGGTGCTGTCGCACAAGCACCCGGACGACTACGGCCAGGTTGCCGCCACACTGGACGAGATCCGCCGAACGTCGGGCGCGTTCTCCACCCGGCACCGCATCATCGACACCCGCGGCGAGATTCACCACGTCGTAGTCGTGGGTGACCAACTGTTCGACGACACCGGGGCGGTGATCGGGACGCACGGTTTCTATGTCGATGTCACGCTGTCGATGCAGCGACGCCTCAACCAGATCGTCAGCGCGGAGGTCGCTGAGATCGCTGAGGCCCGGGGTGTGATCGAGCAGGCCAAGGGCATGCTGATGGTCATCTACCGGATCACTGCCGACTCCGCGTTCGAGCTGCTCAAGTGGCGCTCGCAGGAGACCAACACCAAGTTGCGGGCACTGGCTGAGCAGATTGTCGCCGATTTCCTGGAGCTGCGGTACGACGAGGAACTGCCGGCCCGGGCTGCATACGACAGGCTGCTGCTCACCGCGCATCACCGCGTCTCATCCTGAGGTTTACCCTCCCCGACCGCCGGGAATTCTCTGCCTCGTCTCCACCAGCGAATACGGGAGAGTCCAGCCGTGTACCAGAGTCCTGAGCGTGTGCGACAAGATGATGCAGGAGTCCGTGACGCCATTCGCTTCGGCGCGGTCGTTGCGGTGGTCGGCATCGCGTTCTTGATCACCGCCGCCGTGTGGGTGAGTACCTGCAGCGGAACGACGGCCGACACCGTGGCCTGCGGGGTGCCCCAGCGAACCCTGCTCGCTGTCGGGGCCCCTGTCATCCTGCTGCTCGGCGGCCTGCGCGCCTTCTTCCGCACCTACCAGACGTGGCGCAGGCATGAAACCTGGTGGGCATGGCAGGGCGTCGGCTGGTTCCTGCTGACGATGATGCTGCTCGTGCTGACCATGAGCATGCCACCCCTCGCCGGGCCCGCGCTGCTCGGAGGATGACCGCGCCGCAGCGTCGCTGACCGCGGCCGCAACGCCGCCCGCCTGGCGAACGTACTGCGCGACGGGCAATACCCGCCCTACCAGTGATGTTCGTTTCTCCCACAACGGAGGCGGGTAGTTCTACCGTTGAATCAGCCCAAGAAGGGCGGCCGCAGGTATGCCGAGAAAGGAGTACCGATGAAAGGCCCGAAGGACCCCGTCGACCATGCGCGAACGACACGTCCGCACGCAGGGGAGTCGATGAAGGACAACAAGATCATGCCGGGGCTCATCGTGATCGGTGTGGCCCTAGTGCTGTTCGTCTCGTGCTTGGCGGCATTCGCCACGCGACATCACGATGTCGGTTTGGTGCTAGCTTCCCTTGCCGGTGCGGGATTCGTCGTCGGCGGAGGCTGGCTCCTCATCGAGCACCTCCGAGTGCGGCGTATCGAAGAGCGTTGGTACGCAGAGCATCCCGATGCGTTGAGGCAGGGCCCAAGCAGTTAGAGCACACAGATAAGGGCCCAGCCGAACGGATCGGCTGGGCCCTTTTGCTCTGCAGTCTTACGGTCGCTGCTCGGCCTCCTGGCGCTTTTCAGCTGCCTTGGCTCCACCGCGAGCTGATTCCGCCTCGGCCTCTTTCTTTGCGGCGTCCTGCTGGGCGTCGGCCTTGTCCTGCTGGGCCTTGCCCTCGCGGACCATGTCGTCACGGCCGGTCACTGTGCCGACAGCTTCCTTGGTCTTGCCCTTGACGTCTTCGACGACGCCCTTCATGCCTTCTTGAGGGCCACTGTTCTTCTCAGTCATAGTTGCCTTTCCGCTGATGTAGTGGATTGACCGTGCCCACTTCTTGAGCGTGGGGCCGCGGGGAAATCCCCCGCACTCGATGGGTTACCCGGGGACGCGCGCGTTAAACGCCGCGATCAATCGTCCTGGAAAAACTCATCCGGGTCGACCTCGACCGTCTCGAGCTGTTCCTGCCAGTCTGCAGCGGCGGCCTCCAGGGGCAGCTCGGTCGGCGGCTCCGCAGATGCCTCCTCGTCCAGGTCGGGCTCGCTGACCGGCCGTTGTTGTTCAGCGGCGTCGGCGACGGGAACGTCGTCGCGAAGCTCTTCGCTTTCACCCATGATGTACGAGGATACCCGCGCCGCCAACCCGAAAACGGTTTGGCGCCTTGAGTCTTTGGCCCCCAAAGGCCCGGTCTAGGTCTTGGCGACTTTGCGGATCAGGCGAGCAGTGCTGCTGTCCAGGATGGCCTGACGTTTGGCGTTGGCCCTGGCTCGCGCCGCCCGGCGGACACCCGCCTCGATGGTGAGTCCGGATTCATACCCCTGGACGACGCGGGGATCGACATAGGAACCCCGGGCCACGGCAGGGGTATTGCCGAGTTCTTCGGCGACCTCTTTCATCACCGCCGACTCCACGCGCTTGATGACGGACTTGTTCTCCGGTGGGTCGGCGCCGACGAATGCCGCCGCCGCCAGCACCGTGCCGTGCCAGGTGCGCAGGTCCTTGACCGTGTACTCGTCGCCGACGAGCTCCTTGAACCGGTCATTGAGATCGTCGGCGTGAAGTTCCGCCCAGCCGGAACCGTTGCGGCACACCAGTAACCGCCCGGTTCGATCCGGTCTGCGCATCAGAGCGCGCACCGAACGAACCACCTCGGGCTCCTCGATCAACAGGGTCCGGCGGACCCCGCTCTTGGCCGGATAGTCGAACTCGACGCAGTCCTGCTGAAGCGTCACGTGTTCGCACAGCAGCGTCGCCAGGCCGAACGAGTTGTTCTCCTCGGCGTATTGCTCTGACCCTGAACGGAAGTAACCCAGATCGAGCAGCTGCAGCGCCAACGCGATGACCCGGTCGCGGGTGAGTCCCCGGCCACGTAGATCCGACGCGATCTGTAGCCGCATATCGGGCAGTGCGGCCGACATGTGCAGCGCCCGGTCGAATTTCTCCTCGTTCCGTTCCTGCTGCCACTTTTGGTGGTAGAGGTACTGGCGACGGCCGGCGACGTCTGTTCCGACTGCCTGGATGTGGCCATTTGGGTAGGGGCAGATCCAGACCTTCCTCCAGGCCGGCGGGATCACGAGGTCTTTGATGCGACCAAGCGTTTCGGCATCGGTGATCGGGGCGCCGTCGGGGGCGTAGTAGGAAAACCCGCGGCCCCTTCGGACTCGGCGCAGTCCGGGGCCGCGTAGATCGCTACGGCGAAGCCGCATGTTTGGCGCGCGACCAGGTGAGGGTATGGAACTCAGACCATGGCGAATCACCGACCAACACGGACGACCACATCTGCGACCTCACTGCATCATCGGCGCCAGGATGAGGAACGCCCCGGCGTATATCGCGACCAAAATCAAGATCAGCCCAACCAGCGCCAGTCCGGCCGTGACGATGATCCGACGCAGCCCTCGCGAGCCGCCCGGGTCCGCGTCGTCGAGCCGGCCGTGCGACTCAACCTGTTTCATGACCGGGGATTACCCGGCCTGGCCGCTTGCCACACGTCATCATTGACGGGCTGCGGAACTGCCCGTGGTTAGCCGGGGGCCGACCTGGGGTAACCTCGCTTCGACATTGCCGGGAGGTCTGATGGCCGACGCCGATAGAACGAACAACGGGCAGCAACGGAACACCGGGTCGGTCGAAATTCGGGTGGCCGCCACGCTGGAAAATCTTGCCCTGCTGCGCACGCTGGTGGCCGCAGTGGCCACGTACGAGGATCTGGACTTCGATTCCGTCGCCGATTTGCGCTTGGCGGTCGACGAAGCGTGCACGCGACTCATCCGCTGCGCGGTCCCCGACTCCACACTGCTGCTTGTCGTCGACCCGCGCGACGATGCAGTCGTCATCCACGCATCGGCAACCTGCAAGAGTCCCGACATCCTGGCGCCGGGCAGTTTCAGCTGGCATGTGCTGAGTTCACTGACCGACGATGTGCGCACCTTCCAAGATGGGCAGGGCCCTGAGGAAGGACAGATATTCGGGATATCCATGACGACGAGGCGAGCGAGCTCGTTGCAGTGAGCCCCTCGACGTCACAGGGTTCGTCGTCGCGCTCGAACTCTGAGTACGCGGATGTCGCCGATATGTTCCGCGAGCTCGCGGACGTACCCGGCGACACGGCGGCCTTCCAGCGGCAACGCGACCGCATCGTCGAGCGTTGCCTGCCGTTGGCCGACCACATCGCCCGCCGTTTCGACGGGCGTGGGGAATCCCGCGACGATCTGGTCCAGGTCGCCCGGGTGGGGCTGGTGAATGCGGTGATCCGCTTCGACGTGAACGCCGGCTCGGACTTCGTGTCGTTCGCGGTGCCGACGATCATGGGGGAGGTCCGAAGGCACTTCCGGGATAACAGCTGGTCGGTCAAGGTCCCCCGCAGGCTCAAGGAACTGCACCTGCGGCTGGGCGCCGCTACTGCGGAACTGTCGCAGCGGCTCGGTCGCGCACCGACCGCCTCGGAGCTGGCCGTCGAACTGGACATGGACCGCGACGAGGTCATCGAGGGTCTGGTGGCGGGTAGCTCCTACAACACGCTGTCGATCGACAGCGGGGGCACCGGCACAGAGGACGCTCCCGCGATCGCCGACACGCTCGGCGACGTCGATTTGGGGCTCGACCAGATCGAGAACCGAGAGGCGTTGCGGCCATTGCTCGCAGCGTTACCGGAACGCGAACGAACAGTGCTTTTGCTGCGCTTCTTCGAATCGCTCACGCAGACGCAGATCGCCGAGCGGGTGGGCATCTCGCAGATGCACGTGTCCCGGTTGCTGGCGAAATCGCTAACGCGTCTGCGGGACCAGCTGCAGTAGGCGGCGCGGTTCACCCTGTACCGCTGACAGTGCGTTATCGACACCGGCGTAGAACGGCAGAGTCGAATCGGGATCACAGATCCGCAGCAGCCTCGTGACGGCGGCGCTGGGCACGGAGGCCCATGTGATCGAATCGCCGGCGCAGCGGACATTGAGCGTATGCAGCGCCGAAAAGCCTGAGGTGCCAAAGAAGTCGACCCCGCTCATATCGAGTACCAAGCGGTCGATGCGATCGCGGTGTCGCAGCGCGTAGTCGACGAACTCCTGCGCGTTCGCCGCGTCGATCTCGCCGTGTGCCGTGATCACGGCGGTGTTCGGCTGTAGCCATCGGGTCGCGAAATGCGCCATATGCGACTCAGCGCGTTCGATCAGGGACTCCGATTGGGCATGGGTTCTGGTGGACATTGTGACTCCATCAGTTGTGAATTCATCGATTCTTACTGTGGCTCACGTCAAATTTGGCCCTGCATTTTTGAAAGCCTCGCCGCAGGACGATCGCTCCGCCCTGCACGTCGATGACGTTTTGCAGCTGGCTGTGATTTCAACCTGTCTCGAACCCTACGCCGTGCGGCGCCGACAGACAATCGACGGCGTCGGACTCTCATCGCTGCAGGTCAGAGCTCTGAGCACGGTGGCGACCGGTGTCGGGAGCATCGCGCGCCGGTTGTGTCACCCAGCGGCTTGAGACCACACTGTGGACATGTCGTCCACGGCCGCCGGTGTGCTACTCGCAGCCGGAGCCGGTAAGCGGTTCGGTATGCCGAAAGTGCTTGCCGCGCACGGTGAGTGGCTGGCATCCGCGGTCACCGCGTTGCATCGTGGCGGCTGCGACGAGGTCGTCGTCGTGTTGGGCGCGGCGGTCGTCGATGTGCCTGAGCCCGCCCGTGCCGTCATCGCGGCCGACTGGCCAGACGGACTATCCGCCTCGCTGCGCGCGGGTCTCTCCGCCATTGCGGCCGACTTCGCGGTACTGCATACCGTCGACACACCCGATGTTGGCGCCGATGTGGTGATGCGGGTGCTGGCGGCGGCGCGATCGTCGGCGTCGGGGCTGGCACGGGCGGTTTATGGCGACGCGCCCGGCCATCCGGTCGTGGTCGCGAACCGGCACTGGGCCGAACTGTTGCGTGGACTGCACGGCGACGAGGGGGCGCGGGCGTTTCTCTCAGCGCGCAGCGACGTCGTCGAGGTGGACTGCGCCGATCTGGCGAGCGGCCGCGACATCGACACCACCGCCTGAGCCGGCTCAGCCGATCGTCAGCCCGAGCATCGCCGTCGCGAATCGGCGAACTGACTGCTCGGCAACCGCCGCGGCATCGTCGTGGCCGTCGCGCACCCTGGTCCTCAATGTCGCGGTGAGCGGATCGATCCTCACCTCCGCCAGCATCTCGCCGGTCGTCGGTTCACAGACCGCCCATGTGTAGCCGGTGTCGGTCGCCCATTGCGCGGTGCAGCGCGCGATGTAGCCGGGATCGGTTTCACCCATCGAGGCGAGGGCCGGACGGTCGTCGATCAACTCGTCGTCCCGCGGTGCCCGCAGGTACCAAGCGCCTGCATTAATCTCCACGGGCTCCACGAGTCGATGGTAGGCATGGCCTATGAAGATCACAGTGATCGGTGCGAGCGGTCTGATCGGCACCAAAGTGGCCGGCCTATTGGCGGCCGACGGGCACGACGTGGTTGCGGCATCCCGCGGATCTGGTGTCGACGTGCTCACCGGTGAGGGGCTGGGCGAGGCGCTGGCAGGTGCTGACGCCATTGTCGACGTCACGAATTCCCCGTCGTTCGAAGACGGGCCGGTATTGGATTTCTTCACGAAGGCGACGACGAATGTCGTTGGCGCGGCGAAGAACGCCGGCGTCGGCCACTACGTCGTGCTGTCGATCGTCGGTGTGGACGGTCTTCCTGACAGCGGCTATATGCGGGCCAAAGTCGCCCAGGAGAAGTTGCTCACCGAATCCGGCATGCCGTACACCATCGTGCGCGCCACGCAGTTCGCCGAGTTCACCGACGCGATCACCGGATCGATGACTGTCGGCGACGAGGTGCGTGTCCCGGACGCACTGATTCAGCCAATTCCGGCGGACAGGGTTGCCACCGACGTCGCGCGTGCCGCCGTCGGAGGGCCGCTGGGCGGTGTCGTGAACATCGGTGGGCCGGAGAAGATCCCGTTCGAGCAGATGGCCCGCGAGTCGCTGGCCCGGCAGGGCGACGACACCAAGACCGTCGTCGTCGACCCCCAGGCCGCCTACTTCGGCACGCGCCTGCAGCGCAACAGCCTCGTCACGCCCGACTGACTAAGACTCAGCCGCGAACGTTCCGTACCGCTCGAGATTTCGCCGATTTTTCGAGCGGTACGGAACGTTCGGCGTGCAGGCCTACTTGATCTCGGCCAGCACCGTGCCCTGAGTGACGGCCGCACCCGGCTCGACCGCAAGGCCGGTGATGACGCCGTCCTTGTGCGCGGTGACCGGGTTCTCCATCTTCATCGCCTCGAGGACCACGACGAGATCACCGGAGGCGACCTCCTGACCCTCTTCGACAGCGACCTTGACCACGGTGCCCTGCATCGGCGCCGTCACCGCATCGCCGGATGCCGCCGCGCCCCCGTGCGAGCCGCGCTTACGCGCCTTTGGCTTCTTGCGCACGACGCCGCCACCCGCTGGGGCGCCGCCGCCACCGCCGATGGCCAGATCGCCGGGCAACGACACCTCGAGTCGCCGACCGCCGACCTCGACGACGACCGTCTGCCGGGGGATGGTGTCTTCCTCTTCGATCGCCTCGCCGCCGGTGAACGGTTCGATGGTGTTGTCCCACTCGGTCTCGATCCAGCGGGTGTGGACGTCGAACTTCTCGCCGTCGCCGATGAACGCGGGATCGGCGACGACGGCGCGGTGGAACGGGATGACGGTGGCCAGGCCCTCGACGTGGAACTCGGCCAGCGCGCGGCGTGAACGCGCCAGTGCCTCGTCGCGCGTGGCGCCGGAGACGATCAGCTTGGACAGCATCGAGTCGAACTGGCCGCCGATGACAGACCCGGCCTCCACACCCGAGTCCAGCCGCACACCGGGTCCCGTGGGGATGTCGTACCGGGTGACGGGGCCGGGGGCGGGGAGGAAGCCGCGGCCGGCGTCCTCGCCGTTGATCCGGAACTCGATTGAGTGGCCGCGGGGCTCGGGATCCTCGGTGATGTCCAGCTTGTCGCCGTTGGCGATCTTGAACTGCTGGCCGACGAGGTCAATGCCCGCGGTCTCCTCGGTGACTGGGTGCTCGACCTGCAGGCGGGTGTTGACCTCGAGGAACGAGATCAGGCCGTCCTGGCCGACGAGGTACTCGACGGTGCCTGCGCCGTAGTAATGCGCCTCCTTGCAGATGCGCTTGGCGGACTCGTGGATCTCCTTGCGCTGCGCGTCGGTCAAGAATGGTGCCGGCGCTTCTTCCACCAGCTTCTGGAAGCGGCGCTGCAGCGAGCAGTCGCGGGTGCCCGCAACGACGACATTGCCGTGCTGGTCCGCGATGACCTGTGCCTCGACGTGGCGCGGCTTGTCCAGGTACCGCTCGACGAAGCATTCGCCGCGGCCGAACGCCGCGACCGCCTCACGGGTCGCCGAGTCGAACAGCTCGGGGATCTCCTCGATGGTGCGCGCCACCTTCATGCCGCGGCCGCCGCCACCGAATGCCGCCTTGATCGCTACCGGCACGCCGTACTCCTTTGCGAACGCCACCACCTCGTCGGCGTTCTTGACCGGATCCGGGGTCCCGGGGACCAGCGGCGCCTGGGCGCGAGCGGCGATGTGGCGCGCGGTGACCTTGTCACCGAGGTCGCGAATCGACTGCGGGCTGGGCCCGATCCAGATCAGGCCTGCGTCGATGACCGCCTGCGCGAAATCGGCGTTCTCCGAAAGGAATCCGTAGCCCGGGTGGATCGCGTTGGCCCCGGACTTCTGGGCCGCATCCAGGATCTTCTCGAAGACGAGGTAGGACTCCGCCGACGTCTGGCCGCCGAGTGCGAAGGCCTCGTCGGCGAGCCGCACGTGGGGCGCGTCGGCGTCGGGTTCGGCGTACACGGCCACGCTTGTTAGCCCGGCGTCCTTGGCTGCCCGGATCACCCTGACCGCGATCTCACCGCGATTGGCGACCAGCACCTTGGAGATCTTTGAGCTGGCGTGACTTGCCACTGCGCCTCCTGACGGCATGTTTTTAAGAAACGTCTTTAAGAATGTATCGGAGGCAGTTTAAGAGACAACGACGGGTGTGGATGACGCGGTGCCTCAAAGTCGTGCATTGTGTGGCGTCGGTCTCAGCGCAGGTGGCGCTTGATGCGGGCCAGCATCGCCGACATGCCGCGCAGCCGCAGCGGGCTGATCAGCGCGGCCAGGCCAAGCTCGCTGTAGAAATCGTCGGGCACCGCGAGGATGTCATCGGCGGGTTGTGCGTCGAGGCCGGCCGCCAGGATCGCCGCGAAACCACGGGTGGTCGGCGCCTCGGCGGGCGCGCTGAAATACAACCGGACGTTGTCGCGGTCGGCGGCATCGACATGAAGGAACAGCGGTGACTGGCATTCGGGCACCGGCTCCATGGCCGCCTCTTCGAGGTCGGCGGGCAGCGGCGGCAACTCGCCGGCGAACTCGAGCAGCAGTTGCAGCTTGTCTTGGCCCTGCATGTCCTTGAAGTCCGACACCACCTCGGCCAGCGCGGTGGGCATGGGGCGGGATGGCGGGACCGCTTGAGTCATGAGGATCCGGGCACCTCTCCGGGCTCTTCCCCGACGGCCACGGGCACCCGCACTGCGTTGCCCCACTCGGTCCAGGAGCCGTCGTAATTACGCACGCCTTCGCGCCCCAGCAGGTGCGTCAGCACGAACCATGTGTGGCTGCTTCGCTCGCCGATCCGGCAGTAGACAACCGTCTTGTCATCGGGGGAGAGAAACCCGTACAGCTCGTCGAGTTCGCCACGACTACGGAACTGACCGTTGTCCCTGGCCGCCTTGCCCCACGGGATCGACCGTGCGGTCGGGATATGCCCGCCGCGCAGCGCGCCCTCTTCGGGGTAATCGGGCATGTGGGTGCGCTCGCCGGTGTACTCCTGCGGGGAGCGGACATCGATCAGCGGCTGGGCGCCCAGGACCTCCAGCACGTCCGCCTTGAAGGCGCGGATCGGCGCGTCGTCACGTTCGACGACGGGGTAGCCGGTGGATTTCTTAGTCGGCACGTCGAGATTGGTGTCGCGGCCGTCGGAGATCCACAGGTCGCGTCCGCCGTCGAGCAGTCGCACGTCGGGGTGGCCGAACAAGGTGAACACCCACAGTGCGTAGGCCGCCCACCAGTTGCTCTTGTCGCCGTAGATCACGACGGTGTCGTCGCGGGCGATGCCCTTGCGGTCCATCAATTCGGCGAACTGGGCGCCGTCGATGTAATCGCGTACATGCGGGTCGTTGAGGTCGGTGTGCCAGTCGATCTTCACCGCACCCGGGATGTGGCCGGTGTCGTAGAGCAGCACGTCCTCGTCGGATTCCACGATGGCCAACCCGGGCCGGCCCAGGTTGCCCGACAACCAGTCGGGCGTGACCAGGCGTTCCGGGTGGGCGTAATCGGCCAGGACGGGTGAGGGATCGGCAGGTAGTGGCACAACTGCGAGCCTACCCAGGAGCAAGGTCAGGTGAGCGTGTTGGCCGACCACATTTCGGCGATCGACAGTCCGCCGCTTTCGAGCAGTCGCCGGATCAGCGGCAGACCGATGCCGATCACCGACGACGGATCGCCGTCGACGCCGTCGATGAACCAGCCGCCAAGGCCGTCGAGGGTGAATCCGCCCGCCACGGCTGTCGGCTCGCCGCTGTTGACGTACGCATCGAGGTCCGCGGCAGATGGGTGGCCGAACCTGACCGTGGTGACGGCGGTGTCGGCAGCACGCCACGCTATGACGTTGTCCTGCAACCGAATCATGCAATGGCCGGTATACAGCTCACCCGAGGTGCCCGCCATCTGTTGCCAACCGAGCCGCGCCGCGTCGGCAGTCGCCGGCTTGCCCCGCAGTTCGCCGCCCTGGTACAGCATCGAATCACAGCCGATGACAACGCAATCGACTCCAACATCGGCACCGAGAATTCCGACGACGGCCTCGGCCTTGGCGGCGGCCAGTGCGGTGGTCACCACATCCGGTGTGGCACTTGGCTTCAGCTCGGCCATGACGGCGTCCTCGTCGACACCAGAGACGATGACGAGTGGATCGATCCCGGCCTGGCGCAACACCTTACGGCGACCGGTTGACGCTGACGCGAGAACGAACCGCGTCATCGATGACGCATGTGAGTCCGTTCCTGCAGCGTCACCTTCTGCCAGCTGAAGTACGAATAGCGCAGCCGGTCAACCGGATGGCCCCACAGGTTCACTTCCTGCTCCCGTGGCTCGGCGGGGCTACCCGAAGCGGCGGCGAGCACGGCGATGACCGCGCCGAGCTCATCTTCGGTCGGGCGGCCCTTGACGACCTGAATGTGCGGCTCGTGCGCCTGATGGTCGTCGGCCGTAGTCTCCCCGCTCACAGCGGTGGAATCGTTCGCCCCGCTCACAGGGGTGGAATTCGCCCCGCTCACAGCGGAATGTTCCCGTGCTTCTTCGGCGGCACCTGCGAGATCTTGCGTTCGAGTAGGCGCAGCGCGGTTGCGACGTAGCCGCGGGTGTGCGACGGCGGGATCACCGCATCGACATAGCCGCGTTCGGCGGCGATGTACGGATTGACGAGGGTGTCCTCGTAGTCTTGTTGCAGCTGTAAGCGGAGCGCATCGACATCCTCGCCGTTCTTGGCTGCCTCGGTCAGCTGCTGGCGGTAGACGAAACCGACCGCGCCCGCAGCGCCCATCACCGCGATCTGCGCGCTCGGCCACGCCACGTTCACGTCGGCGCCCATCTCCTTGGAGCCCATGACGCAGTACGCGCCGCCATACGCCTTGCGGGTGATCACGGTGATCTTGGCCACCGTCGCCTCCCCGTACGCGTAGAGCAGCTTGGCTCCGCGGCGGATGATGCCGTTGTATTCCTGGTCGGTTCCGGGCAGGAAGCCCGGCACGTCGACCAGCATCACGATCGGGACGTTGAAGCAGTCGCAGGTGCGGATGAACCGGGCGGCCTTCTCCGACGCGTTGATGTCCAGGCAGCCGGCGAACTGGGTCGGCTGGTTGGCGACGATGCCCACCGGGCGGCCTTCGATCCGGCCGAAGCCGACGATTATGTTCTGCGCGTAGCCCTGCTGAACCTCGAGGAACTCGTCGTCGTCGAGGATGCGGGTGATGACCTCGTGCATGTCGTACGGCTGATTCGGCGAATCGGGGATCAACGTGTCCAGTTCGAGGTCCTCATCGGTGAGGTTGTCCTCGATCGCGCCGTCCGGAACCGTCGCCGGGTAGCGCGGAGGGTCGGCGTAGTTGTTGCTCGGCAGGTACGACAACAGTTCGCGGACGTAGTCGAACGCGTCCTGCTCGCCGGTCGCCACGTAGTGTGCCGTGCCGGACTTGGCCATGTGCGTGTGCGCACCGCCGAGTTCCTCCATCGTGACGTCCTCACCGGTGACCGTCTTGATGACGTCCGGGCCGGTGATGAACATCTGGCTGGTCTGGTCGACCATGACGACGAAGTCGGTCAGCGCGGGGGAGTAGACGTGACCGCCGGCCGCGGCGCCCATGATCAGGGAGATCTGCGGGATCACCCCGGAGGCCATGATGTTGTTGTGAAAGATCTTGCTGTACAGGCCAAGTGACACCACACCCTCTTGGATGCGGGCGCCCGCACCGTCGTTGATGCCGATGAGCGGCCTGCCGGTTTTGATCGCGAGTTCCTGCACCTTGACGATCTTCTCGCCGTAAACCTCGCCGAGGCTGCCGCCGAACACCGAGGCGTCCTGGCTGAAGATGCAAATCTCGCGGCCGTCGATGGTGCCGTAGCCGGTCACCACACCGTCGCCGAACGGGCGTTTGTCAGCGAGCCCGAAGTTGGTGCTGCGGTGCCGGGCCAGCGCGTCGAGTTCGACGAACGAGCCCTCGTCCAGCAGCGCGAGGATGCGCTCGCGGGCGGTGAGCTTGCCTTTGGCGTGAATCTTCTCGACTGCCGCCTCACCGACCGGGTGCAGCGTCTCTTCGGTGCGCTTGCGCAGATCGGCCAGCTTGCCCGCGGTGGTGTGGATGTCGATCTCGTGCTCGCCCGAGGGCTCGACAGACCGATCGCTAACGCTCGTCATGAGCGTCGATGCTAACGAACGACCGGCACGGCATGGACAGCGCGTCCTTAATATCTCCTTAAGCGGGCGCGTGCAGCGTCGCCTAGGTTTGGCCGATGACTGCTGAGCGCGCTCCACTCGACGAAACGGCGTTGGTTGCCGCCATCCTGAGCGGACCGGTATGGCAAACGGTCGAGGTCGTCGGTGAAACCGGGTCCACCAACTCCGACCTGATCGCACGCGCCAATCGCGGCGCCCCCATCGCGGGCGCTGTCCTGATTGCCGAGCACCAGACCGCCGGGCGGGGCAGGCAGGGGCGCAGCTGGTCGGCGGCACGGTACGCACAGGTCACGATGTCGGTGGCGATCGACGCTGCAGGGGTGCCGACCGACGCCTGGGGATGGCTTCCGCTGGCGACCGGTGTCGCCATCGTCGACACGGTGACCGACCTCGGCGTCGACGCCGGATTGAAGTGGCCCAACGACGTGCTGGCCGGCGGCGGCAAGCTGGCCGGAATCCTCGCCGAGGTCGCCGCCGAGCAACGGGCGGTCGTCGTCGGAATCGGCCTCAACGTGTCACTGAGCGGCGACGAGGTGGGCGTCGCCGGCATCACATCGCTCGCCGGCCTGGGGGTGCGGGCACCGGATCGCCAGCGCGTGGTCGTTCGGCTGCTGAGCGAATTGGGGCGTCGCGTCGACGCCTGGCGCCGTGCGGCCGGTGCCGACCCGGAACTGATCGCCGACTACCGCGCCCGCAGCCTGACCCTCGGCATGCCGGTGCGCGCGATCCTGCCCGGGCAGCAGGAGATCGTCGGGGTGGCCCGCGACGTCGACAACCAGGGCCGGCTCTGCATCGACACCGATGGTCGGCTGACGACGGTCGCCGCAGGTGACATCGTCCACTTGCGGCCCGCGGACCACTGATCCCGAATAGGGTCTTCGCCATGGGATATCCAGAAAAAGTGCTCGCCACCGATGAGCACGTGGTGTTGCACCGCCACCCGCACTGGAAGCGGCTGATCGGCCCGATCCTCATCCTGTTGGTGGTTACCGCGGCCGCGGCGTTCGGCGCCGGCTACGTCAACACCACGAACTGGGACCCCACCGCCCGCAACGTCGTGATGCTCGTCATCGGAGCCGTCTGGCTTGTCATCGTCGGGTGGCTGACGGTGTGGCCGTTCCTCAACTGGTGGACGACCCATTTCGTCATCACCGACCGCAGGGTGATGTTCCGGCACGGACTGCTGACCCGCTCAGGTATCGACATCCCGCTAGCCCGGATCAACAGCGTCGAATTCCGCCACGGTGTGGTCGATCGCATGCTGCGCACCGGCACGCTGATCATCGAGTCAGCCTCGCATGATCCCCTGGAGTTCCAGGACATCCCACGAGTGGAACAGGTCCACTCGCTGCTCTATCACGAAGTCTTCGACACCCTGGGTTCGGAGGAGTCGCCGAGCTGAGCCAGTCGCCGCGCGCGTCGCGTCTGGCGCAGCGGGGTGACCTTCCCGTCGTGCAGGTTCGGGTCGCGCTCGTCCTCGATGGCCTCGGCGAGGCCGCCTGCTGTGAGGGATTCGATCGCCTTGTCCGGGTTGCGGCCGAACTCGTCCGGGAACACCCAACGTCGGAATGCCCAGAAGCGGAAGGCCATCTGCAGCAGGTTGCCGATGATGTAGGCCGCGATGAAGTCGGCGATGTTCTCCACCGTCAGGCTGACTTCGGGTACTCGCAGCATCAGCACGTAGCTGGAGAACCACAGCGGGGCCATGCAGATCAGCACGCCGACACCGCTGAAGCCGAAGAACAGCAGCGCTTCGTGGTGACGCTCACGGCCGCCGCGGTCGCGGAAGCTCCATTCCCGGTTGAGGACGTAGGACGCGATCACCGCGACGATGCCGGCGATGATCTTCGCCGTCACAGGCTTTGGCTCCAGCACCGTGAGCTTCAGCGTGAAGAAGACCGCCGAGTCGATGACGAACGTGGTGGCGCCGACGATCGCGAACTTGATCAGCTCATGGTGCCGCTCGAAATACGGCCGGATCGGGCTTGGCAGCCGCGCGATCGTGGCATCGGTGAAGGACACAACAGCGCAGTCTACGGAAATCGGCCACCACACGCGTACCCGTGCAGGTCAGGAGTCGCTAAACCGACGGTACCGCTCGTGACAACATAGGCACGTGCCACGCAACCCGACCAAGCCCCCAGTGGTGACCATGATCGGCGGCGGGCAGCTGGCCAGGATGACGCATCAGGCCGCGATCGCGTTGGGCCAAACGCTGCGTGTGTTGGCCGTCACACCCGACGATCCGGCGGCGCAGGTGACCCCGGATGTGGTGATCGGTTCGCACGACGACCTGGACGCACTGCGACGCGCGGCGGCGGGTGCCGACGCGTTGACGTTCGACCATGAACACGTGCCGACCGAGATGCTCGAGAAGCTGATCGCCGAAGGCGTGAATGTCGCGCCGCCGCCGACGGCGCTGATACACGCCCAGGACAAGTTGGTGATGCGCCGACGGCTCGAGGCGCTCGGCGCGCCGGTGCCGCGGTTCGCGCCGGTGACGTCGCCGTCCGATGTGGACGCGTTCGCCGCGGGTTCGGATACGCCGTTGGTGGTCAAGACCGTGCGCGGCGGCTACGACGGACGCGGCGTCACGCTGGCCCGCGACACCGCCCACGCTCGCGAGGTGGCTGCCGACTATCTGGCGGCCGGGGTCGACATCCTCGTCGAGGAGAAGGTGGCGATGCGGCGCGAACTCGCCGCGATGGTGGCGCGCTCGCCCTTTGGCCAGGGTGCGGCGTGGCCGGTGGTGCACACCGTGCAGCGCGACGGCATCTGTGTGGAGGTCATCGCACCCGCCCCCGCCCTCGAAGTTGAAGTCGCAGGCGCGGCGGGCGGGCTGGCGTTACGACTGGCCGACGAACTCGGTGTGGTCGGGGTGCTGGCGGTCGAGCTGTTCGAAACCGTCGACGGCGGGCTTTTGGTGAACGAATTGGCGATGCGGCCGCACAATTCGGGCCACTGGACGATGGACGGTGCGCGCACCAGTCAGTTCGAGCAGCATCTGCGGGCGGTGCTCGACTATCCGCTGGGAGACACGTCGCCTATCGCGCCGGTGACTGTCATGGCGAATGTGCTTGGCGCACAAGATATCCCGAAGATGCCTATGGACGAGCGACTGCACCATCTGTTCGGCCGGATGCCTGAGGCCAAGGTGCATCTGTACGGCAAGGGCGAACGTCCCGGCCGCAAGATCGGCCATGTCAACGTTCTCGGTGCGCCCGGCGGGTCTCCTCACGACGCGGCATACGTCGCGGATGTGCGGGAACGCGCGGTGCGGGCCGCACACTGGTTGTCGCACGCCGAATGGACAGACGAGTGGGATGAACACCGATGAGCGCTCGCGCGAAGAGGAGACGTTGATGGCCGGCACGACGAAGCCGCGCGTCGGTGTGATCATGGGTAGCGACAGCGACTGGTCGGTGATGGAGGACGCGGCGCACGCACTGGCCGAGTTCGACGTCGGATTCGAGGTCGGAATCGTGTCGGCGCATCGCACGCCCGATCGCATGCTCGAATATGCGAAGGCGGCCGCGGCGCGCGGCATCGAAGTGATCATCGCCGGCGCCGGCGGGGCCGCGCACCTGCCAGGCATGGTCGCGTCGGCGACTCCGTTGCCCGTCATCGGCGTTCCGGTGCCGCTGGCCAAGCTCGACGGCCTTGATTCGTTGCTGTCGATCGTGCAGATGCCTGCCGGTGTGCCCGTGGCCACCGTGTCGATCGGCGGCGCCCGCAACGCGGGCCTTTTGGCCGTGCGGATTCTCGGTTCGTCGGATGTCGCGCTGCGCAAGCGCGTCGAGGATTTTCAGAGCGCGCTGGCCGACGTGGTGTTGCAAAAGGACGCGGCGCTGCGTGCACGCCTGCTCGGTCAATAGGCAGCCGCGAGCGGGCCTTTGACGCCCGGACGGTAAAGTTACCGACGAGTAGCAAGGAGTCGCCATGGCCATCGGAAACCCGTCGTTCGACGCTTTCAAGCTTTCTGAGGAGCACACCGAATTGCGCGCGGTGATGCGCGATCTGTGCGACAAGGAGATCGCGCCGCACGCTGCGGACGTCGACGAGAAGGCGCGCTACACCGATGAGGCCCTGGCAGCGCTGACCGCGTCCGGGATGGCCGCGATCCACATCCCCGAGGAGTACGGCGGGCAGGGTGGGGATTCGGTGGCAGCGTGCATCGTCATCGAAGAGGTCGCGCGCGTGTGTGCGTCGTCGTCGTTGATTCCGATCTGCAACAAGCTGGGCACGATGGGCCTGCTGATGCGCGGTTCCGAAGACCTCAAGAAGCAGGTGCTGCCGAGCATCGCAGCGGGTGAAGCGGTGGCGTCGTATGCGCTCTCGGAGCGCGAGGCAGGCAGCGATGCGGCCGCTATGCGTACCCGCGCCCGCCGCGACGGCGATGACTGGGTGCTCAACGGGGCCAAATGCTGGATCTCCAACGGCGGACACTCCACCTGGTACACGGTGATGGCGGTGACCGATCCGGACAAGGGCGCCAACGGCATCTCGGCGTTCGTGGTGCACCGCGACGATCCGGGATTCGCCGTCGGGGCCAAGGAGCGCAAGCTGGGTATCAAGGGTTCGCCGACGACCGAGTTGTATTTCGAGGACTGCCGCATTCCTGGCGACCGGATCATCGGCGAGGAGGGCAGCGGCTTCAAGACCGCGCTGGCCACCCTGGACCACACCCGCCCGACCATCGGGGCCCAGGCCGTCGGCATCGCCCAGGGGGCGCTGGAGGCGGCGATCGCTTACACCAAGGAGCGCAAGCAGTTTCGCCAACGCATCGCCGATTTCCAGGCGGTGCAGTTCATGATCGCCGATATGGCGATGAAGATCGAGGCGGCCCGGCTGATGGTGTACACCGCCGCGGCACGCGCCGAGCGTGGCGAGCCCGATCTGGGGTTCATCTCCTCGGCGTCGAAGTGCTACGCCTCCGACGTGGCGATGTCGGTGACCACCGATGCGGTGCAGCTGTTCGGCGGCTACGGCTATACGGTCGACTTCCCCGTCGAGCGGTTCATGCGTGACGCCAAGATCACCCAGATCTACGAGGGCACCAACCAGATTCAACGCGTGGTGATGTCACGCGCACTGCTCAAGTAGCCGGGTAACCTTCTCCGTTTGCCTGCGGCGATCCATTGCTGCGGCATCCGGATTCGCCACCTGCACGAGCGACGCACCGATGGCGAAGATTGCCAGCAGATTGTCGGTGAGCTCGTCGGCTGTGTCCCATGATCCACTCGACATCACCCGGTCGTCTGCCGAAATTCCTTGTGCCGCAGCTGAATTCAGCGCACCGGACAGCACATCCGTCACCGACCGGCCATCCAGTGCGGTACCGGGACTGCGCTCAGGGGAGATCTGGTCGCCGTGCACGCGCACCGCGGTGGCGTAGTCCGTCACGCCCACAGGGAGATCGGGCGCCGGCTTGCCGAACGGGTCGAGCGACAGTACGGCGATCTCGCCGACACCGACCGCCTCGTCGGCGTCGCCGAGCCGCTGCGCTGTGCACAGCGCGACGTCGGCTTGTCCGTCGGTGATGACTTCGGCACCGATCCACCAGATCCCGAACAACACTGCGGCGGTCTGCCAGTGCGCAGGCAGCAGCACCGCGACCCGAGTGGACGCACCGACACCCATTTCGTCGCGTAGGAGGTTGCCGGTCTTGGCCGCCCAGTTCGCCAGTGTGGCGGTGGATAATTCGATTCGCTCGCCGGTCGCGTCGTCGTAGTAGGTGATCCGCGGCCCGGCCGGATCAGAGGCCATGAGCGGATCAAGGATGGCGGAACTGACTGTGCTCACGTCTAGTTGACGCACTCCGGGTCGTTCGACCCGGCGGTGAGGATCGGTGACGGTGCCAGCGGGGCCTCGCTCGACCCAGCTGCGACGGGGTCGGCCGTGGACAACGTCGGGTCGATGCCGTCAAGGCCAGAACCCGGCCCCGTGTAGTCGGCGGCAAGCACGACCCGCACCGACCCGGGTGCCACCGATGCGTCCTCGACGATCGGCAGTCCACCCAGATCCTTGGAAATCGCCTGCGCACCAAGGTCGTCGGCCTTGGCGGCCTGCACCTGGCTGGCTGTCACCGGGGGACCTTCGTGGTTCCCGGTGCTGCCGGCGGCGAAACCCTTGGTGGTCAGTACGTGTGAGACCGCGGAGGCAAGTCCGTTGACGTCGCTGGCGTTGACTACGTCGGCGGTCGTCTTCTCCGGCGTGTACGCGAGTTCCTCGGTCTTGCCCTCGTCCTGGTCGTGCAACAGGCCGTCGACCCAGTCCTTGACTTCGGCGGCGTCGATCCGCACAACGCTCTGCATTCCGTCATCGCTCCAGCCGTTTTCCTGGAGTACGGGAATCGTGGCGAAGGCGACGTTGCCCGCCGCGAGCTTCTGCAACTGCTCCGCGAATTCCATGACGTCCCAGCCGTCGGAGAGCACCACGGAGCGTTGTACCGCGTTCTGAAGCCGGTTCAGGGTAGACGGGCTGGACAGCGTCTTGCTCGAGATGACGTCGTGGGCAAGCGATGCCATCACTGCCTGCTGGCGCACCACCCGGTCCAGATCGCCGCGGGGCAGATCGTGGCGCTGGCGAACGAAGCTCAGCGCCTGCGGACCATCCAACTTCTGCCAGCCCGCGGTGAAGTCGGCACCCGAAAGTGGTTCGTAGACAGGATTCTTCAGGCACACATTCACGCCACCCAGGGCGTCGGTGATGAGTGAGAATCCGAGAAGCCCGATCTCGGCGTAGTGGTCGACGGTGACGCCGGTCAGACTGGCGACGGTCTTGATCAATGCCTCGCGACCGGCTTCGGTGGCCTGAGGTTGGGCCTGCGCGGGGTCCATTCCGTCCTGTTCGACCAGCTCGACCAGTTTCTCGAAGTGAGCCGAACCATAGACGCCGTTGATCTTCATCTTGCCGACCCCGGGGGCTTCGACATAAGAGTCGCGCGGGATCGAGATCGCGGTTGCGGATTTCCCGTTGTTCGGGATCCGCACCAAGATGATGGTGTCGGTGTTGGTCGCCTCGTCATCGCCGGCCCGCAGCGTGGCGAGTTCTTCCTGGGTCAGCGGGTTTCCGTGCGCATCCGTGCGGCTGTCCACGCCGACCAGCAGGATGTCGATCGCGCCGTCTTCACCGCCGCCGCCGAGCGAGATGGGCGAAATGTGGTTGATGCCGGATTCGAACGACCGGATCTTGCCCCAGGCGACGCCTGTGCCGACGACGATCGCCAATGCCATCGACACGGCGATGACACGGAGTGTGCGAGCGGGCATCAGCCCAGGCTACTGGCGATAAGGGCGCAGAGTCGGTAGCGCGGACCGGCGTGCCAGACTCGTCACCATGTCTTTCCGAGAGTCTGCCCGAATCGTTATCCCCGGCGCCGGTGGCATGGTCGGGCGTGAATTGGCAGATCAGGCGCGCAAACAGGGCCGCGATGTACTGGCGCTGACGTCTTCTGAGTGGGACATCACCGACGCGCCGGCGGCCGAGCGATTCATCGAACCCGGCGACGTGGTGATCAACTGTGCGGCTTACACCAAGGTCGACGCGGCCGAGTCCGACGAGGCGCGCGCGCACGCCGTCAACGCCATGGGACCAGCCAATATCGCGCACGCGTGTGCCCGCGCAGGAGCTGATTTCATCCACATCTCCACCGATTACGTCTTTCCCGGCACCAAGGGCAGTCCGTATGAGATCGACGACGAGACGGCACCGGCCAGTGTCTACGGCCGCACCAAACTCGCCGGCGAGTTCGCGCTGCTCGCGGCGATGCCCGACGCGCACATCGTCAGGACCGCGTGGATCTACGAGGGCGGCAACGGCAGCGACTTCGTGGCGGTCATGCGCCGGCTGGCCGCAGGTGATGGGACGGTGGACGTGGTCGCTGACCAGATCGGCTCGCCGACCTATGCCGCTGATCTGGTGGGCGCGCTGCTCGAGGTGGCCGAGGGGAACATTCGGGAGCCGCTGCTGCACGCCGCCAATGCCGGCGAGGCCAGCCGCTACGAGCAGGCGCGGGCGGTGTTCGAGGCCGTCGGTGCCGATCCTGCCCGGGTGCGCCCGGTCGGCACGGACCAGCACCCGAGGCCCGCTGCTCGGCCGGCATACTCGGCGTTGTCCGGGCGCCTGTCCGCCGCAGCGGGGCTGACCCCGCTGCGGCCGTGGCGTGAGGCGCTGGCCGCGGCGGTCGCCAAACACGGCCGATTAACCTCTACGCCGTGAAGGATGGCTGGGTGGCCGTCACGTGAGTGACGAATTGGTAGTGGTGACGGTGACGTATTCGCCGGGGCCACATCTGGACCGGTTCCTGGCGTCGTTGTCGCATGCCACCGATCGTGCGGTCACGGTCATCATGTCCGACAACGGGTCCGTCGACGGCGCGCCGGAAGAGGCGCTCGAGCGGTACCCCAATGTGCGCCTCCTACGGACGGGTGCAAACCTCGGCTATGGCACCGCGGTGAACCGCGCCGTCGAAAATCTCTTGAAAGATGGCACAACTCAGGCGATCTCGGAGCAATCCGACTTTTTCATCGTCGCCAATCCCGATGTCCAGTGGGGACCGCGCAGCATCGACATCCTCCTGGATGCGGCGGCGCGCTGGCCACGGGCGGGTGCTTTGGGGCCGATGATCCGTGACCCGGACGGCACCGTCTACCCGTCGGCGCGCCACCTGCCCAGCCTGATTCGGGGCGGCATGCACGCGGTCGTCGGGCCGCTGTGGCGATCCAATCCGTGGACCGCGGCCTACCGGCAGGACAGGCAGGCTCCCAGCGAACGACCCGTCGGATGGCTATCGGGCTCGTGCCTGTTGCTGCGGCGGGCAGCCTTCGATGAGATCGCGGGGTTCGACGAGCGCTATTTCATGTACATGGAGGACGTTGACCTAGGAGATCGCCTCGGTCGCGCGGGCTGGCAGAACGTATACGTGCCGGCGGCGGAGATTTTGCACGACAAGGGCCACACAACTGGGCGGGATCCGGCGCGCAACTTGGCGGCCCACCACAGGAGTACCTACACTTTCCTGGCGGACCGCTATTCGCACTGGTCGCAGGCGCCGCTGCGGTGGACGATCAAGGCCGCTCTCGCTGCACGTGCAGGGCTGGTCGTGCGCAATGCCCGGCGCAAGCAGGCGAAAGGACGGCGCTGATGAATCCGGCGGAAGTGGATGCCGTCATATTGGTCGGTGGTTTGGGCACCCGATTGCGCCCGTTGACGCTGTCGGCCCCCAAACCGATGCTGCCGACCGCAGGTCTGCCGTTCCTGACCCACCTGTTGTCGAGGATCGCCGATGCGGGCATCGAGCACGTCGTCCTCGGCACGTCGTACAAGGCAGCGGTCTTCGAGTCGGAGTTCGGCGACGGGTCCAAGCTCGGCCTGCAGATCGACTACGTGGTCGAGAACGAGCCACTGGGAACCGGCGGCGGCATCGCCAATGTGGCGTCGAAACTGCGGCACGCCACGACGCTGGTTTTCAACGGCGACGTGCTGTCCGGCGCCGACCTTCGCGCGCTGCTGGACAGCCACGAGAACAACAACGCCGATGTGACGCTGCACCTTGTCCGCGTCGGCGACCCTCGGGCCTTCGGCTGCGTGCCGACCGATTCAGATGGCGTCGTGACGGCATTCCTGGAGAAGACGCAGGATCCGCCCACCGACCAGATCAACGCCGGGTGCTACGCGTTCAAGCGCGAAGTCATCGATCGCATACCGCAGGGTCGCGCGCTGTCCGTCGAGCGCGAAGTGTTCCCGGCACTGCTTGCCGACGGGCTTCGGTTGTGCGGCTACGTCGACTCCACCTACTGGCGGGACATGGGCACACCCGAGGATTTCGTGCGCGGCTCCGCCGACCTGGTCCGCGGGATCGCGCCGTCACCGGCACTTAAGGGCCATCGCGGTGAGGAGCTTGTGCATGACGGCGCGAGCGTCGCGCCCGGTGCGCTGCTGATCGGCGGCACGGTGGTCGGTCGCGGCGCCGAGATTGCCGGCGGTGCACGTCTGGACGGCGCGGTGATCTTCGACGGCGCCAAGGTGGGGGCCGGTGCGGTGATCGAACGGTCGATCATCGGCTTCGGTGCCCGTATCGGTCCGCGTGCGCTGATCCGCGACGGCGTGATCGGTGACGGCGCCGACATCGGCGCGCGCTGTGAACTGTTGCGTGGTGCGCGGGTGTGGCCGGGCGTCACGATTCCAGACGGCGGCATCCGCTACTCGACCGACGTCTGAGCCGCGATTTCGGCGCGCTAACCGTCGCTCAGCGTGGATTGGCGCGCCGAAATCACCGGTTGCGTGCCGCCGCCGCGAGCTGGGTGAGCCCGAAGTCGCAGTCCTGGGGCAGCGCGTCCAGCGGCCACCACCGAAGATCCAACGACTCGTCGCTGCAAGCGATTTCAGCGCCCGCGGGGGCGTGCACGATGAACTGCATGTCGAGGTGGCGGGTCGGCACGCCGAGCGAACAGGTGACGGGGTGTACGTGCAGCGCGGCCAGCGACGGATCGATCTTCAGGCCGTCGATGCCCGACTCCTCGGTGGCCTCCCGCAGTGCGGCGGCGACGATGTCGGCGTCGGATTCCTCGCAATGGCCGCCGAGTTGGAGCCACCGACCGAACCGCGGGTGCAGCGTGAGCAGCGCGTGAGTTCCGGTGTGGTCGACAACCAATGCCGAACCGGTCACGTGACCCGGCACGCACGCGCGCAGGCATCCGTCGGGACGCGCGGCGAGGAACGCCAGTACGGCGTGGCGCAGGGTGTCCTGCGCCGGATCCGGTGCCTGCCATTCGGTCAACACCTCGACCGCCGACGCGTGCAGGCTCACTTGCGTACCAGCAGGTCGTCCGTCGGCACCGGATCGCGTGGCCCCGACGGCCCCGGACCCTCTGCGGGGTAGCCGATCGCGATGGCGCCCAACGGCTCCCAGTCGGGGGGCAGGCCGAGCTCATCACGCACCAGATCGGCGGCGAAGATGGTGGATCCGATCCAGCAGCTGCCAACACCACGCACCGCCAGCGCCACCAGAAGCGCCTGCACCGCGGCGCCGACGGCGACGGTGAACATCGTGTGCTCCGCGGCGGTGCGATCGGCGTCGGGGTAGCTGTGCGCACCGTCGGGCACCATGAACGGAATGACGAGTTCGGGTGCGTCGTAGAGGATGGTGCCACGACTGATGCGGTGTTCGATCGCCTCCGGTGTTCGCCCGTCGCCAGCTAGATCTGTGCGCCACTTCGCCTTCATCCGGTCGAGCAGGGCCAGTCGTCGGTCCGGATCCTGCATCCACACGAACCGGACCGGTCGGGTGTGATGCGGCGCGGGAGCGGTGAGCGCCTCGCCGATAGCGGCCTCGATCTTCTCGGGTGCCACGTGCTCACCGCTGAAGGTGCGTACCGACCGCCGCAACAGCTGGGCCTGGTGGCGACCGAGCGCTATCGCCTCCGCCGTGCCCAGCCAGAACAGGTCGTCCTCACCGGCGCGCACGAGATGGCGGGCGTTGGAGCCGTTGTCCTTCAGGGACAGCCCACGGACCACCGCGACCGGGATGCCGGTCAGCTTGCCCTTCACGAGGTCGGCTGCGGCGGCAATCTCGTCGGCGACGGCGATCTCGGTGACGATCAACTCGTTGCCGTGCCGGTCCTGCGATCCTTCGTACCCCTGCAGCACCGTCAGCCCCGCCGCGCCGATCGCGACGTCGGTCTGTCCGTTTCGCCACGCTCGGCCCATGGTGTCGGTAACTACCACCCCGACGTTGACCCCAAGTAGTTCGCGCAGTCCGCTGCGCAGGGCTGCAGCACTGGCATCGGGATCCGTTGGCAGCAGAGCCAGTTCGGCCGAGTCGACGTTGGAGCCGTCGACACCAGCCGCTGCCTGTACCAGTCCCAGCGCGTTCTCTGTGATCAGTGTCTTGCCCTTGCGCGCCAGTACCCGCACTGCCTCGGCATCGATCAACTTGCGCCGCAAGATGTCTCGTTCGTCGGCGTCGACAGGTGCATCGACGATACGACCTTCGCACTTGGAAATCACCTTGCTGGTGACCACCAGGATGTCATCATCGCGTAGCCACGGCGCCGCCGAGGCGATGGCGGCCGTGAGATCGTCACCCGGGCGGAACTCGGGAAGCCCGGGCACGGGAAGCATTTCGACGGCTGTCGCAGATCCGTGTTCCGTCATTGCCGTGGATCCACCTTGAGGCCGGCCAGATCCAAGCCGGCGCGGACCATTTCGGCCGTCGTCGCCGGATCTCTCATCAGCAGCGGCACCGCGCGCACCTCGACACCGTCGATCTCGGCATGGTCGCCCTCGTGCACGAGCCAACCATCGAGGATGCCGGTACCGCTGCGGGCCCCGTAGTGGGTGCCGACGGCTTCGGAGGTGCTGGCGACGCCGATGACCGACAGGCATTCGTCGGCCATGCCGCGCAACGGCTTACCGGCGACGATGGGGGAGTAGCCGACGACCCGTGCCGTCGTCGTACGCAGCGCGCCGCGGATGCCGGGGATGGCCAGGATCGACCCGATACTGACCACCGGATTGGACGGGGCCACCAGGACAACGTCAGCCGTTTCGATGCACTCGACGACGCCTGGGCCGGCAGAGGCCGTATCAGCGCCGACAAACGCGAAACTGTGGGTGGGTACCTGCGCGCGGTAGCGCACCCACCACTCCTGGAAATGGATCGCGCGTTTCTCGCCGTCGCCGGGATCGGTGATGACGACATGAGTTTCGCTGCGATCGTCACTGGCCGGAAGCAATTGCGCGCCGGGTGACCATCGGCCAGACAGGGCCTCGGTCACCTGTGACAGCGGATATCCGGCACGCAGCATCTGACTGCGCACAAGGTGAGTGGCGAGGTCGCGGTCGCCGAGGCCGAACCAGTCCGGCTGTACGCCGTAGGCCGCGAGTTCGTCCTTGGCATGCCAGGTTTCGTCGCGATGACCCCAGCCGCGTTCTGGATCGATGCCGCCACCAAGGGTGTACATGCAGGTATCGAGGTCCGGACAGATGCGCACACCGAACATCCAGGCGTCGTCACCGACGTTGACGACGGCGGTCAAGTCGTGCGTGGAGGCGCCTCCGGGATTCTCGAACTGGCCCAGCCCCAACAGGTGCTGCACGCCGAGCAGGAAGCGGGCGCCGCCTACGCCGCCGACCAGAACGGTGACCTTCACAGTGACCGACATTAGGCCGTCGGGCCCGGGCCGGAGCACGTGGCCGAAGGTGTGACAGACACGCCGACATTCCGACGCGCCGAATTCGTGTCACGGAATGGTATGAATTTCTGTTCCAACGCTTGACCACGGCAGCTAGCGCGTGTGTAATCACACCAGTGTCATTTCGCGGTTGGCCGGCCGGTTTCGGTGTCGCAGACCGAGATTCGATCATATGTTCGAATTGAGATGGCCGCACAGAACAATAGTGGGGCTCTAGTCACGGATCTACGACACCAGGTGAGGAGGCGGAAAATGTCTTTTGAGTACAGCGATTTCGATCATGTGGCCCGGTTTGACGACCGGATGCTCGGCTCAGTTGACGGCGCGCCGCACACCAATACCGGACCGGCACCGTTCGAGACGCCTCGGCGTCCCCAGTTAAGTCTGGTGCCTGCCCCGATTGATGTGGCGCCGGCAATCCCGGCAATCCCGGCAATGCTCACGCCGGAGGATGACCTCTGGCAGGAGAAGGCACTGTGCGCGCAGACCGATCCCGAGGCGTTCTTCCCGGAGAAGGGCGGCTCAACCCGCGAGGCCAAGCGCATCTGCCAGGGCTGCGAGGTGCGCGACGCATGCCTCGACTATGCGTTGGCGCATGACGAACGTTTCGGCATCTGGGGTGGCCTCTCCGAGCGCGAGCGCCGTCGCCTCAAGCGCGGCGTCATCTGACGCTCGTCGCGCAAGCGCTCATCGCAATTTCGGCCGCGCCCTAATCGTCGTCGATCGTGGGGTCGATGACGGAGGGTTCGACGCCCAGATAGGTGGCAACCTGCGCCACCAACAATTCATGCAGCAGCTCCGACAGTTCGATGGTGTCCTTCGCCCGTCGCTCGATCGGCTTGCGGAACAACATAATTCGTGCCCTCGTTGCGTTACCGCGGACATCGACGCCCGCCGGGATCAGCCGGGCCAGCGCGACCGCTCCGTCGGCGATGACCTCGGGTGGCCACTGGACGCTATCGGGATCCTTGGGTGCGATTCGGGGGATTTCGTCTACGGCGATATCCAGCGCCGACACCCGCTCCTGCCAGCGGCGTTCGATCGGCTCATAGGCCTCCAGCACGGCCATGTCGAACAGCTCGGCGCGGCTGCGCCAGCCGGGTACCGTCGCCGGAAGAAGCGGCCCGCGCATTTCGCGGCCGCGGCGTGATCGCAGGTGTCCGCGTTGGGGCACGCACCGATCGTAACGGTTGAAGATCGACGCTCGGATGGCGCGCGTGTCCGGCCGCTCGCACCGTTTGCGCACGATAATCTCTCGCTGTGAACGTTCCCCGTCGCTGCTGCCGGCCCGGGTGCCCCCACTATGCGGTCGCGACGCTGACCTTTGTGTACTCCGACTCGACGGCAGTCGTCGGCCCCCTGGCGACCGTTTCCGAGCCGCACTCGTGGGACCTCTGCGTACTGCACGCCGGCCGAATCACTGCGCCGCGTGGCTGGGAGCTCGTTCGCCATGCTGGTCCGCTGCCCTCGCACCCCGACGAGGACGATCTGGTGGCGCTGGCCGACGCGGTACGCGAAGGGCGCGATATCGCGCCCCCGATCAACGGAGTGGCCGCGGGATTTTCCGATCCGGTCACCGGTATGCCCGGCGGGGCGCTGATGGCGCCGCCGGCCCGTAGGCCCGACTCCAACGGGCGTCGACGAGGCCACCTAAGGGTGTTGCCCGACCCCCCTGAGTAGCGTCGGCCCTCGGCGAGGAGTAGCGGACATGGCGCTTACATTCGGCGGTTAGGCTGGCGCCAGCAGTCCACGTCTCAAGGAGTTCTATGTCCCGGCCCGCCGCGGCTGTACAGCGCGTCATCAAGGCGTATGACGTTCGCGGCCTGGTTGGCGAAGAACTCGACGAGCAGTTTGTCCGCGAGATCGGCAGTGCGTTCACACGGCTGATGCGCGATGAGAACGCCACCCAAGTGGTGATCGGCCATGACATGCGGGACAGCTCACCGTCGCTCGCGGAGGCGTTCGCCCAGGGCGTCGTCGCGCAGGGCCTCGATGTGTTGCGCATCGGCCTGGCTTCCACCGATCAGTTGTATTTCGCCTCCGGCCTGCTGGACTGTCCCGGCGCGATGTTCACCGCAAGCCACAACCCGGCCGCCTACAACGGCATCAAGCTGTGCCGCGCCGGAGCCAAGCCCGTCGGCAAGGACACGGGGCTCACCACTATCAGCGAGGCAGTGGTTGCCGGGGTACCGGCCCACGACGGGCCCCGCGGCTCGTTGTCGGACCGCGACGTCCTGGCCGACTACGGTGAGTTCCTGCGGTCGCTGGTCAGTCTGGCCGAATTGCGGCCGCTGAAGGTCGCCGTCGATGCGGGCAACGGTATGGCCGGCCACACCACTCCCGCTGTGCTGGGACCGATTCCAGCGATCACGCTCGCTCCGCTGTTCTTCGAACTCGACGGCACGTTCCCCAACCATGAAGCCAATCCGCTGGACCCGGCGAACCTCGTCGATCTGCAGGCCTACGTGCTGGGAACCGGCGCCGACATCGGGCTCGCGTTCGACGGCGACGCCGACCGGTGCTTCGTGGTCGACGAGTTGGGCGCGCCGGTCTCGCCGTCTGCGGTGACGGCGTTGGTCGCCTCGCGGGAACTGGCGCGTGAGATCGGCGCGACGGTGATCCACAACTTGATCACCTCCCGAGCCGTCCCTGAACTCGTGACCGAACGTGGGGGCACCCCCGTGCGCTCGCGCGTCGGACACTCCTACATCAAGACGCTGATGGCAGAGACCGGCGCAATCTTCGGCGGAGAGCATTCGGCGCACTACTACTTCCGTGACTTCTGGGGCGCCGACTCCGGCATGCTGGCGGCGTTGCACGTATTGGCGGCACTCAGTGAGCAGGATCGACCGTTGTCTGACCTGATGGCCGACTATCAGCGCTATGAAGCGTCCGGCGAAGTCAACTTCACGGTCACCGACGCCGAGGCGTGCATCGACGAGGTGTTGACGTCGTTCGGCACCCGGATCCACTCGATCGACCACCTCGACGGCGTGACGGTCGATCTGGGCGATGGAGCGTGGTTCAACCTGCGCATGTCCAACACCGAACCGTTGCTGCGGCTCAATGTCGAAGCGCGGACCCCCGAGGAAGTCGACGACATCGTTGCGCAGATCTCCCAGGCAGTTCAGGGCGGGATCTCCTCAGAATCTGAGGCGGCCACGTGAACGCCACCGGTTCGATCGTCGACCTCGACGACGTGGAAGGACTGGTTGCTGCCGACCGTGACGGGTCGCTGCGCGCAGCCGCGATGGCCGGCGCTCAGGTGCGCGCTACCGCTGCCGCTCTTGATGAGGGGGAACTGGATCAGCTGCAGAGCGACGAACCGCCCCGCACCGTGATCTGGGTGGCGGGCCGCGGAAACGCCGAAGCGGCCGGCTCATTGCTCGCGGCGGCGTTGGGTGGCTCTGTGGCCGCACCAATCGTCGTCACCCCCGAGGTGCCACCGTGGATTGGCGCGTTGGACGTGCTGGTCGTCGCCGGCGACGACCCCGGCGATTCTGCGCTGGTGTCCGCCGCTGCAACCGGAGTGCGTCGCGGTGCTCGCGTCGTCGTGGTCGCGCCATATGAGGGTCCGTTGCGTGACGCCACGGCGGGACGTTCCGTCGCGCTGGCTCCGCGGGTGTGGGTGCCAGACGAGTTCGGCTTCTCCCGCTATCTGGCTGCCGGCCTGGCGACGCTACACGCGGTCGACCCGGGGCTCCCGGTGGATCTGGCGGCGCTTGCCGACGAGTTGGACGCGGAAGCGTTGCGCAACAGCGCCGCACGCGAGCTGATCACGAATCCCGCGAAGTCGTTGGCCGAGCGGATGTCGGGCTGCGAGGTGGTCGTCGTTGGCGACAACGCGGCGACGCTGGTCTTGGCCCGACACGTTGCGACGGTCATGTTGCGGGTCGCCCATCGAGCGGTGGCCGCGGTGGGCCTGGCCGATGCGGCGGCTGCGTTGCGCCGCGGAATGGGTGCGGAATCCGCCGCCGATCGTGAGCAGTCGGTATTTCACGATGAGCAGATCGACGGTCCGCTTCCGCGACGCGTCCGGACCTTCGTGCTCACCGCCGACGCCGAGCGATCGGTGGTCGCCGCCAGGGTGGCCGGACTGGACGGCGTCGATGTGATCCACGCCGAAGATGTACCGGAGGTGCTGGACGCCCCTGACATCGAGCGCGCACCCGCGACCGCCACAGCCGGACCCGGACGTCTCGAAGAACAACTGGCCATGCTCGCCGTTCGGATGGAGATGACGGCCGTCTACATGAAGCTGCTTCGAGGTTGAGCAAGTGAACTTGCTACGTGGAGCAGTGCGCACCTATGCATGGGGATCACGCACCGCGATCGCCGAATTCACCGGACGGCCAAGTCCCACTGCGCATCCCGAGGCCGAACTGTGGTTCGGCGCCCATCCGGGCGATCCCGCGTGGCTGGAGACCGATGACGGTGAGCGGTCCCTACTCGATACGTTGCGCGATGATCCGGAGGGACAGCTCGGAGCGGGTGTACGCGGAAGATTCGGTGACACACTGCCGTTTCTGGTGAAGGTACTCGCCGCCGACGAACCGCTGTCGCTCCAGGCGCATCCCAGTGCGCGGCAGGCGGCGGAAGGCTTCGCACGCGAGGACAGGCTGGGCATCCCGGTGACCGCGCCGAACCGCAACTATCGCGACCCGAGCCACAAACCCGAAATCCTGGTCGCTCTCGGGGAATTCGAGGCGCTCGCCGGATTCCGGCCGGCGGAACGCAGCGTCGAGCTGATGCGCGCACTGGCGGTGACGGACCTCGACCCCTTCGTGAGTCTGCTGGCCGGCCAGCCCGACGCGGACGGCTTGCGGGCCCTGTTCACCACGTGGATCACCGCGCCGCAGCCCGATCTCGACGTGCTGGTGCCCGCGGTGATCGAAGGCGCGATTCAATATGTGCGTTCGGGCAACAAGACTTTCGCCGCCGAGGCCCGGACCGTGCTCGAACTCGGTGAGCGCTATCCGGGTGACGCAGGCGTGCTGGCCAGCTTGTTGCTGAACCGCATCACCCTGGCGCCGGGCGAGGCGATCTATCTGCCTGCGGGAAACCTGCACAACTATCTGCACGGCGTGGGCGTGGAGGTGATGGCCAACTCCGACAACGTGTTGCGTGGTGGGCTGACCCCGAAGCATGTTGACGTGCCCGAGCTCCTGCGCGTGCTCGACTTCACGCCGGCGAGCGAAGATCTGGTCCGCACCGAGATCACCAGGGACGGAATGGAATTGGTGTACAAGACGCCGGCACCTGAGTTCGCGGTCTCGCAGCTGTGCATCGACGGCGAGCACCTCGGTCATGAGATCGACGCGCCGAGCCGCCACGACGGGCCGCAGATCTTGTTGTGCACCGAGGGTTCGACGGTGGTGTACGCCAAGGGGGGCAACGTCACTCTGAACCGCGGGGCTGCTGCGTGGATCGCTGCCGACGAGGGACCGATCCGTCTGGCCGCTGACAGTCCGACGAAGCTCTTCAGGGCAACGGTGGGAATCTAGGAGGCGGCCTCCACCATCCAGTTACGCTGCGCCGCGACTGACGTCATCACGGATCACGCGGTGCACGTCGGCCTTCGCGGCGCCACCGTCCTGAGCTATCCACGGCCCTTCGATCGACGGGTCGAGGATCCCCTCTTCCAGCCATGTGTGGCGACCGTCGAGCACGCCTCGCGCCAGCGCCCGATCGGTGCCATCAGCGTTGCGCCATAGTTCGTCGAAAAGGCGGTTTGCCCGGACTCGAGCCTGGTGGCAGAACGCATCGGCGAGTTCAACCGCCGAATCATCCGCCGGTTCACGCTGCGCGCGGGTGCACGCGGCGGTCATTGCGAACAGCTCTGCCCCGATGTCCACGATCCGGCCCAAGAACCGCTGCTTGTGCTCCAGCTTGCCCTGCCATCGTGACATCGCAAAGAACGTGTTGCGCGCCAATCGCCGGCTGGCTCGCTCGACGTAGCGAAGATGGGTGCCGAGCGGTCCGAACTCGCCGAATGACGTTGGCAGTTGCCCCTTTCCGGTGAGCAAGGTGGGCAGCCAGCGAGCATAGAACCGGCCGGCGTTCGCGGCCGCTCGAGCTTTTTGCCGCATGTCGGCGTCCGGGTCGATGAGGCCGCCGGCCACCGTCAGGTGCACATCCACGGCCTCGCGTGCGATGAGCAGGTGCATGATCTCGGTCGAACCTTCGAAGATCCGGTTGATGCGCATATCGCGCAGCACTCGCTCGGCGGGAACTCCGCGCTCGCCGCGGGCGGCCAGCGACTCCGCGGTCTCGAAGCCGCGGCCGCCGCGAATCTGCACGAGCTCGTCGGCGACCAGCCAGGCCATCTCGGAGCCGTAGAGCTTGGCCAGCGCCGCCTCGATCCGAATATCGGTGTGGCCGGCGTCGGCGAGCTCACTGGCCAGCTCGACCATCGCCTCCAGGCCGTAGGCGGTGGCCGCGATGAACGCCACCTTGCCGGCCACCGCGTCGTGCTCGCCGACAGGGCGGCCCCACTGCACGCGTTCGGTGGACCACTCGCGGGCGATCTTCAAACACCATTTCGCGACGCCGCAGCACGTCGCCGGCAGCGACAGCCGGCCCACGTTGAGCGTGGAGAGCGCGATCCTCAGCCCGTCGCCTTCGTCGCCGATTCGGTTGGCCGCCGGCACCCGCACGTTGGTGAACCGGGTGAGGCCGTTCTCGATGCCGCGCAACCCCATGAACGCGTTGCGGTTCTCCACCACGATGCCCGGCGTATCCGCCTCCACCACGAAGGCGGTGATCCCACCTGGATGGTCCTCGCTCTTGGGCACCTTGGCCATGACCACCATCAGGTCGGCGATCACGCCGTTGGTCGTCCACAGCTTCATCCCGTTCAGCACATACTCGTCGCCGTCCGGTGTGGCGGTGGCATGCAGCCGGGCCGGGTCGCTGCCGACGTCCGGCTCGGTGAGCAGGAACGCGCTGATCTCCTGTGTACACCGGGGCAGCCACGTCCGCTTCTGCTCGGGGCTCCCGAACATCGAGATCGGCTGCGGCACCCCGATCGACTGGTGTGCGGAGAGCAGTGCGCCCAACGCCGGATGCACCGAGCAGACCAGCGCGAGAGCCTTGTTGTAGTACACCTGCGACAGGCCGAGCCCGCCGTACTCGGTGCCGATCTTCATGCCCAACGCGCCGAGTTCCTTCAGGCCGAGGATCACCTTGTCCGGGATCTGCGCGTCTCGCTCGATCACCGCGGCATCGATCTGCGACTCGCAGAACTCGCGCAATCGTCGCCAGGAACGCCTCGCCACGCTCCGCGGCTCTCGGGCGAGCCGCTGGGGTGCGGATGGACCAGGTCCAACCGCAATCGGCCGAGGAACAACTCCTTGCCGAAGCTGGGCTGGCGCCACTCCGCCTCCCGCGCGTGCTCGGCGACCTCCCTGGCCCGTCGTTCGCTGAATTCTCCGTTGTCGGCCATTCGCAGACCTCCTCAGCCACGGGCCCTACGCCCCAGTAACTTAATAGCCAGTAAAGGGCCGTATCAAACGATGACCACGGCGTCAGCTGCGACGGAAGTCATGGTTGGTGTGCGTCAGCGAACCGTGCTGGCCGCGGGCGTGGCCGCCGTGCGACCGCGCTTCTCCGCCAGCCACAGCTTCATGTTGTGCCGGATGGTGCGGCCGACGAGGCGAGCGGATGGAACCATGTAGAGGCTGTCGAGAAGGCTGAATCTGCGCAGAAACCATTCGGCCAGTACGGGATCCGTCTCCGCGGCGCCGAGGAACTGATCGAACAATCCACCCACCGGCTTGTACCACCGCGGCACCGCACCGGTGGCGGTGGCGTTGTGCAGGACCAGGTCGCCGATCGCGGTCATCGTCCACACCGGATACGTCGTCTTGGCCGTGGCCTTCGCCAGCGACGCGGTGATGTCGGGATCCCCGGACTCGATCACCGCACGCAAGTTTGCGGCCTGGATCGCTGTCATGGTCATCCCCTGTCCGAAGGTGGGATTGAAGCTGACGACGGCGTCGCCGAACGGGAAGATGCCGCCGGGGAAGCGCGCAAGCTTGTCGTATCGGCGCCACCGGCTGGTCGGGTATTTGTGAAACGCCATCTGGCCCAGCGGAGTGCCCTGCCGTAGAGCGGCCGACACGTGGGCTGGCAGGATTTCGTCGGCCAGGTCGCAGATCTGCGCAAAGTTCTGTGGCGGCTCGGCCTTGGCCACGCCGAAAGTGGTTACATTCCACACGCCGTCTTCATAGAGCAACATGCCCACGCCGAGCGGTTGTTCGCGAGATGCGCCGGCCACCACGACCTTCTCGGCGAGCAGGCCGTCGGGAACCTGTACTCGTTGGCTGGCGTAGGCGATACCCACGTCCACCGTTTCCTCGCGGGGAGGTGGGTAGCCCCACTTCTGAAGCCACAGCGGCAACCGGGTGCCTCTGCCCGCCGCGTCGACGACCAGGTCGGCGGGGGCGACTTCACCGGAGTCGAGTAGGACACCGGTGACTCGTCCGAGCGCGGTGTCGTAGGTCGGCTCGGTGACCGTCGCATGAACGAGGTCGACGTTGTCGATCGCGAGCACGCGCCGCCGGATCTGCCATTCCAGCTGCGGCCTGCTGGGCACGTATGCGGTGAACTCCTTCTGCAGGCGATGCGCCGTCCCCAGCACGTGGCCCGCGGCGCCGAAGTGGATGCAGTCGGGCCGGTTCTCAAGGATCGGCACGCCGTCGGCCACCATGTCGTCGAGCAGGCCTGGAAAGTGCTTCTCGAACTCGTCGGCGCCGCGCGCCATCAACAGATGCACATGCCTGCCCTGCGGCACCGCCGTTCGGTTGGCCGGGCGGTCGGGGAGTTCGTCGCGCTCGAAGACGGTCACCCGCTCGCTGACATCGGAGAGGACCCGGGCGGCGCACAACCCCGCCAGGCTGGCTCCAATGACGGTCGCGCGTTTATAACTCGGCCCCATGGGGTGGACAGTACTGGGTACATTCCCGAGACGGACCACGGGAGGAAATGCCGATGGCATGGCGGACGAAGTCGGTTGAGCAGTCGATCGCCGATACCGACGAACCCGACACTCGGCTGCGAAAAGACCTCAATTGGTGGGACCTCACCGTCTTCGGGGTGTCGGTGGTCATCGGTGCGGGCATCTTCACGATCACCGCGTCGACAACGGGAAACATCACCGGTCCGGCGATCTCTATCTCGTTCGTGATCGCCGCGATCGCCTGCGGTCTGGCCGCACTGTGCTACGCCGAGTTCGCCTCGACGGTGCCGGTGGCGGGCAGCGCCTACACCTTCTCTTACGCGACATTCGGTGAGTTCGTCGCGTGGATCATCGGCTGGGACTTGATCCTCGAATTCGCAGTCGCCGCGGCGGTCGTGGCCAAGGGCTGGTCGAGCTATCTCGGCACTGTGTTCGGATTTGGCGGCGGTACCGCGGATTTCGGTGGGCTGCAACTCGATTGGGGCGCGTTGCTGATCATCGTCTTCGTCACCGCCATTCTGGCGTGGGGCACCAAGCTTTCAGCGGAGGTCAGCCTGGCGATCACGGTGATCAAAGTGGCGGTGGTGCTGCTCGTGGTGGCCGTCGGCGCGTTCTACATCAAGATGGAGAACTTCACCCCGTTCGTCCCACCCGCCCAGCCCGGTGACGGCGGTTCCGGGACCGACCAGTCGCTGTTCTCGTTGCTGACCGGCGCGGGAGGCAGCACGTACGGCTGGTACGGCGTGCTGGCGGGCGCGTCCATCGTGTTCTTCGCGTTCATCGGCTTCGACATCGTCGCCACCACTGCGGAAGAGACCAAGAACCCGCAGCGCGACGTGTCCCGCGGCATCCTGGCCTCGCTGGCAATCGTCACCGTCCTCTACATCGCGGTGGCCGTGGTGATTTCGGGCATGGTGAGCTACACCGAACTCCACGCCGCTGGTGAGAAAGCGAACCTCGCAACCGCATTCGCGGCAAACGGTATCGACTGGGCGGCGAAAGTCATCTCGATCGGCGCACTGGCCGGGCTGACCACCGTCGTCATCGTGCTGGTCCTCGGGCAGACCCGCGTGCTGTTCGCGATGTCACGCGACGGACTGTTGCCCCGGTCGCTTGCCAAAACCGGTAAGCACGGCACGCCCGTGCGGATCACCCTGATCGTCGGCGTGCTGGTGGCAGTGGCAGCGTCGGTGTTCCCGATCGGCAAGCTCGAGGAGATGGTCAACATCGGCACGCTGTTCGCTTTCGTGCTGGTGTCCGCGGGCGTGATCGTGTTGCGCCGCACGCGTCCCGACCTCGAGCGCGGCTTCCGGGCGCCGGGCGTGCCGTGGCTGCCGGTCTCGGCGATCATCGCGTGCATCTGGCTGATGCTGAACCTGACCGCACTGACCTGGATCCGGTTCCTCATCTGGATGGCCATCGGCGTGGTGATCTATTTCCTCTACGGCCGCCGCCACTCGCTGCTCGGACAGCGAGCGTCCACTGCGAATTCGGCGCGCTGATCAACCGTGGCGGTTGGTTTGCGCGCCCGATTCGCAAACTAGAGAACCGCGGAGGGCCTCCGTCCGTCTGATCAATCGTGCTCAACGATTACTTGCGCCGTCATGATGGCGTCATCACCCTCGATCAGGCGCGGGCGGCCGGACTCAGCTGGCGGGCAGTTCAGCGCAGGCTGCAGTCGGGCCAATGGGTTCGCTGCAGTCGTGGCGTGTACTTCGTCGACGACCGGCCGTTCTCCGACACCGCACGCATCCGGGCCGCGGTTTGGGGCTATGGGTCCAGCGCCGTCGCCAGCGGTCTGACCGCCGCGTGGTGGCATGCTCTGACCCGGTTTGCACCCGACATCGCCGAAGTGACCGTGCCGAGGGACAGCCACGGCCGCCGACACACAGACACCCGGGTGCGGCGCCGCAGCCTCGATGAGTGCGACGTCGTCGAACGTCGTGGCCTGCGAGTGACGTCGCTGCCGTTGACCGTCGTTGAAGCCGCCGCTCAACGCGGAGGTGGACCGAGGCTGATGGACAACGCTTTGCAGCGCCATGTTGATCTCGACAGCTTGTGGTACGCGCACCTTCGCAACAAAGGCCGAACAGGTGCGCCACGCTCGCGACGGCTCCTGCAGGCAGCCTCCGACGGATCGCGGTCCGCCGCCGAGCGACTGCTGATCAAAATCCTTAAAGACGCGTGCATCAGTGGATGGAAGGCGAACTACCGGGTCGCGGGCTACCGCGTCGACGTCGGGTTTCCCGGTTCGCGGGTGGCCCTTGAAGTCGACGGGATGGCCTTCCACAGCGGCGCTGAGGACTTCCAGATCGACCGTGAGCGCCAGAATGCCATCGTGCTGAGTGGATGGCAGGTGCTGCGCTTCACCTGGTTGGACCTCACCGAGTACCCGGACCGGGTGTTATCGGTCATTCTTGCTGCGATTTCGGCGCGCTGACACACCGCGAACGGTCGATCAGCGCGCCCGATTCGCAAACAGGGCTTTACAAAACATGCTTCAATGTCTAGACAGACGACAAAAACCGTTCTATAGTCAACCCAAATCGTGATGGCACTCACATGAGGAGGCACGCAGTGACCACGCAAATGTCAGAGCTCGAGATCGAACAGTGGCGCGACAAGAAGCGCTACCTGTGGCTGATGGGGCTGATCGCACCGACCGCACTATTCGTGATGATGCCGCTGGTGTGGGCGTTCAACCAGTGGGGCTGGCATGCGGTGGCGCAGGTGCCGTTCTGGATAGGGCCACTACTGCTTTACGTACTATTGCCCGCCCTCGACCTTCGCTTTGGTCCTGATGGCCAGAATGCACCCGACGAGGTGATGGAGCGGCTCGAGAACGACAAGTACTACCGCTATTGCACCTACATCTACATTCCGTTCCAATACGCCAGCGTGATCTTCGGCGCCTACCTGTTCACGGCGTCGGACCTGAGCTGGCTCGGATTTGACGGCGGGCTGGCGTGGCCGGCCAAGATCGGCCTGGCGCTGTCGGTGGGCATGCTCGGAGGGGTGGGCATCAACACCGCGCACGAAATGGGCCACAAGAAGGACGAACTGGAACGGTGGCTGGCCAAGGTCACGTTGGCCCAGACCCTCTACGGGCACTTCTATATCGAGCACAATCGGGGTCACCACGTCCGCGTCGCGACTCCGGAGGATCCCGCGTCGGCCCGTTTCGGCGAGACGTTCTGGGAGTTCCTGCCGCGCAGCGTCTGGGGCAGCCTGAAGTCGTCGTGGGAGTTGGAGGCGGCGCGGCTGCGCCGGGCGAGCAAGAGTCCATGGCACTGGTCCAACGACGTCCTCAACGCCTGGGCGATGTCGCTCGTGCTCTACGGCGTGCTGATCGCGGTCTTCGGTGTGGCGCTGATTCCCTACGTCCTCATCTCTGCGGTGTTCGGGTTCACGCTTCTCGAGACGGTCAACTACCTCGAGCACTACGGTCTGCTGCGGCAGAAGACCGAAAGCGGTCGTTATGAGCGGTGCGCGCCGGTGCACAGCTGGAACTCCGACCACATCGTGACCAACCTGTTCCTGTACCACCTGCAGCGGCACAGCGACCACCACGCCAACCCGACGCGGCGCTATCAGACACTGCGCAGCATGGATGGCGCGCCGAACCTGCCGAGCGGCTACGCGTCGATGATCGGGCTGACTTATTTCCCGCCGCTGTGGCGCAAGGTGATGGATCACCGCGTGCTCGATCACTACGACGGCGACATCTCCCGGGTCAACGTGCATCCACGAGTGCGCGACAAGGTGCTGGCCAAGTACGGAGCGAAGGGGGCCTGAGTATGAGCACCTACCGCTGCCCCGGCTGCGATTACGTCTACGACGAGACGAAAGGTGCACCGCGAGAAGGATTTCCCGCGGGCACCGTGTGGAACGACATCCCCGCAGACTGGTGCTGCCCGGACTGTGCAGTACGCGAGAAGGTCGACTTCATCACCGTTTAGAACCGTTGACTCTGCGCTCACGCCGCAAATCGCGAGCAATCGACGGCCGCAGCGCAGAGTCAACACCACGAGAGGAAAGAAATGGACTACAAACTCTTCATCTGCGTCCAGTGTGGTTTCGAGTACGACGAGGCCAAGGGCTGGCCCGAGGACGGCATCGCCCCCGGCACCCGGTGGGACGACATCCCCGACGACTGGAGCTGCCCGGACTGCGGCGCGGCCAAGGCCGACTTCGAGATGGTGGAGGTGGCACGTTCGTGACGACTACCGTCACGAGGGTGAGCAGCCCGCGTGACCGCCGGACCGCGCAGCGCATCCCCTACGCCGAAGCGTCGAGGGTGTTGCTGCGCGATTCGATTCTGGACGGCATGCGGGAAGAACTTCTCACCCGAGACTGGTCGGCGATCACGCTGTCACACGTGGCCAAGGCCGCGGGGATCAGCCGCCAGACCATCTACAACGAGTTCGGCTCCCGCCATGGCCTGGCCCAGGCCTACGCGCTGCGCCTGGCCGACCGGCTTGTCGACCAGATCGACGATGCGATCGTGGGTAACGAGGGTGACGTCCACGCGGCTTTCGTCCAGGGTTTCCGCGACTTCTTCACCGAGTCGGCCGCCGACCCGCTGGTGATCTCGCTGCTTACCGGCGACTTCAAACCTGACCTGCTTCAGCTGATCACCACAGACAGCGGGCCGATCATCACGCATTGCTCGCAGCGACTGGCGTCGACATTCGTTGACAGCTGGGTGAAATGCAGCGACGAGGATGCAGGCGTGCTGGCGAGGGCGATCGTCCGGCTCGCCATGAGCTATGTGTCGATGCCGCCCGAGGCCGACTCCGACACATCGCCGGCTCGCGGGCACGACGTCGCATCTGACCTGGCCCGTTTGATGACGCCGTTCGCCGAACGCTACGGTGTTACGGATACCTCTTAGCTGTCAGAGCGCCTTCCGCGCCTGTCCCGCGAGCCCGCAGGCTAGGGGTTGTCTGCATGGGTGTCACCGTTGTGTGCATCTGTGCCCCAGAGGCAAAGACGAACGAAGAAGGGCTCTAGAAATCCATGACTGAGTTGAAGGTCGACGTCCGCAACGGCATCGATTACAAGGTGGCCGACCTGTCGCTGGCCGAATTCGGCCGTAAAGAAATCCGGCTGGCCGAGCACGAGATGCCCGGCCTGATGGCGCTCCGCCGCGAATACCACGATGTCCAGCCGCTGAAGGGCGCGCGAATCTCGGGCTCGCTGCACATGACGGTGCAGACCGCCGTGCTGATCGAGACTCTGGTCGCGCTCGGTGCCGAGGTGCGATGGGCGTCGTGCAACATCTTCTCCACCCAGGATCACGCCGCTGCGGCCACTGTTGTCGGTCCGCACGGCACTGTGGAGGAGCCCAAGGGCGTGCCGATCTTCGCCTGGAAGGGTGAGACGCTCGAGGAGTACTGGTGGGCCGCCGAGCAGATGCTGACCTGGCCGGGCGAGCCGGCCAACATGATTCTCGACGACGGCGGCGATGCCACCATGTTGGTGCTGCGCGGCGCCCAGTTCGAGAAGGCCGGCGTGGTTCCTCCTGGCGAGGACGACGATTCCGACGAGTACAAGGTGTTCCTGGGGCTGATTCGTCAGCGCTTCGAGACCGACAAGTCCAAGTGGACCAAGATCGCCGAGGCGGTCAAGGGCGTCACCGAAGAGACCACGACCGGGGTGCTGCGGCTGTATCAGTTCGCCGCAGCCGGCGAGCTGGCGTTCCCGGCCATCAACGTCAACGACTCGGTGACCAAGTCCAAGTTCGACAACAAGTACGGCACTCGGCATTCGCTGATCGACGGCATCAACCGCGGTACCGACGTGCTGATCGGCGGCAAGGCCGCTCTGGTGTGCGGCTACGGCGATGTCGGCAAGGGCTGCGCCGAGGCGCTCAAGGCTCAGGGTGCACGGGTCGCGGTCACCGAGATCGACCCGATCAACGCGCTGCAGGCGCTGATGGACGGCTTCGAGGTCAAGACGGTCGAAGAGGCCATCGGCTGGGCCGACATCGTGATCACCGCGACCGGTAACCAGGGCATCATCACCCTCGAGCACATGAAGGCGATGAAGCACCAGGCGATCCTGGGCAACATCGGACACTTCGATGACGAGATCGAAATGGCTCGTCTCGAGCGCGATTCCGATGTGCGCCGTATCAACATCAAGCCGCAGGTCGACGAGTTCGTCTTCCCCGACGGCCACTCGATCATCGTGCTGAGCGAGGGCCGGCTGCTGAACTTGGGCAACGCGACCGGGCATCCGTCGTTCGTCATGAGCAACAGCTTCTCGAATCAGGTGATCGCGCAGATCGAACTGTGGACCAAGAACGACGAGTACGACAACGAGGTCTACCGACTGCCCAAGCATCTCGACGAGAAGGTCGCCAAGATTCACGTCGAGGCCCTCGGTGGCTCGCTCACCAGGTTGACCAAGGAGCAGGCGGAGTACATCAACGTCGACGTCGACGGTCCATACAAGTCAGAGCACTACCGGTACTAGAAGCCCTATCGAGACTGCGGTCAGATCGCGATCGACTTGAAAATCGCGATCTGGCCGCACTTTCGGCGTTTAGGGATTGACGATTCCGCCGCAGTGGTTCTTGATGTCCACCAGCGGTTGGCGGATGCCGGTCATCTCCACGTTCTCCTGTGGATGAGTCTCCATGTAGCCCGTCACGTGCTCGGCGACCTGTGCTCGTGACAGGCCTGACAGCGTGCTCATGAAGCCGTTCAGATCCGGATGGGTGAACAGGTACGCCGAGGTCGACGCATCCACGCCGGCCCGGACACCTTCGAGGTCGGCGGTGGTGCAGTTGGGTGGCGCAGGCGGCGCGTCCGCCTGCGCGAGGGGCGCCACGCCGAGCAGTGCGGCGCACGTCGCCGCGCCGGCGAATACGGGCATCACCAGCCGGCGTGTGGTGCGATCTGTGAGCATCAGATGAACTCCTTGTGCTTTCTGGATTGGGGCGGGGTCAATTTGCAGTCTGGGGTTCACCTGATGCCGGTGCGCAGTGTCCCAAGGGCTTGCACAGGAAACTCGCAGCGGGCGCACATGTGCCCGCGCGCGACGCGATCGAACTTACCGACTAGTAAGAATCCCGCCGTTGGCCATACCGATTCTGTTACGGTCCCTGGGTGCGTCGGGGGTCACTGGGATTACTTGTCGTTGTTCTCATGGTTCTGGCAGCGGGTTTCGCGCCGCAGGCACACGCCGATGACCCGACGATCGACGACTGGCACCCTTATTTCAACGAGGACGAATACCAGGTTTTCTACACACCACCGGATCCATTACCGCCGGGACAGCCGGGCGATCTGATCCGGGCCGAGCCGTCGCGGTTGGTGTTGGAACCGTCGGGTCAGCTGGGCATGATCATGGCCAACGGGACGCGAATCATGTACCGCAGCACCGACGCTCGTGGAAACCCGATGGCTGTAACCGGTACCTACTTCGAGCCCCACAACGACTGGCCCGGCAAAGGGCCTCGGCCACTGATCGTCTACGGCCCTGGCACCCAGGGGCAGGGCGATCAGTGCGCGCCGTCGCGGCAGTTCAATCAGGGCATCCATTGGTCGCCGTGGCTGGACCTGGCGTTCAACTACGAGGAGTTGTTCGTTTCGACGATGGTGGCGCGCGGGTTCGCGATCGTGATGACCGACTATCAGGGGTTGGGCACGCCCGGACTTCACACCTATGTCAATCGGGTCGCTCAGGGCAACGCGATGCTCGACGCCGGCCGTGCGGCAATGCGGCTACCGGATACATCACTGGATCCGCATGGCCCTCTTGCCTTTTGGGGTTACTCGCAGGGCGGCGGAGCTGCGGCATCGGCGGCGGAGCTGGCGCCGTCGTACGCGCCGGAGCTCGATGTAGTCGGGGCCTACGCGGGCGCACCCCCGGCCGATCTGAAGGAGTTGTTCCCCTACGCGGACGGGAGCGCACTGGTCGGCGTGGTCGGATACGCGTTGAACTCTGTCATCACCACGTACCCGGAATTCGAGCAGACGATCCGGGCAAAGATGACGCCGCGCGGAGCGGACCTCTTGTACAAGGTGCAGGACCAGTGCATCGCGGAGACCATTACGAAATTCATGTTCCGGCACCTACAGCCGTACTTCAATCAGAACATCTTTGAACTGGTCAACCAGGAACCGTTCAAGAGCCTTTTCGATATGCAGAAGATCGGCAAGTACAAACCCAATGCGCCAGTGTTGATCCTCAGCAACCGTTTTGACCCGTTGGTGCCTTGGGGGCCGGCCATGCAACTGGGTCGTGACTGGTGCGCTCAGGGTGCCGATGTGCAGTTCTGGACGAACGAACAGCCGCCGTTCTTGAACAAGCTTGTGGTGAACCACGCACTGCCGATGCTGGTGGACGGTGAACGGGCGATGCAGTGGATTGCCGACCGGTTCAACGGATTACCGACAACACCGAACTGCGGTCAGTTCTAGCACGCCTGCTGCTACGTGAGGTACTCGTCGCGCTTGCGCGGCCAGTCGGAGAAGTCCTCGCCGCGTCCCTTCGGCGCTCGGTCCAGCAGCTGCCACGTAGCGTTCAGTGCCTCGGTTCCGCGATCGTAAGTCGAATACGTGTGGAAGACGACGCCGTCCTCGAGCGCGAAGCAGCTCAGCGCCATCAGCTCCATCACGTCGAGCATGCTGCCGCTGCCCGCCCCGTAGTCGCGGCGCGGCGTCGGGACGTGCATGTAGTCGAAGAAGTCGGCGTCAAAGTCGCTGCCGCCCGAAGACACCCACTCCACGTCCCAACCCATCCGCTGCTTGTACGCGTTGAGGGCCGGCAGCGGCGAGCGCGACGAGAGTACGAACGTCACGTCCCTGTGCGCCAAGTGCGGCACCGCGCCGACCAAGTTGTCCGTTTCGAACGTGCACCCCGGGCAGCCCTCTGGGGTGTTGGGCCCGTGCATGAAGTGCCGCACGATCAGCTGTGAACGGCCGTCGAACAGTTCGGCGAGCGTGCGCTGGCCTGCTGTGGTGTCGAACAGGTACTGCTTGGAGACCGGCACCCAGGGCAGTTGTTGCCGATCCGAGGCGAGCTCGGTGGCGCGTCGGGTCAGTTCCTTTTCGTTGGCCAGCTGCCTTTCGTAGGCGGCGCGCCACTGTTCGCGCGTCCCGATCGCATGCGTCGTCATTGCGTCATCCTCCTGCCGTACGGATGGTTCATGGGAGCAGACCGTCGGCAGCGGCGAAACTCATCGGCCGCCGCGCCGTTACGCTCGCTGCGTGCTCATCGTGATCGAAGGTGTCGACGGTGCCGGCAAACGCACGCTGACCAACGGTCTGCGCACCGCCTTCGAAGGCGCGCACAAATCCGTCGCCACCCTTGCCTTCCCGCGCTATGGCCGGTCGATCGAAGCCGATGTAGCCGCTGAGGCGCTGCACGGCGCTCACGGTGACCTGGCCGAATCGGTCTACGCGATGGCCTTGCTGTTCGCCCTCGACCGTGCCGGTGCCCGCGACCAGATCAACGAACTGCAGAACGTCCACGACGTCGTGATCCTCGACCGCTACGTCGCCTCCAATGCCGCCTACAGCGCGGCCCGGCTACACCAGAGCGCCGACGGTGGCGTCGTCGAATGGGTTCGCGAACTCGAGTACGACCGGCTCAAACTCCCAAAGCCCGACGCCCAGGTTCTGCTCGCGGTGCCAATCGAGCTCGCCGCCGCGCGTGCCGACAACCGTGCCCGCCAAGAGGCCGACCGCGCCAAGGACGCGTACGAACGCGACGACGGGCTGCAGCGCCGGACCGGCGAGGTCTATGCGGCGCTGGCCGCCGACGATTGGTGTGGACGGTGGAAGGTCGTGCCCCCCGAGGTCGACGCCGCGGCGCTCGCAGCAGAGCTGACGTGAACCACCTCGCGAAGCGTGCAGATCGCGAATCGGCGCCCTCATCGCGTCGAATCGCGATCTGAACGCACCCCTGAGCCGGTCAACACGCAAAACGCGCGTGTGGTAGCCGGGGTTTGTCGCGATTCGGTGACACCATGGACAACATGAGGCAAAGGATTCTGGTTGTCGATGACGACCCTTCGCTCGCCGAGATGCTCACCATCGTGCTGCGCGGGGAGGGCTTCGACACCGCGGTCATCGGTGACGGCACCCAAGCGCTGACGGCGGTCCGCGAACTGCGACCCGACCTGGTGCTGCTCGACCTGATGCTCCCCGGGATGAACGGCATCGACGTGTGCCGTGTGCTGCGCGCGGACTCCGGCGTTCCGATCGTCATGCTGACGGCCAAGACCGACACCGTCGACGTGGTGCTCGGGTTGGAGTCCGGCGCTGACGACTACGTGATGAAACCGTTCAAGCCCAAGGAGCTCGTCGCCCGCGTGCGCGCCCGTCTCCGCCGCAACGAGGACGAGCCCGCCGAGATGCTGTCGATTGCCGATGTGGAGATCGACGTACCGGCCCACAAGGTCACCCGACTGGGCGAGCAGATTTCCCTGACACCGCTCGAGTTCGACCTGTTGGTGGCGTTGGCGCGCAAACCGCGGCAGGTGTTTACTCGTGATGTGCTGCTCGAACAGGTGTGGGGATACCGTCACCCGGCCGACACCCGTTTGGTGAACGTACATGTCCAACGTTTGCGGGCGAAGGTTGAGAAGGACCCGGAGAACCCGCAGGTCGTGCTGACTGTTCGAGGAGTGGGATACAAGGCCGGACCTCCGTGACCTTGCGCGGCTCAGCCGCGGTCGTGACCTTGACCGCCCGGCGGTCGCCGTGATCTGGGGCTCGAGGCGGCGGATCCATCGGCGTTCGGCACCACTGTTACGCGGATTGGGTGCGCTGGGCCGAGCGATGAGCCTCGCCTGGCGGCGCTCATTGCAGTTGCGCGTCGTCACCTTGACGATCGGCCTGTCGCTGGCCGTCATCCTGGCACTCGGCTTCGTGCTGACCAGTCAGATCACCGACCGCATCCTCGAGGTGAAGATGCGGGCGGCCACCGAGGAGATTGACCGGGCGCGCACCACCGTCAACGACATCGTGGGCGGCGAGGAGACGCGCTCGCTGGACAGCAGTCTGCAGTTGGCCCGCAACACACTGATCGACCGTACGGCCGATGCTGGTCCCGGTCTGGCCGGCGCCTTCGATGCGGTGCTGGTGGTGCCCGGCGACGGACCGCGCGCAGCGACCGCGGCAGGCCCGGTGCAGCAGGTTCCCAACGCACTGCGGGAGTTCGTCAACGCCGGGCAGGTCAGCTACCAGTACGCGACCGTCAACACCGAAGGCTTCTCCGGCCCGGCGCTGATCATCGGCAGTCCGACCTCATCGCCGGTGGCAAATCTCGAGCTCTATCTGATCTTCCCGCTGAACAACGAGGAGTCCACCATCGCGCTGGTGCGCGGCACGATGGCCACCGGCGCCGTCGTGCTCCTGGGCTTGCTGGCGGCGATCGCCCTCGTGGTGGCCCGGCAAATCGTGCTGCCGGTGCGGTCAGCCTCGCGGATCGCCGAGCGGTTCGCCGAAGGACACCTGACCGAGCGGATGCCGGTGCGGGGCGAGGACGACATGGCCCGGCTCGCCGTGTCGTTCAACGACATGGCCGAAAGCTTGCACCGTCAGATCACCCAACTCGAGGAGTTCGGCAACCTGCAGCGCCGATTCACCTCCGACGTCAGCCACGAACTGCGCACCCCGCTGACGACGGTGCGCATGGCGGCCGACCTTATCCACGACCACAGCGATGACCTCGACCCGGCACTGCGCCGCTCGACGGAGCTGATGGTCAGCGAACTCGACCGCTTCGAGACGTTGCTCAACGATCTGCTGGAGATCTCGCGCCACGACGCCGGTGTCGCCGAACTGTCCGTCGAGGCGGTGGACCTGCGCTCGACAGTGCAGAGCGCGCTGGACAACGTCGGCCACCTGGCGGCCGACGCCGACATAGAGCTGATCGTCGACATGCCCTCCGAAGACGTCATCGCCGAGGTCGACCCACGCCGGGTTGAACGCATACTGCGCAACCTGATCGCCAACGCCATCGATCACGCCGAGCACAAACCGGTGCGCATCCGGATGGGCGTCGACGAAGATACGGTCGCCGTGACCGTCCGCGACTACGGCGTCGGGTTGCGGCCGGGCGAGGAGAAGCTGGTGTTCAGTCGGTTCTGGCGCTCGGACCCGTCACGGGTGCGCCAATCCGGTGGCACCGGGCTGGGCTTGGCCATCAGCATCGAAGACGCCCGGCTGCACCAGGGCCGGCTGGAGGCCTGGGGCGAGCCCGGCAAGGGTGCCTGCTTCCGGCTCACCTTGCCGCTGGTGCGGGGGCACAAGGTCACGACAAGTCCACTTCCGCTGAAACCTGTTGGGCCTGAACGGACCCCACGGCCGTCCGCACGTGAAGCGGAGAGCGTGTGAAGCGGGTCCTGGCGGCCCTATGGCTGCTGATGATCGTGGCGGCCGGGTGCGCCGGAGTGCCGAGTTCATCGTCGCCGCAGGCGATCGGCACCGTGGAGCGGCCCGCACCGCCGAGCCTGCCCAAGCCCACTCCGGGCATGGACCCCGATGTGCTGTTGCGGGAGTTCCTCAAGGCCACTGCCGATCCCGCCAACCGTCATCTGGCGGCGCGGCAGTTCCTCACCGAATCGGGTTCGAACGCATGGGATGATGCCGGCAGCGCGCTGCTGATCGACAACGTCGTGTTCGTCGAAACCCGCGACACGGACAGGGTCACGGTGCACATGCGCGCCGACATTCTCGGGTCGCTTTCGGACCTGGGTGTCTTCGAGACCGGTGAGGGCGCGTTGCCCGACCCGGGGCCGATCGAACTGGTCAAGACCTCCGGCGGCTGGCGAATCGACAAGCTTCCCAACGGGGTTTTCCTTGACTGGCAACAGTTTCAGGCGACCTACAAGCGCAACACCCTGTATTTCGCCGACCCGACCGGCACCACGGTGGTGCCTGATCCGCGTTACGTCGCGGTATCCGATCCGGACCAGTTGGCGACCGAACTGGTCAGCAAGCTGATCGCCGGGCCACGCCCGGAGTTGGCCAACAGCGTGCGAAACCTGCTGGGGCCGCCGTTGAAGCTGCGCGGCCCGGTGACCCGCGCCGACGGCGGCAAGACGGGCATCGGCCGAGGTTATGGTGGTGCGCGGATCGACCTGGAGAACCTGTCGACCACCGACCCGCACAGTCGCCAACTGCTTGCGGCGCAGATCATTTGGACGCTGTCGCGCGCTGGGGTCAACGGCCCGTACGTGATCACCGCCGATGGCGCCGCGCTCGACGATCGCTTCGCCGAAGGATGGGAGACCTCCGATGTGGCGGCCACCGATCCGGGCGCGTTCCCTGGAGCGGCGGCGGGCCTGCACGCATTGATGGGTGGGTCGCTGGTGTTCCTGGACGGCCCGCGGGCGCCGCGCGTACCAGGGGCGTTCGGGCAGACCCCCAACCAGACGGCGGCGGCGATCTCACGAACCGGCCAGAACGTGGCGTCGATCGTGACGTTGCGCCCGGGCGCACCCGACATGGCGTCGTCGTTGTGGGTCGGTCCCCTCGGCGGCAACGCATCGCAGGCGCTGGACGGACGCAACCTGACGCGCCCCAGTTGGGCCCTTGACGACGCCGTGTGGGTGGTGGTCGACGGCAACAACGTGGTGCGCGTCATCCAGGACGCGTCCGGACAACCTGCGCGCATACCGGTCGACTCCACACCCGTAGCGTCGAGGTTTCCCGGCCCGATCCGTGAGCTGCAACTGTCCAGAGACGGAACCCGCGCTGCGATGGTTATCGACGGTCAGGTCATCTTGGCCGGAGTAGAGCAGACACCCGGCGGCGGCTATGCGCTGACGTATCCGCGTCGGCTGGGTTTCGGGCTGGGCAACACCGTCGTCTCGCTGTCGTGGCGCACGGGCGACGACATCGTCGTCAGCCGCACGGACCCGCAGCATCCGGTCTCGTATGTCAATCTCGACGGTGTCAACTCCGACGGACCCAGCCGGAATCTGCGGATGCCGGTCACCACTGTGGCGGCGAACCCGTCGACGGTCTACGTCGCCGACGAGCGCGGCGTGCTGCAACTTACGGGTTCGGCGGCCGACAACGACCCGGTGTGGTCCGAGGTGCGTCCGCTGATGGTCGCCGGTGCGCTACCCGTACTGCCGGGCTGAGCGAGTTCGGCAGTTACCGAGGTCTCAAAATCCTTGTGGCAGTAGCCGTTGCGGTGGCACTTGTTCACCCCTTGGTATTTGTCAGCAAAGCACCGATGACGTAGCTGGCGGCGACTATTCTCAGTTGTCTGGAAAGTCCGGGCCAGTGCCAGGTTGGGGGCTAGGTGGACGCGACTCAGTTTGGCCAATACCAGTTGGTGGAGTTACTGGGCCGTGGCGGGATGGGCGAGGTGTGGAAGGCCTTCGACCCGGTGACGGACAGAATGGTCGCGCTGAAGGTGCTGCCTGCGCATTTAGCCGAGAACGAAGAGTTCAAGCAGCGGTTCCGGGGTGAAGCACACAAGGCAGCGGGGTTCCACAACCCGCACGTGATCCCGATCCACACCTACGGGGAGATCGACGGCCGGTTGTTCGTCGACATGGCGCTCATCGACGGGCGCGACCTGGAGGCCGTGCTAGCTGAGGGGCCGTTACCGCCGGTGCGGGCGGTGCGCATCATCGAACAGGTGGCCAAGGCGTTGCACGCCGCGCACAAGTTCGGGTTGGTGCACCGAGATGTCAAGCCGTCCAACATCTTGCTCGACGACGACGACAACGCGTACCTGATTGATTTCGGGATCGCTCGAGCCGCGGACGAAACCCATGTGACGAAAGGCGTGATCGGCACGTGGCATTACATGGCGCCGGAACGGTTCAGTTCACGTGACGCCGATGCGCGCGCCGACATTTATGCGCTGGCGTGTGTGCTGTATAAGTGTTTGACCGGCCGCCGGCCGTTTCCCGGCGACAGCATGGAGCAGCAGTACGGCGGCCACGTCGCGACTCCGCCGCCACGCCCGTCGACCACTCAGCCGACGGTGCCCGCCGCGTTCGATGACGTCATCGCAACGGGGATGGCCAAAGACCCCGATGAGCGCTTCGCGACGACGGTCGAGTTGGCGCGCGCCGCTCGGGACGCGATCACCACGCCGATCCCGCAGCCCGTACCGGCTGTCGCTCCGCCGCCCGCCGTGCCGATCCCCGCTCCGGTTGCCCCGCCGACCGTTGCCGATCGCCAGTCCGAAGCGCCGGCGGTCGGCGTTTCCCCGTGGGCGCCTACCCAACACGCCAAGCCACATAACGCTGCGCCCCCACTTGCAGAGCCCGATCGGCCGCCGTCACCGAGCACGCGGCCGTGGTGGCGCCGTCGATCCGTGCTCGTATCGGCCGTCGTTCTCAGCGTCGTCGCGGTGATCGTCGCCGTCACACTCGCCGTTTCAGGAAACCAACGTGGGCCGACCCAAACCGTGCTGCCGTTCACCGGCCTCGACCATCCGCAGGGTGTGGCGGTGGACACCGCGGGCACCATCTACGTCACAAACCTCAAGAACAACCGGGTGGTGATGCTCGCGGCCGGGTCGACCACCCAGACCGTGGTGCCCTTCACCGGCCTCAGCACTGCAGTCGGTGTCGCGGTGGACACCGCGGGCAGCGTGTACGTCACCGACAGCAACAACAACCGGGTCGTGCAGCTGGCGGCCGGGTCGAACACCCAGATCGTGCCGCCCTTCACCGGCCTCGACTTTCCAAATGGTGTGGCGGTGGACAGGGCGGGCAGCGTGTACGTCACCGACGACGGCAACGACCGGGTGGTGATGCTGGCGGCCGGGTCGACCACCCCGACGGTGTTGCCCTTCACCGGCCTCGAATATCCGCAGGGTGTGGCGGTGGACAGCGCGGGCAGTGTGTACGTCACCGACGGTGGCAATGGCCGGGTGGTGAAGCTGGCGGCCGGGTCGACCACCCAGACCGTGCTGCCCTTCACCGGCCTCAACTATCCCCGTGGCGTTGCGGTGGACACCACCGGCAGCGTCTACGTCTCCGACGGCGGCAACCACCGGGTGGTGAAGATGGCGGCCGGGTCGACGACCCAGACCGTGCTGGCTTTCACCGGCCTCTTCGAACCTCAAGGTGTGGCGGTGGACACCGCGGGAAACGTCTACGTCGCCAACCGTGTCAACAACCGGGTGCTGAAGCTGGCGCCCGGCTGAGGCGAACCGTCGGCGAAATCGCCCTGAACCATCTCTAAGCACTGCCCGTTGTGCAGACAAAACCACGACAGACGTGTTTGCTCAATTGCCAGGAGGCAATGATGAAGGTTCGCGGTCCGCTGATCACTCTGGCCGCCGCCGCGGCCCTCGGCGTCGGCATATTGATTGTCAACATCTCCCAGGAGCCGGAGCCCGCGCCGCCCGGTAAACCGGGCGCGGCGTCGACCACCACCGCGCCGGTCACCGCCGCTCCGCAGCCGCCCGCGCCGACCACCCCACCGGCGCCCGCATTTCCGGCGAAAGCGGACTACGTCGGCAAGATCCCGATCGCCAACGGCGGCGTCATCACGTTGGAGATCACGGTCGAGGGCGACAAGGCCGTCGCCTACGCCTGCGACGGCAACACCGTGGAATCGTGGATGCGCGGGCCCGCGGTCAACGGCACCGTGAGCCTGGCGAACAAGGACAAGACCAGCCGGCTCGAGGGTCGCCTCGACGGCACCGCTGTCGTCGGGACCCTGTGGATCGGTGAGAAGAAATGGGACTTCACCGCCGAACAAGCGCAGCCACCCGCCGGGCTGTATGTGTACGAGCAGGGCGGGATTCGCAGCAGCTGGATCATCGACTCCACCGGCAAGGCGACCGGCGTGCTGCGGCTGGACGACGGATCGACCGTCCCCGCACCGGGTTTGGCGACCGACGGCAGTGCGGTCATCGGCGGGCGCACCGTCACCGCCACTCGGGTGCAGGGCGGCAGTGATGTCTGAGCCCGTCGCAACCGAACGGATCGGTGCGTCACACGGCGGCGCGGCGGTGCTGATCGCCGTCGCGCTCGGCGCGGTGGTGGCGGTCGGGCTCGGGGTATTCGGCAAAGTTCATGAACCGCAGTTCTTTTCGGTGAGCGTCGCGGGGTTCTCCAGCGGTACGGCGGTAAAGGCGTGGCTGGCGACGCTGGCAGTGGTGCTCGGGCTGTTCCAACTGGTGTCGGCGTTTGCGATGTATCGGCTGATTCCTGGCGGTCGGGCGCCGGCCTGGATGGGCGCCGCGCACGTCTGGTCGGGGCGGTTGGCCGTGCTGGCCAGCGTGCCCGTCGCCGTGCACTGCTTGTACGCACTTGGATTTCAGGAGACCGACAACAGGGTGTTATTTCACTCGTTGTTCGGCTGCTTCTTCTACGGCGTCTTCGTGACGAAGATGATCCTGCTGACCCGCAAAGGCCTTCGTGGTTGGGTGATTCCAATCGCCGGCGGCTTGCTGTTCTTCGGCCTCGTGTACGTCTGGTTGACCTCAGCCCTGTGGTTCTTCCAGACCAGTGGAATCACGTTCTAACGGAAAGGTTTTCGATGTCATTCGCAGAGCTGCGTATCCCGCGGCAGAAGGCCCTCATCAGCGCAGGGCTCGGCCTGGTCGCGACGGTGCTCGCCGCCTGCACGACCTACGGCAAGAAGCCGGAAGCGTCCGGCGACACGGCCACCACGACGAAGCCGCCGCCGACCACCGGCGGGACAGCTCCCGAACTCACCAACGTTATCGCCAAGACGGCCGATGTCCCGGTCGGGTCGGGCGTGATCGTCGATGAGATCGTCGTGACGCAGCCATCGGCCGGTGAGTTCAAGGGCTTCTCGGCGATCTGCACCCATGCGGGCTGCACGGTGAACAAGGTGAGCGACGGGACCATCGACTGCCCGTGCCACGGCAGCAAGTTCAATCTGGACGGGTCGGTCGCCAATGGCCCTGCGACGAAGCCACTGGAATCAGCGGCCGTGACAGTTCAAGGCGATTCGATCGTTCTGGCCTGATCAACTACTCGCCGCGACTTCGGCTGACCGCCCGCGTGCGCGTGGAATCATCGTCGGCCACCAGAACCAGCGGCCGAGCAGCGCCACGATTGTGGGCAACACGAATGTGCGCACGATGAGCGTGTCGAGCATCAGGCCGACGCCGATGGTCACGCCGATCTGAGCGATGCTGAGCACGCTGCTGCCCGCGAGCGCGAACATGGTGATGCCGAAGACGATTCCCGCGGTTGTGACTACGCCGCCGGTGGCCGCGAACGCGCGGATGATCCCGGTGCTCGGACCCGCGGTCGCTTCTTCGCGAATGCGCATGGCCAGCAACAGGTTGTAGTCGGCGCCGACGGCGACCAGTGCGATGAATGAGATCGGCGCGACTGCCCAGTGCAGCTCGTGGTGCAGCAGATGCTGCCAGATCAGAACACTGGCACCCAGCGCGGACGCGTAAGACAGTGCCACGGTACCCACGACGACGATGCCCGCCACGGGACTGCGTAGCAGCAGCGCGACGATTCCGAAGATCAGCGCCAGCGTGGCCACCACCAGCAGGGCCAGGTCGCCTTCGACGAGGCGTTGCAGATCGGCGGTAGCGGGTCCGACGCCGGACAGGTGTACCGCGGTGGGAGTGAGCGTGCCCTCCTTGGTCGCTTCGCGCACGGCGGTCTCGATCTGCGGGGCACGGTGTGCGCCCTCGCCGCTCCATTCGTGTCCATTGCCGTAGACGAGCAGATAGGTGGACCGACCGTCGTCGGACATCAACTGGTCCAACGCCGCCCGCAGCGCGGGATCGGACAGTGCCCGCTGTGGCATGTAGAAGCCGCCCGCCGCACTGCCCTGGAATTGTGTGTCGATCTCGTGCAGGTAGTCGGTCAACTGGCGCAACTGTGGCTCCAACGACGTCGTCAACGATGCGAGGTCCGCGGTGGCAGCCCGGGCCTGCCGCAACTGTGCGGCCATCGTGTCCACCGCAGGCGGCAGCCCGGCGAGCGCGCGAGTGGCCTCTGCGGACCCACCGGTGAGTTTGTCAGCGCCGCTGGTCAATTGGACCGAACTGCGCACCACGTCGTCGACCGGCTGTACCACCCGGGCGACGACCGAGCAGATCGGGTGTGCCGGGCAGTTCGGCGTCGACGACACGAAGCCTCGTAGCGGATCGAGGTAGCCCGACACCGTCGTGATGTTGGTCTGCAGTCCGCCCATCCCTGCGCGCATGTCATCGGCTGCAGCACCGATCTCGCTGAGCCCGGCAGCGCTGCCCGCCAGTCCGTCCGACAGCCGGTCGACGGCGGTCGTCATCGATGCGAGTGCATCGTCGAGTGTCCAGATGCCGCCGAGTCGATCCGTGAGCCCATCGATCATGTCGGCGAACTGGTCGCCGATGATGCCGGCCTGCCCGCTCAGTGTCGCTTCATCGGGCACCGTGCCCGCCGGGCGGCTGGCGGACTGCACCATCCTGACCCCGGGAATGGCCATGATCTGACGGGTGATCCGCTCGACGGCGATCAGCCCGGCCGGGTTGCGAATGTCGTGCCCGGCGGCGACGGTGACCACCGTCGCGAGCAGATGGTTGGCACCGAAGTGCCGGTCGGCGGCCGCATACCCCATGTTGGATTCGGTACTCGGCGGCGTCGCTGCGGGTTCGTTCCAGCCGACGCGCAGGCCGGCCAGCGGAACCGCGGCGACGACGATCAGCGCGACGCTTGCAGTCAGGATGGGCGCGGGCCAGCGTGCCACGCTCACACCGATCCGCCGCCATCGCCGCACACTGACCTTGCGGCGGGGTTCGAGGAATCCACGCCCACCGGCGAGGGCGACGAGCGCTGGAGTGAGTGTGAGCGCGGCCAGCATCGCGACCAGAACGCCTACCGCACACGGGATTCCGGTGCTGCGGAACATTCCGACGTCGGCGAAGCTCAGACTGGTCAGTGCCGCCGCGATGGTGAGCGCCGAACCCACGATGACCGGTGCGACACCCCGGTACGCGTCCACCAGTGCGTCGGCCGAGGGCGTTCCGCGTCGCCTGCCCTCGTGGTAGCGCCCGATCAGGAAGATCGCATAGTCGGTGCCTGCGCCCAGCATCATGGCGGCCAGCAACGCGACGGAGAAGAGCGACACCTCGGCCAACCCGGCGTCACCGAGCGCAGCGACGATCGGTCGCGCCACGGCAAGGGCCAGGCCCACCGAGATCAGCGGGATCGCGGCGCCGACCGGCGATCGGTACACGATCAGCAACAGCACCAGGATCAGGCCGACGGTCGCGGCCGTGATCCCCAGCATCTGCCTGTCGATCGCGGTGAATTCGTCGGCGATGGTGGCACCGGGCCCCGTGACGTAGACGTGCAGGCCCGGCGGCGGGTCCAGGCGCGTCACCGTGTTGCGCAACGCGTCGACGGACTCGGCCGCCTGTGACGTCCCCAGCATTCCGGACAGCCGCGTCATGACGGTGACGGCCCGACCGTCGTCGCTGTGAGCCCCGGCGGCCGTTGCCGGGTCGGACCACAGGTCGGTCACCGAATACACGTGCTCAGTGTCGGCGCGCAGAGTTTCGATGAGCCGGTCGTAGAACGCGCGATCCTGCTCGCCAAGAGGCTGATCACCCTCGAGCACAACGTAGTTCAGGTTGTTGCTCGCGGGCTCGTCGAGGAGCGTGGCGGCGTTCTGAGCCGCGACCGAACTGGGCGCGTCGGTGGGCATGAATGAGCGCGAATGGGTTTCCACCACTCGTTCGAGCTGCGGGACCGCCAGGTTGGCGGTGCCTGCAGCGACGACCCACGCGACGAGAACCCAGACGGCATAGCGGCTCGTGATTCGAGCCAGCTTCGCCGCAGCGTCAGGCAACGGTCTGCCGGTCGCCGTCCGGGCCGGCGTAGAGGGTGAGGATGCGCTTCTCACCGTGTTCGAGTGCGCGCACCCGCACCGACCGCAGCGCCGCCGCATCCAGCAGAGCACGCAGCCCCGGGTGAGCGGCCACGAGTTCGGCGCGCGCCTGGGCGGCCGGAACATCTTCGTGGGCAGCCTGATCCAGTTTCGCCGTCAGCATCGTCATCCACCGGTGACGCAGCGACAGCATCAGGCCCTCCTCACTGCCGAAGAGCCGGTTCACGTCGGCGGCCCTGCCGTTCAACACAAATGCGGCGTCGGGGTCGGCGGCGGCGCGGTCGATCATGTCGGCCATGAAGGCCATCCGCTCATGCAGTTGTGACCATGTCATGGCTGAAACGCTACGAAGCGCGACGTGATGGCGCGTCGTCCGACAGACTGGTTTTCGTGTCCTACCGTGGTCGTAGGGGCGATACCGACCACAGCATGATGTGCCAGGTCGGGACCGTCTTCTACCATCAAACGATGCTGCGCGCAGCGACGGGCTTCGTGCGGGAGCGGATCCGCAAGAGGGGCGAACTGGTTCCGCTCGGCTTCACGTGGGCGTTTGTGGCGACGGTCGATGTCTCAATCGTGGGCCTGTGCGTTATTTCGGCCCTGCAGCGTCCCGCCGAAGATCTGGCCGCGGCACTGCTCGCGACGGCGGTGTCCGTGGTGCCGATCGTGCTGTTCGTGGCCTTCGGAATCACACGGAAAATGTATGAAGCACCGACGCTGTGGGCCGCGTGGTCTGCGGCCCCCGCCATCTTCCTGTTCGCCACGTCGACGCCCGTCGACGGCGACGTCGCGCCTCTGTTGCTGGTGCTGATGGTGGGTTCAGTAGGTTCCCTCACGCGAGTGTCCGGGGGCCTCCTGGCTACCGCATCGGCGATAGCGATGCTGCTTGTCGCGTCGGCGATGCACCGCGTCGATGCGATCGCCCTATATCTGAGTTTCGTCGGAATGGGTTGGCTGGTCGGCTATCTCCTACGCATTCAGCAGCAACTGCTGATCAAGCAGCAAGAAGCGCAAGCGCAACTCGCCGAGCACGCTGCCGCCGACGAACGCCGGCGCATCGCCCGCGAGGTGCACGACGTCATCGCGCACTCACTGTCGGTGACGTTGTTGCATACGACCGCGGCCCGGCGCAGCCTGCAACAGGACCGCGACGTCGACGACGCGATCGATGCCCTCGAGCAAGCTGAACAACTCGGGCGCCAAGCGATGGCCGACATCCGCCGCACGGTCGGGCTCCTCGACAGCGCCCCGATGAAGAAGGCGCCCGAGCCCGGCCTCGGTGAAATCGATAGTCTGGTAGACGATTTCGTGCGTGCAGGAGTAAATGTCACGCTGCACTCTGACGGGCCCCTCGACCGGGTGTCGGCGGCAGTCGGGCTGGCGCTGTACCGCATCACTCAGGAGTCGCTCGCCAACATCGCCAAACATGCTCCCGACGCGATATCCGCAGTGTCGCTGACGATCTCACGAGACTCAGCAAGACTCACGATTACCAACCAACTGCCCGTCACAGTCGCTGCCCCGCCCCCAGACGGGCGTGGACTGCGCGGCATGCGCCAACGCATCCAACTACTCGGCGGGCGTATCGATGTCGGGCCCGCGGGCGACGAGTGGTCGGTGCACGCCGAAATCCCGCTTTCCGATGCTGGAAATGGCTGGCGCCCTCCGTGGTGTCCGGTATGAGCGCCGAGATCGCGGTGCTCCTGGTCGACGACCAGGACCTGGTGCGCTCGGGCCTGCGCCGCATTCTCCGTCGCAAAGACGGCTTCGTGATCGTCGGCGAGTGCTCAGACGGCGACGAAGTGCCCGAAGCCCTCGCGCAGCATTCCCCCGACGTGGTGGTGATGGATCTGCGCATGCGACGCGTCGACGGGATCGAGGCGACGCGCCTCCTTGTCAGTGACGGTGGTCCGCCGGTACTCGCACTGACCACATTCAACGACGACGAGCTGCTCTCCGGTGTGCTGCGCGCCGGAGCGGTCGGCTTTGTGCTCAAGGATTCGTCGGCCGAGGAGCTGATTCGCGCTGTGCGAGCGGTCGCCTCCGGAGACAGCTATCTCGATCCGGCGGTCACCGCGCGCGTGCTGACGACCTACCGCAAGGCCGCCGAGCCGGTGCACAACGACGCCTTGTCCGACCTCACCGCACGCGAACTCGACGTGTTGACGCTGATCGCCAAGGGCCGCTCGAACGGGGAGATCGCCGACGAGCTCTTCATCTCCGGCGTCACCGTCAAGAGCCACATCGGCCGCATCTTCGTCAAACTCAACTTGCGCGACCGCTCCGCGGCCATCGTCTACGCCTACGACAACGGGATCGTCGCTCCGCGCTAGTGGCTCGGCGGACTCAGGTGGACGTGACGCCGGGGATGCGTCCCTCGCGAAACGCCTCGACGAAGTGCCGGTGGTCGTCACGAACCATCGCCGCGTACTCGAGACCGAAGGAAACCATGTCGTCGACAAAATCGTCGGTGCGCTCGCCGATCGCCTCGTCGATCGCGTCTTCGGTTTGGAATGAGACGAGTTCCTGGTCGCTGTCGGCATCGCCGACGCAGTGCACCTTGGCGACCGCACGGCCGAGTTGGTCGATCACCTCGGTGAGTTCGTCGGGTTCGGTCAGCTCCGTCCAGTCCAAGTCGGACTCGTACGGCGAGAGTTCGGCAACGACGTAACCGATTCCATCGAGTTCGGTGTAGCCGAGGAGGGGGTCGGCATGCGCCTGCAAGGCGCGCTGTGACACCGCGGTGCGGTGACCGTGATGCTTGAAGTACTTGTGCACCGCCTCGTCGTCGACCACGCGGCTCGGCGCGGCGACATTGCCCTGCTTCATCGACAGCACGATGTCGTTGTCGAGGGCCTGATTGAACCCTTCGATCAGCACGTTGTAACTCGGCAACCCCGCACTGCCGATCCCGAAGCCGGTCCTGCCCACGATGTCCTTGACGTCGTAGGCGACTTCGCGGAATCGCTTCGACTTCGGGATGGTCGCCTGGTAGGCCTCGAACGCGGCGTTCACGTTCTCGTATTCGTCCTCGTCGAGCCTGCGGACACCCCCGGTGGCGCGGAACCGTCGGTCCGACTCGTCGACCCGGGTCATCCGGTCGAGCATGGCGTGGCGCGTGGACAGCCGGGCGTTCTGTAATGCGGAGAGCACAGCGCCGCGGGCGGTGTCGAGGTTCAGCGAAAAGGTCGAGTCGTCTTCGGTCTGGCGGAACCACCGAACCTGCTCGAGATAAGACCGGACGAACGTGGTGATCAGATCGCGGATGACGTCATCGGACAGCGCTTTCTGCCAGCACATCAATGCGACGCTGGCCGCGAACCGCTGCAGATCCCACGTGAAGTGGCCAACGAACGCCTCGTCGAAGTCGTTGACATCGAAGATGAGGACCCCGGCGCCGTCCATATAGGTGCCGAAGTTCTCCGTGTGCAAGTCACCTTGAATCCACACGCGTGACGTCCGCTCGTCCGCCCATCTGTCCTTGCGCTCTGCGACGTCGGCGTAGAACACGCAGGCGCTGCCCCGATAGAAGGCGAACGGCTCTGCCGCCATCTTGCGGAACTTGGTCCGGAATGCATCGGGATCCGCCTTCATCAGATCGGAGAACGCCTCCACGAGGCAGTTGACGATGACTGATTCCCGTTCGTCCTGCATGCCGGTGGAGTACCCCGTTGCGCGCACCTTCGAGCGGTAAAACCTCAACAACATGTCACACACCACCGCGACACTGCGGACATGCTCGATCTGGTTCTCCCGCTGGAGTGCGGTGGCTGCGGGGCGCGCTCGACGCGATGGTGCGATGCGTGTGCAAAGGAACTGGCCGTCAGACCCGACGAGCCGCACCTGATCAGCCCCCGCGTCGAGCCGGGCGTGCCCGTCTTCTCGCTGGGCCGCTACGCGGGCGCGCGGCGCGAGGCCATCGTCGCCGTCAAGGAGCACGGTCGTGCCGATCTCATCGAGCCGCTCGCCGGTGCGCTCCGTGTGGGATTGGCTCGGCTACTGACCTGGGGTGTCGTCGAGACGCCACTGACAGTGGTGCCCGCCCCGACGCGCAGATGGGCGGCCAGGCGCCGCGGCGGGGACACGGTCGCGCGCTTCGCGCTCGCCGCAACGGCCGGACATCGCGCTGTCAACGTGGTTCAGGCGCTGCGCACACGGGCCCTCGTCGCCGATTCGGTCGGCCTCTCCAGCGCCGACCGCCAGCGCAACATCGCAGGGCGGGTGAAGGTGGTGCGCCCCGTGCACGGGAAGGACGGGGAGGGCGGCGAGGTGCTGATCGTCGACGACGTCGTGACGACCGGCGCCACCGTCTGCGAATCCGTCCGTGTCCTGCAAACGGCCGGGGTCACCGTGGTCGCTGTGCTGGCAATCGCCAACGCCTGACCGCGCCAGTGACGGCCTGGGTAATTACCCCGGCATCAAGTTGATGTGAAGAACTGAAAACAGGTCCCGAAAAGTGGGTGCATTTTGTGGCACGACCGGGTGAACACGGACTACCGTCGGCACCAACCACCCGTGAATGCCTCACGGCGGCGCATCACCAGCTAGCGCCGGCATCGCCCCACAAGCGGTAGGAGGTGAGTAGTCGACACCTTGCACCGGCGGGCCGCGACAAAGGCATAAGAACATTGCAGGCCCCTCGGCGCGTATCCAAAGCAAAGCCGGGCACGCTGAAGCGTGCGGACGCGAGAGAAACGAGTTGCCAAGTATGTCAACCCATTCCATTGACTCGGACCAAGCGACGCTGGTCACCGACGAGACGCCCGAAACCGAACCGCGAGCCGAGATCGTCGTCAAGGGCCGCAACGTCGAGATTCCCGAGCACTTCCGCATCTACGTCTCAGACAAACTGTCTCGCCTGGAACGATTCGACCGCACCATCTACCTCTTCGACGTCGAACTGGACCACGAACGCAATCGGCGCCAGCGCAAGAATTGTCAGCACGTCGAAATCACCGCGCGCGGCCGCGGCCCCGTGGTCCGGGGCGAGGCCTGCGCCGACAGCTTCTATGCCGCCCTGGAGGGCGCGGTCTGCAAACTCGAGAACCGACTTCGGCGCAGCAAGGACCGCCGCAAAATCCACTACGGCGACAAGACCCCGGTTTCGCTGGCCGAGGCCACCGCGATCGGGCCCCCGCCCGAGTCGCCCAGCGGGTCCGGTCCGGAATCACCGCAGGTCGACGAGCCGATGCTGGACGACCACGAACCCGGGCGGATCGTGCGCACCAAGGAGCATCCCGCGACTCCGATGACCATCGATGACGCCCTGTCGCAGATGGAACTCGTCGGCCACGACTTCTTCCTGTTCCATGACAAGGAGAGCGACAAGCCCTGTGTGGTGTATCGCCGCCACGCCTACGACTACGGCTTGATTCGGCTCGCCTAGCGCCGATGGCCTGATTCGCGCCCGGACACGGTCCGGCGGCTCGGCGTGCCACGTCGCTACCATGGGTTGAGCTCTATCAGATCCAACCCATTTGGAAAGCCTGAGGAATAGCGTGCTGGATAAGTTGCTCCGTCTCGGCGAAGGCCGCATGGTCAAGCGCCTCAAGGGGGTGGCTGAGTACGTCAACACCCTGTCCGACGACGTGGCGAAGCTCTCCGACGCCGAGCTGCGGGCCAAGACGGACGAGTTCAAGAAGCGCATCACCGACGGCGCCGACCTCGACGACTTGCTGCCCGAAGCGTTCGCCGTCGCTCGGGAGGCCGCCTGGCGGGTGCTCGACCAGCGGCATTTCGACGTCCAGGTGATGGGCGGCGCCGCTCTGCACTTCGGAAACGTCGCGGAGATGAAGACCGGCGAGGGCAAGACCCTGACCTGCGTGCTGCCCGCCTACCTGAACGCGCTCGCCGGCAAGGGCGTGCACGTCGTCACGGTCAACGACTATCTCGCGAAACGTGACGCCGAATGGATGGGTCGCGTGCACCGCTTCCTGGGCCTGGACGTCGGCGTCATCCTGTCCGGCCTGACGCCCGACGAGCGGCGCGTCGCGTACGGCGCCGACATCACCTACGGCACCAACAACGAGTTCGGCTTCGACTACCTGCGCGACAACATGGCGCACTCCCTGGAGGACCTGGTACAGCGGGGCCACACCTTCGCGATCGTCGACGAGGTCGACTCGATTCTCATCGACGAGGCCCGCACCCCGCTGATCATTTCGGGCCCGGCCGACGGTGCGTCGAACTGGTACACGGAGTTCGCCCGGCTGGCGCCGCTGATGGAGAAGGACGTCCACTACGAGGTCGACATCCGCAAGCGGACCATCGGTGTGCACGAGGTCGGCGTCGAGTTCGTCGAGGATCAGCTCGGCATCGACAACCTCTACGAGGCCGCCAACTCCCCGCTGGTCAGCTACCTGAACAACGCCATCAAGGCCAAAGAGCTGTTCACTCGCGACAAGGACTACATCGTGCGTGACGGCGAGGTGGTCATCGTCGACGAGTTCACCGGCCGCGTGCTGGTCGGACGGCGCTACAACGAGGGCATGCACCAGGCCATCGAGGCCAAGGAGCACGTCGAGATCAAAGCCGAAAACCAGACGCTGGCCACCATCACGCTGCAGAACTACTTCCGCCTCTACAACAAGCTCGCCGGAATGACGGGCACCGCCCAGACGGAGGCGGCCGAGCTGCACGAGATCTACAAGCTCGGCGTGGTCAGCATCCCGACCAACAAGTCGATGATCCGTGCCGACCAATCCGACCTGATCTACAAGACCGAGGAGGCCAAGTACATCGCGGTCGTCGACGACGTCAGCGAGCGGTATGAGAAGGGCCAACCGGTGCTGATCGGCACCACAAGCGTCGAGCGCTCGGAGTATCTGTCGCGCCAGTTCACCAAGCGCCGCATCCCGCACAACGTGCTGAACGCCAAGTACCACGAGCAGGAAGCCAACATCATCGCCGAGGCGGGACGCCTCAAGGCGATCACAGTGGCCACCAACATGGCCGGCCGTGGCACCGACATTGTTCTCGGCGGCAACGTCGACTTCCTGGTCGACAAGAAGCTGCGCGACCAGGGTCTGGACCCGGTGGAGGCGCCCGAGGACTACGAAACGGCGTGGCACAAGCTCTTACCCCAGGTGAAGGCGGAAGCAGCCGCGGAAGCCGAGGACGTCATCAAGACCGGTGGGTTGTATGTGCTCGGCACTGAACGGCACGAATCCCGGCGTATCGACAACCAGCTGCGTGGTCGCTCGGGACGCCAGGGCGACCCCGGCGAGTCCCGGTTCTACCTCTCGCTCGGCGACGAGCTCATGCGGCGGTTCAACGGCGCCACGCTGGAATCGCTGCTGACCCGTCTGAACCTTCCTGACGACGTGCCGATCGAGGCGAAAATGGTCAGCCGCGCGATCAAGAGCGCCCAGACGCAGGTCGAGCAGCAGAACTTCGAGGTCCGCAAGAACGTCCTCAAGTACGACGAGGTGATGAACAAGCAGCGCATGGTCATCTACGAGGAGCGTCGTCGAATTCTGGAGGGCGAGAACCTCGCCGACCAGGCCCACAAGATGCTCATCGACGTTGTCACCGCCTACGTGAACGGTGCTACCGCCGAGGGCTACTCCGAGGACTGGGACTTAGAACAGCTCTGGACAGCGCTGCGGCAGCTCTACCCGGTCGGCATCGACCACCACGACCTCATCGACTCCGATGCCGTCGGCGAACCGGGTGAACTGACCCGCGAGGAGTTGCTCGAGGCATTGATCGCCGACGCGCAGCGGGCTTACGCCGTGCGGGAGAAAGAACTCGAGGAGATCGCCGGCGAGGGGGCGATGCGCCAACTCGAACGCAACGTCTTGCTCAACGTGATCGATCGCAAATGGCGCGAGCACCTCTACGAGATGGACTACCTCAAGGAGGGCATCGGGCTGCGGGCGATGGCGCAGCGCGACCCCCTGGTGGAGTACCAGCGTGAGGGTTACGACATGTTCATCGCCATGCTCGAGGGCATGAAGGAGGAGTCGGTCGGCTTCTTGTTCAACGTGTCGGTGGAAGCTGCACCCGCGCCGGCGGTGGCGCCGGTCGCCGCGCCGCAGGGCCTCGCCGAGTTTGCACAGGCCGCCGCTGCCAAGGCCCAGGGGGGCCGCGAGGGTGGATTGGCCACCAAGGAGCGCCCGGCGCCGACGGGAGCTGGATCGCCGGCTCCGCCGGCGGGATTGCGCGCCAAGGGAATTGACAACGAACCGCCACCGATGACCTACAGCGGTCCATCCGAGGACGGTTCTGCGGAGGTCAAGCGCTCGGGCGGACGCGGCAAGCCCTCGGCGCCGACCACCACGCGCAGGGAACGGCGGGAGGCCGCGCGCCAGCAGGCCCGCGAAACCAAACGCCGCGGTTAGGGCGTCAGCAACGCGGCGATTCGTTCCACGCTGATGCAGTTTCCCCGCACGCGCTCCCCCTAGCCCCGAGTCCTCCGACGACTGACGACTCAACCGATCTGGAGGGCGACGATGCGCCAGCGGTCTCCGTTGAGCTCGATACGTGCGGCGAGCGCACGAACGCGCGGCCCGCTGGTGTACGTCCCGAACACCTCGGCCTGGCAGCATTCGGCCCCGTCGACCATGCGCAGTCGTATCCGGCGAAGCCTCGCGACCGTGCGCATACTCTGCGACCGGGCGGACCCGACGTTCGATGACCGGCTCAGCTCGATGACCGTGTCGATCAGCGCCGGCGCCAGCAGCGGCCGCAGCTGCGCCACTGGCCTGCGTCTGTCGATCACTTCGAGCACCCGGCGCAGCGCGGCGTCGGCGAAGGTGACGGCGGTAGGCGGCGGATCCGCTTCCCGAACAAAGGCATGAGGTCGCCCTCGTCGGGGACTCCGCCTGCCCGGCGACTGTCGCGGCACGTGGCGGCGCAGCATCGGCGCCGATCGGCACGCGGAGAGGCCGACCGGCGGCGGTTCGTAGTCGACGACCGGCGAAACCAATGGGCTTCCAGATTGCGATGGGTGGGCCCCCATAGGGGTCTGGGATGTTGCCATGAAATGCTCTCCGGCGATCGACGGAAAATTGGACGGCATCTGCCGGAGAGTCGCAGATCTGTTCATGATCGCACGGTTTGCAGGGGCTTCTCTGCACACGTCGTGCGCAGCGACAGGGTTGGTCGCTACCGTGGTCAATTAGAACCACCGCGGCCGAGAACCGCATAGTCAACGAGGGGGAGTCGCGGCGATGGTGACCAGGTTGTCGGCCTCCGACGCGACGTTCTTTCACTTGGAGAACACGTCGACGCCGATGTACGTGGGCTCGCTGTCGATCCTGCGCAAGCCGCGCAACGGCCTGAGCTACGAAACCGTGCTCGCAACCGTCGAACAACGACTCCCTCAGATTCCGCGCTACCGCCAGAAGGTTCGCGAGGTGACGCTCGGCCTGGCTCGTCCGGTCTGGGTCGACGACCCCGACTTCGACATCACCTACCACATCCGTCGTTCGGCGCTGCCGTCTCCTGGCAGCGACGGACAGCTGCATGAGCTGATCGCGCGCCTGGGCTCCCGTTCGCTGGACAAGTCGAGGCCGCTGTGGGAGATGTATCTGATCGAGGGTCTGGCCAAGAACCGGATCGCGATTTACACCAAGTCACATCAGGCGCTGGTGAACGGGATGACGGCGCTGGAGATCGGACATGTCATCGCCGACCGCACGCAGAAGCCCCCGGAGTTCGGCGAGGACATCTGGATTCCCGCGCGCGAGCCCAGCGACCGCCGGTTGCTGTTCGGCGCGGTCGGCGAGTGGATGACTCGTCCCGCCGAACAACTTTCAGAGTTGCGCTCCGCGGTCACTGGTGTCGCCACCAACGCCGGTCAGTTGGCGGAAGTGGGCCGTCGGTTCGTCGACGTGGCCCGTACCGTCGCCCGCGGCACCGCGCCCAGCAGTCCGCTGAACACCACGGTCTCACGTAACCGTCGTTTCGCCGTGGCCAGCGGAAGCCTGGAGGATTTCCGCCTGGTGCGGGCCCGCTACGACTGTGACGTCAACGATGTCGTGCTCGCGGTGGTGGCAGGTGCGCTGCGAAATTGGCTGTTGTCGCGCGGCGAGCCGGTGACGGCCACGACAACGATGCGCGCCATGGCTCCGATGTCGGTTTATCCCGATGCCGACCTCGACGCGACGGGGCCGGGACAAGCGATCAGCGCGGTGTCGCCTTTCCTGGTGGATCTTCCCGTGGGGGAGGGCAACGCGGTGGTCCGGCTGTCCCAGATAGCGCACGCCACCGAATCCCATTCAACCGCGGCCAGCTTGGTAGATGCCAGGACCATCGTGACGTTGTCGGGCTTCGCGCCACCGACATTGCACGCCATGGGAATTCGCGTCGCGACGGACTTCTCGGCGCGGCAGTTCAACCTGCTGATCACCAATGTGCCTGGCGCGCAGAAGCAGATGTATGTCGCGGGCACCAAGCTGCTCGAGACGTATTCGGTGCCACCGCTGCTGCACAACCAGGTCCTGGCCATCGGGGTGACCTCCTACAACGGCATGCTCTACTTCGGCATCAATGCCGACCGCGACGCGATGAGCGACGTCGACATGCTGCCGAGCCTGCTGCGCGAGTCACTCGAAGAACTGCTGGATGCTGCGCGGTAAGCAACCGGAATCCTGATCTTGATTGAGATCTGGCCGCGGCGGGAATGGCTGGCCGGTTAATCTTCCGGCGTGCGTGTCTACGTCCCAGCGACCCTGGCCATGCTGCAGCAGCTCGTCGCCGACCAGATGCTGCATGCCCGCAGCGGAACGGCGTTCGCGGTGACGCCGACCCTGCGTGAGGCATACGCGCAGGGTGACGACGACGAACTGGCCGACGTTGCACTGCGCGAGGCTGCGCTCGCGTCGCTGCGGCTACTCGCCGCCGACGGCACGTCGAGCATGCCGGCGCGGCGGGCCGTACTGGAGGTCGAGGTTCCGGATGTGACGCCGCGGCCCGATCTCGACGACGCGGTGGTGAGGCTCGCCGGGCCGATCGCGTTCGAAGACGTGATCGCCGCCTACGTCGACAATGCCGACGCTGAGGCGGCGGTACTGCCCGCGATCGAGGCTGTCGACGATGCCGACCTCGGCGACGAGGACGCGGAGTTCGTGGTCGGCGACGCTCAGGACCATGACCTGGCGTGGTACGGCCCGCAGGAGCTGCCGTTTCTGCTCGAATTGCTCTGATCACGCGACGGATTTCCGCCGATTGCGGGGCCGAGTGTGCGGTTTTGTGCGCCACCCGCGGGCACGACGTCAGGATCACGCGACTGCCGGGTCTGCTGTGACCTAAACAACGGTGAACGGTTGTATACGCAGCCGTAAGTTACGGTACCGTAGGTTGCATGGCCAAGAACAACATCAAGGTCTCGGCCAATGTCGCCGACACGGCGCGGGCGCGGGTCGTCGGTGAGAAACATCCGGCCTGGCATGCGCTGCGCACTGTCGCTGCCCGGATCACCACACCGCTCCTACCCGACGACTATCTGAAGCTTGCCAATCCGCTGTGGTCGGCGCGGGAACTGCGCGGCCGGGTCGTGGACGTGCGGCGGGAGACCGAGGACTCGGCGACTCTGGTGATCAAGCCGGGGTGGGGTTTCTCGTTCAACTACCAGCCTGGTCAGTACGTCGGCATCGGCCTGCTGGTCGACGGACGGTGGCGGTGGCGGTCGTACTCGCTGACGTCGAGTCCCGTCAGGGGCAGTCGCACGATCACGATCACGGTCAAGGCCATGCCCGAGGGGTTCCTGTCGACTCACCTGGTCGGCGGGGTGGCACCCGGCACGATCGTGCGATTGGCCGCGCCGCAGGGCAACTTTGTGATGCCGGACCCCGCACCCGCGAAGGTGTTGTTCATCACCGGCGGCTCCGGCATCACGCCGGTGATGTCGATGCTGCGCACGTTGACACGTCGCGACCAGATCACTGACGTCGTCCACTTGCACTCGGCGCCAACGGAATCCGATGTGCTGTTCGGCACGGAGCTGGCGGACCTGGAACGCGGTCATGACGGTTACCGGCTACGGTTGCGCGCCACCCGTACCCAGGGTCGCCTGGACATGTCGCGCCTCGACGACGAGGTGCCCGACTGGCGTGAGCGCCACGCGTGGGCGTGCGGCCCCGAAAGCATGCTCGACACCGCCGAGCGCGTCTGGTCGGCCGCAGGCATCGCCGACCTCCTGCATCTGGAGCGTTTCGCCGTATCGAAGGCGGCGGCGCACGGGCAGGGCGGGACCGTGGAGTTTGCGCGAAGCGGTAAGACCGTCACGGTGGACGCCGCGACGCCGCTGATGGATGCCGGCGAGGACGTCGGCGTCCGGATGCCGTTCGGCTGCCGGATGGGCATCTGTCAATCCTGTGTCGTGGGTCTGCTCGACGGGCACGTTCGTGACCTTCGCTCAGGCGCCGAACACGAGCCCGGCTCGCGGATCCAGACATGCATTTCCGCAGCTTCGGGCGATTGTGTACTGGACATATAACGTTTACTGACCAGTAACCTACGGATACGTAGGTTACGATAACGTAGGTACTTGAGAGGAGGCTTGAAGATGGCAATCACAGACGTTCCCGAATTCGCGCATCTCACCGATGCGGACATCGAGAGTTTGGCTGTTGAGCTGGACACGATCCGCCAGGACATCGAAGACTCCCGAGGTGAGCGCGACGCGCGCTACATCCGCCGCACCATCGCTGCCCAGCGCGCCGTGGAGGTCGCCGGTCGAGTCATGCTCGCCGCGAGCTCGCGCCGTTCGGCGTGGTGGGCGGGCACCGTCACCCTGGGCGTGGCCAAGATCATCGAGAACATGGAGATCGGCCACAACGTCATGCACGGCCAATGGGATTGGATGAACGATCCCGAGATTCACTCCTCGACGTGGGAGTGGGACATGAGTGGCTCGTCCAAGCATTGGCGGTTCACTCACAACTTCATGCATCACAAGTACACCAACATCCTTGGCATGGACGACGACGTGGGCTACGGCGTCATCCGAGTCACCCGCGATGCGAAGTGGAAGCCGTTCAACCTCTACGGCAATTTGCTTTTCAACACGCTGCTCGCGATCGGCTTCGAGTGGGGTGTCGGGCTGCAGCACCTCGAACTCGGCAAGATCTTCAAGGGCCGGGACGACCGCAACGCGACGATGAAGCGCGTGCGCGAGTTCGGGGTCAAGGCCGGCCACCAGGTGGCCAAAGATTACGTGGTGTACCCCGCGTTGACTTCGCTGTCGCCGGGTGCCACGTTCTCCTCGACGCTCAAGGCCAATGCTGTCGCCAACGTCATCCGCAACGTCTGGGCCAACGCCGTGATCTTCTGCGGCCACTTCCCCGACGGCGCAGAGAAATTCACCAAGACCGATATGGTCGGCGAGAGCAAGGGCCAGTGGTACCTGCGCCAGATGCTTGGCAGTGCCAACTTCAATGCCGGTCCGGCGCTGCGATTCATGAGCGGCAACCTGTCCCATCAGATCGAACACCACCTTTTCCCGGATCTGCCGAGCCGCCGGTACGAGGAGATCGCGGTACGGGTGCGCCAGGTGTGCGACAAGTACGACCTGCCCTACACGACAGGCAACTTCGCGGTTCAGTACGGCAAGACGTGGCGCACCATCGCCAAGCTGTCGCTGCCCGATAAGTACCTGACCGACACCCGCGACGACGCGCCGGAGACCCGTAGCGAGCGGATGTTCGCCGAACTCGCACCGGAGGAGCGGCGTGGGCTGAAGTCGGCCATCTCCGCAGTGCGGGCACGACGCCGTGAAAAGCGTTTGCAGCGCGGTAGCGGTCTAGCCGCCTGACGTGACCCCGAGATCAGTAGGCCGCGGTTTCGTGTAACGCGGCGAGCAGGCGCCGCGCCGCGGCCACTCGGCCGACGGCGGGCCCTGTGAGGGCGTCGAGCGCGCATTCGGGATCGGCGGGCGCGCCCATGTGGCCGCAGCCCCGGGGACAGTCCTTGATCGCCTCGGCCAGGTCGGAGAAGGCGAGCATCACATCGTCGGGTTCGATGTGCGCGAGACCGAACGAGCGGATACCTGGTGTGTCGATCACCCAGCCGCCCAAGCTCAACGGCAGTGCCACCGATTGCGTCGAAGTATGCCTGCCCCTGCCGATGTCGGTCACCGCGCCGATCGCCCGATCTGCGTCCGGGACAAGGCGATTCACGAGCGTCGACTTGCCGACCCCGGAATGTCCCAGCAGTACGGTCACCTTTCCGGCAAGCAGAGGCGCCACGGCGTCGAGCGGATCGTCGCGTCCGGCGGTCGTGATCTTGAGGTCGAGGTCGCCGAATTCAGCAGCGAAGGGCTCGGCGGGCGCCAAGTCGGTCTTCGTGAGGCACAGAATGGGTTCGAGTCCGCCGGCATATGCCGCGATCAACGCGCGTTGCACCAGGCCGGTACGCGGCGGGGGATCGGCGAGGGCGACCACCATCAGTAACTGGTCGGCGTTGGCGACGACGACGCGTTCGGTTGGGTCGGTGTCATCGGCGGTGCGCCGCAGCACGGTTCGCCGCTCACCGCGTCGCACGATGCGGGCCAAGGTGTCGTGCTTACCCGAGACATCGCCGACGATGCCGACCTCGTCGCCGACGACAATCGGCGTGCGCCCCAGTTCGCGAGCCCGCATGGCGGTGACGAGGCGGTCGGGGTCGTGATCGAGCGCACAGCCCCACCGGCCGCGGTCGACGGTCACCACCATGGCTCCGCGGGCATTGGCGTGATCTGGTCTTGTCTTCGTTCGCGGCCGTGACCCTCGGCCGGGCCGTACCCGGACGTCGGACTCGTCGTACTCGCGAGGGCTCAATCGCCCGCCAGCATGTCGGCCCACATCCGCGGAAATTCGGGCAGCGTCTTGGCAGTGGTGCCGATGTCCTCCACCTCGACACCGGCGACGCGCAACCCGATGATGGCACCCGCTGTCGCCATCCGGTGATCGGCGTAAGAACGCCACAGTCCGGCGTGCAGCGGTCGTGCGGTGATCAGCAGACCGTCCGGCGTTTCCTCGCATTGGCCGCCGAGGCCGTTGATCTCAGCCGCCAGCGCGGCGAGCCGGTCGGTTTCATGTCCACGAAGATGTGCGACCCCACGCAGCTGCGACACCGACCCCGTCGGCGCCAGGGCGGCCAGTGCAGCCACCGAAGGTGTCAGCTCACCCACCTCGTGAAGGTCGACATCCAGGCCCGCGTGGGATCCGGCGCCCTGCACTTCCAGATAGGAATCGCCTTGGCGGACAACCGAACCCACATTCTTCAGAATGGTCAGGATGGTGTCGGCGGGTTGCACGCTGGCCAGCGGCCACCCGGCGATGCGCACAGCTCCTCCGGTGACCACCGCGGCCGCAAGAAACGGCACCGCGTTGGAAAGGTCGGGCTCGATGATCCAGTGCCGTGCCGCGATCGTGCCGGGGGAGACGTGCCACCGGTTGGCGCGAGTGTCGTCGACGTCGACGCCGGCGTCGCGCAGCATGGTCACCGTCATCGCCACGTGCGGGGCCGAGGGCACCGACTCGCCGATGTGCACGACCGTCAACCCATTCGTGAACGCTGCGCCGGAGAGCAGCAACCCGGAGACGAACTGCGAGGACGACGACGCGTCGATCTCGACGGTACCGCCGGCCACCGATCCGGACCCGCGGACGACGAACGGAAGCGCGTCACCGCCGACGTCGACACCGAGGCCGCGAAGCGCGTCGAGCAGCGGTGCAATGGGACGTACCCGGGCCTGCTCGTCGCCGTCGAACGTGACGGTCGTGGTACTGAGCGCCGCCACCGGCGGCACGAACCGCAGGACGGTGCCCGCTAGGCCGCAGTCGATGCGGGTGCCCGACGGCGGGTCGATTGCACCGCTCAGTGTCAGCTCGGTGTCTTCTCCCTCGACCGTGACTCCGAGCGCCCGAACCGCGCCGATCATCAGGTCGGTGTCGCGGCTGCGCAACGCGCCCCTGATCGTCGATGTGCCGTTCCGCGTGGCCAGCGCGGCCAGCACCAGGGCGCGGTTGGTCAGCGATTTCGACCCCGGCACGGTGACCGTGGCATGCACCGGACGCGACATCGTCGGTGCCTGCCAGGTGCTGCTCACGCCTACATCCTGCCCTGTCGGATCGGCGTGCCAACATGGGATATATGTGTGGACGATTCGCGGTGACCACGGACCCGGCGCTGTTGGCCGAGAAGATCAAGGCGATTGACGAGACCACAGCGGCCACCAAGGAGGGCGCTGCCGCGCAGAAGGACACGACCGGGCCCAACTACAACGTCGCGCCGACGACGACGATCAGCAGCGTGGTGAAACGCCACAGCGAGCCCGACGACGAGTCGACCCGCAGGGTGCGGTCGATGCGCTGGGGCTTGGTTCCGCCATGGGCCAAGACCACCGAGGACGGGGGCCCGGACACCAAGGGGCCGTTGTTGATCAACGCGCGTTCCGACAAGCTCACCACCTCGCCCGTCTTCCGGAACTCGGCGAAGAACAAGCGGTGCCTGGTGCCGATGGACGGCTGGTACGAATGGCGGCCCAACGGTGAGTTGGCGTCGGGCAAAAAGGCGCCCAAGACGCCGTTCTATATGTACGGCGGCGACGGGGAACCGTTGTTCATGGCCGGCCTGTGGTCGACGTGGCGGCCCAAGGACGCACCCAAGGACGCGTCGCCGCTGCTGAGCTGCACGATCATCACCACCGACGCGGCGGGCCCACTCGCCGAGATCCACGACCGGATGCCGCTGACGATCAGCGAAAGCGACTGGGACCGCTGGCTCGACCCTGACGCACCGATCGACGAGGGATTGCTGCGCGGTCATGGCGATCTCGACCGGATCGAGATCCGCGAGGTATCCCGGTTGGTCAACAGCATCCGCAACAACGGACCGGAGTTGATCGAGCCGGCGGAGCCGGAACCACAACAAGCGACGCTACTGTAGGAAATTCGCTTTACATCCCGCCGATACGCAGGGCTCGTTTTCGCTGAAAGCGGCTTTCCCAGTGCGAATCGCTATTAACATATGAGGGTGCTTACCGCTGTTCGGAAGGTTCTCGCCTTCGAGATGACGATCGCCGAATGGATCGGTACGGCGGTCCTTCTCGCCGTCCCCTATCTGCTCGTCGGCATGGTGTGGACGGCCGTCGCAGGCGACCACCTCGGCTGGCAGGGGCCTGCCCGAATCCCGTCGATTCTCGGGTCGATCGTGTCGTGGCCGGTGCTGCTGGTCTCGATGGTGTGCACGATATGAGAGCGCAAGACTGCCGCATCACCATCCGCAGGCGCACGGCCCGCTGGGACACCGAACCGGTCACCGCGGCCGAGGCAATGGACTTCTGGGCGTTCGCGGCCGGAGCGGCCAACGTGATCATGCAGTTGTCGCGACCTCAGGTGGGCTACGGCGTGGTCGAGAGCAAGGTGGACTCGGGCAATCTGCTGAAGCATCCGTGGAAGCGGGCCAGGACGACGTTCCAGTACCTCGCCGTGGCGATCATCGGAACGCCCCAGGACCGCGCGGCGTTCTGTGAGGCCGTCAACAGTGCGCATCGGTACGTTCAATCCACGCCGGATAGTCCGGTGCGCTACAACGCCTTTGACCGCGAGCTTCAGATGTGGGTCGCAGCGTGCCTGTTCGTCGGGCTGGAAGACACTTATCAACTGCTGCGCGGCGAGATGACCGCCGAACAGTCCGAGCAGTTCTACCGGTCGGCATGGACATTGGGGACGACGCTTCAGGTGAGCGAGAACCAATGGCCGCCCACCCGAGCGGAATTCGATGCGTATTGGGCCGAGGCGTGCGGCCAGGTCGCCATCGACGATCATGTCCGGGGCTATCTGCTCGACTTGCTGAACCTGCACATGATCAATCCCGTGCTGGGGCTGCCTTTTCGGCCGCTGCTCAAGTTCCTCACCGTCGGATTCCTGGCACCGGTGTTCCGTGACGCCATGGAGGTGCGCTGGAGCGATTTCAGGCAGGGCCTGTTCGAAAGGCTGTTCCTGTTGGTCGCTTTCGCGAACAGGTTCCTGCCGGTGTTCATCCGCCAAGGCGGCAGCTACGCGCTGCTGGCAGATGTTCGACGCCGGGCCCGCCGACAACGCGCGTTGGTCTGAACATGTTGCGGCGGGTGCTCGGCCGTCGAGTGAGTGTCGAGGCCATGATCGAGTTCGCGATGTGGCTGGCGATTCCTTACCTGCTCGTCGGGTTTGCGTGGGCGTTCTTCGACGCCGAACAGGTGCAGCGCTTCGAGACCGCGCTGCAGACCCGCATCCCCGCCGGCTCCGAGATTCTGGCCTTCGTGCAGACGGCGGTCATGTGGCCTCACCTGATGCTCGGCGCCGACATCTGCGTGGCGTGAGCTCAGCGGGATCGCAGTGCCGTGTCCAATGTCGTCATCAGGTGGTTGACACGGCTCGTGCCGGCCGGTGCGGGGGGATAGCGGCACAGAATATCGATCAACTCTGTCGCGCGCTCTCGAGCCCTCTGGATCGTCTCGGCTGCAGCTGCAGGGTTTGAGCCGGCGCTGATCTCTGATACGCGTGCCGCGTTGGCGGCTGCCCGCAAGATGTGGCCGACTTGGTGGCCCTTACCGATGGGATGTAGATAGGCGGCGGATGCAGCGTCTCCGGCCGCTTGCGCAGCCAGACGTGACGCTTCAGTCGACGCTGCCTTCGCTGCGCGGTGCGCATCCAGCGAAGCGACCCGCTGGAGCTTGGTTCTCGGCGCACCGTGGACGAACAGCCACGCGGCGGCCACTGCCGCTCGCGGCCGTGAATCGTCGGGATTGGCAGTCTCGAAGACCGGGAGTAGCTCGTCAGCGGTCTCCGCCACAAACCGAGCGACTGCGCGTAGTTCGTCCATGGTCAATACGAAGTCGCCCGGCACCCACCGCCTCCGTCCACGTCGGGTACCAACCAAAACTAGATGACGAGGCCCTCCCCTTTCGGGGAGGGCCTCCAGATGTGCTCGTTTAGCGGTGGTAGCCGGGGACCATCTCCTCGACTCGGCCGACGCCGTGGTGCGTCGTGGGGGCGTGGGGTGCGGGGTGCACGGTGGTGGTCGGGGCGTACTGGTAGCCCGGGCCGACCGGCTCCTGGGTCTGGGCGTTGGCGATGCCGGCCATTCCCAGGGCGACGCCGCCGATGACGAGCGGCAGGGCAATACGGGCGACCGTCTTGGCGAAGGTGTTGTTCTTCATGTCGATACTCCTGTGTGAGTTGGCTTTTCGGCCTTACCGCCGGGGGGTGCCTGCGATGACCTAAGAATGCCGTTACCGAGCGGCGTTGTATGTCGGGCGATCAGCCGGTACACCGGAGGATTCCTCTTTCCCCCAATCGGGGGACAGGGCTTGACAGAGGATTCCTCGGTATGAATAGAGTAATTCTCGTGGCCCGAACGAGTCGGACGGGTGCGGATGCGCGGTCGCGGCTGTTAGGCGCCGCGCGGCAGCGGTTCGCGGTCGACGGCGCGCTGTCGGCGACGCTGGACGAGGTGCGGCGTGCGGCCGATGTGAGCGTCGGAGCGCTGTATCACCATTTCCCGGACAAGCTGTCGCTGGCGACCGCCGTGTACGCGCAGGTGGTGGGCGAGTATCAGACCGGGTTCCTCGCGATGCTGCGCGAACACGACACCGCGGAGGGCGGCATCCGAGGAGGCGTCGCGTATCACCTGCGATGGGTGACCGCACACCGCGGTGAGGCCGCGCTACTGCTGGGTTCCCGGCTGGACAGCGAGGAGTTGCGGCGTTCCAACAGCGCCTTTTTCGCGGCGGTCCGCGACTGGTGGCGCCCGCATCATGGCTATGGGGCGCTGGGACCGTTGGATATCGGGATCACCGCCGCGCTGTGGCTCGGGCCCGCGCAGGAATTCTCCCGCTATTGGGTGGCGGGCTCAGCGGTCAAGCTGCCCCGACGGGCCATCGAGACATTCGCCGATGCCGCGTGGGCGGTGTTGCGCGCCAACGAAACCGAGGAGAGATTGCAATGACCGAAACGGGTTCTCTTTACCGGACGATGGTTGCCGAAGGGGATGATCCCGAAGCTCCTCGACGGGTACGGGTGGAGCGGCGCACAGACCGCGCCGTCATCACACTCGATGAGCCGAAGCGGCTCAACGTGCTCTCGGCTCCACTGGTGCGGCAACTCCGCCGGGCGCTCACCGACCTCGACGCCGACCCGGACGTGCGTTCGGTCGTTCTCACCGGCGCCGACCCCGGTTTCAGCGCCGGTGGCGACCTGAAGATGATGAGTGCCGCCGTCGAACACCTCGGTTCCCCGGAGGGCACCGCCGATGTGTGGCGGTGGATCCGCCGGGAGTTCGGCGGCATCGCCCGTCTGATCGCCGGTTCGGACACTCTGTTCGTGGGGGCGCTCAACGGTGCGGCGGCCGGTGTCGGTCTGGCCTGGGCGCTGACCTGCGACCTCGTGATCGCCAGTGAGCGTGCCGTGATCGTGCCCGCATTCGGGCGGCTGGGCCTCATTCCCGAAGTCGGCACGAGTTGGGCTCTGACGCGACGACTGGGCTACCAGGGTTCGCTCGCGTATTACTTGCGCGGCGACCACATCGACGCACGCACTGCGCTCCGACTCGGGCTCGTACAGGAGGTTGTCGCGCACGATCGGCTCCTCGAGGCTGCCGACGAATGGTGCTCACGTATCGCCGAAATGCCTCCGCACGCCACGACGATGACGAAAACCTTGCTACGCGCCGCCGCTAATGCAAACTGGGATGACGCGCTCACGCTGGAGGAGTTCGCGGAACCGGCCTGTTTCACCACCGCGGCGTTCGCCGACAGCGTGCACAGCATGCTGAACCGGCGTTAGCAGTCAGCGCCGTCGCGCGGTCACCACCACGTATGGCGCGTCGAAGCGCACTCCGTCGTCGTCGGCATGCGCCCGCATGGCCGCCTCGAACGCCTTCCGCAGCGGTTCCCGCTTTGTGGCATCGACGTTGCCGAACACGGTCACATGCATTGGCGATTCATTCGTCACGAAGTTCACGGCTGCGTCCAACGACGGGAATTCCCATGTGTTCGTGTCGTTTTCGATGGTCACGTCGACGAATCCGTCGGACAGGCGAGCAGTGATGGTCTCGGCGTTGCCCCATTGGTCGGGGGTGTAACCCGAGGCCGGAGGTGGGCCGAGGACGTCGACGATGGGGGTGAAGAACGGGTTGGTCGGGTCGGGCACCCAGGACGAGAACGCCAACGTCCCGCCCGCCTTCAAGAGGCGTTCGAGCTCGGCGACCTGCGCGGTCGGCTCGACGAAGATGATCCCCATATTGGAGACGGCGGCGTCGAATGACCCGTCGGGCAGCCCGGTGGCCGACGCATCGGCGGTCAGCCAGGTGATGGGCAGGCCCGCGGCCTTTTCCGCGGCGATCGTGATCAGTTCCGGCGTGATGTCCACCGCAGTCACCCGTGCGCCTCGGACCGCGGCGGCCATCGCCGCATTTCCGGTTCCGCAGGCGAGGTCGACCAACGCCGCGTCCTGCACGGGTCTTAGCGCGTCCACTGCGTCGATGAGAGCAACGGCGATGGGTTCGATGCGTTCGGCGACCGACTGGTAGCGGCCCGCGGACCATATTGTGGGTGAGGACACGGATTCAGAGTGCCACGATGATGCGGTGAGCTTTCTGGTGACCGCACCGCCCTTGCCGCGGCCCGTCTTGTTCGACCAGTTCTGGGCCGATCTCGCGTTCGTGCACTGGCCGGTCGATCCGGAGGGCGTCGCGCACCTCTTCCCGCCCGGCACCCGTCCTGATGTGTTCACCGACGGGCTCACCTATGTGGGGTTGGTGCCCTTCGTGATGCGGCACACCGCGCTGGGCTCCTCGGTGCGGCTGGCGTACTTCGGCAGCTTCGCCGAGACCAATATCCGGCTCTACTCGGTCGATGACGCGGGTCGCCACGGTGTGCTTTTTCGGTCGCTGGAAACCGAGCGGCTGGCCGTGGTGGGGTTCACCCGGACGGTCCTCGGTGTGCCGTACACCTGGGCGAAGATGCGTGTGAGGTGTTCCGGCGATCGGATCTCTTACGAGAGTGTGCGCCGGTGGCCGCGCCGAGGCCTGCGCTGCGGCCTGACGATCCAGGTGGGCGAGGTGGTGGAGCCGACGCCGCTGGAGGTCTGGGTCACGGCGCGCTGGGGCGCCCACACTCGCAAGGGCGGGCGAACATGGTGGGTGCCCAACGAGCACGTGCAGTGGCCGCTGCATGCCGCCGAGGTTCTGGCGCTGAACGACGATCTGCTTGCCGCCAGCGGCGTCGAGCCTGCCGGTGAACGTCTCCGTACGCTGTTCTCGCCGGGCGTGCACGCGCAGTTCGGCAGGCCAACGCGCGTGACGTGACTACGGCCCGGTGTATCCAGGCGGGTTCGGGGTGTCCACCCACAGGTCGACGCCGAGTTCAGCGCCGGGCACACAGTTGTAGACCGACAGGTCGGTGATGCCGGATTCGAGCAGCACGTCCTCGCACAACAGGGCGTTGCCGGTGTATTCGCGCGACGGCTTGTTGAGGATCGTGTATGCGGCGTCCGCGTAGACGGCGGGCTTACGGGCCCGGCCCATCGCCTCGTCGCCGCCGAGCAGGTTCTGCACCGCGGCGGTGGCCACCAGGGTGCGCGGCCACAGCGTGTTGGAGGCGATGCCCTCGTCGCGCAGCTCCTCGGCTAATGCCAAGGCGCACAACGACATCCCGTACTTGGCCATCATGTACGCCGTCGGCTTAAGCCATTCGGATTCCAGCCGGACCGGCGGCGACAGCGTCAGGATGTGCGGATTGGGTCGGCCCACCATGTGCGGGATGCACGCCTGCGACACCGCGTATGTGCCGCGCACCTGGATTCCGTTCATCAGGTCGAATCGCTTGAGCGGAACCTCGGTGACCGAACCCAGGTTGATCGCCGAGGCATTGTTGACGCAGATGTCGATCCCACCGAATTGAGCGACGGCTTGGGCCACCGCCGAGGCGACCGAGTCGCCGTCGCGGATGTCGCCGACGATCGGCAGCGCCTGCCCGCCGGCTTCCTCGAGCTCCTTGGCCGCGGTGTACACGGTGCCCTCGAGCTTGGGATGCGGCTCCGCCGTCTTGGCGATCAGCGCGATATTCGCGCCGTCGGCGGCCGCGCGCTTGGCGATCGCCAGCCCGATACCGCGGCTGGCGCCGGAGATGAACATGGTCTTCCCTGAGAGCGACATGGCCTCACCCTATGACCCCCGCGAAACGGCATTCCAGCAGGTCTCCACTCGCACTTTCTCTGCTGGAATTCAGTTTCGGCGGACGTTCAGGCGCGCAGGGCGCGATCGTCGGAGTTGCCGCGCGCGCCACGGGCTCAGTTTAGTGGCGGGAACACCCCGACCAGTCGCGCTGTTGTTGACGGCAGCTAGGGCCGCTGACAGCGGCGGCCGAAAAGAAGTCGGTCTCAACCTCTACGATCGAAGGAGGGGTCAAGGTGCCAGCATTGGCCATGGAGCGTCCGGTTGACTTGCCGGGCCTGTTTGGTGGCGCCGCTACAGAAGGGACGGTGTTTCCCGCCATGACCGACATCGACGGGTCGGCGCCCGCCAGATCGGACGAGTCAGACGCCGAGCTGACCGCCCGGTTCGAGCGCGACGCGATTCCGCTCCTCGACCAGCTCTACGGCGGCGCGCTGCGCATGACGCGCAACCCCGCAGACGCCGAGGACCTGCTGCAGGAAACCATGGTGAAGGCCTATGCGGGCTTCCGCTCGTTCCGCGAGGGCACGAACCTCAAGGCGTGGCTGTACCGGATCCTGACCAACACCTACATCAACAGCTACCGCAAGAAGCAGCGCCAGCCCGCGGAGTATCCGACCGACGAGATCACCGACTGGCAGCTCGCGGCCAATGCCGAGCACTCGTCTACCGGTTTGCGCTCGGCAGAGGTCGAGGCCATGGAGGCACTGCCGGACAACGAGATCAAAGAGGCGCTGCAGGCGCTGCCGGAGGAGTTCCGGATGGCGGTGTATTACGCCGACGTGGAAGGCTTCCCGTACAAGGAGATCGCCGAGATCATGGATACCCCCATTGGCACCGTCATGTCCCGTTTGCACCGGGGCAGGCGTCAGCTTCGTGAATTGCTCGCCGATGTGGCCCGCGACCGCGGATTCATTCGAGGCCAGCAGGTCGAGGCACCCGAGGAGGTCTCGTCATGAGCTCGACCCCCGGCGAGGAGCGCTGGCAGCCGCCGGTCGGCCCAGTGGACCCGGACCACCCTGAGTGCGCCGCGGTGATCGCCGAGGTATGGACGTTGCTCGACGGCGAGTGCACACCCGAAACCCGCGACAAGCTGCGTCATCACCTCGAAGAGTGCCCCGCCTGCCTGCGCCACTACGGCGTGGAGGAGCGCGTCAAGACGCTCATCGCGCGCAAGTGCGGTGGCGAGAAGGCACCCGACAGCCTGCGTGAGCGGCTGCGCATCGAGATCAGCCGCACCACCATCATTCGGCGCGGCTAGCAGCGCCGGCGATCACCGGCGCGGGGCTAGCGACCCACCGACTTCGAGCCCGCGTTGGGCCGCTTGCCGTGGTTGGCCTTGGAATGCTTACGGTCGCGCTTCTTACGGCCACGCTTGGCCATGGTCGTCCTCCATTCGGTACGGGGATTGTGGGGCCCACCTCCAGCGGGCGCTCGCAGCTATTCTCTCACGGCCTGGCGGCACGGCTGTCGCGCCGGTGGTGTGGTTCGATATGAGCGTCAGGCACGCGGAGGCGGGCGCCGATGACCTAAGGACTCCGAAGGGGTGAAGATGGCCGAGGATGTTCGCGCGGAGATCGTGGCCAGTGTGCTCGAGGTCGTGGTTCACGAGGGCGATCAAATCGGTGAGGGCGACACCCTGGTGCTGCTGGAGTCGATGAAGATGGAGATCCCGGTGCTCGCCGAAGTAGCGGGCACCATCAGCAAGGTGAGCGTGTCCGTCGGCGACGTCATCCAGGCCGGCGACCTCATCGCGGTGATCAGCTGACGCGGGTCCGATCGCGGGAGTGAGGCCCGATGTCCACCCTCGGTGACCTGCTCGCCGAGCACACCGTTCTGCCCGGCAATGCCGTCGACCACCTGCACGCGGTGGTCGGTGAATGGCAGCTGCTGGCCGACCTGTCCTTCGGCGACTTTCTGATGTGGGTGCGCCGCGACGACGGCGCGCTGGTATGCGTGGCTCAGGTGCGGCCGAACACCGCACCGACGGTGCTGCTCGCCGACGCCGTGGGCACCCTGAACCAGGGCGACCAGATGCCGGTGGTGACCGATGCGTTCAACTCGGGCGCCATCGGCAGGCAAAACCCAGCGGGACAACAGGATTCGCTCGGTCTCAACGTGGAGGCTGTTCCCGTGCGCTACAACAACAACGTGGTTGCGGTCCTCACGCATCAGACGGCACTGGCCGCACGCAACGCGAGTCCGCTGGAAAGTGCCTACCTGGACTGCGCCGGCGACCTACTGCTCATGTTGTCCGAAGGCACGTTTCCGAACGTCGGCGACCTCGCGATGTCGCGGTCGAGCCCGCGCGTCGGAGACGGTTTCATCCGCCTCAACGGAACCGGCATCGTCACATTCGCCAGTCCGAACGCGATCTCGGCCTACCACCGGATGGGGCTTCCCGCCGAGTTGGAGGGCCACAACCTGGTCACGGTCACCCGGCCGCTGATCTCGGACCCGTTCGAGGCCCAGGAACTCGCCGACCACGTCCGCGACTCGCTGGCGGGCGGTTCGAGCATGCGCATGGAGGTCGATGCGGGCGGGGCCGCGGTGCTGCTACGCACGCTGCCACTCGTGGTGCACGGCAACGCCGTCGGTGCCGCTGTGCTGATCCGCGACGTGACAGAGGTGAAGCGTCGTGACCGAGCGCTGCTGTCCAAGGACGCGACGATCCGCGAGATCCACCATCGGGTGAAGAACAACCTGCAGACGGTCGCGGCGCTGCTGCGTCTCCAGGCGCGGCGCACGAACAACGCCGAGGGCCGCGAGGCGTTGATCGAATCGGTGCGCCGGGTGTCGTCGATCGCGTTGGTACACGATGCCTTGTCGATGTCAGTGGACGAAGAAGTGAACCTCGACGAGGTGGTCGACCGGATCCTTCCAATCATGAATGACGTTGCGGCCCCGGATAATACGGACACTCCGATCCGCGTCAACCGCGTGGGCGAACTGGGTGTACTCGACGCCGACAGGGCCACGGCGTTGATCATGGTGATCACCGAACTGGTGCAGAACGCCATCGAGCACGCTTTCGACAGCTCCACCGCACACGGGTGCGTGACGATTCGCGCCGAGCGCTCAGCCAGGTGGCTCGATGTGGTGGTGCACGACGACGGCCGCGGGCTGCCCGAGGGTTTCAGTCTGGAGAAGTCCGATCGGCTCGGTCTTCAGATCGTGCGGACGTTGGTGTCGGCGGAGCTGGACGGCTCTCTTGGTATGCACGAGGTGGCCACCGGTGGCACGGATGTGGTGCTGCGGGTGCCAATCGGAAGGCGTGCCCGGCTGGCCCAATAGATGACTACTTATGCAAAACCCTCGTTGCCAACCTCGGACGCCATTTCGCGAAAATTGTTCTGCACAAAATTACGGCCCCGACTTTCGTCGGGGCCGCAAATCGTCTGACGTGGGATGTGAGCCTAGACCCCGCTGCGGGCCTTGGTGCGGGCGTTACGCCGCTTCAGGGCGCGCCGCTCGTCCTCACTCATGCCGCCCCACACGCCTGCATCCTGCCCGGACTCCAATGCCCAGGTGAGGCACTCTGTGGTCACCGGGCAGCGGTTGCAGACAAGCTTCGCGTCAGCGATCTGAGCGAGCGCGGGTCCGCTGTTTCCCACCGGGAAGAACAGTTCCGGATCCTCGTCACGACAGACCGCCTTGTGGCGCCAATCCATAGCTCTAACTCCTTATCGTGTGCGCAGCACAGCGCACGAACGTTTCGTCGGCTGTTAACGCGTGCACATGAAATGTTTCTGCACTGTTGCATCCGAGTTTTTCACAGGCTGAACAGATGTCAATACTCGCGAGTTAACAAGTGGGCAACCTCACTAGCCGGGGCCTGCTATCTCACCCCGTACTCGTTTGTACTACACTCGTCGAACCTACGCCCTCAATCGGTCGATCCGATGACGTTATCGCTGGTCAGGGTGAGCATTGGCCGGTGGTGCCACCACGCCCAAGGCATCTGGAACCGCAGTGAACGTCATCGTGTCCCGCAGCCCGAGGTAGTCACCGTCGATTTGACAGGCCACCGGTCTCTCGCTGGTCACCCGCAGCTGCGGCAGATCGTCGTCCCGGACCAGATGCCCGGCCACGATGCGCGGGCGTCGCGCCAGCATCTTGCGTACCAGCCTCAGGTTGGCCCAGACATTCATGCTGGTGATGGCGAAGACGCCAAGGCCGGTCTCGAACGAAGTCGTCGGATTGGTCCACACCGGCCTGGCGTTGGCGTAGGTCCAGGGGCTGGAGTTCGACACGAAGACGAAATGCACGCCTGCCACCGGCTCACGGTCGGGTATGTGCAACGTCAGCGAGGGATCCTTGCGGGCGCTGGACAGCATTTCGCGGATCGCTACGCGGATATAGCGCGAGGCCGTGACCTTGCGGCCCTTGGCGCGCTGGGCCTCCACGGCGGCGACGACGTCGCCGTCCACGCCCATTCCGGCGGTGAACACCGCCCAGCGTTCGCCGCAGTCCATCAGGCCGATGCGCCGCCAGGTCTTGCGCCGCCGGTAAGCGGACAACAGGTCGATGAGTTGGTTGGTGGCCTCGATTGGGTCCGGGCTGATCCCCAGCGCGCGGGCGAAGACGTTGGCCGAGCCTCCGGGCACGACGCCGACGGCGGGCGCTGCAACCCCTGGTCCGCCCACCCCAATGATTCCATTGACCACCTCGTTCACGGTGCCGTCGCCACCGTGCACGATCAGCGCGTCCACGCCGTCGCGGGCCGCGTCGCGGCCGATCTCCACGGCGTGGCCGCGGTGATCAGTGTGGATGACCGTGAGCTTGACCCGGCTCTCCAGCGCGTGGGCCAGCAAATCACGGGTCGCCGGGGTCGTCGACGTCGCATTGGGGTTGACGATCAGCACGGCGCGCACAGAGGACGACCCTATCCAAAGGGTCAAGCCGAACCTCTACGCTCGAGGTCGTGACCGTTCCCTCGCCCACAACCGTGCGTCAGGCAGCAGTTGTGGTGTCGCTGGAAGGCCTTGCGGGTGTGACGGCGGCTGTCTGGTACGTGGTGAGCGGGTTGCTCGGTACCGACGAGCCCGGCATGAACAAGTTCGGCACCGCGGGGTGGTTCGCGGTCATGGGCTCGGCAGTGCTCGCCGCGGGATGGGCGCTGTGGATGGGCCGACGGTGGGGCCGCGGCCTGGCCGTGTTCGCCCAGCTGATCCTGTTGGGGGTGGCCTGGTACGTCGGCGTCGGATCAGGGCAGTGGCTTGCTGGTGTCGCCGTCGCGGTCGTGGCGCTGGCCATACTGGCGCTGCTGTTCAGCCCGTCAGCCCTGCAGTGGGCGGGGGCTCAGGACTCGCTGGTCGCCGACGAGGCGAGCGCCGACAACTCCGGGCCGGACACCCGGTAGGTGATCCAATCGTCCTGCGGCTTACCGCCCACGGCGTCGTAGAGCGCGATCGCATCGACGTTCCAGTTCAGGACGGCCCACGACAGCCTGGTGTAACCGCCGGCGACGCATTCGCGGGCCAGTGTGGCCAGCATCTTGCGGGCCAGGCCGCGCCTGCGGAATTGCGGCCGCACGTACAAATCCTCTAGATAGATGCCAGCGACGCCGTCCCACGTGGAGAAGTTGCAAAACCACAGCGCGGCCGCGGCGGCAGCGCCGTCCACTTCGGCGATGTGCCCGTGCACGGTCGGTCTGTCGCCGAAAAGTGCGTCCCGAAGCTGGCTTTCGGTGACGGTGCATTCCTCGGCGGCATGCTCGAAGGCGGCGAGCTCGTGAATCATCGCCGCCAGTTCGGCCTCGTCGCCCGGCCGGGCGAGACGGATCAGCTCGGTCACGACTCGACGCCGAGGGCCGCGAACATCGTCTTGAACTTCGTTGTCGTCTCGTCGACTTCGTCGTCTGGCTCGGATTCCGCGACGATCCCGCCGCCGGCATACGCAATTGCGGTACGACGGTCGGCGGACAGCTCCGCGCAGCGGATGGAGACCACCCAGCGGCCGTCGCCCCGCTGATCGCACCAACCCACCGCGCCCGCGTAGAACCCGCGATCGCCCTCCAGTTCGTTGATAAGGCCCGTCGCCGCGTCGGTCGGCACGCCGCCCACCGCGGGCGTCGGATGTAGCGCGACCGCCAAGTCCAGTGCGGTAGTTGCGTTTTCGCGCAGGCGGCCACTGATCGGGGTATAGAGGTGCCAGACGGCAGCTGTCTTGTTCAGCTTCGGTTCGGCCGCGATCTCCAGTTCGGTGCACAGCGGTTCCAGCGCCGCACGCACCGCTTCGACGACGAGCTGATGTTCGTGTCGGTTCTTCGCCGACGATGCCAATGCCGCGCCGCTCGCCTCGTCGGCCGCGGAGTCGGGCAGCCGCGGCGCTGACCCGGCGAACGGTGCGCAGACCATGCGGCCGCCCTGGCGTGCCACCAGCAGCTCCGGGCTCGCGCCGATGAGCGCGGTGCCCGAGTGGCCCCCGCCTGCCGCGGTCAGGTCGGCGAGAAAGGCATTGGCCGCGGGGTCCTGTGCGACGAGCCGGTCGAGAATCGTGCGTGCGTCCAGCGGTCCGTCGGCGACCAGCCGCAACGCGCGGGCCAGCACAACCTTGTGCAGTCCACTCGCCGGATCGCGCAGACGCTGAAGCGCCGACGCGATGCGGGACCGATGCTCGTCGGGCTCCGGCAGTGACTCGGCGATCTGCACCGACGGAAGCGCGCGCAACGGCCAATCCGGTAGCGAATCGAGGAACTGAACCACCTGTGGCCGAATGAGTGCCGCAGGCTTGGACATGTCAAACGGCAAGGCGCCCAGAATGATTGGGGCACTATGCGATGCTAACGCGGCCCGAGCCTCGGCGACCTTCGGGAACGCTGTGTGCACACCCTCGGCGATGACGGCACTGCCGCCGGAGGCGAGGACGAATGACGGTTCGCGGGTCACCGTGGCTTACACGGATCCTGGTGGCCGGTCAGGCCCTGCGCGATGATCTGCCGGATCCCGTGCTCGAAGCCGAGCACCGCGATCGACGCGGGTGACATCGCGAAGCGGATTCCGTTGGGGACTCCTAGCTCGACCCAGCGTGCGATGACAGAACGGGAGAAGTGCGCATGGCCGACGAACACCACGTCGCGCGACGCCATGTGCGACAGCGCCAATGCGACGGCGCCATCGGCGCGTTCGGTGACCGCCGCGATGCTCTCACCGCCCTCGGCGCCGTGCGTCCAGATCAACCAGTCGGGCACGGTCTCGCGGATCTGCGGTGTGGTCAAACCCTCGTAGTTGCCGTAGTCCCATTCCTGCAGAAGCGGAGAGACCTCGTTGACGGTCAGCCCGGCCAGCTCGGCCGTGTGCACAGCGCGCCGCAACGGGCTGCTGATCACCAAGGGATTAATCAGTTCCAACTCGGCGAGCGCTTCGGCCGCGAGCTTGGCCCGCCCACGTCCGGTCTCGGTGAGCTCGAGGTCGGTGTGACTGGTGTGCTGGCCGGACCGGGACCATTCCGTCTCACCATGCCGAAGCAACAGCAGCCGATGCTGCAGGACACTCACGCTGACCGATTCTGCCCCACGTTCGGTCGTGGTGTTCGTGGGCGTGTCAGGATGGGCATCGTGACGCGGGTACTTGCGGTCGCCAATCAAAAGGGTGGGGTCGCCAAAACGACGACGGTGGCGTCGTTGGGCGCGGCGATGGTGGAGAAGGGCCGGCGGGTGCTGCTCGTCGACCTCGATCCGCAGGGGTGTTTGACGTTCTCGCTGGGGCAGGACCCCGACAAGCTGCCGATGTCGATTCACGAGGTGCTGCTCGGAGATGTCGAGACGGCTGCGGCGCTGGTCGAGACCTCGGAGGGGATGACGCTGCTGCCCGCCAATATCGACCTGGCGGGCGCCGAGGCGATGTTGTTGATGCGGGCCGGCCGCGAATACGCCCTCAAGCGTGCGCTGGCCAAGGTGAACGACCAGTTCGACGTCGTGATCATCGACTGTCCGCCGTCGTTGGGTGTGCTCACGCTCAACGGGCTGACAGCGGCCGACGACGTGATCGTGCCGCTGCAATGCGAGATGTTGGCGCACCGCGGCGTCGGCCAGTTCCTGCGCACCATCAAGGACGTCCAGCAGATCACCAACGGTGAGCTGAAGCTGCTCGGCGCCCTGCCGACGCTCTACGACTCGCGCACCACCCACAGCCGCGACGTTCTTCTCGATGTCGCCGATCGATATGACCTACCGGTGCTCGCACCGCCGATTCCTCGCACGGTGCGGTTCGCCGAGGCCACGGCAGCGGGCGCTTCGGTGCTGGCGAGTCGCAAGAACAAGGGCGCAAGTGCGTACCGCGAGTTGGCGAACGCATTGCTCAAGCACTGGAAGCACGGCAAGGCGCTGGCGACGTACACGCCCGACATCTAGCGGTTTGTGCACGATAACCGGCGGTGAACACGGCGGTGAGCGCCGGTTATCGTGCACAAATCGCAACTAACCCAGCGCGACCAGTTCGTCACCCCGCTGCTCCAGCACCGTCGCGCCCGCCACTGCGGGCACGACCGGAGCCGAACTCGGCGGGCGTGGCACCGGAATGTGGCGATCGCCCCGCCCATTGTCCGGGTCGAAGACGTCGTAACCCCCGGTGACCGGCACGAGCAGGCGCCCGGCCATCAGGGCGGCGGGTCCCAGCGGAACATTGGCACCCACCGGTGCGACCGTGTACTTGTACCGAAGTCCCTTGGCGGAGAACACCATTAAGCTGTCCCCGGTCCACCACGTGAACAGATCGCCGGCGCGGGACATCGTCGCATTCTGTGACGCGGGCTTGGGCAGCGGCGTGGTCGCAATCGTCGCGCCTGTTTCGTCGACGATGTTCACGACCGGTTTCGGAGTCGGCACGTAGACCGCGGTCGTGGTGTCGGAGACCGCGACGACCTGGGCGTCGGAATCCACGCTCACACCGGATTGCGGTACGTACTTCAGCTCGGGGGTGTCCTCGTCGTCGGCCGGCCGCAGCAGGGTAAGGCGCAGATCCTCCTGGTTCGGGCAGGACTCGAGCACCGAGACGGCGGCCGAACTGGCGGCGGCCGACGTCAGGCGGCACAGCGGCGAGGCGGGGATGCCGGGTTTGACCTTGGCGTCCAGGGAGCCGTAACTGAGCATTCTGACCATGTCAGACCGCCACAGCTCAAGTCTGCTGTCGCCGGCCGACAGAACGGCGGTACCGTCCGACGACAGTCTCACCTCTGGGTCTGCGTAGGCGGTGCGGGCGGGACCGCGTCGACCCGTCTTGCCGTCGATCGTGCTGACCTGACCGCAGCCGCGGCTGTCGGGGTATACCGCGACGGCGTACTGGTATACCCAGCTGACACCGCACAGGTCGAGGTTGGTTCGCCCATAGCTCCACACCGGGCTGCCGGTGACCGGGTCGCGGCCCTCGACGGTGTGGCCGTCACCGGTGACCACGCTGGCGGCCACCACGAGGGGCGCCGTGGTCTTGGGGCTGGGCGCGGTCCACAATTGCCGCAGCGAGGATGGCACCGCCTTGGCGGTGACCAGCGGCGGAACCGGACCAGCCGCGGGACGGCTGATCGTCGCCCTGGCGTCGCTCGTCCACCAGACGAGACCGGCCGTGACGGCGATGGCTGCGGCGATCGCGATTGCCGCAACCACGTCGGCGCGCGTGCGGCGTTCCGGTTTGACCCTGGGGTGGCGGCGGAGCCGCCCCGGCGGCGACATCAGGTGTGGCTTCGTCTTTCGAGCTAGCCCGCGCTGGCGGCGGCCTTGCGCGGACGGCGACGACGCCGACGCTTTGGCGCGCCGTCGGTGCTGTCTCCGGCGTCGGGAGAGGTCTGATCGGTCGACGCCGCTGTGGCGTGCGCGGAGACCGGCTCTCCGGCGCGGGTACGCCGACGCGTGCGGTTGCGCGCCCGGTCGGGACGATCGGCAGACTTCTCCGCCGGCGGGCGCTTGGCCTGCGTCTTGCACGGTTGGCCAATGGAGCCCGTGGCGTCTTCTGGGATGTTCAGCTCGTCGTAGAGATGCGGTGAGCTGGAGTAGGTCTCGGCTGGATCGGGGGTGTTGAGGCCGAGCGCCTTGTCGATCATCGTCCAGCGAGGCAGCTCGTCCCAGTCGACCAGGGTGACCGCGATACCGGTCTTGCCCGCACGGCCGGTACGGCCGATGCGGTGGACGTAGGCCTGCTCGTCCTCCGGGATCTGGTAGTTGATCACGTGGGTGATGTCATCGATGTCGATGCCTCTGGCGGCGACGTCGGTCGCGACGAGCACGTCGACCTCACCGGTGCGGAACGCCTTGAGCGATTTCTCGCGGGCGCCCTGGCCGAGATCACCGTGTACCGCGCCGACCTTGAACCCGCGCTCGGCGAGTTCGTCGGACACCTTCTGTGCAGTGCGCTTGGTCCTGGTGAAGACCATCGTGGCGCCGCGCCCATCGGCCTGAAGGATGCGGGCGACCATCTCGACCTTGTCCAGCGCGTGGGCCCGGTAGGCGAACTGCTCGGTGGTGTCGTGCGTCGCCGCCGAATGCGGGGCCTCGGCCCGGATGTGGGTCGGCTGGTTCATGAACGTGCGCGCCAGCGTGATGATCGGGTCCGGCATGGTCGCCGAGAACAGCATCGCCTGCCGTTCACTGGGGATCTGCCGCAGGATGCGCTCGATATCGGGCAGGAAGCCGAGATCCAGCATCTCGTCGGCCTCGTCGAGCACCAGCATCGAGAGCCCGCCGAGCTGCAGGTGACCCTGCTGGGCGAGGTCGAGCAAACGGCCCGGGGTGCCGACCACCACATCGACGCCCTTCTGGAGAGCCTCGATCTGTGGCTCGTAGGGGCGGCCGCCATAAATGGAGGTGACGCTCAGCTTGCGATCACCGACCGTCAGATACTTCGCCGCGAGGGCGAGGTCGCTGTATACCTGAAGGCACAGCTCACGGGTGGGGACGACGATGAGCGCGCGGGGGATGCCGGACAGCTCACGCTCGGTGTCGGTGGTGATGCGCTGTAGCATCGGCACCCCGAACGCCAGGGTCTTGCCCATGCCGGTGCGGGCCTGGCCGATCAGATCGTCGCCCGCCAGCGCGAGCGGCATTGTCAGTTCTTGGATAGCAAACGGGTGTACCTTGCCGTCCTCGGAAAGTGCGCGCACGATTTCGTCGCGGACTCCGAGTTCAGCAAAGGTGGGATTTAAATGTGTCATACGCGGGAGGCGCAGCCTTTCAATTGTCGATTCCTCATGGCGTCCACGCGCGCACGAGTTCGACGAAGCTTTGCCGGGGCCCTGCGCTGAGGTAGGCGGGCCGACTGCGTGCACGCACATTTCTTAGGTAGCAGCCTGGTCATTTCGACCCTTACGATGCCGCTGCCCACGTCCATGATAGCTGGCCGGGTTCAGCCCGAGAGCGCGCGCCGGTCGACGTTTAGAGTTGTGTCATGACCGCTCCCATGTTTCCGGCGCCGCCGGAACCCTCCGAGCAGATGACCGACTCGGTGAGTTCGGGCGTGTCGGCCGACCATCCCGGTGTCAACGAGCTGTTCGCGCTCCTGGCATACGGCGAGGTGGCGGCGTTCTATCGGCTGACCGACGAAGCGCGGATGGCGCCCAACCTGCGGGGCCGCATCAATATGGCCAGCATGGCTGCCGCGGAGATGAACCATTACGAAGTACTTCGGGACTCGCTCGAGCGCAGAGGCGTCGACGTGGTGCCCGCGATGACGAAGTACGCCTCGGCTCTTGAGAACTACCACCGGCTGACCACCCCGAGCACGTGGCTGGAGGCGCTTGTCAAGACGTACGTCGGCGACGCGCTGGCCGCCGACTTCTATCTCGAGATCGCCACATCGTTACCCGCAGAGATCGCCGACGTGGTGCGCGCGGTGCTATCAGAAACCGGTCATTCGCAGTTCGTCGTCGCCGAGGTGCAGTCCGCCGTGACGGCGAGCGAGAAGCAACGTCATCGGCTGGCGCTGTGGTCGCGCCGACTGCTCGGCGAAGCGATCACACAGGCGCAGTACGTGCTGGCCGATCACGACGAACTCGTCGACCTGGTCATGTCGAGCGGCGAGGGGCTGACCCAGATGACCGAATTCTTCGATCGGCTCCAGCGCACCCACGCCTCCCGCATGCAGGAGCTGGGCCTGGCCTGAGTTGCCTTGCTACTGCGTGCAGTTGGCAATCATCGAGTTGTTGCTCTGCACGGCGACGAGTGTGCCCGTCGCGTCGTAGATGCCGCAGTTGAGCTGGCCGCCCACACTGGTGGCGGTGACCGACTTGAGCTCGACGCCCGGATCCAACACGACCGTCTTCGCCCACGGCAGCGCGACGTTGACCTCGGTCTGCAGCGCGCCCTGCTGGTCGGTGTAGATGACGGTGACAAAGTCGATCAGCGGCCGGTTGCCTGTCACGCGGTAGGTGACGGTGCGCGGCGAGGGGGCGGGGACGGCCGCCGACGGGGGCGCGACGGGAACGGCTGCCTCCGGTTGTGGGGCCGCCGTCGCCTCGGCGGTCGGGCTCACAGTCGTGACGGTCTCGGCCGGCAACGACGGGCCCGCAGCCGCGGGCACCGAGGTCGTGACGGGGGCCGAGGTGGCAGTCGGGGCCGACGAGGTCCCGGTGGCCGATACCGAACCGCTGTCGCCGCCGCCGAGGATGATGCCCGTCGTGCCGATGGCGATGAACAGGATCACACCGGCGATGCCGGCTATCCACATCCAGCGGCGGTCGATGCTCTCCTCGTCGTACTCGACGATGTCGTCGTACTCCCCGTCGTCTGGGTACTCCTGCAACCCGTCGTACTCGAGTTCGCCAAGGTCGCCGGTGTAGGTGGCAATACGCTCGGTGGGGGTCAGAGAGTACGGAGAGTCGGCGGTATAAAGCCTGTTCATATGGGGTCCCCGGGTTGTCTCGTTCATGTACCGGGCCGATGCTATCGAGGCACAAGTGACAGATGAGGTTTAGCGGTGGGTGTGTACGGTCACGGTCCGGACTCGGTTCGGTCGCCTTTCGTAGTCGGCGGCCGGGCCGATGTCGAACCGGGCTTCGCTGACCGCGAACTCACCGGCGCGGCATCGCCACGGTCGCGTCCACTAGCCTTGCCTCAAGGTTCTAGAGGACTTCTAGAGGATTTCTAGAGGACGTAGCGTTACGGAAAGGGTTCACAGCGTGGAGGTCAAGATCGGTGTCACGGACAGCCCGCGCGAGCTCGTCTTCAACAGCGCTCAAACACCAACCGAGGTGGAGAAGCTGATCACCGACGCGCTGGGCAAGGACTCGGGCGTGTTGAGCCTGACCGACGAGAAGGGCCGGCGGTTCCTGGTTCAGACGTCGAAGATCGCGTATGTCGAAATCGGCGCGGCCGATGTCCGCCGTGTCGGCTTTGGTGTGGTCGGTGCTGAGGCGGTCAAGAACGCGTAAGCGGCACGTGTGACAAGCCGCCCCAGATGAACTGCACCGTGCCCTCGACCGCATCGCCCTTGCTGATCGGCCGATCGTTGTTCAGCCAGTACCGCGCCGAGTCGACGCTGATGCTGACCAGCCCGACCGCAATCATCCGGGCCCGGTGCGGTTCCAGCCCTGAGTCGTGGCTGATCAGGTCGAACACGGCGTCGGTGCACGCCTCGGTGGCCACCTTGACCTGCGCCGACACCTGAGGTTCGGTCACGTAGTCGTTCTCGAAGATCAACCGGTAGCCCTGGCCGTCGTGCTCGATGAAGTCGAAGAACGCGTCCACAGCGGCCCGCACCCGCTGCCGGTTGTCTGTGGTGGTGCGCAGCGCCTGGCGCACACCCGAGACGAGATTGTCGGCGTGGCGGGCCAGCACGGCCAGATACAGCTCGAGCTTGGACGTAAAGTGTTGGTAGAGAACGGGTTTGCTTACGCCGGCCCGATCGGCGATCTCGTCCATACCCGCGGCGTGATACCCGCGGTCGACGAAAACTTCGCTAGCAGCGACGAGTAACTGCCCGCGCCGCTCATCACGAGGCATCCGGTTGCCGCGTCGGCTCAGCCCTTCACCGCTGCCCGACTGTGCGCCTCGCCTCGCGGCGGGGTTGGCGAGATCGCTCATTACATCCTTTGTCTGGCTTCATCTGGCGCTGGTTTCGCAACGAGATTACTACCGTTGGCAAAGCCAGCACGCAAAGTCGCGGTCGCGGGGCGCGAAGCGCACTCACCACCGCCGGTGGCGCGCCGGAGTTATCAGCACTCTGGCCTGTGTCATCCTGTGTCGGTGGCCTACGACTCGGAGCGTCGCGGGGGTGGCGTGCCTGCGCTGCGCAACGAGTGGCGTGAGCCGCTGCGCGCGCAGCGCGACCCCTTGGCGAATGACTCCGGCCGGGTCAGGTCCAATCGGGAAGAGCATCGCAACGTCCGGAAGCAGAGCAAGCTGGGCCGGTTCGTGCATACCTACGGTTGGCGCGCGTACGCGCTGCCCCTCCTGGCCGTGTGGACGGCCGTCGCTCTCTACGTGACGTTCGCCGGTTCCGCCGAGACCCAAATCGACGAATCGGAGGGGCCGGTACAGGGACCGCCCACGATCGGGGTGGCCAGCACCGCGATCATCGGTGCCCCGCCAAGGGGGTTGACCCAGTTCGACGCGAATCTGCCGACCGGGATCCTGCCTGACGGTGGTCCGTTCACCCCGGCCGGCGCAAAGACGTGGCACATCGTCCCGGGAGCGTCGTCCCAGGTCGGTGAGGGCACGGCGAAAGTCTTCACCTACACCGTCGAGGTCGAGAACGGCATCGATACCACGACGTTCGGCGGTGACGAGGGGTTCGCCCGGATGGTGAGCGAAACGCTGGCGAATCCAAAGAGCTGGACCCACAACCCGCAATTCGCATTCACGCGTATCGACGGGACCGCTCAAGTCGAACCCGATTTTCGGATCTCGCTCAGCTCGCCGATGACCGTCCGCGAGGGGTGCGGTTACGACATCCCGCTCGAGGCGTCCTGCTACAACCCGGCGTACGCCGACGGGCAGCCGCGCGTGTTCATCAACGAGGCACGCTGGGTGCGCGGCGCGGTGCCGTTTCAGGGCGATGTCGGCTCCTACCGGCAGTATCTGATCAACCACGAGGTCGGCCACGCGATCGGCTATCAACGGCACGAGTCGTGTGCCGCCAACGGCGAGCTGGCGCCGATCATGATGCAGCAGACGTTCTCCACCAACAACAACGACGCGGCCCGCTTCGACCCGGGAACGGTCAATCCGGACGGCAAGGCCTGCCGATTCAACCCATGGCCCTACCCGATCGCCTGAGGCCGATCGCCGCGCCCCTGCCCGGGAAGCCTGACGATGCGTTCACTGTTGTCAAAAGTGCCTATTGTTGGGGGACACAGCCAATCAAGGAGTATTCGGTGTCGACAGCGTTGCCGCCGCTGGTAGAACCGGCGGCCGAACTTACGCGTGAAGAGGTGCAGCGCTACAGCCGTCATCTCATCATCCCGGACCTGGGCCTGGCCGGGCAGAAGCGCCTGAAGAACGCCAAGGTGCTCGTCATCGGGGCGGGTGGATTGGGTTCGCCGACCCTGCTGTACCTGGCCGCCGCCGGGGTGGGAACCATTGGGATCGTCGAGTTCGACGTGGTCGACGAGTCGAACCTGCAGCGCCAGATCATCCACGGTCAGTCGGATATCGGCCGATCGAAGGCCGAGAGCGCTCGAGACTCCATCGTGGAGGTCAACCCGCTGGTGGAGGTGCGGCTGCATGAAGTCAGGCTGGAGCCGGACAATGCCGTCGAACTCTTCGAGCAGTACGACCTGATCCTGGACGGCACCGACAACTTCGCGACCCGTTACCTGGTCAACGATGCCGCGGTGCTGGCAGGCAAGCCGTACGTCTGGGGCTCGATCTACCGCTTCGAGGGCCAGGTCTCGGTGTTCTGGGAGGACGCGCCCGACGGCCTGGGCCTGAACTATCGCGACCTGTACCCCGAGCCGCCGCCACCGGGGATGGTCCCGTCCTGTGCTGAGGGCGGCGTGCTGGGCATTCTGTGTGCGTCCATTGCCTCGGTGATGGGCACCGAGGCAATCAAGCTGATCACCGGCATCGGTGAGCCGCTGCTGGGCCGCCTGATGGTCTACGACGCACTCGACATGACGTACCGCACCATCAAGATCCGCAAGGATCCGTCCACGCCGAAGATCACCGAACTCATCGACTACGAGGAGTTCTGCGGTGTCCTATCGGACGAGGCCACCCAGGCGGCTCTCGACTCCACGATCACCCCGCGTGAACTGCGCGAGCTGATGGACACCGGCAAGCCTGTTGCGCTGATCGACGTGCGCGAACCCGTCGAGTGGGACATCAACCACATCGAGGGCGCTGAGCTGATACCCAAGGGCGCGTTCGAAACGGGCGAAGCGCTGGCCAAACTGCAGATCGACCGCACCCCGGTGTTCTACTGCAAGACGGGCGTGCGCTCAGCTGAGGTGCTGGCCATCGTGAAGAAGGCCGGCTTCTCCGACGCGATGCACGTGCAGGGCGGCATCGTCGCCTGGGGAAAGCAACTCGAACCCGACATGGTGATGTACTAACAGCCTGTTTGCCCGACCTGCGCTTACGCTGATGCGGTGAGTGTCGAGCGGCCGCCTGATCATGTGCTGGCGGGGTTCGGATTGACCGGCGTTGCGCCGTCGCCGCTGGGATCGAGCTGGGAGGGCGGCTGGCGTTGCGGGGAGGTCGTGGTGTCGATGGTCGCCGACCATGCGCGTGCGGCGTGGTCGGCGAAGGTGCGCGAGACGCTTTTCGTCGACGGCGTGCGCCTGGCCCGGCCGGTGAGGTCGACCGACGGCCGCTACGTCGTGGCGGGCTGGCGGGCCGACACCTTCGTTGCCGGCACCCCGGAACCTCGCCACGACGAGGTGGTGTCGGCGGCCGTGCGGCTGCACGAGGCGACGGCCAAACTCGAACGTCCACGTTTCCTGACCCAGCCGCCGGTTGCGCCGTGGGCCGACGTCGACGTGTTCATCGCGGCCGACCGGGCCGCATGGGAGGAACGTCCACTGCACTCGCTGCCGCAGGGAGCGCGGGTGTCTCCGGGCTCAGCGGACGGGCAACGGTCCGTCGAGCTGATCGCCCAGCTGGCCGCATTGCGCAGACCGACCAAGAGTCCCAGTCAGCTGGTACACGGAGACCTCTACGGCACAGTGCTTTTCGCCGGTACCGCCGCCCCGGGAATCACCGACATCACGCCGTACTGGCGGCCTGCATCGTGGGCGGCCGGGGTGGTGGTCGTCGATGCGTTGTCGTGGGGTGAGGCCGACGACGGGCTCATCGAACGATGGAGCCCACTACCGGAGTGGCCGCAGATGCTGTTGCGCGCGTTGATGTTCCGTCTCGCCGTGCACGCGCTGCATCCACGGTCGACGGCTGCGGCCTTTCCGGGACTGGCGCGCACAGCCGCGCTGGTGCGCCTGGTGCTCTAGCCATCAGGCGCCGAGCGCTCAGAACTCGTGGCGCACTTCGCGCAGCGGGATCCGGCCGTCCTCGGCGAGCACACCTTCGGCCCGCAATAGCTCTAGCTGCTTGGTGGTCAGGTGTGGCGCCGGACGGCCGGATGCCCGGATCACCCGGTGCCACGGCAGATCCGACGAATCGGTGCGCATGACCCAGCCGACGATTCGGGGGCTGGAAAGCCCTGCGGCGTCGGCGATATCACCGTACGTCGAGACGCGTCCCGGTGGGATCGCCGCGACCAGCGCACGCACGGTTTCGACCTGCTCGTCGGTGACGGCCGCCATCTACCCGAGCGCCTTGCGAATCACCGCCGCCGTCTCGTCGGGCAGCGCTTGGGCGACCATGTGATCGCAGTCGAGGTCGATGAGCGCGAAATCGGGGCGGTCGGCAAGGCCGGTGAGCAATTCGTCGGTGACGTACGGCGGTTGGGTCCTGGTGGCTCGCACCAAGGTGATGGGGATTGTGCTGGGCGGTAACGGAAGTGGTCGGGCCAGCTCGCTCCAGTAGGACATCATCGCCGGGATGCTGATCCGCCAACCGACCCGGCCGTTTGGCCGATCGATAAGGTGTTCGTCGAGTTCGCGGTCCAGTTCGTCGGCGGCGACGTCGGCCCACGAACCGTTCGCTTTCTCCGCGCGCGCCTCGGCGCGGTCGGTGTAGTCCGGCGAGGCCAGCATGTCGTCGGCGATGTCGCGCATCCATGCGCCGTCCAGGCCCACGGCCGGATCGAGCAGCACCAGCGCGGACACCAGATCCGGACGGGTCGCAGCGAGTTTCAAAGCCACCGCGCCGCCGAAGGAATGCCCGACGACCACCGTCGCAGAGTCGAGCAGCGCGGCCAGTGCCGCGACATTGGCGTCGATCGTCCACGGCGCATCCCACGGCGAACGTCCATGGCCGAGCAGGTCCGGTGCGGCAACCGCGAATTCCGTGAGGTGTCCCGTGGCCAGGGTCTGCCACCGCTGCCCGTGCCCGGTGAGCCCGTGGATGGCCAGGACCGTTGTCGGAACCGGCGGGCCATAGCGGTGCACGTGCAGTAGTTCGCTCACTCCTGTGATGGTGCCAGCCGTCGGCACGGCTGACTTGTCGGACCCCCGTGGTGTCATTCCGGCATGTCCGCACCGCACACCGATCTCACGCCGGCCGCGCTCACCGAACCCGGAATGCGCGGCGTGGTGCGAGTGGTCGGCGGAGCAGGCACCGGCAAGAGCACTCTGCTGATTCAGACCGCTGTCGCGCACATCGCAGCGGGGGCCGACCCGGAATCGGTTCTGCTGCTGACGGGTTCGGCGCGGCTCGGCACCGAGGCGCGTGCCGCGATCACGTCGGCGCTGCTGGAAGCGGGCACCCGCGCAGTCGTCCGCGAGCCGTTGGTTCGCACGGTCCACTCGTATGCATTCGCAGTGTTGCGTCTCGCCGCGCAGCGCAAGGGTGATCCGCCGCCGCGGTTGATCACCAGCGCCGAGCAGGACGGCATCATCCGTGAACTGCTCGCCGGGGACCTCGAAGACGGCGACAGGTCCGCCGTGGCATGGCCGGTGCAGCTGCGGCCCGCGCTCAGCACCGTCGGGTTCGCCACCGAACTGCGTGACCTGTTGGCGCGCTGCACCGAACGCGGCGTGGATCCTGTCGAGCTTCAGCGCATCGGACGTGGCGCGAGCCGACCCGAGTGGCTGGCAGCCGGGCAGTTCGCCCAGGCCTACGAGCAGATCATGCTGTTGCGTTCGGCGGTCGGAATGGCCGCACCACAGGCCACCGTGCCGGCACTCGGCGCCGCCGAACTGGTCGGCGCTGCGTTGGAAGCGTTGGCGACCGACGACGATCTGCTGGCGGCCGAACGCGCGCGCATCAAACTGCTTCTCGTCGACGATGCCCAACATCTGGATCCACAAGCGGCCCGACTCGTCCGAGTTTTGTCTGGTGGTGCAGAGCTCACGATCCTGGCGGGCGACCCAAACCAATCAGTATTCGGTTACCGCGGAGCGGACCCCGCGCTAGTGCGTGGCGACGAGCCGGCGCTCATCCTGACCGAGTCCCACCGCTGCGCGCCCGCAATCGCTAAAGCCATCACCGCAGTCGCCCAACGGCTTCCGGGCATCGGCGACGCGCGCCGCGTCGACGGCGTCGACGGGCGGCGGGGCTCCGTGACGGTGCGCATCGCGGCATCGCCACATGCCGAATCCGCATTGATCGCCGACGCGCTGCGGCGCGCGCATCTGGTCGACGGGGTGCCGTGGTCTCAGATGGCGGTGATCGTGCGTTCAGTGCCCCGACTGGGGTCTGCACTCGCGCGGACCCTGGCCACCGCCGGCGTGCCCGTGGACCTGCCGACGTCCAGTGCGCCGCTCGCCCACCAGCCCGCGGTGCAGGCCCTGCTCACGGTTCTCGAAGCCACTGCATGCGAACTCGACGGCGCGCAGGCGCTTTCGCTGCTGACCGGGCCGATCGGCCGGGTCGACCCGGTATCACTGCGGCAGCTACGACGGGCGCTGCGCCGCCAAGACGGCGCTACGCCGCCACGCGAACTCGGCGACCTGCTGGTCGATGTCCTGCAACGCAAGCCGGGGGCGGGTGCAACAGGACTCGCTGCCGAACTCGCGCGCCCGCTGCGGCGGGTCCGCGCCGTGCTGGCTGCCGCGCGACGCTGCGCCTCCGAGGGCGGGGATCCGCGCTACACACTGTGGCAGGCATGGCAGCGGTCCGGTCTGCAACGGCGCTGGCTGGCGGCCAGCGAACGTGGTGGCGCAGCGGGCGCACAAGCCGACCGCGACCTCGACGCCGTCACTGCGCTTTTCGACGTCGCCGAGCAATATGTGAATCGCACCGCTGGGGCATCGTTGCGCGGACTCCTCGATCACGTCACCGCGCTCGGTTTACCGTCTGCCACCGGCGAGGAACGCGGCAGATCCGACGCCGTGCCGGTGCTGAGCGCGCACGCGGCACTCGGCGGGGAATGGGAGTTCGTCGTCATCGCAGGATTGCAGGAAGGGCTGTGGCCCAACATGATCCCGCGCGGTGGCGTGCTCGGCACACAGCAGCTGGTCGATGTTCTGGACGGAGTGGTGGCTCCCAACGACAGGGGGGTGTCCACCCGGGCGCCGCTGCTCGCCGAGGAGCGCAGGCTGCTCATCGCGGCGATGGGCCGCACCCGCAGTCGGCTACTGGTGACCGCGGTCGACAGCGACTGCGGAGACGAGTCGATGTTGCCGTCGCCCTTCTGCTACGAATTGACCTCGCTGTCCACCGATCCCTCTCCCGAGCCCGCCGTTCCGGTGCAGGGGCCGCGTGTCCTGGCGCCGATGGCCCTGGTCGGACGCCTGCGTGCAATCGTCTGCGCCGCGCCCGACGACGTTGAGGACAGCGTGCGCGCCTGCGCGGCAACACAACTGGCGCGTCTGGCCCAAGGGGGTGTACCCGGCGCCGACCCCGGGCAGTGGTATGCCACGAGGACGCTGTCCACCGACGAGCCCCTGTGGTGCGGTGACGACCACACCGTGACGCTGTCGCCGTCGACTCTGCAGATGCTGACGGACTGCCCGCTGCGCTGGCTGCTCGAACGTCACGGCGGCAGCGACGCACGTGACGTGCGATCGGCTATCGGGTCGCTGCTGCACGCCTTGGTCGCCGATTCCGGCAAGAGCGCGAGTCAGATGCTCAACGCACTCGAAAAGGTCTGGGAGAAGCTGCCGTTCGATGCCGAGTGGCACTCGGACAACGAGCTTTATCGGCACCAGCTGATGTTGTCGACATTCGCAGAGTGGCGCGCGCAGAGCCGCAACAAGCTCACCGAGGTGGGTACCGAGATCGACCTCGCGGGTGAGGTCTGCGGCAGCGGCGCGGGCCCGGGGGTGCGGGTCCGCGGTCGTCTGGACCGGCTGGAACGCGACAGCGAGGGCCGGTTGGTCGTGGTTGACATCAAGACCGGCAAGAGCCCGGTTACCAAGGACGATGCCCAGCGGCACGCCCAGCTCGCTATGTATCAGCTGGCCATTGCCGAAGGGCTTCTGCCGCAGGGGGAGGAGCCCGGCGGCGGCCTTCTGGTATATCTCGGCAAGACCAGCGGTGGCCGCGCCGCCGAACGCGAACAGGATGCGCTGACGCCGGAGTCGCACGCGGCGTGGCTGGAGAAGATCCAAGGGGCGGCGGCGGCCACCCAGGGTCCGCAGTACGTCGCGCGGATCAACGACGGCTGCCCTCACTGTCCGGTGCGGAAGATGTGCCCGGCCCAGGCGCTCGCAGGAGGTCAGCAGTGAACCCGCGTTACGGTCCCGACGAACTCGCAGCCGCGCTCGGCCTCTTCGCCCCCACCGACGAGCAATCAGCCGTGATCGCCGCACCGCCGGGACCGCTGGTCGTCATCGCCGGCGCCGGGGCGGGCAAGACGGAGACGATGGCTGCCCGGGTGGTCTGGCTGGTCGCCAACGGCTACGCCGGGCCGGGTGAGGTTCTGGGTCTGACGTTCACCCGCAAGGCGGCCGGACAACTGCTGCGCCGCGTCCGCACCAGGCTGGCAAGACTCGCGGGGGCGGGCCTGGTGACTGCAGGCCCCGAAGTTCCCGACCTCACCGACGATCCGGTGACCGTCAGCACGTACCACGCCTTCGCCGGAAACCTGTTGCGCGAACACGGTCTGCTGCTACCGGTTGAACCCGACACTCGTCTCCTGAGCGAAACCGACATGTGGCAGTTGGCTTTTCGTGTGGTGTGCGAGCATCCGCAGCGCATCGACACCGACAAGACCCCTGCCGCCGTGACCGCGATGGTGCTGCGACTGGCCGGACAGCTGGCCGAACACCTCGTAGACACCGAGCAGTTGCGCGACACCCACGTCGAACTCGAACGGCTCGTGCATACCCTGCCCGCCGGCCCCTACCAGCGGGACCGCGGCCCCAGTCAGTGGCTGCTGCGCATGCTGGCCACCCAGACGGAACGCACGCAGCTCGTCCCACTGATCGATGCGCTTTACCGGCGTATGCGGGAGCAGAAGGTCATGGATTTCGGCATGCAGATGGCTTCAGCCGCCCGGTTGGCGTCGATGTTCCCGCAGGTGGGCGAGCAGCTGAGAAGTCGGTATCGGGTCGTCCTGCTTGACGAATATCAGGACACCGGCCACGCGCAGCGGGTCGCGTTGTCGGCGTTGTTCGGCGGCGGAGTCGACGACGCGCTGGCCCTGACCGCCGTCGGTGATCCGATTCAGTCGATCTACGGCTGGCGCGGCGCGTCGGCCACCAACTTGCCGCGGTTCGCCACCGACTTTCCCCGTTCCGACGGCAGCCCCGCGCCAACCTTGGAGCTTCGCACCAGTTGGCGCAACCCGCCGGGCACTTTGCATTTGGCGAATGCGGTGTCCATGGAGGCGCGGCGCCGCTCGGTGGCGGTCCGCGAGCTGCGGCCCAAGCCCGGCGCGGCCAAGGGCACCGTGCGATGCGCATTGCTGACGGACGTCGTTTCCGAACGCGATTGGGTGGCAGATCATCTGGCGCGGATCTATCACAAGGCGCGCGGTGACGGTGCCGCCGCGCCGACGACCGCGGTGCTCGTACGCCGCAATGCTGATGCCGGACCCATTGCCGATGCGCTCACTGCACGCGGCGTGCCTGTCGAAGTCGTGGGACTTGCCGGCTTGCTCGGTGTGCCCGAGGTTGCCGACGTGGTGGCGACGCTGCGAATGGTGGCCGACCCCGGTGCCGGCGCTGCCGCCATGCGGGTCCTCACCGGGCCACGCTGGCGGCTGGGTGGGCGGGACATCACGGCGTTGTGGCGGCGCGCCGTCGAACTCGACGACTTCGGCAAGTCGGCCGACGGTGCGCCGGCCGATCGGATCGTCGCGCAAGCCGCACCCGACGCCGACACCGCATGCCTGACCGACGCCGTCGGCGATCCGGGCCCCGCCGCGGCATACTCCTCGACCGGATACGCCCGCATCGTGGATTTGGGGCGCGAACTCACCGCGCTGCGTGGTCATCTCACACACCCGCTACCTGAACTGGTCGCCGAGGTGCGGCGGGTGCTCGGGGTGGACACGGAGGTCCGGGCGGCGCGCCCGGTGTCGGCGGGCTGGGCGGGCACCGAGCATCTCGACGCGTTCGCCGACGTGGTGGCCGACTTCGCGAGCCGGCCCGGCGCGACGGTGCCCGGCTTTCTCGCCTACCTCGATGCGGCCGAGCAGGTGGAGAACGGCCTGGCGCCCGCCGAAGTGTCTGTCGCAGACGACCGGGTTCAAATCCTGACCGTGCACGCCGCCAAGGGGCTGGAATGGCAAGTCGTGGCCGTGCCCCACCTCAGCGGTCGGGTGTTCCCATCTACCGCGTCCGCCCGCACATGGCTCACGGACGCCGGCGACCTGCCGCCGCTGCTGCGGGGTGACCGGGCCACACTCTCAGAGCACGGTGTGCCAGTCCTGGACACCTCCGATGTCAATGATCGAAAGAAGCTGTCGGACAAGATTTCTCAGCACAAGGACAGTCTCGCGCTGCGCCGCGTCGACGAAGAACGACGGCTGTTGTACGTGGCGATCACCCGCGCAGAGGACACCCTGCTGATGTCAGGCCACCACTGGGGTGCTGCCGAGACCAAACCGCGCGGTCCTTCGGCGTTTCTCGAAGAACTGAAGGTGATCATCGAGCGTGCGGACGCAGCGGGTGAACCCTGCGGTGTCATCGAACAGTGGGCCACTGCTCCAGCCGACGGTGAGCCCAACCCGTTGCGGGACAACGTGGTCGAAGCGGTCTGGCCCGCTGACCCCGCGGGCTCGCGGCGCGACGACGTGGGCCGGGGCGCCGCGCTGGTCGCCAGCGCGATGTCAGGTGAGTTGGGCGGTGAGCGCGCGGACGGCGACGAGGGGTGGGCGGCCGACGTCGACGCGCTGCTGGCCGAACGCAGCCGAGCGGACGATCGTCCGGTACCGCCGTTGCCGGCGCAGCTGTCGGTCAGCACCCTGGTGGAACTCGGCCGCGACCCCGATGCGGTAGCGCAACGGCTGCGACGCCGGTTGCCCAGCCGACCTGATCCACATGCCCTGCTGGGTAACGCTTTTCACGATTGGGTACAGCGTTTCTATCAGGCTGATCGGCTTTTCGATCTCGACGACCTACCCGGCGCCGTGGATCGCGACACCACCGTCACCGACGAACTCGCCGAACTGCAGACCGCGTTCGCGGTGTCATCATGGGCCGCCCGCACCCCGATTGACGTCGAGGTGCCGTTCGACATGGTGATCGGCGGGAGGGTGGTGCGCGGGCGTATCGACGCCGTCTTCGGCGACGACGATGGCGGCGCGACTGTCGTCGACTGGAAGACAGGTGACCCGCCCGACACACCGGAAGCCAAGCAGCACGCCGCCGTTCAGCTCGCCGTCTACCGGCTGGCGTGGGCCGCGCTACGTAGTCGCCCCGTCGAATCTGTTCGCGCGTCGTTTCACTACGTGCGCAGCGGGTTGACCGTCAGCCCCGACGATCTGCCCGACAGTGACGACCTGCTGGCACTGCTGGGAACTATTGCGGCTTAGTCGAGCGATAGATCTTGAGCGCTTCGGTGATCAGCGGGATCTGCAAGGGCAGGCGGGCGATCGCGCCGATGCGCATCGGGAGAGGCTTGGCGGGGTCTTTGAACCACAACCGGACCATGTTGACGTTGCCAGGAAACACGCCGATGAACAACGCCACAGCAGCCAGCGCACCTAGGCGGCGCGTCTTCGGCGCCAGCAGCAGACTTCCCACTCCCAGTTCGGCGACACCGGAGGCATACGTGTAGAAGCGCGCGCTGCCGGGCAGCTCCGCTGGGATGATGTCGTCAAACGGCTTGGGGGCCACAAAATGCAGGACGCCCATGCCGAGCAGGCCCACGCCCATCAAGTGCGCTCGTTTGGGATTGGCGAACTGCTGCAGCTCGGGTGGGGGTGAGGTCATGGTTACATAATGGCGTGCGCCGGCTTCCAGCGATGACGGGTCCTCGTGGCCGAGGGTAAATTGCGGCGTCGGCTCCGCAGGTTCGAGGAGTCGCTGGCCGATCGGCCCGTGCACGCCCTCACCGACACGGTGCAGATCCCCACCGAGCCCGTCAGCCCGGCCAATCGCATCACCCGCAGGGTCATTTACGCCACGCTGGCGCTGTTCGCGGCGGTGTTCATCGTCTACCTCGACCGCGACGGGTACCGGGACGTGCAGGGCGAACCACTGTCTTTCCTGGACTGCCTGTACTACGCAACGGTGTCGCTGTCGACCACCGGTTACGGCGACATCACGCCCTACACTCCGACCGCCCGGCTGGTCAACGTCCTCGTCATCACGCCGCTGAGGGTCGCGTTCCTGATCGTGCTGATCGGTACGACAGTCGAAACACTCACCACGCAGTCGCGGCAGGTCTACCAAATCCAGCGATGGAGGAACAAGGTGCGCAACCACATCGTCATCGTGGGCTACGGCACGAAGGGCAGGACCGCGGCCGCCGCGATGATCGGCGACGAGGTGGCGCCGGCCGACATCGTTGTCGTCGACGAGGACCCGGTCGCGCTGGAGCGCGCCAAGAGCGCCGGACTTGTCACCGTGCGGGGCAGTGCGACCGACTCGGAGATTCTGCGGCTGGCCAGCGCCCAGCACGCCAAGGCAATCATCGTCGCGACCAACCGTGATGACGCTGCGGTCCTGGTCACCCTCACCGCCCGCGAGCTGGCGCCCGAGGCCAAGATCATCGCCGCGGTGCGGGAGGCCGAGAATCAGCACCTGCTCGAGCAGGCCGGCGCGGATTCGACCGTGGTTACCTCCGAAACCTCCGGCCGACTGCTTGGTATCGCCGTGCAGACCCCGAGCGTTGTCGAGATGATGGAAGACCTTCTCACCCCCGACGCCGGCTTCGCGATCGCCGAACGGGAGGTCAGTCCCAAAGAGGTCGGCGGATCGCCGAGGCACAACACCGACATCGTGCTCGGCGTCGTCCGCGCCGGGAAGCTGGTGCGCGTCGACGACGAGCAGGTTGACGCACTCGAGAACGGCGACCGGCTGCTGTACATCCGGAGCGCGGACGCGGAACGATGACACCCGGTGGATTCCGGCTCCGCAACGTGCCACTGCTGTCCCGCGTCGGCGCCGACCGTTCCGACACGCTGCGCACAGATGTCGATGCAGCCTTGGCCGGCTGGCCGGATGCCTTGGTGCTACGTGTCGACCGTCGCAACCAGGTGCTGATCTCTGAGCGCAAGGTGGTGCTCGGAAAGGCCTCCAGCCTGGGCGCCAAGCCGCCGGAGAACGCGGTCTTTCTCGGGCGGCTCAGCGACGGTACGCACGTGTGGGGGATCCGCTCGGCCTTGGAGGGGCCCGACGATCCGCACACCGAGACCGAGGTGCTCGACCTGCGCCGTGCAGGCCCGATCTTCGACGACGTGAGCGCCCAGCTCGTCGCGACGGCGACCGCGCTGCTGAATTGGCACGACAGCGCGCGGTTCAGCGCAATCGACGGCGCGCCGACGAAACCGATCAAGGGTGGCTGGGCCAGAGCCAACGCGACGAATGGCCATGAGGAATTTCCCCGCATCGACCCGGCGGTGATCTGCCTCGTCCACGATGGCCACGACCGCGCGGTGCTGGCCCGGCAGACGGTGTGGCCAGAGAGGTTGTTCTCGCTGCTGGCCGGGTTCGTCGAGGCGGGGGAGTCGTTCGAATCGTGTGTCGTCCGCGAGATCGCTGAGGAGATCGGGCTACACGTGACCGATGTCCAGTACCTGGGCAGCCAGCCGTGGCCGTTTCCGCGGTCGCTGATGGTCGGGTTTCACGCGATCGGCGACCCCGAACAGGAGTTCTCGTTCAACGACGGCGAAATCGTGGAGGCCGCCTGGTTCACCAAGGACGAGGTTCGGGCGGCCCTCGCCGACGGCGACTGGAGTAGCGACTCGCCGTCGAGGCTGCTGCTGCCCGGATCGATCTCGATCGCTCGCGAAATCATCGAATCCTGGGCCGCGCTGGACTAGCGGCCGAGCTTGGCCTTGACCTCGGCCCCGCTCGGATTGGTCAATGTGCTGCCGTCGGGAAACTTCAGCGTCGGAACGGTCTGGTTGCCGCCGTTGGCCGAGGCCACGAACGCCGCCGCGGCGGGATCGGCCTCGATGTCGACCTCGGTGAACGCGATGCCCTCGGCCTTCAGAACTTTCTTCAGGCGGACGCAGTAGCCGCACCACGAGGTGGTGTACATGGTCAATGCAGCACTCATAAGGCATGAAACGTAGCCGATGGGTCGAACATGCCCGCCGGCGTGCCCCGGTTTTGTCGGCCAGCCCTGACAAGATGGTCCGCATGACGGTAGAGGTCGCGTGCTCACGCATCACCGACGACCTCGACGACGAGCAGCGTGAGGCCGTCCTCGCCGCACGCGGCCCGGTCTGCGTGCTGGCCGGTGCGGGAACCGGAAAGACGCGCACGATCACTCGCCGCATCGCCCACCTTGTGGCGTCTGGGCACGTCGCGCCGGGACAGGTGCTCGCGGTGACCTTCACCCAGCGGGCCGCCGGTGAGATGCGTGCCAGGCTGCGTGCCCTCGACGACGGAGCAGGCACCGCGTCGGTACAGGCGATGACGTTCCATGCCGCCGCCCGCCGCCAGTTGGCCTACTTCTGGCCGCGCGTCGTCGGCAATACGGGATGGGAGCTACTCGACACCAAGTTCGCGGTCGTCGCGCAGTCCGCCAACCGGGCCGGGCTGCAGGCCAGCACCGACGACGTGCGCGACCTCGCGGGCGAAATCGAATGGGCCAAGGGATCTTTGATCAGTCCGGAGGCGTATCCCGCCGCCGTCGCCTCGGCCGGCCGTGACATCCCGTTCGACGCGGCCAAGGTCGCGGCCGTGTACACCTGGTACGAGACGCTCAAGGCCCGCCGCGACGGGACGGCACTGCTGGACTTCGACGACTTGCTGCTGCACACCGCCGCCGCCATCGAGAACGATGCGGCCGTCGCCCAGGAGTTCCGCGATCGGTACCGCTGCTTCGTGGTCGACGAATACCAGGACGTCACTCCGCTTCAGCAGCGGGTGCTCGATGCGTGGCTGGGCGAGCGGGACGATCTCACGGTCGTCGGCGATGCCAACCAGACCATCTACTCATTCACCGGTGCCACGCCGCAGTACCTCTTGGACTTCTCGCGGCGCTTTCCAGATGCCGCAGTAGTACGCCTGGAACGCGACTACCGGTCCACCCCGCAGGTGGTGTCGCTGGCCAACCGCGTGATCGCCGCCGCCCGTGGCCGGATGGCTGGCAGCAAGCTGCACCTGGTCGGCCAGCGTGACCCCGGCCCGGTGCCCACGTTCGCCGAGCACCGCGACGAGGTTGCCGAGGCGACCGCCGTCGCCAAGAACATCAAGGGGCTCATCGATGCGGGCACCGCGGCCTCGGAGATCGCGGTGTTGTACCGCATCAACGCGCAGTCGGAGGTCTACGAGGAGGCGCTGACCGAGGCGGGCATCCCCTTCCAAGTCCGTGGTGGCGAAGGGTTTTTCAGTCGTCAGGAGGTCCGCCAATCGCTGGTGGCGCTCCAGCGCGCCGCCGAGCGCGATATCGACGGGCCCCTACCCGAGATCGTGCGCGCCGTGCTGGAGCCACTGGGTCTGACCGCCGAACCGCCCGCGGGTACCCGGGCGCGCGAGCGGTGGGAGGCGCTGACCGCACTCGCCGAACTCGTCGACGAGGAAGTCGCGCAGCGTCCTGCCCTGGATCTGCCTGCCTTGCTCACCGAGCTTCGCCAGCGCGCCGATGCGCGGCATCCACCCGTCGTCCAGGGCGTTACGCTCGCCTCGCTGCATGCCGCCAAGGGGCTGGAATGGGATGCGGTGTTCCTGGTCGGTCTCGCCGACGGCACGCTGCCCATCTCCCATGCGCTGACGCACGGTCCGGACAGCGAGCCGGTCGAAGAGGAACGCCGCCTGCTTTACGTCGGAATCACAAGGGCACGAATGCATCTGGCGCTCAGCTGGGCACTCGCCCGTGCTCCGGGTGGGCGGCAGAGCCGAAAGCCGTCGCGGTTCCTCAACGGCGTCGCACCACAGGCATCCGGCGACAGCAGTCCCGGCCGGGCCCGTCGGCCCAAGGGTGCCACGCCGCGGTGCCGCGTGTGCAACGCCGCGCTAAGCGCTCCTGCCGCGATCGTGTTGCGGCGGTGCGAAGGGTGCCCGTCCGATATCGACGAGAACCTGCTCGCGGAACTCAAGGACTGGCGGCTGCGCACCAGCAAGGAGATGAGCGTGCCCGCATACGTGGTGTTCACCGACAACACGCTGATCGCGATCGCAGAAACGCTGCCGAGCGACGACGCGGCACTCGTCGCGATCCCCGGCATCGGGGCGCGCAAGCTCGAGCAGTACGGCGCCGACGTTCTCGCGTTGGTCAAAGGCCGCCAATCGTCGTAAAAATCGTGCCAAAGCCGCAGGTCAGAAAATCAGTTGTCAGTTTGGCCTGTTACGCTTAGCCTCAAGATCGCACACATCAGCCGTGTGATTTGTCGTGTGAAAGGAGGGTTCCGAGATCATGTTGAGCATGAATGCGTTTGACGGCGTACGCATTGCCGGCGGTTTCTGGACCCTCCATGTCCCGGCTGCCGCCGCCGCGGCGCATCCCGCGCATGTGGCGTACGCCGCCGCGGGTGCCGCAGCTGCTATTGCGCCGCAGCCGAAGCGCCGCCGCACCGCCGCCGCGACTGGAATGTCCGTGAATCGGGGCACCACCTAGGAAGCCCACGATTTCGCCCCAAAGGCCACGGACCCGCAGTCACCGGATCCGTGGCCATTTTTATTGGGACCTCCGAATCCCTGGTCACAGATCCCTCAGAAGACAGATGCGACAACCCTCGACCAGGAAGCAGAGGACTGGACATGTCAACCGGGACATGCCGACAAAAGACGAAGCTTGCGGTGCCCTGTCACCTGAACGACCCCGACATGTGGTTCGCCGAGAGTCCCGTCGAGCTCGAACGCGCCAAGGCGCTGTGCGCGGAGTGCCCGATCCGTCGCGAGTGCCTGGCCGCTGCGCTGGAGCGCGGGGAGCCGTGGGGCGTGTGGGGTGGCGAGATCCTCGACCGCGGCACCGTCATCACGCGCAAGCGGCCGCGTGGACGGCCGCGCAAGAACGCTGAGGACAGCCCGGCAGCTGCGTAAGCGCTGCCGGGTTTTCCCGTGTCAACGCGGCAAACCTTACGCCGCTTGTTCGGCGAAGCCCGGAATCAGCTCTGTGGCAAGCCTTCTGGCAGGAATGTGGGCATCGAGCTGACAGGAGATCGCGACGTTGGAAGCGATCACCCGCATCGGAATCGCCAGCTTGGCAGGAATGTCCATTTGGCGGGCCGCCTTGATCTGGCCTGCGGCGCGGTCGGGCTTGATATTCAAGGTTGTGAGGCGCTGCAGCCACTTGCGTGTGTAGTGGAACACCTCGACCTCGAGTGGCTCCACGTACTGCTTCATCATCTCGTCCATCTCGCGCTTGGACACCTGCTCGCCCTTCTGGACGAACCCGATCGTCTGCATGGCCTTCAGCAGATTGTCGTAGTCATCGTTGAGCGCAAAGCGCGTGGCCATACCGATTTCGATGGGGATGCCGCCGGGCATCGGTGCGACGGCACCGAAGTCGATGACACCCATCTTGTCGCCGGGCAGCAGCATGAAGTTCCCGGGATGCGCGTCGCCGTGCATCATTCCGAGGCGCTTCGGCGCGTCATAGGTCAACTCGAACAGCCGGGTCCCCATCAGGTCGCGCTGCTCCTGCGTGCCTTCGCGGATGATCACCGACATCGGCAGACCTTCGATCCATTCCTGGATGACCACCTTGGGCGCGCTGGCGACGATGTGCGGCACGACGAAATGCGGATGTCCCTCATAGGCTTTGGCGAACGCGCGCTGGTTGTCGGCCTCGAGCCGGTAGTCGAGTTCCATCTCGGTGCGGTCGATCAACTCGTCGACCACACCCTGCACGTCAGCGCCGGGGGACAGCTGCCGCAGCACGCTGACCATCCGCTGCATGGTCTTGAGGTCGGCGCGCAGCGCCTCATCGGCGCCGGGATACTGGATCTTGACGGCGACCTGGCGGCCGTCGGCCCACACCGCCTTGTGCACCTGGCCGATGCTGGCCGACGCCACCGCGGTGTCGTCGAAGGACTCGAACCGTTCGCGCCACTTGGTGCCCAGTTGCCCATCGAGCACCCGGTGCACCTTGGCTGCGGGCAGTGGCGGGGCCTCTCGCTGCAGTTTGGTCAGCGCTTCGCGGTACGGCTTGCCGTACTGCTCCGGGATGGCGGCCTCCATGACCGACAGGGCCTGGCCGACCTTCATCGCCCCGCCCTTGAGCTCACCGAGGACGGTGAACAGCTGCTGGGCCGCCTTGTCCATCAACTCGGCGTTGACCTCGTCCTTGGGCTTGCCGGTCAGCCGTTTGCCGAAGCCCAGCGCGGCCCGGCCGGCCATGCCTGCTCCAAGGCCCGCGATCTTGGCATTGCGGGCGGCGCCACCCCGCTTGATCTCACTCACCAGACCATCATCCATGACGTTGCCGGACACCCCGCAACGACTTGCCTACAAACGTTGTCAACACGTGCAACGCGGATGCCGCGTCCAGCGGCGCGCCACGATCGATCCCACGTTGACGTCGAACTCCAGCGTCGCGTCCAGTGTGGGCGGCGGGGCAGGTGAACGGGAAACCCCGGGGCCGCTGCGGACCGCGGATATGACGCGGTCGACCTGGTTGAGCGCCAGCGCCGCGGTCGCCAAGACCGTCGCGCGGTCGGCGCTGCCGACGGTGTCGCGCAGCTGCGCCGCAACCGCCGGCCAGGCGGCATCCCGGTCGCTGCGATGCAGATCTGCGCATTCGAGGCAGCTTGTCACACCGGGGATGACCAACGGTCCGACGAGGCCCACACCGTCGCGCACCCGCACCGGAAGGTACGGCACCCCTGCGGTGTGCAGGTCGCGCACCACGCGCGGGTCCGACACCAGGAAATCCGTCAACACCGCGAGGTCGGTTGTTTCGGTTGGCGCCCCGGCATGTGTGCGGCTGCTCTGCGTGATGTGGACGCCAGAGCAGCGCAGCGCGCCGGTGAGCAGATCCGACAGCGGGCCGCGCCCGTGGATACGGACGGACGCCGCACGGGCACGCCTTCGCGTCGTCGTGTTCGTCACGACACCGGCATCGGCCAGCGACGAAACCAGGTCGGCGAGGGCGTCCGCTGCGACCTCGTCGGCATGTTGCCCAAGCTCGCGAAGGGTGGCGCCCGACTGAAGGCGCCGGAGCAGATCGGCGAGAGTCCTTGCGGTCATTCCCGACGGCGGACGGACCAGTAGCGCCCGTCGCGGATCCCAGCCCACCTGCACGACGCCGTCGGGTCGCAGCAACACCGGTCTCGCAGGATCGAGGACATAGCGCCCCATGCGTGGAGTCTGACATGAAAACCGCCAGACCCCATCGAGTTATCCACAGGCGCCGACGACCGGCACGAACTCAGCGTTCGGAATCGCCTGTGTCAGTGTCTTTTTCGGTCGACTTCTCGAGATCAGCGAGCGCCTGGTCGATGCCGCTGGTGTCGCCGCCGATCATGCGATCGATGAAGCCGGCCGGCTCGTCGAGGTCCTCTGCGCTGGGCAGCAGGTCAGGATGCTGCCACACCCCGTCGCGGGCGTCGGCTCCGACGGCCTCGGTCAGCCGCTCCCACAGTGCGGCGGCCTCGCGCATCTTGCGTGGCCGCAGTTCCAGGCCGACCAGGGTGGCGAACGTCTGCTCGGCGGGGCCGCCAGTGGCGCGTCGCCTGCGCAGGGTCTCCGACAGCGCCGACGTGCCGGGGATTCGGTCGCCCAGCGCATCGGTGACGACGGTCTGCACCCATCCCTCGATCAGCGCCAGCAGCGTCTCGAGGCGCTCGAGCGCGGCGGTCTGCTCGGGCGTCGCTTTCGGTTCGAAGATGCCCTGGTTCAGCAGTTGTTCCATCTGAGACGGATCGGTCAGGGCGGCGGGGTTGAACCCCTGCGCGAGCTCCTCGAGGCCGCTCATGTCGATCTTCATGCCTTTGGCGAACGCCTCGACCGCGTTGAGCAGCTGGCTGGACAGCCACGGCACGTGACTGAACAGCCGGTGGTGCGCGGCCTCGCGCGCCGCGAGGAACGTGAGGATCTCGCTGCGCGGCTGCTCGAGTCCCTCGGCGAGCGACTCAACGGCGTCGGGCATCAGCGCCGCTACGCCCTTGGGGCCCAAGGGCAGCCCGATGTCGGTGGAGGTCAGTACTTCTCGCGACAGTGTGCCCAGCGCCTGACCCAGCTGCGAGCCGAAGGCCATGCCGCCCATCTGCGTCATCATCGACAGCAGCGGCCCGGCCATGGACTTCGCCTCCTCGGGCAGCGACGACGCCCACACCGTGGAGATCTGTTCGGCCACCGGATCGCACAGTCGTTTCCACGTCTCCAGCGTGTTGTCGACCCAGTCCTTCGGTGTCCATGCCACGGACTTGGTGGTGCCCGCTGGCAGTGCCGTCACGCCGTCGAGCCAGGTCTCGGCCAGGTGGACGGCGTCGGAGATCGCCGCGCTGGTCTTCTCGGCTACTGGCGCGACGAAACCGATCGAGCTCGACGCCAATTGACGGGCCAGGTCGTAGTTCACCGGACCCGACTTGGTGCCGTCCGCCACGACGTTTCCGGCGCCGCTGAACATCTCGCCGAGACGGCTGAAGATCTGACCCAGCTGGGACATGTCGAACTCGGCGCCGCCCATGTTGAACGGATCGCCGGCGCCGGGGCCGCCTGTGTCGCCGGAGCCCGCGCCGGACCCGGAATCCGGGTCCTTCTTACGTTTGTCTCGCTCAGGGTCATCCCCGGAGGAGAAGCCGAAAGGCAGGTCGGACATGCCCTCAACGGTACTCACCGGCGCCTTGCCGCGTGAGAAGGCAGGTCACGCCGAGAGCGAAGTCCTGGCCAACCTCTACATTGGGCGGCGTGAACAGGCGCATTTTGACGTTGCTCGTCGCGCTCGTCCCCATAGTCGCGTTCGGAATTGTGCTGTCGGTAGTGACGGTGCCGTTCGTGTCGCTGGGGCCGGGACCGACGTTCGACACGCTCGGCGAGGTCGACGGCAAGGAGGTCGTCGACATCGAAGGCATCGAGGTCCACCCCACGTCGGGTCACCTGAATATGACCACGGTGTCCCAGCGCGACCAGCTGACCCTCGGCCAGGCACTTGCGCTGTGGATGTCGGGCCGCGAACAGCTGGTGCCGCGAGATCTGGTGTACCCGCCGGACAAGTCCAAGGACGAGGTCGACGAGGCCAACAACACCGATTTCCGCCAGTCCGAGGACAGCGCCGAATACGCCGCGCTGCTCCACCTGAAGTACCCGATGGCCGTGACGGTGGAGTCGGTCAACGAGGACGGCCCATCGGCCGGCAAGCTGGAGGACGGCGACGCGATCGACTACGTCAACGGAAAGCCGGCGGCCACGCTCGACGACTTCCAGGCACTGATCAAGGACACCAAGCCGGGTGAGGAGGTCGTGCTGGACTACCGCCGCAAGAACGGGGACATCGGCGCTGCCACCATCACGCTGGGTAAGCATCCGGAGCGCGATCAGGGTTACCTCGGGATCGGAGTGCTCGACGCGCCGTGGGCGCCGTTCACCGTCGAGTTCAACCTCGCCAATATCGGCGGCCCGTCCGCCGGGTTGTTGTTCAGCCTCGCAGTCGTCGACAAGCTCACCACCGGCGATCTCAACGACGGCAAGTTCGTGGCCGGCACCGGAACCATCACCGGCGACGGCAAGGTCGGCCCGATCGGCGGCATCACGCACAAGATGCTGGCGGCCAGGGAGGCCGGCGCCACCATCTTCCTGGTACCCGCCGAAAACTGCGAGGAAGCCAAGACGGCCCATGAGGACGGACTGGAACTGGTCAGGGTCGAGAACCTCGATCAGGCCGTGGCCGCCTTAAAGACGCTCTCCGCCGGTGGCGAACGGCCCGCATGCTGAGCTATCGCCGCACTACACATGCGTAGAGTTGGGGCACGTCGGTGCAGACGTGTCCGAACGGTTAGAAACTGGAGTTGACGAGTGGGTATGCGGCCAGCGGCAAGAATGCCGAAGCTGACACGACGTAGCCGAATTCTCATCGCGGCCGCCGCGGTAGTTTTGCTGCTGCTCGTGATGGGACCGTGGTTCCGCGACACCTACGTGGACTGGCTGTGGTACGGCGAGCTCGGCTACCGCTCGGTGTTCACCACCACGCTGGTGACCCGCCTCGCGGTCGGCCTGGTCGCCGCGGTCCTGATGGGTGCGGTCGTCTACGCCGCAATGGCGTTGGCCTACCGCACCCGTCCGGTGTTCGTCCCGACCAACGGGCCCAACGATCCCGTCGCCCGTTACCGCACCGCGGTGATGACGCGGTTGCGTCTCGTCGGCATCCTCGTCCCGGTGATCATCGGCGGACTCGCCGGCCTTGTGGCGCAAAGCTATTGGACTCGCATCCAGCTGTTCCTGCACGGCGGCAGCTTCGGGATCAACGACCCCCAGTTCGGCATGGACCTCGGCTTCTATGCATTCGATCTGCCGTTCTACCGGCTGGTGCTGACCTTCCTGTTCGTCGCCACATTCCTGGCGTTCATCGCGAACCTGTTGGGCCACTACCTCTTCGGTGGTATCAGGTTGTCGGGTCGCAGCGGAGCGCTGAGCCGTGCCGCGCGCATACAGCTGATCACATTGGTCGGCATCCTGATGCTGCTCAAGGCCGTCGCGTACTGGCTGGACCGTTACGAACTGTTGAGCCACACCCGCAGCGGCAAGCCGTTCACCGGCGCCGGCTACACCGACATCAACGCGGTGCTGCCCGCGAAGCTGATCCTGATGGCCATTGCCGTCATCTGCGCGGCTGCGGTCTTCTCTGCGATTGTGTTGCGCGACTTGCGAATCCCCGCCATCGGCGTGGTGCTGCTGCTGTTGTCGTCACTGGTGATCGGCGCCGGGTGGCCATTGGTGGTCGAGCAGTTCAGCGTCAAGCCGAACGCGGCGCAGAAGGAAAGCGAATACATCAGCAGAAGCATTACGGCCACAAGACAGGCCTACGGGTTGACCGACGAAACCGTCACGTACCGCGACTACAGCGGAGATGCTCAGACGACGGCGCAGCAAGTGGCCTCGGACCGGGCGACGACGTCGAACATCCGGTTGCTCGACCCAACGATCGTCAGCCCGGCGTTCACCCAGTTCCAGCAGGGCAAGAACTTCTACTACTTCCCGGACCACTTGGCGATGGACCGCTACACGGGACGAGACGGAAACCTGCGTGACTTCGTCGTCGCCGCCCGCGAGCTCAATCCCGACAGGCTGATCGACAACCAGCGCGACTGGATCAACCGGCACACCGTCTACACGCATGGCAACGGTTTCATCGCCTCGCCGGCCAACACCGTTCGCGGAGTCGCCAACGACCCCAACCAGAACGGCGGGTACCCGGAGTTCCTGGCCAGTGTCGTCGGCGCGAATGGCAGCGTCGTCTCGCCGGGGCCCGCCCCGCTGGATCAGCCGCGGATCTATTTCGGTCCGGTGATCGCCAGCGCCGCGGCGGATTACGCGATCGTCGGCAAGAACGGCGACGCCGACCGCGAATACGACTACGAAACCAACACCGAGACCAAGAACTACACCTACGGCGGCAGCGGCGGTGTGCCGATCGGCAGTTGGCTGACGCGCTCGTTGTTCGCCTACAAGTTCGCCGAGCGGAACTTCCTGTTCTCCAACGTGATCGGCGAGAACAGCAAGATCCTGTTCAACCGCGATCCGGCCGAGCGTGTCGAAGCGGCTGCGCCGTGGCTGACCACCGACACCACGGTTTACCCCGCCATCGTGAACAAGAAGATGGTGTGGATCGTGGACGGCTACACCACACTGGACAACTACCCGTACTCGCAGTTGACGACGCTGTCGAGCGCCACGGCGGACTCCAGCGAGGTGGCTGCCAACCGGCTGCAGGTCGACAAGCAGGTGTCCTATATCCGCAACTCGGTGAAGGCGACCGTCGACGCGTACGACGGCACGGTGACGCTGTATGCACAGGACGAGCAGGATCCGGTGCTGCAGGCATGGATGAAGGTGTTCCCGGATACGGTCAAGCCCAAGAGTGACATCACCCCTGAACTGCAACAGCACCTGCGCTACCCCGAGGATCTGTTCAAGGTTCAGCGCGCGCTGCTGGCCAAGTACCACGTGGACGATCCCGGTGACGTTCTTCTCCACATCGGACTTCTGGGACGTCCCGCTGGATCCGAACCCGACGGCGAGCAGCTATCAGCCGCCGTACTATATCGTCGCCAAAGACCTTGCAGCCAACGATAATTCGGCATCGTTCCAGCTGACCAGTGCGATGAACCGGTTCCGCCGCGACTTTTTGGCCGCCTACATCAGCGCCAGTTCCGACCCCGATACCTACGGCAAGCTCACCGTGCTGACCATTCCCGGCCAGGTGAACGGCCCGAAGTTGGCGTTCAACGCGATCAGCACCGATACCGCAGTGAGCCAGGATCTCGGTGTCATCGGCCGTGACAACCAGAACCGCATCCGGTGGGGCAATCTGCTCACGCTGCCTGTCGCTCAGGGTGGGCTGCTCTATGTCGCGCCGGTGTACGCCTCGCCTGGTGCGAGCGACGCAGCGTCGTCGTACCCCCGGCTGATTCGGGTGGCGATGATGTACAACGACAAGGTCGGCTACGGCCCGACGGTGCGAGATGCGCTCACCGAGCTGTTCGGGCCGGGCGCGGACGCCACTGCCACCGGCCCTGCGCCGACGGGACCGGTGAATGGGCGACCTCAAGCCGCGACGCCAGGTCCTGATGGGGAGCGGCCAGCTGCGCAGCCGCCCGGGAATCAACGCGCACCCGAGGCACAAGTCCCGGCGGCGGCCGTGCCGCCGGGCGGTCCCGTGCAGTTGTCGCCAGCCAAAGCCGCTGCGCTGCAGGAGATCAACACTGCGCTTGACGGGCTGCAGCAGGCCCAACAGGGCGGCGACTTCGGCCAGTACGGCGAAGCGCTGCAACGCCTTGACGACGCGGTGAAGAAGTACCAGTCGGCGCGCTAGCCCCTTCCGTGTGGCCCCAACCTCGCGAGCGTAGCGTGTCTGAGGTCGACACGCCGCGGATTTCCCAGGAGTTCGCGCACGCTCCGGCGCGCAGCCGTGAGCACTCATTTGTGAGCGTCCACCTGACGTGCACACGGCTTCGGTAACCTTACGTTTACCCGACGCGGGGTGGAGCAGCTCGGTAGCTCGCTGGGCTCATAACCCAGAGGTCGCAGGTTCGAATCCTGTCCCCGCTACCAGCGGAAATGACCCCAGAGGGCGACCTCTGGGGTCATTTTCATGCCGCTTGTGAACGGATTTGTGAACATTAGCCTTTGCTGACCATCGTTGAGCGCCCTCGAATCTTCCTGGTAGCGCCCGACACAGGTGAGTTTTGGGCAACCGATCAAGGTTGCTACATCGGCCCGGAAAGTCCGCGGAAGCTGTCAATGGCGACGAATGATCCTGTGATCGCTGGGTCGCCTGCCCTACTGGCCGGCGACGCTTATCGGACCAGTTTTCTGGGGTCTGGGAAGCCCAGTTTGGTGTAGCCGGGTGCGCGTTTTCGTAGTGATGAGGCGATTACTGGGGTGAGTTCGTCGTGATAGTCGTGCACGGTCGCGGTGGTCTTGGTGGGGTGGGGTCGGGTGATGCGCCCGACGTATTGGACGAGTCGGTTCTTGAAGGTGATTGGGGCGGCGAGGAACAGCGTGTCCAGGGCAGGGCAGTCGAATCCCTCGCCGATGAACGAGCTGGTGCCGACGATTAGCAAGGGCTCGGTATCGGCGGTGTGGTTGGCGAGTTGTTCGGAGACCTCGCGGCGTTGGCGCGCCTTCATTTGGCCGCTCAGCACGACGACTGACTTACCAGCATTGCGGAGTCGTTCGGCAATCTCGTTGAGGTGGTCGACCCACGTGGTGAGTACGAGGATGTTGGCACCGTCAGTGTGAGCGGCAAGGACGTCGGCAACGATCTGTGTGAGCCGAGCTTCATCGGCGATCAGTGCTCGGTAGATCTCGGCCATTCCGCCCGGGGCGCTCGGATCGGCCTGCCCGGTATAGCGGAACTTGGTGGGATGCAGGCAGAGGACGGGGTGCGGTGCGAGCAGGTCGGTATCCGCTGAGGGAAGCTGGCCGGCAGCTGGCCCTTCGATGGTTACGTGATGTGATCCGAGTTGGTGGTAGATGAGGTCTTCAAGCCCGTCGCGGCGCTCGGGTGTGGCGGTGAGTCCCAGCCAGTATCGGGCGGGTATTCGATTGAGAACGTGGAAGAAGGCGCTTGCGGCGATGTGGTGGCATTCGTCGACGATAACGAAACCGTAGTTAGCGGTGAGCTCTTCGATGTTGTCGCGGCGGGCCAGTGTGGGTAGCAGTGCGACGTCAATGACGCCGGTGGTCTTGGATCGCCCACCTCCGATCTGTCCGCACTTGAATCCGAGGTGCTTGTGCAACCGGTCACGCCATTGGTCCGCCAGGGCTTTGCGGTCGACCAGGATGAGTGTCGACGTGGCACGGGAAGCGATGGCGGCGCAGGCGATCACCGTCTTGCCGGAGCCGGGAGGTGCGATCAGCACGCTTGCATCTTCGTCAACGAGTTGGCGGGAGGCGCCGGCCTGCTCGCTCCTGAGCGCGGTTAGGCACCTGAATTCGTGACTCTCGCCGCGGGCTCGCTCGTCGGCGATGTGCAACGTACTGCCGGCTGAATCAATCAGTTCCACCAGAAGTGTGTACAGCCCGCGCGGCAGGACGAGGTCGCCGTCGGCTGTCTCGTCGTAGCTGTAGAGAAAGCGCGGAGTGTCCCAAGTGCTGCGTCGAGCGCGCTGGCGGGCATCGAACTCGGGATTGCGGATTGAGGCAGCATGTTTGACGGCCGCGATCATGGCTGGACCTAAATCGTTGGCGGTCAGGGTAAGTCGGGATGTGAAAGTCGCCCGGACGATCGCTGCGGGCCTCGGCACGATTTTCGACGAGGTGGGTAACTGCAGTCTGCGCACACGGTGGCCGAATTGCGGATCGGGCAGACTGCGAGCGAGTGTGGCCACTTCCTTATGCGACAGCCGCGCGATACTCGACAGGTAGGCCCATTGGTCGTCGAAGGGTTCCAGCGTGGCGGGGTCGAGGAATAGTGTTGTGCCGTGTTGGCGGCGTTTGCCGTTGAGCGGTGCGGCGATGAGGTTCCCCATGCCGCGGCCAGTGTGGACATCTTGGGAGGGAAACAGTCGGTCATAGCTGCTGAGGTGCATGCTGCCGCGGAGTTGGAAGGCCTCGCCCAGCAGGCTGGTCGCGATACCGCGCGCAGTTGCCGCCGACGTGGCTTGGGCGAAGAAGATCCAAACGTGCGCACCCCGCCCCGACTGCGACACCTCCAACGCAGCTGGAACTTGGTAGGCCCGTGCGGCTTTCATATAGGCCAGTGCGTCGAGCATTGCGGCCTGTTTGTCGAAGTCTGCCGTGACCCACCAACATGTGTCATCGTCGCCAAGCGGATAGAGGCCGATATGAACGTCGCCGCGTAGGTGTTGTCCGATGACGTCGGGGGTCAAAGGAAGATACGGGGCGTCGGCGCGGTTCATGCCCTTGCGCCAGTAGCCGCGAATGGCCGGCATCCAACCGGATCGACCGTCGCGGCGATTCTCCCAACGCAGCGCGTAAACGTCGGAGCGACATCGAAACAAATCGAAGAAGAAGCGGACCTTGTCTTCGGGCGCCGATCTCATGTTGACCGGCGATTCCGGTGCTCCGGTCAGGGTGGCTTGATCTGGATCTGCCGCGCGGGCCTGCTCTTCGCTCAGTTTGAGTAGTCGACGCAAGCGCATATTGTCGGCACGCAACGTCTCCAGCTCGCCCGGGAACCGCTCCTCCACAACCACAGTCTGCC
>CAVRIH010000006.1:0-652325 GCA_963721195.1 uncultured Actinomycetota bacterium | reverse complement strand
GCTGATTTCGGGTGTGACGTTGGTCGCACCCGCTGTGCTGCCCTGGCGGTGCTGCTGTCGCCTCGGCGCAGCCTGCCTGCGTGTCCCGGACGTTCAGGTGGTGTTCGCACGCGGCACCGGTGAGCCGGCCGGGGCCGGACGTGTCGGCGACGCGTTCGTCGACGCGCTTCGATCGCAGATTCCCGACAAATCAGTGGCGGTGTATGCCGTCAATTATCCGGCCAACCGGGACTTCCTCGCGCGCAGCGGAGGGCGCCAACGACGCCCAGCTTGTTCGTCCAGAACACCGCCGCCACCTGCCCGGACACCAAAATCGTGCTCGGCGGGTACTCGCAGGGCGCGGCAGTCATCGACGCCATCGCGATCGCCAACCAGCCGACGCTCGGCTTCACCCAGCCGATGCCGGCAGCGGTCGCCGACCACGTCGCTGCAGTTGCGGTGTTCGGTAACCCATCCATTCGACTGCTCGGTGGCCCGCTGACCGCGTTGAGCCCGCAGTACGGCTACAAGACCATCGACCTGTGCAACGGAGCCGACCCCGTGTGCTCCAACGGCGACGACAGGCCAGCGCACAGCTTGTATGTCGAGTCCGGATTGACAACGCAGGCAGCACAATTCGTGGCCGACCGGCTGACCACCGAGGCGCCGATCAACACGTTGGCGAGCCAGACGCACGGCTAGCCGCTAGCCCCAGGCGTGCACGGTGTTCTGCGCCGGCTCCAAGCCCTGCGAGATCAGCAGTTCGGTGGCGTCGGCGGCCTGCGCACAGATCGTCGGCACCTCTTTCCACTCGGCGGAGGTGAAGGTGCTGAGCACGAACGCCGCACCCTCCATCCGTCCGGGCGGACGACCGATCCCGATGCGGACCCGCGCAAAGTCGTTGGCGCCCAGTCCAGATCCGACCGAGCGCAGGCCATTGTGGCCAGCCACACCGCCGCCGGACTTCAGCCGGATCCGCCCGAAGTCGATGTCGAGTTCGTCATGGATGACGATGATGTTGCCGGCAGGCGCCACCGAATAGAACTTGGCCAGCGGCGCGACCTGACGCCCGGATTCGTTCATGTAGCAGCGCGGTTTGGCGAGCACCACAGCACGGCCGGCGAGCTGACCGTGACGATCTCGGCCCCCGACTTCTTGTGCGCCTTGAACCCCGAGCCGATGCGGTCGGCCAGGATGTCGGCCACAAGGAAGCCGAGGTTGTGCCGCGTGGTGGCGTACTGCGGGCCAGGATTGCCGAGGCCGACCACGAGTTGGGGCTCGGCCATGGAAAGCTACTCGGATTCCGAGGCGGATGCCTCTTCGCCGGCCTCGCCCTCACCCTCGGCTGCTTCACCTTCGGCTGCTTCGCCCTCGGCTTCACCCTCCGCGGCCTCGCCGGCGCCCTCAGCCTCAAGATCCTCCGCAGTCGGGGCGGCCACCACGTTCACGACGAGCATCTCGGCGTCGGACACCAGCGAAACACCATCAGGCAGCGGGATCGAGCCGGCGGTGAACTGCGTGCCGATGTCCGCACCCTCGACCGACACGGTGAGGTTTTCCGGGATCGACTGCACGTCGGCCTCGATGGTGATGGTGTTCGCCTCCTGGGTGACCAGGGTGCCGGGGATCGCCTCGCCCTCGACGAGAACGTTGACCTCGACGGTGACCTTCTCGCCGCGGCGCACGACCAGCAAATCGGCGTGCTCGATGCTGCGGCGGATCGGATGCAGGGTGAGCGCCTTGGTCAGCGCGAGCTGCTCGGAGCCCTCGATGTCGAGGGTGAGCACCGCGTTCGTGCCGGCATGGCGCAGCACCGCGGCGAAGTCATGGGCGTTGAGCTCGAGATGCTGCGGATCACTGCCGTGACCGTAAAGGACTGCGGGCACCTTGCCGTTGCGCCGCGCGCGGCGAGAAGCACCCTTACCGGTTTCCTTGCGGACCGCTGCGGGAAGGTTGTTCGGCGCGTTCTTGGCCATCGGTTCTGCTCCTGAGTCGTGTGTCGAGCACGGCCAGGGCGCAACCTCTGAGATCGGTTCGCGTCGATAACGGTGGCCGGACCACCCTCGCCGTGATTAGCGGCCCGGGTAACCGGAGCTGCTGCTCAACCCCAAATCAGAGTCCGAATTTGGTGTCCGTGAGCTGCTCGGACAGGTCCCACAGCGCAGTAGCGGTCTTTGCGCTGCGGGCCAGCGGGCTGCGCCCGACGCGCCGGGTGGGGCCGCGCATACCGAAGCGCGGGCCGATGAAACTGTCACCCGGCAGGTCCTGAGACGCCGCGTACAGCGTCTGGCGGGCGCCCGAAGTCGGCATCGGTGGCCATCCGGTTGCCGATCGACATCAACGCGTTGCCGATCTTGCCGCCACTGTGGCCCTGCAGGTTGGTCGCGGAGTAGCCGGGATGCGGCCGAGTGCGCTTTCACCTGCGACCCCGCCGCGGCGAGGCGGCGTTGCAGCTCGCTGGTGAACAGCAGGTTCGCGAGCTTGGACTGCCCATAGGCCAGCCAGGCCGATACGGACGTGCCTTCCCAGTTGAGATCCTTGAGGCTGATCCAGCCCAACATGTGCAACTGCGACGACACCGTCACCACCCGTTCGGTGATCTTCGGCGAGCAGCAGGTTCCTCAACGCGAAGTGGCCGAGGTGGTTGGTGCCGATCTGGCGCTCGAACCCGTCGACGGTCAGCGCGTACGGGACGGCCATGACGCCGGCGTTGTTCACCAACACGTCGACGCTGTCGACCCCATCGGCGAAGGCTCGCACCGACGCAAGGTCCTGCCAGGTCCAGCGAGCGCACCTCGACGTCCCCGGTGATGGACGCGGCGGCCTCGTCGCCCTTGGCCGTGTTGCGCACAGCAGATCGTCTTCGCCCCGACGCGGGCCAGTTCACGCGCGGTGATCAGGCCCAGACCACTGTTGGCACCGGTGACGATGGCGGTCCGTCCGGCGAAGGACGGTAGGTCGGCGGAGGTCCATTCAGTCATGGCGCCACCCTATATGCCGCGAAATGGCATTCCAGCAGCGAAAGTACGAGCAGACGCCTGCGAGGATGCAACCTCGCGGAGGGTGGACAGAAATGTCGGTGCCCCAGACCAGCATGACGCCATGGGGGAGTATTCATTGGCACGGAGGCCTTCGCGGCCAACATCGTGACGCGCCATGAGCTAGCGCGCTGGTATCGACCGATGTTTCCAAACGTGCATGCTCGCAAGGGGCGGGCACTGACGTTGTATGACCGCGCCCTGGGCGCGTGGCTGTGGTCGAAGCGGCGAAGGGATCATTGCTGACGTCGGCCGCGTCGGCACTGCATGGCGCGGAGTGGGTCGATGTTGTCGACGTTCCCACTGAGCTCATCTACAACAGCGCACACCCGCCCGACGGGATCGTCGCGCGCAATGAACGCATCGCCCACGACGAGATCGAAATCATCCGGGGCTTGCCGGTGACGACGCCGGCTCGAACTGCGTTCGACTTGGGCCGCTACCAGCCTCGTGGTCCCGCATTGGCAAGGCTGGACGCCCAGATGCGTACCGCCGCATATTCGGATGAAGAGGTCCTGGTGATGGCCAAGCGCTATCGCGGTGCTCGCGGAGTCAAGATGCTCAAGAAGCTCATCCCGTTAGTTGACGGTGGCGCCGCATCGCCACGCGAATCATGGCTGCGATTGCTCTACATCGACGCAGGCCTACCCAGACCCCGGACACAGATACCGATACTCGATCAATTCGGCAACGTCCTCCGCACCGTAGACATGGGTTGGGAGGAGTTCAAGGTCATCGCCGAGTACGACGGTGAGCAGCATCAGACGTCTCGCGTGCAATACGTGAAGGATCAGCGGGTCATACCGGTCATCGAGAGCCTCGGCTGGATCGTCCTTCGCGTCATCAAAGAAGACCATCCCAGAGACATTGTCCGACGGGCCTGGAACGCGATGCTCTCCCGCGGTTGGCGGCCTTGAGTTCGCGAAATTGCATTCCAGCAGGCCTTCACTCGTACTTTCGCTGCTGGAATTCCATTTCGCGGAAATCAGCGAGGCGGGGGCGCCTTCGGCGCCGCGACGTTGAAGCCCTTGATGATCGCCTCGATATCGGGCGCCTCCTCAACGGCCTTGTCCGCGTAGCCCGTCACCGTGAACTGCACAAGGTATCGCTGATTGGCCGGTGGGGCTCCGGTCGCGATGACGATGCGGCTGTAGGTGTGCATGCGGGAGCCGTTGAGGTCGTAGCTGCCCTCGATCATCGACGACGGGAAACCCTTGAAGTTGTCCATCGAGGCGTTGAGGCGCTTGAAGTTCTCCGACAGTTCGGCGTCCGCGTAGCCGTGCGTGATGGCTTCGTTGACATCGAAGTCACCGTTGAGCTTGAACACGATCACCATCGCTGTCGGATAGGTGTTGCCCTTGGCGATCACCCGCGTGCCCGGCGACAGATTCGAGTTGACGAAGGGCTTCCAGCCGGGCGGCGTCGGGAACGTCACCGTCAGATCGGTGAGCTTGTCCGCCGGGATGGGTTCACCGACGACACCCTTCTGCTCCAGGTATGCCGCGATCGGCACCCCCGGTTCGGTGCTCGTCGGGGTTATAGTCGTCGGCGATGTCGACCAGATCGACTGGTAGTCAGGCGGTTCCTGCGCGCAGCCCGATGCGGCGGCTACCGCCAGCGCGGCGGCTACCACGCAGTGGCGAACTCTCACAGAATCTCGCGTACCGCGTCGATCGGCCGGGCCAGCCGGGTGCCCTTCGGGGTCACGACGAATGGCCGCTCGATGAGAATCGGGTGCTGGGCCATCGCGTCAAGCAGTTCGTCGTCGCTGGCATCGGCGAGTTTCAGTTCTCCGTACAGCGATTCACGTTTACGGACCGCCGTGCGCACGTCGATACCCGCATCTTTGATCATCTTCACGAGCTCGGCGCGGGTGGGAGGTGTCTTGAGGTACTGAACCACCGTCGGCTCGATGCCGTTGTCCCGCAACAGCTCCAGAGTTTTGCGCGACGTGCTGCACTTCGGGTTGTGATAGATGGTCGAGTCGGGCACACTACGCCGATCCGTCGAAAAGGCTGGTGACAGAACCGTTGTCGAACACCGCGCGAATGGTGTTGGCCAGCAGAGGTGCGATCGAAAGCACGGTCAACTGCGGGAAGCGTTTCTCGTCGCCGATCGGCAGTGTGTTGGTGACGATGACCTCACGTGCACCGCAGTCCGCGAGCCGGTGCGCCGCGGGATCCGACAGCACGCCGTGGGTGGCGGCGATGATGACGTCGCTGGCGCCGTCGGCGCGCAGCAGGTTCACGGCACCGGCGATGGTGCCACCGGTGTCGATCATGTCGTCGGTGAGGATGCAGGTCTTGCCCTTCACATCACCGACGACACGGTTGGACTTCACCTGGTTGGGCACGAGCGGGTCGCGGGTCTTGTGGATGAAGGCCAGGGGAACGCCGCCAAGCGCGTCGGCCCACTTCTCGGCGACGCGCACGCGGCCCGAGTCGGGGGAGACCACGACCATGTCGTGATCGGCGTAGTTCTCGGCGATATAGCCCGTCAGCAATTTCTGAGCCCGCATGTGGTCGACGGGACCATCGAAGAAGCCCTGTATCTGGTCGGTGTGCAAATCGACCGTGAGGATCCGGTTCGCGCCCGCGGTCTTGAGCAGGTCGGCGACCAGCCGCGCCGAGATCGGCTCGCGGCCACGATGCTTCTTGTCCTGGCGGGCGTACGGGTAGAACGGCAGGATCGCCGTGATTCGCTTGGCGCTGCCGCGTTTGAGCGCGTCGATCATAAGCAGTTGTTCCATCAGCCACTGGTTGAGCGGCGCGGGGTGGGACTGCAGCACGAACGCATCGCAGCCGCGGACCGACTCGTCGAAGCGGACGAAGATCTCGCCGTTGGCGAAGTCGCGAGCCGTCTGCGCGGTGACGTGAACGTCGAGCTCTTTAGCGACCTGCTCAGCCAGTTCGGGGTGCGCGCGACCCGAGAACAGCATCAGATTTTTGCGGTTGTCGGTCCACTCGGTGCCCACGGTGCCCTCATTACTCGGGATCGATGTCGGCTCAATCGTACGGGTTGCCAGATAACCAACACCTGGCAACCGGCTCACGGCTATGCGGGGTCGTCCGGGCTGCGTTGTTCGCCGGAAGGACTGGATGACGCCTCGGCTGGGCCCGATCCCGCCCGGCGCGCCGCCTTGTCGGCCTCGGATCCGGGCCGCTTGCGTGACACCCAGCCCTCGACGTTTCGTTGGGGGCCGGCTGACACCGCCAGCGCTCCGGGCGGCACGTCCTCTCGCACCACGGTGCCCGCGCCGGTGTAGGCGCCGTCGCCGATGCTGACCGGCGCGACGAACATCGTGTCGGATCCGGTGCGCACATGTGAGCCGATCGTGGTGCGGCTCTTGGTCTCGCCGTCGTAGTTGACGAACACGCTGGACGCGCCGATATTGCTGTGCTCGCCGATGTCCGCGTCGCCGACGTAGGTCAGGTGTGGCACCTTCGTGCCCGCCCCGATCGTGGAGTTCTTCGTCTCGACGAAGGCGCCAAGCTTGCCGTCGGCGCCCAGCAACGTGCCGGGCCTCAGGTACGCGAAGGGGCCGACGGCGGCGCCCCCACCGATCGCCGATTGACTGCCGTGGGTGCGGACCACCATCGCCTCGTCGCCGACGGTGACGTCGGTCAGCGTGGTGTCGGGGCCGATCTGGCAGCGTCCGCCGATGCGGGTGGCGCCCAGCAGCTGCGTGCCGGGGTACACGACGGTGTCGCGGCCGATGGTCACGTCGATGTCGATCCATGTGGTGGTCGGATCGGTGATCGTCACCCCGGCGCGCTGGTGTGTGGCCACAATGCGGCGGTTCAGTTCGGCGCCCAATTCGGCCAGCTGCACCCGGTCGTTGACGCCGGCGACCAGCATGGCGTCGTCGACGTGTTTGGCCCGCACCACGTGGCCGTCGGACCGAACAATGGCGATCACGTCGGTCAGGTATTGCTCCTGCTGGGCGTTGTCCGAGCTCAACCGGCTCAAGGCAGAGCGCAACGCGGTGATGTCGAACGCGTAGACCCCGGCATTGACCTCGGTGATCGCCAGCTGCGACGGGCTGCCGTCGGCCTGTTCGACGATGCTCAGCAGATCCCCACCCGCGCTTTCCGGAGTGCGCACGATGCGGCCGTAGCCCGTCGGATCGGGCAGCGTCGTCGTCAGCACCGTCGCCGCCGCGGACTCGCCGCTGTGGGCGGTGATCAGGTCGGCCAACGTCTCGGCGTCCAACAGCGGGACGTCACCTGAGGTGACCACGAGGGTGCCGGTGAAGTCGGCGGGCAGCGCGGTCAGACCGCACGCGACGGCGTGGCCGGTGCCCAGTTGCTCGTCCTGGACTGCCACGTCGATAGCTCGGCCGAGGTCACCGGCGAGCTCCTCGACCGCGGGCACCACCTGGTCGCGGTCCTTGCCGACGACCACGACGAGGTGCTGCGGCGCCGTCTTCGCCACGGCGTGCAGGGCGTGCGCCAGCATGCTGCGACCGGCAAGTGGGTGCAGCACCTTCGGGGTGTCCGAGCGCATCCGCGTGCCTGCGCCCGCGGCCAAGACCACGACCGCGGCATCGCGCTGCTGGTTGCTCATCTGGATCCTTCGAAGGTCCGTGCCACTGGTCGCTGGCCCAAGGTTGCTCCGTCGCCAGGACTCGAACCTGAACTTTCTGAACCAAAATCAGAGGTGCTGCCGATTACACCACGACGGATCGATCAACTCGTGATGCTAGTCGAAGGGCCTACTCTGAAAGCCGTGGCAGCGCCCGATAAGGAAGTGCGTGTACCCCGCGCGCGGATGACCGGCGCAGAGCGACGGCACCAGCTCATCGAGATCGCCCGATCGCTGTTCGCCGAGCGCGGCTACGAAGGCACCTCGATCGAGGAGATCGCACAGCGTGCGAACGTCTCCAAACCTGTCGTCTACGAGCATTTCGGCGGTAAGGAGGGCCTGTACGCGGTGGTGGTCGACCGCGAAATGTCGGCGCTGCTGGACGGAATCACCTCGTCGCTGACCAGGATGACCAACAATCGATCCCGGTTGCGCATCGAGCGGGTCGCGCTCGCGCTGCTGACCTACGTCGACGAGCGCACCGACGGCTTCCGGATCCTGATTCGCGACTCCCCGGCGTCGATCACGTCCGGCAGCACGTACTCGACGCTGCTCAACGAGGCCGTCAACCAGGTGTCCTCGATCCTGGCCGGGGACTTCTCCCGCCGCGGGCTGGACCCCGAGATGGCGCCGCTGTACGCGCAGGCGTTGGTCGGGTCGGTCTCGATGACGGCGCAGTGGTGGCTGGATGTGCGGGAACCCAAGAAAGAGGTCGTCGCCGCACATCTGGTCAACCTGTGCTGGAACGGCCTGATGCACCTCGAAGACGACCCGCCGCTGCTGGACGAGTAGGGACTCGGCGCATCTACCCGCGCTCAGCGCGGGAAACTTCACCCAACTCGGCGTCCCTAGAATGGGGACATCATGACCGCATCGGGGATCAACCATGCCCAGACCCCGATCGCGGGGATCGTTGAATTGGCGTTGCGCGACCCCTCCCTCCAGGAGGTCGCCCGCCGCGCCGCCGAAAGGCCCGTCGACCTTTCCGTCGTCGGACCCGCGGGCGCGCGGGTGTTCGTCGCCGCCGCGCTGGCACAGGCGAGCTCGTTGCTCGTGGTCACCGCGACCGGCCGGGAAGCCGACGACCTGACCGCCGAACTGCAGGCCGTGTTCGGTGCCGCGGTCGCGCTGTTCCCGTCGTGGGAGACGCTGCCGCATGAGCGGCTGTCCCCGGGCGTCGACACCGTCGGTGCGCGGATGATGCTGCTGCGCCGGCTCGCCCATCCGGAAGACGCGCGCCTCGGTCCGCCGCTGCGGGTCGTCGTGACGACCACGAGGTCGCTGCTGCAGCCGATGGCTCCGGATCTGGCGGACATCGAGCCGGTGACGTTGACCGTCGGAGCCGAGGCCGAATTCGAAAATGTGATCGCCCGGCTGGTTGATCTGGCGTACACGCGCGTGGACATGGTCGGTAAGCGCGGCGAGTTCGCGGTGCGCGGAGGCATCCTCGACGTCTTCCCGCCCACGGCCGAGCACCCGGTGCGTATCGAGTTCTGGGGCGACGAGGTTTCGGAGATGCGGATGTTCTCCGTCGCCGACCAGCGGTCCATCCCGGAGATCGACGTCGAGGCGCTGATCGCCGTGCCGTGCCGCGAAGTGCTGCTGACCGACGACGTCCGCGACCGCGCGGCGAAGCTGGCCGCCGAGCATCCGGTGGCCGACAACACCGTTTCCGGCAGCGTGCCCGACATGCTCGCCAAGCTGTCCGAGGGCATCCCCGTCGACGGCATGGAGGCGCTGCTGCCGCTGCTGCGGCCCACCGACCTGGCGACGCTGACTGCACACCTGCCCGCCGGCGCGCCGGTGCTGATCTGCGACCCCGAGAAGGTCCGCACCCGCGCGGCCGACCTGATCAAGACAGGCCGGGAGTTTCTGGAGGCGTCCTGGTCGACGGCGGCGGTCGGTGGTGACGCGCCGATCGACCTGGAGGCGATGGGTGCATCGGGATTCATCGAGTTGAACGACGCCCGCACCGCGGCCCGTGACGGCGGCCACCCGTGGTGGACGCTGAGCCAGCTGTCCGACGAGTCGGCGCTGGAGATCGACATCCGGCCGGCACCGTCGGCGAGGGGAAGTCAGGCGAACGTCGAGGAGATCTTCGCGATGCTGCGCGGCCACGTCGCGACGGGCGGCTACGCGGCGGTTGTCACCCCCGGCACCGGCACCGCGCACCGCCTCATCGAGCAACTCGCTGAATCTGACACTCCCGCAAGTCTTTTGGACGCAGGTGCTGTTCCCAATCAGGGCGTGGTCGGCGTGCTGAAGGGCCCGCTGCACGACGGTGTCGTGGTCTCGGGCGCCAACTTGGTGGTGATCACCGAAACCGACCTGACGGGCAACAGGGCCGCGGCTGCCGAGGGCAAGCGGTTGGCCGCCAAGCGGCGCAACGTCGTCGATCCGCTGGCACTGACCGCGGGCGACCTGGTGGTACACGACCAGCACGGCATCGGCAGGTTCGTCGAGATGACCGAGCGGGTCGTCGGCGGCGCCCGCCGCGAATACCTGGTGCTCGAATACGCATCGAGCAAGCGTGGCGGCGGTTCGGACCGGCTGTATGTCCCGATGGACTCGCTGGATCAGCTGTCGCGCTACGTCGGCGGGGAATCGCCGACACTGTCCCGGCTCGGCGGCAGCGACTGGGCGAACACCAAGACCAAGGCCAGACGAGCGGTGCGGGAGATCGCGGCCGAGCTGGTTTCGCTGTACGCCAAGCGGCAGGCGTCGGCCGGTCACGCGTTCGGCCCCGATACACCGTGGCAGGCCGAGATGGAGGACGCGTTCGGATTCACCGAGACGGTCGACCAACTCACGGCGATCACCGAGGTCAAGGGCGATATGGAGAAGCCCGTCCCGATGGACCGGGTGATCTGCGGCGATGTGGGCTACGGCAAGACCGAGATCGCGGTGCGGGCGGCGTTCAAGGCGGTGCAGGACGGCAAGCAGGTCGCCGTATTGGTGCCGACGACGTTGCTGGCCGACCAGCACCTGCAGACCTTCACCCAGCGCATGGCCGGGTTCCCGGTCACCGTCAAGGGCTTGTCGCGATTCACCTCGACGCCACGGAGTCGCGAGCGGTGCTCGACGGCATGAAGGACGGCTCGGTCGACATCGTGATCGGCACCCACCGGCTGCTACAGACCGCCGTGACCTGGAAGAACCTCGGCCTGGTCGTGGTCGACGAGGAACAGCGGTTCGGCGTCGAGCACAAGGAGCACATCAAGTCGATGCGCACCCACGTCGACGTGCTGACCATGAGCGCCACGCCGATTCCCCGCACGCTCGAGATGAGCCTGGCGGGCATCCGGGAGATGTCGACGATCCTCACCCCGCCCGAGGAGCGCTACCCGGTGCTGACCTACGTCGGGCCGCACGACGACAAGCAGGTCGCCGCGGCGCTGCGGCGCGAGATGCTGCGCGACGGGCAGGTCTTCTACATCCACAACCGGGTGCGGTCGATCGACCAGGCGGCCGCGCGGGTCAGTGCGCTCGTCCCCGAGGCCCGCGTCGCCGTCGCGCACGGACAGATGCCCGAGGAGCAGCTGGAGCGCACGGTGGAAGGCTTCTGGAACCGCGAATTCGACATCCTGGTGTGCACCACCATCGTCGAGACGGGCCTGGACATCTCCAACGCCAACACGCTGATCGTCGAGCGCGCCGACACATTCGGGCTGTCGCAGTTGCATCAGCTGCGTGGCCGCGTGGGCCGCAGCCGCGAACGTGGCTACGCGTATTTCCTGTATCCGCCGGAGGTTCCGCTCACCGAGACCGCATACGACCGGCTGGCCACGATCGCGCAGAACAACGAGCTCGGCGCCGGTATGGCGGTGGCGTTGAAGGATCTCGAGATTCGCGGTGCCGGAAACGTTCTCGGCGCAGAGCAATCCGGCCACGTCGCCGGCGTCGGCTTCGACCTGTACGTGCGCCTGGTCGGCGAGGCCGTCGAGGCCTATCGGGCAGCGGCCGACGGGAAAACCGTTCTGGCGCCCGAGGAACCGAAGGACGTGCGGATCGATCTGCCGGTCGACGCGCATCTGCCGCCGGACTACATCGGCAGCGACCGGTTGCGATTGGAGGCCTACCGCAGGCTGGCGGCGGCGGCCGAAGACGCCGCGGTGGATGCGGTGATCGACGAGCTCGTCGACCGGTACGGCCCGCTGCCCGAACCCGCCAGGCGGTTGGTAGCGGTGGCGAGGTTGCGATTGCTGTGCCGGCATTACGGCGTCACCGAGATGAGCACTGTGTCGGAAGCGACGCTGAGGCTGTCGCCGTTGCAGTTGCTCGATTCTGCACAGCTGCGTCTGAAGCGGTTGTATCCGAGCGCGACCTACCGTGCGACGACGTCGACGGTGCAGGTGCCGATTCCCCGCGCGGGCGGCGGTGTCGCCGCGCCGCGCATTCGTGATCTTGAACTGGTGCAGATGGCGCTGACTTCTGGTGCTGGACGGAAAGGCGCGGGGCAGTGTCGACATGATTTCGGGTCACGGTTCGACGACCTAAAACGCCTGGTCAACGCGCCTAAATGGCCGCTCACACCGCCCCTCGGATCGAGCAGCGCTGTTAACGCAGCGGCCGCGGGGCCCGACATACATGCCGGGGGGTCAAGGTGTTGCGTTGTCGTCCAAACCGCGGGCGGCGATCGTCTACCAGGCGGTTAAGCAATTCCCAAAACCGAAATCACGCGATAACCACCGGGCTTCTTGGTGCGTGTCGCGGTGACGCAAGTCGAAGGGAGCCCTGCCGGTTCTCACCAGGCGCGTCAGGTCTGGCAATGTTGGTATAACCGAGATCAGCGGTCTCATCGAAACGCGTGGGGGTGTAGCCCGGCATGACAGTCGTCTTGGTCGACCCACGCCGCCCCTCGCTGGTGCCTGTCGAAGCGATCGACCTGCTTGCCGGTGACGTGCAGTACACCGAGGAGATGCCGGTCAGGGTGCCGTGGTCACTGCCCGCGGCCAGGCCGTGTTTCTCCGGCGCGACGGAAGACGAGGACGCGCCGGTGCTGCTGTCGTCAGACCCCCAGCACCCAGCGGTCAAGGCGCGACTGGCGGCGGGGGACAGGCTCATCGAGGCGCCGGGTGCCTCGGCGGGTGAGCGGCTGGTGGACGCCGTGGCCATGATGGACAAGTTGCGTACGTCAGGCCCGTGGGAAAGCCAGCAGACACACGATTCGCTGCGCCGCTATCTGCTGGAGGAGACCTACGAGGTCTTCGACGCGCGTGCGCAGCGGCGACGCTGACGAGTTGCGCGGCGAACTCGGAGACGTGTTGCTGCAGGTGCTCTTTCACGCCCGCATCGCCGAGGATGCCCCCGAGCATCCCTTCTCGATCGACGACGTCGCGGATTCGCTCATCCGCAAGCTCGTCAACCGGGTACCTGCCGTCCTCGCCGGCGAAGAGATTTCGCTGGAAGATCAGCTCGCCCAATGGGAAGAGCGCAAGGCCATGGAGCGGTCGCGTAAGGGCGTGCGCTCGATCATGGACGACGTGCCCACCGGGCAACCGGCATTGGCGTTGGCGCAGAAGGTAATTGAGCGGGTGACCGCAGCAGGCGTGCCCGCCGACCTGATACCGGAGTCCATGACGTCGGTCAGCGTTGCTGCACACGTCGACGCCGAGAACGCATTGCGCTCGTCGGTCCTGGAGTTCATGGACACCGTGCGAACGACCGAGCTCGCGATCGCCGCCGGCCGACGCGGGGCGGACGTGCCGGAGGAACTCGACGCGGCCTCACTGGGCGACATCGCCGAGGACGAGTGGCGAGCGCGCTGGCCTGCGCCGGACGCCGCAGCCGACGAAGGGCAGGCCGAGCCGGCAGCGTCGGACCCCGAACCTGAACCGGCGGATGTTGGGAACCCGACGCCTGCCGACGTCGCGGTCGAAGACTGCGGTGGTGAGAATGGCGATGAACTGCAAGATCAAGAGGTGGTCGTCGAATCGCGATGATCCCGGTTGACCGGGATTAGGCGGCGTAGGCGTCGGCCACGCCTTCCCACAGTGTCCTGAGCACATGGGACGATGGCAGTGACCGAGGTTGCTTCGAGGGAGTTTGGTGTCGCGCGTGCGTTGGCTGCGGACGGTCGCTGTATTGGGGGCGACGGCGCTGCTCATGGCTTCTAGCTGTTCATGGCAGCTGGGCATTCCAATTCCGGAGGGTGTGCCACCTCCAGCGGGTGATCCTGTGCCCAAAATCGACACGTACGCCGAAGGGTCGTCCCGCCGATCAGCTGCGTCAATGGGCCGCCGAACGCGCCCCTGCGCTGGGCATTCCCATCGCGGCCCTGGAGGCCTACGCCTACGCGGCGCGGGTGGCCGAGGTGGAAAACCCCGACTGCCACCTGGAGTGGACGACGCTCGCAGGCATCGGTGAGGTGGAAAGCCACCACGGCACGTTCCGGGGCGCGAAGATCGCCTCCAACGGTGACGTGACGCCGCCGATCCGCGGGGTCCGCCTGGACGGCACCAACGGCAACCTCGAGATCATCGACAACGACGGTGGCGAACTCGACGGCGACGCCACCCATGCCCGGGCGATGGGCCCGATGCAATTCATCCCCGACACCTGGAAGCTGTACGGCGTCGACGCCAACAACGACGGCGTCATCAGTCCGGACAACTTCGACGACGCGGCGCTGTCGGCGGCGGGCTACCTGTGCTGGCGGGGCAAGGACCTGGCCGAACCGCGGGGCTGGATGGACGCTTTGCGCGCCTACAACCATTCCGACCAGTACGCGCGCACCGTGCGCGACTGGGCGACGGCCTACGCGGACGGACATCCCCTCTGAGCACGACTCGCGGCGGCGCAACCTCTAGGCTCAACCTCGGCGCGAAGTCCGTCTACACACGACCAAGGAGAAGCCAGTGCCCATCATCGAGCAGGTCGGAGCCCGCGAGATCCTCGATTCCCGTGGCAACCCGACGGTCGAGGTCGAGGTGGCGCTGCTGGACGGCACCTTCGCCAGGGCCGCGGTGCCTTCCGGTGCATCCACCGGTGAACATGAGGCGGTCGAGCTGCGCGACGGCGGCGCGCGCTACGGCGGTAAGGGCGTCGAAAAGGCCGTAGAGGCCGTGCTCGACGAGATCGCTCCCGCCGTCATCGGGCTGAGCGCCGACGACCAGCGGCTCGTCGACCAGGCACTGCTGGATCTCGACGGCACCCCGGACAAGTCCCGGCTCGGGGCCAACGCCATCCTCGGTGTGTCGCTGGCCGTGTCGAAGGCCGCGGCTGAATCCGCGGGGCTGCCGCTGTTCCGATACCTCGGCGGTCCCAACGCACACATCCTTCCGGTGCCGATGATGAACATCCTCAACGGCGGCGCACACGCCGACACCGGCGTCGACGTCCAGGAATTCATGGTGGCCCCGATCGGCGCCCCCAGCTTCAAGGAGGCGCTGCGGTGGGGCACCGAGGTGTACCACTCGCTGAAGTCGGTGCTCAAGAAGCAGGGTCTGTCCACCGGGCTTGGCGACGAGGGCGGGTTCGCTCCGGACGTCGCAGGCACCACGGCCGCACTGGATCTGATCCTGACGGCCATCGAGGGCGCTGGCTACAAGGCGGGCGCGGATGTGGCACTCGCGCTTGATGTTGCGGCGACCGAATTCTTCACCGACGGAACGGGTTACAAGTTCGAGAAAGAGACCCGGACCGATATGCAGATGATCGAGTTCTATGCCGGGCTGATCGATTCGTATCCGCTGGTGTCGATCGAGGATCCGCTGTCGGAGGACGACTGGGACGGCTGGGTGGCACTGACCGCAGCGATCGGTGACCGCGTCCAGGTCGTCGGCGACGATCTGTTCGTCACCAACCCCGAGCGTCTCGAGGACGGTATCGAACGCGGGCGCGGCCAACGCACTTCTGGTGAAGGTCAATCAGATCGGCACGCTCACCGAGACGCTGGATGCGGTGGCGCTCGCCCACTACAGCGGCTATCGCACGATGATGAGCCACCGCAGCGGCGAGACCGAGGACACGACGATCGCCGACCTCGCCGTCGCGGTCGGCAGCGGTCAGATCAAGACCGGCGCACCGGCCCGCAGCGAGCGCGTCGCCAAGTACAACCAGCTGTTGCGCATCGAGGAAACCCTCGGCGACGCCGCCCGGTACGCGGGCGACCTGGCATTCCCGCGCTATTCGGTGGAGACCAAATAGCCCGTGCCAGAAGCGAAACGGCCCGATCCGAAGCGGCGATCCCCGACTTCTCGACCAGGAAGTCGGGTAAGTCCGAGGCAGCCCGGGGCCGTCCGCGCGGCGCGTCACCCGCACGCCGCGAGCCCCGCGCGACCGAGCCGAAGCCCGCGACCCGAGGCACCACCGAGCTGAGCCGACCGACACCGGCGACTCGATCCGGAAATCCATTGCGGTCTCGGCGGAACAGCAGTCCGAGCAACGGTTCGGATCCGCGGCGCGGCGGGCCGCGATCCTGGCTGCGGTCATCTGTGTGCTGACGCTGACCATTGCCGGGCCGGTGCGCACCTACTTCGGGCAGCGCACCGAGATGAAGCAACTCGAGGCCACCGAGGAACAACTGCGCGCACAGATCGCCGAACTCGAGCAGCAGAAGGTCAAGCTGGCCGACCCGGTGTTCATCGCCGCGCAGGCGCGTGAACGTCTCGGATTCGTGATGCCCGGCGAGATTCCGTATCAGGTGCAGCTTCCCCCTGGCAGCGCGGTGCCGGCGACGCCTGGAGTGGAACCGGCCACCGCCGATCCCGACCAGCCCTGGTACACCGCGCTGTGGGGCACCATCGCCGATGCGCCGTACGGTGTTGCGCCCGCACCGGCGCCGGGGCCCGCAGTTCCTCCGTGCCCGTTCCGCCCGCCCCGAACAATGCGCCCGCTCCCGGTGGTTGAGCCGGCGGATCTGGAGGCGATCGCCAAGCAACTCGGTCGTGAACCTCGTGGTGTGCTGGAGATCGTCTACCGGTGTCCCAACGGCGAGCCGGGCGTCGTCAAGACCGCACCGAAGTTGCCTGACGGCACACCATTTCCGACGCTGTACTACCTGACGCACCCTGCGCTGACTGCCGCGGCCAGTCGGCTCGAGTCGTCGGGCCTGATGCGGGAGATGACCGAGCGGCTGCAGAACGACGCGCGATCTGGCCGCCGCATATCGCCGGGCGCACGAGTCCTACCTCGCCGAGCGTGACGCGATAGAGCCTTTGGGCACAACGTTTTCCGGTGGCGGCATGCCCGACCGGGTGAAGTGCCTGCATGTGGTGATCGCGCATTCGCTGGCCAAGGGTCCTGGCGTCAACCCGTTCGGCGACGAGGCGTTGGCGATGCTGGCCGTCCGAGCCGGCGATGGCGGGAATTCTGGAGCGGGAGACGTGGACCGTATGAGCAGAGTCGGCGCCATCGACTGCGGCACCAACTCGATTCGGCTGCTGATCGCCGACATCGACGAACGGCAAGCTTTCAGACGTACATCGCGAGATGCGGATCGTCCGCCTCGGCCAGGGGGTCGATGCCACCGGACAATTCGCCCCCGACGCGCTTTTCCGAACCCGGACGGCGCTGACCGACTACGCCGCAGTTGCTGCGCAGACATGAGGTGCCGACGGTGCGGATGGTCGCCACCTCCGCGACTCGCGATGCTGCGAACCGTGACGTGTTCTTCGCGATGACCGCGGAGGTTCTCGGAGCAGTGGTGCCGGGTGCGGTTGCCGAAGTGATCACCGGGACGGAGGAAGCAGAACTGTCGTTCCGCGGGGCGGTGAACGAATTGGACACCGCGGAAGGGCCTTTCGTCGTCGTCGACCTCGGTGGCGGGTCGACCGAAGTGGTCCTCGGGGTGCGCGACGTGGAGGCCAGCTTCTCCGCCGACATCGGGTGTGTGCGGCTGACGGAGCGGTGCCTGCACTCCGATCCGCCGACGGCGGTCGAGGTCGCCGCGGCACGTGAGGTCGTCCGAGACGGGCTGGGGCAGGCGTTGCGCGTGGTACCCGTCGAACGCGCACGCACCTGGGTGGGCGTAGCGGGCACCATGACGACCGTCTCGGCGCTGGCGCACAAGATGACGATCTACGATTCCGAGGCAATTCACTTGTCGCGGTGCGGCTTTCGGCGATCTGCTGCCTGTCTGCGATGCGCTGATCGCGATGACGCGTGCGCAACGCGCTGCGCTGGGGCCCATGCACGAAGGCAGGGTCGACGTCATCGGCGGGGGCGCGATCATCGTCGAAGAACTGGCGAATGCGCTGGGGCAGCGGTCCGGTATCGACGAGCTGGTGGTCAGTGAGCACGACATTCTCGATGGCATCGCACTGTCGATCGCCTAGCAGTAACGAGCGACCTCATGCCGCCGAGTCGGTGTGCAGCGATGACGTCGAACGGGCAAGGGGCTGCGGGTGATTCTGGAGAAGCTCTCCGCAGGTTGATGTGCTGTGCTGCCAAGCTCACAGCGACATAGTCGCGGGTGTTGGGCAGTCATGTAGTAGATGAGCGACAGTCGCTGCGAGCTTGGCAGTTCGCACAGTGGTCCCCGGGAGGGGTGGCGAACAGGTAGTAAGCGACCTCAGCCGACCGAGTCGGCGAGCAGGTTTCTGGCCGTACGTCACCCACGGTCGTCCAGGCTGCGTCTGGGCGACCTCTGGGATGCTCCCGCTCACGAGGCACGTCCCGGCTCTCGCCAATCAAAACGTCGGTCGATGAAACCGGCTGTGGGCCACGCAAAGTGGCTGGTCGCAACGTTGACGATCTGAAGGAGCCCCTGCCAGTCCCAGCTATCCCTTCGCAACTTTGCTGGCGGCCGCGAACGCTGGGGTTTGCCGACTGTCTACTTGTTGACGCGGCAACCGGCGGCTGGGCTGCCGCAGTGTCGGCCCGCGGCACACCCGTGGCATTTGCAGGTACAACCGGTTCGGGCTTTGGAAACTGGTATGCGCATCGAGATCACTCCTCTCACCAGCTGAATATCAACATATGCCGATATCACGATCACTCGCATTGCTTTGGTAATAAGGAAGCGTGACCGCAGACCGTACTTATCCCGCCGGCGTGCCCTGCTGGGTCGACACCGACCAGCCTGACGTTGAGACCGCGCGCCGCTTCTATGAAGGGCTGTTCGGTTGGACGTTCTCGGATGCCATTCCCGCCGATGCGCCGGGCACGTATTTGATCGCATCGCTCGACGGACATGACGTCGCCGCAATCGGGCCAGGCAGGCACGCGGAATGGAATACCTACGTCGCCGTCGACGACGCCGATGCCGTCGCGCGGTCGGTACGTGAAAGAGGCGGGACGATCACCCAGGAGCCCGTCGACGCGGGTCCTGGCGGTCGCCTCGCCGGTTGCGCCGACCCGCGCGGCGCCCGATTCCGGCTGTGGCAGCCGCGCCGACGTCTCGGTGCGCAGCTCGTCAACGCGCCGGGCAGCTGGAACTTCAGCGACCTGCACACCGGCGATCCCGCGGCCGCCCAGGGCTTCTACGCGTCGTTGTTCGGGTGGCAGTTCGACGATGTGGGGTTCGCGACGATGATTCGGCGTCCCGGATACGGCGACCACCTCGAGGCCACCGTCGACCCCGGCATCCAAGAGCGCCAGGACGGTATCTCCGCCCCGCCGGGGTTCGCCGACGCGGTCGGCTGGTTGGTGCCGCGGGACGGCGGCGACGACCGCTGGCATGTCACCTTCACCGTGGCCGACCGCGACGTGTCGGTGGCGACCGCGGAAAAGCTTGGCGCCACGGTGATCAAGTCGGATGACACCGAGTGGACGAAGAGCGCGGACATCCGCGACCCGCAGGGTGCGGAGCTGACGCTGAGCCAGTTCACACCGGGGGGCGCGTGAACGACTCCACAGCAGAAGTTGACTGAACCAAGCTGGTTACTGGTTGGACCAGAGTGAGGAGAACCGGCGGTCCAGCGCGGCGATCATGCGGTCCAGTTCGCGGCATTCGAGCTCATTGGAGCGGATATTGCGGCGCAGCGCGCTGATGGCCAACGCATCCGTTCTGGTGGACAGCCCGTTCAATCTTCGGGTTTGTCGGTCGATCTCGGCGGCGACCAGAGCCCGCTGCTCCGCCAGCTCGCGGCGGAAGTACGCCGCCTGCAGCGAGTCGGACGCCAGCTTCTCGGCGTAGTCGAAAGGCACCGTCGGCGTTGCCACCTCGAAACCGTAACCGAGGTTGAGACGATGGGCGAGGCTACCGGTCAAATCAGTGACCAACGTCGCGGTCGTCAACTCGGTGCCGGAGCCGCCAGGCGGATCAGGGCGTAACGAATGTCGCCAGGGATTTGCTGCAAATGTCCTCAGCGTGACGGTGCGAGGTCTGGGTGGTCGCGCTCGTTGAATCTCCGCAACCCTTCGACGGTCTCGGATGCGTAGATGGACCGGCCGAAGCAGTCCGCCTCTATGCGCAGGCCGTCCTCCAGCGGCCTGCCGGCTCCGGTACGGGCGGCCTCCAGGTCGGTGCGCAGCGCGGGCTGGGGCAGTGCCGCGATCGTGTCGGCCAGTTCGAGGGCTCGCTGCAGGCACGTGCCGCTCGGCACGACCTGGTTGACCAGGCCGATGCGTTCAGCCTCGTGGGCGTCGATGACCCGACCGGTGATGATCAGGTCGACCGCGCGGCGGTAACCCAGGATGCGGGTGAGCCGCTGGGTGCCGCCGTCGGCGAGACCGATGTTCCAGCGGCGGCAGGTGACACCGAACGTGGCGTGCTCGTCGGCGATCGCCAGGTCCGTCCAGCAGGCCCACTCCAGCCCGCCGGCGTACGCGAGGCCGTTGACCGCGGCGATGGTGGGCTTGTAGATGTCGGTCCAGCGCGACGGGCCGAGGACGCCGTCGTCGGGGCTTGCATCGATCGGGAGGTCGCCGGCCTGCGCGGCCTTGAGGTCACCGCCGGCGCAGAACGCCTTGTCGCCCGCGCCGGTGAGGACGCCGACGAGTGCGTCGTCGTCGGCGCGGAAGCGGTCCCACGCGTCGACGAGCTCGCGATGAGTCTGGGGGCCAATGGCATTCATGCGCTCGGGCCGGTTGATGGTAATGACGGTGACCGGTCCGCGCTGTTCGTAGCGCAGGTGCTGGTATGCCGTCATCGGGTCTGCGCCAGCCGGTCGTCGAGGGTGGCGTGGAAGTGGCCGATCGCGCTTTCGTGCGTGCCGAACTCGACGAACGTGTTGGCTCCGGCGTGCAGACCGCGCTGTACACCTTCCGACATTTCGTTGTCTTCGATCCCGCCTTCGTTCAGCAGATTTCGCGCCCCCGCCGCGGTCTCGGGGTCGGCCGAGGCACGCTGAATCACTTCCGGTGTGACCATGGCGTAGATCGTGACCGTGGTGTGGTCGATGTCGATCGGGTCGATCGTGATCACGAGCACCTGGTTGGGGAACGTCGCAACCATGACGTTGGGGAAGAGGTGGTACACGTACGTCACGCGGTGGCCGACATCCCACGTCGATTCGGGACGATCTCGCAGCCGCTCGATGTTCTTGTACGGGAACGTGATCCGGGTGTTCGGCCCGAACGGTTCGACGACGTTGAGGTCGTCGTACTGAATCGGGTAGAAGGTGTCCGGAGTGAGTGGTGCGGATGTGGTAGCCCTCGAGGAACTGCTCGACGAGGACCTTCCAGTTCATGGCGCGCAGAGCGGGTCTCACAGTGACGAGCCGCGTCGCGGGCAGCAGCTTGTCGCGCCATGGTCTGCCGTCGGTCAAGGCCGACATCGCGGATTCCGCGTGTCGGTCCGGTGGCCCCAGCGGGCCGATGACGATCAATCCGTCGACTTCGCGGCTGTCGACCTCGACCAGTCCGCGGGCAGACATGTCCAGGTCGGGGAACGCATCGGCGTGCGGGACGTGTGACAGCGCCCCGTCGAGACGGTAGGTCCAGCCGTGATAGCGGCACACCAACGCCTGTGAACATCCCGGCCCTTCGACGAGGGCCATCCCGCGGTGTCTGCAAGAGTTGCGAAACACCCGCGCCCTGCCATCGCGTCCGCGCACCGCGAACAGCGGCACGCCGAAGCTGTCCCGTTCGACGTGGTCGCCCGGCTTGGGCAGCGCCGCGGACGGTAGATACACGCTCGGATGTGAGCGCAGCATCTCGAGTTCATCGGTGAATCGCTTTGGGTCCAAATAGTTTCCGACCGGCTCCCGCCAAGCGTCGCCTTCGTCGGTTGTGCCGGCGTCGATATGCGCCAGGATGCGGCGAACGACCTCCGACATCGTCGGCGACCGACGCCCGTGTCGGAGTGGCCATGCTACGGAAGTATCACACTCATGACGCTACGTGTCAATCAAATTGTGAGATCGAGATAGCATCGTGAGGCGCATGTGTAATTGATCTGTCGGGACCACGACGACTAGGAGAGACATGGCAACGGATTCGCCGATGCAACTGGGAATGGTCGGGCTCGGCCGCATGGGTGCCAACCTGGTGCGACGGCTCATGCGCGACGGGCATCGCTGCGTGGTCTACGACATGAACGCCGACGCGGTATCCGAGCTTGCGGGCGAGGGCGCGACGGGTGCGGATTCCCTGAGTGATTTCGTACAGAAGCTCGAGAAGCCGCGCGCGGTGTGGCTGATGCTGCCTGCGGCAGTGGTGGACTCGACGTTGGAGCAGCTGGTGGACCTGCTCGAACCCGGCGACGCGGTAATCGACGGTGGCAACTCCTACTACCGCGACGACATCACCCGGGCCAAGAGCCTGCTGGCGAAGGACATCCACTACGTCGACTGCGGGACCAGCGGAGGGGTGTGGGGCCTCGAGCGCGGCTACAGCTTGATGATCGGCGGCGAAAAGGACGTGGTGTCGCGGCTGGATCCGATCTTCAAGACGATCGCGCCCGGCGAGAGCTGTGCTGAGCCCACCCCGAGCCGCACCCGCACCGACGGCACCGCTCAGAACGGCTATCTGCACTGCGGGCCAAGCGGCGCAGGGCATTTCGTGAAGATGGTGCACAACGGGGTGGAGTACGGGATGATGGCCGCCATCGCCGAGGGGCTGAGCATCATCAAGCACGCCGATGCCGGCAAGGTCAACCGCACGGTCGACGCGGAAACCACCCCACTGCGTGATCCGTGGGCCTACGAGTACACGATCGACGTGGGCGAGGTCGCCGAAGTCTGGCGGCGCGGATCGGTGGTCGGCTCGTGGCTGGTCGATCTCACCGCCGACGCGCTTGCGCGATCGCCCGAACTCGACGATTTCACCGGGCGGGTGTCGGACTCCGGGGAGGGCCGCTGGACGGTGCTGGCCGCGGTGGACGAGGGGGTTCCGGCGCCGGTGATCACGACATCGCTGTTCGAGCGGTTCTCGTCGCGTCAGCTCGGCGAGTTCACCGACAAGCTCTTGTCGGCGATGCGCAGCGAATTCGGCGGCCACGCCGAGAAGAAGTAGGCATCGTGACGACACCGGCGACCACGCCCGCGGATGTGCTGGTGATCTTCGGCATCACCGGAGACCTCGCCAGCAAGATGACGTTCCGATCGCTGTACCGGCTCGAACGCCGCAAGCTGCTGGACTGCCCGATCGTCGGCGTCGCCCTCGACGACTGGTCGGTGGCGACCCTGCGCGACCATGCCCGCCAGGCGATCGAGGCGAGCGGCGAGACCATCGACGAGGACGTGTTCGCGCGGTTCGCCAAGCGCCTGTCGATGGTGTCCGGCGATTTCGCCGACGCGAAAACCTATGACCGGGTGGCCGCGGCGATCGAGGGCAAGCACACGCCTGTGTTCTATCTGGAGATACCGCCGTCGTTGTTCGGGCGCGTCGTCGAGGGCCTGTCGAACGCCAACCTCACGTCGCGGGCGAGGGTGGTGGTGGAAAAGCCCTTCGGCCACGACCTGGCGTCGGCGCGGGCGCTCAACGCGCAGCTGCGTGCCGTGCTCCAGGAGTGGCAGATCTTCCGCATCGACCACTTTCTCGGCAAGGAACCGGCGATGGACATCATCTTCCTGCGGTTCGCCAACTCGGTTTTCGAGCCGCTGTGGAATCGCGACCGGATCCAATGCGTGCAGATCACGATGGCCGAGAATTTCGGGGTCGAGGACCGCGGCAGTTTCTACGACCCCGTCGGCGCTCTGCGCGATGTGGTGCAGAATCACCTGCTGCAGTTGATCGGTCTGTTCGCCGCCGAGCCGCCCAGCGTCGCCGACGCCGACGGGTTGCGCGACAAGCGTGCCGAGGTGTTCCGCGCGATCCCGTCGATCGATCCCGCGCACTATGTGCGGGGGCAGTACGACGGTTATCGCTCGATCAAGGGCGTGAAGCCCGACTCTCAGACCGAGACGTTCGCCGCGCTGCGCCTGGAGATCGACAACTGGCGGTGGGCCGGCGTCCCGTTCTTCCTGCGGGCAGGTAAGGCACTTCCGGTGCGGGCCACCGAGATCCGGGTCATCTTCAAGCGGCCGCCCAAGCTGGCAATAACCGCACAAACCCACGATGCCAACGAACTCGTGCTGCGCATCGATCCCAAACCGGGCACCGATTTGATCATTCAAGCCAAGCAGCCCGGCGCCAACCGCACCCGCACCGTGGACCTGTCGCTGATCTTCGCCGAGGAACTCGGGGAGGCACCCGAACCCTACGAGCGGCTGCTGTCCGACGCGATGCGCGGCGACTCGACACAGTTCGCGCGGGAGGACGGTGTCGAGGAGACCTGGCGGGTCGTGCAGCCGCTGCTCGACAATCCGCCACCGGTGCAGCCGTACGCGGTCGGATCGTGGGGTCCGGAGGAAACGGCCAAACTCTGTGCTGGACAACCGAGTTGGCGCGAGCCCTGGCTGGGGGCGTAGGTGCCGACAGCGTCTCGCGCCCGCGTCGCCGACCTGATCGGCGACCGCACGCTGAGCGCGCGGTCCGTCCTGGCGACGGCACTGCTTGGCGCCGACGAGCCGCACCTGACGGTGGGGGAGCTCGTCGGGATCGCTTCGCTCTTCGGTATCAGCGACGGCGCCGCCCGCACCTGTCTGTGGCGCATGGTCTCGGCCGGTGAGCTCACCGGCGACGACGGCGTCTACGCCCTGGCGGGGTCGTTGCTCGAACGTCGGCAACGCGTCGACGAGGCCGCCCGGTTCGACACCGCGTTGCCATGGGACGGCACATGGGAATTGGCAGTCGTGTCGCTGGACCGTCGCTCTGCGGCCGATCGGCTCGCACTGCGCAAGGCCGCGACGGCGTTGCACCTCGCCGAGTTGCGCGAAGGCGTCTGGATCCGCCCGGACAATCTGGACCCCAACCGCTTGCCGACGCTACGTGCCGTACTCGACCGTCAGTGTGTGCACTTTCATGGCGCTGCCACCGATGTCCCCGCCGAGATCGTGAGATCGCTTTTCAACCTTGCCGATTGGGCCGCCGACGCGCGACGGCTCATTGTCGCCATGCGTGACGAGTTGGACGTCGAAGCGGTCGATACCGACGATTTCATCTATCAGTTCGCACTGTCGATCACCGTCGTCCGGCATCTCCAACTCGACCCACTGCTACCCGTCGAGCTCGATGCCGAGGACTGGCCGGGCCACGATCTGCGCAGCACCTACCGCAGGTTCGACGAGGCATTCAAGCGCCAACTGGCAAGCAGACGCAAAATCGCATGAATCGCCGCCGGATTGTGCGATCTTGCGCTCTGCTCGCGCTGGAACTAGGTGCGCAGAATCAATCCCTCAGAATGGGTTTCAGCGCGTCGAGCACCGCGGGATCCTCGATGGTCGACGGCACCGGTTCATCTCGACCGTCGGCGATACCGCGCATGGTCTTGCGCAGGATCTTGCCGGATCGGGTCTTCGGCAGCGCGGAGACGACGTCGACGCTCTTGAAACATGCGACGGCGCCGATGTTCTCGCGTACCGCATCGACGAGCTCCTCGGTCAGCCGGTCGGCCGACGCTCCCGCCTTGAGGACGACAAGGCCCCGCGGCACCTGACCCTTGATCTCGTCGGCGACACCGATCACCGCACACTCCGCGACCGCAGGGTGGGTGGCCAGCACAGCTTCGATCGAACCCGTCGACAAGCGGTGTCCCGCAACGTTGATGACGTCGTCGGTGCGTCCCATCACGAACAGGTAGCCATCCTCGTCGACGTAGCCGCCGTCGCCGGTGAGGTAGTAGCCGGGAAACGCGGACAGGTACGAGGCGACATATCGGTCGTCGTCACGCCACAGCGTCGGCAAGGTCCCGGGCGGCAGTGGCAGTCGAACGCAGATCGCGCCCTCCTCGTTCGCGTCGCACTCCGAGCCGTCCGGCCGCAGGATGCGCAGGTCGTAGCCGGGCATCACCGCCGTCGCCGAACCGGGCTTGATGCCGTGCGCCTCGACACCCATCGGATTGGCCGCGATCGACCACCCCGTTTCGGTCTGCCACCAGTGGTCGACGACGGGGATGCCGAGTCGCTCGGATGCCCAGTGATAGGTGCCGGGGTCGAGCCGTTCGCCGGCCTGGAACAGGTATTTCAACTTTGACAGGTCGTACTTGGCGAGGTACTCACCCTCGGGGTCTTCCTTCTTGATCGCCCGGATCGCCGTCGGCGCCGTGAACATCGCCTTGACGCCGTGTTCGGAAGCAACACGCCAGAATGCGCCCGCATCGGGTGTGCCGACGGGCTTGCCCTCGTAGAGCACGGTCGTCGCACCGAGCATCAGCGGCCCGTACACGATGTAGGAGTGGCCGACGACCCAGCCGACATCTGAAGCGGCCCAATAGGTGTCGCCCGGTTCGGTGTCGTAGATGTGGCGCATGCTCCACAGCAGCGCGACCGCATGTCCGCCGTTGTCACGCACGATCCCCTTGGGCTTACCGGTGGTGCCGGAGGTGTAGAGCACGTACAGCGGATCGGTTGCCGCCACGGGCACCGGGTCGGCGGGTTCGGCGTCTTTCATGAGTTCGTGCCAGTCCATATCGCGTCCCGCGACCAGCTGACACCGTTGCTGTTCGCGCTGCAGGATCACACACGCGGGCGCGCCGTGCTCGGCGATGGCCAGCGCAGCGTCGAGCATCGGCTTGTAGTCGACGGTCCGGGTCGGCTCGATGCCACACGACGCCGTCACGACGACGGCCGGGCGAACGTCATCGATGCGGGCTGCGAGTTCGTGGGCGGCGAACCCACCGAACACCACCGAGTGGATGGCGCCCAGGCGCGCGCAGGCCAACATCGCGATCACCGCCTCGGGCACCATCGGCATGTAGATCACCACCCGATCGCCCTTGCCGACTCCCAGGTCCCGAAGCACACCCGCGAAGCGCGCCGTCTCGTCGAGCAGTTCGCGATAGGTGTAGGTGCGGGCCGATCCGGTCACCGGGGAGTCGTAGATGAGGGCGGGCTGGTCGGCGCGGCCGCCCTCGACGTGGCGGTCCAGCGCGTTGGCGCACGTATTCAACTCCCCATCGGGGAACCACCGGTAGAACGGCGGATTCGAGTCGTCGAGGATCTGTTGTGGCTCGCGGGTCCAGGTCACGGCCTTGGCGGCGTCCGCCCAGAAGGCCGTCGGATTCCAGATGCTGGCGTTGAAGATTTCGCGATACCCGGCCATACCCGCACCGTAGCGCGGACGCCGGTCTCTATAGTCGCGTTTATGTCTGCTGAACCGCCCGCCATCGACGGGGTGCGTCGATCGTTCGTCGAGGCCAACCGGGTGCGCTTCCACCTGACCGAAGCCGGTCCGGCTGACGGTCGTCCCGTCCTGGCGCTGCACGGATGGCCGCAGCACCACTGGGAGTGGCGCGACCTGCTGGCCGATCCCCCGCCCGGGCTGCGCATCATCGCACCCGACCTGCCCGGTTACGGATGGTCCGGACCGCCCGACGCACCGCTGGGCCAAGGAGGACGTCGCCACGGACGTACTCGCCCTACTCGACGTGCTGGGGCTCGACCGCGTCCTGCTGGTGGCTCACGACTGGGGGGCTTACGTGGGTTACCGGATGATCCTGCGTGAGCCCGACCGATTCGACGGCTATCTCGCGGTGAACATGGCGCACCCGTGGCAGAAGCCGACGACGGCGCTGCCTGCGCTGTGGCGGCTGTACTACCAGATACCGCTCGCAACGTTCGGGATTCCGCTGATGCGACACACAGGGATCGTCAACTACATGCTCAAGGTCGGATCGGAGATGGATCCCGCCGACGCCCGCGTATTCGCGGACCGGTTCCGTGACCCTGTGTGCGCCCGCGCGGGCCGGGATACCTATCGGACGTTCCTGCTTCGCGAATTGCCAGGCGCTGCAAGGAATCCTGAGACACGCCGTGCGACGGTGCCGATTCGGGTGTTGTTCGGCGAGGGCGATGCCGCCGTTTCCTTGGCAATGGTGTCGCCCGACACCGCCAATGCTGACGACTACACGCTGGAGACGGTCGATGCCACTCACTTCGTCGTCGACGAGCGGCCGGACCTGGTTCGCAAGAAACTGATCGCCCTGGCGGAGGAGACGGCTCAGGCCTGAACGGCTGCCGCGACGTCGTCGTGGTCCGTGGATACCGCGACATCCCGCCAGGCCCGTTGCTCCTGCGCCACGAACTCGAGTTTTTGCGAGACGCCTTCGAATGAATCGCGCCCGAGTTGTATGCGAAGCGGCGGCTCCGGCGATGACGCGAGATCGACGATCGCCGCCGCGGCCTTCACCGGGTCGCCCGGCTGAGCGTGGTTGACATCTGTGGCATGCGCACGCGTGGCGCCTGCGGTTTCGGCGTAGTCATCGATAACGTTCGCCTCGGTCTCTAGGCTCGACGCGTCGAGGAAATCGGTGCGGAAATATCCGGGCTCGACGATCGTCACGTGGATGCCTAGTGGCGCGACCTCCTGGTGCAGCGCTTCGGAGAAGCCCTCAACGGCGAACTTCGTCGAGCAGTAGATGCCCCAGCCGGCGGAGCTGGTGAAACCACCGATCGACGACAGGTTGATGATGTGTCCCGACCGCTGGCTGCGCAGAGTCGGCAGCACTGCCCGGATCACGTTGAGGCTGCCGAACACGTTGGCGTCGTACACGGCGCGGGCGGCCGCATCAGATGCCTCCTCGACCGCACCGAGCAGGCCGCGGCCGGCGTTGTTCACTACGACGTCGATCCGACCGAACTGGCTGACTCCGGCCTCGACGGCAGCGGCTATCTGCGCTTCGTTCGTGACGTCGACGGCAACTGCGGCCAGGGCATCACCTGCGTCGGGGAACCGCTCGGTGATCGCTTGGGGGTTGCGGGCGGTCGCCACGACCTGATGACCGTCGGCGAGGAGCTTCTCTACGATCTCGGCGCCGAACCCGCGCGACGCACCGGTAATGAACCACACACTCATGAATTCGACTTTAACTGCCCCGGTTGTGGCTTTCGAGCAGGCCCGACTCGGGGTTTGATGGCCTCGCTTGCGGGTAGCCCGTCATGGTGACCGGACCCGCCGCAGTCGACAGCATGCTGACAGTCAAACGCGACACCACCGCCACCCGCCAGCAGGTGTGGGACGTGGTCGCCGACGGCTGGACCTACTCGCAATGGGTGGTCGGTAATAGCCGCATGCGCGCCGTCGAACCGGCCTGGCCCGCAGTCGGCAGCAAGATCCACCACACCATCGGGGTATGGCCGCTCATCATCAACGACGAGACCGTCGTCGAATCCTGCACGCCGCTGGAGGAACTTGTTCTCCTGGCCCGCACGCGGCCGTTCGGCGACGCGCGGATCACGTTGCGCCTCTACGACACTGCCGGTGGATGCTGCATCGAGATGGCCGAGGTACCGGTCGGTGGTCCGCTCAACTGGATTCCGCGTCGTCTGGCTCTGGCGGCGGCGTTTCCCCGCAACCGCGAATGCACGTGGCGGTTGGCGGCGCTCGCGGAGCGTCGCACGCAACCGGAGTGAGCCCGGATCCTGTCAGGATGGGTTGGTGGTAGACCGCGATCGCGACGAGTTCGGCAACGCGCGCAACAGTCGACCGCGTGATGCGCTGGGGCGTCCGTTACCGCACGGCAGCCAGGGCGTAGAACGCATACCCGACGATTTGGATCTGTCCCCGGCCGATTCGCTCACCTATGCGCAGGAGTTACTGGACCGTGGTCTGGCGTTCAATGCACACGAGGTGCTCGAGGCGGCGTGGAAGAACGCACCCGATGACGAGCGCGGGATGTGGCAGGGTTTGGCACAGCTCGCAGTCGGCATCACTCACGTTCAGCGCGGGAATATCGCAGGGGCGGCAGGCGTCTTGGCCAGGGCCGTAGACCACCTCGACGATGTGGGCCGCCCCGCTCGCCATGGCATCGACATCGACGGCCTGATCATGTATGCCCGGGCCCTCATCGATGATCTTGAGCTGAACATCGACATCGACGCCGAACGCCTGCGGCCCCGACTGCTCGCGGATGAAAGTTACTGCTGGAAGCGGTAGCCCATCCCGGCCTCGGTGAGCAGATGCACCGGATGTGACGGGTCGTCCTCCAGCTTGCGCCGCAACTGCGCCAAATACACCCGCAGATAATGCGTCTCCTTCGCGTAGGCGGGCCCCCACACCTCCTTGAGGAGTTCCTCGCGGCCGACGAGCTTGCCGCGGTTGCGCACCAGCATCTCGAGCATGCCCCACTCGGTAGGGGTCAGATGCACCTCGGTGCCGTTCTTGGTCACCTTCTTGGCGGACAGGTCGACGGTGAACGAGGACGTCTCGATGACGGGCTCGTCGGTGTCCGACGCCGCCGCGGCGCGGCGGACCGCCGCCCGCAGTCGGGCCAGAAACTCATCCATGCCAAAGGGTTTGGTGACGTAGTCGTCGGCGCCGGCGTCCAGTGCTTCGACCTTGTCCGACGAGTCGGTGCGCGCGGACAGCACGATCACCGGCGCGGTCAGCCAGCCACGCAACCCGCCGAGCACGTCGATGCCGGACATGTCGGGCAGGCCGAGGTCCAGCACGACGACGTCGGGACGGTGGTCGGCGGCCTTCCTGAGTGCCTCCTCGCCACTGGCCGCGGTGTCGACGTCGTAGCCGCGAACGGACAGGTTGATCCGCAGCGCCCGCAGGATCTGCGGTTCGTCGTCGATGACGAGCACCTTGGTCTTCGCCGTCATGATGCCGCCGCCAGGTCGATCTCGACGGTGAGCCCGCCGCCGGGAGTGTCGGTCAGCCGAGATCGTGCCGCCCATCGCCTCGATGAACCCGCGCGCAACCGAAAGGCCAAGGCCGACACCGATGCTGTTGTCGTGATCGCCGAGCCGCTGAAACGGTGCGAACAGCTGAGTCCTCGGTCGCCGCGCGGGAATGCCCGGACCTTCGTCGACGACGGCGATCAGCACCCGGTCGCCGACCTGGCCCGCGGTCACCCGCACCGGGCTGTCCGGGGCATACCGCAGCGCATTGTCGATGAGGTTGGCCAGCACCCGCTCGAGCAGCCCGCCGTCGGCCATCGCCACGGTGTCGGCCACATCGACCTTCACCCGATCCAGCTCCACGACGTCGAAAACCGGTGGTCCCCTTGCTGATTCCGAGAAGTGCCCGCTGCACCGTCTCCTCCAGATACACCCGGCGCAGTTCGGGTTTCAATACTCCGGCGGCCAACCGCGACGAGTCGAGCAGATTGCCGACCAGCGCGGTCAGCTGATCGATCGACTCTTCGATGGTCGCCAGCAGTTCGGAGGTGTCCTCGGCGGAGAAGTCGACGTCGTCGCTGCGCAGACTCGACACCGCGGCCTTCGCGGCCGCCAGGGGAGTGCGCAGGTCGTGGCTGACCGCAGATAGCAGTGAGCGACGTAGTTCGTCGGCCTGCGCGATCGCTTCGGCCTTACCGGCCTCCTCGGCGAGCTCGCGTTGTTTCACCAGCCCCGCGGCCTGCTTCGCGACGGCCCCGAGCACTCGGCGGTCGCGTGCGGTCAGCTTCCGTCCGGCCATGAGCATCCAGAACTCGTCGTCGCCGACCTCGATTGCGGTGTCGGCGGTATCGACGTCGACGCAGGGATTGTCGCCAACGCACGCGACGACCTCGCCGTCCGGTTTGTCCTCAGTTACCCGCAAGATGCTCACGGCGCCGTTGTGCATACGTCTCGCGGACCCGTTCCAGCAGCGTGTCGAGATCGGCACCGCGAAGGACCGAACCCGCGAACAGCGCGAGCAGTTCAGCCTCCTGCGACGCGCTCCTGGCTTCGCGGGCCCGCTTCGCGGCGCTGTCGACCAGTGCGGCGACCGCGACGGCGACCGCCAGCAGCACGACGCTGGTGATCGCGTTGTCGGGTTCGGCGATCGTGAACGTGTGGCGGGGCTCGATCAGGAAGTAATTCAGCAGCAGCACCGGACAGCACGGCCGACAAGGCGGCCGGAGCGACGCCGCCGAGCAAGGCCACGACCACTACGCCGACGAAGAACAGTGCGCTCTCGCCGCCGACGTCGAGGTACGGATCGAGCACACCGACCAGAAGCGCGCAGATCACCGACGGGACCACCACGGCGGCCAGCCACGACGCCAGATGCTGCTGGCGCGGCGCGATTCGCGACCATAACGAGTCCTTGCGCGCCTCGGGATGGGTGACCATGTGGACATCGATCGGTCCGGACTGCTGGACCACAGCTGCGCCGATGCCCTCGTCGAAAATCCTCGCCCAGCGGGACCGACGCGACGTACCGACCACCAGTTGGGTGGCGTTCTCGTCACGCGCGAAATCCAGTAGGGCGCTTGGCACGTCGTCTCCAACGACGGTGTGCAGGGTGGCGCCCAGACTCGTCGTGAGTTCCCGCACCTTGCCCATCTTCGGTGCCGATACGCCCGACGAGGCCGTCGCCGCGAACCACGTGCAACACCATCAACTCGGCGCTGGATTTGGAGGCGATGCGGGATGCTCTGCGCACCAGGGTCTCTGATTCGGGGCCGCCGGTGACCGCCACGACCACCCGCTCCCGCGCTTCCCACGTGTCGGTGATCTGGTTCTCTTCGCGGTACTTCTCTAGCGCGGCATCGACCTGGTCGGCCAGCCACAGCAACGCCAGCTCGCGCAGCGCCGTCAGGTTGCCCTTGCGAAAGTAGTTCGACAGCGCCGCGTCGACCCGCTCGGGTGTGTACACATTGCCGTGGGCGAGCCTGCGCCGCAGAGCTTCCGGTGTGATGTCCACCAGTTCGATCTGGTCGGCGGCACGCACGATCTCGTCGGGCACCTTCTCCTGCTGCTCGATGCCGGTGATCTGGGTGACGACGTCGTTGAGGCTTTCGAGGTGCTGGACGTTGACCGTGGAGATCACCGTGATTCCCGCGTCGAGCAGTTCCTCGACGTCCTGCCACCGCTTGGGGTTCTTGCTGCCCGGTGTGTTGGTGTGCGCCAAGCTCGTCGACGAGGACGACCTGCGGTGCTCGCCGCAGCACAGCCTCGACGTCGAGTTCGGCGAACTGCTTGCCGCGGTACTCGATGAGTTTCGGGGGCACCGTCTCGACGCCCTCGATCAGGTCGGCGGTCTTCTTGCGGCCGTGTGTCTCCACCACCGCGGCGACCACGTCGGTGCCGCGCTCCAATCGGCGATGCGCCTCGCCGAGCATCGCGAAGGTCTTGCCGACACCGGGCGCGGCTCCCAGATAGATGCGCAGCTCACCGCGCTTCTTTTGGGAGCCGGCCCGGTCGGTCACAACCCCATCATCCACCGGTCACGTCAGCTTGTTGTCGGATACTTCTGGTCCAGCTCCAGGTTGAGCTCCAACACGTTCACCGTCGGCTCACCGAAGAACCCGAGGAATCTGCCATCTGTGTGTGCAGCCACGATCTCACGGACCTGTTCTCCAGTGGCGTCGCGTGCGGCGGCAACCCGGTTCACCTGAATGTCTGCGTACGCCGTCGAAATGTGTGGGTCGAGACCGCTTCCGCTGGCGGTCACCGCGTCGGCGGGCACCGCCGGATCTGTGGGAGCGCTGCCGCGGATCGGCACGATCTGGCCGATGCTGTAGTTCTCGCCGAACGTCGCGCACTCGACACGCACGTTCTCGTACGTGGTGACGAACGGTGCCTGGGTGCTTTCACACGGTTCGTTGACGCTGACCACCCGCATCGGGTTTACGACGTCGCCGCGAGCATCGCGCGGGCCCATCACCGACAGCACCGCGCCGACACCGCCCCCCGTGCAGAACGGCCGTGTGCCGTCGACGCCTTCGAGCTCGCCGACGGCGGCACTGCGCTCGCAGACGAGGGTCAGCAGGCTCGGCTGGTAGCCGTTGTCGTCTTCGGACAGAGTCGGGTCGCCGGGTGTGTCGACGATGCTCTCCGGCCCAAGGTTGCTTGCGCTCGTGGCCAGCGGGTCATACCCGTCGCCGGCGGCGGACGGTCGGCCCTGAAAGTACTGCGGCAGGGCAGTGCCGTCGGCGTCGGTGAACGACTGGCCGATCAGGCTGCTGCCCACCAGTTTTCCGTCGACCTCGATGAGTGATCCGTTGGCCTTGTCGCTCAGGCCCGGGATCTGGGCCACCAGCCAGATGACCACCGGGTAGGCGATGCCGAGGATGACGGTGAGTACCAGCAGCGCGCGCAGCGCCGCCCAGTGTTGACGAACGAGATTGGTGAAGTTCATGTCACATTCCTGGGAAGAGTTGGACGATGAGGTCGATCAGTTTGATACCGATGAACGGGGCGATGATCCCGCCGAGGCCGTAGATGTAGAGGTTGCGGCTCAACAACTTTGACGCGCTGGCCGGCGTGTAGCGCACACCCCGCAGTGACAGCGGAATCAGCGCGATGATGACCAACGCGTTGAATATCACCGCCGACAGGATCGCGGACTGCGGGCTGTGCAGTCGCATGATGTTCAGCAGGTCCAGGCCGGGGAACAGCGCGACGAATAGTGCCGGGATGATCGCGAAGTACTTCGCGATGTCGTTGGCGATCGAGAAGGTGGTCAACGCACCCCGGGTGATGAGGAGCTGCTTGCCGATCTCGACGATCTCGATGAGTTTGGTCGGGTCGGAATCGAGGTCGACCATGTTGCCGGCCTCTTTGGCCGCCGAGGTGCCGGTGTTCATCGCGACGCCGACGTCGGCCTGCGCGAGCGCGGGCGCATCGTTGGTACCGTCACCGGTCATCGCGACGAGCTTGCCGCCGGCCTGCTCCTTCTTGATCAGGGCCATCTTGTCTTCTGGCGTGGCCTCGGCGAGGAAGTCGTCGACACCGGCCTCATCGGCAATGGCCTTGGCGGTCAACGGGTTGTCGCCGGTGATCATCACCGTGCGGATGCCCATGCGGCGCATCTCGTCGAAGCGTTCCCGCATGCCTTGCTTGACGACATCCTTGAGGTGAATCACGCCCAGCACCTCGGCCTTGCCGTCGAGTACCTGACCGACGACCAGCGGGGTACCACCGGCGGCGGAGATGCCGTCGACGATATCGCCGAGTTGGGCCGGCACAATGCCGCCTTCTGAGTTCACCCACTCGGCGACCGTGCTCGCTGCGCCCTTACGCAGCTTGTGTTCGTCTAGGTCGACGCCGGACATCCTTGTAGTCGCGCTGAATTCGATCCAGGTCGCGTGCGCCAGTTCGCCCTGTGTGCGGGCCCGCAGACCGTATTCCCGCTTGGCGAACACGACGATCGACCGACCTTCGGGCGTTTCGTCGGCGAGGCTGGACAACTGCGCGGCATCGGCAAGTGCGTCGTCGGGGTCACACCGGCGAGGGGCACGAAGGCGGCGGCCTGCCGGTTGCCCAACGTGATGGTTCCCGTCTTGTCGAGCAGGAGTGTGTTCACATCGCCGGCGGCCTCCACCGCGCGCCCCGACATGGCGAGCACATTGCGCTGCACCAGGCGGTCCATTCCGGCGATGCCGATGGCCGACAGCAGCGCGCCGATCGTGGTCGGGATGAGGCACACCAGCAGGGCCACCATCACGATGCCGCTGACACCGTTTCCGTTGAGAGCCAACGAGTCCGCGACACCGGGGTTGTTGGCCTTGGAGTAGATCGCCAACGGCTGCAGGGTCGCGACGGCGAACACGAAGATGATCGTCAGCGACGCCAGCAGAATGTTCAGCGCGATCTCGTTGGGCGTCTTCTGCCGGTTGGCTCCCTCGACCAGAGCGATCATCCGGTCGATGAAGCTTTCGCCCTGCTTCTGGGTGATCCTGACGACGATGCGGTCCGAGAGCACGGTGGTGCCGCCGGTGACCGCCGAGCGATCGCCACCGGACTCGCGGATGACGGGTGCTGACTCGCCGGTGATCGCCGACTCATCCACCGAGGCAATGCCTTCCACGACGTCGCCGTCGCCCGGGATGGGTTGGCCGGCCTCGACCACCACGACGTCGCCCTGCTGCAACAGCGGTGCGGCGACCTCTTCTTCACGGCCGGGCGTACCTGGTGCCCAGCCGACGAGACGACGCGCCATGGTTGCCGTCTTGGTCCTGCGCAACGACTCGGCCTGCGCCTTGCCGCGGCCCTCGGCGACGGCCTCGGCAAGGTTGGCGAAGACCACCGTGAGCCAGAGCCACACGACGATCAGCCAGGCGAACCACGACGGATCGAGGAACGCGAGAATCGTGCTCCATACGGCGCCGATCTCGACGATGAACATGACCGGGTTGCGCCACAGGGTGCGTGGGTCGAGCTTGCGCAGCGCGTCGGGCATCGACTTCCACAGGATCTTCGGGTCGAGGAGGCCACCCTGAACACGGCTGGGCGCCTGCTGCTTCGGCTGTGTTGGCGCAGCGGCATCGATGGTGGGCACGGACATATCAGTGGATTCCTTCAGCGAGGGGTCCCAGCGCGAGCATGGGCAGGAAGGTCAGGGCGACCAGGATCAACGTCACGCCGGCGACCATGCCGACGAACTGCGGCCGGTACGTCGGCAGCGTGCCGACGGAATCGGGTGTCTTGCCCTGCTTGGCCAGCGAACCGGCGAGTGCCAGCACGAAGATGATCGGCAAGAAGCGACCGAGCACCATGGCCAGACCGAGTGCGGTGTTGTACCACTCGGTGTTGACCGAGATACCCGCGAACGCCGACCCGTTGTTGTTGGCAGCGGAGGTGAAGGCGTACAGCACCTCCGACAGCCCGTGCGGTCCGGTATTCAGCATGCTCTCCCGCTGACCCGGCATGGCCATCGCGATCGCGGTGCCTGTGAGCACCAGCAACGGTGTGATGAGGAAATACGTTGCCGCGAGCTTGATCTCACGCGGCGTGATCTTCTTGCCGAGATACTCCGGCGTGCGGCCGACCATCAGCCCGGCGACGAACACGGTGATGATCGCCAGCACCAGCATGCCGTAGAGGCCGGAACCCACGCCGCCAGGGGCGATTTCACCGAGCTGCATGTTGAACAGCGTCATCATGCCGCCGAGGCTGGTATAGGAATCGTGGAACGAGTCGACGGCGCCGGTGGAGGTCAGTGTCGTCAGGTCGGCGAAGACCGCCGAATCCGCGACACCGAAGCGCTGTTCGACGCCTTCGGACGCGGATCCGACCGCGGTCGGGACGGTTCCGTGTGCCTGCACCTGGAACAGTCAGCATCAGGCTGACGCTGATCGCCGCGATCACGGACATGACCGCCACGATCGCGTAGCCCTGCTTGCGGCTGTCGACCATGCGGCCGAAGGTGCGTGGCAGGGAGAACGCGATGCAGGACAACAGGAAGATCTCGACCCAGTTCGTCCACGCGGTCGGGTTCTCGAAGGGATGCGCCGAGTTGGCGTTGAAGAATCCGCCGCCGTTGGTGCCGAGCAGCTTGATGGCTTCCTGGCTGGCGACCGGGCCGCCGGTGATGGTCTGCTGTCCGCCGGCCAGGGTGGTGGCGACCTGCGTGTGCAGATCCCAGTTCTGGATGGTGCCACCGATGATCAGGATGAGTGCACCGATCACCGAGAGCGGCAACAGGATTCGAATGGAGCCGCGAACGAGGTCGACCCAGAAGTTGCCGAGGTCTGTACGTGTTGCGACGGGCCAGACCGCGCACGAAGGCCATCGCCACGGCCATGCCGACGGCGGCGGAGACGAAGTTCTGCACGGCCAGGCCGGCCATCTGCACGAGGTGGCCCTGGGTCGACTCACCCGAATAGGCCTGCCAGTTGGTGTTGGTCACGAAACTCACGGCCGTGTTCCAGGCCAGCGCCGGGGTCATCTGAGTGCCCGGGTCGTTGAGGTGCAACGGCAGCGTGCCCTGCACCAGTTGAAGGATGAACAGGAACAGCAGGCTGATCGCCGAGAAGGCCAGCACGCTGCGGGCGTAGGCGCCCCAGGTCTGTTCGGCCTTCGGGTCGGCGCCGATCAGCCGGTAGATGAAGCGCTCACCACGCAGATGCCGTTCGGAGGAATAGACCCGGTACATGTAGTCGCCCAACGGCACGTGGACGACCGCGAGGCCGATGATGAGGGAGACGAGGAAGAGGATCCCTGCAGTGGTGGTACTCACTTAGAACCTCTCCGGGAAGAGCAGGGCGGCGAAGAGGAACACCGCGATGAGGACCGCCAGCACGAGGCCGACGACGTTGACGATCACAGTCCCTCGACCAACTTCTGAATCAGGCCGAGGACGGCGAAGACCGCCACCGTCAGCGCGATATACACCAGGACGGACATGACACTCCGGGTCGTTTACGGGCCACCGGATTTCGGCGGACCTGTAGAAGGATCGCCGCAGCTCAAAGCGTCAATACCGGCCTTAACGGTTTCTTGACGGTGTGGTGGGCTTCCTTTACGGAATCCGCCCGCGACTGCCGGGTCGTGCTTAGCGGGAGCGACCGAAACGCCGCTTGGCCTTCTTCGGTGCCTGGTAGGAATCCTGGATCCAGGCGTCCCACGTCGCTTCGGTCTCTTCGTGGACGGGACTGTTGCTGACACGCGCAATCCGAGCGTTTCGACTTCCGTTGTCGACCAACGTATTAGAGAGCCGTCGCCGCCGATCTCCTGTGCGAGAAGGACGCGCTCGTCGGTCTCCAGCCTGTCGCTGAACGCCTGCATGGTGTTCTTCAGGCGAAAGTAGGGGACAGCTTCGTCGAATTGCCGGCAGAGTTCGCCTGAGTTCTCGTCGCGCATGGTCGAGGAGAGTCGTCGGCTCTGCTTCGGCCGGTTCATCGGTCGAGCTGACCTGCTCCTGCTCCACCTGCGCCGGGGACTCCGCTGGCTCGCCGTACTTGGCGCGCAGCGCCTCGAGTTCCGCAGTGGCGTCCAGGGCTTTCTCGCGCCACCACTCGAGGTGGTACTGAACCAGTTTTGCTTCACAGTCAGGGCAGATCGCGTCTGCAGCTGCTTGGCTGGGTCAGCGTGGTCGCATTCTGGACCGCCGCTCCGCAGAGCGCATGGTTCTCGCGACGGTTGAGGTAGTCCGCGTGGTGCGCCACCGAAGCGGATGTCTCCCGTATGTAGCTGTGGGGTGGCTCCACATAGGCGAACATAGCCGAACACGCTCAGATCTGTCCGATCTGGCCTGCCGTCCCAGACGGCCAGATGAGAGCCTTCTCATCGGGGCACCGTGACGGCCGGTCGTAAACTCAGGCGCGGCCTGCAACGGGCCTAGCCCCCATAGCCCAATTGGCAGAGGCAGCGGACTTAAAATCCGTCAAGTCTGGGTTCGAGTCCCAGTGGGGGCACTCACCCGGAATGCACAGTCCCCATGTTCTCGGCCAAGCGGCACGATCTAGTAGCAGGTCTATCGCTTCCGTGGGGAATGTGACCGCCTTGTCTTGCTGGACGGAAAAGTGATCAGTCACAGCATGATTGAGGAACAACTTCAGGACCCAGCGCTGAAAGTCGTCACCGGAGATAGTGATCTCCTCAGCCTCACCCCACTCACCGGCTCCAGCGTCGTACTGTAAAGCGTTGCGACGCAGAAACGTTGCGAACTCTAGGGCGGCATCGTCCGCTGGACTTAATGCAGTGTTGTGCTTCTGGCACAGAATGTTCGCCTTGAAGTTCTTCGGTGTGACTGGATAGCCGACACCCTTACCGGTGCGGTGCTGGACCGTGTGTGCTGGATCGTTGTTTCCATACAACTTGATCCGGCCGTGAGACACGTAGTGTTCGCCAGAGATGGTGCTGGAGCATCCGCCGCGCGTGTTCGCGTAGCACTTTCGGTGCTTGTAGTCGTCCGGTAGCTCTGCCATCCCTGCATTGCCTTCGCGTAGCGAGCGTCTTTGCTTACTCCCAAGGGTAGGCGAACGTCTGTTCGATGGAAAGGGATTTTACTCGTGCCGCCAGACGCGGACGGCCGAAAGCGCTAGCAACATTGCGAGCACCGGCACAATCACGCCGCTTGGCACAACACCGACGAGTAGGCCGCCGAGGAACGTGCCCACGATCGAACCCGCAGCCATTATGAGAACAAACTTCACGTTTCGCCCTAGCACGTTGAAGCTTTGGTCTTGGCTGTAGCGAGCGAAGGCGACCAGCATTGTCGGCAGCGATACCGCCAGTGACAGGCTTCCCGCGATCTTCACGTCAACGGCGAACAGCAGCACTATCGTTGGGATCAGAAGCTCTCCGCCCGCTACGCCCATCAATGCCGCGACAACGCCAATGGCGACACCCGCCACGACAGCGGCAATCGCTCGGGCAACTGGCGGAAGATCAAGTGTTGCAGTGTGACCCAGGTGCGAAAACAACAGTGCTGCCGCGATAAGAACCAATAGAACTGCGAGGACTCGATACTGGACTGCTGACCGTATTCGTGTTGCCCACGTTGCGCCGAGCCACGCACCAACCAGGCTTCCCGCAAGGAGGTTGACGACGATGGGCCAATGCGGTGCAACCGCGCCGAAGGGAACTCCAAGAAATCGCGCAGGCAGAGCTGTCACAACGACAATGAGGCTCATTGCTTTGTTAAGGATGACTGCCTGCAGGGCAACGAAGCCGAATACTGCGATCAGCAGCGGTAGCCGAAATTCTGCACCGCCGAGGCCGATCAGGCCGCCAAAGACCCCGATAACCGCTCCGGCACCAAACACCAACGGCCACCGCTGGTCAGCCGAATCGACGTCCGTTACTCCGTCAACCACGGACAAACGGTACCCAGCCACGCGGCGTGACAGCAGCGTGACAGCAACGCGGCTGCAAACGGCTCACCTGCGGCCTCGTTTGGTGCTGACCAGAACGGAGCGCACCGACCCAATAAGGCCTAGTCAGCAGGGGTGATTTGCGCCGAAATTGGATCGCGGCGGAGCGTAGCAGCAACGCTAATCGGACAGGGGAGTCCGACTTAAAATCCGTCAAGTCTGGGTTCGAGTCCCAGTGGGGGCACCGAGAAAGGCCTGGTATGCGCGGCATTGAGGCGGATGAATCGGATCGCTACAGGCGGCGCTCAACATGTTTGAGCTCGCGCGCCAGCTCGCCCCTGCACCGCTCAGCCGAGCTCGCGAACCAGCGGCGCGGCTTCGTTGATCATCGTCCCCGACAGGTTGATTCGCGTGAAGCCGTATTCCTCGCGCAGCCGCAGCAGCTTGTCGACCGCCGCCGCCTTGTCGCCGAAGACGAAATGCGGCGAGTCGCGCAACTGCTCGACGGGCACGGCACCCACTCCTCGACCGTCGTCGGTATGCCGCCAGGCCCGACGCAGAATTCCAGCTTCACTTTGCTCATCGGCGTGAATCTCCATCGTCGAAACAGCGCGAAGTGTCTTCGCAATCGTCGTTATTATTTGCCAGGCGCGCACGCGGCCATGACTGGTTCGCGTGTTTCCTCCCGGAGGGAATTCCCATCACCCCGATTCCGCAGCACCGATCCACGTCGCGATGGCCAGTAACGCGCCCACGCTCATCGAGCGAAACTTGGGTTGCTCCCATCTCTCACCTAGCTAACCCGCCGAGCCCTCGCCCGTCGCGGCGTGCAGTGGGATCGCGGTGGTGGAAACCGCCGTGAGCGATGGCGCAGGCGGGCAGACTGAGTACATGGAAACCGAGCTTGTCAAGCTATTTCTCCCAAGAGGTGCGTCGACGCACACACCGCGAAGAACAGCAGCATCGCCATGAGCGTCACGACCGTGCTGACCACCACTCTCGTGCCGTTCGCGTCAGTGGTGTCAACGGCGACCGTGGCCATCTGGACGAAGCGCCTGGACACGAAAACCAAGCGAGAAGAAAGAATGCACGCACTGGTCCTCGACTATGAGAAGCGAGCAGGCGAGGACAAGAAGGCCGCGTTGAAGAACCTCATCTCCGCGACCCTTCGTGTCAAGCGGGGAGCAGAACCACGCGCGGGGACCGAAGTTACGGAAGAGACCACCGGTCAACGGCGTGTTGATGCCCTCAGAGAGTTGTACGAATTCCGCGGACGGCTGGGGCTCGACGACGGAATCGCCGAGCTGATGATTTATGCCTCAGAGCCGGTTCGCGAGCTCACCGAATTGGTGCTCGACGAATGGGAGCGCCAATTCCGCGAGCACGGTTACTCGTTGACTCAGCTGGATGCCTGCAAGAGGCAACTGGTCAAGACTGCCGCCGAGGCCCCGCCAGATGATCTGGCAATCCTCAGCGGTGAAGAGAAGTGGTGTGCGCTGAAGCAAGAAGAAAACTCGTGGCTCAAGAGACTCGGCGACGAGTCAGACCTTGACGTCGACGCACTGGTGGACCTGTGCAGCCAAGTCTTGAAGGCCGCCCATATGGACTTGCGTGGTGGCTACGGGATAGCGACGGAATAGGTTTTCCCCAGCACCCCCTGCCGACACTGCGCTCTGACTACTGCGACGGCGCAGGCCGCTGCCATTGTGGTCTTATTGCCCGAAGTCGTACTCGCAACGTCGACTGATCGTGCACCGGGATCAGGCTGGCGTCGATGATCCACGGGGTGTCATCCAGTCCAGGTCGCTGGGCGTGGACCAGCACCGGCACCAGGTGGTGAATGACCCGGTCGAGCGTGGATTGGCTGGTTCCGAACCGCGCGGCCAGCGCGGGTGGTTTGGATCTGGCTGATGGTTAACCCGGTCAGCGGCAGCAGATTTGGCCATTTGGCGTGGGGAGAGAATCGATGTCGGTGCTCTGTGCTTGCATGGCACCCATGGCACCTGCGGGCACCGACACCATCACCGCCACCAGCGGTGAGGTGGCGCCGCGGCGGCGGGGTAAGTCCAAGGCGCGGAATTTCAAGTACGAGGGGCCGGTGTCGGTGATCCGCCTCGAGCTCGATGTCAACGACCCGGTGGTGGGCCGGCGGTTGGAACGGCACTGGGGTGCGGTGTTTCGGCTGCGTCGAGCGCTGCAACGCGATGCGGCCGCACGCTGCCGCGCGTATTGGGCCGCCCATCATGAACGGGCAGCCGACCCGAAGGCGCTGCGGCAGCGGCTGGGGTTGACGCGCAAGGGCATCGAAGCATCGGCCAAATCCCATATTGAGGCCAGCGGCTGGATGCGCGATCACCTGACCAAGGCCCTCGGGTTGCATGTTGCCGACGAGGTGTGGGAGACCATCGACCGGCATCTGTTCGCCGACACCTCGGGCCGCCGGCACGGGCCACCGAGGGTCGGCTCCTGGTGGGACTTCACCCGCATTCCCGGGCGGGCTCGCTCGCACACCAAAACCACACGCACCTGGGAAACCTACCGCCTGGTCGGCACCCTCGACGGGCACCTGAGCGCCTATCGGCACCCACAGTTGCCGGCGTCGGTGAGCAGCGCTGCGGCGGCGGCCCAGCGGTCGGCGGGCACCTCGATCCTGGCCCCACCAGCGCGCATGCCCGCTCCGGGGCGCCCGGCGACGAGGTCGTGGGCCGATCACGAGGGTGTGCTGGCGGTGGTGTTCACCGGGCTGCCGGGCGGTGATGTGGTCCTACCGGTGCGGTTGCCCCACGGCGCGGGCCAATGGCCGCACCTGTGCCATTTCCTAGGTGACCCCGCCGTGTGGCACAAGATCGATCTGGTGCGGGTGCGGGATCGCAAGGCGCCTGGCGGTTGGCGCTATTACGCCCATCTGCTGGTGCATCGGGGCGGCTATCAGTCGCCGGGCACTCGGGCTCGGCGCGCCCAGATACCCGCGGGGCGGCGCGCGGGGGTGGATGCCAACGTGTCCAACCTGGCCCTCGCGTCGTTTCCCGACGAGCGTCCCGAGCGGTTGGCTATCGAGCAGATCACTTGTGATGCTATTCAGCAGCGGGCGGCGGCGCGGGCAGCCAAACAGGCGAGGGATCGCCAGCGCGCGTTGGATCGGTCGCGGCGCAACACCAATGCCGACCAATACGGCCCGTCGCCGCGGCAGCACAAGCGCGCGCAGCGCCGCGCCGATAAGGGGTTAGCGGTCCGCCAGATCGCCAACCCAGGCGGGGCGCGTCATGCCCGCGCCGATGGGGTGCCGCTGCGTGCCTACCGCCACGACACGCTCTCGGGCCGCTATCGGCGCACCCGCTGTGATTGCGCCGCTGCAGCCCGTGGCGCCAGTCAGGCCAAACAGGCCCGCGCCGACCAGGTCGCGGCGGGGATCGTGGCTACCCACGGCCCTTCGTTCACCGTGGAGGACTGTTCGATCTCAACCTGGGCACGATTGTGGGGCAAGCGGATCGCCCTGTTCAGCCCCGGCATGCTGGTGGCCGCGCTGAAACGCGAATGCCATGCTGCCGGCGGTCGCCTCCACCGCGCCGGCACCCGCCACACCGCACTGTCGCAGCATTGCCTGTGCGGGGCGCGGGTGCCCAAGTCGTTGGACCAGCGCACCCATGACTGCCCACACTGTGGACTGCACGGCGACCGTGACGTCGTCTCCGCCATTCTGGCGGCCTGCGTGACCCTTGCCGACCCCGACGATCCGCGCACCGCGCGGGTCGACTACCGACTTGCCCACGCCCTACGCGATGGGTTGGCCTCCCAGCAAGAGTGGGAGGGTTCAGTCAACCGGCACCAGCCACCACCATCACCTGATGGGGGATCGGCCAGGACCGGCAGCCACCACTCGGTGGCCTCTGCTGAACAAGCAGCACTCGGCCCACCCCCGAACAGACCAGACCCCAAGCCTGGACATCGCGGGACCAGCCGAAAACAACCAGCCCCCAAGCTGATTGGCGCTGCATGACCCAACACGGATCAACTCTTAGAGCGTCTCGGCCGAATCCCCTGCGGCCGCAACCGTACTCGCGGGCCGCAGCCGGGCGATGATGCCGTCGAGATCGCGGCGGAACATGTCGGGCCGGAAGACGTGGCCGCCGGGCACCTCGTGACCTTCATGCGGGATGCCGGCCTCGCTGAGGCGTCCGCGGAATTCCCGCTGGCCGGCAAGCACCTGGGTCTCCTGCACGCTGTCGAACCAGTTGACGGGGTCCGGACTGGTGCCGGCGACCAGGAAGACCCGCTTGTTGCGGTAGCTGGGAATGCGCTCGATCGGGTTGTCGGAACTGACCCTGAACTCGTCCCACGGCACACCGTAGACCGTGGCGCCGCCCAGTTCGACGACGGCCGAGCTCAAGTTCGCCCAATGCACGACCAGGCCGCCGTCGCGGCGCAGACTCGCCGGGCCGGAGTGGCTGCTCACCGACGCGAAGTGGCCGTAGTACTTGGCGGCATACTTCAGCGCACCGAAACCACCCATCGAAAACCCGGAGACCGCACGGCCGTCGTACTCGGCGTACGTCCGGAAGTTTGCCTCGATCCAGGGGATCAGCTGGGCGATGTGGAACGTCTCCCAGTTCCGCGGGCCGACGAACGAGCCGACCGGGTTGGAGTACCAGCCTGCCTGTCCGCCGTCAGGCATCACGACGATGATCGGCTTTCCGGCGGTCAGGTTTCGGATGCCTAGAAAGTCGAACTGGCGGAAGTCCGCGGCACCGCCGTGGAACAGGTAGAGGACGGGATAGGTGCGTCCGCTGGTGCGGTAGTCGTCGGGTAGCAGGACGTTGATCCCGGGGTTCCAGCCGATCGCAGCGGTCTGGAACCGGTAGTACCACAGACGAGGGTCGTTCTCGTTGCGGTCGACGATCCTCAGTCCGAACCCGTCGCTGCGGCCGACGAAGATGACCAGGTTCTGTCCTACGTCGATAACGCCGGGATCGGCGATGCCGTTGACGTTGGCGATCATCGGATAGAACGAGGCGTCGCCATAGAATCGCGCGGCCACCGCCGACAGCGTGTCTCCGGTGGCAACGGTGTGTCTCGCGATGTCCGGGATGATCAGGCGGTGCCCCACATCGATGTCGCCGGGATCGGCGATCCCGCTGGCGGTGGCGATCAGCGGATATAGTTCTGCGTCACCGTAGAAGCGCAACGCCAACGCCGACAGCGTGTCCCCGGGCGCAACCGTGTGTCTCGTGAAGTCGGGAAAGATCAGCCGTTGCCCCACATCGATGTCGCCGGGATCGGCGATCCCGCTGGCGGTGGCGATCAGCCGATGTAGTTCTGCGTCACCGTAGAAGCGCAACGCCAATGCCCACAGCGTTTCCCCCGCGGCAACCGTATGCGTTCTGACCATTCGTTCACTCCCTCAGTTACAACTGGCTCTGGTACCGGCGCGGGACGGAACGAGGTCGCGAGGTTCGAGCGGGCCTCGCCGTCCGGCTCGTGACACGACGCGATGGGCGTCACCGAGTGACGACTGATCAATGGCGATCCGGTGCTACAGCCGTGGTTATCCCGTAGCAGCACGGTGATCGCTCGGCGGTTACTCGCGTTGTCGCGCCAGCCTTAGACGGTCGTTGCCGACGTTGGACGGGCGACGTTCGCTCTGTGGTTTGGCGGTAGTGTCCCGATTTCTGTCAAGCGATGTTTCGGCGCTCAAACTCGGCACGCTCGCGATCACCCTCCTGTATGGATGCCGGGCCCGAGCACTCGGAATTCTATCCGGAAACCCGCGGCGCGTCAGGGATTTCGGGTCCTCGCCTCCCAATGCGACGTTGCGAGGCGCCCTACAGGCGGTGACCTGACGCCCCATCGACAGAAGGCATTACGGGGCCACAGGATTGCCAGAACGCGTCGCAGCTATTGCGATGGAAATCCTCGTCTGTACGCCGACGTAGGATCGCGGATGCGGACGGTGATTCGACTTCGGAACCGCGTTTCTTGTCGCATCACCGTCTGCAATAGCGGTTTGACTGCGATAGCAGAAGGGGTCCGTTATGCCGCAGACAGGACCGTGGACCGGAGATCCGGTCTGGCTGCTCGACGTCCTTCAGGCCGAGGGCGTCAACCCCGTCGAGTACCCCGGCTGGCGCAATCGCGGACACGGAGACTTCAAGGACATCCGCGGCGTCATGGTGCACCACACCGGATCTGATAGGGCAAGCGCCGCCTCGATCGCAAACGGCCGGCCCGACCTCGCCGGGCCGCTGTCGCAGCTGCACATCGCACGGGACGGCACCGTCACCGTGGTGGCGGTCGGCGTCGCATGGCACGCGGGCGTGGGCATGTATCCGTGGTTGCCGACCAACATGGGCAACTGGCACCTGATCGGCATCGAATGCGCCAACAGCGGAACCAGTCCCACCGCGCCACACCGCCAAAACTGGCCCGACGCACAGTATTTCGCGATGGTTAGTTGCTGCGCGGCGATCAACCGGCGGCTGGCCCAGACCTCCGCCCGCACTATCGGACATAAGGAATACGCAGGTCGCTCCCAAGGCAAATTTGATCCGGGCGCCATTGACATGGACCTTTTGCGTCGCGACATCCAGGACCAGATCGGCCGCATCGCCAAACCCGCACCGACACCGCGGCCGCCCGTCCCGGTCGGCGAGTACGCCGACGTCCTGTTGTTCCGCGGCTCCGAAGGGCCGCAGGTCGCCGAGCTACAGCGCCAGCTCAAGCATGGCATGGGAAGTACGCCGGGCATCTCGTGGTTGACGGCGAATATGGCCCGCAAACCGAAGCCGCCGTCAGAGCTTTCCAGCGACGCACTCGTGGCCTCAAGGTCGACGGCATCGTCGGTCCGGCCACCGCGGCCGCGCTGCGGTTGAAGCTGGTGTGACGCACAGCTGCGGCAAAGTCCTTGGGTCCGTTGGTAAGTGCCTCAGCCGGCCATGGCGCCAGCCAAGACAATAGGCTGGCTCGCGGACGGGAATTCAGGCGTTACGTTCGCGTTGGCTCCGACGGTCGGCAGCGCAAGCTGCATGCTGGAGATGTTGATCCCGCCAAATGTGAAGAAATTCAGGTACGGCGTGGCCGTGCTGACCACCTGGAGGGTCAGCTCGGCGCCGGGAGGTGCGGTGTATGCGATGGCTTCCAACGGAACCGTCACGGTACGCGTCTGGCCGTCGAGCGTCACCGGAATGGGGGTGACGATGCCGCCGAGCACCAGGCCTGTCTGCTTGTCGACGATCTGTGCGTAGACGTGGCGGCTGGTACCAAGACCGCTATAGGTAAGTGTCAGCTTCGGCGCGCCGACGATCTGGGTCCCCGCCGTCGGGGACAGGGTGAGGTTTACCGCATTGGCAGCCGGAGTACCGATGGCGAACGACAGGAGCCACTCCTCCAGCGGGGTGGTGCCGGCCGGCAAGGGGAAGCCGGTCAGGTCCTGCGGGCCCGAGCCGCCGACGATCGGGAATATCGGCAGGAATCCGCCTGCGCTGGAGGCGGCAATATTGCCGCCGTTGAACCCGGCCTCGAACGGCAGCTTGTCCGAGGAGTAGAACTGCCCGGTCTGGTCCACCCATTCGAACTTACGTCCGGTATCGACGCTTTCTCCCTTGACGTACTTGTCCAGCCACGCCAGCGTGGAATTCACGATAAGCCCTTCCTGGCCCGGGTTTATCGGGTCCAGGCAGACGCCGTGTCCGCCGCAGACCCATAGCATCTTGGTTTCGACGCCATTGGCGACGAGCAGCTGCGCGTTGTTAATAGATTGCTGCAGCGGGAACAACCCGTCGGCGGTGCCCTGGATCAGGAACGTCGGAATCGTGATATTTGATACGAGATCACCTGGGCCACTGCGGGTCAGCAAGGCTTGCGCGTCGGGCGTAAGGAAGCCGAATATTGAGCCGGTGAGGACGCTGGAGTAGAGCTCCGGATTGATGCGAGCACCGACTTCCACCAGAGCTGCCAGGAGCAGAGTGCTCCACGTGGTCTTGAATGCCTGGGTCGGGTATAGGGACGAGTTGAGGGTGTGCCAGGAGATCACCGGCACGATCGCGTCGACTCGCGGGTCGCTGGCAGCGGTCACCCATTGGATGCCACCGCCGTACGAGCCGCCGACCATGCCGAGCAGCGGGTCGGTCGAGCCAGTCGGGAACTGTGTCGTGGGCTGCTGGACCACCCAGTCGATGATGGCCGACACGTCGCGCGCCTCGAATTCAGGGGAGTCCAGCTGCAAGACGCCGCCGGAGGCGAATTCACCGCGCGGATCCCATGTCACCACGTTGTACCCACCGTTGCGAAGCGGGACGAGACCCGGGACTAGGCCATCGACGATCGTTATCGAATTAGGGTCGGTGTTGCCGGCCGAGCCCAACCCCGGACCGTTGAGAATAGTGGGCGCTTTCTGGCCCGTCTGCAGCCCGGACGCCGGGAAGTAGTTGACGCTGATTTGCGTGCCGTCGAAGGAGGTCACCTTGGTGGTGAACGCAACCGGGTTGCCCGCGACGAGTTGACCAACTTTGACGTCGATGGGCTGAATCAGCCCGTAACCGATTACCGGCGCCAAGAGATCACCCAAGATCGGCACCTGCTGAAGAAACATCACTATCGGCTGCACCAGAGTCCCAACCAATGGAATCTCGGATAGCGCGGCAATCAGTGGTGTTATCTCGCTCACGTAGACGCTGAACGTCTCGGTTCCTGCGGAATTCACCACCGAGAGGTCGGGCAAGAAACTGAAGTTGCCGGTGTCCGAGTCGAGGAGAACCTTCCCACCGGCGCTCGGCGCACCGACGACGGTGAAGGCCAGCGGGTTTCCGTTGAGCGACGTCTGTCCGTTGTTGGTTCCGGTAATGACCCCGTTCGTCAGCGTGATTGCCGGTGCGTAACTGATTGGCGCAGTGAAGAGTTCGCGGCGTGCCACTGCTGCTAGAAGCGCATCGGCGGGCGAATCCACCGGCGCTGCCGGACCGCCTCCGGCGAACGGGTCCAACACTGCGTTGACCAGATTCACGATGCCCAACTCAGCGCCGATCGGGGTGAGAGGCGTATCTACCGGGCTGACCGGCGGCGCTGCCTGGATCGTCATCAGTGCGCCCGACGTCACGAGCCCGCTGGTCTCTGTCGACGAGTACGACAGCGTCGTGTCGGGCGCCGTGCGCCCCGCCAACGCGCGCGGGCTCGACAGCCAGGCTTTGACGGATGGCGCCCCCACAACGTCCTCGTCGGTGGCCGTGGTCGGATCTACGTCGTTGGATACGACCGTGGGAGAAGACGCTGTGCTTGCGATTGCGCTGGCCGAGTTTGTCGACCTTCTCCGCGGGATCGTGTTTTCGCCGCTCGTACCATCGGTGCTCTGCGGCAGGGTGGACATGCCGGAGGTGCTCGTGTCAGGCGACGCTTGAGATGTCGAGTCGGCTGCCGGGCTTGGCGGTGTTGCCTCTGTTATCGCGGTCGAGTCCGTCGAGATGGAGGTGGGCTTCTGACCATCTGCGGCACTGCCGCTGCCTGATCGAGCTGAACTGGTCAGTGCGCCGCCGGTGCTCACCACCACGCCGGGCGCGGCGGACCTCGTAGCCTGTTCGGTTGTCGAGGCGTCGCCCGATACCGATTCTGCCTGTGTGCTCCCGCTGCTGGATGAGTCTGAGGACGTCTGCGTCGATTCCGAGGCTCCCGTTGAATCCGATGCACCTGTGGCAGCAGACCCGTTCGAGGTCGATGCCGACGGCGTGGATGACGAGCTCGAGGTCGATGCCGATGACGCCGATGACGAAGCGGCAGAGCCGGATTCGGCTGAGGCCACACCGTATCCGGTGAGGATGGCTGTACCCACCCCCAGAGCTACCGCCAGTCCTCCAACCCGACCGATATACCGTGCAGCAACCATCGCGTCCTCCTGGACGGCCGACCCCACCGCAGGAAACCCTAGCCTCGTCAAGGCTTGCGCGACTGGATATTCGACTTTGTGAGCACCTCCTTGAACTTTCAAGAAGGGTCGGCGACAGCCCCGCATTCCTGAGCACAATGCGCAAAAGTTCGACATTGCGCGTTGCGTGGCTTGTGAGCACAAGCGCGACACCGCGTGCACCCCTGCCATAGCTTTTCAAGCATGAGGTCGTCGAGATCCACCTCGACGCCGGATCGCAACGACATTGGCTGGGAGACAACATGTTCGCGACTTTCGATGCAGTGTCGGCCGTGGGTTATCTCGAGCGGACGGTCACCACGAGCGACGGTGTGCGGCTAGCGGTTCGTGATTTCGGCTCCGGCGCGAACGCGGAGCACACCGTCGTCCTTCTGCACGGCCTCTGTCTGACGCAAGACAGCTGGGCAGCCCAGATCCGCGATCTCGTCCAACGCTGGGGCAACTCGATACGAATCGTCACCTACGACCACCGCGGACACGGCGCCTCCTCGTCGGCGCCCATGCACACATATCGAATCGACCGGCTCGCCGCCGACCTGGCCGACGTGCTTTCCGCACTGAACGTGACCGGAGCGTTGACGATCGCAGGTCATTCGATGGGCGGTATGACGGCCCTTGAGTACCTCGGACGTCCCGCCGCTGATCGACCGGTCGAGCCGAGCGGGCTCGTCCTGATCGCGACCGCGGCGGGCAAGCTCGCCGAGCGAGGGATCGGTCGTCTGATCTCCACACCTGCCACCGAATTGCTGTTCGAAATTGTCGAGCGCGCGCCGAGGTTCGTCACGCAGCGGGCGATCAGGGCCGTCATGAGGTCACTCAGCGATGCCCTGGGGGTGATACCCGGCCTCGACGCAACCGCGCGGACTGCGCTGACTGCGCTGCCGACGAACGCGCTGACGACTGCCGCCGGATTTCTACTCGGGCTCAAGCGCTTTGACCAATACGGTGCCCTTGCGTCGATCAGTGCCAAGTCGGTCGTGGTCAGCGGCGGCGCGGACTACGCGACTCCCGTATCCCATGCCAACGATCTCACCGCCGGGATCACCGGTGCCGCGCACATGCACATTCCTTCCGCAGGGCACATGCTTCTGCAAGAGGCGCCGCAATTCGTCAGCACCGCGATCAACCTCGCGCTGTCCGGAACAGGTTGTGCGAAGGGACGACTACTCGCGACAGCGTCGTAGTTGGTGGAACGGGTCACTCCGGGCGGTAGACCGCCCTACCGTGCGTGCGCTGGTACTCGCCAAGCGCCGCGATCAGGCCGACGCAATGGTTGGCGATCGCCAGGTGTGACTCGGGACCGTCCGATTCCCCGCGCAGGTCGGCCACGTCCACGGGATCGCCGAACACGACGTCGATGGGGTGCTCGTCGCGACGGAACCAATTGCGGTACGCCTCGCGCGGGAGGTCGTTGTCGATGCCGAAGACGAAGATCGGCAATACCTTCACGCCCGGCTCGGCGCGCTGGATGACCTCGCCAACACCGGGACGCACGGGCAGGAACCGGTACGGATCGCCACCGCGCTGGCGGGTGCCCTCGGGGTGAAAGCCGACCAGCCTGCCGGGTACCTGGAGTTCGGAGACGATGCGCGCGACGGCGTACTGGTTGAACGCGCGCTTGGCGGGATCGCGCACGACGGGCGGGAACATCGCCATCCCGCTCATCAGAAAGTTGACCGCGATGCCGGCGGGATTGTCATAGAAGAACGCCGACCGGACCGGGAAGAGGATGCGGCTGGACAGCCGGGTCGAACCGAAGATGACGTGCATGACGGTGAAGTAGTCGAAGAACGACCGGTGGTTTGCCACCATCATCACGCGGTCGGAGCGATCGAGGTCCGCGATCCGCTCCAGCCCGTACGCGCGGATACGACGCGCCGCCGTCAGCTGCAGCACCACGACCATGAATGTGCGGTTCCACAAGTGCGCCAGCAGCGCGAATCTACGGTTGAAGACGTCGGCGAAGCGAAAGGCGAACCGCTCCATACGGGACAACGGGGCCAGCTGCTCGGGAGTCGGTCGAAGCACAGTCTCTCCACCGGGGTGAGGTGGCGTCGCCCGCCAGTTGTTCGCTATCCGGCGAGTATCGCACGACGGGGAGCAAGGCTTTACCTACTCGCTGGGTGCGTCGTTGTTGTCGTCTTCACTATCGGCCCCGCCGCCAGTCGCTGCCTTGGTCATATTCCTCGTGGCTTCGGTGACGCTCTTGGCGAAATCGCTCACGGAGCCCCGAATCTGCTGACGGGTGTCGCTAATTGCTTGTTGTAGCGGGCCCCCGCCAGAGGAACCGCCATCTGTGTTTGATCCGCGATTGCCGGCCAACGGGTTCAAGCTGCCTCGCCAGACGTTCAACCGTGGACGCTGCCCGTCCGTCGTATCGTCGGCCGCGGGTGCGGCCGGCGCGTTGTCGTCCGTAGTGCCACTCGGCGGTAGGGCCGGCGAAGCTGTCGTCGCGTCGGCGTTGACAGCCATCCGCTGCGCATTCTGATCGGATATGGCGTTCGCCCCGAGCGGCGTCACCGACACCGGATCGTTCAGATCGGCGTCACCTACGGGATTTTCGATCGCGTCGAGCAAATCGCCCGCCGTCATCGAATCCAGATCGGTCAGGCTGCCCACATTTGACGATCCGACGAGTTGTTCGAGCAGGTCCGCAAGGAGGCCCAGCGGATTGTTCTGGTACGAGGGCGGCGGGTTGTTGAGACCTGGAATCCCGCCGTAGAAGAACGCGTCCTGGATCCCACCGCTCAGCGCGGTGACGAAGTCTGCCGGCACTGCTTCCCAATCAATGTTCTCCGGGAAGCTGAAGAACGGCATGGCTTCTCCGCCGTTGCTGCCGAAGTTGTTGGAGAAGTCGCGCTGGTAATCATCACGGAAGTCGTTCGGATCGTCGCCATACTGAACGACGTTCGTGTATCCGAGATTTCCCAGCATCGTGATCGCCGGCTCAACCGCGTCCGCGAACGGATTGGTGATCGTCTGGCCGGTCACGAGACTCAAAAAGTCAGTCGGATAGCGGAACGGCTCGAGCATGGGCTGCGCGCCGTTCTCGAGCGTCAGGTACTGGTTGAGTGCCTCGTACCGGTCTTCCAACTCCGGGCCGTTGGGGATCTCGATATCGATCCCCGGGAAAGTGTCACCCAGCACGCCAGTGAGAACCGGATCCAACGCGAGGATTGCTGCTTCCCTCGACAGGTCGATGGCAGGCAGGGCGCCCGGAAGGTTGACCGTCACGCCGTCGCCGATGATCGCGGACCCGAAGTTCCCCACCAAGTTGCTGACCAGCGGGTTGAGAGTTTGCAGCCCGATCCCGCTGAGATCGGTGCCGCGCAGGATGTACGTCGGGAAGGCGAACGCCGCCGCGTTGTTGAGCAACGTGACCGGATTGGGCCACGCGGCGAAGTCAGACAGCGGGTCGTTCTGCACGGTGGCGTCAAGCTTGACCGGCACCAGCACTGCCGTGCCATCGGTTTGCACCTCGAAATCGTTTGTGGCGGTGTCGATGCCAAAGGGCGCGAAAAGAGGTGCGAACCGGGCGGCTATGCCCCCGTCGTTACGACCCGGGTTTCGCAGCAGAATCATCGGCACGATCGTGACGCTTGATCCCGTCGGGGCGCCCGCGCCCGTCCCACCTGGCTGGTTGGGAAGGTCAGCCTCGACCTGCGGGTAGGCCATGCCAGTGGCCAGCGCACCAATGCCAAACGCTATGACGACCGGCACGCGGAGACTGACCAGATCGAGGTCAAGGCTCCCCGTGATCGTTTCCGGCGGGCAATCAGTGCGATGACAGTTTGGGTCGTACAGCGGGTTGGGAACCGGAACGGGGATGTTGAGGTCGGCGCCCCCCAGATAAGACGTGCCGTTGATTTCGTCGGCGATCCTCGACGGCAGCGCTGGCACCCAGAACGGGTTGAGGCCCACGATGCCCAGCAGACCGAACGGCGGGCCGGTCGTGATGATGTTGACCCCAGGGATGTTCGGGATCGACGGCACCTCAGCCAGTGGAGGCACTTGCACGGCGGCGGCTGCTGGGGGCGCCAGGCCCAGCGTCATCACCGTCGCGGTGAGGGCTGCGCCTCCCACAAGCGACGCTTTGTTGACGAACCTGCGAATCCGCTTCGAGCTGTGCTTACCCGACCTGTGCTTAGCCATTGCCCGTGTCCCTCGTCAGATGCATCCCAGCAAACTCAACGGAACGTAGCAGCCGGCGACGCGATTGAGCAAACATTTCGTCCGGTTTCCGCTACTTTTACGGTGACGTAAATTAGCCGCCTTATAGATGTTGCTCCCGTAAGTCGGCATATTTTCCCGTTTCTGAGAACAACGCGATACGTACTGGGGAAACCTCGGTCAAGGAGGTCGCATCCACATCTGTCTCGAATAGCTGAGGAATACCGAGGTCGCTGAATGGACCTCGTGCGAGCGAAGTGAACCCTCCGTTTCCGCTAATGCTCTCGAAGGGGACCTCTCCGTATTCCATCGCTCGGAAGCCGTGAACACGCGGCACCGGTGCGCCATTAGAGCGGCTGGATTTGGCACGCTTCGTAATCAAGGCCAAGCCGTCAATCAATAGTTGGCTGTTCTCTGTGCACTCACTGGCTCGACGCGCGTATTCCGTTGCGTCGTGTCAGCATTAGTTCGTGGGGGCTTTCCGGACAGTTGGTGTCGTAGGCGCTGCAGCAGTCGCGACAGCGCTGTTGCAGAGTGTTCCCATGCCCACCGCGCACGCGGCGCCATGCCCCGACGCCGAGGTGATATTTGCGCGCGGCACCACCGAGCAGCCCGGGCTCGGCCCGACGGGAGATGCATTCGTCGACTCATTGCAGTCTCAAGTCGGCGCGAAGTCGGTTGGGGTGTATCCGGTGAATTACCCTGCCACCACGGACTTTCGAACCGCCGTCGACGGCATCAGCGATGCCCGCGCACGGATCCTCGCCACGGTCGCCTCTTGTCCTGACACCAAAATGGTGCTCGGCGGGTTCTCTCAAGGCGCAGCGGTGATGGGCTTTGTCACCGCGAACGTTGTGCCCGAAGGGGTTTCGGCCTCGACCGTGCCTGCGCCGATGCCGCTGGACGTCGCCGACCACGTCGCAGCCGTTGCGCTGTTCGGGAAGCCGTCGGCGCGCTTCATGCGTGCAATCAACGACCCGCAGATTGTGATCGGCCCGAGCTACGTCGACAAGGCCATCGAACTGTGTTTCGACGACGACCTGGTTTGCGACCCTGATGGCAGGAGCTTCGGCGTCCACAGCCGCTACCCCGAGGTCGGGATGGCGGCCGAGGGAGCGACATTGGTTGCCCACAAGCTGCAGGCAAGTTGGGCGGCGGATGCGGCCAATGACACGTCGGCTCCCTCTGCTCCGGCCCAGCCCCCAACACCCGCGCTGTTGTCTGTGCCCAGTGCAGAGGAAATCCCGCCAGCGCATGCCGGCGGTTCGGCGCCGCAGCAGCCCGGACCGCTGCCGGGTCCCGCTCCGGCGGCACCCGTATCACCCGGCCCGGCACCCTTTGCGCCCTAAGGGATCAACTCCGGTTCGTCGAGCTCCCCGTTTCGTCGACCTCCGCCGTCGACCTTGCGGCTGCGCTCCGTCGGGCCGGGGCCGCGCACGGAAAGAATGAGGAGAGGACCGGCGGGAACCTGGAAGCGCAGCAGGCGTTCAGGGAAGTCCAGGTGTTAATTCTGACCGAGTTCATCGAGACCGACGACGTGAGGTTGTGGACGCCTATCGCGTGTGATGGGCAGGGGGCCACGTGGATGAGCGCAAGTCACGCCGTCGAGCCGGTTCTGTTGCCTATGGTCGATCTACTTACGCGAGGGGAATGTCATGATCATCGCGCTCGGCCTATATCAGGGATTCACCGCGCTGGATGCCATCGGGCCTTACGAGATCCTTGCGTACCTGCCCGGGGCGGAGTTCGTCATCTGCGCCGAAAGGACCGGTGTGGTCGACGACCACAACGACCTAGTGCACCTGCGCGTCGACAAGACCTTTGCCGATGTGTCCCGCCCTGATGTGCTGATTGTGCCCGGCGGTCCCGTCGCCAGTCGGTACGCCGCAGACGGACACCCGATTGTGGACTGGATCCGCGAAGCCCACCCGCACACCGCGTGGACGACGTCGGTGTGCACCGGCGCGCTGCTGCTCGGTGCTGCAGGCCTGCTCAAGGGTCTGGCCGCCACCACACACTGGAGTGCCTACGACGAACTCGCCTCGTATGGCGCCCATCCGACCGAACAGCGCGTGGTCACGTCGGGTCGCATCGTCACCGGCGCGGGTGTTTCGGCGGGCATCGACCTTGCGCTCACCCTCGCCGCGGATATCGCGGGACCCGAAGTCGCCCAGACCATTCAGCTTGCCATCGAATACGATCCCCATCCACCGTTCGACGTCGGCTCGCCCTCTAAGGCTCCAAAACCGATCTACGACATGGCCGTCGCGGCCCTCGGCCACTGACTACTGCGTCCGTCCCGCGTATTCGTTGAGATCGGCGGCCGCTCGTGGCCCCGCTTTGCGACGTTGCCCAGCTGGGCCGGACTATTGCGATCATCACGCGCGCAACGGTGGCTAAGTCACGCTGATCTTGGCCTGATGGATTCTCGTGACCGTCATCAACGCGCCCGTCGAGGCGAACGAGCCGCAGACCGTGACTCCGCAGGCCCGCACGGCGCTGTGGGCCAGCCTCGTCGGCACGACAATCGAGTGGTACGACTTCTTCCTCTACGCCACCGCGGCGAGCCTGGTCTTCAACCAGGCGTTCTTCCCCGACCAGACCACGTTCGTCGGCACGCTGCTGTCGTTCGCGACGTTCGCAGTCGGGTTCCTCGTTCGGCCGATCGGCGGCTTCGTCTTCGGCCACGTCGGAGACCGCATCGGCCGCAAGAAGACGCTTGCACTGACGATGTTGTTGATGGGCGGCGCGACCGCGTTGATGGGCGTTCTGCCGACCGCCGCCCAAATCGGCGTGCTGGCACCGATCCTGTTGCTTCTCCTGCGCATCGTGCAGGGATTCGCGCTCGGCGGTGAATGGGCAGGCGCGGTGCTGCTGGCCGTCGAACACAGCCCGTCGCGCAAACGCGGGTTGTTCGGCAGCGTTCCCCAGGTCGGCCTTGCGCTCGGACTGGCGCTGGGCACAGGGGTTTTCGCACTGCTACAGGTCGTATTGCCCGACGAGACCTTCCTCACCTATGGGTGGCGCATCGCGTTCCTGTTCAGCATTGTGCTGGTGATCTTCGGCATCGTGGTGCGTCTGAAGGCCAGTGAGACACCGGTATTCGAGAAACTGCGCGACAGCGGCGATCGTGCGGCGGTGCCACTTCGCGAGGTATTCAGGCCACCTGCAGTCAAATCGACTGTGCTGGGGATGCTTTCGCGATGGGGTGAGGGTGCTGCCTTCAACACCTGGGGTGTCTTCGCGATCTCGTACGCCACAGGCACACTGAAGCTCGAGAAGGTCCCAGTACTGGTCGCGGTCACGATCGCCGCCCTGCTGATGGCCGTGCTGCTGCCGGTGTCGGGTCTGCTGACCGACCGCTACGGCGCGAAGCGGATTTACGCCATCGGGATCGCGGCATACGCCGTAGCCGTGTTCCCGGTGTTCGCGCTGTTAGGCACGAAGGACATCGTGCTATACGCGATCGCGATAATCCTGGTCTTCGGCGTCATCCACGCGCTGTTCTACGGAGCACAGGGCACGCTGTACGCGTCGCTGTTTCCGGCCCGGGTCCGCTATACGGGACTGTCGACCGTCTACCAGTTGTCGGGGGTGTACTCGTCGGGGCTGACGCCGCTGATCCTCACCGCGCTGATCGGCGCGGCAGGTGGATCGCCATGGCTGGCATGCGGCTACCTGGTCGCGACGGCGATTATCAGCATCATCGCCACGTTGGGACTGGAACCGACCCCGCTGCAACAGCTTTAGTTTTCAGAACACAGCATCCGTCAGGGGCGCTGCCCGGAATCGCACCGAACCGCTGAAGCAAGTGGTAGAACGTGATGGTGCACGATTCCGGCTCCGGCGGTCCTCAGTTCGGACTGATTCTGGCACTCACGATCAACGGCTTGGCGGTCAACCGGTATCCCGAGATGGTCCGGGTGTCGAACATCGCCGAAAGCTATGGTTTCAGCTCGATTTGGCTGTGCGATCACTTTCTCACCACCAGCCCCGAAGATTACGTTCAAGACGCCGGCATCACCTCTGCGGGCGGTGTGCAGCAGACGACCACCGGGGCGCCGCCGACATCGATGGCTCTGTTGGAGGTGTGGACGGCGCTCGCTGCGCTGTCTCGGGACACCACGGGCATCCGCTTGGGCACCAGCGTGCTGTGCAACTCCTACCGTCATCCGTCGGTGCTGGCCAAGATGGCCGCCACGTTGGACGTCATCTCCGAGGGACGACTCGAGCTGGGATTGGGAGCCGGCTGGTTCAAGCGTGAATTCGAGGCCTACGGGATTCCGTTCCCGCCTGCGGGAGAACGGGTCTCCGCGCTCGGCGAGGCACTAGAGGTCATGAAAGCCATCTGGACGCAGCCAAATCCCGTGTACAAGGGCCGGTTCTACACGTTGGACGGGGCCATCTGCGATCCACCACCGCAACAGAAGCCGCATCCGCCGCTGTGGGTGGGCGGCGAGGGAGACCGCGTGCAGCGCATCGCGGCCCGCTCCGCCCAGGGCATCAACATCCGCTGGTGGTCACCAGAGAAGGTAAGGGATAGAAGAGTTTTCCTGACCGAGGCGTGCGCCGAGTCAGAACGTGACCCGGCCACGCTACGCCTTTCGGTGACGACGTTGCTCGCGCCCACCGAGTCAGCCGAGCAGGAGGCGCGGGTCCGTCAAGAATTCGCCTCCATTCCCGAAGCCGGCCTGATCGTCGGGCCACCCCAGAAATGCATCGACCGAATCCACGACTACCGCGAATCCGGAATCGACACATTTCTCTTCACGATCCCGGACGTCGCCAGCTCGGAATACCTTCACGTGGCCGGGGGCGAAGTACTCAGCGCTTTCAGCGCCTAGGGATCGGATTCAGTAGCCGGGCGTGACGACTTCGGCGAGTTCCTGCTCAGGTTGCTGAGGTGGAACCGGCGCGGGCATGTTCGGCCCCTGCGAGACAGGCTGGTTCGCGACGTTGCATTCCGCGCCGCTGACTCCCGCAGGACACCCGTTCGCAGGTGAGTTCGGCACGATATATGGAACACAACGCCCGGTGTATGGGTCTAAATCGTCGCCGGCCGAACATTCGGCAACGGACACAGATTGGTGGGACGGCACGAGAAGTACCGCCGCCACCAGGGGTGCCGCCGCGGCTGCTGCGAACCCACCTGCGATGGTGAGTCGTCGCATGGATCGAAGGATAGCCCGCATCGCACTCCCGCCTTTACTGATGTGTCGATTGGATCTGCGGCGACACTACCGCGCATCCGGTGCGCCGACACGCGTGTCGGGTTAAGAACTACGCGTTGGTGCGCTGGAGGTTGTCGGCAACCTCGCGATGCCAAATGCCGTTGGCGTGTGTGGTGTCCACCTCGATCTCGAAGCGGTCGGTCATGTCGGCGGTGACGTCGGCCAGGTCGACGTAGAACTGCTCGTACCACCGCCGATGCTGGTACACCGCACCGTCCTCCTCGGTCAGCAGTGGGTTCTCGATCCTCGTCTTGTGCTTCCAGATCTCGACATCCTCGAGGAAGCCCTCACCGAAGGAACGACTCATCGCCGCAGCCAGTTTGGCCGCCTTATCGGCGGGCAGTCCGGGCACTGCTTGGACGGCGACACCCCACTGCAGCACGAACGAGTCGTGCGTCACAGGGTAGTGGCAGTTGATGAGCGCCACCTCGATGGTGAAGTCCGGCGCGACGTCGTTGTGCAGCCAGTTGATCATGTACGCGGGCCCGAAGTACGTCGCCTCTGAGCGGAGTTTTGTTCCCTCCCAGAGCTTCTCGTAGTTTTTGGTAAAGTCCGGGCGAGCTTTGGACTCCATGAACTGCGAAGCCGTATGGCCCTCGATGACGTTCTTGAAGTAGGTGGGGTAGGCGTGATGGATGTAGAAGAAGTGCGCCATGTCGACGTTGTTGTCGACGATCTCGCGGCAGTGCGATCCCTCGATGTGGATCGAATTCCACGACCACGGTGACCATTTCCCCTCGGCGTATCCGTCGATCGTGGGCGGGAAGATCTCGGACTGCGGTGCCGAGCCCTCCGGGTCGTGCCAGACGAGCAGCTGGCCGTTGACCTCGCCGGTCGGCCATCGCCGGGTGCGCGCGAGTCGCGGCGTGCGCTTCGCATACGGCACCAATGAGCAACGGCCGGTGGAACCCTGCCAGCGCCAGTCGTGGAACGGGCACGCCACCGAATCGCCCTTGACGGTCCCCTGGGAGAGGTCACCACCCATGTGCCTGCAGTAGCCGTCGAGCACCTGCAGGTCGCCCTGTGAGTCGGCGAACACCACGAGTCGCGTGCCGAAAGCGTTGATGCCGTGCGGTTTTCCGTCGCGGAAGTCGTCGGCCAGACCGACGCAGTGCCACCCGCGGGCGAAACGCTGCATGGGCGTGCCCATGTCGATCTCGCGGATCTCGTGCGTTGGTGTCATGGAGTTACCTCTTTCGGCCCTCGACCAAAGCTAATCTAAGCACATTCGCTTAAACGGGTCCAGTTTCCTATCATCGTTCAGGTGAACCGTGGTGAACGGGCCAGGTCCGACATTTTGGACGCGGCCGAACGGCTGATCGCCGAGCGCGGTATTCAGGTGCCGTTGCGCGACATCGCGGTTGCGGCCGGTCAACGAAACAACTCGGCGGTCAACTACCACTTCCGAAATCGCCAGGACCTCATCGATGCGGTCGTCCGGCGTCGGCTTGAGCCGATGGAGCAGGAGCGCGCGCAGATGGTTGAGGCGCTGAACGAAGACGCCCGCGATGACGTCAGCGCGTGGTTGCGGATCATGGTGCTTCCCTTGACCGCCGTCGGCAGCCCCCACTACGCCAGGTTCCTGCAGGCAGCCTCGCTCCACTTGCGCACTGACGTCGACGGTTCGCAGGGCTCGGTGTGGCCGCAGGTCCTCGATCGGCTGGCCCACGCCATCCCGACCGGCGATCGCGGCGCCCGCAGGCGCCGCATCAAAGCAATCGCAGCCACCATGTTCGCGCTTCTCGCCGAGCGCGAGCGTGCGGCTGAGGCGGGTGAGGACATCGGCAGTACCGAAGAGATCATCGCCATGCTGGCCGCGGCGCTCACCGCGCCAATGTCCGTGGACGCGCGAGCGCGCTGAATCCGCTTGCACGAGTGCAAATCAAGGGTGACTTCCGCCGGACGTTGACCGACGTCGACCAGCACGCGGCGACCGCAGCCACCGGGCACAGTCGAGGAGTAGGCAGCAAGCGCGGGGGCCTTGTCGGGGGAGGTCCCCGCACCTGCTGATGGCAGATTGGCGGGTGGTTCTTGGAATTTTCTTGGAGCGCTTGTCACCGCGGCTTCGTAGTGGTTGGCGTGGGCGGCGGTGGCGTCAGATCGGGTGGCTGCACCGCTTCGCCCATTGCGTAGATGTTGTCCGGGGTGATGACCTCGGTGATCGCCTTGGCCAGCAGAGTGCTCGGTTCCTGACCTTGGTATTCGATGTCGGTGTTGAGGAAAATTGCCATCGTCGATTGCTTTTCGGGGAGGTAGACCGCGACGGTCTGATAGCCGGGAAGGCTGCCGTTGTGTCCGATCCAGCCGCCGATGTTGAAGATTCCCACGCCGTAACCGTCGTCGGACGGCATGCCCGGTGTGGCGACCGTTTGCAGCCGCTGCGCCTGCATCTCCGGTGTGAGCAGCTTGCCCGTCGCCAACGCCGGCGCCCAGATGTGCATGTCCTCGAGGGTGGAGATCATCGCGCCGGCGGCCCATCCCCAGGACGGGTTCCAGTCGGTGGCTGTCGTCTCTGAATTGTCGGCGTCCTGTGTGGTGTAACCCTGCGCATGCGGATCGGGGAACGCGTTCGTCGTCGGAAAACTGGTGTGGCTCATACCCAATGGCGCCGTGATGTGATCACGGATGTAGTCGGGTAGCGATTGACCGCTGATCTGTTCCACAACCAGACCCAACAGCACGGTATTGGTGTTGCAGTACAGGAACCCTTCGCCGGGCGCGAACTTCATCGGCTCGGCGAACGCGTAGTCGAGGAGTTCCGCAGGAGTGAAGTTCCGGAACGGGTCGGCGAAAAACGCCTGCTGGAAGCCGCTCGTATCGGTGTAGTTGGCCAGTCCGCTCTGCATCCGTGCCAGCTGCCTCAGGGTTATCTTGTCGCCTTCGGGCACACCATCGATGTATTTGGAGATGGGATCGTCGAGCCCGAGCTTGCCCTGATCGGCCAACTGCAGCACGCCCGTGATGGTGAATGTCTTTGTCTGGCTGCCGATTCGGTGGTAGAAGTCCGTATTCATCGGTGCACCGCCGGCCCTGTCGGCAACCCCGAACGCCCGCGCGTAATTCCCGTCGGGCCCCCAAATCCCGATGATCGCGCCGGGGATCGCGGCTTGGTCCATTGCCTTGTCGATAGCCTCATCGAGCCGCTTAGCCACCGCGGCGTCCATTTCCTCGGCGGCAGGTGCGGTGGACACATCGGTGGTCGCGGTGGGCGATGTGCCCTCGGGTGTCGAATCTTCGCCACATCCGGAGACGAACATCAGCGCCGTCGCCATCGCGACAACACCACACCGTCTCAACGCCATTGCCGTCATCGCTTGGTCCCATCGTCGAAGTACGCGTCGGCCGCCATCACGATATGTGCAGTACAACGTCCGCGACGTGCCAACGATGCGCTTCCCGATCTGCGAGACTGAACAACTGTCGCTGTGATTCGGCGCTGAAGGAGGATGCCCGGTCGTGCAGATGCGCGGATCCGTCCTCGTCTGCGTGACCGCCATCGTCGCGGGAGTGGCGATCGGCTTCATCGGCGGCGCCTTCCGCTGGTGCCTGGAGGCCGCGGACCGGTTGCGGATAGACCTCGTGGACTGGGCGCACGGGCTACCAGGCCCGGGGTGGCTGGTGCCCATGGCCGCTGCGGCGCTAGGTGCGACGCTCGCCGCATTGATCGTGCGGTGGGTGCCCCTGGCTGCGGGCAGCGGGATCCAGCACGTGGAGGCCGTCTTCCGCGGCGAAGCCCAGCCGCCGTTGCTTCTCCTGCTGCCCGCCAAGTTCATCGGCGGCGTGTTGTCGATGGGGTCGGGGCTCGTGCTGGGCCGCGAAGGCCCGACTGTTCACATGGGCGCGGCGATCGGAGCGGAATCGGCGCGGCGGGCCCGGCTTCCGGAGTCCGAAGTCAGGATGATGCAGACCGCCGTCGGCGGAGCCGGCCTCGCGGTCGCGTTCAACGCGCCGATCGGGGGCACGCTGTTCGCACTCGAAGAGGTGACGAAGTCGTTCCGGCTGCAGACGGTGCTGGCGACGTTGTTCGCCGCGGCCGCTGCCGTCGGCTGTATGCGTCTTCTCCTTGGAAACGAGCCGGACTTTCGTGTCGAAGCGATCGGCACGCCCGCGCTGGCGTGGCTACCGCTCTTCGTGGTTTTCGGACTGCTCACCGGGTGCCTGGGCGCTGTGTACAACCGGCTGTTGTTGTGGTTCCTCGACCGTGTCGGGGGGATCCGCCGGATCCCGGCGGTTGCCAAGGCGGCGGTGATCGGCGCCATCATCGGATTGGCGATGTTCATCTATCCGCACACGGTCGGCGGCGGCGATGCTCTGACGCAATTGATTCTCAGCGGGCACGACCTCGTCCTCCCCGTAGTCGCCGGACTTCTACTGGTGCGGTTCGTCGCCGGCCCGCTGTCGTACTCGGCGGCCGTGCCGGGCGGACTGTTCGCGCCACTGCTGGCGGTCGGCGCGCTGTGGGGCCTGCTCTTCGTCGGGGCCCTTGGCGCCGTGTGGCCCGGCGACGTGAGGACCCTGGCCATTCCGATGGCGCTGGTCGGCATGGCCGCGTTCTTCGGGGCGACCGTACGAGCGCCCGTGACCGCCATAGTTCTCGTCATCGAGATGACGGCCACCACGTCGGCCGCCATCCCGATGATCGCCGCCACCGCGGCCGCGGTCCTCGTCGCCGAGCTCACGCGGTCACCGCCGATCTATGACTCTCTGCGAGAGCGAATGTCGCCCGATTTGCGGCGCTGATCCCGAGCCTGCGAAGGCTATATTCGGTGATCGTGGCCGATTTCGTTCAGCACACGATAGACATCGCCCGAAACAACGTCGCCGCCGGCGGCAGACCTTTTGCCACCGTCATCGTGAGGGACGGCGAGATCCTCGCCGAGAGCCCGAATCTCGTCGCACAGAGCCACGACCCGACCGCCCACGCCGAAATACTTGCCATCCGGGAAGCATGTCTACGTTTGGGGACCGAGCACCTCGTCGGCGCCACCATCTACGTGTTAGCGCACCCGTGCCCGATGTGCCTCGGTGCGCTGTACTACTGCTCGCCTGATGAGGTCGTCTTCTTGACCACGCGGGACGCTTACGCGCCGCACTACGTCGACGACCGCAAGTACTTCGAGCTTGACACCTTCTATAAGGAGTTCGCCAAATCATGGCAGGAGCGTCGTCTTCCGATGCGCTACGAGTCGCGGGATGACGCCGTCGACGTATACCGGCTCTGGCAGGACCGCAACGGCGGCGATCGTCGCGTGCAGGACGCGCCGCGGTCCCAGTCCTAAGCAGCCCCTGAGGCGACAGCGGCCGACGGCCTGCATGTGGCCGAGCAGGCAAGTTGCAGGACCTGCGCGCGTGTCCTATATCCTGTAGCCCTGACCAGGACAAGCAGTGTCCGGCGGTGCGTCGGTGTGATTTACTCGATACCCTGTTGCGCGGGTTCAGACTGCAGCCTCGTGGAATCGGCGCTGACCGCTACATTGGTCGCTTAACAAGAGGTGAGGCTTGGAAGAGCAGCTATGCACTGAGAAGTGGGTCGACCGCGTCGCAATCGTCGCCGCGTCCGGCGAACTAGACATGCTCACGGCACCCCAACTGAGGGACGCTGTCCAGTCCGCGTTGAGCAAGAACCCCGCCGGCCTGATCGTCGATCTCACCCGCGTCGACTTCCTTGGGTCGGCCGGCATGCAGGTGCTGATGGAGGCGCACAACCAGACGGGCGGTACGGAGACGCGGTTCGCCGTGGTCGCCGAAGGATCGGCGACGAGTCGGCCACTGAAGATCACCGGCATCGCCGACCTGATCGACCTGTTCTCCTCGCTGGACGACGCTGTGGACAACCTCACTGCTTGACTGACGGTCCAGCGGGGTATCCGTTGGCCATCATGACGGATTCGAATCTCTCCACGAGTGCTGCGGACGCTGACTTCGCCCGTACCGATTCAGCGGACGCGCTCTCCGTGGCCAGGTTGAGGCACGAACTCTCGCGGTGGCTAGGCACGCATCTGACGCTCGATCCCGACCGGCACAACGACGTCTTGCTGGCAGTGAACGAAGCGCTGACCAACTCGGCCGAATTCGCGTACCGCGGCCGCCAGGGGACGATGGCCCTGCAAGTCCGTTACGACGGCGGAGACGGCACTCTGCTCGTCGATGTCTCCGACCGCGGGACCTGGCGGCATGTGGACCCTGCTGCCCAACCGAACACCCGGGGTCGCGGCCTCCCCTTGATGCGTGCCCTGTCCGATCGCATGACGATCTCGTGGACGTCTGACGGCACGTGTGTGCAGATGCGGTTTGATAATTGTGCAGCCCCGGCTCGTACACAGGCATACGCGTTCGGGTGATGCGCTGGCTCAGCGAACACCGAGCCCCCTTTTCGAATGCTCTCTGGACGGCAGCACCCCGGCCAGCCCCGGCGGATATCGCCGTCGCTGCAATCTGTGGTGTGTTTGCTGGCGTGTCGGCCTGTGATTTACCGCTCAATTTCGGCCAGAAAACTAAGAAGCCGTTATCGAAGCGAACTATCCGGGTCACCAGAGCGGCGCTGTCTCCACACTATCCATGCAGTTCAGCGGCTTGAAATTCGCGTAAGTCTATATATAACAACTGGATAACGAATAGTTTTCTAAGCGGCGTCTGAGAGGTTGCCGTGCATTGTCATCGATCGATGATCGCGTCGCCCCGTGACGCTGATTTTCGTCGCTAGAATCGACACAGATCGCGCCCCTGCGGGCGCATGCAGACTGGAATCTAGAGCCGGCGAACCCCAAACCGGCGGAGACACCGGATAAAAATGGCTAACTTTTTGATGCCCAAGGACACCCCTGTGGCTGAAGTTACTGACGGGACGCACCTGAGCGCTGACGTCACCCGGGTGGGCGCCGTCGACGTGCAGCGCGGCGCCATCGGTGACATCGCTGCTACCGACGACGGCATGATCGTGGTCACCAATCACGGCGACGACACAGTTTCGCTGCTCCGCGCCGGCAGCCTTTCCGTGGCGGGCGTGGTCGCGGTCCCGGGCGAGCCCTTCGCGGTCGTAATCGCGGACGGTCGCGCCTACGTCAGCACCTCGTCATCGAGTTTCGACGCGGTCTCGGTGATCGACACCGTCACGCAGACGGTCGTCGCCACCTACGCTTTGGCGTTCAGCGTGACGTCGCTCACTGCCAGCCCCGACGGCAAGCGCGTATATGCGGGCCGGACCGGGGACGGCTACGCGGATGTTGTCGTCGTCGACACGACTGCCGAGCGAGTGGGCACCATCGACATCGCCACGGGCGCAGGTATCGGCATCGATGCCGTCCGGGTCGACGCCACGGGTAAGCAGCTGTACGTGGCGACCACCGATGATCGAGGCAGCGCGCTCGTGGTCGTCGATGTCGAGACCGCCCAGGTTCGGCGCACGGTTCCGGTCGGTTCGCCGATCCGCGACATCGCAATCGCCGACAGCGTCGCCTACGTTCTCACCTCGGACCGAACCTCCGGCGGCGCGGTCAAGGTGATCGACCTGCGCACGGGCCGTATCACCGGCACCGCAGAGCTGGGAGTTGGCGCTCCGACGCAGATGACGGTCAGCGCGGACAAGACGCGTGCATACATCGTGGACTACGACAACGTCACCGTGCTCTGCACGCTCACGCTGAAAATCGTCAACAGGGTGCAGGTCGACGCCCGGCCGTCTTGTGTCGCAGTCGATTCCGATGCGGGTCGCCTCTACGTGGCCGACTATGCGGGCGGGGTGACGGAGTTGTCCGTCGCGTCGGCCATGCCACTGCTGTACTCGCAGTTCGTGGCGACCGATCCCATCTACGTGCCCCAGGCTGCCGAATTGGAGCCGGTCACCGTCTGAGCGCGCTGAGCACCGCTCGCCAGCTTCGCGGTGGGCCAGCTCGCGGTGAGAAAATCAGCGCCACTGGTACCGGGTTTTGGGTCGGCCGGCCTTGCCGTAATCCGTGTGGCGGGTGACCGTGCCCTCGTCGGCGAGCCGTTCGAGGTATCGCCACGCGGTTACCCGTGACACGCCCACCTGCTTGGCCACTTCGTCGGCCGTGATGCCGTCGACGGAATCCCTTACTGCGCGCGCGATTTCGTCGTTGGTGCCCGGTGCCGCGCCCTTGGGTGCCGCGGTCCGGTCGGTTACCCGCAGTTCGGCTAGCGCGCGGTCGACCTCCGCCTGGCTGGCGGCATCGGTACCCGCGGGCAGGGCTTCGCGATAGCGGTGGTAGCGATCCAGTCGATCGCGGAACGCGGCGAACGTGAACGGCTTCAAGAGGTACGCGAGCGCTCCGTGACCGACCGCCGCGCGGACCATCTCCAAGTCGCGCTCGGAGGTGATCGCGATGATGTCCGGGGCCGGCCGTAGACCGGACAATCCCGATGCCAGGGCGATACCGCTGGCGTCGGGCAACCCGATGTCCAACAACACCAGGTCGATCGGTGTCTCGGTGGTGGCGGCTTCCGAGGCGATGCGCATGGCGTCGCGGGCTGTGTGGGCGATTCCGGCCACCGAGAACCCCTGAAGCCGGCCGAGGTACGTCCGGTGAGCCTCGGCGATCAACGGTTCGTCCTCGACGATCAGCACACTGATCATGGGCGCGCCAGGATCGTCACGGTCACGACGGACCCGTAGGTGATGTCGGTGGTAAGAATGCCGTTGTGGCGCTTGACGATCTGGCTGACCAACGCAAGTCCGAGGCCGTGATGAGTCGAGTCGCCCTTGGTGGAATACCCGCGCTGCATGGCCTTTTCGAAGGTGTCAGGGTCCATGCCCGGCCCGCTGTCGGCGACGCGCAGGGTGAGCGTCTCGTCCACCATCTGCACGGTGACTTCGACCCACGGATCGTCGCGGTCGCAGGCGTCCATGGCGTTGTCGATGAGGTTGCCGACGACGGTGATCATCTCCTGGGCCGTCAGCGGCACTTCGTCTGAATTCGACGGCAGTTGGGTGTCTTCGGTGATCGTCAGCTCGATGCCGCGTTCGGCGGCCTGGGCGGCCTTGCCCAGCAACAGCGCGACCAGCGCGGGCTCGCCGACGGCGCTGGACAACCTGTCGACCAGCCGTTGGGACAGCGCGAGCTCCTCGGTGGCGAACTGCACTGCGTCGTCGGGCCGGCCCATCTCGACCATCGTGACGATGGTGTGCAGCTTGTTGGCCGCCTCGTGCGCCTGCGACCGAAGGCTGTCGGTGAGCACCTTCAGCGAGCCGAGTTCACCCAGCGCGCCCTGCAATTCGGTGCGGTCGCGGATCGTGACGACCTCCGAGGTGTGCGCGTCGACGACGGGCGATCGGTTCACCACCAGGACACGGTCGGCGGTGACGTGCACCTCGTCGCGGGCGCCCGGGTTATAGGTCCGCAGAAATTCCGGCAGCTCGGTGCGGTCCACCGGCCCAGGCGGGAGTGCGAGCAGCCGGCGCGCCTCGTCATTGACCAGTGCGACGCCGTTGCGGTCCACCACGATCAGTCCCTCCGACACGGAGTGCAAAATCGCATCGTGGTGCTCGTACATCACCCGCAATTCGTCAGGCCGCAGCCCATGCGTCTGCCGTAACAGTCGTCGGCGTATCAACCAAACGCCCGCCAGTGAAACAGCCAGTGCTGCAGCGCCTACCGCGGCAATGGTCGGCCACTGCGAGCGCCACCGGTCGGCCAGGTTGGTCTGCAGGATGCCTGCCGAGACCAGGCCGACGATCGTGCCGGATTCATTTCGCACCGGTGCGACCGCACGAATCGACGGGCCCAGTGTGCCGGTGTAGACCTCGCTGAGTGTTTCGCCTTTCAGCGCGGGCTCGATGGTGCCGATGTACTCGCCGCCGATCTGGGTCGGGTCGGTATGGGTGAACCTGATCCGGTCGGGCGACATGATCGTGATGAAGGCGATGTCGGTATGCCTGCGGACGGCTTCGGTGACCGGCTGCAGAATCTCGGTGGCCCTGCCCGATTCGATGGCTTGGGCTGTCGAGGGCGAGTCGGCAAGGGCGGTGGCGATACCCACGACCTGCTGGCGTGCCGCTTCGTCGCCGTCCCGCCGGGCATCGAGTAATGCCAGCGTGCTGCCTGCCAGTACCACCACTGCGACCACGATGATTTGCAGTGCGATGGCCTGGCCGGCCAGCGAGCGTGGCCACAAGCGGGTCAAGCGCCCAGATCCTGCGCCGCAATGGCGAATATGTCGTCTCCCTCGCCGACGGCGATGAAGTGTCCGGCTCCATCGACGGGATGCCAGACCGAATCCGGCATCGCGTCGGCTACGGCCTTGTTGATGGGATCCGGTACCAGCTTGTCGTCCAGTCCTTGCCACATGTGGACCGTCCGCTCAATCTTTGCGACGTCGAAATCCCAGTGACGGTAGAGCAGTTCGGCGTCGCGGACCAATCCGTCGGAGCCGTGGGCGAAGCATTCGGCACAGGCCTCTCCGAAGGCCGTTGCGACCTCGGGTCGTTGCAGCATCTCCTGGTCGTAATCGTTGACGCTGCCGCGCAGCTGTTTGATGAAGGACCCGGGGAAGCGTCTGGCGGTGAAGCCGAGGCTGGCGTACATCAGCCGGAACCCGGGGGTGAAACGCAGGGCGAGGGTTCCTCCGAGCGCATCGATCTTCGAAAGGTACTGCCTCGCCGAGTTGTCGCCGAATGCTCCGTAGCTTCCCGGCGCAATGCTGCTGACGTGGCGCAGTCGGACTGGGTCGATGTATGCAGCCGCGGCCAGTGCCCACGGGCCGCCCTCCGACCAGCCGCTCACCCCAAACTCCTGGTATCCCAACGCGTCGGCGATGGCAACGATGTCCTCGGCCCAGCCGGAGTAAGTGCGCTTCTTCTGGGGACTGGACTGCCCCTGGCCGGGCCGGTCGACGCCCAGCAGCCGGATCCGGTTCTTGGCGGCCGACTCCGCGAGGAGGCGGACCTCGAGACGGCTGCTCGGGCCGCCGTGGTTGTGGATGACCAGCGGGCCGTCGGGATCGCCGACTTCCAAATAGGTCAGACGACGGCCATCCGCGGTTGCGACGTGGGGAACCGTCTGGTCGGCCATGTTCGTGAACATACCGAACTAAATGAACTAAAGCGTGACCTGGCTCACGTCCTCCTCGACGCTACCTACAGATCACATTCGCAACTTGGAGGTAGCCATGACCGTCCTTGACCACCAGCCACCGGCAGCAGCACCGCCGGATCCACCGCGCCGCCGCGACCGCACCCACTGGCTCTACATCGCGGTCGTCGTCGCGGTGTTCGCAGGCGTCGCGGTCGGCATTCTGGCCCCAGACGTCGGCAAGAGCGTTGGGGTCCTGGGCACGATGTTCGTCGACTTGATCAAGATGATGATCGCGCCGGTCATCTTCTGCACGATCGTGTTGGGCATCGGGTCTGTACGCAAGGCCGCAACCGTCGGCAAGGTCGGCGGGCTGGCGTTCGTGTACTTCCTCGTCATGTCCACCTTCGCCCTGGCCATCGGCCTGGTGGTCGGCAACATCCTGCACCCCGGCACCGGGATGAACCTGACCGAGAGCGCCGCGGGCAAGGGGGCCGAGCTGGCCGAAACCGCCCACGAGGCAGGCGGTCTCATGGATTTCGTCAAGGGCATCATCCCGGAGACGCTGTTCTCGTCGCTGACTGCGGGCAGCGTGCTGCAGGCGCTGTTCGTCGCATTGCTCGTCGGGTTCGCGCTGCAGGCCATGGGCACAACCGGTGAGCCGATCCTGCGCGGCATCGAGTACCTGCAGAAGCTCGTGTTCAAGGTCCTCGTGATGATCCTGTGGCTGGCCCCGATCGGTGCGTTCGGTGCGATCGCCAACGTCGTCGGCCAGACCGGTTGGTCCGCAGTGACCCAACTGCTCGGCCTGATGCTCGGGTTCTACGTGACGTGTCTGCTGTTCGTCTTCGGTGTGCTGGGCACGATTCTGCGCGTCGTCTCGGGTGTGTCGATCTTCAAACTGGTGCGCTACCTGGCGCGTGAATACCTGCTGATCGTGTCGACGTCGTCGTCGGAGTCCGCGTTGCCGCGCCTGATCGCCAAGATGGAGCACCTCGGCGTCGACCGCACCACCGTCGGCGTGGTCGTGCCGACCGGTTACTCGTTCAACCTGGACGGCACCGCGATCTATCTGACGATGGCGTCGTTGTTCATCGCAGGCGCACTTGGCGACCCGCTATCGTTGCCGGAGCAGATCGGTCTGCTGGTGTTCATGATCGTCGCGTCCAAGGGCGCCGCAGGCGTCACCGGCGCCGGCCTGGCCACGCTTGCCGGCGGCCTGCAGAGCCACCGTCCCGACCTGCTCGACGGCGTTGGCCTCATCGTCGGCATCGACCGGTTCATGTCCGAGGCCCGTGCGTTGACGAACTTCTCGGGCAACGCCGTTGCGACAATCCTCGTCGGCTCGTGGACGAAGACCATCGACCGCGACCGAGTGGACACGGTGCTGCGTGGCAACGATCCGTTCGATGAGTTGACGATGGTCGACGACAATCACGCCACCCGGGAGCAGGGGGTCCCCGTACCGGCATAGCCAACTGAATGAAAGACCCGGCCGTCCCCCCCGGCCGGGTCTTTCGACGTGTGCGGAAACTTCTTCGAAATTGCGTTGAACCCTTTTCGCGAGTGTCCCGTCGTACCGCGTGAAGGCCACCGGGGCCTACACGAAAGACGAAGGGAGGCGCGGTCATGCGCGCAACACTTTTGACTCTGACTGGAATCGCCGCTGCGGCATGCGGGATCATCACCTTGCCGGCCGCTATCGCGTCGGCCCAGGAGTCCGCACAACTGACCATCGCGACACTCGAGGCGCAGGGCTTCGATGTGAAGGTCAGCCGGATCGGCAGCGCACCGCTCGACGAGTGCGTCGTGACCGACATCGGAAACGTCCGTGAGCGAAAGGAATTCGTTCGGCGGGGAGACGACCTGATCGAGGTGGTCGCCGACCGCAACATCACCGTCACCGCCGACTGCTCTCGGCGCTGAACAATAAGAAACCCGGCCGGAGCGGTCCGGCCGGGTTTCTGGTGTCAAGACTCAGCGCGAGCAGTCCAGCGACACCGAGATCGGCTGGCTGATGATCTGCGGGAAGAGCACGCCGTCCTGGTTCCCTCCGAGGAGCGGCACCAACTGCGTGAACTGCTGCGGATTGCGGACACTCGTGACCACGCAATCCGAAAGCGGAGCAGTGCCGATCTTGTCGATGGTGACGTTGTAGCCCTTGTCCTGCAGCTCTTGGATCGTGTCCTGCGCTGATTTGCCCTCATCGGCCGACGCGAGGCCGGCCGAGGCCGCGAGCGCGCAGACGCCGAGCGCGCCGGTCGCGATGATCCACGTTGTCCGCATCGGCCAATTGTCCCTCATCAGCGTTCGGCGCGCTGGTAAGCGGTCACAACTGCTGCGCCGCCCAGCCCGATGTTGTGCTGCAGGGCGGCGGTGACGTTGTCGACCTGCCGCTTGTCGGCTGTGCCCCGTAGTTGCCAGGTCAGCTCGGCGCACTGCGCCAGGCCTGTGGCACCGAGTGGATGGCCCTTGGAGATCAGCCCGCCCGACGGGTTGACCACCCAGCGCCCGCCGTAGGTGGTGTCGTTGTTGTCGATCAGCTTGGGTGCCTCACCCTCACCGCAGAGTCCCAGCGCCTCATACAGCAGCAGCTCGTTGGCCGAGAAGCAATCGTGCAGCTCGATTACCTGAAAATCTGAAGGCCCGAGGCCGGACTGGTCGTAAACCTGCTGTGCGGCTTGCACATTCATGTCGTAGCCGATGACATTGCGGGCACTGCCGTCGAATGTGGAATCGAAGTCGGTGGTCATCGCCTGGCCGACGATCTCGACGGCCTGCCCGGCCAACCCATGCTTGTCGACGAACGCCTCACTGGCCAGAATCGCCGCGCCCGACCCGTCGGAGGTCGGCGAGCACTGCAGCTTGGTCACCGGATCGGAGATCATCTTCGCCGCCAGGATGTCGTCGAGGGTGTACTCCTCCTGGAACTGCGCGTACGGATTGTTGACGGAGTGCTTGTGGTTCTTGTAGCCGATCTTCGCGAAATGCTCTGCGGTCGTGCCGTATTGGCGCATGTGCTCACGGCCGGCGGCGGCGAACATCCACGGCGCCACCGGGAATCCGAACTCTTCGATCTCCGCCAGCGCCTTGACGTGACGTCCAAGGGGCGGCTCGCGATCGTCGGCGCCACCTTGCAGGGCACCTGGCTGCATCTTCTCGAAGCCAAGCGCGATGGTGCAGTCGGCAAGACCGCCGCGAATCGTCTGTGCGGCAAGGAACAACGCCGTGGAACCTGTCGAACAGTTGTTGTTCACATTGACGATCGGGATGCCCGTCATGCCCAGTTCATAGAGGGCCCGGTTGCCCGACGTCGAGTCGCCCGAGCAATATCCGACGTAGCCCTGCTGGACTTCGGAGAAGTCGATGCCCGCGTCCTCGAGCGCCTTGGTGCCCGACTCGCGGGCCATGTCCGGATAGTCCCAGCCCTCGCGGCGACCTGGCTTCTCGAATTTCGTCATTCCGACGCCGACGACGAACACCTTGTTTGGCATGCCCTTGAGTCCCTTCGCTGCGCTGCGCTATCCAAAGCAACATACAGCGAGTGGGCGGCCGCACGTGATGGTCATTCTGATGCCCTAGCGCCGAGATCGACATCAGGTCGTTGCCCTACTGAATCTCGGACTGAATCACAGCCCTAGTGTCGATTTCGACGCTAGGGCCGTGAGAAAAGGGTTGTGGCCGTCGGCAGAATCGCCATTCGCTGTCGGCTGTTGGGGATGCGGGGGCCCCACCGCCGCAGCAGGGCCCCCGCTGGGGGAGTGGTCAGTCGAAGAGCACGCTGTACTCGGGGCAGTAGTTGCCCACCGAGGAGACGATGAACATCGCGGCTTGGTCGGTGGTCAGATCGGTTTCGTCCAGAAGCTCATTGCCGAGGTCGACGGGATCGGCGCCGTCGTCAAGGGCGAAGCACACGTCGTGCGCAATGGAGATCGCGCTGCTCGCGTTCTCGTAGGCGATGCCCTCGGCGCTGATCTGGGACAGGAAGGTGTCGTCGACCGAGCTCATCGCACCTGCGGTGCCTGCGGTGGCGAACGCGACCAGTCCGAGCGCACCCGCGACGATCGCGGTGCCTGCGTACTTGGTGACTCCCTTGCGAGCGAACATGTGGACTCCTGTGATCTCGATTCGTTCCCGGTGTTTTCCGGGTCGACATCAGAGTCGGACAGCGCCCTTGATGGATCCTTGAAAGATTCTTGGCCCAGGCACCAGTTCAGCGGATCAGGCGAACTTCAGCCACCAGTTGTGCAGACCCGGGAGATCGGATCCCTGTGCGTCGCCGATCAGCAGCTTCGAGTTGAACGTCCAGGTGATGTCCTGGTTCCCGTTGAAGACGCCGCAAGCGATCCTGCCTTCGACCTTGTCCGGCGTTTCGGTGAAATGCCACGTCATCGGCGAATCGGCATCGCTGTTCGGGCATTTCGACAATTCCGAGTTCGCCGCGACCGACTCGTCGAAGGCCCTGTCGAGCGCCGGCTGATCGGCGAACAGTGAATATCGGGCGTGGTCAGGGCCGCCCTCCGGTGATGCCTTGCCGCAGTCGACGGTCGCCAGCGCACCGGTGGCGGGTGGACTCACCGGCTCGCACACACCTGCGTCATAGCCGCGCGGCAAGATCGACATGAGCTTCGATTCGAACGAGTCCAGTGTCTCCGTCGCGTCGGTGGCGGGGGCCGCCGTCTGGTGGTCGTGGTCGTCGTCGTGGTCGTGGTGGTTGGGCCGATAACCAACGGCTTGTCATCGCCTGCGCCGGCGATAGCCCAGATGCCCAGCCCGCCGAGCACCAACACGATCACCGCGGCGGCAGCCGCCAGTGGAATCCACGGGACCTTCGTCCCGCCCTGGCTTCTGAGGCGGACCGGGCGGTGGCGGAGACGTCGACCACATCGGCCCGCTCGGCGGCCCGCTCGACGGTGGAGGACCCGTGTGGAACGCCGCGGGCCGAGGACCCGACGGTGGCGGGGTGTGCGTCGGGTAGGGCTGTGGCGTCGGGTGTGGCGTGTACAACCGCGGTTGGGACGGCGGTGGTGGCGGTGGCACCGGCCTCGTCGCCGCCTCGCTGCGCTGCAGAATCGTGGCTGCCTGGTCCTGCTCCCGATCGGTGAGCGCCTCGGTCGCGGCCGTCGCCAGGTCGCCGGCGCTGGCGTAACGGTCCTCGGGTTTCTTCGCCATCCCGCGGGCGACCACCGAGTCCAACTTCGGGGGGATTCCCGGTCGTTGCACGCTCGGGCGCGGAATCGGGTTCATCAGGTGCGCAGTGATGATCGTGCCCACGCTGTCGCCGGAATACGGCTGCGACCCGGTTAGGCACTCGTGCAGCACACACGCGAGGGCATACACGTCGGCACGGTAGGTGACGTCGTCATTGGTGAACCGTTCCGGCGCCATGTACGCATAGGTCCCGACCGCGGTGCCCAACTGGGTCAGCTTCTCGTCGGTGACGGCGTTGGCGATGCCGAAATCGACCAGGTACGCGAAGTCCTCACGGTTGAGGATGATGTTTTCGGGCTTGACGTCGCGGTGTGTGATCCCCGCTTCGTGTGCGGCATCGAGCGCAGACGCGATCTGGCGCACGATCGCCACAGACCGCGCGGGTGTCATGGGTCCATAGCTCTTCAACAACTTGCGCAGGTCGGTGCCCTCGATCATGCGCATGTCGACGAACAGGAACCCGTCGACCTCGCCGTAATCGTGGATCGGCACCACGTGCGGCTCCTGCAGCCGACCCGCGGCATGCGCCTCGCGCTGCAGTCGTTTCCGGAACACCGGATCGTTCGAAGCCGACTCCGGCAACAGTTTCAGCGCGACGATGCGATCTTTGACCGTGTCCTCGGCCTCGTAGACCTCACCCATGCCGCCCTTGCCCAGCAGGCGCCGCAACTTGTAGGGGCCAATCTGGGAACCAACGCGTGACTCCTTTTCGGGGTCGCTCATCGGTGTACTCCTCGGGGTGTTTTGCCGGCAAACACACCCTAATGCCGCGCTACGTCCGGCGAGGCTCGATCTCGAACGTGAACTGGTGATCGCAGATGCGGATCGGGTCGCCGTCGCCGAGGGTGGCGGTGCCCCGAATGCGCACTCCGCGCACGTCGATGCCATTGGCCGAGCGCAGATCGGTGATCACGAAGCTGGTGCCGGTGTCGATGATCACCGCGTGGTGCCTGCTGACATTGCTGTCGTCGAGCACGATGTCGTTGTCGGACAGCCGCCCGATCCTGGTGGCCGTCGCCGTCAGGGGATAGGCGCGCCCCGACGACTCGCGCAGCGTCGCCAGCGCCGCCGCCGGGTTGACCGCAGTCCGCATATCGATGTCGTTGACCTGGTGCACAGCCGTGGTCTTCGCGGCCTTCTTCACGTCCAACGGCTCCTGCCGAAGGATCTTCTCGTGCAGTGCGCGCACCGTCGGCCCCGGGTCGATGCCCAGGTCCTCGGCCAGCGTGGACTTCAGCCGCTGGTAGGCATCCAGCGCCTCGGACTGGCGTTCGGCGGCGTAGTAGGCGGTGATCAGCTGCGCCCACACTGGCTCGCGATACGGATACTCAACGGTGAGGCTTTCAAGCTCACCAATGACGGCATAGGCACGCCCACAAGCGATTTCGGCTCCAGCCCGGGCGGTGTGCGCGACCACCTTGTCTTCCGTGAGCGCCGTCGCGAACACGTCGACGAACTGGAAGGTGCGCAGGTCGTCGAGGACCGGCCCGCGCCATTCGGCCAGCGCGTCCGTCAGGTGCCGGCTGGCCTCCTCGAAGCGGCCGGCCGCGGCGGCGTGTACGCCGGCCGCCTTCTCGACAACGAATCGGCCGATATCGCAGTCGGTGTCGGCGGCGTTGAGCCGATATCCCGGAGGCGCGTTGACCAACACCCTCTTCGGGTCCGCGCCCGCGCCGCCGAGCAGCTTGCGCAGGTTTGAGATGTAGGAGTGCAGGCTGGCCCTGGCCTCCGGCGGCGGCCCCTCCTCCCATGCCGCGGTGATCAGGGAATCAATGGACACCGGCCGGTTACGGTTCATCACCAGCATCGCCAGTACGGCCCTCAGCTTGGGGGTGCCCAGCGTCACCGGCGCGCCGTTGGCGGTCATTTGCAGCGGCCCCAGCACACCGAACTCGATCTTGATCGGACCCATCGGGGCAATTGTCCCCCGGGCGGACCAAATAGTGGTGTAGACCGGAGTAGAACGTGTTCTAGTTTTCGAGGAGGCGATATGGCTCTGAGGGTCGTGCAGTGGGCGACGGGAGGCGTCGGAGTCGCCGCCATCAAGGGTGTGTTGGAGCACCCTGACCTCGAGTTCGCAGGCTGCTGGGTGCACTCGGCGGAAAAGGCCGGCAAGGACGTCGGCGAGATCATCGGCACCGAGGCTCTGGGCGTCACAGCGACCAAGGATGTCGACGAAATTCTCTCGCTGGACGCCGACGCGGTCATCTATTCGCCGTTGCTTCCCAACCCCGACGAGGTCGCGGCGCTGCTGCGGTCCGGGAAGAACGTAGTCACCCCGGTCGGCTGGGTTTATCCCAGCGAGCGGCAGTCGGCCGCCCTTCGTGAGGCCGCCATCGAGGGCAACGTGACGTTGCACGGCACCGGCATGGCGCCCGGCGGAATCAGCGAGAAGTTTCCGCTGCTGTTCTCGGCGTTCTCGACCGGCGTGACATTTGTTCGGGCCGAGGAGTTCTCCGACCTGCGCACCTACGAAGCGCCTGACGTTGTACGCCATGTGATGGGCTTCGGTGAGGTTCCCGAAAAGGCCCTGAGCGGACCGATGCAGAAGCTGCTCGACGGCGGCTTCATTCAAGCCGTGAAAATGATCGTCGACAAAGCGGGCTTCAACGCCGATCCGAAGGTGCGGTCGTCGCAGGAGATAGCGGTCGCCACAGGTCCCATCGAGTCGCCCATCGGCGTGATCGAGCCGGGCCAGGTCGCAGGCCGAAAATTCCATTGGGAGGCGCTCGTCGGAGACGAGGTCGTCGTGCGTGTCACCGTGAACTGGCTGATGGGCGAGGAAAAGCTGGATCCCGCATGGACATTCGGCCCGCAAGGGCAACGCTACGAGATGGAGATCGGCGGCAATCCCGACATCTCGATCACGGTGAAGGGGTTCCAGTCGGCTGTGGGTGGCGAGGGACCGGAATACGGCATCGTCGGCACCGCGGCCCACTGCGTGAACTCCGTTCCCGCGGTCTGCGCCGCAGCACCGGGTATTGCAACGTATTTGGACCTGCCGTTGATCAGCGGTAAGGCTGCGCCCCGACTGAGCTAACCGACTGCCCACTGCACGTCCTACAGTCGAGATTGAACACAGGGTCGTTCAGCCCATCACAGCCATGGGTGCAATCTCGGTCATAGCACTGCCAACAGGACCTAGCGCCCCTCGATCCATTCCCACGAGTCATCGGAAAGCATTGTCGGGCACGGCTTAATCCCGTGGCAGGATGCCACCGTCGAGTCACCCGTCACGGTTGGACCAGAATCCGGATCGGGTTGCCGTCCTGCCGCTCCAGCTTCTCGATGCCCAGCCTGACGTCGTCGAGGGGGACAACCTCGCTGATCGAACGCGAGATATCCAGGCGCCCAGTGGATACCAACGTTGCCAGGGTTGCGATATCGACGTTCTGATAACCCAGGTGGCCCAAGACGTGCTTCTGTGTGAGTCCGAACATACTAGTAGGCCCGACACTCGGGGACTCGTCGCTCATTCCAACGGCGACGAGTCGGCCGCCGACCGTCACACTGTCGAGGGCCTGTTCGAACGTCGACTTGAGGCCGACCGCGTCGAATGCGACGTCGAGCTTTCGGCCGCCCGTCACCCCGGCGATCTTCTCCGCGAGCCGGTCGTCGCGGGCGTCGAACGCGTAGTCGGCGCCGAGCGCGAGCGCACGGTCGAGCACTTCGGGTTTGATGTCGACGGCGATCACCGGCACGGCGCCGACCAGTCGTGCTAGTTGCACGATGTGGGTGCCGACACCGCCGACGCCCCATACGCCGACCGATTCCCCGATGCCGACCTTGCCCGTGCGCACCACGGCACCGAATGGCGTCGACACCGCGTCGGCAAGGATCGCCGCCTGCTCCAGCGGCACGTTGTCGGGAACACGGGTCAGGCCGATCGCCTGTGCGACGGTGTACTCCGCCCACCCGCCGTCGTATGCGAACGCCATCAGCTGGATGGCCAGGCAGTTCGTCGCGTCGCCGCGCCGGCAGTTCGCACATGTCGCACACGGGCGGCCGGCCGCGACGACCACGCGGTCGCTCTCTGCCCAGCCGGTGACGTCAGGACCCAGCTTGGCGATCGTTCCCGACGCTTCGTGGCCCTGCGTCACCACCGGGAGCATCGCGGGGAAGGTGCCGTTGATCAGGCTGAGGTCGGAGTGACAGATGCCGCAGAACGCGACCTTGACCAAGACTTCGCCGCGGCCAGGCTGCGGTATCGGAATATCCTCTACTGCAATGAGTTTCGAGTCTGCGTAGAAGCGCTGCGCCTTCATCGTGTCGACCATGTCAGCTCCTTTGAATAGGTGCCGAAATCGACTTCGGCGGTCACGTCTCGCATCTTCCCCGCTCAAACGTTAGTTTGGGCGAAGTTATGGCGTCCGATCCGCGTTTGGCACACTCGCTGCCGTGGCGACGAAACGGGCGCTGGTGCTCGCAGGCGGTGGGCTGGCGGGAATCGCGTGGGAGACGGGCATCCTGCGCGGCATTGCCGACGAATCGCCCGCGACGGCCGAGGCTCTGCTGAACACCGACGTTTTAGTGGGCACGTCGGCGGGGTCGGCCGTGGCCGGCCAACTCGTCAGCGGGCTCGGTCTTGACGAGCTGTTCGAACGGCAGACCACATCGTCGTCGACCGAGCTCACCCCGACCGTCGGGATTGACGAGATCACCGAGTTGTTCGTCGCCGCGATGATGCAGGCCGGTGCGACGACGGCCGAGAAGCTGCAGAAGATCGGCGCAATCGCGCTGTCGACGCAGACCGTCACCGAGGCCGTACGGCGCGACGTGATCGCCGACCGACTGCCAAGCCACGATTGGCCGCAGCGGGACCTACGCATCTCCGCCATAGACACCGCAACGGGTGAACTGGTCGCATTCGACAGGGCGTCGGGTGTCGGTCTCGTCGACGCGGTGGCTGCCAGTTGCGCCGTCCCAGGAGCATGGCCGCCGGTGACGATTGGCGACCGGCGCTACATGGACGGCGGCGTCGGCAGCACCGTCAACATGCCCCTTGCTGCCGACTGCGGTGTCGCGGTTGTGCTTGTGCCGCAGGGCAAGTCGTCACCATCACCGTTCGGCGCTGGCGCGGCCGTCGAGATCGAGGCGTTCGCAGGTTCGGCATATGCGGTGTTCGCCGACGACCGCTCGCTGGCAGCCTTCGGTCCCAACCCGCTCGACCCGGCATGCCGGGTGCCTTCTGCATTGGCGGGGCGCGAGCAGGGCAGGCGGTTGGCGAGTGAGATCGCCGACTTCCTCGGCTGCTGAATCAGACTTCCGCAGAAACGGTTTCGGGCTTTTACAGCCCGTCGAGCACAGCGGCGGCGAGCTCGCGGCCGACGTCGATGACCTCGGCGGCACGGTGGAACTCGAGGCTGCGGCATGCGGTCCGCGGCACCTCGATCAACACATCGGGGGGATAGGCCGCCAGGGTGTGGCGGGCCAAGGCGGCCTGCGCGATGTCGATGGTGCGGTTCATCACCTCGAAGCTGCCGAGCCGGGGCACCGACACCTCCTTTGAGGTGTCGACGAGTTTGTCCTCGCTCTCGTCGGACTGCCCGGGGTCGAACAGCGCAGTCGTGCTGCGCCACATGCGACCTAGCCATTCCGTGGTTGCCCGGGTCCCGGCGTCGTCAGGCTCGTCTCCGCCGGCCTCACTGCCGGACAGGCTCACCGCGATCGTCAGGTCGGCGTTGACGGCGGCTATCGGCGCCATGGGCAGGGGATCGAGGATGCCACCGTCGGCCAGCAGCCGGCCGTCGAGCACATGCGGCACGATCACCCCTGGGATCGCGATCGACGCCCGGATCGCGGCGTCGACCGGCCCGCGTTGCAGCCATACCGACTTCCCCGAGAGTAGGTCGGTGCTGACGGCCGTATACGGGATCGGCAGCTCTTCGATCGTGACTTCACCGAGGATGTCGCGGACCGCGTCGAGGATCTTGTCGGCGCGCAGCACACCGGCCGCGGTGATTTTCGGATCGAGTAGGCGGAGTATCGCGCGCTGTGTCAGCGACTTCGCCCATTCTTCGAAATCGTCGAGCTTGCCCGCGGCCTCGAGGCCACCCACGAGTGCGCCCATCGATGATCCAGCGATGCCGACGATGTCGAAGCCACGTTCGCGCAGCTCGTTGATCACCCCGATGTGGGCGTATCCGCGAGCACCTCCGCTGCCGAGGGCGAGGGCCACTCGCTTGCCGGCCATTACGCCATTCTGCGCCTATCCGCAAAGGGCGTCGGCGGCGGCCTGGGCCGCCACGATCACTGCGGCCTGGCGTTGCGGAGGGAGTTGAGACCATGGAGCGCCGAACGTGCCCGGACCCGGCGCGTCGGAGCTCTGCACATTCTTCAGATAGGGCTCGAGTTGGGACTTCGAGTCCCCACCCTGCTGTCCCATCCACTCGCGTGCGGCCAGACACGCCTTGAAGTACTCGTCCTCGGTGGAGTTCGCCGGGGCCCCGACCGCGGTCGTGACGCCGTCTGGGGACACTGCGACCTCACCGGGCGCCGCGGTAGGGGTTTCCGAGGCTGTCGAGGTCGCCGACGTCTGTGGCGCCGACGTGGCCGGCTGGCTGTCGGTTCCGGACGAGCATCCGGTGGCCGCAGCCGTGCCGACGATCACGAGTGCCACCGCGTGGACGGCCCGACGAGAGTGCCTGCGCATGCAGCCAATGTATGCAATGAATCGGCTTCCACGGCTGGCGGCCGTCCACTTCGAATCACCGTGAATCTAGGGACAGACCCCAGAAACCACACCCTGAACAGGCGCTTCCACTCCCTGCGGGATGGGCGCCGGGGACGTCGGGCCGTCGTCGCCGGTTTCCGTGCCAGACTTGCCGCCATGACGACCGGACACCTGCGCGTGTGCCGCGCGGACTGTTGCGCCTGACGCGCCTGTCCCTGTCCGTTCGTCATTCCTGGAGTTCGCATGGTTTCGGTTATCTCCGCGCCCACCCGGCTGCGCCCCGCCGATCTTCTGCACGCCACCGACCGCTACACCGACGACGTGCTCTCGGGCCACTATGACGGCCTCTTGCCTGCCGGGGGTCTGCCGGCGAACGACCGCTGGTTCACCCGGTTGCACGGCGACGAAGAACTCGACGTCTGGTTGATCAGCTGGGTTCCGGAACGCTCGACCGAGCTGCACGACCACGGTGGCTCACTCGGCGCACTGACCATGGTTTCGGGAGCGCTGCGGGAAACCCGCTGGGACGGGCAGACGTTCAGGCGCCGGCATCTCGCGGCCGGTGATCAGGCCGCGTTTCCGCTCGGCTGGGTGCATGACGTTGTGTGGACACCCGAGCGCGACACATCGGCACCGGTTGCGCCGACACTGAGCGTGCACGCGTACTCGCCTCCGTTGACTGCCATGTCGTACTACGAGGTCACGCACCGGAATACCCTGCGCCGCAAGCGCACCGAACTCACCGATGAGCCCGAGGGATGACGTCAATTTTGGCGAGTCGAATCGACCGTGTCCTCGAGGACGCCCGCACCCGATTGCGCAGATTGAGCGCGCAGGACGTGCCTGCGGCGTTGGCCCGTGGCGCCGTCCTGGTCGACATCCGACCGCAGGCGCAGCGCGACCGTGAGGGTGCGGTTCCGGCGGCGCTGGTGATCGAACGCAACGTGCTCGAGTGGCGCTGCGACCCGACCAGTGACGCCAGGATTCCGCAGGCCGTGAATGACGACGTCGAGTGGGTGGTGCTGTGCTCGCAGGGCTACACCTCCAGCCTGGCCGCGGCATCCCTGCTCGACCTGGGGCTGCACCGCGCCACCGACGTCATCGGTGGTTACCACGCGCTGAAGGCCGAAGGCGTTCTGGTTTAGGCGTTTTCGTCGTTGGTGAGCAGGGGACGCAGCTTCTCCGTCTTGGCCGGCGTCCAGCCCGGCGGCTCGAGAATCGCGGCCCATGCATTGGCGACGTCCTTGACATACACGTGGCCGTGCCCATCGGGCACGTCCACTGCCACCGCCATGTCGGCGGACACCTGAAGGAAGGTGACGATCGGAATCCATTGCATGCGCCCCGAGAGGTCGTAGCCGCGTGGCTCTTTGAGCCAATCCGGTTCGGCGAACAGCAGATCGGGATTCCACCACGCGATCGGGTCGGACGCGTGCTGTAGGTAAACCACCCGCGGACGTCCCCATGGGTCGGTCGGTCGGTCCAGATTGTCCGACCGCGCGGCGAAGCGGACGTTCTCACCCTTGTCGAAGATGGGCAGCCACTCGGGTGAACCCTCGTCGCGGTCGCGCGTGAGTTGTGTCCAGATGGTGTTGTTGAACGTCGGGCCGGAGAACAAGGCACCGTTGGTGCGGGCGATGAGGTTGTTGAGGGCCAGGAACGGTGCCTCACCGCCGAACGACCCGAGGCTTTCGCCGAACACCACCAGCCGTGGCCGCCGGGCCTCCGGCATCGCGCGGATCAGCGCGTCAACGGCCTCGAACAGCGCCTGCCCCGCCTGTCGTGCGTTCTCCTTGTCAACGAGGAAGGACAACCAGCTCGGCAAGAACGAGTACTGCATGGACACGATCGCGGTGTCGCCGTTGTACATGTACTCCAGCGCCGAGGCCTCGGCCTCGTTGATCCAGCCGGTGCCCGTCGTGGTGGCCACAGCGACCACCGCACGATCGAGACCGCCCTTCCGCTGCAGTTCCTCGGCCGCCAGCGCGGCTGTCGCCTTGATGCCGTCGGCGGAATGCAGTCCGGCGTAGGTCCGGATCGGTTCGATGGCGGGCCTGCCGTTGAACTCCGTGAGCTCGTCGACGGTGGGTCCGGCCGACACGAATACCCGTCCCTGATGGCCCAGCGATTCCCACGTGACCGCCGAGTCTGGGCCGCCTGAGCGCAATGGCGAGGTCGGGGCCGCGAATTCAGGATCGGTCTCGTCGTTGGCCGCAGCGAACGTTTTGTTCAAGGCGCTCATACCGAAACGCACCACCACGCCGTTGAGCAGCGCGATGCTCAGAACGAGCAACAGCACAACCACGATTACTGCCGAAATGCGGGGCGGTGCAACACGATTGAGCTGACGCACCAAGAAGCGCACGAGTCTGCCGACGAGCTGGCCGATCTCGACGAAGATGAACAACACGACTATCGACAGGAAGGCGCACCAGGGGTAATCCCAGAACTCGAGGCGCGGTACGCCGTTGAGGTCGCGCACTTCGTCCTGCCATCTGTGGAAGTAGAAGATCATCAGGATCTGGCCGATGACCCCGACGCCCACGAGTGCGAGCCATGCCCAACGCGGTGCAGGCGGACTGGTGTCCTTCGACCGCATGTAACGCGACAGCCATACCGCGAACACCCCGAGGCCGTATCCGATCGCGCCCGCTGCTCCGCTGACGATGCCCTGGAAGAGCGGCCCGCGCGGAAGCAGTGACGGCGTCAACGACAGCCAGATGAAGACCAGGCCGAGGGCCGTGCCAAAGAACGTGTAGTGGCGGACCCACCAATCCTGCTTCGGCGGTAACTCCTGCTGCGGCGGTGCGTCTTCCGTCGACGCGGTCATTTCGCCGGTGTCGGTCACCCACGCAGATTAGCGGTGGCAGAAGTTCGGGGGGCGCTTCTCGGTGAACGCGTTTAGTGCCTTCGGTTTGGCTGGATTCGGAATGCACTGCGATGACGGCTGCTTTGCCCTCGCCGACTGCCTGCGCCCGTGGTGGGGGCGGCTTATGGTGTGTGTAGTTTGCTGATTGCGCGTTGCTGGGAGGCTTCATGGAGGGGACGCCGTTCGGGCGTTACCGGTTGGTGAAGCTGATCGGCCGTGGCGGCATGGGGGAAGTGTGGCGCGCGTACGACACGGCTACCGACCGGATCGTGGCGGTGAAGGTATTGCCGGCGCACCTTCTTGACGACCAGCTCTTCGAGGAACGGTTCCGCCGGGAAGCGAATGCCGCTGCTGCGCTCACTGAGCCGCATGTGGTTCCCATCCATAACTTCGGCGAGATCGACGGCCGGCTGTATGTGGATATGCGGTTGATCGAAGGCAGCGACCTGCAAACGGTGCTGTCCGAAGGGGCGCTACACCCCGCGCGGGCGGTGATGGTGATCGAGCAGGTCGCGGCGGCGTTGAACGCCGCGCACAGGGTCGGATTGGTGCACCGCGATGTCAAGCCGTCAAACATCCTGGTCGCCGAGTTCGATTTCGCATATCTGATCGATTTCGGGATCGCACGCACGGCCGGCGAGACGGGGTTGACCAACACCGGCAGCATGATCGGCACCTGGGCTTATATGGCGCCCGAGCGGTTCAGCACAGGCCACACCGACCCGCGGTCGGACACCTATGCGCTGGCGTGTGTGTTGCATGAGTGCTTGACCGGACGGCAGCCCTATCCGGGAGACAGTGTGGAGCGGCAGATCGCTGCGCATCTGATGACCCCGCCGCCGCGACCGTCGAGCACCCAGCAGGGTGTGCCGGCGGGCTTCGACAAGGTGATCGCCACGGGCATGGCCAAGGAACCCCAGCAGCGCTACGCGACGACCATCGAGTTGGCGCGGGCCGCCCGCGCGGCCATCACGACCCCCACCTCACGCCCACCCCCGATGCACCGGCCCGAACTGCCCACCCAGTTGTCACAGCCCAGCCAGCCCACCGTCAACCGTCCCCCATTGACGCCACCGCCCACGCAGTCGCCTTCCCCGTCAGCGGCCGCAGCCCCCGCCGGTCTGACCAGGCGCGCCCCGAATACGCCGGCAGCACAACCCGTGTCGACACGTGGTGTCGCACAACACCGTTCGCGTTGGCGCCCCGAGATCGTGCTCCCCGTGGTCGGCGTCGCCATTGTCATTGGGGCCGTGATCTTCGCGATCGTACAAATGCAGATCAGGTCGACAGACAGACCATCCGCCTCGCCGCCGACCACCTCCACGCCATCCACCTCGGTGGTTCCGCCGCTGAAGGCCGCGGCGCTCGACTGGGTGTTGCTCAGCATCCGCGAACTCAACAACATCCTCGGATCCACTCAAATGACGGTCACCGGTGACCTGCGGGAGATGACCGACCACTCCGCGGAGGTTGCCGACAAGGACTGTCTGGGCGCGGTGTATGGCGCCGAGACACCGGTCTACGCCAAATCCGGCTGGACTGCCGTGCGAGATCAGGTCGCGCGTGAACCCGGCGACAACAATGCGCATTGGGTGGAACAGACCGCCGTGGTCTACCCCTCGGCGGAGCAGGCGCAGAATTTCTTTAACGCCTCACAGTCGCAATGGGAGAAATGCGCGCGGCGCTCGGTCTCGGCCGCCCAATCCGTTTGGCAGATCGGCGACGTCAAAACGGAGGGCGACTTGATCACCCAGCCGTCGACGCAGAACGACGCCAAGGGGTGGGCGTGTCAGCACGCGCTCTCGGTGGTGTCCAATCTGACCGTCGAGGTCTTTGCATGCGGGTACAGCATCCGCGATGAAGCAGCCACCATCGCCAACGACATGATCGCGAACGCGGCTAAGGAGTAGCCGACATCACCCGTGCCTTTCACCACTCAAGATCAACGGTGGGTGAAGTTCGGTGGGCGCTTCTCGGTGAACGCGTTCATGCCCTCGGTCTGGTCGTCGGTGGCGAACGCGGAATGGAAGAGTCTGCGCTCGTAGAGGAGTCCCTCTGCCAGCGTCGATTCGAAGGCGCGGTCGACGGCCTCCTTGGCCATCCGCGACGCCGACAGCGACATTCCGGCGATCGTCTTGGCGACCGCATTCGCCTCGTCGAGCAGCTTGTCGGCCGGCACGACGCGGGACACCAGACCGGCGCGCTCGGCTTCTTCGGCGTCCATGTTGCGTCCGGTGAGGATCAGGTCCATCGCCTTGGCCTTGCCGATGGCGCGGGTCAACCGTTGCGAGCCGCCCATACCGGGAAGCACGCCGAGCTTGATCTCGGGTTGACCGAACTTCGCGGTGTCGGCGGCGATCAGCAGGTCGCACATCATCGCCAGCTCGCAACCGCCGCCGAGGGCATAGCCGTTCACTGCGGCGATGGTCGGCGTGCGTGTCGCGGCGAACTTGCCCCACGCTGCGAAGAAGTCCGAGGAGAACACGTCCGCGAACGACAGTTCGGCCATTTCTTTGATGTCGGCGCCCGCGGCGAAGGCCTTCTCGCCACTGCCGGTGATGATGATCGCGCCGACGCTCGAGTCGCCGTCGAATTCCGCTGCGGCCGCGACGACTTCGTTCATCACCTGGCTGTTGAGCGCATTGAGGGCCTTAGGTCGGTTCAGCGTGATGGTGCCGACGCGGTCGTCGCGCGTTATGAGGATCGTCTCGTAATCCGTCATGAGAACTCCAGTTCGCGATCGGCCGGCGCGAAGTAGGCCTCGACGTCGGCGGTGGTGACGGCCGCCAGCGACGCCGGCGACCATTTCGGATTGCGGTCCTTGTCGATGACCTGAGCGCGGATGCCCTCCTCGAAGTCGTGGCTGCGCAGTGCTCCGCAGGTGGTCCGGTATTCCTGGCGCAGCACGTCTTCCAGTGTCTCGAGCTTGGTGGCTCGTCGCACCGCTTCCAGCGCGACGCACACCGAGACGGGGGAGCGGGTTTCGATCAGGTTGGCCGCGTCATTGGCTGGTCCGGCGTCGTGGCCGCGCAGCGCGGCGACGATGTCGATCGCGGTCTGCTCGGCATAGCAGCGGTCGATCCATTCCCGTTGCACCAGAAACTGACTCGCGGGCGGTTCGGTCGCATGCGCTGCAAGGGCGGCGTGGATGCCGTCGGCGAGGAGCGCTTCTTTGAAGGCGGCGATCGCGTCGTGCGGCACGAAGTGATCGGCGAAACCCATGGCGATCGCGTCTGAAGCGCCGAACGTCGCACCGGTGAGGGCGGCGTGCAGGCCGAGAAGTCCGGGTGCCCGCGACAGAATGAGTGTGCCGCCGACGTCGGGGATAAAGCCGATGCCGACTTCGGGCATTGCCATTTTGGTGGTGTCGGTGACGACGCGGACGCTGCCGTGCGCCGCCACGCCGACGCCGCCACCCATCACGATGCCGTCCATCAGCGCGACAAAGGGCTTGGGGAAACGGCCGATCTGGGCGTTGAGCCGATACTCGTCGTACCAGAAGCTCCTGGCGACGGAGCCGTCGGCGCGCGCGCTGTGATACAGCGCCACGAGGTCGCCGCCAGCGCACAGGCCACGTTCACCGGCTCCGTCAACGACGACGGTGTGGACATCGTCGTTGTCCGCCCAGTCGGTGAGCACAGGCGAGATCGCGTTGACCATCGGATGCGTGAGCGAATTGATGGCCTTGGGCCGGTTGAGGGTGATCAGGCCGACGCCCTGGCGCACGTTTACTAGGACATCCTCGTTTTCGTCCACGGAATGCAATCTAGATCGTCAACCTGCATTGAGCATCGCCGGGTAGGGTTTCCTGTGAAGGCCCTGGGAGGTTCTTTCGGGAACCGTTCAGGATCGCCAGTCGTTGAGCCAGTGTTCGTCAAACGAGTCGAACCAAGCATCAGAGAGGAACCGACGGTGCGGGAGTCCAGCAACCCGGTATTTCGTTCCCTGCCCAAGGGTCAGGGCGGCTATGCGCAGTTCGGCACCGGAGCCGCCGGCTACGGTGCGCAGGCGGTACAGGCCGATCCATATGTCACGCAGTATCCCGACCAGCGGCAGACAGGCGTCGCCCGGCCGCTGACCATCGATGACGTCGTCACCAAGACCGGCATCACCCTGGCGGTGGTGAGCGTGGTGGGCGTCTTGTCGTACTTCCTGGTTTCGCAGAACGTCGGCTTGATGATGCCGTTCGTGCTCGTCGGCGCGCTCGGCGGGTTGGCGATGGTGTTGATCGCGACGTTCGGCCGCAAGCAGGACAACCCGGCGATCGTGCTGAGTTATGCCGCGCTCGAGGGGCTCTTCCTAGGCGCGGCGTCGTTCTTGTTCGCGAACCTCGTCTCCACCGGTGGTCCGGGGATGATCGCGCAGGCGATCTTCGGAACCGTCGGTGTGTTCGTCGGCATGCTCGTCGTATACAAGACGGGAGCCATCCGGGTGACGCCGAAGTTCACTCGAATGATGGTCGCCGCCCTGTTCGGCGTGGTGGCTATCGCGCTTCTCAACTTCGTGCTTGCGATCTTCGGCGTCGGCGGCGGTGAGGGCTTCGGTCTTCGCAGCGGTGGTCCGCTGGCGATCATCTTCTCGTTGGTCTGCATCGGTCTGGCGGCATTCATGTTCCTGATCGACTTCGACCAGGCCGACCAGTTGATTCGCGCCGGTGCGCCGGAGAAGGCCGCTTGGGGCGTCGCCCTCGGCCTGACCGTCACACTGGTGTGGCTGTACCTCGAAATTCTGCGGCTGTTGTCCTACTTCAACAGCGACTAGCAGCTATCGCGAAAGGCCCGGCACGAAATGTGCCGGGCTTTTTTCGTGCGCAATCGTGTTGTCTCTGCGCACACGCCGAGACTGCTAACAGATCGCGATTCATCCACATTTTGCGATCTGGCAGCAGTTTCGGCGGTATGGAGCAACGACAGTCGCATCATGACGACACTCACCTGGCCGTTCGTCGGCAGTGAAGCCATCACCAACGGCCTACTCAAGAAGCAGGTTCCGCGCGGAGTTTCCGGACGTCTACGTACCGAAGAATGCCGAGCCGACGCTGCATCAACGCGCCGTCGCGGGATGGCTGTGGTCGCACCGAGAGGGAGTGATCGCCGGGTTGACTGCGTCGGCATTGCACGGCGCGAAGTGGGTCGACGGGACAACCCCGGTCGAGTTGATCTGGCAGAACGCTCGACGTCCGCGTGGCATTCGCACCTACGACATGAGGCTTCGCGACAACGAATTCGGCTTCTATAGGGGACTTCGCGTCACAACGCCCGAACGCACGGCATTCGATATCGGGCGCCGGCGCCGACTTGACGAAGCGGTCGCGCGGTTGGATGCGCTCGGCAACACCACCGGTTTCAGTGCCGAAGACGTGCTTGCAGTCGCGCGGGCGCACCGCGGTGCCCGCAACCTTCGTCAGCTCGAGGCGGCTCTCGACCTCATGGATGCTGGAGCTGAGTCACCGAGAGAAACCTGGTTGCGACTATTGGTGATTCGCGATGGCTACCCGCGACCACGGACGCAGATACCGGTGCGCGGTGCCGACGGCCGTCGCCAGTACCGCCTCGATATGGGTTGGGAAGACCTCATGTTGGCCCTCGAGTACGACGGTGAACAACATCGCAACGACCCGGCTATCTACGCCGACGACATCCAGCGTTCGGAAGACATTGCCGAAGTCGGCTGGACGCGTTTACGAGTCGTCAAGGCGAATAGCTCAGTCGAAATACTGCGGCGTTTGGACCGCATGTGGCGATCGAAACTGCGGACAGATCGCGAAATTTCGTAAATTCGCGATCTCTCAGCAGTCTCGGCGGGAAGGCCAGAACAGCTAGGACAGCCGCTCCACCACCATCGCCATTCCCTGGCCGCCGCCGACGCACATCGACTCGATGCCGAACGTCTTGTCATACGTCGCAAGGTTATTCAGCAGTGTGGCGGTGATACGTGCTCCCGTCATGCCGAAGGGATGCCCCAGCGCGATCGCGCCGCCCGACACATTGAGCTTGTCCTCGTCGATGCCCAATTCGCGCGCCGAGCCGATCACTTGCACCGCGAACGCCTCATTGATCTCGACCAGGTCGATGTCAGAGATCTTCTTGCCCGCCTTCGCCAGCGCCTTCCTGATCGCCTCGATCGGGCCGAGGCCCATGATCTCTGGCGACAAACCGCTCACACCCGTCGACACGATGCGTGCCAACGGCGTCAGGCCCAGCTCCTTGGCCTTGGTGTCGCTCATGATGACGACCGCGGCTGCGCCGTCGTTCAGCGGACACGCGTTGCCCGCGGTGATGGTGCCGTTGGGCCGGAAGACGGGTTTCAGCTGCGAAACGGCCTCGTACGTGGTGCCCGCGCGCGGGCCGTCGTCGGTCGTGACCGTCGTGCCGTCGGGCAGCTTCACGGGCACGATCTCACGCTCGAAGAATCCGCTCTTGATCGCGTCCTCGGCGCGGTTCTGGCTGCGCACGCCCCAGTGGTCCTGGTCCTCGCGGCTGATGCCGGTGTAGAGCGACACGTTCTCTGCCGTCTGGCCCATCGCGATGTAGACGTCGGGGATGTTGCCGTCGTCGCGCGGATCATGCCATTCGTCGGCGCCTTCGGCCTGCTTGGCCGTCCGAGCCTGAGCCTCTTCGAAGACCGCGTTCTTGCTGTTCGGTGCGCCATCGGCGGCGCCGACGCCGAACCGCGACACCGTCTCGACACCCGCGGAGATGAACACGTCACCTTCGCCGGCCTTGATGGCGTGGAAAGCCATCCGGGTGGTCTGCAGCGACGACGAGCAGTAGCGGTTGACCGTGGTGCCGGGCAGGAAGTCATAGCCCAGTTCGACGGCCACCGCCCGTGCGATGTTGTAGCCGGCCTCACCGGCGGGCTGCGCGCAGCCCATCATCAGGTCGTCGATGTCCTTCGGGTCCAGCGACGGGACCTTGTCCAATACCGCCCGAACCATCTGCGTCGCGAGGTCATCGGGACGCATCGTGGCGAGCGACCCCTTGACGGCGCGGCCGATCGGCGAGCGTGCGGTGGCGACGATGACGGCTTCAGCCATGAGAACTCCTCGGAGCAAAATCGATTTAGAGAGCTGAAGAGAAACCTAACTTGCGGGCACCACAATGGGTGCGGGGACCCCAGTCGAGCGGCGCCACAGCCGGCTGATGTTGCCGACCCGGCCCAGCAGCGAGCTGCCCTCAGCGTTCCTGGACTCCAGCGCATCTTCCGGCTGGGTCCCATCGATGTACTCGCCCAACGCATTACACAGCGCGGGAAGCAGCTGCTGTGCGGCCAGCTCATAGCCGGCCGCCGACGGGTGGAACATGTCCTGGCTGAAGAGCTGCTCGGGAGCCTTGCGGAACTCGGGTGCGAGAAGGTCGGAGAACGGAACCGGAACACCGCCCGCGGCGCGCACCGCCGAAGCCTGCGCGCGCGCCAGGCGCAACCCGCGGCTGCGTGCCACCCAGCGCAGCGGTTGGGGGATCGCGGTGATCAGGCCGAAGTCCGGGCAGGTGCCCACGACGACGACGGCGCCGCTGGCCCGCAACCGCGCGACCGCCCTGCCGAGCCGTCGCGCCGACGGCCCGATGCCGTTGGGCCGCGTGATGTCGTTCGCGCCGATCATGATGACCGCCGCGTCGGGCGGCGGACCGGCGACGAACATGGCGTCGATCTGCCCGGACAGCCCCTTCGAGGTCGCGCCCATGATCGCCTTCGTGCTCAGCCTGATTCGTTCACCCGACACCTCGGCCAGCCCGCGCGCGATGAGTACGCCTGGCACCTCGTCGGCGTCCTGACAGCCATAACCGGTGGCCGTCGAGTCGCCGAAGACCATCAGATGCAGGTCGAATGGCACTCCGCGATGCCACCGCTCCACGGGTCCGCCACCGGGCTGATAGACCCCGTCGGCGCGAGGTGGGACGTCCCAAGCTTTCGGTATGACGCGGCGAGCCTTATCCGCCTGAACGCTGAGGAGATTGCGGGCCCCGACGTACGCGGAGCCCGTCGACGCGAGCGTGGCCGCGGCCGCAAGGGCGACGGTCGTTGTCCGACGCGGTGCACGTATGCCCACGCGAATCAGTTTAGGTGGAATTTTCTGGGATCTCCGCGTGGCGACCGACGTCAGCGGATCACAGTGCGGTATCAAGTCCGGTATCGAAATCGAATCGTTGATTGTTGAAATGAACAGAGCCTGTCAAGCTAAGGTATCGGCAACGCTGAAGCAAACGGCGGGTCGGGGCTCTACAGCGGCGTAGGGAGTGGTGGCGATGACGGCACCCAGTAAGGTAGCCGGAGTATCGCGTGTTGGCAGAATGCCTGCTAAAGCACGTAAACCGCGCAAGTTTCCGGTCAGTGACGGCGCACCTGTCGAGGTGGTCGAAGACGGCCCAAGCCTCGCGGGTCGGCTCACCTCTCTGGCGGCTCTGCTAACAATCCGCCCGACGCTAGCTATCGGAAGCTACGCTCCGCGCCTGCCCTGGCCCTGGGGTTTGGTGGACTTCGCGTCGCGCATCATGCGTCCCGCACCCGGGACAGTACGCGCCACGATTTCTTTGCCGACGTGCACGGCCCAGTTGGTGAGGGCCGGCGGCGTGCTGCCCGCGGATGGCAAGCGTGGCGTGGTCCTTTACATGCACGGCGGGGCATTTTTGACCTGCGGCGTGAATTCCCACGGCCGGCTGGTGACTGCGCTGTCGGGCTACGCCGACTGCCCGGTACTGGTGGTCAACTACCGGATGATTCCCAAGCACTCCGTCGGCGAGGCGCTCGAGGACTGTTATGACGCGTACAAGTGGTTGCGGCTGAAGGGCTATGAGCCGAATCAGATCGTGCTGGCGGGTGACTCCGCCGGCGGGTACCTGGCGCTGGCGCTCGCAGAGAAGCTTCAGCGCGAAGGCCTGGAAGGCGAAATACCCGCGGCGATGGTGGCGATGTCGCCCTTGTTCGAGGTCGACAACGAAACCCGCGCCAACCATCCGAACATTCACAGCGATGCGATGTTCCCGCCGCGCGCCTTCTATGCGCTGGTGGACCTCGTCAAGGAAGCGGCGGGTCGGAATATGGTCGACGGAAAGCCCGAAGAGGTCTACGAGCCGCTCGACCACATCGAGCCCGGCCTGCCTCGCACGCTGATCCATGTGTCGGGGTCCGAGGTGCTGGTGAGTGACGCTCGCAAGGCGGCCCGTCGACTGGCGGCGGCAGGTGTGCCCGTCGAGGTCCGTGTCTGGCCGGGCCAGATGCACGTCTTCCAAATCGCGGCGCCCGCGGTTCCCGAGGCGACGCGGTCGCTGCGCCAGATCGGGGACTACATCCGGGAAGCCACCTGGTAGGCCCTCACCTGGTACGCCATTGCCCCGCCTGACACCATGGAGTCATGCGGATCGCACGGCACGTCAGTGAGCTCATCGGCAATACCCCTCTGGTACAGCTGAACTCCGTTGTCCCCGAAGGCGCAGGGACCGTCGCCGCCAAAATCGAATACCTCAATCCCGGCGGCAGCGCCAAGGACCGCATCGCGATCAAGATGATCGATGCTGCAGAAGCCAGCGGCGAACTCAAACCCGGTGGCACGATCGTCGAACCGACATCTGGCAATACCGGGGTGGGACTTGCGCTGGTGGCACAGCAGCGGGGCTACAAATGCATCTTCGTCTGCCCCGACAAGGTCAGCGAGGACAAGCAGAACGTGTTGCGCGCGTACGGCGCCGACGTCGTGGTCTGTCCGACGGCGGTGGCGCCGGACAACCCGGATAGCTACTACAGCGTGTCCAATCGACTTGTCGAGGAGATCGACGGCGCGTGGAAGCCCGACCAGTACTCCAATCCGATGGGGCCGGCGAGCCACTACGAGACGACAGGCCCTGAGATTTGGGCCGACACCGACGGCAAGGTCACCCATTTCGTCGCCGGTGTCGGCACCGGCGGCACGATCACCGGCGCCGGCCGCTACCTCAAGGAGGTGTCGGCCGGAAATGTGCAGATCGTCGGCGTCGATCCGGAGGGATCGGTGTACTCCGGCGGCACGGGCAGGCCATACCTGGTGGAAGGGGTCGGGGAGGACTTCTGGCCGTCAGCCTACGATCCGACCGTTCCCGACGAGATCATCGCGGTGTCCGATGCCGATTCGTTTGAGATGACGCGCCGGCTTGCGCGCGAAGAAGCACTTCTGGTCGGTGGATCGTGTGGCATGGCGGTTGTTGCCGCGATCAAGGTTGCGGAGATGGCCGGTCCGGATTCACTGGTGGTCGTCCTCTTGCCTGACGGCGGAAGAGGTTACCTGTCAAAGGTTTTCAACGACGGATGGATGTCTTCCTACGGATTTCTCCGGAGTCGGCTTGACGGTTCGGTTGAGGAGACGACCGTCGGTGAGGTACTGCGGGGCAAGTCCGGAGCGTTGCCCGACCTGGTGCACACCCACCCGTCGGAGACGGTGCGCGACGCGATCGGCATCCTGCGGGAGTACGGCGTCTCGCAGATGCCGGTGGTGGGCGCCGAGCCGCCGGTGATGGCGGGTGAAGTGGCAGGCAGTGTCGCGGAGCGCGAACTGCTGTCCGCGGTTTTCGAGGGCCGGGCCAAGTTGGCTGATGCGGTGTCGCAGCACATGAGTCCGCCACTGCCGTTGATCGGCGCGGGGGAGCTCGTCAGCACCGCCGCAAAGACACTGCGCGAGTGCGATGCCGTGATGGTCGTCGAGGAGGGCAAGCCGGTGGGCGTCCTGACACGTCACGACCTACTCGGGTTCCTGTCGTCCAGCAGCAGCCGTAGCGTCCGGTAACGGCATACGAAGCCTGGCACCAATCTGGGACAAGTGCTCCCAACGCGGCGGTTACCAGCCCATTTCATCATTTCGCCGCGTGATCAACTTCCGTACAGAAACGCCTGCACCACGGCGCTTCTCAGGTAGGGTAAGCACGCTCGTTACCAGCTAAGACAGGACTGGAAGGCGCCAATGACCGATCAACCGCCACCGCCCCCCGGGAACTACCCTCCTCCGCCACCGCCGAGCGGCGGCACTCCGCCGCCTCCCCCGCAGGGCGGAGCACCCGTGGGGCAGCCGAACAACAATCTGATCTGGGGCATCTTGGTGACGGTGTTGTGCTGTCTACCGCTCGGAATCGTGTCGATTGTGAAATCCACTCAGGTCTCCGGTCTGTGGGCGCAGGGGCGCGCCGCTGAAGCGCAGCAGGCGGCTGACGACGCGAAAAAGTATGCGGTGTGGGGCGCGATCGCGGGCGTCATCGTCTTCGTGATCGTCATCATCTTCAATCTTGTCGTCGGCTTCGGCGCGACATCTAGTTACTCCTAGCGTTCAACGGACGAATGCTGTTTACGCGGAACCGATTGGCGCTTCCTTTACTCGGAGTGCCAATCGGTGCCGCCATGTTTCCGCCGGTCTGGGCCTCGGCCACCGTTGCGGCAGTGCGGATTTGACGCGCTGAAAACGAGATCGCCCAACCAGAGTCATTGAAAGGAATGCCAACCCATGAGTGATCAGCCGCCTCCGCCCCCTCCGGGCAATTACCCGCCTCCGCCCCCGCCGGGTGGCGGTTATCAGCCGCCGCCCCCTCCGCCGGGTGGTGGTTACGCACCGCCGCCTGCGGGCGGCTACCCGCCACCCCAGCAGGGTGGATATCCGCCGCCCCAGCAAGCAGGCTATCCGCCACCTGGCGGATACCCGCCGCCCGCAGGCCCGGGTTATCCTGGCGCACCAGCACTTAACGTCGGTGAGGGCTTTTCCTGGGCGTGGAACAAGTTCACCAAGAACGCCGCCGCGCTGATCGTGCCGACGCTGGTATACGGCGTGATTATCGCGATCATCGGCGTCGCGACCTGGGTAATTGCTGGACTGCTGGCGCCGGAGACGACAGTAGAGTCCTACGGTTACAGCTACAGCTACGAGGCGAGTTTCGGCTTCTTGAGCATCCTGGTCCTCATCGTCGGATACATCATCCTGATGGTGGTGGCCGCCGCGATGCAATCCGCTTATCTGGCCGGCATATTGGACATCGCGAACGGTCAGCCAGTGACAATCGGGTCGTTCTTCAAGCCGCGCAACGTCGTTAGTGTCATCATCGCGAGTGTGCTCATCGGCATCGCGGTGGGGATCCTGTCATTCTGCTTTATCGGGGGAATCGTGGTGTCGCTGTTCACGATCTTCACCACCGTGATCATCGTCGATCGCAACACCCCTCCCATTGATGCGATCAAGGAGAGCTTCGAGATCGCCAAGAACAACATCGTTCCGGTGATCCTCACTTTGCTCGTTATCTACGCCATCACGACGGTCGGCGCCCTGCTCTGCGGTATCGGCCTGATCGTCGCCATTCCGGTTGCCGCGCTGTTCCTGGTGTACGCCTACCGGAAGCTCACCAACGGTCACGTTGCGCCGCTGACGCCGTAATCGTCTCAAGACCCGGTCTGCGCGAAGCGGTGCAGACCGGGTCTTTGCGAGTCTCTGCGCCATCGGGATCACGTTTGTAGGCTGCGACCAGTCGCGATGGATTGACAGTGAGGGCAAACGTGACCAGTCAGCCACCGCCGCCGTCGCTGGGAGGTGGCAACCCGCCGCCACCGCAGAGCGCTTTCGCCCAGGAGCCGCCACCCATGGCAGGACCGACCGCGGACCCAGTCAATTACACGCCGTGGTTCACCCGTGTGGTCGCATACGTGATCGACAGCATCCCGGTTTACCTACTGGCAGCGATCGGCGGCCTCGTCCTGGTCACGATGCAGCAGGTGGAAACGATATGCGTGGCTGACGCACTCTGCGCCACCGGAAACGACGGTCCGTCGACGACGGCGTGGATCATCTTCTCGATCTGCGTCCTGATCGCCCTGGCGATCTCACTATGGAATTTCGTGGTGCGCCAAGGCATTACCGGCTCGAGCATCGGCAAGCAGATGATGAAATTCAAGGTCGTCAGCGAGCAGACGCAGCAGCCGACCGGAATCATGAAGTCGCTGATCCGCCAGATCGCGCACGGTGTTGACGCCCTCATCTGCTATGTCGGATTCCTCTTCCCGCTGTGGGACGCCAAGCGTCAGACGATTGCCGACAAGCTCATGAAGACAGTCTGCGTCCCGTTGGACGCCAAGGCGCCGCCACCCCCGCAGTGGACCCAGACGCCAGGGCCGTCGCTACCCTGATCAGTGATGACTGAACAGCACAGGTCGCGGGGGCTCGCCACCAAGGCCATCCACGCAGGCTTTAAGCCCGACCCGGCGACCGGCGCCGTCAACGCCCCGATCTATGCCAGTTCCACCTTCGCCCAGGACGGCGTCGGCGGGCTGCGCGGTGGCTACGAGTACGCCCGCACCGGCAATCCGACCCGTGCCGCTTTGGAAGCATCGCTGGCCGCCGTCGAGGAGGCCGACTACGGGCGGGCGTTCGCCTCGGGCATGGCCGCCACCGATTGCGCACTGCGCGCCGTGCTGCGGCCCGGCGATCACGTCGTCATGCCCGACGACGCCTACGGCGGCACCTTCCGCTTGATCGACAAGGTGTTCACGCAGTGGGGCATCGACTACACCGCCGTTTCACTGGCCGACCTCGACGCCGTCCGGGCCGCGATCACCCCGCAGACCAAATTGATCTGGGTGGAGACACCGACCAATCCGTTGCTGTCGATCGCCGATATCGCCGGTATCGTCGGTATCGCGTCGACGTCGAACACAAAGGTGTTGGTGGACAATACGTTTGCCTCGCCAGCACTGCAGCAGCCCCTGACGCATGGCGCGGACATCGTCCTGCATTCGACCACCAAGTACATCGGCGGTCATTCAGACATAGTCGGCGGTGCGCTGCTGACCAGCGATGAAGAACTCGACGCCGCGTTCGCATTCCTGCAGAACGGCGCAGGCGCGGTCGCAGGCCCGTTCGACGCCTACCTCACCATGCGCGGCCTCAAGACGCTGGTGCTGCGCATGCGGCAGCACTGCGAGAACGCCACCCTGGTCGCCGAATTCCTTGCGGAACACCCGGCGATCGCGACAGTGCTCTATCCCGGACTGCCGAGTCACCCGGGCCATGAGATCGCCGCGAAGCAGATGGGCGGATTCGGCGGCATGGTCTCGGTGCGGATGCGGGGCGGACCCGACGCCGCCCGCCAGTTGTGTGCGAGCACAGAGATCTTCATCCTCGCCGAGTCGCTGGGCGGCGTGGAGTCGCTGATCGAGCACCCAGGTGCGATGACACATGCGTCGACGGCGGGATCCCAGCTGGAGGTTCCCGACGATCTCGTGCGCCTGTCGGTTGGCATCGAGGATGCGGGGGACCTGCTCGCCGATCTGGAGCAGGCGCTAAGTTAGCGTCGGCCGCAGCGCCGACGCGGTGACCGCCAGATTCACTTCCGGCAGCGCGGTCGGATACTCGTCAACCCAACTGCCGCTTGCGATTTCGCCCGCTCGGGCGTGTACCCACCGCCATCCGCGATCATTGAGGGACAACAGTGCACCCAGCCCGTCGGCAGCATGGAGCAGCGTGATGATCGCCGCGGTGACCGGAGTCGGCGGCCGGCGGTCGAACAGGGCGGCCAGCAGCGCTGAACGCGACTGACCCACCCGGTCGCGGTTCGTCAGCGGCCAGGCATAGGGATGCGTGAACCGTTTGGACTGCAACCGAATACGCCGGATCTGGCCGGTCTGCTCGAGATGATGGGTGAGATCGTCCTCGGTACGCTTGGACAGTCGCTTCACAGCCGTCATCGGTCGCAGGGGCCGTCGCTGCAACAACTGGAACGCCGACTCGGCAATCGGATCCATCGCACCCGGCACCGATAGCGCGATCAGCCGACCGGGCTCGACCCCATCCTCGGCCATCGACGGCCGGATTCTGCATGCGTGAGCGAGATCCAGCAGCACCGCGGCCGCCAGCACACGCTCACGGCGGTGACGCTCCAGCGCAGGCTGAGCCGACGCGTTGTCGAGCAGGAGCAGCAGGAGGTCCTCGGCGATCTGCGCCATAGTGCGGACTGTAATGCGAGGGCCCTGAAAAGCCGTTCTCAGGAGTGGTAAGGCTCGGCGCTGAGAAGTGTCACCTTGACGGTGTTGCCGTTGGGAATCGTGTAGGTCTTGACGTCGCCGACCTTCGCGTCGATCAGCGCTTCGCCCAGCGGCGACTTCGGCGAGTACACCTCGAGCTTCCCGTCGCTGACGCCCTCCTGGCGAGTGGCGATCAGGAAGGTCTCGGTATCGCTCTTGTCGTCGCCGTACTGCACCTTCACGACCGAACCGGGCAGCGCAACACCGGACTGCTTGGGAGCCTCGCCGACCTTGGCGTTGTTCAGCAGCTCCTGCAGCTGACGGATGCGCGCTTCCTCTTGGCCCTGCTGCTCACGGGCGGCGTGGTAGCCACCGTTCTCGCGCAGGTCGCCTTCCTCGCGGCGATCGTTGATCTCGGCGGCGATGACCGGTCGGTTGGCGATCAGCTGATCGAGCTCCGCCTTCAGCCGATCGTGTGCTTCCTCAGTCAGCCACGTGACCTGCGTGTCGGTCATGATGTCGCGCTCCTGTCGTCGTTGCTCTCGCGCTCTTGGCGTAAGTAGTCTCGTGTTTCGGCGCCGGGAGCTCTACGTGTATTGCCGCCGTGGTCAACGCCTAATCAGCGCACTAAATGCAGCAATACACGGTCCCAGCGGGGAACCGTGTATCGATCTATCGTAGCACCGCGCGGACAGCGGATTTTCACGTATTCGCAGTTCGGCGTTTGTTGTATTTGATTCGCGATGCGCTTTAAGGAGCGACGAGGTAGGACGGTACGTCGGTGCCGCAGCCGTACACATCGCCGACGACCGGGGGCCTGCTGGACTTGACCGCTGCCGTCACCTGCACCGTTTTCTGGGTGGACGGTCCTACCAGCACCTCGCGGCGACCGGTTTCGCTGCCGTCGATCGAACGGGCCCGCACAATGCACACCACCGGCTCAGACGGATCCTCCCGGGTGACGCTGATTGTCACGTCGACGGTCTCGTCGTCGACCAGGCGGTAGCCGCTCAGTTCGCCCTCGACCGCACCGCCGAACTTCCCCGAAGCGATGATCGCGATCGTCACCCCGGCTACCAGGACCAGCGCGGTCAGCCCGCCGGCGATCAGGCGCCGCTGGCGTCGGGCCAGCCGCTGTCGCCCGTAGCGCGCGGAAGGACGCTCGATCATCTAGTTTTCATGCCCGTCGGTCCGATGGATCTACCGAACTGGAACTATAGGGCTACTCGTAGCGGTTGAAATCTCTACGACGTGATCGGTAACGGTCGGCTGGCGACATTAGGTGAGGCAGAACAGGTTGAGTGAACTGCGGTTGATGGCGGTGCACGCCCACCCGGACGACGAGTCCAGCAAGGGCGCGGCCGCCATGGCACGGTACGCGGACGAGGGCGTGCGCGTGATGGTGGTGACGCTTACCGGAGGCGAGCGCGGCGACATCCTCAACCCGGCCATGGACCTGCCCGAGGTGCACGGCCGGATGACCGAGATCCGACGCGACGAGATGGCCAAAGCCGCTGAGATCCTCGGCGTCGAACACCATTGGCTCGGCTTCGTCGACTCGGGCCTTCCGGAGGGCGATCCGCCGCCGCCGCTGCCCGACGGTTGTTTCGCGGTGGTGCCACTCGAGGAGCCCACGGAGTCGCTGGTGCGCGTCATTCGCAAGTTTCGGCCCCACGTGTTGACCACCTATGACGAGAACGGCGGCTACCCGCATCCGGATCACATCCGATGCCACCAGGTATCGGTCGCCGCGTACGAGGCAGCCGGCGATTTCATGCTCTTCCCCGACGCGGGCGAGCCGTGGAACGTGCAGAAGCTGTACTACAACCACGGCTTCCTGCGTAAGCGCATGCAACTGATACAGGACGAGTTCGCCAAACACGGCGAAGTCGGCCCGTTCGAGAAATGGCTCAAGCACTGGGAAGCCGACCACGACATCTTCGAGAAGCGGGTGACCACCCGTATCGAATGCGCGAAGTACTTCGCGCAGCGCGACGACGCACTGCGTGCGCACGCCACGCAGATCGATCCCAATGGCGACTTCTTCCGGGCGCCGATCGAATGGCAGCAGCGACTCTGGCCGACAGAGGAATTCGAGTTGGCCCGCTCCCGTGTCCGGACGTCCTTGCCCGAGACCGATCTGTTCGCAGGGATCGAGATCGACTAGTGAACGACATCGCAGTGACCATCGTCAGCCTGCTGGCCCAAGATCCGCCTGGTCAGACCGGCCCGGACTTCGGTAAGGCCAGTCCGTTCGGCCTCTTGGTGATCGTGTTGCTGCTGATCGGCACATTCGGGCTGGTCTGGTCCATGAACCGGCACCTGCGCAAGCTGCCGAAGTCCTTCGATGAGCCCGACGAGCAGCCCGACGACGGCGAGAGCAAGCGTGAGCCAAAGGGCTAACGCCCTGGCGCTGGCCACCAGCCCCTACCTGCGCCAGCACGCCGACAACCCGGTGCACTGGCAGCAGTGGACACCGCAGGCGCTGGCCGAGGCGGCGTCGCGGGACGTGCCGATCCTGCTGTCGGTCGGGTACGCAGCCTGTCACTGGTGTCATGTGATGGCGCACGAGTCGTTCGAAGACGAGGCGGTCGCCGCCGTGATGAACGACGGCTTCGTCAACATCAAGGTCGACCGCGAGGAGCGGCCCGACATCGACGCGGTCTACATGAATGCCACTGTCGCACTGACAGGTCAGGGCGGTTGGCCCATGACGTGTTTCCTCACCCCGGACGGCCGGCCGTTCTTCTGCGGCACGTACTACCCCAAGGCCAATTTCCTGCAATTGCTCGCCGCCGTTTCCGAGACCTGGCGGACCCGCCGCGGCGAGGTCGAGGAGGCCTCCGACCGTATCGCCGGCGAGCTGCGATCGATGGCATCCGCCCTTCGGAGTGGCGGGCCGCCGATTCAGCCAGCGTTGTGCGATCACGCCGTCGCGGCGGTGCTCCAGGACGAGGACCCTGTGAATGGCGGATTCATCACCAATCAGTCGGGGGCGCCGAAGTTCCCGCCGTCAGCGGTGTTGGAGGCGCTGCTGCGCAGCCACGAACGCACCGGTGACGTGCTGCCACTGGAGGCGGTCGAACGAACATGCACTGCGATGGCGCGCGGCGGCATCTACGACCAGCTGGCCGGTGGGTTCGCGCGCTACAGCGTCGACGCGTCGTGGGTGGTCCCGCATTTCGAGAAGATGCTCTACGACAACGCCCTGCTCCTGCGGGCGTACGCACATTGGGCCCGCCGTACATCGAATCCGTTGGCGCGCAGAGTGGCCGGTGAAACTGCACGGTTTCTGATCGACGACCTCGGCGCCGACGGCATGTTCACGTCGTCGCTGGACGCCGACTCCGACGGTCGCGAGGGCCTGACGTATGTGTGGACGCCCGCTCAGCTGCTCGAGGTTCTAGGCTCTGATGACGGCCGTTGGGCCGCTTCGACTTTCAATGTCACCGACACCGGCACCTTCGAACACGGTAGCTCGGTGCTTCAACTGCCGCATGACCCCGACGATGCCGAACGGTTCGATCAGGTACGCACCGCGTTGCTGGCCGCCCGACGCCTCCGCCCCCAGCCCGGCCGCGACGACAAGGTCGTCACCGCGTGGAACGGGCTGGCGATCACCGCGCTCGCCGAGGCCGCGGTTGCGCTCGATGAACCTGAATTCCTCTCCGCCGCAACACAATGCGCGCAGAGCATCGTCGACCTGCACATCGTCGACGGTCGTTTGCGCCGGGCCAGCCTCGGCGGTCACGTCGGCGACAGTGCGGGCATCCTCGAAGACCACGCCGCGTTGGCCACCGGTCTGCTGTCGCTGTATCAACTGACGGGTGAGGGGTCCTGGCTGAGTTCTGCCACATCATTGCTCGACATCGCGCTGGAGCATTTCGCGGACGCCGAGAGCGCCGGCCGCTGGTTCGACACGGCGGATGACGCTGAGGCGCTGATGGTTCGGCCCGCCGACCCGCTCGATGGTGCGACGCCGTCGGGAGCCTCGTTGATCGCCGAGGCGCTGCTGTTGGCGGCACACCTGGCGCCGACGCAACGCGCCGAGCGCTACGCGTCGGCGGCCGAGGCCACGCTGGCCGGTGCGGCTCCTATCCTGGCGCGTCTCGCCCGTTCGGGTGGGCATTGGCTGGCCGTCGCCGAAGCTGCTGTGCGCGGACCGATTCAGATCGCCGTGGCCTGCGACCCCGTCGCCTCGGAGCTACTGGCATCCGCGCGCATGCTGGCCCCCGGCGGCGCGATCGTTGTCGGCGGTCCGGTGAACTCCTCGGAGCTGCTGGCCGACCGCGACCGGGTGGCCGGAGCCGACGCAGCCTATGTGTGTCGCGGCCGGACCTGTGACCTGCCGGTCACCACTGCCGGGGATCTCGCGGCCGCCCTCGGCGTGTCCGTGTAGCCTTCGGCGCATGTCCACGCCCGAAGACAACGCCAAGACTGTCAAGCGCTACCTGGAGCTGGCCTCGCAGGCGAAGGCCGACGACATCGCCGAGTTGTACGCATCGGACGGCACCGTCGAGGACCCCGTCGGGGGCGAGGTGCACATCGGGCGTCAGGCCATCCGTGGCTTCTACGACGCCCTCCCAACCAACGGCGCGTCGGCGGACATGGTCACGCTTCGCGCCCTCGGTAATGAGGTGGCGTTTTTCTGGGCCCTCACCGTCGATCTCGGCGAGAACAAGATGCGCATCGAGATCATCAGCGTCATGACGTTCAACGACGACGGCAAGATTGCGTCGATGAAGGCCTACTGGACGCCGGAGAACGTGACCCAGCTGTAATCTTTACTAGAAGACGGCGAACCACATCGCGATGTAGTGGCAGATCGCGGCCACCGCAGTGCACGCGTGGAAAAACTCATGGTGGCCGAACGTCGACGGCCACGGGTTGGGCCACTTCAGGCCATAGAGCACGCCGCCGATGCTGTACAGCGCCCCGCCCACGATCAACAGCACCAGCGCCGCGACACCCGCGCCGTGCATGATCGGCACGATGAAGAAGATTGCCACCCAGCCCAGCAGCAGATAGAGCGGCACGCCGACCCAGCGGGGCGCCGACGGCCAGAACATCTTCAGCAGCACGCCCGCGATGGCGCCCGCCCAGACGATCCAGAACAGCACCATGCCCCTCGCGGGCGGCAGAGCGAGTAGAGCGAACGGGGTATAGCTGCCCGCGATGAACACGAAGATCATCGAGTGGTCGGCGCGCTTCATCCACTTGCGTGTCGTCTCCGACTTCCAGTGCACCCGGTGGTAGGTGCCGCTGACCGCGAACATCGCGACGATCGTGAACGTGTAGAGCAGCGTGGCCAGTCCCGCCCGGGTCGACACGAGCGACCATGACACCGCAACCAGCGCCGCGCCCGCGATGAAAGCGATGACCGCGGCGTAGACGTGAATCCAGCCGCGCAACCGCGGCTTGTGAAAGAAGTTGGCGACGCCGTCGACTACCGCTTCGGGGAAATCCTCTGCGTAGACGCGCGCCGGTTGTTGCTGAGCCTCGTCGGCATCGACCTGCACCATTTTCACCTCCACTGATGCCATGGGGGTTTTTCAACGCCACAGTAGTCTGATTCGGTGGCCATCATTCCTTCGCGACTCAAGGAACCGATGTACCGCGTCTATGAGATGCGGTTGCGCCAGGGGCTGGCTTCCTCGAAATCCGAGCTCCCCCGCCATATCGCGGTGCTCTGCGACGGCAACCGGCGGTGGGCTCGTGATGCTGGTCACGACGACGTCAGCTACGGGTACCGGGTGGGCGCGCGCAAGATCGCCGAAATGCTGCGCTGGTGTCAGGAAACCGGCATCGAGATGGCCACCGTCTACCTGCTGTCGATGGAGAACCTGCAACGCGATCCCGACGAGCTGTCCTCGCTCATCGAGATCATCACCGACGTGGTCGAGGAGATCTGTGCACCGGCCAATCGGTGGAGCGTGCGCACGGTCGGCGATCTCGAGTTGATCGGCGAGGAGCCTGCCCGGCGCCTGCGCGACGCCGTCGAGTCGACCAACGGCAACGGCAGTGGATTTCATGTCAATGTCGCAGTGGGGTATGGCGGCCGACAGGAGATCGTCGATGCGGTACGCGCCCTGCTAGGCAAGGAGCTCGCCAACGGTGCGACGGGCGATCAGCTCATCGAGGCCGTCACCGAGGAAGGCATCTCGGAAAATCTCTACACCTCGGGGCAGCCCGACCCCGATCTGGTGATCCGCACGTCGGGGGAGCAGCGGCTGTCGGGCTTTCTGCTCTGGCAGAGCGCCTACTCGGAGATGTGGTTCACCGAGGCGTACTGGCCGGAGTTCCGGCGCGTGGATTTCCTGCGGGCGCTGCGTGATTACACTGCGCGTCACCGCCGCTACGGCATGTAGGGCCATCTGGTCTTCGCGCAAGCGCTCATCCCTGCGACACTTGAGTTATGGCTGCGCTGTCAGCGCTCGTCTTTTCGCTCAGCTGGTGGCTGGGCCTGTATCTATTGGCCCGTGATCCGCGTAAGCCCGTGCTGGTGCTCGCCGCGATCGGCCTGACGAGCTTCGCGACCGTGGTGGCGCTGGACGCCGTTCGCGTCGTGAGTGGTAATCACGCCCTCAGCAGCATTGAGGTCTATCTGGTGGCTGTGCCGGGCATCGCCTGGTTCGCGGTGCTTCTCGAACTGTCCCGCCCAAGCGACACCTGGCGCAGCCGCGCAGGCGAAATCGCGCTCGTCGCAGGCGTGGCGGTGGTCGCGTTCTACGGCGCGGCGATGGCGGGCAACGTCGACGGGCCATTGCGGATGGGCCATTGGGTGATGATCGCAGCGATCTCGTTGTCGACGTTGGGTGCGATGGCTCGTGCTGTGATTCGCAGGGTCCGTCCCCGTCGTGTCGCCGGTTTCCTCGTTCTCGCGACGCTCTTCTTCGCGCTCGCCAACGCGATCATGATCATCCCCCTTGGATTGGTGCCGAGCTGGCTGGCGTTGGCGTCCACGGGATTCGACGTAGCGGTGCTCGGCATCGCGGTGGCGATGTGGGACGCCTTCGACGAGGGTCAGGCGCTGCGCGCCGACATGCTGCGCTCATTCGTCGCGACGGGTGTGGTGGTGGTGCTGTTCGGTGGGCAGGCGTTGATCGGCCTGGCCGTCACGCAGGAGCAGACCGCGCTCACGGTGCTGCTGTTCACCAGTTTGGCCATCGCGATCGCCATCAACGTGCTGGCCGATCCGCTGGCCGGCGTGCTGGACTGGCTGGCGTTCTCCCGCTCACCCGGGCTGCGCGCAGACCGCGCCGCGCTGCGAAGCACGGGTGCGGCGCTGCCACTGCGATCGGCCAACCCGCTCGATGACGTCGACGACGACACATTCGTCCGGCTCACCCGCCGCGCCCTCGGCCACTACGGTGACCTGTCCAAGCTCGTCGCGAGCCCGCTCACCGCGCTACCGACGATCGACGAGCGACTTGCCGCACGCGGAGCGCCCGACCAGCCGCTGGAACGGGCCAACGAACTCAAGGCCCTGCTCGCTGATCGCATCGCCCGCCTCAAGCCGCGCGACGGTGCCGAGTTCGGCACGACCGAAGAATGGCGCTACTACAACTCGCTGTACTTTCCCTACGTCGTCGGTGTGCGCGCCTACGCCCAGAACGCCACCGCCGCTGGGCTCGACCCCGTCGCGCGCCAGGCCTGGCAGTGGTTCGTCACCGAGGTGCCGCAACGGTCGCTGCACAACTGGCAGAACGCGGCGGCCCGCCTCATCGCCGCCGATCTGCGCGAAAACCTGGTGGCTGCGCAAGATTAATTCCCGCCGCTGACCTGCGGTTGGCAGCAGCTGGCAGCGTCTGGTGTCGATCTGGCAGTGGTCTCTGCGCAACATCGATGCCATGACCGCCATCACCACCCGACCCGTCTCCGAACGCCGATCTGATGTCGCCGCCGCGGCGCCGGGCGACTCGCTCCTACGTTTTGCCCTGCGGGCCGACGCGACCCTGTGCGCCGGCCTTGGCTTGCTGATCGCCATGGCCGCCGATCCGCTGTCGCGGCTCTCAGGCCTGTCGCCCACCTCCGAGTGGATCTCGGGTGCGGCGCTCGTCGTCTACGGCGCGACGCTGTACATGCTCGCCGGCCTGCCCGATGTCCGCCGCGTCGGTGGCATCGTGCTGGCCGGAAACATCGCCTTCGCGATCCTCGTCACCGTCGTGCTCGTCGCGGGCTGGCTGCCGCTGACCGAACTCGGCGTCGTCGCGACCATCGCGTTCACCGCCGTCACGTTGGCTTTCGCCTACGTGCAGTACCTCGGGGTGCGCCGACTGGCGTGACCCCCACATGACTGGTCCGGAGCCGCCGCCGTAAGAGGTTGCGCCGTCGGCTCCGGAACGGTCCGAACCACCCATCCATTTCAAAGAGAGAGAAGGAAAGTTGATGACCGCCACCACGACACCCAAATTGCGTGACTCCACCGATTCGTTCCTGCGCTTTGCCTTGCGCGCCGACGCGACCTGCAGCGGCCTCATGGGAATCGCGGGCATACCACTGGCGGGCTGGCTCGCCGAGATCTCGGGCACTCACATCGCGTTCGAGTACGCGATGGGCGCCTTCTTCATCGCCTTCGCGGCGGGTGTTTTCATCCTCGCTGCGCTGCCATCGGTGAAGCAGGCCGGCATCGTGATCGCCGTAGGCAACGTGATCTATACCGTCGCCGCAGTTGTCTTTGTGCTCGCCGATGTGTTCCCGCTGACCACCGTCGGTGTGGTGCTCACGCTGGCCACCGGCGTCTACACCTTGGCCATGGCCGAACTGCAGTATCAGGGCGTACGCCGCATCAAGAGGTAGTTTTCTTCGCCGAGCAGACGCAGAATCGCACGAATCCGCTAGCGGGAGTGCGATTCTGTGTCTGTTCGGCGCGCTACAGCTTGCGCAGACGCAGCCGGTTGATCGAGTGATCGGCGTCCTTGCGCAGCACCAGCGTGGCGCGCGGCCGTGTCGGCAGGATGTTCTCGATCAGGTTGGGCCGGTTGATCGAATGCCAGATATCGCGCGCGGCGAACACGGCCTGATCGTCGGTCAAGGTCGAATAGTGGTGGAAGTGTGACGCTGGATCGGCGAACGCGCCCTCGCGCATCGACAGGAACCGGGAGATGTACCACTGCTCGATGTCCTCGATGCGGGCGTCGACGTACACCGAGAAATCGAACAGGTCCGAAACCATCAGTGCCGGACCGGTTTGCAGCACGTTGAGGCCCTCGAGGATGAGGATGTCCGGGTGCCGGATCATCTGCTTCTCGCCGGGGACGATGTCGTAGAGCAGGTGCGAATACACCGGTGCGCACGACGTATCGGAGCCGGATTTCACCGAGGTGACGAATCGCATCAACGATCGTCGGTCGTAGCTCTCCGGAAAACCCTTGCGGTGCATCATGTTTCGCCGCCCCAACTCGGCGTTGGGATATAGAAAACCGTCGGTGGTGACCAGGTCGACGCGCGGGTGGTGCTCCCAGCGCGCCAGCAGCGCCTGCAGCACACGCGCGGTGGTCGACTTGCCGACGGCGACGCTGCCCGCCACACCGATGATGAACGGCACCGGCCGGTCCGGATTCTGTTGTGGCTCGCCGAGGAACTCTGCGGTCGTCGCGAACAGCCTCTGCCGGGCGGCGACCTGTAGGTGAATCAGCCGGGCCAGCGGCAGGTATACCTCCTCGACCTCGAGCAGGTCGAGCTTCTCACCTAGGCCGCGTAGCCGTTGCAGCTCGTCCTCGGTCAACTTCAGCGGGGTCGACATGCGCAACGCACGCCACTCAGTCCGGTCGAACTCCACGTAGGGGCTCGGCTCGCTCAGCCGCGGCATACGCCCAGTCTTGCAGTTAGCGTTGGACGCATGAACTCGGGCTTCTCGAATACCACCTCAGTTCCGCTAGTCCGTGACTATCTGCTGCTCGGGTTGCGCTTCGACCGGGTCGAGGACGGTTATGTCGACTCCTTCACCGGAGACCCCGAGCTGCGCCGCGTCGTCGCCGACGAGCCGGCTCCGGAGCCTGCCGACCTCACCCGCGAGGCCGAACGGCTGCTGGCCGAACTGAGCGCGGGCAGTGAGCTGGAATCACACCGTGCCGAGTTCATCGGCGCTCACCTTCGAGCGCTGGCCTGCGCCGGCCGCAAATTCTCGGGCCAGGACGTCGGTTTCGTCGACGAGGTCGAGGCCTATTTCGATGTACGCATCGCCAAGGGCGACCCCGAGCAGTATCGGCAGGCGCACGCCAAGCTCCACGATGCGCTGGGCGGCAGCGGGTCGCTCGCCGAGCGGATGACCGCCTACCGTGCAGGTGAGGAGGTTCCGCCTGACCGTCTACAGGAGTGCATCCATGCGTTCTCGAGCGCACTTCGAGACCGCGTGCGCGCCGAATATCCGCTGCCGGACGCCGAAACCATCACCTACGAGGTGGTGACCGACAAGCCATGGTCGGGCTTCAACTATTACCTGGGCAACTACACCTCGACCGTGGCGGTGAACGCCGACCTCAAGCAGCAGATGTCGAACCTGCCGCGGCTGGTCGCACACGAGTCGTATCCCGGCCACCACACCGAACACTGCCGCAAGGAGGCCGGTCTGGTCGAGGGCAAGGGGCAGGCCGAGCAGACGATCTTCCTGGTGAACACGCCGCAATGCCTGATGGCCGAGGGTCTGGCCGACCTGGCGCTCTATGCGGCGATCGGCCCGAACTGGGGTGCCTGGGCAGGCGAGATCTACGCCGATCTGGGCCTGGGTTTCGACGGCGAGCGGGCGCAGGCCGTCTCCGAAGCGGCGGCCGCACTCGCCGATGTGCGCCAGGACGCCGCGCTGATGCTGCACGACGAGCACCGCGACGTCGACGACGTCATCGAGTTCCTCAAGCGCTGGCTGTTGGTCAACGACGAACGGGCGCGGCAGATGCTGCGGTTCCTGTCCTCACCGCTGTGGCGGGCCTACACCAGCACCTACGTCGAGGGTTACCGGCTGCTGAGGGGCTGGCTGGAAGCCCGTCCGAGTGAAGTGTCCCTGGCGGAGCGGTTCGGCCGGCTGCTCGACGAGCCGCTGATCCCATCGTCGCTGCGGGCGGCCTAGCGGTCTTGCGGTTCGCGAGACGTACACCACGGTCGTGGTCGGCGGCTTTCGGACAGCCCTGGTGTACGTCTCGCGAGGATGCGTAACTTGCGCCCGACTACGCTGAGCGCATGACTGCAGAACCCACGGCCACCTCAGCAGCGGCGCCCGGGCGCCGAATACGCCGACACCGCGAGCACTGCCTATCAAGCAGCTCTGCAGGTCATCGAATCCGTCGAACCCCGTATCGCGGCTGCCACCCGCAAAGAGCTTGCCGACCAACGGGATTCGCTCAAGCTGATCGCCAGCGAGAACTACGCCTCACCCGCCGTGCTGCTGACCATGGGCACCTGGCTGTCCGACAAGTACGCCGAGGGCACCATCGGACATCGGTTCTACGCCGGCTGTCAGAACGTCGACACCGTCGAGAGCGTCGCGGCCGAACATGCCGAGCAACTGTTCGGTTCGCCTCATGCCTACGTACAACCTCACTCGGGCATCGACGCCAACCTCGTTGCGTACTGGGCGATCCTGGCCACCCGGGTCGAGGCTCCGGGTCTGGCGGAACTCGGCGCCAAGCACGTCAACGACCTGTCGGAGGCGGACTGGGAGAAACTTCGCGCCAAGCTGGGCAACCAGCGACTGCTGGGCATGTCGCTGGATGCCGGCGGCCACCTCACCCACGGCTTTCGGCCGAACATCTCCGGCAAGATGTTCCACCAGCGCCAATATGGGACGGATCCGGCTACGGGATTTCTTGACTACGGCGCCGTCGCGGCCGCTGCTCGTGAGTTCAAACCGCTGGTGATCGTCGCCGGGTACTCCGCCTATCCGCGCCGGGTCAACTTCGCGACGATGCGCGAGATCGCCGACGAGGTCGGCGCCACGCTGATGGTCGACATGGCGCATTTCGCGGGCCTGGTGGCGGGCAAGGTGTTCACGGGCGACGAGGACCCGGTACCGCACGCCCACGTCACCACCACGACGACGCACAAGTCGCTGCGCGGACCGCGAGGCGGGCTGGTGTTGGCCACCCCTGAGTACGCCGATGCGGTCGACAAGGGCTGCCCGATGGTGCTCGGCGGACCGCTCTCGCACGTGATGGCCGCCAAGGCCGTCGCGCTGGCCGAGGCCCGTCAACCGTCGTTCCAGGCCTACGCGCAACGGATCGCCGACAACGCCCAGGCCCTTGCCGACGGATTCCTCAAGCGCGACGCCGGGCTCGTCACCGGCGGTACCGACAACCACCTCGTGCTGCTGGACGTGACCTCGTTCGGGCTGACGGGGCGGCAGGCGGAATCGGCGCTGCTGGACTCCGGCGTCGTGACCAACCGCAACTCGGTCCCGGCCGATCCCAACGGCGCGTGGTACACCAGCGGCGTCCGCTTGGGCACCCCGGCGCTGACCACCCGCGGCTTCGGACCCGACGACTTCGACCGGGTCGCGGAACTGATCGTCGACGTGCTCTCGAACACGCAGCCCGAGGGCACGTCGAAGGCCAAATACAAGCTGGCCGACGGCACCGCCGATCGCGTGCACGGCGCCGCCGCGGAACTGCTGGCGGCCAACCCGTTGTACCCGGGCCTGACCCTGTAGACACGCTGTCCTGCGATTTTTGGAAACATGTGAATTCGGGTTACAGTTACTTTTATGGCACAGAGACCTGTAGCTAACGCGCTGATCGTCGAGCTGGAGCCGGTCGTGCAGCAGGAGCTGCGTCGTCACATCGACTCCGAAGACATCTGGTACGCGCACGAATACGTGCCCTTTGAACAGGGTGAGAACTTCGCGTTCCTGGGCGGACGCGACTGGGACGCGTCGAGTGTGACGCTGCCCAAAACGGTCACCGACGCCTTGGAGATCCTGCTCATCACGAAGGACAATCTCGCCGGCTACCACCGCGAGTTCGTCTTCAGCTTCATCCTCGAAGAGAAGTTCGGCCGCTGGATCGGCCGGTGGACCGCCGAGGAGCATCTGCACGCGATCGCGTTGCGCAACTACCTCGTCGTCACCCGTGAGATCGATCCGGCCGCCAACGAGGATGTGCGCGTCGAGCACGTGATGAAGGGCTACCGCGCCGACACCTACAGCCAGATCGAGCGGCTGGTGTTCATGGCCTTCTTCGAGCGCGAGCACGCCGTCTTCTGCCGCAATCTTGAAGCGCAGATCACCGAGCCGGTGCTCAAGGGACTTGTGGGCCGCATCGCGCGCGACGAGGAGCGCCACGAGGAGTTCTTCGCCAACCTCGTCTCCCACCTGTTGTCGTACAGCCGCGAGGAGACGATCGCCGCCATCGCGGCCCGCGCCGCGGACCTCGGCGTCGTCGGCGGCGACATCGACGCCTATGCCGACAAGGTGGCTCACATGGCGGACACCGGCATCTTCGGACCCGAGCAGCTGCGTCAGGTCATCGCCGACCGGATCGCCGCGTGGGGTCTAGCCGATGAGCCCGAGCTCCAGCAGTTCACTTCGCGCTAACTCTTAGCCACGGCGCGCCTGCGCGGCGCATATGCCGCGACGGGAGTAGCGTCGTTTTCGATGGCTAGCGACATGCTCTGCTGTCCGGGCGGTACCGATCGTTTCGATCACGAGCGGACCGGCCCCGGTCCCAGTACCGCAGTGTCCGTCGAAAGTTCGGGTGGGGCCACGCGAACTCGAGGAGCGCTACGTGACTGATTCGCCCTTGCGGACCTACGTGCTCGACACCTCCGTATTGCTGTCCGACCCGTGGGCATGCACCCGGTTTGCCGAGCACGAAGTCGTGGTCCCGCTGGTGGTCATCAGCGAACTGGAAGCCAAGCGGCATCACCACGAGCTTGGCTGGTTCGCGCGGCAGGCATTGCGGTTGTTCGACGATCTGCGACTCGAACACGGGCGGCTCGACCAGCCGATACCCGTTGGGACGCAAGGTGGCACGCTGCATGTCGAGCTCAACCACAGCGATCCGTCGGTGCTGCCCGCGGGTTTCCGCACCGACAGCAACGATTCGCGCATTCTCACCTGTGCGGCCAACCTCGCCGCGGAGGGCAAGCAGGTCACGTTGGTAAGCAAGGACATTCCGCTGCGCGTGAAGGCCGGCGCGGTCGGCTTGGCCGCCGACGAGTATCACGCCCAGGACGTCATCACGTCGGGCTGGACCGGCATGGATGAGGTCGAGGTATCGGCCGACGAGATCGACGCGTTGTTCGCCGAAGGTGAGATCGACCTGGAAGCCGCGCGTAATCTGCCGTGCCACACCGGGATCCGTCTTCTCGGAGGCACCTCGCATGCACTGGGCCGGGTGAACTCCGAGAAGCGAGTGCAGCTGGTTCGCGGCGACCGCGAGGTCTTCGGTCTGCGCGGCCGCTCCGCCGAACAACGTGTAGCACTGGATCTTCTGCTCGACGAATCCGTCGGCATAGTCTCCCTCGGCGGCAAGGCGGGCACCGGCAAGTCAGCGCTCGCATTGTGCGCGGGACTGGAAGCGGTGCTCGAGCGTCGCACCCATCGAAAGGTCGTGGTGTTCCGTCCGCTCTACGCCGTCGGCGGGCAGGATCTCGGCTACCTACCCGGCAGCGAGAGCGAGAAGATGGGCCCCTGGGCGCAGGCGGTCTTCGACACGCTCGAGGGGCTGGCGAGCCCAGCGGTGCTCGAGGAGGTGCTGTCGCGCGGCATGCTCGAAGTGCTACCGCTGACACACATCCGCGGTCGCTCCCTGCACGACTCGTTCGTCATCGTCGACGAGGCGCAGTCGCTGGAACGCAACGTGCTCCTGACCGTTCTGTCGCGCTTGGGTGCGGGATCGCGAGTAGTGCTCACCCATGACGTTGCCCAGCGAGACAACCTGCGCGTGGGTCGGCACGACGGCGTTGCCGCGGTGATCGAGAAGCTCAAGGGCCACCCGTTGTTCGCGCACATCACCCTGCTTCGCAGCGAGCGGTCTCCGATCGCGGCGCTGGTCACCGAGATGCTCGAGGAGATCAGCCCCGGCGCGTTGCCCTGAGTGAAGGCCGACGACCCCGGACGAGGAACCAGCCCGCGGCCGCCGCAGCGCTCAACGCCACAACTCGATCGGCCCGGTCGGCTCTGGGCAGGTCGAGCAGTGACACCAAGCCCAGCACTGCGAACCCCGTGCGCAATGCCGGCTGACACGTCGCCGTCGTGACCAGAGTGATGTCTTGGGAGCCCATGGGCGGAGCTTGGTCGACGCGCACCTATCCTCCTAGAGAGCCTTGTTCAGTCCGGGCGCCTTGACGTTAATTCGTAGAGCTGCGGTGGGGAATAGGGCGTTTCCCTATATCTGGGTCGAGTCGGCCCGGCCGAGGTGACGGCCCAGCTCTGCGCGCGACTTGATGCCGAGCTTGCGGTATACCCGGGCCAGGTTCGCCTCGACGGTTTTGGGGCTGATGAACAACGCGCTGGCGACGTCGCGGTTTTTCATGCCCGACGCAGCGAGCTCAGCGACACGCTGTTCCGACGGTGTCAGTTGGCCGGATCTGTTTGCGCCGACGTTGCCGCGCGCCAGTTCGGCGCGAGCCCGGTCGGCCCAGAGTGGGATGTTGTGCCGCTCGAACGTTTCGAGCGCACCCCGCAGGCTGGCGGACGCCGACTCCTTCTTGCGTAGTCGACGCTCGAGCTGGCCACGCAGCAGAAGAGTCCTCGCACGGTCAAAGGGCATCGCCACTCGCTGGTGTTCAGCCATCGCCCGCTGCGCCGCCGCATAGGCTCCGTCGAGGTCACCCGACGCCGCCAGCATCATGCTTCGGCCGCGCGCGCCGACTGCGCACATCCAGGCCCGGTCGAACCTGCGGCCGTTGCGCTCGAGTGCCTCGATCAGGGGCGCGGCTTCGCCCAGCCTGCCCAACTGCACAAGGGCCTCGATGGCGTCCGGTAGGAACGCCGCGTCGGGCAGTTCGGTCGGTGTCGCCTCGCAATCGAAGGCCGACAGCATCGGCGCAACCGCGGCGGCCGCCTCCGCATAGTTGCCCAGTGACACCTCCAAGAACGCCAGTGCGGCCAACAGCCTCGCGCCAAGCCGGAAAGTCCCTGTCCGCCTGCTGATCTCGAGCCCATCTGCTATTGCGCGTCGCGCTTCGGCCTCCTGGCCGGCGAAGACAGAAAGCGGTGCGCGCATGCTGTGAGCCAGGAACAGTGGTGTCTCGCCGCCGAGCTGACGGGCGCGTTCGGCGGCATCTTCGGCGACCAGGTTGGCGTTGACGAAGTCACCCGCCCATATCGAGCTCATCACGTCGTGCTGAGCGATGAAGACGTACTCGCCCTCCTCGCCCTTCTCCATGCAGCGCAGCCGGATCGCCGCCAGGGCCTCTCGCGCCGTAACCAGATCACCGGTCCACTCCAGCAGTAAGGCGTGCTGCATAGCGGGCCGGAATACCAGCGGTGTGAAGGTCTTTTCATCCTCCAGTTCGAGTGCACGACGCAGAGTCGCGTCGTCGAAACCTTCGCCGGCCATGAAGCCCAACATGACCCGCATACCCAAGGCCAGGCTGAGCAAGTGCGGTTGACCGAGTTTCTCGGCGTTGCCGACAGCCTGGTGGGCGATGTCCTTACCTTCTCGAATCTGGTTGGCGTGCAACAGCGAATACGCCAATGTGATCAGAATCGACACCCGCAGCGGGCTGTCCTCGTCAACATCATCGAGGGCCTGCTGGAGCACGCGGCTCGCCTCAAAGAAGCCTTCGGTGTAGAGGCGCACCACGGCCAAGCGGCACAACGCTTCTGCGCGCAGGTCTCCCGCCGGCAGCCCGTCGACGGTCTCCTGCAGTACCGCGGCCGCGCGCTCGTGGTCACCGGCGTCGAAGTGGTGCAGTGCAGAGCGAAGTCGGCGTTCCGGGGCGTCGCCCCCGAGGCCGATGGCCAAGTCCATCAAGTCGGCGGCCGCGGCGGGCGCGCCACGCGCGCGCGCCGACTCGGCTGCCTTGTCGAGCGCGCGCAGCGTCACATCGTCACCACTGGTCGCTGCAAGCGCCAAATGCCTTGCGCGCAGCTCTGGCTCGTCGACGATCTCCGCGAGCCGGCGGTGCATCGACCGCCGCCTCGTGGGTGGGGCCTCGGTGTAGACGCCCCTGGCCAGCAGGGGATGCGCAAAGTGGATCCGGTTGCCGTCGATCGCGATAATGCCCTTGCTCTCGGCGATCTCAAGGAGATCGACCAGCTCATGACCGTCGCTGATCGTCGCCTGCGATACCAACTCGACGGTCGGCGTCGCCATGCACGACGCCGCCAGCAGCGCCTCGTGAACATCGGCGTCGAGGGCGCCGAGTCGGCTCCGGACGACATCGCTCAGTGTGCGGGGCAGCGACGCCACTGTGGTTGGGAGGGAGCGTTCATCCAGCGCCCTGGCCAATTCGATTGCATAGAAAGGGTTTCCGCCGGAGACTTCGTGGATGCGTCCCATCACGGGCCGTGAGAAGGGGCGCTGTAGCCGGGACGCCACCGCGGCGTGTAGCTCGTGAACACTCAATGGATTCAGGCGAATACGGTTGATCGCTTCGGGCCGCGGCAGTGAAAGCCAGCCTGCGCTCGCGCCGTCGTTGACCTCGGTGCGCACACTGCCGAGAATTCCGACAGGCCCGCTGAGTCGTCGCGCGGCGAATGCGATTACGTGAACGCTGGACGGATCGAGCCACTGCAAATCATCGATGGCCAACAACACCGGGCCGGTTTCAGCGAACCTGTCGATCACCGCCAGGAACGCCGCCGCGACAGCACGTTGGTCGGTGACGTCATCCGTGCCCGCGCGTAACAACACCTGGTCCACGGCGAGCAGTTGTGGTGCGGGCAGGTCGGCCCACGTGCCGGCGTCGACGTCGTCGAGCATGTCCGCCAGGGCGGTGTACGCGAGAACGGATTCAGCAGCGGCGGCGCGCGTGGAGAGGACCCGAAACCCGCGAGCGTTCGCCGCTTCGATGGCAGCCAACCACAAGGTGGTCTTGCCGATACCCGGTTCACCTTCGATCAGCAACGCTGACGGCCCGACGGCTGTCGAGGTCAGAAACGACTTGACCGCACGACTCTCCGTCGGGCGGCCTTCCAAACCAGCCACCGGCACCCCAGTCCCCGGCACGTAGACAATACTCAGCGAAACCCCTGCACCGCATGACCCTCTTTACTGAACTGGAGCCAGGGTCACAGCGATACCAGCTAAATCTATACCCGCTAGGTGTGCGTTTTATGCGCGCGCGGTTATCGGTCCCCGTCCTTGACCTTCGCCATCGCCAGCACATCGAGGCGCTTGTCGAGTTCCTCGAGCGACAGCTTGTCGCCGATCAGCCCACGGTCGATCACCGTTTGGCGAATGGTCTTCTTCTCCTTGAGCGCCTGCTTGGCGACCGCAGCGGCTTCCTCATAGCCGATCGCGGAGTTCAGCGGGGTCACGATTGACGGCGACGACTCGGCCAGCTCGCGCAAGCGTCCTTCGTTGGCAACGAGGCCGTCGATGCAGCGCTGCGCGAACAACGCGGACGAGTTGGTCAGGATCTTGAACGACTCGAGCAAATTGCGGGCCATCATCGGGATGTACACGTTGAGCTCGAACGCGCCGTTGCCGCCACCCCACGCGATCGCGGCGTCGTTCCCGATCACCTGCGCGGCGACCTGCGTAATCGCTTCCGGGATAACCGGATTGACCTTGCCCGGCATGATCGAGCTGCCCGGTTGAAGGTCGGGCAACTGAATCTCACCGAGGCCTGTCAGTGGCCCAGAGCCCATCCACCGGATGTCATTGGCAATCTTGGTCAGCGACACCGCGATGGTACGCAGCGCGCCGGATGCCTCGACCAGCCCGTCGCGAGCGGCCTGCGCCTCGAAGTGATTTGCGCAGACACGTAATTCGGCCACCCCGGTCTGCTCTTTCAATACAGCGACCACCCGCTCGTCGAAATCGTCGGGCGCATTCAGGCCGGTGCCGACCGCGGTCCCGCCGATGGCCAACTCGCCCAGCCGTGGCAACGTGGCCTTTACCCGTTCGATCGATGCTTCGATCTGACGGGCATATCCACTGAACTCCTGACCCAATGTGACCGGGACGGCGTCCATCAGGTGGGTACGGCCGGACTTGACGACAGTTCGCCACTGGTTGGCTTTCGAGTCGAGCGACTCGTGCAGCACCTCGAGCGCCGGAATCAGGTGACGCACTGCGGCTTCGGTGGCCGCGATATGCGTGGCGGTGGGGAAGGTGTCATTGGACGACTGCGACATGTTCACGTCGTCGTTCGGATGCACTGAAACACCATTGCGCTCCGCGATGCCCGCGATCACCTCGTTGGTGTTCATATTCGAGCTGGTGCCCGAACCGGTTTGGAATACGTCGATGGGGAACTGGTCGTCATGCAGGCCCTCGGCGATCTCACCGGCAGCGGTGATGATGGCGTCGGCCTTCTCGGGCGCCAACAGACCGAGGTCCTTGTTCACCTGTGCGCAGGCGCCTTTCAGCAAGCCCAACGCCCGGATCTGGGTGCGCTCCAGCCCACGGCCGGAGATCGGGAAGTTCTCCACCGCGCGCTGTGTCTGCGCTCGCCACAGTGCGTTGATCGGCACCCGGACCTCGCCCATGGTGTCGTGCTCGATGCGGTACTCGGTCCCCACTTTGGCCGAGGAGTCGACGCTCATGTGTGCCCTTCTGTATCGGTGGCTACGGCAGCGGGTAGACCGCGCTGCTGTCGCCGATGAAATCGATCGCGGAGTACTCGTTGAGTTTGGAGAGCCGGTGATAGGCGTCGATCATCCGCACGGTGCCCGACTTGCTGCGCATGACGATGGACTGGGTGGTGCAGCCACCGCCGGAGTAGTGCACACCCCGCAGCAGGTCGCCGTCGGTGACACCGGTGGCGCAGAAGAAGACATTCTCGCCCGAGACCAGATCCTCGGTGGACAGCACCCGGTCGAGGTCGTAGCCGAGGTCGATCGCCTTCTGGCGTTCCTCGTCGTCCTTGGGGGCGAGCTTGCCCTGGATGGCGCCGCCCATACAGCGGATCGCGGCGGCGGTGATGATGCCCTCGGGCGTACCACCGATGCCCGCGAGCAGGTCGGTACCCGAGTTGGGCCTGCACGCCGATATCGCGCCTGCCACGTCGCCGTCGGAGATCAGGCGGATGCGTGCGCCTGCTTCGCGGACGTCGTCGATGAGCTGTTCGTGGCGGGGGCGGTCCAGGATGCATACCGTCATATCGGACACCAAAAAGCCCTTGGCCTTCGCGACCTGCCGGACGTTCTCACCGATCGGTGCGGTGATGTCGATGGCGTCGACGGCGTCGGGACCGACGGCGATCTTGTCCATGTAGAAGACCGCCGACGGATCGAACATCGCCCCACGCTCGGCGACCGCGAGCACTGAGATCGCGTTCGGCAAGCCCTTGCTCATCAGCGTGGTGCCGTCGATGGGATCGACGGCGAAGTCGCAGTCCGGACCGTCTCCGTTGCCGACCTCCTCGCCGTTGTAGAGCATCGGCGCGTTGTCCTTCTCACCCTCGCCGATCACCACAACACCGCGCATCGATACGGAATTGACCAGCTCACGCATGGCGTCGACCGCGGCCCCGTCGCCGCCCTCCTTGTCGCCGCGACCTACCCAGCGCCCTGCCGCCATCGCGCCGGCTTCGGTCACTCTCACGAGTTCGAGGGCGAGGTTGCGGTCGGGGGCTTCACCACGCGCGGGGGTCATGGGCCGATTGTCCCATTAGCCGCCCGACGTTCGGGACCTGGGATACTGGCGACTATGACCACCCAGCCGCAGCCGGCTCCCAAGCCAGCTAAGTCGCGGCTACTGCAGGACGGCCGGGACATGTTCTGGTCGATCGCGCCGTTGGTGGTGGCCTGCCTCGTGCTGGCCGGGGTGCTGGGCATGTGCTCGTTTCAGGCCAGCGGCCCCGCCGAGGGACCCGCACCCACCTACGACGCACCTGCGGCGTTACAGGCCGACGCCGACACCCTCAAGATCCCGATCCGGCTGCCGCAGCTACCCCAGGGATGGCAGCCGAACTCCGGCAGCAGAAGCGGCATCGACGGCGGCCGCACCGACCCGGCGTCGCAGGAGCGTCTCCGCGCGGTCAGCTCCACCGTCGGATATCTGGCGCCCAGCGGCATGTACCTGAGTTTGACGCAGAGCAACGCCGACGAAGACAGACTCGTCGGCTCGATCAACGCCGACATGCGTCCGACGGGCGTCGAGGACGTCGACGGCGTCACGTGGGTGGTTTATGACGGCGGAGACCGCGACGGACGGCCTGCCGAACCCCTGTGGACGACTCGACTGAACGGACCGACGGGTCCGGCGCAGATTGCGATAACCGGTGCCGCCACGGCCGACGAGTTCCGTACGCTGGCTGCGGCGACGCAGACCGCCTCGCCGCTGCCTGCCAAGTAGGAGCCGCCATGACCGCGCCAGAAGCAGATCTCACGGGCTGGACCGTTTCGCCGTTCTCCGCGGCCGGCTTCACCCACGACGTGTACCGCAAGGGCGAGGGTCCGGGCGTGGTGCTGATTCCCGAGATGCCCGGCGCGCATCCAGGCGTGCTGGCGCTGGGTAATCATTTGGTGGACAACGGATTCACGGTGGCGATACCGTCGCTGTTCGGCACTCCGGGCGCGGCTGCGATGAGGCCCGGGATGATCCCCGTCCTGTTGCGTGGTTGTGTGGCAAAGGAATTCGCCGCGTTTGCGACCAACGCAGATCGTCCCGTCGCACATTATCTGCGTGCGCTGGCGCGCGACCTCAACGAGAAGACGCCTGGCAAGGGCGTTGGCGTCATCGGACAGTGCTTCACCGGCGGATTCGCACTCGCGGCGGCGGTGGACGACAGCGTGCTCGCGCCGGTGCTCAGCCAGCCGTCGCTGCCCCTGTCGGTGACGCCGAAGCAGCGACGCGATCCCGGCCTGTCTGAGGCCGAGCTGAAGATCATCGAACGCCGTGCGGCCAATGACGGACTGTGCGCCCTGGGCCTGCGGTTCAGTGAGGATCCGCTGGTGCCCGCCGAACGGTTCAAGACTCTCAAGGACCGTCTGGGCGATGCGTTCGAGGTCATCGAGATCAACTCGAAGAAGGGCAACGAGCACGGCTTCGGCAAGATGGCGCATTCGGTGCTGACGCTGGAGCTACGTCATCAGGAAGGCCACCCCACCGACGACGCGATCAAGCGCGTCGTCGCATTCCTTACTCAGCGTCTGGCGTAGCCGCCCGCGCCTTCTCTTCTTTCTTCTTCACGTCCGTGTCGTCCGTGTCCCCCTCGTTTACGTCGTCATCGTCGGGTTTGGCTTCGGCCTCTTCCCGCTTCTGCTTGAGGCGGCGACCCAACCGCCAGAAGGGGTTTCGCTTCTTGGGTTTCGTGTCCTTCTCGTCCGGTTGGTCCATCGGCACGCCCTTGTAGACGGCCAGGTACACGGTGATCGTGGTGACAATGATGATCATCAGCACTGGGCCGATCACGATGCCCCATGCGCCGAACATCGCGATGCCTGCGAACACCGCGAGCAGCATCAGCGCCGAATCCAGCCGGGCGGCGCGGGGAACCAGTATCGGCCGCAGGAAGTTATCGATGTTCGTCACCACGATCAGGTGGAAGACGATCACGAACACGCCGCCGAAGACGTTGCCGAACAGAATCATTCCGACACCGAACGGAATCGTGATGATGCCGCTGCCGAGCGGAATGACCGACAGCGCGGACAGCAGGACCGCAAACAGGAAGAAGCCCTGGTGGAATCCGGCGATGTAGATCGACGCGGCGCCGGCGACACCCTGGCAGACGGCGATGACGAACTGCCCCATCACGGTGCCCTTGACCATCGCGCCCATCTTCGACATGTAGAGGTCGGTGATCTCCTCGCCGAGGGGATTGAGCCGCCGGATGAGCAGCAGCACCTTGTCTTTGTTGGTCAACAGCGAGATGAACACGTACAGGAACAGGATCGCCGACGTTATCGCGCCGAACGCGCCTCCTGCCGCTCCCTGCAGGATGCCGAGTAGCCATTTGCCGACTTCCTGCGCGACGGTCGTCATCGAATCCTGTAGTGAGGCCGGCGTGATCGTGATGTCGACGAACGGCACGCGGTGCAGGAGTTCGTTGACGAACGCCAGCGATCGGTCGCCGAGCGCGGACAGGTCGGTCCGCTGGACCCAGACGGCGACTCGTTCGACCATCGTGGTGATCTGCACGACCGCGAGGAACACGAAGAGGCTCAACGGCACGATCACCGCCGCGAAAGCCGCCAGCAGTGTCAGTGTCGCCGAAAGTCCCGTGCCGAGCCGTCTGTTGAGCCGCGCGTAAAGCGGCGTGAACAGATAGGCCGCCACCGCGGCGACAACGATGAGAATGAAGTATCCACGCAGGAAGTAGGCGCCGAAAAAGATCGCGATGACGGTCGCGACGGCCAGCGCACGCTTCTGGGTGAGCGTGAATTCGGTGTTCATTGCCGCTATTTCTAACGGACTTTCGTCTTCGCCTCGACCTGTTTGGCGCGTTGCCCTGCTATGAACCGCATCGACATGCGATTCATCAGCGTGGGTGCGAGCCTGGCGAAGAGCCACTGAGCGCGGGCGATCCGCGGTTTCACCAGGATCGCCTTGTTCTTTTCGACCGCACGCAGGATCTCGTGCGCCAACCGGCCGGCCTCATAGGGCTTACCGCCCTGGGCCTGCAGGAAGTAGTCACGTCCGACAAATCCGCCGAGCGCACCCTTGTCGAGAATCGGTGTCTCCACTGCCGCCGGGCATACGACGAGTACGCCGACGCCACGTGGGACCGCCTCGGAGCGCAGGGCCAGCGAGAGCCCGACCACCGCGTGCTTGGTCGCCACGTAGCTGGTGATCTGGCCGGCAGCGGTGAGGCCCGCCATCGAGGCGGTATTGACGATGTGACCGTGGCCCTGGCGCAGCATCACCGGGTAGGCCGCCGTGACTCCGTGCACGACGCCGCGGAGGTTGACGTCGATGATCGCGTTCCACTGGTCCAGCGTCAGCAGTTCGGTGTCACCGCCCCAACAGATTCCTGCGTTGTTGAACATCAGGTCGAGTCGGCCGGCGCGGTCGACCACGTCGTCGACCGCGGCCTGTACAGCCGATGCGTCGGTGACGTCGAGGCGCGCGGCGCGTGCCCTGACGCCCAGTGGCGCGGCGGTCCTTTCGGCGGCCTCACCGTCGATGTCTGTGCAGACCACATTCGCGCCCGCACCGACAAGCGCGCGGCACAGCGCAGCCCCGATACCCGATCCGGCGCCGGTGACGATGGCGTGTTTGCCCTCGAAACTCATTGTGTCTCCGCCAATTTCATGACGTGACCGAGCACATCCGGATAGCGCTTGAGGTGCGCGCCGCCGTTGAGGTCGAGAACTTCGCCGGTCAACCACGAGGACTTCGGCGAGCAGAGGAACACCACCGCGTCCGCGATCTCCTCCGGTGTTCCCGCGCGTCCCAGCGCAGTGTTCTCCGCGTAGTCCTCGACGAGCCCGGGCACGAGCGACGAACCCGCGGTCAGGGGTGTGTCGACGAAGCCGGGCGCAACCGCGTTGACCCGGATGCCGCGCGGCCCCCACTCCAGCGCCGCGACCTGGGTCAGCATCGACAGCCCGGCCTTCGCCGAGCAGTAGGCGCTCATCCCGACGGCCGGTTGCCGTCCGTTCAGGGAACTGATCGAAACCAGCGACCCGCCCTCTCGCAGCTTCTGTCCGGCGTACTTGGCGACGATGAAGGACCCGTTGAGGCACACGTCGACGACTCCGCGAAACTCGTCGACCGACAGGTCGGTGATCAGGCCGAGGCTGCCGAAGCCCGCGCAATTCACCACGACGTCGAGCGGGCCGGTCTCGCCGAACAGGCGTTCCACCGAGGCCTCGTCGGTGACGTCTACCTGTGCGGCTGTGTGTGGTTCACCCAGTTCGGTGGCCCGCACGCGTGCGCCGTCAGCATTGAGGTCGGCGATGGTGACGCGGCAGCCGTCGGCGACCAGCGCCTGCGCCGTCGCCCAGCCGATGCCCGACGCCCCGCCGATGACGAGCGCTTTCCTGGCCACCCGCTCGCTACCGTTGCTCATCCAGTTGCCCTCTCGACGGCGAAGTAGAACGCGTTCCAACCTAGCGCTTTGGCACACTCGGCCCGTGACCGAATTGAAGATGTCGAAGTCGATACACGTGGCGGTGAGCCCCGACGAGCTGTACGCACTGGTGTCGGATGTGACCAGAACGGGCGAATGGAGCCCGGTCTGCACCGGCTGCTGGTGGGACGAGGGCTCCGGTCCCGAAGTGGGCGCGTGGTTCACCGGGCGCAACGAAACACCCGAGCGAACGTGGGAGACACGCAGTCAGGTGGTCGCCGCCGACCCCGGTCGGAAGTTCGCGTGGGAGGTCAACCACGGCTGGGTGTACTGGGGGTACACCTTCGAGCCCGACGGCGACGGCACCCGGCTCACCGAGTCGTGGGAATTCCTTCCCAAGGGCCTGGCCGGCTTCCGCGAGCGGTTCGGCGATCGAGGCCGACGCCGAGATCGACAAGCGGCGCGATGCCGCTGCGCGCGGCATCCCAGCCACACTCGCAGCGATCAAGAAGACCGCCGAAGCCGGCTGACGGACCGGTCTCGACCACAGCGCACGCGAAACCCCATCGAGGTGGCAGGGTAAGAAGGCTGTTGGCCGGGTGGCGAGCGGAAGTGAGTGATACTGCACGGAAGTGATGGAAGGGAGTGGTGGCGACGTGGTGCGGCATGTTTGTCGGTGGTGGCTGTCATGATGTTGGCAGCAGACTTCCGACTCGGTCACCGTGCATTGCGTCGCGGTGGTCGGGATCGGCGGATGTGGTCTCGGCTTGGCGATCGGGTAACGGCCGGCAGGACCCTGCCTCGGACAGTGGACCGGGGTGGGCACTCCACCGGACAGGCCCGACGGCGACCGAACCACATGGCAGGCACGGCAGTTCTGGCCCACCGGCCGCACACGATGCGCACCGGTTCACCGGAAAACACCCGCCAGCCGCGGCCAAGACCGTTCGGGCCGCACCGAGCAGGACTCAGTCCTGCTCACTAACCAGGAACGGTGTGGTGAGTGAGCCGATTTCCGGCACTGGCGCGCCCGCGATTTCGGGATGTGATCGCGGGGCTCGTCACCGGCCTGTTCTCTATCCCGGAAGGGATGGCCTACGCCAGCATCGGCGGCTTCAACCCGGTGGCCGGCCTCTACTCCGGCATCGTCTCGACGATCGTCGGGTCGCTCTTAGCCCGGACGGTGTTGATGGTCACCACACTGACCAGCGCGCTCGCCCTGACCTCCCAAAGTGTGTTGAGTGCCGCGGGTCTGGACCCTACGGACCCCTCCAATATCGCGGCGCTGGTGCTCGTCGCGGGTGCCGTCATGCTGCTGTTCGGATTGCTGCGTTTCGGGGCGATGATGAACTTCGTCTCCAACGCCGTGATGACCGGCTTCACGACGGGTATCGCCCTGCAGATCATCGCCGGAGTGATCCACGATGCCACCGGCTATAAACCCGACAGCCACAACACCATCGGCAAGTTCATCGACGCCTTCGCGCACATCGGGTCGTGGCTGCAAGCGCCATGTCTGGTCGCCGTCGCCACTGTCGCGGTGTGGGCGGTGTTTCATTTCATCAAGCCGCTGGAGGCCTTCGCGACGCTGATCGCGCTGGTGGTGGTGACTGCCGCCGTTGCGGTCCTCGCGGTCGACGTCGAGACCGTCGGCGACATCGCGTCCATCCCGAATGCTCTGCCGCCGTTGGAGGTTCCGAACTTCGCCGCCATGCCGGAGCTGCTGGCCGGGGGACTGGCCGTGGCACTGGTCGGGCTTGCCCAGGCGGCGGGCATCTCGGCTGCCGTGCCGAATCCCGACGGCACGCGTCCCAACACGAACAAGGATTTCGTCGCCCAAGGTGCCGCCAACGTGGCCGGTGGATTCTTCGGCGCGCTGCCGACGGGCGGGTCACTGTCCCGGACCGGGGTGGCCGTCTCCGCGGGGGCACAGACGAGGTGGGCTGGCATCTTCGCCGGGATCTGGTTGGCCGCACTGGTGTTGGTCGCCGGTTCGCTCGCCGAGCTGATACCGATGCCGGTGATCGGTGGGCTGATCATGGTGATCGGCGTCGAATTGGTGGCCGGCCGCTGGACCGACATCAAGCTGGTGCTACGTACTGCGCCACTGTCCGCGGTGGCAATGCTCATCACGTTCGCGGCGACCACCGAATTGCCGCTGCACACCGCGATTTTGATCGGGGCGATCACGTCGCTGGTGCTCTACTGCGTGAAAGCGGCGCAGTCGGCGCAACTGATCGCGTTGGTTCCCATCGACGATGGATGGCAGCGGGCACCGGTGCCCGACCAGCTGCCGAGCAATGAGGTCACCGTCCTGCACTACGCCGGGATCGGGTTGTTCGCCGAGGTACCCAGGATCGACGAGGAGTGGCCGAGGGTGGCGGACTCACACAATGCGGTGGTGGTGCTGTCCATGGCGGCGCTGCCCGACGTGCCGTCGTCGAAGGTGATCAACGCGCTCTCGAAGTGGGCGACCGATCTGCAGCGCCACGGCGGCCGGTTGATCATTGCGGGTGTGAGCCCGAAGGCCGAAGCCGTGCTGAAACGCGGCGGCATCGGTGACCTCATCGGCGAGGACGGAATCGTCGGTGCTACTGCACGGGTGTTCGGTGCGGTCGAGGACGCCGTCGGGCGCGGACGGCAGTGGATCACCGCGCACGGTGATTAGCGCTTGACGCAGCGGAATCCGATGTGGCTCATGCCGGTGTCGACCGGCTGGGGGCGGCGGGCAGCGGGGCGGTACCGCAGGCAGTAGGCATCCGCACACAGGAACGAGCCGCCCTTGACCACCCTGCGCGGCACCTGGAACTGTGGTTGTCGCGGGTCGTAACTGTCTGAGGCGCAACAGGGTTGGTCGTCGCGGCTTTCTCCGTACCAGTCGGTGGTCCACTCCCAGACATTGCCGGCCATGTCGAAAAGCCCGTAGCCGTTGGGCGGGTAGCTGCCGACCGGGGCTGTGCGCCCGTATCCCTTTTCGGGCCGCCACGGGAATTCACCGTGCCAGTAGTTGGCCATCCGTTGGTCCGGTGACTCCGGCTCGTCGCCCCAGGTGTACTCCGCCTGCTCGAGGCCGCCCCTGGCCGCGGTTTCCCACTCGGCTTCGGTCGGCAGGGACATGCCGGCCCACGCGGCATAGGCTTCTGCGTCTTCGTATGCGACGTGCACGACCGGGTGATCGGCGCGCTTTTCGATCGACGACAGCGGGCCGACGGGGTGGCGCCACGAGGCCCCGGGCGTCCACGTCCACCACAGGTTGAGGTGCCGAAGGTCCACGGGTCCCGTTGTCCGGGTGAATACCATCGACCCCGGCTGCAGATTCGCCGGTGGCGCGTCCGGGTAGTCGGCGGGATTCAAGGGTCGCTCGGCGACCGTGAGATACGCTGTGGCGTCGACGAACTCGGCGAACTGGGTGTTGGTGACCTCCGCAGCCATTATCCAAAACCCCTCGACGGTTGCTTCGCGCGCCGGGGCCTCCTCCGGATAGTGGCGGTCGGATCCCAGCACGGCGGTCTGCGGCGGGATCCACACGAGGTCGTCAGTCACCGAAAACGGTCGTCCAGTCGTTCTTGATGCTCACGACGGTCCAGCCGTACTGTGCGGCGTGCTCCAGCGCCCGTTCCGCGCCTGCGGTGTAGTCGAATTCGCGTTCGGCGTCGTCGTGCAGTACCAGCAACCGCAGCGACGCAGTCCCAGGGCGCCCGGAGTACTGCAGCATCTCGTCGTCGCCGTTGGAGTTGCCTGCCGAGAGAATGGGGCGCCTGCCGATGCGACTCCAGACCCGTACCGGCTTCTCGGGGCCGTCGTCGAAAATATCGAGCGCCGGCTGGATGAGCAGATCGCCATGGCCTTGCGCCCCTTCGAACTTCAGGCCCTGCGCGCTGCCGACGACACGTTCAGGGGGGATGCCGTAGATCGCCGCGGTGATCGGCCGCATGAAATCGCGGCCACCACCGGAGACGATGTAGCAGGTGAAGCCGTTGTCCTCGAGGTACCGCAACAACTCCACCATCGGCTCGTAAACACACTGCTGGTAGGGCCGGCCGAGAGTCGGGTGCTTCGCTTCGGCAAAAAACGCCGCGACCCGCTCCGCATGCTCCTCGACATTCATCGACTCGTGCAGGGACATCACCGCCCCCGCAAGCACTTTCAGGTCTGTGTCGTCACCCTGGTAGTGCTTGGTGATCGCACCACCGAACCACTGCAGATCGTTGGTGACCGCCGCCTGGTAGGGCTGCTGGGCGGCCAGCGACTCGTCGGCCGCGGCCCTTTCGGCGAGCCTGCGGATGATGAAGTCGAGCTGGATGTACATCGGCTTCTCGCACCACAGCGTGCCGTCGTTGTCGAACACCGCGACACGCGCCTCGGGCTGCGACGTGATCAGGGGTGCGCTCGCGTGGTGACCCGACCCACGAAGTCGACGATCGCAGACTTCGTGGGCCCGTCTTTCCAGGATTGCAGTTCAGCCATACTCAGCCGCCGCGAGTAGCGAGGAACTTGTTCAATTCGTCGACCGCATGGTTGATCGTGAACGATGCCGGCTCCTGTCGCGGCGGAAACTCCTTGAACGTTTCGAGGAACTGGGTTGCGATCGCAGAGCCGTAGAGCACGAGGAAGACGCGATCTAGCAACCAATCCCAGTATGTATTCGACGTTATGTCGGCGTGCTCGTACGGATCGGTCCGCAAATTGAACAGCTTCGGCGCACGCAACCTGGTGAAGGGCTCGAACCAAATCTGCAGCGTGCCCGGGCACCGCTGCTCCATGAACACGACCTTCCAGTTCTCCGCCCGGATGCCAAGTACGTCACCGTCGTCGGAGAAGTAGATCATCCCTCGGCGCGGGCTTTTCTCGACCTCGCCGGTGAGGTAGGGCAGCAGGTTGTAGCCGTCGATGTGGACCTTGTACGTCATGTCGCCGGCCTTGTGCCCGGTCTTGAGCTTCTCGACGATATCCGGATCCCCGGCTGCAGCTAGGAACGTCGGCAGCCAATCATGGTGCTGCACAATCTCATTGGATACGGTGCCAGCCTTGATATTTCCCGGCCAGCGGATCATCTCGGGAATCCGGAATGCGCCCTCCCAGTTGCTGGCCTTCTCGCTACGGAACGGCGTCGTGGCGCCGTCGGGCCAACTGTTTGCGTGCGGGCCGTTGTCGGTGCTGTAGATGACGATGGTGTCCTCGGCGATGCCGAGTTCGTCAACCAGATCGAGCAACTGACCAACGTTGCGGTCGTGATCGATCATGGTGTCGTGGTAGGGAGACTGCCAGCGGCCGGCCTGGCCGAGGCTTTCCGGCTTGGTATGCGTCCGGAAATGCATGTGGGTCATGTTCATCCAGACGAAGAACGGGGTGCTGGCCTCGTGCTGATGCTTGATGAAGTCGATGCACGCACCCGTGGTCTCGTCGTCGATGGTCTCCATCCGCTTCTTGGTCAACGGACCGGTGTCCTCGATGCGCTGCTTGCCGACTGGGCCGTATCGGTCGTCGACCTCACCCGAATCCTCCTCGGTCGCCCATGAGTGAATGACGCCGCGCGGCAGCAGCGCCCGGCGCATCAGCGGTGCCTCTTCCTCGGTGGGGTAGTCGGGGTTCTCCGGCTCTTCTTCGGCGTTGAGGTGATAGAGATTGCCGAAGAATTCGTCGAATCCGTGCGCGGTCGGCAGGAACTTGTTCAGGTCCCCGAGGTGGTTCTTGCCGAACTGGCCGGTGGCATAACCGAGCGGTTTGAGCAATTCGGCGATCGTCGGGTCCTCTTTCTGCAGCCCGACGTCGACGCCCGGCATACCCACCTTGCTCATGCCCGTGCGATAAACACTCTGGCCGGTAATGAACGAAGACCGCCCCGCCGTGCAGCTCTGTTCACCGTAGGAATCGGTGAACAGCATTCCCTCATTGGCGATCCGGTCGATGTTGGGCGTGAAGTAGCCCATCATGCCGCGGCTGTAGCAGCTCAGGTTCGAGATGCCGATATCGTCGCCCCAGATGACCAGGATGTTGGGTTTTCCGTTCGGCATTTCTCTAATCCTTTGCTAGTGATTTCAGCAGCGCCTGCCGACCCTGCTCGCGCCCGTGATGCAGAAGCGCTGTCCGTTGCTCCTACATTTATTTGTTGGCCTTCCCGTCGCATGCTACGAGTCGGCGGGGAGTCGCGAGAGCGCTTTGACGCAGATGCTCACCATCTCGACGCCAGGTGTTCAATCGCGTTTGCCGTTCCTTGAATACGTTGCATACCTTGCCAATTCGATTTGTCGAAGTCCTCGAATCCACGCAGAGTCCACACGCTCCGCCCTTTCACTTCCCTTATCGGCCGATAGCACTGGTGCAGGGCACCTCGAGGGCGCATCCTGGTAGGGGACGGTGATGACGATGTACGACAGGAAATTGGAACCCAACTGGCACGTTGACATCGAGTTCGACGAGGACGAGACGCACACGCATGCGACGGTGACGGCCCAGCGCGGCGACGGTGAGACGGTGACGACCCTCGGCGACGCGTATCGCAACCCGAAGGACCCCAGCCAACCGATGGTCGGTGAGGAGATCGCTGCCGCGCGAGGTCTGATTGCACTGGGCACCGAGCTGCTGCAGCAGGCGTCCTCTCGAATCGAGCAGAGCACGCAACAACCGGCCCACATTTACCGCTGACCCGTGGCCCTGGCCGTCTGCCTGCTCTTCGACCGTCAATCCGAGCGGGCGGTCCGGGCCTTGTGGGACCGACCCGAAGAGCATGGGGTGGGCAGCACTGCGACTGTTGGTCCCCGGAGGCTAGGCGGGCACAGGCGTCGACGCGCCACCCTTCATCTGATGGAACAGGTCTACGTAGTACGGCAGGCACTCGGCCATCGCCTGCTCGGTGGTGAACAGCGGCTGATATCCGAGGTCGCGCTGCGCCTTGGCGATCGAGAAGTAGTTGTCGAGGTACAGCCGTTCCACCCCAAGGGGTTCGACCATCGGCTTGGGAATCCCGATCTTGAAGTGCAGCCACTGCCACACCGTCATCGCGAACCACACCAGCCGGCCGGGCACCCGGATCTTCGGATAGCGCTGACCACACGCCTCCACCACGGGCCGGGAGAACTCGAACATGTTGATCGGCTCGCCGTCGTTGATGAAGTACGCCTGGCCGGGTGCCGTGCCCCCGGGAACCAGGTGCTGGGCGGCCAGGATGAAGCCGTGAATCAGGTTGTGTACGTAGGAGTTGTCGAGCTTGACGTTCTTGCTACCGACCAGCACCTTGACGTGGCCCGCCAGCACGCTCTCGAACACCTTGCGGAACATGGTCTGATCGCCGCGCCCCCAGATGCCGCTGGGCCGGATCGAGCAGGTGAGCAGTCCGCCGACACCGTTCTGCGACAACACGAACTGCTCGGCGACGACCTTGGTCTCGGTGTAGAGATCGTTGAATCGTTTGGTATAGGGCAGGGTTTCGTCACCACCGGAGATGCGCATGCCGCCCATCACGACGCTGTTGGAGGCGGTGTAGACGAACCGTTTCACCCCGGCCTCTTGCGCGGCTCGCACCAGGTTCTCGGTGCCGGTGACGTTGATCGCGAAACTGCGCTCTCGCGACTGCTTGCTCACGGCACCGCCGCCGGTCAGGTCGATGATCGCTGCGGTGTGGAACACGGTGTCGATACCTGCGACGGCGGCGGCCACGGTCTCGGGATCGCAGATGTCGCCCTCGAGAACCTGAAGCCGGGCGTGCGCGGCCAGTGGAGATGGGGCGCGGTCAAATGAGCGGACCTCGTGTCCGCGTTCGAGCAGTTCGGTCACCAGATTGGCGCCGACGAAACCGGAGCCACCCGTGACGAGCACGCGGCCGAGGTCGGTGGTCAACGTTGAATCACCCATATCAGGCAGCATAACTGAAACGTGTTACAGTTTCGACCCCCTGGATCGGAATTCATTCCCGTCTCAACTTTCTTCCGGCTCCTTGGCGGCCAGTGCGTCCTCCACTCGCTTTCGGGCTCCAGCTAGGTGCTCTTCGCATCGTTTAGCCAGTTCTTCGCCTCGTTCCCACAGCTTCAGCGAAGCATCAAGATCCAGTCCGCCCTGTTCGAGCTGCTGCACGACCGCGATGAGTTCGTCGCGGGATTCCTCGTACCCCAGCTCACTAATGGGCTTCATTCCCTACCCCTTTCACCGCGCGTGCTGGGCGGATTTTCCGGGCCTTCGCTGACCGCCGTTACCGCACCGTCGGCCACCCGCACCCGCAGCCGGGCGCCTTTGGGGGCGTCGGCGGTGGTTCGCAGTACCGCAGCATCCGGCAGGGTCTGCACGACCGCGTAGCCGCGTGCGAGCGTGGCAGCCGGTCCAAGTGTCGCCAACCGGGCCGACAAGTGCCCGACGCGGTCGGCCTCGACTGCCACCAGGCGCGAGATATCGCGCCGGGCGGCGGTACGAGCGCGGTGCACCTCGTCGGACCGGGCGGTGAGAGCGGCCAGCGGCGCCGCAAGCACCGGCCTGCTGCGCAGCTGATCCAGCAGGTGCTGTTCACGGTGTACCCAGTTCCGTAGCGCACGACCGCCGCGCCGGCATAGATCCCTGACAACCGCCTGCTCGGCGGCGGCATCGGGGACGATGTGTTTGGCGGCATCGGTGGGCGTGGCGGCGCGCAGGTCGGCGACCAGATCACACATCGGATTGTCGGGTTCGTGGCCGATGGCGCTCACCACCGGCGTTGTGCACCTGGCGATCTCGCGGCACAACGTCTCGTCGTAGAAGGGCAGCAGCGCGTCGATGTCACCGCCGCCGCGCGCGATCACGATCACCTCGACGTCGGGATCGGCGTCGAGCTCACGCAGCGCATCGACGATCTGGGAAACGGTGTGGGGACCCTGTACCGCTGTGTTGCGTATTGCGAATCGCACTGCAGGCCAACGATTCTGAGCCACGGAGACGACATCGCGTTCGGCCGCCGACGCCCGTCCGGTGATGAGTCCGACGGTGTTCGGGAGGAAGGGCAGTGGCCGCTTGAGGCGCGGGTCGAACAGGCCCTCGGCCTCAAGCAGTTTGCGCAGCCGTTCGATGCGCTCGAGTAGCTCGCCGAGACCGACAGCGCGAATCTCGGTGACGCGCAACGAGACAGTGCCACGACCCGTGTGAAACTGCAGCTTGCCATGCATGATGACCTGCACGCCCTCGGCCAGTTTGACCGGCGCGTTCTCGACGAGATCTCGTGAGCACACCACCGACAGCGACATGTCGGCGGCCGGGTCGCGAAGCATGATGAACGCGACCGTGGGCCGCAGGCTCAGCTGGGCGATCTGGCCCTCCACCCAGACCGTGCCGAGCTTGTCGATGTACTTCGCGACGCGGGTCGAGACCGCGCGAACGGGCCAGGGGTTGTCGGGGGACTTGCCCGGCTCGGCGTCGGTCACTTTTGCCAGCCCGCTGGGGGTGGTCACTTCGCAGTCGCGCGGGTGATCCTGTTGAAAAGCAGCGTCTGGAAGGGTGCGCGGGCTTTGGTGGCTTCCTCGTATGCCAGCAACGCCTCCAGGTCTGCGACCCGCAAGGAGGTCAGCCGTGCCCGCAGCTGTGCCAGGGTGAGCGACTCGTATTCGAGCTCTTCGACGATCTCGGGGACGCTCGCCGACGTCGACCGTACGACCGGCTCGGGCTCGGTGTTCTTGCCGGTCTCGGGTTCTCCTCCGGTGAATAGTGCGAAACGGCCCTCGGTGAGGCGCTCGCCGTCCACCACCGGCGCTGCCGGCCCGTCGTCGAGGTCCTCGTCGAAGGTGGCCCACTCGGGCTGCTCGTCCTTCGGGGGGAAGAGTGACTCGAGGGCCTCATCACCCTTGATGACCAGGTCAGCGACATCTTGCTGCATCTTCATCACGAGATGTGCGAGCTGGCTTACCACGGTCATCGGGTACGTCAGGATGGTCTGCGGAATCTTGCGGGTTTCCTCGATGGCGGTCACTGCCGCACCTATCAGCAGTCGGACCCCATATGGTGCGGTTGCCATGGCCTCCAGCCTACGGTTGGCCTCTTTGGCCCGCGTGTCAGTACCCTTGAAACATGCCACCGACTATCAACATGGGGATTCCGGGCGCTTCGAGCTCGGTCGCCGGTGGCGTCACGGGCAAGCGGGTGCTGCTGGCCGAGCCGCGCGGATACTGCGCCGGGGTCGACCGCGCGGTCGAGACTGTCGAGCGGGCACTCGAGAAACACGGCGCACCGGTGTACGTACGTCACGAGATAGTGCACAACGTGCACGTCGTGGAGACGTTGGCCAAGGCGGGCGCGATCTTCGTCGACGAGACCGACGAGGTGCCCGAGGGCGCGATCGTGGTGTTTTCCGCCCACGGCGTGGCCCCGACGGTGCACCAGAACGCCGCAGAGCGCAGCTTGAAGGTCATCGACGCCACCTGCCCGCTGGTGACCAAGGTGCACAACGAGGCCAAACGCTTCGCCCGCGACGACTACGACATCCTGCTGATCGGCCATGAAGGCCACGAAGAGGTCGTCGGCACCGCAGGAGAGGCGCCCGATCACGTGCAACTGGTCGACGGTCCCGATTCCGTCGACAACGTCACGATCCGCGATGAGAACAAGGTCATCTGGCTGTCGCAGACCACGCTGAGCGTGGACGAGACGATGGAGACCGTTCGCCGACTGCGAGAACGCTTCCCGACGCTGCAGGATCCACCCAGCGACGACATCTGCTACGCCACCCAGAACCGTCAGGTCGCGGTCAAGGCGATGGCGCCGGAGTGCGAGCTCGTGATCGTCGTCGGGTCGCGCAACTCGTCGAACTCCGTGCGGCTGGTGGAGGTCGCACTGAACGCGGGCTCCGATTCCGGCTACCTGGTCGACTACGCCGAAGACATCGACCCTGCCTGGCTCGACGGCGTGACCACCGTCGGTGTCACCTCCGGCGCGTCGGTGCCGGAACTGCTCGTGCGCGGAGTCCTCGAGCGGCTCGCCGAGTACGGCTACGACATGGTGCAGCCGGTCACGACAGCCAACGAGACGCTGGTCTTCGCCCTGCCGAGAGAGATCCGGCCGGCCCGCGTTTAGCGGATCAGATGTCGTACTCCCAGTTTTCGACGGCCCGGTCCCGCGCTTGTCGCGGTGGTCGGCGGTACTGCGCGTAGTCGTCATCGTCTTCTGCGCCTCGGTATCGCACGCGCGATACCGGGTGATGCGTGCCGTTGCCGTTGCTGCCGTGCACCAGGGGCGGCTGGTCCTCGTCGAAGCGGCGTCGGCGCTCGGGCCGCTCGGATCCGCTGCGGCGCTCGGCGGGAGGCATCGCCCTGCGCTGACCCGACCCCGAGCGGGACTTGCGGCGCGCTTCGATGGGCGGCTCGGCCTGCCTGCTGGGGCGTGGGCGGCGGGGCCGGTCGGCCACGGGCTCGATGTACTCCGTCTCGGGGGGCCGGGCGTGCCGTGACCGCGACGGCGAGGAGCGACTCGCGGGCCTGCCGCTGCGGTTCGTCGATCGGCTGGGACGCTCCGCGGTGCTTCGGCGTCTCTTCGGCTCGTCGTCCTTGCCCTCGGCGCCACGGCCGGCCAGCAGTGCGGACACCTTGGATGTCACCGCCGCCACCAGTCCGCCGCCGCTCGACTCCTCCTTGGCTGCCGTACTAGGCGTGCCCCGGCGTGAGGACATTCCGGTGTACCAGCGGGCCATACCGATCAGCAGCACCACCGCGGACGTGAAGAACATCAGCGGGAAGCGCTCGATGAGGGGATAGGCGCAGTTGATCAGCGTGTCTTTGAAATTGGAGAGCTGACTGCCGGTGAATATGAAGTACGCGGCTGGAACAGCGCCGAACAGCAGCAGCGGCGGCTGGATGACGGCGGTGAAAATCCCGGCCTGACGCACCGCCAGCACCGCGACGATGCAGCCGACCACATAGGTGCCGGCAAACACGGAGGTCAATTCTTTGGCGCCCGATCCGGCGTCGTAGGCGAACCCGACTGCCATTAACGTCGCCGCGATGAGCACAGCACCCCACCAGGGGACACCCGGGATGTTGGGGTGCACGGAGCGATGGTCGGCCGTCACGGCCGCCCTCGCGCGCTGTGCTGACACATGTAGACCGTACCGGCTATTGCTTGGACCGGCTGTCAGCGCGCTGCTGGCGAGCGCGTCACAGTCTCCTAGACTGTCGACCCTGTGAGCCTGAACCTCGGAATCGTGGGACTGCCCAACGTCGGCAAGTCGACGCTGTTCAACGCGTTGACGCGGAACGACGTGCTGGCGGCGAATTACCCGTTCGCGACTATCGAGCCGAACGAGGGTGTCGTCGCCCTGCCCGATCCGCGACTCGCGGAGCTCGCGAAGATGTTTGACTCGGAAAAGATCGTCCATGCGCCGGTCACGTTCGTCGATATCGCCGGCATTGTCAAAGGCGCGTCTGAGGGTGCGGGCTTGGGAAATAAGTTCCTGGCCAACATCCGCGAGAGCGATGCGATCTGCCAGGTGGTGCGGGTGTTCACCGACGACGATGTGGCGCATGTCGATGGCCGCATCGACCCGAAGTCCGATATCGAGGTCATCGAGACGGAGCTGATCCTCGCCGACATGCAGACGCTGGAGCGGGCGTTGCCACGACTGGAGAAAGAGGCGCGTACCCACAAGGATCGCCGTCCCGTCCATGAGGCGGCCGTGGCGGCACAGCAGATCCTCGACGGCGGCACGACTTTGTTCGCTGCGGATGCGGACGTGTCGGCATTGCGGGAACTGAATCTTCTGACAACCAAACCGTTTCTCTACGTGTTCAACGCCGACGAAGGCGTGCTCACCGACGATTCGCGGGTCGCGGCGTTGCGAGAGATGGTGGCGCCCGCGGACGCGGTGTTCCTCGACGCCAAGATCGAGGCGGAACTGCAGGAGCTCGACGACGAGTCGGCCGCCGAGCTGTTGGAGTCGATCGGCCAGACCGAGCGGGGCCTAGATGCGTTGGCGCGGGCGGGTTTTCACACGCTGCGGCTGCAGACGTATCTCACGGCGGGGCCGAAAGAGTCGCGCGCGTGGACGATTCACCAGGGCGACACCGCGCCGAAAGCGGCCGGGGTGATTCACACCGATTTCGAAAAGGGCTTCATCAAGGCTGAGATCGTCTCGTACGACGACCTGATCGAGGCCGGATCGATGGCCGCCGCGAAGGCGGCGGGCAAGGTGCGGATGGAGGGCAAGGACTACGTGATGGCCGACGGCGACGTGGTCGAGTTCCGCTTCAACGTCTAGTCAGCAACCCAAGAGGTAGAAATGGCAATAAGCCGACATACGCTGGCCGCCGTGAATAACCGACAAGCGTGTACCGCTGGGCCATCGCGTGGGCGGAGGCTAGGAGTTGCGGGTCTCTGATGTCCAAACTCGACCGTCGTAGTACCGCACCATTTTGTGGTCGTTCTGGTCCGGGTACCAGCCCGGCGCCAGACTGCCAGTTGGCGCGGGCGATTGCGACACCGGTTGTTGCGCAACTGGTTGTTGGACGACTCTTTCCTCTCGGTACGTTCGACCGCCTCGCGGTTCGAAAGCCATGCGCACGGCCCAAACGATCACAGCAATAACAACAATGACGATGAGTAGCCAGATCAGCGAGTTGAGCGAACCGGCGATGTCAAACATGATGAATCAGTCTCCTCACTGACGGCGGCCAGAGACCGCACCAGGGATGGCCGAGAAATACCCTGCGCGGTCACCAACCAAACTTTGGCGATTGGCGGAGCAAGCCAACTGCTAAAGGGTCATCGTTGGCACAAGACATCGGTGGCTTCTAGGCCACACCACATCACTGTCGTCAACGACGCATTCCCGACGGCGACGTGGTCGAGTTCCGCTTCAACGTGGCAGTTCCGTGTCGCAGGTTCCGCGGTCGCGCTAGAATTCTGTACATGACAACGCTGCCCCTGGCTGAGGTTCGGGCGAATCTTTCCAAGCTCGTCGACGAGGCTGTCCGCACCCATCTGCGGATCGAAGTCACTCGACAGGGTCGGCGAGCGGCCGTGATTCTCAGTGCCGATGACTACGACTCGATCATCGAAACGCTCGATATTTTGAGCGACCCGGACCTGATGAAAGAGATCCGCCAAGGCCAGGCCGACGTCGCCCGCGGGGACTTCCACACCCTTGACGACGTGACGAAGGAGATGCGGGCCAACGGGCGATTGCCCAAGTGACCTATGAAGTGATCTTGTCTCCGGGGGCACGTAAGGCTCTGTCGGAAGAACTTCCGGAGGCGGTTGCCGCGGCCTGCTTTGAGTTCATCACGGGACCGCTGGCCGAGAATCCTCGCCGTGTCGGAAAGCCGCTTCGGAATGAACTGGCCGGAACGTATTCGGCCAGGAGGGGTGACTTTCGGGTCATCTACGACATTGATGACAACAGGATTCGTGTCGAGGTCATTTCGATTCGTCATCGACGGGACGCATACCGCACGTGAGAGGTTGTTCGCCGGGGACGCGGTCGAGTTCCGCTTCAACGTGCAGATCAAGAAGTAGGCCCCAGCTGGACGCTTCGTTCAGGCTCTTCCCGACTGGACAGGTGTCCAGCTATCGTGACCACGACGCTCGTCAATCGTGGCGCGAAGAGATAGGGCTGAAATGAGCAAGGTCCCAAGCCGTGAGGCTCGCTTGGCGCACGCGGCCAAGCATGCGGAGTTGTGGAACGCAGGGAAGAAGGACGAGTGGGTCGCGTCGTGGCGCACGATCTGTCCCGGTGACGTCCGCATGTTCGATCCCGTCGGCACGGAAGAGAAGCACGGTTTCGCCGCCGCCACGTCAGACGCGTTCGACATGTTCCAGTCGCTCCTCAAGATCAAGATGATCACCGTCCAGGTCAACGGCAACGAGATGGCCTGGGTGTGTGAGAACCGCTTCGGCACCGAACCGAACGTGCAAATGGCGCACAGCATCGAGACGTTCGCGTGGGACGACGACGGCAATCTGCTCATCAAGACCTACTATCCGATGCCGGAATCCGTCGATGCCGAAGCCGATCCCTACGCCCACCTATTGGAGGGGCAGAAGTAGTCCATTCCGGCCTCGTCCACCGATGCAGTAGCCAGGCCGGCGGAATCGTCATCACCAACGTGACCACGAAGACAACTGGCGCAGCGCCGGTGAAGACCGGCCACTGCAGCACCGAAGCCATCACGATCTCCATCGCGATCACGTGGAGCAGGAAGATCTCGTACGAAATCTCCCCGAGCCAGACGATGGGAGCTGCGCTCAACAGTCGCTCGAATCCGTTGCTTTCACACAAGACCAACGCTGCGACGACCGCGCATGCGATGGCGGCGTACAGGGCGACCTTCACCAGGGTTTGCCACAGCGCGACCTCACCGGAGTCGACGTCGCCGGCGAGCGATGTGGACACGATCAGATAGCCGAGCGCCGCAACGGGACCCGCGATGAATAGCTGCACGCGCGTTCCGAGGACCTGCAGCACTGCCAGCACCATTCCGCCGACGAAATAGAGCAGATGCGCCGGCAGCCACATGCCGGCCGAGCTGGGTAGCCAGTCGATGGAGTGTTGCAGCCACAGCCATACCGGGGTCACCGCGGCCAGGCAACCCAGGCCAGCGAGCAGCAGCCCTGGACGCCAAACGCCTTGGCAGAGCGCCGTCAGTAGCAGCGCGGCCAACAATGGCAATACCGCGTAGAAGGCGAATTCGACTGCCAGACTCCAGGTCTGGGTCAGCCCCTGATGCATCGCGAAGAAGTAGACGGGTTCGTAGATCTGCGTCAGCGTGAGATGTTCCAGCAGACCCCTCCACGTGTGCCCGGGATTGGGGCCCGCATCACGGAATTGGTACAGCGAGTAGGCGGTCAGAACCACGACGAGATAGGCCGGGGCGATACGTCGCACGCGACGGAATACATAGCGGCGCAACGACGGTGGCTGTGTCCCGTGCGCCGCCGCGCGCACCCACGGGCGGAACAACAGGTACCCCGAAAGGACGAAGAAGATCGGGACGCCGATCTCGAGACGTGCGTAGAGTGCACCGAGGTAGCCGTTTGACAGCTCGCCGGTGCCATACGCCGCGTGAGTACCCAAGATCAGCAGTGCTGCCATAGCGCGGAGACCGGTGAGCGACGCCGCTCGATCCGCGTTCGACGAGGGCGGCGACGGCCCCGCGCGCATCACGGTGCGGGGCATGAAAAGTCGTCGACTCTCCATAGGTATCTCTCAGTTCACTCTCAGATGGTCAAGGCAGGCTGGGCTAATCAACTGTGCAATTTAATGATTCAGGAAGCGAATAAGACGTCATGACCAACTCTGCCCCGCGTGCCCCACGACATCCTTACGATCCGCGTTTTGCGGATCACGTTACGGGACAAGCACACCCGACTGACGTCACGACGGGAACATATCGTTCTCCCTACGACTGGCGCTACGCAGGCCAGGCGGTAATACCGCCCTATGATCCCTATCACACTGTGCGTCAGGAGATCCCGGCTCCGTCTGCGGCTCCGCGGCAGAAGCGCCCACGTGGTCGCATCAAGGTGATCGGCGGAGCTGTCGCCGTCGCCATGGTGAGCGGCGGGATCGGTGCGGCTGTCGTAGCGGGTCAGTCAGAGCCCTCGGTCGTAGCGCAGACTGCTGTGGCCGACGAGCCGTCCAGCAGGCCAGCGGCTAACCTGCCAGCCGGTTCGGTGGAACAAGTTGCCGCCAAGGTGATGCCGAGTGTGGTCAAGTTGCAGATCGACTCCGGCCGTCAGAGTGGTGAGGGGTCCGGCATCGTTCTCACCTCGGACGGGTTGATCCTGACCAACAATCACGTTGTCGCCGCCGCTGCTGCCCCGTCGGGCTACGGAAGTGGTGGTGACGTTCAAGCCACCGTGTCCTTCTCTGACGGCCAGACCGTGCCGTTTGACGTGGTCGGAACCGATCCAGCCAGTGATATCGCCGTCGTTCGCGCCCAAGGGGTTTCGGGCCTCACACCGATCACAATTGGTTCGTCCGCCGATGTGGAGGTCGGCCAGGACGTCGTCGCCATCGGTTCACCGCTGGGGCTGCAGGGAACCGTGACGACGGGGATCGTCAGCGCGCTGCACCGCCCAGTCTCCGCCGGGGGTGATTCCAGCGGCGAGGTCACGGTGCTCGATGCCATCCAAACCGATGCGGCGATCAATCCCGGCAACTCCGGCGGTGCCCTGGTGAACATGAATGGTGAACTGATCGGAGTGAACTCCGCGATCGCGACGCTCGGTGGCGGCCAGAAGGTTCTCCGGGGCGCCAAATGGCTCCATCGGCCTCGGCTTCGCGATCCCCTCCGATCAGGCAAAGCGCATCGCCGACGAACTGATATCGAACGGCACAGCCACCCACGGCTCGCTCGGGGTCCAGCTCAGCAAGGACCCCACCGCCCGTGGCGCAGCAATCGCCGGCGTTGTTGACGGAAGCCCTGCCGCTGCGGCGGGAGTGCCCAGCGGCGCGGTGATCACCAAGGTCGACGACCGGGTGATCGACGGCCCCGAGGCGCTGGTCGCAGCGGTGCGTTCGAAGGCGCCCGGCGACACTGTCATGCTCACATATGTCGACGAATCCGGCGCAGATCGGAGCACCGAGGTCACCCTCGGGCAGGCATAGGCCAAGTTGGTCCAGTGGCAACGCAATAAGGCACAATCTCGCACGTGACCCCGCCGCAACGCCCCGGTCCACCGGATTGGCGTGGCCGGGGCACGCCCCCGCAGGACCCGGCGACGCAGCGGCTGCCGTCTGCTGGACATCCGGAGCCGCCGACCGACCAGCTCCGCGCGCAGCGACGATCCCCGCTCACCGGTCCGGCACCAAGAATCCGGCGGGCGCCGTCGCCGGCCGATGTCCGGCCGACCCAAACGATCCCCCCGGTACCAGGGCCACCGCCACCGTCGGCGTCGCGGGGCCCGCGTCGGCGCAACCGTCAGACGATCCTGCTGACCGTCATCATCGTGGTCGCCCTGTTGGCTGGCGGGCTGGCGGGCGCCGAACTCTACGCCCGGCACCGTGCGGACACGATCTTGGCGGGGGTCGCCGAATGCGTCGTCGAGGACGGCGCCGCCGTCTCCATCGGCGTGAATCCGCCGTTCCTGTGGCAGCACATCACCGGCGACTACACCAATATCTCGGTCACCACCGATGGCAACCGCGTGCAGAGCGCCAACGGCATGACAGCCGAGGTCACTCTTGCCGACGTGCGGTTGCACGATTCCGGAAATTCCAAGGGCACTATCGGATCGCTCAATGCGACGCTGCGCTGGACGTCGGCCGGAATCAAGGACACCGTCGCCGAAAACCTGCCCGGCGTGGGCAATCTCGTCACCGGATGTGCGTACCGACCCCGCCGCGGGCACGGTGATTCTGGACGCCGGCGACAACAACGTCACCGCCAAGCCCGTTGTCACCGACGGTGACCTGAACCTGGAAGTTCTGGAGGCGACGGGCCCGCTGCCGAAGGACGCGGTGCAAACCGCACTGGACGGACTGACGAAAAAGCTGAACGACAACTACCCGCTCGGGATTCACGCCGACAGCGTCGAGGTGACCGACACCGGCGTCGTCGGAAAGTTCTCCAGTCAGAACGCGTCAATCCCCAACGAGGACACCAACCCCTGTTTCGCCGGTCTCTAGCCCTCGCGCGGCGGGTCGACGGTGACCGCGATCTCGGCGCCGAGCTGGTATCCCGGCGCGAGCGGCAGTTCGTCTCCGCTCCAGAACACGCCGGGGTCGAACCAGTTGTAGTGCTTCTCCGTCGACAGCAATCCCATCTCCTCGTAGGTGATCGCGACGGTTTCGGCACAGTAAGCGGTCTCAAGGCCCACCTGGAGCTTCGCCTGCTTCTTCTTCTGGGTCGCCTCACGAACCTTGCTGTGCACGAACGGGATTCCCCGCGTGAAGTCAGCGGCGTTCACGCGGCCACGAAACCATCGGCCGGTCAGCCGCGCCGTGCTCGGAAAGGGCGTGCCATCCATGCGGGCGACCACTTTCAGCGCGCGGTCCTCCTGCTCGCGGTTGGCGTACGGCGTCAGCTCACGAAACCAGCACCGCTGGTGATAGTTGTGCACCCACCGCTCGACAACCTGGCGTGCGTCGTTGAGCTGAACGCCGCGATGATTGCCGCCCGTCCACATGTCCGTCAGTTTGTCGCCCAGTTCGGCGTGCCAGATCAGCGGCGGCAGGTCCTCGATCGCGATCGTCATCCCGACGTGGTTGACCGGACTGTTGCTCATCGTCTGAATCGCCCGATCGGGCCCTGAACTGCCCCGGAACAGCCAGAGATCACCCGTGCGGGTCTCGTCGAGGGCCTTGGCCAGCGATACCGTGCTTGGATTCACCCCCGCAGCTTAGGCAGACTCTCGGTATGCGCGGCATATGGAAGTGGATCGGACTGGCCGGGGTCGCCGGTGTGGTGGCGGGCGGAGCGTTGGTTGCGCGCGATCAACGGCGTCGCAACGCGTACACACCTGAGGACATCCGCGCACGGTTGCACAAGCGTGTGACCGAAGCCGGCTCGACCGACTAAGGGTTGACTCGTATTAGTTGTGGGTTTGAGGTTCGACAAATCCGCCGATGATTTGGCGGCTGTGTGGTTGATGGCGTGGCCTGGGCGGCGGTATTGCCGCAGTGTTTGCCAGTCTTTGAGACGGGCGATGAACGTGTTCGACGCGGGCTGTGATCCTGCGGTGTGCCTGTAGTGGTCGTCGCGGATGATCCGAGCGGCGTGGTCTCGTGCCCGTGTGGTGATCGTTGTGATGCCGCGCGGTCGCCGCGGTCACCGACGGTGTGGATCTGGGTGATGGTTAACCCGGTCAGCGGCAGCAGGTTTCGCCATTGGTGTGGGCAGAGAATCGATGTCGGTGGTATGTGATTCCATGGCATCCATGGCATCGGCGGGTAACGACACCGTCACCGCAACCAGTGGTGACGTGGTGCCGCGGCGACGGGGTAAGTCGAAGGCTCCAAATTTCAAGTACGACGGGCCGGTGTCGGCGATCCGCCTTGAGCTCGACGTCAACGACGCGGTGGTGTGCCGGCGGTTGCAGCGGCACTGGGGTGCGGTGTTTCGGCTGCGGCGAGCGCTGCAACGCGACGCGGCCGCGCGCTGCCGGGCGTTTTGGGCCGCCCATCGTGAGCGGCCGGCCGACCCGAAGGCGCTGGCCGAGCGGCTGGGGTTGACTCGCAAGGGCATCGAAGCATCGGCAAAATGCCATATTGAGGCCAGCGGCTGGATGCGCGATCACCTGACCAAAGCCATCGGCCTGCATCTCGCCGATGAAGTATGGGAAACCATCGACCGGCACCTGTTCGCCGACACCTCGGGGCGCCGGCATGGGCCACCGCGGGTCGGCTCCTGGTGGGACTTCACCCGCATTCCCGGACGGGCTCGTTCGCACACCAAAACCCCACCGGTGTGGGAGACCTACCGCCTGGCCGGCACCCTCGACGGGCATTTGGCCACGTACCGACATCCTCATTTGCCGGCGTCGGTGAGCAGCGCGGCGGCGGCCCAGCGGGCGGCGGGCACCTCGATCCTGGCCCAACCAGCCCGGCTCCCGGCGCCGTCGCGCCCGGCAACGAGGTCATGGGCCGATCACGATGGTGTGCTGGCGGTGGTGTTCACCGGGCTGCCCACCGGTGATCTCGTCCTCCCTGTCCGGCTACCTCAAGGGGCGGGCCAGTGGGCGCACCGGTGCCATTTCCTGGCCGACCCCGCCGTGTGGCACAAGATCGACCTGGTGCGGGTGCGCGATCGCAAAGCCCCTGGCGGCTGGCGCTACTACGCCCATCTCCTCACCCATCAGAGGGGCTATCAGTCGCCGGGCACCCGGGCTCGGCGCGCCCAGATACCCGCCGGGCGGCGCGCGGGGGTGGATGCCAACGTGTCCAACCTGGCCCTCGCGTCGTTCCCCGACAGCCATCCCGAGCAGTTGGCGATCGCACAGATCACCTGTGACGCGGCTCAGCAGCGGGCGGCGGCGCGGGCAGCCAAGGCGTCCCGGGATCGTCAGCGCGCCTTGGATCGGTCGCGGCGCAACACCAATGCCCACGAGTACGGCCCGTCGGCGCGCCAGCGCAAGCGGGCGGCACGGCGCGCCGCGAACGGGCTTGCGGTCCGGCAGATCGCCAACCCGGGCGGGCCGCGTCATGCTCGCGCTGATGGGGTGCCGCTGCGCGCCTACCGCCACGACACGCTCTCGGGCCGCTATCAGCGCACCCGCACTGATCACGCCGCCCTATCCCGGCGCGCGAGTCAGGCCAAACAGGCCCGCGCCGACCAGGTCGCGGCGCGGATCGTGGCCACCCACGGCGCTTCGATCACCGTGGAGGACTGCCGGATCTCGACCTGGGTAAGGCTGTGGGGCAAGCGGATTGCCCTGTTCAGCCCCGGCATGCTGGTGGCCGCGCTCAAACGCGAATGCCACGCCGCCGGCGGTCAGCTCCACCGCGCCGGCACCCGCCACACCGCGCTGTCTCAGCATTGCCTGTGCGGCGCGCGGGTGCCCAAGACGCTCGACCAACGCACCCACGTGTGCCCACACTGCGGGCTGCACGGCGACCGTGACATCGTCTCCGCCATGCTGGCGGCCTGCGTGACCCTTGCCGACCCCGAAGATCCGCGCACCGCCCGGGTCGACTACCGACTTGCCCACGCCCTGCGGGCGGGGCTGGCCTCCCAGCAAGAGTGGGAGGGTTCAGTCAACCGGCACCAGCCACCAGCAACATCTGTTGCTGGATCGGCCAGGACCGGCAGCCACCAGCCGGTGGCCTCTGCTGAACAAGCAGCACTCGGCCCACCCCCGAACAGACCAGACTCCAAGCCTGGACGTCGCGGGAGCAGCCGAAAACAACCAGCCCCCAAACTGATTGGCGCTGCATGACCCAACACGGGCCAACTCTTAGGCCGCGACGGCGTAGAGCCGATGAGTCCCGCTGAAGCCCTTGAGCTCGGCGTCGCGGCCGCGGTCGAACTCGAAGCCGTCGAGGTCGGTGAGCGCGTCGCGCACCACCTCGCTGACCAGCACCTCACCGCCGTTGGCTGCACTCGCCACGCGGGCGGCCATGGCGACATTGCGCCCGAACAGATCGTCACCGCGCCGCACCGACTTGCCCACGTGGATCCCGATGCGGACCCGAATGCCATTGGGCTCCCTGCGAAGTGATCGCTGGATATCGAGGCTGCACCGCACCGCCTGGTCCGGTTGGGCGAAGGCGACCATGAAACCGTCGCCCTGGCTCTTCACCACATGGCCCGAATACTTCGTCACATGGCGGCGCACCATCTTGTCGTGTTTGCTGATCAGCCTGACCCAGGCTCGATCCCCGATGCGTTCGTTGAGTGCCGTGGACTCCTCGATATCGGAGAACAGGATCGCGACGCGGCCGCTGGGCGCCAGCCGGGCCAGGTCCGGACGTTCGACCTCGGCCCAGTCCGCGAGGTCTTCGATCGAGGATCGCACCGCGGCTCCGAAGCCGTCCTTGCGCAGGATGTTGGCCGTCTGCCATACGGTCTTGACGGCTTCGCGACCACCGGAGAGCAGCATGTTTCTGGTGTCGACGCGGCTTCTCAGTTGCTCGAGTTCCTCGCGGTCGCGGCTGCGCTGCACATAGAGCACGACGAGCGCGACTGCCTCGACTGCGGCAACCCCACCTAGCACGTAAGCCGCGATCTCTGCACCCATCACAGCCCAAGTATTGGATGCTGAAGCCGTGATGTCACCGATGTCGGGAAAGGCCCCGTATTACGAAAGTCGCTATATCCGGGCCAACCATCCCGACCGGCCACAAGCGCTGTGGTTGCGCGAGACTGTGCTGTTGCCGACGGCGGGCGAGCCCGTTGCAGACGTATGGGTCATGGTGTTCGACCCCGATGGGTCGGGCAACCGTGCGCTGAAGGAGCCGTATCCCATCGACGCGGCCGAATACGACTACGACGACTGGACCGCGCGGATCGGCGCCACCACCCTCGACGACCGGTCCGCGCAGGGCGTCGTCACCGGCCGAAGCCGATCCGCGCGCTGGGACCTGCGGATTGCGCCTGGCACGGACGAACCGGTCAAGCTACTCACCGAGCGCGCCTACAAGGCGCGCATCCCGACGGCCAAGACCACGGTGCGGCATCCGCTGGCGCAGTTCAATGGCGTTCTCGAACTCGATGACATGCGCGTCGTTGTCGACGATTGGACCGGCAGCGTCAACCACAACTGGGGGTCCAAACACACACCGGCGTACGCCTTCGGCCAGGTGTGCGGGTTCGACAACGCACCGGATTCAACCTTGGAGATCGTGACGGCGCGAGCCGCGATCGGCCCGGTGCTGACGCCGGCGGCCACGCTGTTCGTATTCCGGCACGCCGGAGAGGAATTCGCGGTGCGTTCGATCCTGGGCAGCCTGCAGACGCACGCGCGCTATCGGCCGTTCTCGTGGACGTTCGGCGGCCGCATCGGGGATCACATGATCGAGGGGGAGGTCTCGGCCGAGATTCCGGACGTCATCGGGCTCACCTACTCCGACACAGATGGCGGACAGAAGTACTGCTACAACTCGGCAGTCGCGACATGCCGAATCCAGGTGGCAGGCAAGGCGTTCGAGCGGGCAGAACTCGTCGCCACCCGGCGTGCGATGTTCGAGATACTCACCGACACTCGCCACGATGCGGTGCCACTGCTGGCCTAGGCGAATGCCTTAGTCACCGTCGCCATGTCGAAGTAGTCCGACCACTTGGCGATCTTGCCGTCGACGACCTCGAACACCCCCATCACCGGCAGTGCTATCTCGCCGCCGTCCTTGCGGCGCATCACGTCGGTGCGTTCGTTCATGACGATCCCAGACGTGCCGGAGCCGTCGCTGACCTGCCGGTGCACCCGGAAGTCGATTCCGTCGAACGCCGCGGTGAACCCTGAGATGAATTCCTCGATCGCCTGCGGCCCCTGCACGGGATCCATCGGGACGTTGTGGTAGATGCCGTCCTCAGTGAAATAGCCGGCAAGCTCAGCCGCATTCGGGGAGGCCCACTTCTTGCAGAACTCGGTCACGAGCGCGTCGGGGGTTGGTGTCATTCCTCGATAGAACCCAGCGACGCCACGTAAATCAACCCGCGAGAGTTCGGCGTGGTCAGTAGAAGTGTCCGCACGAGTCCTATCGCCGAGATCGACACCATGGCTGTTGTTGAGCCGGCAGCCGCCCGATCAACAGCCCTGACGTCGAAATCGGACATAGCCACGAGGTCGTATCATCGGTCGCCGGCAGTCAGTTACCAGCCTTCGGTCAGAACCCGGTCCAGCGTGTCGACGTAGAAGTCGGCACCTTCGATGTCAATGCACAACGGCGGCTTGGTCTTCAGGATGTTTTGATGATCGCCGGTCGGCTGGATGATCACGCCGAGTTCCAGCATGCGGTCACAGATCGCGGCGGTCTCCTCGGTCGCGGGCTCGAGAGTCTGCGCATCACGGACCATCTCGACGCCCAGGTACAAGCCGATCCCGTGCACGGTACCGATGATCGGATGCCGCTGCTGCAGCGTCTGCAGGCCTGACTTGAGGTGTGCGCCGACGCGGGAGGCATTCTGTTGCAGCCCCTCATCTCGCAACACGTCGAGCACCGTGATGCCGATCGCGCACGACAGCGGGCTGCCGCCGGTCGACGAGAAGAAGTAACCCTGCGATGCGAACCTGTCGGCGACCTCACGGCTGGTGATCACCGCGCCCAGCGGGTAGCCGTTGCCCGTCGACTTGGCTATCGACACGATGTCCGGCACCGCGTCCTGCTGCAAAAAGCCCCAGAACCATTCGCCGAGACGGCCGTACCCGACCTGGACCTCATCGGAAATGGCCAGCCCGCCGCCCGCACGCACGGCCGCATACACCTGCTGCAGATATCCATCGGGCAACGCCATCCCGCCCGCATTGCCGTACACGCTCTCGCAGATGAAGGCCGCAGGCGCTCGGCCGGCGGCGACCAATTCTTCGATCTGCCGCACCGCGTCACCGGCGTACCGCGCCGCCTCGGACCCGCGATACTTGCCGCGGAAACTGTTCGGCGACTCCACCGTATGCACCCAGTCAGGCCGGGTCACAAGCGCATTCGGGTTGTCGGCGATCGAGGTCGACACCGCGTCGGTTCCCAAGGTCCACCCGTGGTAGGCCTCCCTGACCGCGACCACATCGCGCCTGCCGGTCGCCGCGGTCGCGAGTCTGATCGCGAGATCGCTTGCCTCCGAACCGGAGTTCACCAAGAACACGGTGTTCAGCGGGTCAGGCAGGGTCGCCGCCAGCCGCTCGCTGAACTCGACGACCGCCTCGTAGTTGAACCGCGAATTCGTGTTCAGCTTGCGCAGCTGATAGGCCGCGGTGTCGGCGACTCGCGGATGTGCATGTCCGAGCACGGTCACGTTGTTGACCATGTCGAGGTAACACCGGCCCTGGGTCGACAGCAGGTAATTGCGCCATCCGCGTTCGATCTGCGGCGGCGAGCGGTAGTAGTGCTCCTGCACTTGCGCGAAACGCGCGGCGCGGCGTGACAACAGATCGCCGGAAGCCCGCACCTCCGTCGCACCCAGCCCGAGCAGTGGTCGCGGATCCCGTGTCAGCGCAAGCCAACCCGGTGCCAGCTCCGCCGTGGTGAAATGCGGTGCCGCGGCCGCACCGACGGGCCGCACGCCGATCCACATCCACTGTTCGGCAGGCGCCTTTGCGAGCGTTTCGCCTGTGCGCAGGCTGCCCGATGCCGCCGCCTGCACACCTGAAAGCGTCAACTCGTAGCCGTCGCCGCGCAACGTCACGTCGCCGGAAGGCGACTCCGAAACCTGGCCGTCCCACGGGGACACCAACTCGATCTCGGACGCCGGCCACATCGCGATGCCCGTCGGCACGACCGCGGGACTGTGCTGGCTCAACGTCGGTGCCCGGTTCAGCCTTGGCTGCCCGTACACGGTCACCACCAGATCAGCACCGTTTTCAGCTGCGGCACGGGCCTGCACGTCCTCGACATCAGTTGTGAGCCATCGGCCGTCGTCGTATGCATCCGACGTGGTGGACAGATCGAGCGTCACGACCGAGGCGGGGTCGACGAGGGGAGTCGTCGCCTCAACGGGCGCAGGCGGCTGGGCCAGCCCGAGGTCGGCCTTGATGACCTCGGTCATGACGTCCATCGGCACCGAGATGGCCTGCTCGAACATGCGCCACTCGCCGTCGGACTTGCTCGGTGACGTAGTCGTTGTCGGGGTCGAGCGCGGCCTGCTGTGCGCCGCTCACGATCAGCACCGCGGTACGCAACACCAGCAGCGGCCATAGTGCTTCTGCTTCGATGGCGGCCAGCGGCCGAATGTCGTTGAACGCGCGAATCACCGGCAGCACCGAGGTGGGGTCGCTGCCCGCGTGGCCCAGCACGCACGACGCCGTGATCGCCAGTTCGGCTACCGCCCAGCTGTCGGTCAGGTCCCCGAAGTCGATGACCCCGTCGGCGCGGGCGCCGCCGCGATCGCGTGACACCACCACATTGGCGTCGGTGAGATCCAGATGCACCGCCTGCCGCGGCAGGTCATCGGCCAGCGGCGCGATGCGAGACCAAGCCTGGTGCGCCGTATTCGCGAGCGCAGTACGGTGCTCCGCGTCTGAAACGTGTGAAATCAATTCGGCGACAACGTCGGCCCCGTGGCGTAGGTCCCACTGCAAAATCCGGTCCAGCCCTGGATGAGTGAAGCCGGCGAGTGCCCGGCTCACCCGGCCCGCGACCTCACCCAACCCGGCCGACACGGTGGGGGAGAGGTACCCCGCCTCCAACAGCGTCCCGCCCGGCAGATACCGCAGTAGGCGGATGTACGCTGTTCCGTCCACCAAACCCGTTATGGTCGTGCACTTTTCACCGGCAAGGTTCGGCAGTGGAACGGCGACTCGCAATTCGGGTTCAGTCGCGGCGATCAGATCCGCCGCAATGTCCTGGGCGTGCAACTCGGTCTCATTGAAGGCCGGGTTCGCAATCTTCAGCACTCCCGCGATAACCCCGCCGTCGGAGGTCACGGTGAAATTTTGATCCTGCTGGCTGCCAAGCGATGTGGCGCGAGCCCGCAAACCGTAGTGCTCGCGCAGGATCTGCTCGGCCTGTTCCTCGCTCACCTGCGGCGCCGGCAGTTCCGGCTCCTCCAGGAAATTGAAACCGACGGTGCGGCGGTTGATGGTCACTTGCAGACGAACTGCACCACGACTTCGGAGAAGGCATCGTTGTCGTCCCCGGCGGCGGTGTGCCCGGCATCGGAAAGTTCTACGAACTCGGCGCGCGGCGCCTTCTCCAAGAAGTCCTTGACTCCTTCGGAACTCACCACGTCAGAGAGCTTGCCGCGGATGAGCAGGATCGGAATCGTCGACTCGGCCACCGCCCGCTCGAGCTTCTCCACCCGGACGAACGGGTCGTCCATCGGTGCGGTGAGAAACGCCGGATCCCAATGCCAGTACCAACGTCCGTCACGCAGCCGCAGGTTCTTCTTCAGCCCTTCGGGGCTGCGGGGCTTCGTCCGATACGGCAGATACGCGGCGACGGCGTCGGCCGCCTCGTCGAGTGTCTCGAAGCCATCGATGCCGCTCGCCATGAACTCGCGAATGCGGGCGCTGCCGTCCTTTTCGTAATGCGGGACCACGTCGACGAGCACGAGTTTGGCGACCTTCTGCGGGCCGGCGGCGTGCGCGACGAGCATTCCGGTCATTCCGCCCATGCTCGCGCCGATCAGGATCACCGGACGGCCGATCTGATCGATGACGGCAAGGGTGTCGGAGCACAGCGCGTCCACCGTGTAGTTCGCGTTCGGCGCGCGATCGCTGTCGCCGTGCCCACGACTGTCGAGGGCGACCACATGCAGCCCCCGATCCGCCAGGATCTGACCGGTGTTCTTCCACGAGAACCTGTTCTGGCCGCCACCGTGCAGCATCAGGACGGTGGGTTGACCAGCGGCCGATGTCGCGTCGCGGTTCCACTCGTCGGCGACGAGGGTGATGCCAGCGTCATCGCCGGGCACCTGAAACTTCACCGTGTTCGGTTCGCTGCGCATGGTACTCACGGACATCCTCTCGGCTGGCCCCGAAACGTCACGTTACCCAGGAAGGATTTGCGCCCAACTTCGGCCCGGCCGACGGGCGGCATCCATACACTTCCGTACGTGCAGCCAGAGACCGCCGACGGCGACGACCGTGGTTGCATAATCGAGGCCGCCTATACCTGCCTGTCCGAACCGCACAGCGGTGCCATCCCCGTTGCTGCGATCCTGCAGCGCGCCGGGGTGTCGACGCGGGCGTTCTACCGCCATTTCGAATCCAAGGACGAACTGTTCCTGGCGATGCTGCGCGAGGAGACCGACGCATTGGCCGAGCGTCTGGACCGCATCTGCGCCGACGTGCCGGGTGGCCCGGTCGATCAGCTCAAAGCCTGGATCTCCGGAATGTTCGGATTGATTCACGACGCCCAGACCCTAATGCACTTCACGGTGATCGATTCCGACGAGGTGCGCGCCGCGAAGGGATACCGCGAGGCGCGCGAGCAATCCCACGTCGACCGCGAGCGCTCGCTGGTCGGAATCCTGCGCCGCGGCCGCGACGACGGGACGTTTCCACTGACCGATCCCGGCGAGGATGCAATCGCGATCAGTGCGGTGATCAGCAGGGTGATGATGAGTCAGCATTACGGGGACAAAGAAGGAGTGCAGCGGGCGCAGAACCGAGTCCTGGACTTCGCGTTACGAGCACTGGGTGCAACCTCGCGATGAGTTTCGGCCGTGGTGGCGGTCAGTTCTGTCATGCCTTCGATTACGCCCAGCCTGTGGTTCGACAACAATCTTGAGGAAGCCGCTGCGTTCTACACCGCGATCTTTCCCAACTCCGCTATCGAGAAGCTCTACCACTACACCGAAGCCGGACCGGGCACACCGGGCGACGTGGTGTGGGGCACCTTCGTGCTCGACGGGCAGCGGTTCATCGGAATCAACGGCGGCCCGCAATTCGCATTCACCGAGGCGGTGTCGTTCGAGGTCCGATGCAAAGACCAGGACGAGGTGGACTATTACTGGGATCGGCTCGTCGACGGCGGTGAAGAGTCCCAGTGCGGCTGGCTCAAGGACCGATACGGTCTGAGCTGGCAAATCACTCCTGACCGGCTCTACGAGCTGCTCGACGACCCCGACCCGGCCCGTGCCGCCGCGGCGACAAAAGCCATGCTCGGCATGCGCAAGATCGTCATCGCCGAATTGGAGGACGCGGTCCGTATTTGACGGTTACGCCAACTAAATAGCTTCCCGGAAAGTAGCCTTCCCTATGGCTTTCGGACGGAAGGCACACGGCGGCCACGGACCTGTTGTCGGCCCGGGAATCCGTGATGCTACGGTCACCGGCGTCCCTTCGCGCTGCCACGACTTGCAGCATTTGCGGACGCAGTGGGCCTGGTTCGGCGGAAGGAAGTAACTCGTGGTCGCTTCCGACATCCTTGCCAAGCCGGTTCGCGCTGTCGGCGGCTTCTACGGGATGGCGCTCGACACGTTCGTTGCAATGGTCAGGCCGCCCTTCGCATGGCGCGAGTTCATTTCCCAGGCTTGGTTTGTCGCGCGGGTCTCGATCGTGCCGACGTTGATGTTGACGATCCCCTACACCGTGCTGTTGACCTTCACCTTCAACATCCTGCTCAGGGAGTTCGGCGCCGCCGACTTCTCCGGCACGGGTGCCGCGCTCGGCACAGTGCGACAGATCGGGCCGATCGTGACGGTCCTCGTGGTCGCCGGTGCGGGCGCCACCGCCATGTGCGCCGATCTCGGCGCCCGGACCATTCGTGAGGAACTTGACGCACTTCGGGTGATGGGCGTCGATCCGATCCAGGCTTTGGTGGCCCCTCGCGTGCTTGCGGCGACCTTGGTGTCGCTGGCACTGTCCGCGACGGTGATCCTCGTCGGACTCGCAGGCGCCTACTTCTTCTGCGTCTACATTCAGCACGTATCACCGGGTGCCTTCGCAGCCGGCCTGACGCTGATCATCGGGGCCCTCGACGTAACGATTGCGTTGATAAAGGCGGCGCTGTTCGGGCTTTCAGCCGGTCTGATCGCTTGCTACAAAGGCATTTCCGTGGGCGGCGGCCCGGCGGGGGTTGGCAATGCGGTCAACGAGACAGTGGTCTTCACCTTCATGGCGCTGTTCGCGATCAACGTCGTCGCGACGGCGGTGGCAGTGCGGGTGACGCTGTGAGCAGCCCGCCGATGGAGAGGACCCGCCGGCCGATCGACAGGCGGTTCCCACGCTTGGCGAAGAGGCTCGACGGCTGGGTCGACTCCTGGAATCACGTCGGCGTGCAGACGAAGTTCTACGGCAAAACGTTGCGCAGCGTCGGCTACGTGTTCACCCATTACCGCATCGAACTGATGCGAATCATCGCTCAGATGGGTCTCGGTACAGGCGCTCTGGTGGTGATTGGCGGCACGGTCGCGATCGTCGGATTCCTGACCGTGACCACCGGCGCTTTGGTCGCGGTGCAGGGCTACACCGACTTCTCCGAAATCGGTGTAGAAGCGTTGACCGGATTCGCGTCGGCCTTCTTCAATGTCCGCCTGATCGCGCCGGCAACCACGGCCATCGCTTTGGCTGCCACCATTGGTGCCGGTGCCACGGCGCAACTCGGCGCCATGCGAATCAACGAGGAAATCGACGCGCTCGAGGTGATGGGCATCCGCAGCATCGCTTATCTCGCCTCGACGCGGGTGATCGCCGGCCTCGTCGTGGTTATCCCGCTGTACTGCGTCGGCGTGTTGGCGTCGTTCTGGGCCGCGCGATTCGGTACCACCGTGATCTACGGTCAGTCCACGGGCGTTTACGACCACTACTTCAGGACATTCCTGAATCCCACCGACCTTGTCTGGTCGTTCGTTCAGAGCATCGCGATGGCAGTCGTCATCATGCTGATTCACACCTATTACGGCTTCTCGGCAAGTGGCGGGCCTGCTGGAGTGGGGGAGGCTGTGGGACGGGCGGTGCGAACTTCGCTGATCGTCGCGGCGTTCGTCGTGATGATGATCTCGCTCGCCGTATACGGGCAATCCGGCAACTTCAATCTGGCTGGATGACGCCATGGCCGACGTAAGAGACGACGAGGGGTTGCACCCCGGTTGGTGGACGCTGATCCTGGTGCTGCTCGTGATCGCCGCCATCTGGCTGACGTACGCGTTCTTCACCGGCTCACTGAAGAAGTTCGTGCCCGTCACCCTGACTTCGGACCGGTCCGGACTCGTGATGGAGAGCGACGCCAAGGTCAAACTTCGCGGTGTCCAGGTCGGGCGGGTCGCCGCGGTCGAAGGTGGCAGCGAGCCAGTGAAACTCAAGCTCGAGATCTACCCGGATCAGATCGAGCACATCCCGGCCAATGTCGAGGCGCAGATCCGCGCCACCACCGTGTTCGGTGCCAAGTTCGTCGACCTCGTCTACCCGAGCGATCCAAGCGCGCAGCGTCTGAGGCCCGGTCAGGTCTTGGTTTCACGCAATGTCAGCGTCGAGGTCAACACGGTGTTCGAGAACGTGGTCGGCGTGCTCGACCAGATCGACCCGGCCAAGCTCAACAGTGTGCTGTCGGCACTCGCCGAGGGTGTCCGCGGAAAGGGTGACCGGATCGGCCAGGCGACCACTGACGCAAATCAGGTTCTCCTCGCGCTCAATCCGCGCAGTGAGACCGTGCGCGCCGACTGGCAGGCACTGCGGGACTTCAGTGACACCTATAGCGTTGCGGCACAAGACATTCTCGCGACGCTGAACGCGGCCAGCACGACCAGCGTGACGGTTACCAGCCATGCAGATGCCCTGGATGCGTTGCTGCTGGGCACAATTGGGCTCTCCAACAGTGGTATCAGTCTGCTCGCACCCAGTCAGGCCAATCTGATCAAGGCCATCAACGTGCTCGAGCCGACGACAAACCTGCTGTACAAATACAACCCGTCCTACACTTGCCTGCTTGTCGGTGCCAAGTACCTGCTGGACCACGGCGGCTACGAAGCGCCGGGCGGCAACGGAAGATCGATCGTTCTTGACGCAGGCCTGGCCCTCGGGGACGACCCGTACAGTTACCCCCGGCACCTGCCCATCATCGGTGCCAAGGGCGGACCCGGCGGCAAGCCCGGCTGCGGGTCGCTGCCCACGGTCAAACACAACTGGCCGGTGCGTCAGCTCGTCACGAACACCGGTTTCGGAACAGGTGTGGACTGGCGTCCCAACCCGGGCATCGGATTCCCCGGCTACGTCAACTATCTGCCGACGACCCGTGCGGTTCCCGAGCCGCCGAGCATCCGAAACCTGTTCGGCGGGCCTGCAATTGGACCGGTTCCGTATCCGGGTGCCCCGGCGTATGGCGCGCCGCTGTACGCCCCCGACGGCACTCCGCTGTGGCCGGGATTGCCGCCTGCACCTCCGCCGGGAGCGCCGCGGGATCCGGGTCCGACGCCGGGATCGGAGCCGTTCGTGGTGCATGCGCCTGCCTTCCAACAACCGACACCGTTGCCGCCGGTTCCGCTCCCGCACTTCGCCGCACCAGGACCGTGATCATCCACCCACCGACCGAGAAAGGAATGCCGTTATGACCGCCAGCTGGAAGAGCGCAGCGGTGCGTCTCGGCATTTTCCTGGCCGTGTGTCTGCTCGGTGTGTTCGCGTTGTATGCGGTGTTCGGGCAATTGCGGTTCGGCGAGAAGGCCAATACCTACAAGGCCGAATTTCTCAATGTGACTGGGCTGGAGAACGGCGACTTCGTCCGCATCGCAGGCGTGGAGGTCGGCAAGGTCGAGAACATCTCGATCCAGGGGGATACGACTGCACTCGTCGAGTTCAGCGCCGACGATTCAGTCGTGCTCACCGACGGCAATCGGGCTGTGATCCGTTACGACGATCTGATCGGCGGCCGCTACCTCTCGTTGGTGGAGGGCGCCGGCGGTACGACGAAGGTCAAACCGGGGGAGACGATTCCGCTGGCCCGGACATCGCCTGCGCTGGACCTCGACGCGCTCATCGGTGGATTCCGGCCGCTGTTCTCGGCGCTGGACCCCGACCAGGTGAATGCGTTGTCCGGGCAGCTGATTCAGGCTTTCGAGGGCCAGGGCGCGACGATCGGCTCATTCCTGACGCAGACCGCGGCGCTGACCAACACGCTGGCCGACCGCGATCAGTTGATCGGCGAGGTCATCGTCAACCTCAACACCGTGCTCGGGTCGCTGGGCGGCCAAAGTGACCAGTTCTCAAAGGCGGTCGACTCGCTCTCAGAACTGGTGAAGGGTCTCGCGGCCCGCAAGACCGACATCAGCAACGGGGTCGCGTATGCGAATGCCGCCGCCGGCAGCGTCGCGGATCTGCTGTCGCAGGCAAGGCCGCCGTTCGCGAAAACCATCCAGGAGACGGACCGGGCCGCGGGGATCGTGGTGGCCGACCACGACTACTTCGACAACTTGATCAACACGCTGCCGGACGCATATCAAACATTGAGTCGCCAGGGTCTCTACGGCGATTTCTTTTCGTTCTACCTCTGCGACATCGTCCTGAAGCTCAACGGTAAGGGTGGCCAGCCGGTGTACGTGAAGATCGCTGGACAGCCGACGGGGAGGTGTGCGCCGCGATGAAGCCGTTCTCCGAACGCAGTCCGTTCATCATGGGCGCAATCGGCCTGGGCCTGACGGGAGCGATCGTGCTGGTCGCCCTGCAGTACGACAAGATTCCGTTCCTGAACCAGACCAAGGAGTACTCGGCGTACTTCGCCGAAGCCGGCGGCCTGACAACCGGTGCGGGCGTACAGGTTTCGGGGTTCCGGGTCGGCGAAGTGCAGTCGATCGGACTGGACGGGCCGCAGGTGCTGGTCAAGTTCACCGTCGACGACGACATCGCACTCGGGGACCGCACCGAAGCGGCGATCAAGACCAAGGGCCTGCTGGGCACGAAGATTCTCGAGGTCATGTCGCGGGGCGATGGTCGCCAGGAGGGCACGATTCCGCGCGACCGCACGACGTCGCCGTACCAGTTGCCGGACGCTCTCGGTGAACTCGCGACGACGATCAGCGGCCTGAACACCAACCAGCTGTCCGATTCGTTGAGGGTGGTGGCGGATACGTTCTCCGAGACCCCACCCGAACTCCGGGTCGCGGTCGAGGGCGTCGCCCGGTTCTCCGAGACCCTCAACGAACGCGACGCGGAGTTGCGCGAACTGCTCACCAACGCCAACAAGTCGACGGCGGTGCTGGCCGAGCGCAGCGACCAGATCGTCAGTCTGGTCGCCGACACCAACGCGCTGCTGGCCGAGCTGCAAAACCAGAGCGCCGCAGTCGATCAGATCTCGGGCAGTATCTCCGCGCTGAGCCAACAACTGCAGGGATTCATCGGCGAGAACCGCGAGACGATGAAGCCCGCACTCGACAAGCTCAACGGCGTGCTGACGGTCCTCGACAACCGCAAGGAGCGCCTGCAGAAGGGGCTGAAACTGCTGAGTTCCTATGCGATGTCGCTGGGGGAGTCGGTTTCGTCGGGGCCGTTCTTCAAGAACTACATCGCCAATCTGCTGCCGGGTCAGTTCCTGCAGCCGTTCGTCGATGCGGCGTTCTCCGATCTCGGTCTGGATCCCAACGTGTTGTTGCCGTCCGAGCGGACCGATCCGCCGGTGGGCACACCGGGTGTCCCCGCGCATGCCGGTGCCATATCCGCGGACCGGCCAGGGCGGCGATCCGAATCTTCATCTGCCCGATGCCATTACCGGCAATCCCGGCGATCAAGGGTGCGGTCCGCCTGGCCTGCCGCTGCCCGGCCCGACTGGCTGCTACCCCTACCGTGCGCCGCTTCCCGCACCGCCGCCTGGCGGGCCGCCGCCGGGACCGCCCGCGGAAGCACCGCCGGGGCTGGGGTCCATCCCCATCCCGACGCCGAGCCCGGTGATGGTCCCCGCGCCCGGTGAGATGCCGCCGGTTTCAGGGGAGGCGGGGCGATGAACCGCATTCGCAAGAGCTGGGTTGCCGTAGGCCTCGTCGTGCTGCTGGTTGCGGGCGTGGTCGTGCTGTTGCGGACCAGCGACACCATCAACCGCACCAATGTCGTTGCGTACTTCGAGAACAGCAACGGCATCTACGTAGGTGACGACGTACGCATTCTCGGTGTGAACGTCGGGCGCATCGTCGAACATCGAGCCGCAGCCCGATCGGGTCAAGATCTCGTTCTGGTACGACAGCAAGTACAAGGTGCCGGCCGAGGCCAACGCCGCGGTCCTGTCTCCGACGCTGGTCACCTCCCGCGCAATACAGCTGACGCCGGTGTACACCGGTGGTCCCACGATGGCCGATGACGCGGTGATCCCGCGCGAGCGCACGGTGGTTCCGGTCGAATGGGACACCCTGCGTCAGCAGCTCGAAAGGCTTGCCCAGGAGTTGCAGCCGACAGAGCCCGGTGGGGTGAGTCCGCTGGGCTCCGTCATCAACACCACCGCCGATAATCTGCGCGGCCAGGGCGCCAACATCCGCGACACCGTCATCAAGCTGTCGCAAGCCTTTTCGGCCCTCGGCGACAAGAGCACCGACATCTTCTCGACCATCAAGAACCTGTCGATCCTGGTCTCGGCGTTGCAGGACAGCACGACTCTGATGCGTCAGCTCAACCAGAATCTGGCGTCGGTGACCGGCCTGCTTGCCGACAATCCCGATGAGGTTGCCAACGCTGTCAGGGACTTCAACGCGGTCGTCCCACAGGTCCAGAGTTTCGTGGCGGACAACCGCGAAACGCTTGGCACGACGTCCGACAAGTTGGCAGGGGTCACCCAGGCCCTTGCCGACAGCCTGGACGACGTCAAGCAGTTCCTGCACGTGGCGCCCAACACTTTCCAGAACTACGTCAACGTGTATCAACCGGCGCAGGGTGCGGCCAGCGCCATCCTGGCGGTGAACAACTTCGCCAACCCGATCAGCTTCCTGTGCGGTGCAGTGCAGGCGGCGTCGCGTTTGAACGCCGAGCAGTCGGCGAAGCTGTGCGTGCAGTACCTGGCGCCGATCATCAAGAACCGCCAGTACAACTTCCCGCCGATCGGCCAGAACCTCTTCGTCGGCGCCACCGCGCGGCCGAACGAGATCACGTACAGCGAGGAGTGGATGCGGCCCAATTACATTCCGCCGCAGCCGCCCGCCGCGCCGCCGCCCGCGGCGCCCGATGGCACGCCGCCTCCGCCGCCACCCGGGCCCCCATTGCCTGCCGAGGCCGTGGTGGCCACGAATCCCGCTGACGGCCTTCATGGTCTGATGGTGCCGCCTGGAATGGGGCCATCATGATGGGCAGACAACGAATTCGATTGCGCGCCGGCGCCGGACTGCTGGCACTCGGTGTCGTCGTGTCCGGGTGCGGTGATTGGCAGGGGCTGAACTCGGTTCCGTTGCCGGGGGTCGAGGGCCGTGGCCCAGGCGCATTCACCATTCAGGCGCAGATGCCCGATGTCGACAACATCGAACCGAACTCCCGGGTCCGGGTCGCTGATGTCACGGTCGGCAACGTGACCAAGATCGAGCGGCAGGGTTGGAACGCCCTGGTCACCATGGAGCTCAACAAGAATGTCCAGCTTCCCGCCAACGCGACTGCCAAGCTCGGACAGACCAGCTTGTTGGGCTCACTGCACATCGAACTCGCGCCCCCGACTGATGAGGCGCCCGAGGGCAGATTGCACGAAGGTTCGTTGATCCCGTTGAAGTCGGCGAGTAAATACCCGAGCACCGAGCAGACGCTGGCCGCCGTCACGATGTTGCTCAACGGTGGTGGGATCGGCCACGTTCAGGACATCACCGAGGCGTTCAGCACCGCGTGGGCCGGCCGCGAATCCGACTTGCGCAGCCTGATCGAACAGCTCGACATGTTCATCAGCTACGTGAACGACCAAAAGGGCGACATCATCGAGGCCAACGAGAGCCTGAACAACCTCGTCGGCCAGTTCGCCGAGCAGAAGCCGGTGGTGGACAAGGCGTTACGAACCATCCCTGATGCCCTTGCCGTGTTGAAGGATCAACGGAACAATCTCGCCGAGGCGCTCGCGCAGCTGGGCAGGTTCAGCGCGCTTGTCGCCGATTCGGTCGACCAGACCAAAGAAGCCCTCGTCCAAGAACTCAAAGACCTTGGGCCGGTGCTGGAATCGCTGGCCAACGCGGGTCCCGCGCTCACCCGGGCGCTGAGCTTCCTGCCGACGTTCCCGTTCCCGAAAGAGACGCTGACCAACTGGATGCGGGGCGACTACGCGAACTTGTCGTTGATCGTCGACATGACGTTGAGCCGGATCGACCAAGGGATGTTCACCGGGACGCGATTCGAATGCAATCTGACATGGATGGAGTTGTTCTGGGGCCGCACCATCGGCCAAATGCCCAGCCCGTGCAACCATCACGTCCCGCCACCTGGTGGCAACCCGTTGCTCCAGGCGTATCGCTGGGATCAGGGGCCCTAACGTGCATACTGACCAGACAGATCATCATCCAGCTGCTGATCTTTTCCATGCTGGCCGTGGTGGCGCTCGGGATCATGGTCATCTCGTACATGCGCCTGCCCGCGCTCATGGGTGTCGGGCAGTATCGCGTCACTCTGGAGCTGCCGGAAGCCGGTGGCCTGTACCCGCGCGGGAACGTCACCTATCGCGGCACCCAGGTCGGCATCGTGAAGAGCGTCGAGATCACCGATACCGGTGTCGCGGCAGATGCTTTCGCTCGATTCCGATGTCCCGATCCCCGCCGACCTCGAGGCCGAGGTGCACAGCCAGTCCGCGGTCGGTGAGCTGTATCGTGCAGCTGATCCCGCGCAGCGGCGAGGGCCCGAAGCTGAAAGACGGCGATGTGATCCCGCAGGACCGCGCGAGGGTGCCCATCGACGTCAACACCGTCCTGGATGCCACCAACCGCGGTCTTGCCGCGATTCCGCGGGACAATCTCAGGACGGCAGTGGACGAGGCCTACACGGCGGTCGGCGGGCTCGGGCCGGAGTTGTCGCCGGTTGGTTGACGGCGGTACCAACCTGGCCATCGATGCCCGCAAGAACCTCGACCCGTTGACCACCCTGATCGATCAGTCGGAACCGATCCTCGATTCGCAGACCGACAGCGGTGGCGCGATCCAGGCGTGGGCATCGAACCTTGCGTCGCATCACCGGCCAGCTGCAGTGCGCAGGACCCCGCGGTGGCAGGCATCCTGGAGAACGGGCCGGGTGCGGCCGACGAGGTGCGGGCGCTGTTCGACCGGTTGCAGCCCACGCTGCCGATCGTGCTGGCCAACCTGGTCGAGCATCGGCGAAGTCGCCGTCGACTATCAGCCGAGCCTCGAACAGCTGATTGTGTTGTTGCCGCAGGGCACCGCGACGACTCAGGCGATCGGCGTGGACAAGGCGGACACCAAACAGGACTACATGGGCGACTACCTGACGCTGAACCTCAACCGAATCTGCCGCCGCCGTGCACGACCGGCTTCCTCCCGCCCCAGCAGCAGCGGGTGCCCGCGCTTCAGGACTATCCGGACCGACCGGCCGGCGACGTGTACTGCCGCGTCCCCCAGGATGGGCCGTTCAACGTCCGCGGCGCGCGCAACCTGCCGTGCGTCACCGTCCCGGGCAAGCGCGCCCCGACGGTGAAGATGTGCGAGAGCGACGAGAATTACGTCCCGCTCAACGACGGCTACAACTGGAAGGGCGACCCGAACGGCACCCTGTCCGGGCAGCCGATTCCGCACGTGCCGCCCGGTACTCCACCTCCCGTAGCTGCTCCACCGCCGGCACCGCCGATCGTGGCCGCCGAATACGACCCTGCGACAGGCACATACGTCGGGCCGGACGGAAAGGTCTACGAGCAGACAGACCTCGCCAATGGCGCCGCGGATCAGACGTGGCAGTCCATGCTGGTGCCGCCGGGGGGCTGAGCCGACACCGTCCGCGTCACACGCGGACGACGATGCCCTGCGTGAGCGCGACGATGATGCCGAGAATCGACGATGAAGGCGACGCTGCCGCCGACGAGCCTGACGGTCTCGCGCCACAGTCGCGGCGTTGGTCGGCGGCGGCAGAAAGAACTCGGCGGGAAGGTCTTTCATGCTCACTCGTCGTCTCGGTTGCGTGTTCATATCGGTCACGTCCTGTCGGCTCACGGAATGTACGGACTGTCGGCGCCGGTCACGGCACGCAATACGACGAGCGGCAGCACCAGCAGGAAGAAGAAGCTCACCTGGAAACCGACGAACCAGGCGCCCAGCCGCATCAGCTCGAATCGCCACCGCGGGATCGTGACGTCGTAGTTGAGGTAGGCGTCGAACTCCTGCTGCTTGGTGAAGATCACCGGCTTGGTGGCCACGGCGAGGCCGCCCTGATCCTGTGTCAGCGGCGGTTGCGCTGGGCGAACCGGGCTTCTTCGGCACCGTGAAGCGGTCGAGGCTGCAGAACCGCTCGAGGTGGTTGAGTCCCCGGATCGGGGGCTTACCCGCCCAGTAGGCGATCAGGTTGGGCCAGACGCACATGATGCCGATGGTCCACAGCAGGGTGATCCGGCCGCCGCTGCCCCACTCGAGCACCGGTCCGATTCCCGGGTCATACGTCCACCAACCCATCGCCGTGGCGGTGCCCTCGACCACGAAATCCCAGACGTAATTGACCGGGATCGCAAGCACGAGAAGCGACTTGAGCATGCTCCATCCTGTGCGCGATGACACCCACTGGCTGAGCCACAGCACCAGCAGTGCGTGCACCCCCCAGTACACCGCGTACGCGAACGGCATGAAGAGTGGATCGTTGGGTGTCTTCAGCGGCAGCCAGTCCAACAGATGGTGTTCGGCGAACGCGGGACTGTAGAAGAGCATCTGGCCCCAGTCGCCGATCGTCTCCATCCAGTACACGGCGATGCTGTTGAACAAGAACAGAAAGCCCCAGGTGAGTCGGCGGCGGCGGACCACGTCGGCGATGGCCAGCACGATGAAGATGCTTCCGGCGATCGGGACGACCCAGTTGAAGACCCACACGCCTGCCGGGGCGGCGGTGACCGGGGGGATCAGGTCTTGCGCTGCCAGAACCATGGGCACCTCTTCGCTGGATTGACAATAGTGAAGTAAGCTTCACTAAAATGGGCCCGAGATGTCAACCGAATCGGCCCGCGACGGCCGGAGGGCCTATGGACGAGCGTCGGTTACTCGAGTTTCAGGCGGACTCGCTGCAGCGCCATGCCATCGAATTCGGCGAATGGATGGTGCGCGCAAGCAACAGTCGCGCACACACCCTGGGGCACAAGGACTTACGGCCTGCACACGCTCGCTTCATGGTGTTCCTCGGCTGGGAGGGCAGCCGCATCACCGACATTGCGAGGGCAATGGATGTCACAAAGAACGCAGTCGGTCAGCTCGTCACCGAGCTTGAGGGTCTCGGCTATGTCGAGCGGGTACCCGACCCGGCTGACGGCAGAGCCAAGATCGTCCGCTACACCGACAAGGGCAGGGCGCTGATCGCCGACGCGGCCACGATCGCAGAACAGCTGAATGCGGAGATCGAAGAGGTCATCGGCGCAGAGCGTCTCGGGACAGCTGCGGACGACGCTCGCCGAGATTTGCCACCACCTCGGACTCGGCCCGGTGCCGGACGCCCAAGAGAAATAATGAGGTCCGCGATGAGTTTTGGCAACGCCGTGACCAACGCGCGAGCAGTCGCGGAGCTCGTCGCGTCGGCATCGCCGTGGGTACCGACGCGCGGACCGTCCAGGTCGTCGGACCTCAGCGCCGAATGGCTCACCATGAACATCGGGACGCGAGCTCCGGGCGCGGTCGCACTGGCGGCGACTCCTCTCGATGGGACGACCGGGACGACGGACCGCCGGCGGCTGGCGGTTCAGTGGAACGAGGTAGGCAAACGTGCCGGCTTGCCGGCCAACGTCTTCGTCAAGAGCAGCCCGTTGACCGCCAAGAACAGGGGAATGGTTGCCGCACTGGGGATGTCGAGAAACGAGGTCCGCTTCTACCAGCAGGTGGCCGGCGAGCTGGCTGGTGTATGCCCGACGGCCTGGTACTCATACGCGGGGATAGGAGCGCGATTTCTGATTGTGCTCGACGACATCGTCGCCGACGGCGCCCGACCCTACGCGCTTGCCGATCGTTGCGAGATCGAGCACGCCCAAGGATTGGTAGACGCGTTCGCCGCACTTCACTCCAGGTTCTGGGAAAGCCCGCGGTTCGACGGTGACTTGAAATGGGTGCGGACGTGGAGCACGCGGCCCGGTAATGCGGTCCTGAAGTTGTTCTACAAACGGGGCAGGCGCGGAGCCTTGAAGCTGGATCGTCCCGAAGCGACTCCGGCGGTTCACGCGACGGCAGCCGCCCTTGATGCCAACATCGACGCCTACTACCGGGAGTTCGAAGCTGGCTCCGTTGACCCTGCTGCACGGCGACTCGCATTTGGGTAACACATACTCGCTGCCCGATGGCCGCTCGGGTCTGCTTGATTGGCAGGTTATCTGGCGCGGTCCCGGTCTGCGTGAGGTCGCCTACTGGATGATCACCGGACTTGATCCCGATATCCGCCGCGACCACGAACGCGACCTGCTCGCACGTTACCTCGACGGTCTGCGGGAGGGCGGGGTCACCGAGGTGCCGGGGCGGGACGAGGCGTTTGAGCGATACCGGTTGTTCTCGGCCGAGGCGTGGGACGCCACAGCGATGACGATCGCCTGGCCGGGGTTGCAGGCACCGGATAACGCCGAAGCGGGTTGGCGGCGGGCCTGTGTTGCGGTCGAGGACCTGGAGACTGCCGCTGCTGTCAACAACGCCGGGAAGTAACTTCGCCGGACCATTGCGGTCATGGCGAACACCGTTTACTATACGGCGTATGGCTGGCAGGCCGAAGGTGCGACAGGAGCGGCTCGACGAGGAGGCGATCGTCGAGGCGGCACTGAAGATCGCCCGAAAACGACGTGTCCGACCTGACGATGCGCTCCGTCAGCGACGAACTGCAGGTGTCCGTCGGCGCGCTGTACAAGCACGTCGCCGGGCGGGACGAACTCCTGGCGCTCGTGGTCGAGGAGATCCTGGGTCAGGCCCCGCCGATGGCGCCCGACGCAGGCGACGGTTGGCTGGCGTTGCGCGCGCAGGTGCTCGGAATCCAGGCACTGATGGATCGGTACCCGGGACTGGACGCAGTGGTCATCGCGCATTCACCGAGCTCGCCGAAGGCCAACGAACTTCGCCGGCGAGGGTATGGCCGCGCTGCAGCACGAGGGGCTGACGCTGGACGAGGCTCACCGCGTCTATCGCGCCGTCACCTGGCTGTGGTTGGGATCGCGGGTGGCGTTGGAGGGCCGGCCCCGCAGGCAGGCCGACATCGACACCTTCGCCGAGGCTCTGGACATTCTGCTGGCGGGGCTCAAAAGGCATATGGCACACGACGTTTAACCGAAAGTCGAACAGAAAGCAAGTGGAGGCAGTTCAGTGAACAAGTTGCCGAAATCCAAAGGGGCAGCCGTCGCGCTGTTCTTCATTCTGGCGGCGGCCTGGATCATCACGATCGTGACTGTCCAGGCGCTACAAGCAGCGCACTACGGATAGGAAAGCCATGTTGCACGATGCCCTGATACTGGCCGGCATGGTGGCGGCCGACGCTCCTGATCATCGGAGTGTGGTGGTTCCTCGGCAGCAGGTTGGTACCCGCCGAATCAAGTCCTCCCGCGGCGGAGTCGACACTCGACGAAAACGCCGCGGTTGCACAAGGTTCTGACAGTCATCTGCTTCATGCTCCTCGTCGGTCTCCTCGTCGAATGCATGGCGATGTTCCCTGCGATTCTGGTGAGGTTCGGATGGTCCTGAAAGAACACCCAACCGACATCGAGGGCGGCGAGGACGCCGCCAAGCCGCGACGCTGGATCGAGCCTGCCGATGGCTGGCTGCTCGTCGGCTGCATCCTGTCGGGCACCATGATTCTGGGGCCCATCGGTCCGATCGTGCTGGGCATCGCACTCTGGAAGCTGTACAAGTCGGTCAAGGCCGGCACCAATGTGCGGCCTTGGGCGGCGACGATCATCGGCACGTTCTGCTTGGTCGACGGTCTGATCAACTTCTCGCCGTGGACATTTGACACCTTCGCGCACAACACCGTTCTCGGCGAGACCTTCATCACCGGGTACGGACGCTTCTTCGACGGGGCGTTCTATCTCGACTACAACAGCGGCGCACTCGGTGGCGTGGCCGAACCACTCCGAGAAGATGTGGCAATACCTTGCCGTCTTCATCCTGATGCCGATGCGGGTGGTCAGCGCCTGGGCATTCATGCAGATGCGCACCTGGGGACTGCACTTCATGAAGATCTCGGCGATGGCTGTACCTGTTCCTCTGGACCGGCTACACGATGGCGATGAGCCTGGACTTCCCGGAGCGGATGGCCAATTCCGAATTCGGGTCGCGGGTTGGTGGATGTTCAACCTGTTCTACCTGTCCCCGGTATTCGTGCTGCCGTACCTCTACACCGTGGACAAGAGCCGTTGGTGTCGTTGACGCCGCACTGGTTGCCGACCGGCTGGTTCCAGGTCGGGTGGTCCGACGACATCCCGGTGGGCGCCGTGCGGCCGCTTCGCTACTTCGGTCAGTGAACTGGTCGCGTATCGGGATGACGACGGGACACTGCACATCCTCGACGCCCACTGCAGGCACCTCGGCGGCCACCTCGGCTACGGCGGCAGTGTGCAGGGCGACTGTGTGGTGTGCCCGTTTCACGGCTGGCACTGGAACCAGTGACGGCCGCAACACCTTCATTCCGTATCAGCCGGACCGTCCCAACGGCTCACGACGGATCCGGGTGTGGCCCGTGCGTGAGCAGTTCGGTGTGGTGTACCTATGGCATGACGCGGAGGGTCGTGAGCCGACCTGGGAGCCGCCGAACATCTTCACCGACACCGCGGCCGCACACCGCCGCGCTGGACTACCACCCGGCCTCACCCCACGGGCAGATCCGCTACGGTGCCCTTCCACTGCATCCACAGGTGGTGCTCGAAAACGCCGCCGATCCAATACATTTCCGCTACGTGCACGGCACGAAGCACCATCCGGTCTTTCTGCGACGGTGGGAGGACGAATCGCGGTGGTTCAGCCAGATCGGGTTCGGGTCGCGGTGGCGGGAGATGGACCCCGACAGCCACGACGGCGACACCCTGTCGATCCTCGCCGCCGGCGTCGGTTTGAGCTACACCTCGCTGTCGGGGTCGTCGAACACGCTGATTCTGTTGTCCACCACGCCAGTTGACGACCGGCACCAGCGAAATGTTTCAAACGGTGTGGTTGGAGAAGCTGCCCGGCGATGACGCCCCCGGCGTGCTCAAGTCACGGATCGATGCCGCCACTGCACAATTGCCGAACGACATCACTGATCTGGAGTCATCAGCGGTTCGAGGATCCACCGGCCCTGGCCACCGTCGAGGGTCGCGCATTCACCGACCTGCGGCTGTGGGCCCGACGCTTCTACCCCGATTTGCCGGCCGCCCCGCGCCTGCAATCGGCGACAGACGACCGTATGGAGAGGCAACCGTGAAGGTCGGCGTCTACTTCGATCTGCGAAACCCGCTGCAATGGCGGCAGAGTCCGTCGCGCCTCTACGGATTCACACTCGAGGCCTGCGAGGAGGCGGAGCGGCTGGGCGCGAGTTCGGCGTGGTTCTCCGAGCACCACCTTTTCGAGGACGATTACCTCTGTGCGCCATTGACATTCGCTGCCGCCGTTGCCGCCCGCACGCAGCGCATCCGGCTCGGAACGGCGATCGTCATCGCACCGCTGCATCATCCGGCGGAGATCGCCGAGCAGAGCGCAGCGGTGGATCTGATCTCCGACGGCCGCCTCGATCTGGGTCTCGGTACCGGATACCGGGTTCCGGAATTCGAGCTGTTCGACGCGTCGATGACGGCGCTGTACGCACAGACTGACGGCACAGCGCGGCGGCTTCGCGAGTTGTGGGGCAAGGACGGCATCCGGCCCGGCACGGTGCAGGAGCGCCTGCCGATCTGGATGGGGTATCAGGGTCCGCAGGGCGCTCGGCGCGCCGGACTCCTGGGTGAGCGACTCTTGTCGGCGGACGCGGCGCTGTGGGGCCCGTACTCCGAGGGTCTCGCCGAGGCGGGCCACTCGCGTGAGATGGGTGTGATGGCAGGCGGGGCCCAGGCGTGGGCGACAGACGATCCCGAACGTGACTGGCCCACGGTGTCAGAACACCTTGCCCACCAACTGAACTCCTACCGACGGCACATGGTCGAGGGCACCGACCGTCCGCCGCCCAAGCCCGTCGACCTCGACCGCGTGGTCAACGCCGAGGGCGGTGGCCCGCTCGGCTCGTTCACCTACGGCACGCCGGAGCACGTGGCGGAGCACATCCGCGCGAGCACCGCGGGCGCTCCGGTGGACACCGTCTTCCTGTGGGCGTCCATCGGAGGAATGAGCGAAGACATGGTGATGCGCAACATCGAGACGATCTGTACGCGGCTCGGCCCGTTACTCGCCGACCAGGAGGACCGATGACCGAACCCAGCACGACTCGCCGCGAGGCAGCCGATCCTTTCGGCGAATGGGCAAGCAGCAAAGACGTTTTGATGAGTTACCGCTATCTGGCCTCGGCGCCGCGCCCGATCGACCGCACCCATGCCGAGAACCTGCTGCGCATCCGGCGCGACCTGCGCACGCCCGGCGGTGCGATGCTCGCCGCGCCGTTGGCGATAGCGATGCTCGATGCCGCGGGCGTCAACGTCGACCCGGTGAACATCCTCGCGCTCACTCAGGTCAACATCACCGATCATCGATCACGGCAGGGGCATCGACGATGTGTTCGTGGCGGGACGTGTCGCCACCGAGGCCCGGTCACAGATCTTCACCGAAGCGTCGTTCTTCGACGCGGCAGACCGGGCGAGGCTCGTCGGCCTGGGCTCGGCGAACTGGTCGGTCATCTGCCCGACGCCGGAAGGTTTCGCCTATCCCGAACCGGGCGAGCGGAGTCGACGAAACGTCAGGACTGCCGCCCCTGTGGCAGGCCTACACCGGACGCCGGCGTGCCGACGGTCTGCTCGAGATACCCGGATTGCGGCCCGAGATCGGCGCCGATCGCCTCCATCACGGGCCGATGCTGGTCGTCACCGAGGCCGCCGCGCTCGAAGCGGGCGCCGAGGCGCTCGGCACCGACGCGCTGTGCGTGGACCAGATCGCCACGACGATCGTGGCGCCGGGCCGGGTAGGTCCGTTCGTCGCGGTACCGGTGGCAGTCGGAGTCAGCGGAGATGAGGCGGGCTGCCGCGTCGAACTGCGGGACGGCGGCCGAGACGACCGGGTCGTCGCAACGACCGTGGTGCGGATGAGACGAATCAGCTGACCGGGTCTCTTCTCCTGTGCTCCACGTCACGTTACAGTGTAAGGTCAGAGCGCGAAAGCCCCGCCTCTTACGGCCCAGAGAACGAGGACTGATGACCCAAGCGACGAAGTTCGATCCGCGGCTTGCGCCGCTGACCCAGCAGGTCAAGTCGATGGCGAGCCCGCAGGCGTTCTACAGCGAGAAGGCAGGCAAGGTCCGCGCCGAGAAGTCGAACGGGGTGTGGAATCTCTACCGCCACGACGACATCATCAAGATCAACCGTCACCCCGCGATACTCGGTAACGGCGGTCAGGGCGGCAGCTTCGGAAACGACAACCCCCTGATCCCGCTCGAGATCGACGGCGAGGACCACAAGAAGTGGCGCAAGCTGCTCGACCCGATCTTCGGCCCGAAGCAGATGTTCCCTCTGGAAGCGCAGATCCGGCAGCTCGCGGGAGAACTCATCGACCAATTCGCATCGCGCGGCGAAGCCGAACTGCACGACGAATACTGTGTCCCGCTTGCCGTCGCTGACTTTCCTGCGGTTGGTCGGTGCGCCGATCGAGGATCTCGACTTCTTCATCGCGTTCAAGGACGGCGTGATCCATCCCGAAGGCGACACCGTAGAGGAGACGGAAGCGAACATGGCGGCCGCCGGTGGCAAGCTGCTCGAGTATTTCGTCAAGTTCCTCGCTGAGCGTCGCAAGGAGACCGAGCAGAAGGACGACGTCATCTCCGTGCTGCTGCGGTCCGAGGTCGACGGCAAGCCGATCGAGGAGCTTGACCTGCTGAACATCATGTTCCTATTGATGTTCGCCGGACTGGACACGGTGACGTCATCGTTGTCGTGCATCTTTGCATGGCTGGGCCAACATCCCGAGGAGCGCGACCGTCTCGTGGCGGATCGGGCGCTGCTCCCCGCGGCCATCGAGGAGATCATGCGCTACGAGTCGCCTGTTCCGTCCGGTCAGCGGTTCGCCACCGAAGACATCGACCTCGGCGACGGTCTGATTATCAAGGCCGGAGACGCCATCCACGCGTTCTGGGCGGCCGCCAACGTCGACCCGACCCACTATGACGATCCCCTTACGGTGAACTTCGACCGCGGGCGCCAGAGCCACATCGTGTTCGCCAGCGGCACCCACCGCTGCCTCGGCTCACACCTCGCCCGGATGGAGTTGAGAATCGCACTAGACGAAATCCTGACCCGCATACCGGATTACACCGTTCCCGCCGTCGAAGACCTGGTGTATGACAATGTCGCGGTTCGGATGGCCACCAAGCTGCCGATCAAGTTCACCCCCAGCTAGATACATGCGACGAGCGGATCTCGCCGTCGATGTCACCGAGTCGTGCGCACTCGGCCGACCACTGACGATCGTTGCGACGGCGTACCTGCCGCCACCTGAGCGAATAACGGATCGGCAGGTGGTGGTGTTCGCCATGCCCGGCGGGGGTTACTCGCGGGGCTACTTCGACATGGAGTTCGAAGGGCACAGCGGATACAGCCAGGCAGCGCACCATGTCGAGCGCGGCCTGGTCGTGGTCAGCATCGACCACCTCGGCGTCGGGGAGAGCACCCCTGAGGTCGCCGACGTCGCTACGCATTGAGGACATCGCCGCCGCGAACGACCTTGCCGTGCGGCAGATCTCGCAACGACTGCGCGACGGTGATCGCGGTGGCCGGCTACCCGCCGGTCGACGTCGGACCCCGCGTGGGTATGGGCCAGTCCATGGGCGGCGGCGTCGCCGTGATCATGGCGGGCCGACACCGGACCTTCGACGCGGTCGCGGTCCTCGGCTACAGCGCGATCCACACCGTGCTGCCGTTGCCGCGGGCCGAGGATGCGGACTACGTCAAGAACTTCGAGTACAGCCGCGACGATGCGCCGGAAACCTTTTCGGTTGAAGCCGCTTCGGCGGCCATTCCCGAATTCCTCTATCCCTTCCATTACGAGGACGTGCCTGCCGACATCGTCGCCGCCGACACATCAGGCGGATATCCGTTGCGCGACACCGCTCCCGCCTTCGGTAGCAAGACCATCCCGCCGTGTGTAGTGGCGATGCTCTCGCCGGGTTACATCAGCGCAGAGGCCGCCGCACTGACCGTTCCGGTCTTCATCGGGTTGGGGGAGCGCGACACCGCTCCGGAACCGCGTCGCGAGCCCAGTGCCTACAGCAATTCCTCGGACATCACAATGGTCATCTGCGACCGCATGGCACATATGCACAACTTCGCGACAACCAGGACTGCGCTGTGGGACCGGTTAGCGCACTGGTGCGCCGGGCTTTAACGGCGGCGTGATGTCTTCGAAGTCTTCGACTTCTTAGCCGCGAGCTGCGCACGCAGGCCCTCGATGATGGTGTCGACGCCGTAGGTGAAGAAGTCACGTCCGTGCAGGCCCTCCAAGTGGGGCACGAGTCTGGCCAGGGTGTCTTCCAGATCGCCTGGGTCCACGTCCGAAGGATCGGGAGTGTCCAGTTCCACCACCTGATAACGACCGAACAGGTAGGTGTGAATCATGGCGTAGGACAAGAAGATGTTCGGCCCTTCGAATCCGGCGCTCTGCAGTATCTCCAGGATCCCGTTCATCAGGCGCCGGTCGGTGCTGCGCATGCGTTCCAGCAGCACGGTGGCAACACCGGGATGAGCGTGCAGACGCGCATCGATGCCGGTCACGACCGCGCGAAGACGCTCCTCCCATGGCCCCGAATCCGGCTCAGGCAGGACGACTTCCGAAAGAAGTTTGCGGGCGACGAGGTCGAGGAGTTCGCGTTTGTCGCTGACATACCAGTACGGCGCCATCGCGGATCGCCCGAGTTCGCGTGACAACCTGCGCATGGACAGCGCATCCAGACCTTCGGCGCGAATGATGTCCAGCGCCGCGTCGACGATCTGTTCTTCGGTCAGCGTGGGTGGCTTACCCCGCTTCGCTGTTCGCGACGCCGTATCCGCGGCGGCCTCCTTGGCGGCGATCTGCACACTCCGTTCTCTCGCCCGAATCAATCCATTGATGCTAGATGACGGCTCTCGGGTTGGGCGGTCTCATATTCCGAGGCGGTCGAGGAATCGCTCGTAGAACACGGCGGGCCCGCCGAGTAGCAGGCTCGTCGACAGGGCGCGTCGCTGTATTGCGGCGGCCTCCTCGGAATCGCCCGCGACCTCGGCGGCCAGGCTCGCCACCCGCAACGACGCGGTCGAACAACCGATGTGGGCCGCCGCGGCCGACCCCACGTCCGCCTCGGTGCCAAGAGCCTGCCGCCAGAGCGACGTCGCGGCGGCATGGTCCAAGACAACCTGGGTGAACTGCTCATCGAGCGAACCGTCAGGCGCGTGTCGCAGCAGCACATCGATCGCTCTTTCGATCAGCCCGACCTGTTCGCCGGCCAACGCAGTCATCAGCAGGTCGATGGATTGGCTCATCAACGCCCCGCCCCGTCCTTCGCGGCCGAGCAATTCGGCAGGGGTATCGCTGAACTCGATCGTGAACAGTGGGCGGGTCGCGTCGATCCCGGCGAGTTCGGTCACCGTGACGCCCGGCGCCGTCGCGTCGACCGCGAACAGTGACGGGCCTGCGATCGAGCGGGCAACGGTCAAAACGACATTCGCGGTGGCGGCGTCCGGCACGAAATGTTTCGCCCCGGTCAGCGTCCAACCCACGGAACCGGGACTTGCCTTGGTGCGAACGAGGGTGGGATCCCACGACCCCGACCGCTCTGCGACCGCGAAGGTGGCGCTGATCTCGCCCCGCTCGATCCGGTCCGCGTAATCGGATCCGTCGGGCCCCAACGCCCGGAGCGTCTGCCAGGCCAGTGCGACGTTTCCGAGGAGCGGCGAGCCGGCGAGGGTGTACCCGTAACCGCGCATCGCCTCACCGAGTCCGTCGGCGGTCGCGAGCGATAGCCATGACGATTCGTCGGGGTAGTCAGCATTGTCCGCGATCGCGCGCAGGTATCCACCGGCAAGCGACTGAACCTCGGAGCGGGTGCTGGTGGCGACACGGTCGAAAGCCGCCGGATCGATTGCCGCCGAGAGGAATCCGCCGCGACGCGTGCCGTCGATGTCGGCGACGAGGTGGGGCCCCAGTACGTTGGCCACGAACCGTGCGCCGGCGGCGAGGCCCCGCGCGCGCAGTGCCGCGACGATGGCCTCCTGCGCGACGTCGCCCCGAGCGGCGACGATTTCCACGAGGAGTGCGCTGAGATCGCGCCGCAGTGCGCGGTCGTCCCATGTCCAGGTCGAGCGCATCAGCGCCGAGAGTGTGTCCGGAGTCAGTGCGCCCTCGAAATCCCGTTCAGTGGAGATCGTCGATCCTGCCTGCGCGGTGGTGTCCGTGCCCACGTGTGACCTCCCTGTTTTCGATTCCCTGAAGCTGTTGGCCAACCTCAACGTTACAGTGTAAGGTCAGATGCGTGCACGTGGTGACGCTCGACCGAAAGGGCCCTCGACCATGACGCAGGTGACCGAAGAATCGATCGGCACGATCGAGCGGGAGAAGATCTGGGCCCATTCGGGCGATTCCCACGCGATGGAGCCCGCGGATCTGTGGACGTCGCGGCTGCCCAAGCGGCTCGCAGACCGTGCCCCGCGCACCGAGCGCGGCGAAAAGTACGAAACCGTGTACGTCGACGGCCAGAAGTTGAGCCGCCAGCTCAATGACTTCATGGACGCAATGCGACCACCGGGCGCGTCGGACATCGCGATCCGGCTGCAGGACCTGGACAGAGAAGGCGTTCAGTGCCAGCTGGCCTTTCCCTCGGCGGGCTTCTGGTCGGTGAACATCAATGACGCCGAGTTGTCCCGCGCGGTAGCCCGCGCGTGGAACGAGTGGTCGGTCGAAGAGGTGATGTCCTGGCAGAAGCGCATCTTCACGCCGGCGATCGTGCCCCTGGTTGAGCCCGCTGACGCCGCAGCGGAAGTGGAATGGGCTGCCGAACAAGGGTTTCAGTCGATTTTCCTGCCGTGCACAATGCCTGCCGAGCTGGATTGGGGTCTGGATCTCTGGGAGCCGTTGTGGTCGGCGGCCGACGCCAACAACATGGTGCTCGCCTACCACATCGGAACCGGTGGCGAGAACGTCGTCTACCGCGGGCCAGGAGGTGCGGTCGTCAACTACATGGAGACGACGTATCCGGGCATGCGGGTCGTGTCGCATCTGGTCGCCGGTGGCGCGCTCGACAGGCACCCGGACCTCAAGGTGCTCATTGCCGAGGGTGGCGCCGGCTGGGTTCCCGCGATCGGCGACCGGATGGACGAGGCGTACCGCCAACACGGAATGTTCGTGCGTCCGAGGCTGAATCGCCTGCCCAGTGAGATCGTCCGGCAGCAGGTCTACGCCTCCTTCCAGCACGACATCAGCGCGGTGCAGATCATCGAGGACACCGGCTACAACAACGTGTTGTGGGGCGACGATTATCCCCACCTTGAAGGCACCTACGGTCATACCCAGGAGACGCTGCACCAACTGTTCGACTCAGTCGATCCGCGTATCAAGCAACGGGTGCTGCGAGGGACGTTCGAAGAGCTGTTCAGCGTGCCGAAATTGGACGACACCGCCGCTATCCGGTGACTGACACAGCCGCGGCGCGCCGACCGGCGCCCGATCCGCAAGGCGATTGGGCGGCCACGCGCGGGGTTTTGATGAGCTACACCTACCTCGGGTCGCGGCCGCAGGCCATCGATTCGATCCGCGCCGAAAACGTGCTCGATCTGCGCTCAGATATGCGGACACCTGCCGGCGCTGTGCTCGCGTCACCGCTTGCCATCGCGATGCTGGACACCGCCACCGTCAACGTCGAGTCGATGAGGGTCCTCGCCGTCACCCAGGTCGACGTCAACATCGTCGATTGCGCCGTCGACGTTCGCGGGGTTCATCTAGACGGGCAGATCACCACGGAGATGCGCTCGCAGCTGTTTACCGAAGCGAAGATCACCGACGCCCAGGATCCTGCCCGGCACATCGGATTCGGCACCGCGAACTGGGCGGTGCTCGGCCATATGCCGCACCGCTTCTGCTTCCCACAACCGGGGGCGCCCGAGCTCGGGTGGGATGGTCTGCCGCCGTTGTGGCATGCGTACTCCGGCCGTCGGCGTGTTGACGGCTCGCTGGAGATACCCCGGCTGCCGCTCGAGGTCGGTCAGGAATACCTGCATCACGCCCCGATGCTTGTGGTGACCGAAGCCGTTGCGCTGGAGTGCGCCGAGCGGGAACTGGGCACCGATGCACTCGTCGTCGAGCATCTGGCGATGACAGTTGTCGCGCCTGGCCGCGTCGGACCGTTCATCGCTACGCCCGTGTTCACCGCCGTCGAGGGCGATTCCGTCGGCTGCCGCGTCGCACTGCGTGACGCCGGGCGAGGCGATCGTTTGATCGCCGCGACGTTCATCCGGATGCGGATGTACTAAATACAGGTTCCAACCGCTGCGCGGCAGGTGGTGTCGACGTCGGCGAGAGCGACCAACCAAGTCCCGCAACGGTTTTGCCGATATCCAATTTTGCACTTGCCGCGCCCGAGCACGACATCATGCCGGCGATATGGGATCGGTAGTCCAAAATTTCGCTAGTCGCGTGACAAGCGTTGACTTACAGACTCACTTGTCATACGCTAAGCGAACATAACGTGAAGAGTCGACATAACGAGGGCCGACACCTCTGGAGAACTGACGGCGTCTCGTATTTAGCTGCGTGTGTACAACCTGGGCACAAACTCAATTCCGACGAGGAGTAGCGATGGACGACCAGTCACAGGAATACCAGGAACGCTTAAAAGGCGTCCGCATCTTTGTGTGGAGCTATTTTTTGCTGATGCTGGCGCTTTTCTCGATCGCCATCCTTGTGAGCTTAGGGCCCGGCCCAGCTACTCCATTCTGAGAATTCTGATACCGGCACTGCGTTAGGACTACATCAATGTTCCGACTTGCGGATCTCGATAACTACATACCAATGATTCTTTTCGATGTCGCTGTTCTGTTCTTCTGGTGGAAGCTCATGGCGCTCCTCGGGGACAGGCGCATGCTTCCATCGCCGGAGTCTGCGATGGCAGCCGGCGCGGACGCCGGAGATCTGTACGCCGAGACGGGTGGCAACGGCGGCCAGGATGGAACCTGGAAAAATTTCCCGACAATCGTCAAGGTGACGTTGGTACTGGCTCTCGTCGTCAGCTTCGGAATTCTGGTCGAGGGAGCGCTGCTGATGCCCTGGGGCGTCCTGGTTTGGGGATGGCAGACACCATGACCGACGGTCTGTTGAGTCGCCAAGGCGGTAAGGCTCCGATTTCGACACAGGTCAGCCCCGAGGTTCAGAAGAAGCAGCAACGAGGGGAGCGCTTGTTCTTCCTCGGCGTGCTGTTGATGGGTACCGTCTTCGCCGGCCCCCTAGGTCTTCCGCTGGTCATTTGGGGTGCATTGCAGACCCGAGCCGCAAGGCGACTCGGAGCGATACCGAGCATTCCCTGGCATGTGGCTTTGGTCGGCGGCTTCACGATTGGTGACGCTGCCGCCAACTTCCTCGGTTGGTCGATCGAAATGTTCGCCGGCAGAGCGATCATCACGCACACTGCGATGTTCATCTATGGAACGGTGTTCGACGGCGGATACCTCCATGGGGTCAACACCACGCAACTCGGCGACATAGTCCTCGGCGGGGTCAACAGCCCCGGTGAGAAGGCCTTGATCATCGGTGCGGTGTTGGTCGTGTGGCCCTGCCGCCTAGCTGCGGCGTGGGGTTTCATGAAGGCCAAGCCGTGGGCGCTGGGTTGGATGATCACCTCGACCTGGATGCTGCTCGTGTTCTGGGTTATTTGGGTGTCCAACGCGGTGTTCGACACGGAAAACCGTTACGACACATACATGGGCGTAGTCGGCTGGTTCGTGTTCAACGGTGTCTATATCGTCGGGCCCATTCTCATGATTCCGTACCTTTACCTCGTTGACCATCGGCCATGGCTTCAGAAAGCTCATGAAGCAACTTTCGCTTCAAAACAGCATGTCTGATCTCGCGGGCAACGAATTTATTTCCGAACGAAGGGATCTTAGGGATGTTTAAGCGTGGTCCCGCGACGATTACGTCCGGCGAGACGATGATCGAGGGGACTCTGGTCAGTCCCGAAATTCAGCGCCAGCATCGCAAAGGAGAATTGATCTTCTTCTGGGGTGTTCTGCTGACCAGCACCATTTTCCTGGGGCCGATCGGTTTTCCGCTGATGCTTTGGGGCCAGATGTTGAGTCGGAGTGCCGAGCGCCAGGGAGCGATCCCGAGCCTTCCGTGGCATGTGGCTTTGGTGGGAGGGTTTGCGATCGGGGACTCGGCCGCCAACTTCATCGGTTGGTCGATTGATTTGTTCGCCGGCCGGGCCATCATCACCGCGACCGCGGAATTCATCTACGGCAGGGTGTTCGACGGCGGATACAACCATGGCATCAACGCCGGTCAACTCGGCGACGTTGTCCTCGGTGGCGTGAGTAGCCCGGGCGAGAAGGCCTTGATTCTCGCAGCGGTTCTCGTGGTGTGGCCGTGCCGCCTCGCCGCAGCCTGGGGCTTCATGAAGGGTAAGCCGTGGGGCCTCGGCTGGATGATCACCTCAACCTGGATGATGGTCGTGTTCTGGGTCATCTGGGTTGCCAACTCAGTGATCGACACGGAGACCCGCTTCGACGGATACACCGGCGTCATCGGCATGTTCTTGTTCAACGGTGTCTATATCGTCGGGCCCCTTTTGATGATCCCGTACCTGTACCTCATCGACCAGCGTCCGTGGCTCCGGAAGGCGCGGGTCCTTAGCGGCGCCGTCGTCAGCAAGAACATGGCCTGACTCGCCTGACGGCGCGAACGCTAAGTAACGGAAAGGATTTCGGATGGCTTACGACGTGGACACGGTGGCCCCATCAATAGATGAGGTGACGATGCCTGACCCGGTGACGGATATAGAAACCGGTAAAGCAACGCTGGATGAGTACGGATTGGTGGTCCACAAGAACGTCCTCACACCGGAGCAGGTGGAAGCGCTGAAGGCGCGGCTTGTTGAGCAGGCCGACCTGGAGCGCGAACACGATGTCGCGCTTATCAGTAACCAGAGCTTCACTGGGACGACGTGGTACGGCGGCGCGGACGGTCAGCTGCCGGCATGGCAGAACGTCACGATGTTGGTGAACAAGGGCCGCATCTTCATGGACCTTGTCTTGAAGAATCCCGTCGTCGGTGAATATTGCACCCACGCGTTCCGCGGTGTTCCGTACCAACTGTCATCGACGTCGGGAATCATCCAGCGCGAAGGCTGCGAGGCCATGACGATCCATACCGATCAGCAATGGGTTCCGGTCGTCAACAGAAACTCCGATCTTCCTCAATTTCTTCTTCTGTTTGAGCGACTTCGAAGAAGATATGGGCGCAACGCGGGTAGTTCCGAAAAGTCATCATGGTCCACCACCGGAGCTCGTCTTCGATGCCAACAGCGGTGCGCACAGCGTTCAGGATGCGAAAACCCTTCCCATCGTGTGTCAGGCGGGGGACATGTTTTCCTGGGAAGGCCGGATCTGGCACCAATCGGGTGCGTCGACCTCCGACAAGGTTCGGTACTCGGTGGGCTGCATCTGGGGACAGAGTTGGGTCAAGCCCATCGACAATTTCCTGCAGTCCCTGCACGACGATGTGTACAAGAGCCTGTCGTCCGAAGAACTCGATCTGCTCGGCTTCCGCGTCGACGCTGCGGGCCGAATGGTGCCTCGCTATCCAGGGGATCGACAGTCGACCAACCGCAATGTTCCCTATATTCCCGAACTTCGTCGTGGTGCCGACAACGTCGTGGAGCGAGCGCCGGGAGAGCGCGGAAACGTCGACTCATTCGGCGCGCTGAAGTCGGCCTCGAAATGACGGACGTCCACCCCAACGTCGCCCTGGCACGAGCGTTGTTCAGCGGGCCAGATCCCGACGCAGGTATCACGATGGACGGCTACCTCGAAGGAGGGTGGGACACCCTCTTTGCGGACAACGTCACCTACTGCGGAACCAGCTCTCACGGCAACCTGCAGATGGCGCTCGGGAAAGAGGCAGTCTTTGAATTATCCCGTGAGGCAGCGCAATTCATGGAGCCAGACGAGGTGGGGGAGGAGCTGCTCGACTGCGTGCCGTTCGGCGACGAACTCGTGGCGGTTTATGCGAGGTGTCATCGACGGATCAAGAGCACCGGCGAACGCGTCAGCTACGAGTACGTCATGGTGGTCCGCGTCGAAAATGGCCAGATCACCAGAGGTGTCGACGTCGGCGAGCGCAAGATCGATGACATCTATCGACGCGCACGGGGAGTGACCGCCACGCCGAAGGTGCTGACGACGACGGTGCTTTCGGCCTCGCCCCGCGGAATAAGACGGACAACTCAAGGAGACCTCTGAATGACGGTGAAACTCGCGCCCATCGACCTATCTGCAGAAGTCGAGTCGTACAGTCGGCCCGAGCCTGGCCAGGAGTTCTGGCAACAGAGTGGATTCACCTTCGTCGGTTCGTCCGACGGCATGGACTTCCTGTTGTGGACCCGCATCTGCATCATCTCCGGACGTAAGGGCGGGCAGTGGCTGCACACCGGGCAGACCATCGAACACGCGACCACGCTGATCATGGTCCCGTCCGAGCGCCGCGGCGCATTGACCGATCACACCTTCATCTCCAACGGTGCTCAGGCGGCACAGCTGCGCGCTCGCTCGGATCTCACCATCACCGAGGACGACGATGCAGTCTCGTGGTCGATTGGAGGTCGCGTCTACCAGGCGACTCCGGAGAAGTGGCACATCCGCGGTGAACACGCCGGCGTGGATCTCGACCTGACCTTCACCCCAACGTATCCGCCGCTGTGGCCGTGGGGAAAGTCGGACGACCCGGCCGTCGTGCCGATTTGGTATGACGTCATGAGCGAGGTCGCTGGCACGATCACCGTGGAGGGCAAGCCGTACACCTTTGTCGCGCATGGGATCCGAGAGCACATGACGGTCGGCAGAGAAACGAACAACATCGGCAACAACGCACCCTACGACCCCATCTACTGGAATTGGTTGATCAACCCGGACATCGCTGTCTGGTTCTTCCGGTACCCAGGCCCAGGGCTTGATCTCGGCTTCGTCCGCGTCGATGGCGAGGACATTGCCTATGAATCGGGTCAGATCACCAATACGGTCATGGAGCATTGGTCCGACCGTCGAAGCGGGCTGTCCCTTCCATGCAAGTGGAACCTGGTCCTCGCCTCTGATCGCGGCACGCTTGTCCTCGACATCTCCGCTCACGGACGAGCATTCTTCCCGTGGGTGCAGGTGTTGGGAGTACGGCTGGAGATCTGGATGTTGTGCTCGGCCAGCGGCAAGTTCCACCACGCGGATGGCAACGTCACCGTGATCGACGAGCAGCTCATGTGCGTGAACCCGCTGCAGTTCCTGACGTATGCGGAAGAAAGCTTGAGCGGCGAAATAGGAGCTCTGCCGCAATGACGACGTCGACCGAGCCTTTCGACTCGCGCCTGGCGCCCATCTTCACTGAGGTCAAGGCAGAGAGCGAGCCTCAAACCTATTGGCATCAAAAGGCCAAGGATGTCCGCTTGGAGCGCATCGACGGCGTCGTGCACCTCTATCGCTACAAGGACATTTTGGCCGTGAATCGGCACCCGGCTGTCCTCGGCCAAGGGGGTCGCGGGTCCATTCTCGGCAGTAACAGCGCGCTCATTCCTCTGGAGATAGATGGCGCCGACCATATGAAATACCGGAAGCTTCTCGACCCCCTGTTCGCGCCCAAGCGTGTGGCACTGCTCGAATCCAGCTTCCGCGTGTTGGCCGCCGAACTCATCGACAGTTTCAGCGACGAGAAGGAAGTGGACCTGTACGAAAGGTTCTGCGTTCCCCTGCCATGTCTGACTTTCCTGCGACTGGTGGGCGCGCCCACCGAAGATCTCGATTTCTTCCTCGAGTTCAAGGACGCGGTGATCCACGCGCAGGGAGATACGCCAGAACAGAAGATGGCATCGGCGGCGGTCGCCGGCCTGAAGCTCTATGAGTACCTCAACGCGCTCATCGACGCCCGGCGCAAGCATCCGCCGCGCGACGATCTTCTCGGTGCTCTCATGCAGGGATCCGTTGACGGCGAGCCGGTCTCGCAACTCGAGTTGCTGAACATGCTCTTTCTGCTCATGTTCGCCGGCCTCGACACCGTCACTGCGTCGATGTCGTGCATCTTCTCCTGGCTGGCCCGCCATCCCGAACAGCGGGACCTTCTGGTGAAGAACCCGGATTCGATCAGGGCAGCGGTGGAGGAGTTGCTGCGATACGAATCGCCGGTACCGGCGGGCACGCGGTACGCCACCGAGGACATCGACTTAGGCGGTGAGATGATCCACGCGGGCGAAGCCATCCATGCAATTTGGTCCGCTGCCAACGTAGATCCCACGACGATAGAAGATCCGCTCAGCGTTGACTTCGAGCGGTCACGGCAGATTCACATGGTCTTCGCGAGCGGTACGCACCGCTGTCTGGGCTCGCACCTCGCGCGTCTCGAACTGCGGTTGGCGATCGAGGAATTCCACCGACGATTTCCTCGGTACTGCATCACGCAAGGTGACGAGCCGCGTTACGACAACATCGCCGTCCGGATGGTGGAGTATCTGCCTATCACCTTGGGCGACGGATGACGTTGTTCCAGACCATCTCTCGAGCTATCTAAGGAGACAGAGTTCCCATGGCAGGCAAGCGGGAAGCGCAGCGGGAGAACGCCATCGACCTGATGTGTCAGGTGGCCATTCAGGCCATCGGTAAGGGCGGATACAACGCCATGACGTTGGCCGAGGTCGGCGAACTCGCGGGCTACAGCCGTGGCTTGGCGACCCATCATTTTGGTTCGAAGGCGGGATTGCTGACGGCGTTGCTCGATCGGGTGCTTGACAAGAATGGCGATGAGTTTCGTAAGGCCACCGAAGGTAAGAAGGGCCTCACTCGGCTAGCCGCCATCGTTGATTGCACTCTCTACCGGTGTATTCAAACCCCCGACGAAGCCCGTGCGTACCTGATGCTGGCACTGGAGCCCACGGCGAGATGGGCCGCAACGCGAGTCAGGGAGCAGACCGCTGCTCTACGCAAAGAGGCCGAGGAGGCGGCGCGGGAGGCTGTCGCTCTCGGTGAACTCTCACCTCAGTCCGAGCCTGCCGACGTTGCGAGCGTCACATTGTCGATGGCACGTGGATACGCCTACGAGTGGGCGGCCGATCCGAGCACCGATTTAAGCGCTGCTCGTCGACGTATCAGCAATTACATTGCATCGTTGGCGGATACAGCCCATCTTCGGCCGCAACACAAAGCCTCATCAGCCGACTGAATCCAGTCCGGGTGGAATCGAACCTTTCGGTGCCCGGCGCATTGGAGCGCTACACGTTGGTCCCGCCCGGGTAGCCGCCGCCGCCGAACTTGACGTCAAGCGCCTCGTAGTCAGTTATCCCGTTGATCGTCGGTAGTTCGTCGACGAACTCGATCGACTTCGGTTTCTTGTAAGACGCGATGCGTGAACGACAGTGCTCGATCAGCTCGGCTTCCGAGGTGTTGCGGCCGTCCTCGAGCACCACGACCGCCTTCACTGATTGGGTGTATTGCGGATCGGGGACACCGATAACGGCCGCCTGTTTGACGGCGGGATGGCTCGCCAGGCATGACTCCACTTCCGGTGGGTAGATGTTCTCCGCGGCCGACTTGATCATCCGCGTCATGGTGCCGAGGAACGTGATGGTGCCGTCGGCCTCGCGGCGGCCTGCGTCAGTGGTGTACCACCAGCCCTCACGCATCCGCCGCGCGTTCACCTCAGGCCGATTCCAGTAGCCCAGATGCACGGTGTCGCCGCGGACCACGATCTCACCGGTCGACCCGTCCGGCACTTCCGCCCCGCCGGGGTCGACGATCCGGACCTGGCACAAGGGTATTGGCCGACCCGAGTTACCAAGCCCCTTGCCGCCGTATGCATTCAGCACGGAGAGTCCAGTCACCTCCGTCTGACCGAAGCCGCCGCTTTCGGTGGCCCATCGGGTTGGGTCGGGCGGCAACGCATCGCCCCACAGCGGCGTGAACGCGCCCGCTCGCAGCGACGAGATATCAAGCCCTGCAGTTGCGTTCAGCTCCTTGAGCTTCATGATGGTGGGCGGCATCAGGAACCCCGACGTGACTTTCTCTTCGGCGATGAGCCGCAGCAGCTCGGACTCCTCGATCCTTCTGATGTAGACATTGGTGCCGCCCATCACGAACACCGGCAGCGAGTCGAATTGGAAGTTGCCGATGTGAAACAGCGGGCCGGAGTTGACGAAGATGCAGGTCTCGTCGGCTCCGGTGACTCTGCCCGTCTGAAGCGCCATTGTGATCAGGTTGCGATGGCTGAGCATCGAGCCCGCAGGGCGACCGGAATGCGCGGCGGTGTAGATGACCAGCAGCGCATCGTGTGGATCCACCTCCGCAGCGACCGGTTGCGGGCCAGCTGCGGCCACCAAGTCGTCGTAACCACCGACTTCGGATGAGTCGTGTTGAATCCAAACCGCGCTCGACGACGCCAGGTCGCGCGCCTTGCGTACCTGACCACCGATCTCCTCCTCCTGCCAGAAGACGATTTTGGGGTCGAAGTCGTCGATGACGAAGGCGAACTCTTCGGCGGACTGCCGCCAGTTGGCCGGGCAGATCATCGCACCAACGCGTGCACAGGCGAGCATGAGTTCGAGGAACCGCGACGATGTCTGCGCCAGCCACAACACCCGGTCGCCGCGTGCGACTCCATGGTCCGCCAGCAGCGCGGCCGCCCGGACGACCCGGTCATCGAACTGCGGCCAGGTGTAGCCGCTTCGCGCCGTCGATAACGGCCAGCCGCTCGGGATAGCGGCGGCGGTGCTCGCTGCAGATGTCGGACAGCGTGACATCGGGCATGGCGTTCCTCCCAAGGGGCCTAAATCATCAATACTTATAACTATGTGGCGGGCGCCACGTTACAGTGTAAGGTAAACGAACAAACATACGTACTCGCGGGGAGCACATGACAACGCCCACAAGCGTAGACACACCTGATCGCGCCGAACTCGACGATCGACGTTTTCTGGAACCGGACATCGAGACCGCGTCCCGGGAGCAGATAGCGGAGCTACAGGAGAAGCGAGTTCTCGAGCTGGTGCCATACGTTTGGGAGCGCTCGGCCTTCTACCGGGAACTCTGGTCGCAGGCGGGGGTCAAGCCCGACGACATCCGCTCGCTGGACGACTTCACCACCAAGATCCCGACGTTCTGCAAGGACGACATCAAGGCATACCGGGATCGCACCGGTGACCCGTTCGGCGGCTTGCTCTGCGTCGACGTCTCGGAGCTGACGTCGATCACGTCGACTTCCGGTACTACCGGTATGCCCGAGCTGATCCCCGAGATCTGGACAGTAGCCCCGCCGCTGCCGACGCACTATGCGAGAAATTTCTGGGAGATCGGACTTCGCCCGGGGGACAAGGTGTTGATGCCGGCGGGGTCGTTCCGCAACTACTTCGACGACTTCCTCCACATGCTGGGGTTGGTCCCGGTGTACCTCGACTGCTGGCTCGGGTGCGGCGAGAAGGTGTTACGCGCCATCGAGCGATACGACGTCGCCTTTGTGCAGCTCTTCCTGCCGTTGGTGCTCGAGTTCGAGAAGCTCGAAGAGCAGTACGACATGAGGTCGATGCTGTCGTCGCTGAAGGGCGCCGCTTTTGCCGGCATGCCGCTGGGCAAGATGCTGACGGAGAAGGTCCGCGACCGGTGGGGCGTCGACCTGTACACCTACACGAGTGCCGGGGACACGGGGACCGCGTGGGAGGGCCGCGAGCACGACGGTTACTTCCTTTGGGAGGACACCGTGTTGGCCGAGACGCTCGACACGATAACCGGGGCACCCGTTGGCGATCGCGAGGCGGGCGAGCTGGTCGCCACCGATCTGGACAACTGGGCGGCGCCGTATATCCGTTTCCGCTCCGGCGACATGGTGCGGATAACCCGCGAGCCGGCTCCGAGCGGGCGCACGCATGCCCGCATGTGGGTACTGGGCCGCTCGGCGACGAAATGATTGTCGGCGGCAAGCCGATCGATGGTGGGCGAGATCTGGCAGCTCCTCGAGTCGATACCCGAATTGGGCGATGGGATCTTCCAGGTGGTCCGTTACTCGGATTCGATGGATCGGCTCAGGATTCGGGCCGGGTACCCACCGGACAGAACCGGCGACCTCGACGAATTGCGGGGCCGGGCGACCGGTGTGCTCGAACAGGGACTCGGTGTCGGCGTTGACATGGAGCTGTGCCCCATCGACGACCTGCTGGCAACGGCCTCCAGCGTGGCGAAATTCTCCCGGGTGGTGAAGGCATGAGTCAGAGCATCGATGACCGAAGCGGCGAAAACCCTTCCCCGCGCACCGCTTTTCGGAATCGCCAGTTGCCCGGTCGGAGCAACGGGCCTTCTCGAGTTCGAGATCGGGTGGGACGAATTCGAGCGCGACGTGGAATGGGCGGAATCACTCCTGACGGTCATCCGGCCTGGGGCCCGGGGATCTGGTGCTGATCACGATCAGCCAGTGGGAAGGTCCGTGGACTGCCCCTGTGGTCACTGCGCTACGCCGGATCGGGGTCACCTATCTCACCGCGGAGGTGTGGAACTTCGACGCCAGGCGCACCTCGATGTTCCTGCAGCGACTTCCCGTCAAGGCGGTGTTCGGTTTGGCCGGCGACACACTTGCCGCCCTTGCCAATGAGGATCCCCCGCTCGCCGAACTTCTGGCCGATGTTGAGACCGTGTGGGCCCGCCCGGACGCCGTGGCCCATCTTTCGGGGACGGCGCCGCAGGTTCTCCCGTTCGTCCACCTCGGACCGGCGCTGGCGTTGGGTGTCCCGGGACAACCCGGTGCATTGGTGAACGCCGCCGAGTGGGCCGTCGACGCCGAAGACGGCGAACTGGTGGTGTCGAATACCGCCCCGCGGGCGACTCGGTTCGAGCGAACGCCCACCGGTGTTCGCGGGTCCGTGCGCTCGGTTTCCGGCGGTGCTGTCGTGCTCGACCTAGCTCAGTACGCGCCGCAGTGATTCGACCACAGAACTAAATCTTGGACGTGCGGACTCCAGATCCGCCCAATCAGCGATAGGACAAACTCTCATGCGCGACGCCGTGATCACCGCTGCGATACGAACGCCGATCGGAAAACGCAACGGAGGACTGGCTGATGTCCACGCAGCTGATCTGTCCGCCCTCGTGCTCAACGAGTTGATCACCCGGGCCGGTATCGAACCCACTCTCGTTGAGGATGTGCACTGGGGCAACGTAATCAGCATCGGGCAGCAGTCCGGAAACGTCGGGCGCATGGCCGTCCTGGCCGCGGGCTGGCCGGAGACCATTCCTGGGTTCACCATAGATCGTCAATGTGGGTCGTCCCAGCAGGCAATCTCGACGGCGGCTGCCACCGTAGTCTCAGGACAGGCTGACGTCATCGTCGCCGGTGGTGTCGAGATGATGTCCGGGGTCCCGATGGGTGCGGCGGTTGTGCCCGGTACGGGCGAGATGGGCGGCGCCGCAGTCACTCGGTATGACGATCAGCTGCAGGCGCCTGGTTTCAACGGCAGGTTCAATCAGGGCGCAGGCGCGGAGCTGATTGCTCGGGAGTTCGGCTTTTCCCGCACACAACTGGATGAATACTCGTTGCGTTCACATGAGCTCGCCGCGGCGGCGCAGGATCAGGGATTGTTCACAGACGAGATCGTCCCCGTCAAGACCGTCGACGGACAGCTGGCGCTCGACGAGGGAATCCGTCGAGGCACCACGCTGGAAAAGCTGGCCGCGTTGAAGACACCCTTCGTGGAAGACGGTGTGATCAGCGCCGGCAATGCATCTCAGATCTCCGATGGTGCGGCCGCATTACTGATCACCACGTCCGAACGCGCAAAGGCACTCGGGATGACACCGATTGCGCGAGTACACACGGCCGTGGTGAGCGGCGCCGATCCCGTGCGGATGCTGACTGGACCGATTCCCGCCACTGCATTGGCACTGAAGCGATCGGGGTTGTCGATCGATGACATCGGGGCCTTCGAAGTCAACGAAGCCTTCGCGCCGGTCCCCATGGCGTGGCAAGTAGAAACGGGTGCCGCATGGGATCGTCTCAACCCGCTCGGCGGCGCCATTGCGCTCGGCCATCCGCTCGGCTGTTCAGGTGCCCGCCTTGCCACGACGCTCGTCCATCACCTACGTCGCACCGGCCAGCGCTACGGGTTACAGACGATGTGCGAAGGCGGCGGTACCGCCAACGCGACCATCTACGAATTGATCGCCTGACATGTGTGGGGAAGGCGAGGGCCCAACCACGCTTTGCGGAATGATCGGAGGCCGGTGATGATCCCACGAGAACCTCGGGACGCCGGTGAGGCGTGCGACGTGCTGGCCATCGGTCACCTGGCCGCCGCGTACGCCGATGCGGTGTCGCGTGGTGATGTCGCCGAAGCATGTCAGACGTATGCGGTAGACGGCGAACTGCACTCGCCGACAACAGAACCAGCGATCGGGCGAGAAGCGGTCATCAAGACCATCACCGCGACAACAGCCGGACTGGAGTTCGTCTTCCAAACCGTTCATCAAGGGCTGGTGCAGGTCGACGGCGACACAGCGCGAGCCCGCTTCCCGATCACCGAATGGGCCAGGCGCGCCTCGGATTCTCGCCCGATCCAGTTCCTCGGGGTCTACGAAGACGAGTGTGTCAGGACGGCGGAGGGATGGCGCTTCGCGCGCCGCATGCTGGCGCCCAGGACGATGGGTCGGCCGGAGGGGCTGAGCGGCAGGGTCGTTCCGCTCGACGCCCTTTCGCCTTGGTCTTGACCGCCGAGTGTGAATCGATTGCGAAAAGCTTCACGCTCGGCGACTCGCCACGCCGTTGCCGGCTAACTCGGTGAGCCTCGTTCTTTCCGATTCCGTCCACGGGCGGGTTCTGGACCGGTCGTCCTTCATGACGACCTGAACCGTCTTCACCGTGGCGCACTTTCCGCGCGCGGTGGCGATGACGTTCACCGTCGTCATCGACGTGGTGCCGACGCTCTCCACAACCGACGACACCTCCACAACATCGGTTTCCTCAACCGACTGGTGGTAGTCGATTGCGTTGTGTACCACGACAACCGAGTTCCATGCGCTTGGTAGCGCTTCGCGCAAGTACCGCGCGCGGGCTTCTTCCGCGTAGACCAGAAACACGCTGTTGTTGACATGGCCGATGGGATCCAGATCGGTCCATCGCGGGGTTATCCGCAACACGGGGTGGTCAGCGGTCAAGCTGGCCGCGCAGTTCGTCGGGGATGGCGCCCGAGGTGATGTCCTCACTTTGGCCCAGGTCGGTGGGGAAGATGATCGACGTTCGGGCGAAGTTCCCGCCGTCAACCGACTGGATGACTTGCCCCGACATGTACGCCGCGTCGTCGGACGCGAGGAACAGCGCAAGATTGGCGTTGTCCCTGATGACCGGCGGGCGATCGAGGCGAAGTGGCATCGCGCGGTTTTCGGGGTCCCAGGGCGTCATCTCTTCGTAGGACTTGCCGAGGACCTCCGCCTCCGGCGGCAGCGCGAAGTTGACCGACATCCCGTGGGTCGGGGCCAACGCATTCACCCGGATGCCGAACTTGCCGAGTTCTAGTGCGGCGGCGCGCACCAGGCCGTTGGCGGCGGCCTTGGAGGCCGTGTACATCGGGAACCCGGGATATGCGTTGAACGCCGATGCCGACGTAGTCGCCAGCAGGCAGGCTGGCGTGTGTTTGTTGGCGATCATCCAGCGTGCCGCCTGCCGCCACGCCAGATAGATGCCAGTGACGTTGACGGCGAAGATGTCGTTCCAGTCCTCTAGTTCGGAGTCGGCGAACGACTTCATGCCGAAGCCCGGTTCCGGCACACCCGCGTTGGCCCACATGACGTCGATGCGGCCATAGGCGTCCACCGCGGCGTCGACCAACCGTTGCATGTCGGCTTCACTGCGCACGTCGGCGTCGACTGCAGTCGCCGTTCCGCCCGCGGCCTCCACCTCCTTCGCCACCGCTTCCGCTCGGCCGGGGACCTTGTCACTCGTGACGATGGTCGCGCCCTCAGCGGAGAAGAGCAGTGCGCTCTCGCGGCCCAGCCCTGAGCCCGATCCCGTGATCACCACCACTTTGTCGGCAAGCCGTAGACGCCCTGCGGCAGAGGTCATTTCACTCATACCCTCATTACACCTTCGCCGGGCTGGCGACGGTCTTGACCCGCAGGTAATCGCGGAACCCCGCGATGCCGTGCTCACTGCCGAGACCGCTGATGCCCCACCCGCTGAACGGTGCGTCGGGGGACAGGTAGAACGAATTGTTGATGTTCACCGTGCCGGCCTCCAGCCGATTCGCCACCCGCCATGCGCGTTCCTCATCGCGGGATTGCACATAGCCCGACAAGCCGTAGCGGTTGTTGTTGGCGACCCGCACGGCCTCGTCGTCATTTCCCTCGTAGCGGATCACCGTGAGCACCGGCCCGAAGACCTCGTATTGGGCGATCTCCGCGTTCTCGTCGACGTCGGCGACGACCGTCGGCTCGTACCAGAATCCCTTGCCGCCCCGGTCACCGCGCTTGCCGCCACACAACACTCGGGCACCGGCCTCCTTCGCGCGATCCACCATGCCCTCCATGCGATCGACCTGCTCGGCGCGAATGATCGGGCCGACGACGTTGGTCGGATCGGTGGGGTCGCCCCATGGCAGGTTGCTGACCATCGCTGCGACGCGCTGCAGCACTTCGTCGTAGATGTCGGCGTGCACGATCATCCGGGTGGCCAGCGCGCAGCCCTGTCCGCTGCTCGACATGCACATCCCCACCCCGAGAGCAGAGGCCATGTCGAGGTCGGCGTCGGGCAGCAACACGTTGGCCGATTTTCCGCCGAGCTCCAGCACGACGTGGCGGATCCCGTTGGCGGCGCGCTCCATGATGCGCTGGCCGACCCCCGGTGAGCCGGTGAAGTGGAACATGTTCACCCGCGGATCACCGGTCAACGCGTCACCGGCGATCGCCTTGTCTTCGGAGCTGATCATGTTCACCACGCCCGGCGGGATGTCGGTTGATTCGGCGATCACCTGCGCCATCTTCGCGGCGCTCAACGGGGTGTCCGGTGCGCTCTTGAGCACCACGGTGTTGCCGGTGGCCATCGAGTGGCTGACCTTCCAGATGGCGGTCATGAACGGGGCATTCCACGGGGTGACCGCCCCGACGACACCGTAGGGCTGGTACCGGATTCGACGGTTGCTGTTCATCCCCATGAACGCGTAGGGCCCGAGTTCTTCCTCCCACGGGAACGACGTGGTGAGGTCGTTCCAGAAGTCCATTCCGTCGATCATCGAGTCGACATGGTTGACGATGACCGAGCTGGCCACCCCCGCCTCGGCGGTGACGAGCTTGCGGAAACCCTCGGCCTCGTTGCGCAACCCCGCCTGTAGCTGCTCGAGGCAGTGCCGCCGGAACTTGTGATCGGTGCCCCACGACGTCTCGTCGGCGACCCGGCGTGCGGCCGTCACCGCGTCGTACACATCCTCGGGGCCGGCGTCGGCGGCGGTGCCGACCACCGACTCGTCGGCGGGGTTGATGACGTCGAATCGGCGAGACGAGCGCGCTTCGCGGAACTCGCCGTCGATGAAGAGTCGACCCTCGTATTCGGTCCGCGTCATTGGTGACCTGCCCTTCAGATGTGGCGATGGGGAAGTTGTTCGAGTGAAATATTCAGCTCCTTTACACTGTAACGTGACCTTCGTTACAGCACAACACACGCCCCTCATGCCCGCATTCGGCGCAGTCGCTGCAGACGTCCTGGACAGCCATGCGTCGTAGTCGGTGGCCTTGCGTACGAACGATTCGCCGACCCGCGGATGAGGCAGCGCCAGAAAGCGCCCGGCGTCAAGCGCGTCGAGCGCACAGGCCGCGCAGTCTTCCGGTTCGACGACCTCGCCGAGTACCGCGGCGAGCGCCGGATCCGGCGCGGCGGGGCCGCCCTGCTCGCGGTCTTCGTCGCGGCCGAGGAATCCGGTGTTCACGGCATTGGGGCACAGGCACACGACGCGGATGCCGTCGCCGGCATGGTTGAGCGCGACCCACTCGGCGAACCCCAGCGCCCCGTGCTTGGTCAGCGTGTAGCCCATCCCGGACGGCCCGGTGATGAGCGCGGCCGACGAGACCGTCTGGATCAGCGCGCCGTGACCCCGTTCGATCATCGACGGGAGCACCGCCTGGCCCATCCAGACATGCGAGAGCAGATTCACGTCCACGATGCGGCGTACCTGGCGGACGCTGCTGTCGAGGTCGTGGCCTTGGTCTGTCATGCCGGCATTGGATACCGCGATGTCGACCGGCCCGAAGGTTCTCAACGCGGCCGACACCAGCGCATCCACCGAATCGGGATCGCCGACATCGCACCGCACGCGCCAAGCCGCCGATGCGGTCGGCGATCTTGGCAGCGCGCTCGAGGTTGATATCGGCGACGACGACGTTGGCGCCCCGCTGGGCGAGCGACTCTGCCAGAGCCCGCCCGATGCCGTGTCCGCCGCCGGTGACGATCGCCGTCGCTCCGTTGTATTCCATTGGCTTAGAAGAGGTCTCCGCCGACGGCGGCCGCCGTCGTGCCGTCGCGTTCATACGCACGCACGACGTTGCGCCCGACCGTCCACCGGTGTACTTCGTCGGGTCCGTCGACCAATCGGTTGGCGCGTGCCTCGTTCGCCCATGCGGCCAGGGGCAGATCGTGGGTGTACCCGAGCGAGCCGTGGATCTGGATGGCGGTGTCGATGACGTCGCACAGCATGTGCGCGATGTAGGTCTTGGCGATCGAGTTCTCCTGCTTCAGGTCCAGACCGTGCTCCATCTTGTACGCCAGGTGCAGGATCATCAGCCTTGTCGTGTAGAGCTTTTCGGCGCAGTCGGCCAGCATCCATTGAATTCCCTGTCGGTCGGCGACGCGGCTGCCGAACGTCATCCGCTCACAGGCCCGCGCCGGTCGCCATGTCCAGCGCCGCCTGCGCCTTCGCGACGCTCCACATGCCGTGGCGCAGTCGTCCGTAACCGAGCCGATGCTGTCCCATCGCGAATCCCTCGCCGAGGCCGCCGAGGATGTTCGCCTCGGGCACCGCGAGATCGTGGATGCGCACTTCGGCGTGGCCCATCGTCACTTCACCCTGAAAAGTCGGCTGGTCGTCCTCGCCCATCACCGGGATGTTGCGCACGATCTCGGTAACCGGGGTCGGGAAGGTCGACGAGGAACGTCGTGAACTGGCGATGTCGAGGTGCGTCGGGATCGGTCTTGGCCATCACCAGGGCCACCTGCGAGATGCTGGCACCTGAGGTAAACCACTTCTCGCCGTTGAGAACCCACGTGGAGCCCTTCTGGACTGCGGTGGTCTGCATCCCCGTCGCATCGGCGCCCGCGGCCCGTTCGGTCATCGAGAAGCAGATTCGGATGTCACCGTTCACCAGCGGGACGAGGTAGCGCGCCTTCTGCTCGTCGGTGCCATGGTCGATCAGGGTCAGCATCGTCGCGTCTTGCGGGCCCATGCAATTGAGCGCCCACGCGCCAAGGTGCGAGAAGGATCGGCCGATTTCGATTTGCACGATTGCGTTGGCGAGGTGGCCGAGCCCCATCCCGCCGTACTCGACGGGGACGAAGGGACACCACAGCCCGGCGGCGCGGGCTTCGGCCTGCAGCTCCTTGACGATGTCGAAGAACGGCCTGGTTCCGATCTCGGGCTCGACCGGCTTGACCACGTCGTCGACGAACGCTGCGACGCGGGAGCGGATTTCGCGGACGTCGTCGGGAATGTCGAAATCGACCATGTGGCAGAGACTGCCACTGTTGACAGTGACTGTCAACCATCTTATGGTGACGACGTGACAGCAGCGGCAAGCCCTGGGCTCGATCTCGATGGTGTCGACGAGTGGATCGGCGAGCGTCTGCCGGGAGCGGGTATGGGATTCTCGGCGCGACGCTTCGGTGCCGCCACCGGAATCGCCAACGCGCTGTACCTGATCGAGCGTGGTGCGCATCGGTGGGTGCTGCGCCGACCGCCGGCCGTGAAGAACGATCCGAGCGCGTCGAACACGCTGCGCGAGTGGCGCATTCTCGTCGCCCTCGAAGGCACGGCGGTACCGCACCCGAGGCCGCTACTGCTGTGCGAGGACACCGACGTTGTGGGTGCGCCGTTCCTGATCATGGAACTGGTCGACGGCTTCACCCCCGGCTTCGAGCTGCCCGAGCCGTTCGCCACGCAGCCGGCGCTGCGTTACGACCTGGGGATGGCCTACGTCGACGGCTGCGCGGATCTGTCGATGGTCGACTGGCGCAGCCGCGGGCTCGACGGGCTCGGCAAGCCCGAGGGATTCCTCGAACGCCAGGTGCCACGCTGGCTGGCACAGTTGGACCGCTACCGCACGCGCGAGCTGCCGGAGCTGGACTTTCTGTGTCGACTGGTTGACAGACAACACGCCACCGATGAGCCCAGCCGGCGATCATCCACGGCGACTACAGTCCGTTCAACGTGATGGTCGCACCGGATCCGCCTGCACGCCTTGCGGCCATTCTCGACTGGGACACCGGGACGATCGGCGACCCGCTGCTCGATCTCGGTCATCTGCTCGCACGTTGGACCGAACCGGGAGAACGACCAGTGCTCACCCCTCAGGCCGGTGACAACGACGGGCTACCCGACGCGGGCCGAGATGGCGAATCGCTACGCCGAGCGCACCGGACGTGACCTCAGCGCACTGCCCTATTACGAGGCGCTGGCGCTGTTCAAGCTCGCGGTGATCCTGGAAGGCCGACACGCGCAGGAATGCGCCGTCCGGTGTCCCGGCAGCCGAGACCTCAATGGCGACGATTGTGCCCGACCTGCTGCGCGGTGCCGCCGAATTCGCTCGCGGACAACGGATATGACCGAGGCGTTGAGCGAGCGCCGCCGTCGCCTCCTGCGAGACGAGCTGGGTCACGTCGCCATCCGAGTTGTTCGTCGAGCACGGCTTCGACAACGTGACGGTCGACGATATCGCCGCGGCCGCAGGGTCATCGCCACGGACGTTCTTTCGCTACTTCGCGACCAAGGACGAGGTCGTCCTCGACTACGAACGTCGACTGCAAGAACGGTTACTGGTGGCGCTTCGGTCCCGGCCGGCGGACGAGGGCCCGGTCGAGGCGCTGCGACAGGCCTACATCGAGACCTCTCACGTCGAGCCGGCCGAGCGGGAGCGTGTCTTGCAGGTCGGGCGCGTCTTGGAGAACGCACCGGTGTTGCGGGCACGGGTCACCGGCGAGCGCATCGCCGAGGACAGTGGCGCTCGCCGAAGCACCTCGCCGAACGATCTGGGTGCTCGGCCGGACGATGCGCGGGTCCGCGTGATCATCGCGTCGATGGGCGCCGTGGCGGAGAAGGAGTTCCGCACGTGGGTGCGCGGCGGGGGCAAGGGGAACCCGGCCAAGCGGATCTCCGAAGCCCTCGCACTTCTCGAGAGTGGCCTCGGTCAACTCGACAAGACCGCGACCGCCGCTGGGCGCAAGAGAAAATGACGTGCGGCGTTTCGACCTGACGGACAAGGTCGCGGTGGTGACCGGCGGGAGCCGCGGCTTGGGTCGCGCGATCGCGGAGGCGTTCGCCGAGGCGGGTGCCGACGTCGTCATCGCGTCCCGGAAGCTCGACGTCGTGCGAATCGGCGGCAGCGCAGATCGCGAAGAGCACGGGACGAAGCGGATCATGCCGCAGTCGCGTGCCATGTCGGTAGGTGGGACGACTGCGACGCACTCATCGACGCGACACTCGACGAGTTCGGCCGCATCGACGTGCTCGTGAACAACGCGGGAATGTCGCCGCTGTACGACGAACTCGTCAACGTCACCGAGGAGCTCTACGACAAGACGCTCGCCGTGAACCTCAAGGGGCCGTTTCGTCTCGGCGTGCTTGCCGGGACACACATGGTGAAACACGAAGGCGGCGCCATCATCAACGTCGGGACGGTCGGCTCGCTGATGGCCAGCCCGAATGAATTGCCGTACGCCTGCGCAAAGGCCGGGCTGAACGCCCTCACCGTCGGACTGGCCGAAGCTTTCGCGCCATCGGTGCGAGTCAACGCGATCCTGCCCGGGCCGTTCGAAACCGATGTCACCCGGGCATGGTCCGAGGAAATGAAGTCGGGCAGCTACGTTCCGCTGGGTCGCCTCGGACGGCCTGACGAGATCGTCGGTGCTGCGCTGTACCTCGCAAGCGACGCGTCCAGTTACACGACGGGTTCAACGATCCGCGTCGACGGCGGAGTCACCCGGCGCATCGGAGGCTGAGTTCGTCACGCTTCGGCGGCATGTCTGCCAGGCGAACGCGGTCGGGCGCCGATCGCCGCCGCGCGACGGATCTGGATCGACAACCCCTATCCGACGGCCAAGGCGTCGCTCGTGCATGCGGTGGGTAAGGCCAACCGATGCCGGGTCGTATGGGCGGCCCTCGGCTTCGTCACCGTTATCGGAACGGAGACCGATCTCGACCTCGTCGAGCTGCTCACCACTTCGCTTCTGGTGCAGGCGAACCGGGCCATGCTGCAGGCCGGTCGCCACGTCAGTCGCGGCGGGCAGGCACGGACGCGATCGTTCCGCCAGTCGTTTCTCGTCGCATACGCCACCCGCATCGGCGAGCGACTCGAGGGCACCAACGCGTCAGTCACCGCCGACATCCAACGCGACAGCAGACTGCTTCCCGTGCTGGCCGCGAACAGTCGGGTGGCCGACGAGCTCACCGACCGGCTGTTCCCGTCGACAGTGGCTCGATCGGTGTCGGTTTCCAACGGAGCGGGCTGGGGAGCCGGCCGAGCGGCCGCGGACTTGGCGCGACTCGACGTGCACGACGCGATCGCCGGTTAGCCGCTCGCGTCCCACCAGCAGCACCCCGGGACGCATGGGACGGAACCCCTCAACCTTACGGTGTAAGGTGTTGATTTGAGGTGCTAGCAATCCGGGAGTAGGCGTGAGCAATGAGTGACGGGATGCCGGTCGAGACACTGGGCCGGATCCACAGCGACGGCCCGGACGATGGCCTGCGTGCGGTGCGGTCATCCACCGGCGTCGTGCTGTGCGGGTCCTGCCAACGCCTCTCCAGATGTCGTCTGGGTCTGCATCGCGAAACACTGCAGGACGACGGTGTCGTCATCAGTGAGATCGAATGCCCACGCGACAACGAGGGCGGACCCAACGTCGCACATGGCGGTTGGACCGCAGGGATTCTCGACGAGATGGTCGGCCATGCACTGATTCTGCGTGGCGAGTTCGTCGTGACTGGCACCCTGAAGGTGAAGTTCGTCAAACCCGTGCCCGTCGAGCGGCCACTGATCGGCCGCGCCCGCGAAGTGGGCCGCGAGGGCCGGCGAGTGTTCGTCGAAGCCGACATCGTGTTGGCAGGCACCGACGTCGTCATCGCGTCCGCCGAAGCGATCATGGTGCGCCGTCCCGCAGATCATTTCGCACGCCACGAGGAATGGTTGAAGAGCATGAACGGTGAACTCCGATGACGTCGCTGCTGGCCGGGCGGGTCGCATTCGTGACCGGCGCCGCGCGAGGCCAGGGTCGCAGCCACGCGGTGCGCTTGGCCCGCGAAGGTGCCTCGATCATCGCGATCGACATTGCCGGTCCCGCCGCCTCCGCGAACACGTATCCCGCCTCGACAGAGGCCGATCTGAAGGAAACTCAGCGGCTGGTTGAAGCCGAAGGTGCGCACATCATCGCGCGGGTCGCTGACGTCCGTGACGGGGACACACTGGGCGAGGTGCTGACTGCGGGGGTCGCCGAACTCGGCGGCCGGCTCGATGTCGTGGTGGCCAACGCAGGCATCTGCAACTGGGGACGGTTCTGGGAGATGCCCGACGATCAATGGCAGACGCTGATCGACATCAACCTGACCGGCGTCTGGCGAACCATGAAAGCCGCTGTGCCGCACATGCTGTCGGCAGGAAATGGCGGATCGATCATCAACGTCAGCTCGGTCGCGGGCATCAAGTCGCTGCCCGGTCAGGCGCACTACAGCGCGGCCAAGCACGGCGTGGTCGGCCTGACCAAGAGCGCGGCGCTCGAACTCGGCGAGTACGGGATCCGGGTCAACTCGATCCACCCGTGGGGCGTCGCCACGCCGATGGCCGAGGATCCGATGACCGCCACCATGCTCACCGAGCACCCGTCGTACGTCATGTCCTTCGGCAGCGCCACTGCCGCAGATCCCTCTCGCGGACCCTGAGGACATCTCCGACGCCGTGGTGTGGCTGGCGTCCGACCTCTCGCGCACCGTCACCGGGACACAACTGACGCTGGACATGGGTGCCACGAAGGTCTGACTTTCACTGGTTCGACGTGTTCCGATGGCGCCGTCGAATGCCGCCACGTCACTACATCTCGCTTCGCAGGTCGGTCATCGCGCGCCCATCGATGTAGGAACGCGCAGCACACGGGTTGAGGACTATTCGCCAGCCCCGCCTGAATGACGGGAAGGGTCCCGACGAAGCGGCCGGTACTGACCGTCTTCGTAGCCTTGGCGCAGAATGTGTTTGCGCACCTTGCCAGTACTAGTGCGGGGGAAATCGGAGACGAGGATCCACTCGACCGGGCGCTTCTGCTGACCAAGGCGTGCTGCGGCGAACTCGGTCAAGTCCTCAACGTCCGGTGCTGCACCCGACTTCGGTATCAACGCCGCCACCACACGCTCACCGAGGCGTGGATCGGGTACCCCGAAAACGGCGATCTCCGCGATCAGCTCGTGATCTGACATCGCCTGTTCGACTTCAGCGGGGTAGACGTTGTTGCCGCCCCGAATGATCACCTCGCGTAGCCTGCCGTGGAAGGTCACTACGCCGTCGTCGTCCATGGAACACAGATCGCCTGTCGCCATCCAACCGGCATCATCGACCGCGGAATCGACGGTACCGTCCTCGCGCAGATATCCCGACATGATCAGGGGTCCACGGACGTACAGCTCTCCCACCACACCGGTTGCGGTGACCTGCGCCGCCCGATCCGCAATGCAGTAGTCGCGGCCCGGTAGCGGATGCCCGATGGTTCGTGTCCGGACCAAAGCGGTGTCGCTGTCCACGCTCATGGTCATGGTCGGTGCTTCGCTTTGTCCGTAGGCAACCAGGAAGCGGATCTCCGATCCGACGCTCGATCTCGGTCAATGAGCATTGGGTCCACCGCAGTGGCGCCTCCGATGACGGTCCGCACGTCAGTGAACTCCGAGTCCGTGACGCCGGGTTCATTGAGCAGATCGATGACCATCGTGGGGACTAGCGCCAATATTGTGGCGCGCGCCTCACGCACAGCGCGCAATGCAATCTGCGATGTAAACCGTTCCACCACAACATAAGTGGCGGCACGCCAAAGAACGGCAAGAATGCCGGACACGATGCCGCCGACGTGATGCAGTGGCAAGGGATTGAACCAGGTGTCATCGGCGTGCGAGCCGGCGTTCTCGGCGAAGAAGCGTGCGGAGTTGACCACCGCGCGATGTGAAAGCCGGGCCGCTTTCGGCGATCCCGTCGTCCCTGAGGTGGCTTGAACCAGAAATTCATCGTTCGGCTTAGGACCGTCCCACGACAATGTGGTCGGCTCCACGACGGGCCAATCAGAAATGGACAGCACCAGCGGGGGATCGGCGAACTGTGCAGCCACATCCCGCACCCGTGCCGTGACGTCGTCTCCGGGCATGTCCGCTACCAGGATCACTCCCACGTGTGTGAGGGAAAACAGGTGCGCCATCTCGACGCCGGTTGATCGTGGACTCAGAGGGACGATCGGCATGCCGGCCAAGGCGCAACCGAACATAGCGATCAGCCAGTCGACCGAGTTCGGGGCCACGAACCCAACCCTGGCTCGCCGTGGATTCTGGTTCACCAACGACGCCGCCACCGACTTCGCGCGCAAGTAGACCTCGCCCCAGGTCAACGCCTCTAGTCCATCGTCGGTCAGCTGCACCAGGGCACGGCTGTCTGAGCAGTCATGGCCGACCCGGTAAAGCACGTCGGCCACTGTCTCAGTGGACAACTCGCAGCCAGCGATCCCCCGGTGGTAGGCCATACCCGGTTGCTCAGCGGTGTCGCGGCCGAGTGAGGTAATCGGAGTCATGTGGCTCCTGCTGGCCGAATCCATGTCATTGCTGCACCGGATAGACGGACTCGTCACGGTGACCGGCCGCCTTGTGGACACCGACAGCAGAAGCGGTGACGCGACCGGCGTGACGAATCTCAGTGGAGGTCAAGAAGACATTGCCGGTAGGGCCGGACGTCTGGGACCACAGCTCCAATTCCGCGCCCAGTGGAGTGGGACGTCGGTAGGACACTGTCAACGTCTGGGTGTAGCCGACAGCACCGAACGCCAAGACAGCAAGGCTGCTGAGCTCGTCGAGAATGGCCGCGACGACACCGCCGTGCACCGTGCCGATCGGTCCCGCATGGATGGGGTGGGCCGTGATGGTTCCTCGTACAGCGGTGCCATCCGCCCACAGCTTCGCCTCGCCCGCAATGGGATTGAGCTCACCCAGAATTGGACTATAGGGAACGGTTTTGCGGAGATCGCCTGGCTCCCACACCAACATCCCGTCGCCGGGCGGAGCGAGCTGCTCGACGGCATACGGCCCGGGCCAGATGTGCTTATCGAGAAGAGCCCGGGCCTGTTCGCTCAGCGCGCGTACCTGCTCCGTCACTTCTTCCGGTGCATTTGACGCCCGCGCTGCATTAGCCAGTCGGCCGACCGCATCGGTCATGACCACCTGGTGCTCGGTCATCCAAGCGTCTCCTCGGTGATGCCGTATCGGGGCAGCGCGCCGATAGCCCAAGGCTCGAGCACGCCGTAGCCGATGTCATCGCCGCACACACAGTCGACGGCGATCTCCTCACAACCGTAGAGTTCGTCACGAACGGCCTTGTCCCGCAGGTCCATCGACTCACCGTCCACATCGAGCGGACCCCGGTAGTTGCCCTGCCACCAGCCGCGGAAACCGAAGTAGCCACCTCCCCGGAAGTACCAGACGAGATCCTTCCAGGTGCACACGATTTCTCGTTTCGTGCCGTCCTCGAGTTCGGCAAGAAGATTCGCTGACTTGACCCGACGCGATCCTGGCCAGAACTCGAAGTCGAGGTCCAACGTGGTGATCCGCAGGCGCGGCCGGGCGTCTCCTGCAAACGCGATGAAGCCCTCGGTGACGCCGGTGCTTGACTTCGCTGGCAAGCCGTCGGGTCCCCGAGTGAATGTGGTCGACAATGCCCACGTGCCGAAGCTCAAGTTGATGTAGCCATGCAGCACGCCCTCCCCGTGCTCCGGCGCGGGACGCAGACCGACTTCTGGGAGGCCGTGCGGATCGTTGAACCAGAAGGCGCCGGGATTGGGTATGCCGGTCATGGCCCGGATGCCCCACGACCGGTCTTTGTAGGCGTAGGTGCGTTCCGGATCCAGCTGGTACGTGCGGCCTTCGACCTTCACCACGCCTCGTGCGACGCCGGGCTGGAAGTAGCGAATCGTGTGGTTGCCGGTGATCCCGCGATCACGGCGAAGCCCGGGAGAGCCGACAATCGGCTGGAAGTCGCTTTCGAATGTGACATCGAAACTGACGTCGAGTTCGTTCTCGGCCAACACGATCCGGTTCGCGGTTGGCGGCTTGACTATCTCCCACGCCACTGGGCCGACGGTGGTGTCGTCGAGCCGTGGGCGCAGCTCACGGGAGGCGCGCACATTCCACACTCGGCCAGGTACCGCCACACCGGCGAAGGCGTCCATCACATCTCGGTTGGTGTACTTGCCGATTCCGACGGCCACCATGACCTCGCCGGACTTGTCGAAGGCGACCACGTAACCTTTTTCGGTCCAGTTGCGGTCGGTCGTCGTCACTTCTTCGAAGCTGGCAACCGTTTGGTGGCATAGGTATTCGTCGGCGGCGGTGAGCACGATATCGCTCATGAGTACTCCTTTTTGCGGTCAGGCATTGGTCCCCAGCAGCTTGGCGAGCCGGCGGGTGGGAATGTTGCTGGTGAGGTAATCGGACGGAAAGCTCAGCTGTGGGGGACTGAGCCGCACCGTGAGGACGAGCATGGCTGCCAGCCGAAGCTCTTGGAGCGTGCGATGGAAGTCGAGGTTCTCTAGCGTTCTGCCGGTTCGTGATTCGTAGTACGCCACCGTCTCTGCGGCGTCCGGCAGGCCTGGCAGCCGGGGGACGTCGTTGAGTTCGGCGACAACTTCATCGATGAGCAGTAAGTAGGCCACATCCGCCTCAGGTGGGCAGATGTGGGCGAGTTCCCAATCAAGCGCCGCCGCAACCCGCCCATCGCGATAGATGAGGTTCCCCGGACGGGCGTCGCCCCAGCACAGCGCAATTCCCGCCGACTCGGGTGCCTTCGCGCGCAGGTACCGCAGCGCCTCGTCGAGAACCGGCGGTCCGATGGCGGCCCACTGCAACTGTCGTTCGATCACATCGAGCATTCCCAGCACTGCGTCGCGTCCGTTGCTGTAGCGGGTCAGCGAGGCAGGCAGCGATAGGGCCGCCGTGTCGAGGGTGTGCAGTGCGGCGATGACATCAAGGCAGGCAAGCCACATCTGCCTTCGCTGGTCCAGGGATGCTTCGAAGAACAGACCGTGGCCATGGAAGCCTGGCCGGAAGCCGGATGCGACCTCTCCGTGCACGCGATGCATGAGGAAGCACGGCGCGCCCATCACCGCGGGATCGTCGATGAACCACTCGACCTTCGGGACCGTTACGCTGGTGCCGGCCAGTGCGGCCATCACGTCGTACTGCAGCCGAAGATCGTAGTTCGGGAACAGGCCGCCCTCCGGCGGTTGCACGCGCAGTACCAGTTCGGTGGTGTGAGTTCCGTCGCCGGCGGTCCATTGCAGATCGGTGAACACGGTGACATTCGAAAACCCCGAACTCACTGGTGTGAATGGTGATAGCGCAACAGATGTCGCCTCTGGCAAGGCGTCAGCGATCCAACGTTCGAGATTGCCGCGCCGCGCCTCGAATGCGGCTACGTCGGCCATCGGTCAGTCAATCGACAAGCTTGGACGCGGCACCACACCGTGTGACGGTGCGACCTCCCCGTAGGCGAACCAGTGAGCGGGCTCGCGCGTGTCACCCACCCGTCGCCAGCGGCCTTCGGCCTGCGGGTTGGGCATCGGCATGAAGTCGACCATGCGGCCCTGCGGATCAGGAAGGAACTCCCAATCCTCGCCCGGTGCATGCACTTCGATGTGTACCGGCCAGGTTTCCGACGAATCCAGTTCGACGTGCCCGTCGACATCCGTCGTTCGGCGCACCTGACCGTCCTGGTCACAGAGCAGGAGCATGCCCAAGCCGTCATGGCCGAGCATGAAGTGGCCGGCGTCCAACGTGCCGTCGGTGTATCGCGTCGCCCACGTGAACCAAGTGACGTGAAGCTTTCTGCCGACAAGCAGATCGTTTTCGTAGACGCGCCCGTTCATGTACATGTCGTCAGCGCCGTAGAAGCCACGCACCTTGCGGCCGAGGATCTCCCCTTCGGCCTCATACAGCTGGGACACGTAGTAGTAGCCTTCGTCGCCGTGCGGTAAATGCCAGTGCAGCCCCGGATCGATCAGGGTGCCGCGAAGGTCGATGGCTCCAGCCTCCGACCACGTACAGGTCGTGGCGTCCACCTCGATCCGAAAAGGGTTGCCTTCTGCCGACGGTGCGCTTTCCAGAACGGTGGTGCCGTTGGTATGGCTACGCAGGAAGCCCAGCGAGCGTGCGGAGTTGCGGCTGGCTTCGTGGACGCGGAGCCCATCGCCTCCAAGCGTGGTCTGGAGATAGAAGCGCCTGCTTCCACCGCCACCGGCTTCAGGCACCCGAAACACGGTGTAGATGTTCCCGTCGTCGTCGCGCAGGCTGCCGTACAGATAGTTGGCCGACCACGGCAGTCCGAACCAGGTCGTCTCCAGTGCGAACTGACGCGGATCCGACGAATGCTCTCCGAGCAGCATCTGGAAATGGAACTGCCCGCGGTCGGACAGCGCGGTGAGCGAGCGCGATTTCGTCATAGTTGGCAGTCTGTGACGCGAGCGCGTTGCCGACAAGACGCGGGTTTGTGGTACCACTCGCAGTGGTAGCCAGCGGTTATGGAGCAACAGATGGGCAGAGGCGGTCATCCGTTGGCCGAGGGCTGCGACGCCACCTGACGTTCTATACGGTTAAATGTTTGAGATGATCGCCGTAGGAAATGTCGGCCAGCGGTCGTGCTTTGCCAGTCCGGCTGAGAAGATGACTACTGTAGAGCGGTGTCCGCCATCGCGCCGGGGAGTGAGGAGCCGGGGGGCAGGGCCGCGGTGGTGATCGCGGACCAGTTGCGTCGCCGCATCATCCGGGGCGAACTTGCCGAGGGTGATGTGCTGCCAGCAGAGCAGGAGCTGCTGACCGAATTCGGGGTGTCGAGGCCTACGCTGCGTGAAGCTGTCCGCATTCTCGAATCCGAATCGCTTGTGGTGGTGAAGCGGGGTTCCCGCGGCGGCATAGAAGTCAGCGTTCCGCGTATCGAAACAGCGGCCCACTACGCCGGTCTAGTACTCGAGTACAGCGAAGCCACCCTAGGCGACGTATTTCGGGCAGCATGCGCCATCGAGGCGCCGTGCGCGGCGATGCTGGCACGATCGCGGACGGCCGCAGACCTGCAACGCTTAAAGGACGTAGTGGCGGCCGAGCGGTCGGCCCGCGGCGATGCCGAGGCTCTCCTGTCGCTTCAAAATCAATTCCACAGACTACTCATCGAGCTGGTCGGCAATACCACGCTACGCGTCCTTAGCGATGTGCTCCGCCACATCATCGAGGTGGCGACGCACAAGTATTTGACTAGTCCTGCTCTGCGCGCGGCGGAGCGGATTCCCGCGTCGGAGGCCGGTATTCGGGCGCACGAGAAGCTGGTCGGGTTGATCGAGAAGAAAGACGCGGTGAAGGCCGAGGCGTTGTGGCGGCGGCAGATCCTCGCCACTGGCGACCACCTGCGGCGCAGCGGCGTCGCGGACTCTGTGATCGAACTACTCGAGTAGAGCTTTTAGTCCGCGAGCCGCTCCAGCACCATCGCCATCCCCTGACCGCCGCCGACGCACATGGTCTCCACCCCGATCTGCGCGTCATGCCAGCGCAATGAGTTGATTAGGGTGGTGGCGATTCGCGCACCGGTCATACCGAACGGATGACCGACGGCGATGGCACCGCCGTTGACGTTCAGCTTCTCGGGATCGATGCCCAATTGCCGTTGGCTGGCCACCACCTGCGCAGCGAATGCCTCGTTGATCTCGAACTGATCGACGTCGGCCAGGGTCAATTTTGCATTCGCGAGCGCCTGGCGGGTCGCCTCGACGGGTCCCATACCCATGAGTTCGGGCGAGAGTGCGGTCACGCCGGTCGAGACGATTCGTGCCAGCGGCGTGATATCGAGTTGCGCGGCCCGTGTGTCGCTCATAACCACCACGGCCGCTGCGCCGTCATTGAGCGGGCATGCGTTACCGGCGGTCACCGTACCGTCCGGACGGAAGACCGGCGCCAGCGCAGCCAGACCCTCTGCTGTTGTGTTCGGTCGCGGGCAATCATCGGTATCGACCACGGTGCCGTCGGGCCGCTCGTACGGCGTGATCTCCCGGGCCCAGAAGCCGGATTCGTGCGCATGCTGAGCCAGTTGCTGCGAGCGCACGGCGAAGGCATCCTGCTCGGCTCTGCTGATGCCCTCAACCTGCGCGACGTTCTCCGCTGTCTGCCCCATCGCGATGTACACATCCGGGAGCTTGCCGTCCTCACGCGGGTCGATCCAGGTCGGCGCCTCCAGTGCTCGTTCCTTGGTGCGGGCCTGCGCATCGGCGAACAACGGGTTGACCCAAGGGTTTTCGGCCCGGTTGCGCGGGTCGCGGGTTTCGTCGACCGGGGGATTGTCGCTGGTGCCACGCCGCGACCGGCTTACCGTCTCGACACCCGCGACGACGAAGGTGTGGCCCTCGCCGGCTCGGATCGCATGCATCGCCATCCGGATGCCCTGCAAACTCGAGGCGCAATACCGAGTGACGGTGGTGGCGGGAACGGTGTCCCAGCCCAACATGATGGCAACTACGCGAGCCATATTGAACCCTTGTTCTCCGCCCGGGGCGCCGCAGCCCACGATGAGGTCGTTGATTGCGTGCGGTCCCACGTGAGGGATCTGCTGCATCGCGGACGTGATGGCCGCGAGGCACAGATCGTCGGCGCGTTCACCGGCCAACGAGCCCTTGAAGGCGCGGCCTATTGGCGTACGTGCGGTCGCAACGATGACCGCTTCCGGCGCGCCGCTCAAAATCCCATGCCCTTTCCGACGATGTCCAGCATGATTTCGTTGGTGCCGCCGTAGATCCGCTGCACTCGCGCGTCACGCCACAACCGGGCGATTTCGTACTCGTTGATGTAGCCGTAGCCGCCGTGCAACTGCAAGCACCGGTCGACGATTCGCCATTGGGCCTCAGTGGACCACCACTTTGCGCCTGCGGCTTCGTCAGCCGTCAACTGTCCGGAGTTCACCGCCACAATGCACTTGTCGACGTAGGCCTGCATGACGTCGAGTTCGGTGTGCATCTGTGCGATGGCATGACGGTTGACCTGGAACGTGCCGATCGGTTGGCCGAACGCCTTGCGATCGTGCGCGTAGTGAGTCGATAAATCGACTGCGCGGTGCGCAGAAGCTGCGGCGTGGATGGCGATGGCGAGACGCTCAGCTGGAAGGTTGCGCATCAGATGGTAGAAGCCGCGATTCTCCTCGCCGATCAGATTTTCCGCTGGAACCCGGACATCCTCGAAGATGAGTTCGGCTGTGTCTGCGGACCTTTGGCCGATCTTGTCGAGTTTGCGGCCACGGCTGAATCCGTCGGTTCCGGACTCTATCGCCAGTAGGCTGATGCCCTTGTGCGGCTTGTCGGTGTCTGGGTTCGTTCGGCATGCGACGACCACCAGGTCGGCCAGTAGGCCGTTGGAGATGAACGTCTTTGCGCCGTTGACGACGTAGTCGTCACCGTCGCGCCGGGCCGACGTCTTGAGGTTGGCGAGGTCGGATCCGGCGCCGGGCTCCGACATCGCGATCGCGGTGATCAGCTCGCCGGATACGTAACGAGGCAGCCAACGCTCCTTCTGCTCGTCTGTGGTGAGTTCGGCGAAGTAGCCGGCCAGGATGTCGTTCTGGACGCCCAGCCCGATGCCAACCGCGCCGGTCAGCCAGAACTCCTCGTTGACGATCGCGTTGAACCGGAAATCCTTGATTCCCGCGCCGCCGTACTCCTCGGGCATCTCCCAGCCGATCAGTCCCAGCTTGCCGGCCTCCAGCCAGGCTTCGCGGTCGACGTAGCCGCGCTCTTCCCACTCATCGACGTGCGGAACACAAATGGTTTCGAAGTACGAGCGTGCGGTCGCGCGGAATGCGTCGTGTTCGGGCTCGAAGATGTCTCGACGCACAGGATTCTCCATCGTCTGCCTCAGCCACAGCGGCGACTGCCACGGTGCTACAAACCGGTTAATACTATAACTATTTATCGTCTAACGGCCAAAGCCGTTGAACTCAGTTCGGTGATCAGTTCCCACACGGGGGACGTAGAGTCGAGCGCCATCTGACCGAGGTGGTGCTGCCAATGGCGTTGGGTGCCGAACTCCGACCGCCATGCCAGGGCACGGAGCGTGAAGTGCCGAAGCCGATGATCAAGGGTGAATCCGATGGCACCGTGTACTTGATGGGCGTTGCGGGCCACTATGGTTGCGGCGCGTGCCGATTCGATCTTGGCCACGGAGATGGCGAACATCGCGTGCGGAGATGAGAATCCGTGGAGGGTGGCGATCTCGGTTGCGAACTCTGTCGCCGTCTTCGCGACGGAGAGCGCGCCGGCCGCGCTGGAGATCAAGGTCTGGACGGCCTGAAACTTGGCGATCGGCCGGCCGAATTGCTCACGCTGCTGCACGTGGTCGCGCGAGAGTTCGAGCGCCCGTGCCAACGCGCCGCAGGTTTGCACGGCCCGCCCCAATGCGCCGCGCAACCGGAATTCCGTGAGGTCAACGTCGAGGGAACGGTATCGACCGGATTTCAACGCGGCATCGACGCTCACGCGTCCGGTCGGCTGGCCGGCGATATCGATCGACTCCTCGACGGAGAACTGCTCACGCGGAAGCGCGGCGACGAATCCGTCACTGGCGACCACGAGAACGTCCGCGGTGTTCGCCCACGACACGAGGTCGAAATCGGCGACGAGTCGTCCACTCTGCAGTGGCTGCGTCGTCACCGCCGCCGTCATCGGACCCTCGGGTACCGGAAGTTCCGCGGTACGAAGGAGCCAGGCGGCGAGCAGATCATGCTCGACCAGCGGCACGGCTGCACTGTGGTAGCCGGCGCTTTCGAGCACCACACCCAGCTCGTGAAGACCTGCGCCGCTGCCGCCCAACGACTCTGGCGTGGTGAGCAGAGTAAGGCCAGATTCTGCCAATGTGTTCCACAGCGCAGGGTCGTAGGTCACGCTACGTTCCTGCACATCCAGCACCGGCTCTGCGAATGCCGCAAAGATGTCGTCGGCGAGCTGCCGCAGCGCCAACAAATCGGATGATTGATCGGTCACCGTCGTCATCGCAAACCCAAACCACGGGCGACTACCCCGCTGAGTATCTCGTTTGTTCCACCCCGCAGTGTGAAACCGGGAGCGTGCAGAATGCCTTCGGCCAACAGCCGTGTCAGCGCATCACCGGATTCGACTGAAGGCTGGACTGAGATGCCCGCGGCGGCCGCATCCACGACTGCGGATTCGTACCGCGTGCCGAGATCCTTGACGACTGCGGCGGCCACACCCACAGGCTGCCCATCGGCAAGGGCGGCGGCTATTGAGGCCGAGAGCTGGCGAAGAGCAGCCAACTGCGATATCAGATCACCCAGCTCGGCTGCTACCCAAGGGGATTCGCCGGGCGGGCCATTCCGTATGGCGTCGGCGAGCTCATCGAGCAATGGCTGGGTCGACAGAATACGTTCGGGCCCGCTGCGCTCGAATCCCAGCTCCGACGTGACCTGTTGCCAGCCGTCGCCGGCGTTGCCCAGCACCATGGTGTCAGACACGAACACCTTGGTGAGCACGACTTCGTTGAAATGATGTGCGCCCGTGAGCAGCTTGATGGGGCGTACCTCGATGTGCGGAGAATCCAGTGCGACGATGAATTGGCTCAGACCCTCGTGGCGCTTCGCAGCGTCCAACGGGGCAGTCCGGGCGAGAACGAAGAATGCATGCGCATGGTGAGCGCCCGATGTCCATACCTTGGTGCCGGTCACCTCCCAGCCCCCGTCGACCCGCACGCCGCGGGTCCGGACGCTGGCAAGGTCGGAGCCGGACTCGGCCTCACTCATCCCGATGGCGAAAAAGCACTCACCGCGCGCGATGGCCGGTAGATACCGATTGCGCTGCACGTCGTTTCCGTATTTCAGCAGTGACGGGCCGGCCTGGCGGTCGGCGACCCAGTGGGCGGCTATTGGAGCACCCGCCGCAAGGAGCTCCTCGATCACCACAAAGCGTTCGATATGGCTGAATCCACCGCCGCCGTACTCCTCGGGAATCGTCATGCCGACCCAGCCGCGTGTGGCGAGGCGGCGACTGAACTCGGGATCCCACGAGGAAATCCACGAATCGACCCGCGGCGTCCACCCAAACTCTTCGCGGTCTTTGGCGACGAAGGTGCGAACCTCGGCCCGCAGATCTTCGGCGCGGTGCGGCAAGCCGCGATACGGAGGAACTAATGCGATGGTCACGCCACCTCCCGTCCTGCGTCCGCAGTACGACGCTCTGATAAAATAGCTGATTGATTAAGATGATAAACGCCGCGGTCGTTCCGGCTTGCCTGGGGTGCCCGCAGTCATTTCGACGAGTAATACGTGCCGATCGAGGCCTCAGGGCACCGAGCTCGCCGTCACGCAGCGCGGCTGACAACGAGTGGATGTTGTTGTACGCGCAACCTCAAGCACAGCAAGGGAAGTGGCTGGATTGACGCCCGACGCGACCATGACACCGTCGCACGATGCGGGTGTGCTGGCGGGCATCCGCGTCCTCGACTTCGGCAAGCATGTCGCGGGACCGTGGTGCGCCGCCCTGCTTGCAGACCTCGGTGCCGAAGTGATCCGAGTAGAGCGTCCCGGCGGCGGGGACGACCGATACATCGCCCCGGTCGCCGAGGACGGTTCAGGTGCCATGTACCTCGTCTGCAACCGGGGGAAGCGTTCGATGACATTGCAGGCCCATCGTCGGGAGGCCGCCGAGATCATCGATGCGCTTCTGGCCACCGCCGACATTGTCGTTGCCAACCTGCCCATCGAAACCAGGCGGCGGATGGGAATCGACTGGGACGTGCTGCACGAACGATATCCGTCCATAGTGCTGGTCACCGCCACTGCGTTCGGCGAGGACGGCCCGTACGCCGACCGGATCGGTTTCGACGGAACAATCCAGGCCATGAGCGGTGCCATCGCTCTCTCGGGCGACCCGGGACAGCCGACGCGCTGCTGGGTCCCCTATATCGACTTCACCACCGGCAGCCTGCTGGCGATGGGCGCTCTTGCCGCACTGCTCGAACGTGAACGTACGTTGCTCGGCCAGCACGTGGAGGGCTCACTGCTCAAGACCGGATTGCTGATGAGTAATCGCGAGACCGTGGAGGCCCATGTAGCGGGCGTTCGTCGCCAGCCCACAGGCAACCGTGGTCAGACCTCGGGCCCGTTCGACATCGTGGCCACCAGCGACGGCCACATCATGGCTTCGGTGGTAGGCGACCGCCAATTCGAACGATGGTGTGACCTCGTCGGTCGGCGCGACCTCCTCGATGACCCGCGATTTGTCACCGACAACGACCGTGGCAGCCATGGAGAGGAGTTGTCACGAATCTTCGCCAATTGGTGCGGCGATCGCACGACAGAAGACGCCATGGCCGAGTTGCAGCGCGGCGGAATCGCCGCCGGGCCAATCCTGCGTCCGGAGGAATTGATCGCGGACCCACAAGTACGCGCCATACGACATCTCGTCGATGTGCCCTATCCCGGTTTGGCACGGCCGGCGACCATCGCCGACTTCCCCGTCGCACTGTCCGCCACGCCGGGCCGTATCCGCGGCCGTGCCCCCACTTTGGGCGAAGACACCTTTGACGTGCTCTCTGAACTCGGGTTCGGCGAAGAGCGGATTGAGTGGTGGCGCGCCGATGGCATCGTTTGAGCCAATCATCCAAACAGATCAGATGAATATACTGTTGACGCGGATGGGCGGTCACTGCGACGGCGAAAGGACGGCGGCACCGATATGGAGAAGTCCACGTTGGTCAAAGTCCCGAAGGCCAGTGAACTCGTGGCCGCCGATCTCCGCCGCCGAATCATCACCGGCAGTTTGAAGGCGGGGGATCTGCTGCCGAACGAAGCGGTGCTGATGGGCCAGTTCGGAGTGTCCAGGCCGACGTTGCGTGAGGCCTTCCGGATCCTGGAATCCGAAGCGATCATCACCGTACTGCGTGGCGCTCGCGGCGGTGGACGCGTACTCGAACCCGATGGTTCGGTGGCCGCCCGCTATATGGGCATTCTGCTGCAATATATGGGAACTCCGTTGAGCGACGTTTACCGTGCGCGCACCGAGATCGAGGTCTCCGCGATTGGAATGCTCGGTAACGGCTGGCGCAAGGCAGCCCGAACCCTCGAGGAACTTGCACATCAAGGTGCAGACCTGATCGACGACGAGGACGCGTTCGCCGAGTTCAGCGTCAAATTCCATCTGGCGGTCGTCCAGGGCACGGGCAGTACGACACTTGCCGCGCTGGGGCAGATGCTGTTCCAAATAATCGAAGCTCACAACGCCATATTTATCGCGTCGCATCCTCGAGGGTACGAACGCGGCGCAAACAAGAGTGCTCAACGAGCCTATGTCCGGCTGGCGAAGCTGCTCGCCGATGGCGATACCGAAGGGGCGCAGCGGCATTGGCGTCGACACCTTGAGGCAGTCGAGAAGTTCATGGTAGGAGACGCAGATTCAACACTGGTCGAAGTCTTGTCATAGCGGGTGTATCCCTGCTCGCAGTTAGTGATTGATAACCGCAGTCCAGTTTGCGTCTGCCCGAAGAGTTTCGAGCTTGCGCTCGTCGTCAGGGGTGGATGGCTGGTGAATTACCACCTTTAGTGACGGGCGATCGATCAGCCGGAGTTGTATGAGCTGTGTGGACAGGAGACCGACGTTTGGATGCTGGAAAGTCTGCTTCCCGCCGGCGGCTCGGACCACCTCGTGTCTCGACCACCAGTAGCGGAACTCGGCACTGAGCCCGGCCAGTTCGACCGCAATACTCGAGAATCGAGAATCGTCGGGGTGGGCGGCGGCCTCGGCGCGAAACTGACCGACGACGAGTCGGGCATGTTCTTCCCAGTCGACAAGCGATGAACGAACTTTCGGGACGGTGAAGATCGCCCACAACGCGCTCCGGTGCTCGGGCGGCAGCTTACCGATGTCGCAGAAGACAGCAACGAGTGCATCATTCCAGGCGAGATACTCCGAACGAGGCCCTACGACGTAGGCGGGCGCGGGCAGCATCCTTTCCAACAGTCGCCGCACGTCCTCGTCGACGTCGACGTCGCCCCCTTCGCGCGGGCCTAACGGCAGCGCCGCCAGACGCCGCAGATGCCGGAGCTCGTCGTCTGTCAGTTGCAGGGCGTTGGCGATGCTGTCGATGACCTCCGCCGTCGCGTGTACGTCTTTGCCCTGCTCCAGACGGGTGTACCAGCTGTAGCTCACCTTCGAAAGGTGAGCCACCTCTTCTCGCCTCAACCCGCGTACTCGGCGCCGCGCCGGGTCAGCGTGGATACCAACGAGCTCTGGCCGAAGCCGCGACCGACGCGCCCTCAGGAAGGCTGCGAGTTCTCGCCGCCTTTGCTCAGAGTCGGAGATCGACGAACCGGCCATTCTGCTTTCCTACCAGTGACGATGGTACGGGTAATCCCTGGCCATCACCGTTGAGCATCGACCGGTCTTTGTCACGCGCGCATCTGCAGCGGTCGACGGTTCAGCACTGAATCAATCTAAATCGTTTACCGCAATTGCGTCGGCGTACCGGCGACCACGGTCGCATTGTTATTGGTCAATCAGGCGATCATCGTTGGCAACGAATCGCCTACCAGCACGGCCTCGGCTGTCAACGTGGTCCTCGACAAGATCGGTGATCGATGGCTCATTTCCGACTTCATGCCGGTATAGCGGCCGGAATCACGCAGTAGGCATTCTCACCGCGAAACGGCTATTGGCGTCACTATTCGGCGAGTTGCTTCGAGTAAATCGTGGCGAAAACGCTTGTGCGCTCGGCGCGCAGCCGGCGAACTGACCTTTGTCTGTTGGCTCTGTTGAGGCGCGAACGTGTTGTCCCATGCGGAGGCCAGTCCCAGAAGTAGGACCGCAAGGTTGGCCGGATCGAAGGCGTCATCGACGCGGCCGTCCCTCTGCGCTTGCCTCAGTGGCCGAAGCCAGCCCAGATCGTCATCTTTGATGGTGCCGTCTCCGTGCGGTCGCTCCAAGCGTTTCCAAGCTGCCAGCCGCATGACATTTGGATTGGTGGTGATGTAGTCGAACAGCCGACCCACGTAACCGACGACGTCGTCAGGGTCGAAGGGCACAGCTTGGATGACGTCCGTGTGCCTCATTGCTAGCACGGCATCGAAGAGCCCCACCTTGTCGCCGAAGTATGCGTAGATGAGCTGCTTGTTGACACCCGCGGCGGCGGCGATGCGGGCGACCCGGGCGCCTGCTAAACCGTGCTTTGCGAACTCGACTTCGGAAGCGTCGAGCAGTCGACGCTTGGTTGCTGCCGAATCACGTTCCATTCGAGAACTGTAAGGGTCCAGAGGTACATTTCGAGGTTCGGCCTTTGACGTTCCGCAGGCCACCGTGTCAGAGGTTCTTGGTAAAGAATTCGGTGAGCCGTTCGGCAGCCTGGTTGATGTACTCGTCGACGTGGTACATGTCGATGTGCGTCGCCCCTTCAACAAGCATCAGCTCTTTGGGTGCGCCGGCCATTGCGTAGGCCAGTTCGTTCTGGGTGCGGCTCCCGGACTCTGTTCCGACGATCAGCAGCAGCGGGTGTGGAGAGATGAAATGGATGACGTCGAGAGCGTTGAAGGTTAGTTGCTTCTCCACCGACCATGCCAGAACCTTGTTCTCCCAACGGGGGTGGGCGCCGCGGCTCTCATCGAAGTAGTAGTTCGGTGCATCCCGTAGCGGTTCGATGACGTTGGGAACCTCCGGCCCTGGAATGACTGGTCCATACGTCGGCGGTTCACCCCGGGAAAAAGCTTGCCTCGCTGCGCCGCAGGCCTCGAGCATCGTGTGGACCATCGCCGGTTCGCCGGCAGCCATCTCCTCGAATGCGCCGCGGTGGTTGGTCATACCGCTAACCGTTGCCACGGCTTTGATCCGACGGTCGGTGGCCGCCGCATAGGGTGCGTATCCGCCGCCGCCGCAGATGCCAGTGGCGCCGATGCGGTCGGGATGCACCTCGGGGCGGGTGCCCAGAAAGCTGACCGCGTTCTTGATGTCCTCGACTTTGGCGTAAGGGTCCTCGTCGTAGCGCGGATACCCTTCGCTCTCGCCGTAGGAGCGATGATCGAAAGCGAGGGCGATTAATCCGCGATCGCTTAGTTCCTGGGCGTACCGACCGGAGACCTGTTCCTTGATGCCGCTTCCGGGAGCAACGACGACCACAGCTGGGCGTCGCTCGCCGGATTCGATTTCATCTGGGGTATAGAGGTGTCCGGCTAATGTGCTTCCCGCACTGGGGAAATGAACGTCGTTGCGCATCGCAAACTCCTAATAGTCGTTGATTCGATCGGCCGTGTCCGGAACTCCGGACTGCGTCACAAGTCGCCGTCAGCCCGTCCATTTCGACGTTACGTAATGAGTTGACATGATGCAACCAAACGGTTGGATACATCGTAGTCGCCTCCATCACATCCGCACAGCAGAGCTTCCTCGGACACATCCAAGGCCTAGATCGCGCGCAGTCAATCGCTTTCCTTCGGAGCGGGTCTGCAATGCGTCACCACACTCTGGGAGTGCTCGTCCCCGGCTACCCTTTGGGCCGCCGTCGTCGCCCATTGACTCCCGAAGTACCATTCATATAGATAGTTCATTGTATTGATTGGTTATGGACAAGGTCTCGTCACGCCTGTGACGACGTGATGAGAGGCGGCTCTGGTGCGCGATGCAGTAGTGGTAGCGACGGTGCGGACCCCGATTGGCAAGCGAAACGGCGGATTGGCCCAGATTCACGCGGCGGATCTGTCGGCCATGGTCTTGCGGGCGCTGGTCGACAGGGCGGGTATCGATCCACTGCTCGTCGACGACGTCCATTGGGGCAACGTTCTCAGCGTCGGTCAGCAATCAGGCAACATCGGCCGGATGGCGGTGCTCGCCGCCGGCTGGCCTGAGTCGATTCCCGGTTTCACGATCGACCGCCAGTGCGGATCGTCGCAGCAGGCGATCTCCACAGCCGCCGCCACGGTGATATCGGGTCAAGCCGACGTCATCATCGCCGGCGGCGTAGAGATGATGTCTGCCGTACCGATGGGGGCGTCGTCGGTCGAAGGCACCGGGCAGATGGGAGGGTCTGCGGTCACCCGCTATGCAGAGGAGCTGAAAGCACCCGGCTTCGAAGGACGCTTCAACCAGGGAGCAGGAGCCGAGCTGATCGCCGAGCATTTCGGCCTTTCTCGTACCCAGCTCGACGAATACGCGATTCGATCGCACGAGCTGGCCGCCAAAGCGCAAGACGACGGTCTATTCGACGCCGAAATCATGCCAGTGCCAACCGAACACGGTGAGGTCGCGGTTGATGAAGGCATACGTCGGGGCTCCACGGTGGAAAAGCTGGCCACGTTGAAAGCGCCCTTCCTCGACAACGGCCAGATAACAGCCGGCAATGCCTCCCAGATCTCCGACGGTGCAGCTGCGGTTTTGATCACCACATCGCAGAAGGCGGCTGAACTGGGAATGACGCCGATGGCGCGCGTACATACCGCGGTGGTCACCGGTGACGACCCGGTCAAGATGCTGACCGCCCCCATCCCCGCGACCGAACTCGCGTTGAAGCGTTCCGGACTGTCAATCGACGACATCGACTTTTTTGAAGTCAATGAAGCATTCGCCTCGGTTCCACTGGCATGGCAAGCCGCAACCGGTGCACCCCCCGACCGCCTCAATCCGGTCGGCGGCGCGATCGCGTTAGGCCATCCGCTGGGGTGTTCGGGGGCGCGATTGGCGACAACACTCATCAACCACCTTCGCCGCACCGCCACCAGATACGGCCTCCAAACGATGTGTGAGGGAGCAGGTACCGCGAACGCGACGATCTACGAGCGGCTGAACTAGAACACAACGGGCGCCCTACGGCTCAGCCCGCGGCGTCGGGTTCGAAGCATGGCAGCATCCGACCGTCCGGGCCGGCGACGAAGGCCACGCGAACACGCATGCCGATGGGCACCGAGTCAGTGCTGATGTTGACGAGCCGGCTCATCATGGTCCATCCGTCGTCGAGGTCGACGGTTATCAGCACATAGGGCGCCGCGAGATCCGGTGTCATCGCGCGGTGCACCGTCGAGAAGCTGTAGACGGTGCCGAGTCCCGGACTCTGCGTCCACCGCCAATCGTGACTTCCGCAGTGCGGACACCAGACTTCGGGCACGAACCACCGGCGGCCACACGCCTTGCATCCGGGCACCATTAGCCGCGACTCGGCGCACCCTTCCCAGAACGGCGCGGTGAGTTCTGTCTCCAACAACTGCGCTCCCTTGTCGAGGTATTGACAGCGACCGACACTCACTGAACAATATACTCAGATTAATAATCTAACTATTTATGCGGCCGATCGACGGAGATTTGGTGGATCTCGATCACAAAACTGGCTCGTGGGTAGAGGCCGAGGGCGAAGATCGTCCCCTCGTCGCACCCCGCGACGACCCTGGCTGGATGTTGAGCTACCACTTCTTCGGCTACGACGCCGCGGCGGAGGTTGGGTTCTGGTGCAACCTGAGTTCGAGTCAGTGGGATCCCTCCCTCTGGCGGGAGGTGGTCATCGTGTTCCTGCCGCACGGCCAACTCCTGGTCGGCAAGGCGTGGGGTGGCAGGTCGGCTCGCACGAGTCCGTCGTCCGCAGGTCTTGTCTTCAATTGCGTTAAGCCGCAGCGTGGATGGAGTGTAGAGCTGAACTCGGCATTGCAACCGGTCGCCGCCGAGCAGACCTTCCGCGGTCGGGTTTCCGATGATGCGCGGATCCCTACGGCCTTGAGCCTTGACGTGACATGCACCTCGCCGCCGTGGCGGCTGCCGTTCGGTCCCGAGCCGGACGCGTGGTATGCGCAACGCATCGCGTTCGCAGGCACATTGCGCGTAGACGGCCGCGCGTTGGAGTTGAGCGGGACGGGATTTCGCGACCATTCGCGGGGGCCGCGCGACTTCGGCATGGCGGGCGGTCACACGCTCGTCAGTGTGGGATCAGGTCCCGACAACTGGCTGCAGCTCATTCAGGTGCGCGCTCCCGATAACGGGCAGGTGCTGCTGTCCGTCGCCAGCGTGGCCGCCGGCGACTCGGAGGTTGGGTTGGATGCGGCGCCCCTGGCAGCACCCATGTGGCCGCCCACCGATGGACCCACGACGGAGACGCTTGTGCTCACTGGCGGCGGGCGCACCGAAATGGTCCACCTCGAGTCGATCGCCGATGTGGCGCTTACCCTCAAGGGCCCCAACGAGTTTCTGTTCGGAGTCGATCAGGACAGCCCGGACCTCGTCAGCGTCGAATCCGTGGTCGCGGTTCGATCGGGATCGGTCACCGGTTATGGACTTCTCGAACGTGCCGCGCGACCGGCCGGATTCGCGCCAACAGGCGACAAGACCAGGAGTGATCAGTGACGACGACCCGCACGCTCATCGACTTCGACCACCATTCGCCCGAGTTCGCCGCCGACCCCGAGCATTACTACCGGCTGCTGCACGAAGTCGGTCCGGCGTGGAGCGAACACTACGGCGGTTTCTGGGTGCTTGGCCGCAGAGACGATGTCGCGATCGTGGCGCGCGATCCGATCACCTTCTCGACGCGTCACGATGTTGACCAAGGAACCTCGTTCGGTGGCATCCAGGTTCCGGCCACGCCTTTCCACTTGACCCCGCTGGAGACGGATCCGCCGAGGTACGTCGAGTATCGACGGGTGATGAGTCCCTTCTTCACCCCGGCTGCCGTAGGGCGATACTCGGGACGGATGGTCGAAATCGCCGACTGGTGCCTCGATCAGGTCATCGAGTCAGGGAAGATCGACTTCATCAGGGAGCTCGCCAACCCCATGCCGGCCATCGACGCGCTCGAGCTCGTGGGACTGCCGGTCGACGACTGGGAACGCTTCGCGCACCCCGCTCACGAGATGCTGGCCACGCCGCCGGGTACCCCCGAGCGCGACCATTGGGACCAGGAGGCTGGCTGGATCTACACGGTGGTGGCCGAAGCAATCGCCGATCGAATGGCCTCCCCACGCGACGATTTGGTCAGCAAGTTGCTCACGGCAACCGTGGATGGGCGACCGATCCCGATGGACGAACTGGTCGAGATGATCAGCCTTGTGTTGTTCGGCGGTGTCGAGACGACAACCGGGTTGCTCGGATTCGCCGTCGACTACCTGGACCGAGTGCCCGAGGACCGCCAACGGCTGCTCGACTCCCGCGACTTGGTGCCGATGGCCCTCGAGGAAATGCTGCGGTACTTCTCTCCCAACCAGACCGAGGGCCGCACTGCCACAGTCGATGTCGAGGTCGGGGGGCAGTTCATCCGCAAGGGTGAACGCGTCCTGGTGTGCTGGGCCGCGGCGAACCGCGATCCCGCGGTCTTCGATCGTCCCGATGATGTGGTGATTGATCGAGCCATCAATGGGCACGTGGCCTTCGGTCTCGGACCGCACCGGTGCATCGGGTCGCACTTTGCGCGCATGCAGAGTGCCGTGATGCTGAATCGCGTTCTGGATCGGATTCCGGATTACGTGCTCGACAGGTCACAAGTAGAGCCCTACGCCTGCATCGGCACGAACAAGGGTTACCGCAACATGCCGGGCACCTTCACACCCGGCCCGAAGGTCGCAGCATCGTTGACGGTGACCGGGGCGGACGACACTTGATCCGGAACGCGGTCATCGCTGGCGTGGCTGCCACCCGCCAAGCCAAGTTCATCGACGACGCGACGTCGGTGGAGTTGGCGTTCGAGGCTATGACCGCCGCACTCAGCGATGCCGGTCTGAGCACTGGCGACGTGGACGGCCTGGCCGTCGAGTGGCCGGGCCCCGGTGGTGCCCCCGACGAAGCTGCGTCCTGGGCTCAACTGCTCGGCGTCGTACCCCGTTGGGTCACCACCGACCCGATGTCGTGCATGGGTATCCGGGGCGTGGCCAACGCGTTAGCTGCGGTGTCCGCCGGGCTCTGTGACGTCGCGGTGGTCGGCGGCGCCGTCGCCGGTTCCGCGGCCGCTGCCCGCATGAGCACCGTGAAGGGCGCGTACCGCGAGTTCCAGGATTGTTGGGGAACCTACGTGGTGCCCAACTTCGCCCTGATCGCCAACCGGCACATGCACGAGTTCGGAACCACCGAGGAACAGATGGCCACAGCCGCGGCGACGATCCGCAACCACGGCAGTGCCAACCCCGAAGCGGTGATGTATGGCCGCGGGCCCTACACGGTCGACGACATCCTTGCCTCCCCGAGGATCGCAACACCGTTCCACCGACTCGACGTGGCAATCAACGCGCAGGGAGGCGGTGCCGTCGTCGTCACGAGCGCCGAGCGCGCGGCGTCGCTGCCGTGTCGCCCGGTGCGGCTCTTGGCCGCCGACGCGGAGTTCCCGCAGGGCACGTACGTCAATCCCCCGGTGTACCGAGAGGTGGGCCAGATCGGTCGTCAATCGACTGCCCGGGCGCTTAGCCGGGCCGGTGTGACCCCCGACGACATCGACGTCTTCATGCTGTACGACGCAACCTCATTCGAGGTCATCCGGCAATTCGAGGTGCTTGGTCTGTGCGAGGAGGGAGAAGGCGGCCCATTTGTGATGGAGGCCGGCATCGGCCTCGGAGAACGCTATCCCACCAACCCCGACGGTGGCCTGCTGTCGTACGCGTGGTGCGCCGGCCACCAGATGACGCTCAAGGTCGTCGAATGTGTGAAACAAATACGGGGAGAAGCCGGTTCGCGTCAGGTTCCCGACGCCGAAGTCGGCATTGTCACCAACGCCGGCCCGGGCGCGCACCACTTCGAAGTCGCGGTACTTGGACGAGATCGGTGACATGACTTTTCGATTCGCTATCGAGGGAGGACTGACGACATGATCCGCGTGAGCATCGACGAGACGGCGTGCAGTGGTCACGGGCGGTGCTACGCCATCTCGCCCGATTTGTTCGACATCGACGGCGACGGTAGGGGCGTCGCGCCAGGCGAACCCATTTCGACGTCCGCCTTGGGAGCTGCGCAACTGGCCGTGGACAACTGTCCCGAGGAAGCCATCCGAATAGTAGGGGTTCACAATGCCTGAACAAGTCGCCGATCTGGTGACCGGTGCCTGCGGCGTGCTGGCCGGGATTCGGGTGCTGGACTGCACTTTTGGGCTGGCCGGTCCGGAGGCGACGCGGCTCTTGGCCGAAGCCGGGGCCGACGTGGTCAAGGTGGAGCCGCCCCGCGGTGATCCGACCCGCGGTACGGCCGCGTTTGCGACATGGAACCGGTCGAAACGCGGTGTGGTCTTGGAGCTTGATGACGAAGGCGACCGGCGACGGTTCGACCAACTGCTGGCCGGTGCCGATGTGCTGGTGCACGGTTTCCGACCGTCGCGGGCGCACGAACTGGGCCTGGATGACGCCACCCTGGCGCAGCGACATCCGCACATGATCGTGACTGCGGTGACGGGCTATCCGGCCAACCATCCCGATGCCGAGCTGCCGGGCTGGGACATCCTGGTGCAGGCCCGCTCCGGTGCGATGTGGGAGGTCGACGGCGCCCGCCCGGGTCCGATCTTTCTGCGACTGCCCGTGTCCAGCTGGTCGACCTGCTACCTGGTCACCGTCGGTATCCTTACGCGGCTACTGGTGCGGCAGCGGACCGGGGAGGTCGGGCCCGCCCACACCAGCCTGCTGCAGGGCATGCTCTCGGTGTTGAGCTTGCTGTGGCACCGCGGCGAACATGCTACGCCCGAGATGACCGCCAAACTTCCCTTGCCGAAGGGCTTTCCAGCACCTGCGATGTCGATGTTCCAGTGCGCCGAAGGCGCCTGGATCCAGTTGCTTCCCGGATACCTGGAGCATCCGCTACTCATCGAGACGGTCGCCGAACTGGGGGAGTACATCGATGTCGAGACGGCGTACCCAATCCCATCGCCCGAACAGCTGACCGCGATTAGCGCCGCATTCCGGCGCAGGCCGCTGCCCGAGTGGCTGGCGGCGTTTCAAGACGGGGGATACCCGGCCGAGCCCGTACAGGCGCTTGGCACCGTGTTCACCGATCCGCAGGCAATCGAGAACGGCTATGTGGTCGAACTCGATGACCCGGAGTTCGGGCGGGTCAGACAGTCTGGTTCACCGTACGAAATGACGCCTGCACCAATGGTTTACGGGCGCGCGCCGCAGCTCGGCTCCGTGGACGCCGACGACATTGCTTGGGATGCCAGGATCAGCAGCGGGACTGGGGATGGGCCCGGACTCGAGTACCCGCTGGCGGGGTTGCGAGTGCTGGACCTAGGGATGTTCCTAGCGGCGCCAATGGCCAGCATGTTGTTCGCCGACATGGGTGCCGAAGTGATCAAGGTCGAGCCGCCGACCGGGGACCGGATGCGGGTGTCCACCCAGATGACGCTGTTCGTTGGCTGCCAGCGGGGCAAGCGTGCCATCGTGCTCGACTTGACGGACCCGGCGTCGCATCCAGCTTTTGAGCGCCTGGTGCGCTGGGCCGACGTCGTACACCACAATCTGCGTGGGCCCGCCGCACGCTCGCTCGGGGTCGACTACGAATCGCTGCGCAAGATCAACCCGCGCCTGGTCTTCTGTCACGTCAGTGCCTACGGCGAGCACGGCCGGAAGGCGGAGTGGCCGGGTTACGACCCTGTCGCACAGGCGATGTCCGGCTGGCCTGGTGCCTCGACGGCGCCCGGCACCAAACCGATGTGGTATCGCTTCGGCATGATGGATCACACCGCGGCGTTGCAGTCGATGATTCCCACTCTGCTGGCCCTTCTCCGCCGCGAACAGACCGGCGAGGGAAGCTCCGTGTCGTCGTCACTGTTGGGCGCAGCAGTGGCGACCAATTCGGAGACGTTTTGTGTCGTCGACAGCGGTAAGTGTGAACGGGTACCCGCCATCGACGACGACCAGACTGGGCTGAGCCCCTACTACCGCATCTACCGGACCGGCGACGAGCGGTGGGTCGCGGTAGCCGCCGTCGGGCCAACCGCGAAGTCGCGACTGCTGGCCGCGCTGCAGTGCGACGAGGCCGGGCTCGAGTCCGCCATCGCTGCCGGCACGGCGACGGAAACGCTTGGGCTGCTGCAACATTCCGGCGTCCCAGCTGAACTCGTCCGCGAGGACTGGGAGCAGCAGTTCTTCGACTCGGCGTCCAACCGCGACGCCGGACTGATCGCCTCCTACCGGCATGCCGAATACGGGGCACTCGAACAACCCGGCGGCTTCTGGGATTTCGGCGACCTCGCCCTGCGGTTGGAGCGGCCGCCCCCCGCCCTTGGCGAGCACACCCGAGAGGTGCTCACCGAGCTTGGTCTGACAGCCGAGGAGATCGAGCACTGCACCGACAACCGGATCGCAACGTCAGGAAGTGGACAACATGGCTGAAACACCCGCAGAAACGACGCAGCGTGTCGGAACCCGGTGGAAAAGCGCTGCCTGCGATACCGAGCTCATCATCGTGCACTCGCCGAGCAGAAGCGCCGACCTGAAATGTGGCGGATACCCGGTGATTCCCTTCGGCCAGGAGGCGGGCGCGAAGTTGACACCGACCAGCACCGGCGGCACGCAGGTCGGCAAGCGCTACACCGACGTTGACTCAGAGTTGGTGGTCCTGGTAACCAAGGCCGGCGAAGGCGCGCTGGCTGTTGGTGACACGCCGCTCGAACCGTTGCAGCCGAAACTCCTACCCAGCTCAGATTGACCGTCGAAACATCCGTAAACGATCACTGCAAGGAGATTCCAATGACCAAGATCTGGGCCGACTCCGGCGACTCGCATGTGCTGGAGCCGACGGACCTCTTCACAACCAGGCTGCCCGAGCATCTGCGTGAGCTGGCACCGCGCACTGAGGTGGTGGACCACCGCGAGGTCCTTTACGTCGACGGAAAGGTGATGCACCGTGACCTGATGGACGTCGTCCCGGTGCGGCCGCCGGGCGCGTTCGACGTCAGGCAGCGCCTGGTGGATCTCGACGACCAGGGTATCCACCGCGAGGTGGTGTTCCCCTCGCTGGGACTGTGGGTGACGGTGATGTCCAGCCTCGAACTGCAGTTGGCGTGTGTGCGCATCTACAACGACTGGTGCCACGAAAACATCAATCAGGTGTCACCGCGCTTTCTGGGCGTCGGTGTGTTGCCACTGCTGGACATCGAGGCCAGCGCCCGTGAGGTGGAGCGGTTGGCCGACTTGGGATTTCGCGCCGTCTTGCTGCCAGGTGAACCGCCTGCGGGGTTCCCCTACAATCAGAACGATCACTGGGAGCCGCTGTGGTCGGCGGTCGAGGCCAGCGGTATGGCGCTCACGTCGCACATCGGCACCGGGCCGGCGCCGCTGAGGACCGCGGCCGGTCCCGGAGGCGCGTTGATCAACTATGTGACGATCGCGATGCCGATGCACCGCGTCGTCGCCGATCTGGTGTCGTGTGGGGCGTTCGAGCGGCACCCCGGATTACGACTTCTGCTGGCGGAGAGTGGAGCAGCGTGGTTGCCGTCCCTCGCCGACAGAATGGATGAGGCATTCCGGCAGCACGGGAAGTGGGTCCGCCCCAAGCTCTCCGAGACGCCCGGGTTCTACATCCGCCGGCAGGTGTACGCGAGCTTCCAGCACGACGAGAACGCAGTACCCGTGGCGGAGTCGACCGGCTTTCACAACATTCTGTGGGGCAGCGACTACCCGCATCTTGAAGGCACCTATCCCAACTCGCAGAAGGTGCTCCACCACCTGCTCGACGGCGCCGATCCCGAATTGAGCCGGCGCGTCCGCACGGGCGCGTTCTCCGAGCTCTTCGGTGTGGATGCACCTGCCGACGACAATTTCGTGCCGGCCTGAGCAGGAGCATCAATGACGGGCTATGACAACGTCCTGGTGACCGGCGCATCGGGTCTGCTCGGGTCAAACATCTGTCGGCTGGCTGCCGCGGACGGCCGAAAGGTCACCGGCCTGGTCCGCACCCACGCCGACGCCGAGGTGCTGCATGGACTCGGAGTCGGGGCGGTGATCGGCGATATCACCGATCGAGCATCGCTGGACGCTGCCGCCCGGGGCATCGATGGTGTGATCCACTGCGCGGCGCTGCTCAGCGGGCCGTGGTCGTCCTTCGGGCCGCAGGACTTCGACCAGGTCAACTACCAGGGCTCGATGAATGTCCTGGACAGCGCCAGCGCGCACGGTGTTGCCAAAACGGTTCTGATCGGTTCCATGGTGATGTTCGAAAGCACCGACACGGTGACCGAGAGGTCACCGCTGGCGCAGGTCGGTCCGGACGGCTGGGACTACGCACGGGAAAAACTGGCGATCTACTACGAGGGCATGCGACGGGTGTGCCGCGGGGAGAATCACACGTTCGTAGTCCCGTGGGGAATGTATGGTCCGTCGCCGTTCGTTGACCGAGCATTGCGCCCCGAGTTGGTCACGGCAGCGCTGTGGTCGGCGATCCTGGGCGTGCTCACCGAGTACGTCCGGTTCCCGCTGACTTGGCCGTACGCCAAGGATGCCGCGCGCATTGCTCTCGCCGCACTTGACGGCGGCGGCGCGGGGCGGACATACCTGGCCTCCGGACCGCCAGACGAGACGCTGAGCCTGGCCGATTTCTGCAATGTCGGTTGCGAACTGGCGGGCGTCACCCACCGGGTGCGCGAGGTCGGGATCGATGCGCTGAGTGAAGATCTCGGTCCGGTGCGCACAATGGCCGAGCGTAGCTATCCCACCCCGCTGGTTGATCCGTCGTGGACGAACGCCGAACTCGGAATCGCACTCACCTCGGTCTATGACGGGCTCGAGGAGACCGTCCGGTGGCTGAAAGACAACCACAAGATCTAACGCCGGAAGAACGACCTATTCCGCATAAATCGCTTAACAATTAATCTGTATTCGGCTAGTGTGGCGGTCATCACCGCGGGTGACGTCAAACCTGTGAGGAAAAAAATGACGCAGACAGCAGCCCCGTACGACGTTCGGATTTCTGGTCTGATTCCGACGTTGAAGACCCAAGCGACGCCGCAGACGGTTTACTACGACAAGGCCGATTGTGTCCGCGCCGAGCAGTTCGACGGCGCGCTGCACCTGTACCGTCTCGACGACATCCGCCGCATCAACAGCCACCCCGCGGTGTTGGGCACCGGGGGCCGCGGGCCACTGCTCAGCGGCGGGGTCCCGCTGATTCCGTTGGACATCGACGGCCATGAACACAAGAAGTGGCGACGCCTGCTAGATCCGATGTTCGCCCCGAAGAAGGTCCTGCTGCTCGAGGCGCAAGTCCGAACTCTAGCTGCGGATCTGCTTGAGCAGATCGCCCCGGTAGGCCGGTCCGAGCTGTACCAAGAATTCTGTGTCCCGTTGCCGTGCCTGACATTCCTGCGGCTCATCGGCGCACCGATCGAGGATCTTGACTTCCTGTTGGAGTTCAGCCAGGGCATCATCCACCCTGAGGGCGACACCACTGAAGAGGTCAACGCGAGCATGGCTGCGGCGGGCGCCAAGATCCTGGAGTATTTCGTCGGATTCCTCGCCGACAAGCGCCGCAGCGCCGAGCATGAAGACGACATCATCGCCAACTTGATCAAGGCCGAGGTTGACGGTCAGCCGCTGGCGGAAGCGGATCTGATCAATATCGTGTTCCTACTCATGTTCGCCGGGCTGGACACCGTCACCTCGTCGCTCTCCTGCATGTTCAATCACCTGGGCCAGAATCCAGAGCAGCGGCGCGCACTGGTTGCCGACATGTCGCAGCTGCCCGCCGCCGTCGAGGAGATGCTGCGCTACGAATCGCCTTCGCCGGCCGGCATGCGCTATCCGCAGGAGGACATCGACCTGGGAGATGGCTTGGTAGCCAAGGCAGGCGAGGTGGTCGTCACCGTCCTGGCAGCGGGCAACATGGATCCCACCCATTTCTCCGATCCACTCACATTGGATTGGGGACGCAGCCGCACCGATCACTTGGCCTTCGCCAGCGGTACACACCGCTGCCTGGGTTCACACCTCGCGCGGCTCGAACTCCGATTGTCGCTCGAGGAGTTCCTCACGCGGATCCCCGAATACACCGTGCTCGCCGACGACGTTGTCTACAACAACACCGCGGTTCGTTCCGTCCAGAACCTGCAGATTGCTTTCCCGCCGCTGGTAACCCGTTGACCACACACTGCAGGTCCAGGTGAAGGGCGAGGTTGTGCCTTCGTGGACAAGGTATGAGCATCTCGTTGCTGCTTGAGATGGCAGGCTCGAGCGCCCCAGATCGCACTGCCGTCGTGACAGGCGACCTACGGCTGACCACCGGTGAGCTGAGCGCACTGGCCGATGGCGGCGCCGGCGTCATCGCCGCCTCTGGCGCGTCGCAGGTGGTGGTGTTTCGCGAGGAGCTGCCGACTAAAGCGCTGGGCAAGGTCTTGCGACGTGAACTCCTCGCCGGTCTCCAACCGGCGAAAACCGGCCCAGCATAAGCAAGGTCGGCACTCGCCTGCAGAGCCAGGTGTACGACACTGCAACTAGCGACCTGAGTCGCTGATTCGCGTCCAGTAGTTGGCGGTGGATTCCAGGATCAGCTCGGGCCGTGTCAGTGCTCAGATAAGATGAGATCCGCTGCGCGCCAAGCCATCGCCATCGCGGGCCCGTTCAAGTTTCCGGCAACCATTGTCGGCATCACCGAGCAGTCCATGATGCGCAGGTTGTCCACGCCACGCACGCGCAGCGAAGGGTCGACGACGTCCTCGTCGTTCGGGCCCATGCCGCAGGTTCCAACCGCGTGATTGCCGGTGTAGCCCTCCGTCATCGCCGATTGGACGATGGCGTCGTCTGAGGTTACGTCGACTCCAGGGCGGGTCTCAGCGACAACCTCTTCCGCGATGGGCGACTCGGCGAAGATTTGTCGCAGCTTGCGCAACGAAGCGGCGAGGGTCTCCCTGTCGTACTGAGTGGCCAGGAACTGCGGGTCGATGTCCAGTGGAACGCTGGGATCGGATGAGGTGATCGTCAAGGACCCTTCGCTAGTGGGCCGAAGTACGTATGCAAGGGCCCCGATACCGGGTTCGCGTTCAGTTCCAATATCCTTGCCCGGCGTGTACGGCGCTATCGAGAACGGTGCCATCAGTAGCTGGGCATCGGGCCGGGGCTGTTCCGGTGAGGTCTTGAAGAACCCGATCACGTTGTAGGACGCGGTCGCCAACGGGCCCTTGTGCGTCAGCAGATACCCCAGTCCTGTGCGGGCCTGCGCCATCGGAGTGGCCAGGTGGCGGTTGTAGCCGCCGTTCCGCTTGAGCCGGAACGAGATCCCCACGCAACGATGTTCAAGTAACCTCCGTCCGACGTTGGGGCTGTCCACCCGTACCTCGACGCCGGCTTTGCGCAACGCCGACGGATCGCCGATGCCGGACAGTTGCAGCAGATGGGGTGTGCCGATCCCGCCGAGGGACAGGATCGTCTCGTGTCCGTAGAAGGAGACCTTGCCGGATTTGCCGACGGTCTCGATGCCGACGGACTTGTCGCCTTCGAGCAGTATCCGGGTTGCGGTGGTGTGAGTGGCGATCTTCAGGTTCGGACGGCTGCGGATGGGCCGCAAGAACGCCCAGGCCGAGCTGATCCGGCGACCATCCTTGATGGTGCACGGGGCCAATCCGATTCGCTCCTCATCAGTGGCGTTGGCATCGTCGGTGGCCGGCAGGCCCTGCTTGACCGCGGCTTCGATGAACGGGTAGCAGAATTCGTCGCCACGGTCGACCGATACGTCCAGCGGTCCGCCCGCGCCGCGAGTGGGGCTGGCGCCGAGTTCGTGGTTTTCGATCCTGCGGAAGATGGGCAGGATGTCGTCCCAACCCCAACCGGGATTGCCCTTTGCCACCAATGCGTCGTAGTCGGCGGCGCTGCCACGGTTGTAGATCATCCCGTTGACCGCGCTGGAGCCTCCCAGGACTCGGCCACGCACCCAGTTCTCCTCAACGCCGCCGGGCCCCGAGCGTCGAACCGGATACTTCCAGGCGAGCTTCGGATGGCCGACCAGCTTCCCAAATCCTTTGGGAATTCGGATCAATGGGCTGATGTCCTTGGGGCCGGCTTCCACGAGCAGGACCCTATTGCGTGGATCCTGCGATAGCCGGTTGGCCAACACGCAGCCAGCCGAGCCGGCGCCCACGATGATGTAGTCGAAATCGCTCATTTCATTACCTTGCTGTTACGCGTGCACTGGGCTGGCGATGGACTTGATGCGCAGGTATTCCCGGAATCCTGCGACGCCGTGCTCGACACCGTCGCCGCTGATCCCATATCCGCCGAACGGCGCATCCGGCGACAGGTAGAACGAATTGTTGATGTTCACCGTCCCCGCCCTCAGCTGGTTGGCGACGGACCAGGCGCGAGTTTCGTTGCGCGACTGGACGTACGCGGACAGGCCATAGCGGGAGTTGTTCGCGATTCTTACCGCCTCGTCGTCGTCGCCGCGGTAACGGATCACGCTTAAGACCGGCCCGAACACTTCCGTTTGGGCGATCTCAGAGTTTTCGTCCACATCGATGAGGACCGTCGGTTCATACCAGAAGCCCTTGCCGTTGCGATCACCGCGTTTCCCGCCGACCAGCAGGTGGGCGCCCTCGGCCTGCGCCCGGGTGACCAGACCGTCGATCCGGTCAACCTGCTCGGCACGGATGATGGGTCCGACGAGGTTGACGGGATCGTTGGGGTCACCCCATGGCAGGCTGCCGACGATTGCCTCAAGTCGTTGCACGACACCGTCGTAGATGTCGTCGTGCACCACCATGCGGGTTGCCAGTGCGCAACCTTGTCCGCCGTTGTTCATGCACATCGCGACGCCGAGACCGCATGCCATGTCCAGATCGGCATCCGGTAGCAGGACATTTGCGGACTTTCCGCCGAGTTCGAGGACCACGTGGCGGATACCAACCGCGGCGCGTTCGGCGATACGCTGCCCGACGGCGGGGGAGCCGGTGAAGTGGAAGAGGTCGACGCGAGGGTCGCCGGTGAGGGCGTCGCCAGCTATCGCCTTGTCATAGGAGCTGACCGCATTGAAGACACCGGGCGGCAGATCGGTTCCCTCGGCGGCGATCTGCGCCATCAGGGCCGCGGTCAACGGCGTGTCCGGAGCACTCTTCAACACGACGGTGTTTCCGGTCGCCAGGGCGTGACTCACCTTCCACAGGTTCGTCATGAACGGCGCATTCCAGGGGGTGATCGCCCCGACGACGCCGTATGGCTCGTAGCGGATACGGCGGAGGCTCGGATTTCCGAGAATTTCGTACGGGGGTAGGTCTTCTTCCCACTGGAACGACGTGATCAAGTCGTTGAAGAAGTCCATGCCGTCGATCATCAATTCGATATGGGTGGAGCTAACGGCGTTCGGAACACCGGCTTCGTTGATCATCAGCGTGCGGATCTCGTCGGTCTCTTTACGAAGTGCGCCTTGGAACTGCTCGAGACAGTGCTTCCGAAAGGCATGGTCGGTCGCCCACGATGTCTCGTCGGCGGCCCGGCGGGCCGCGGACACGGCGTCGCTGACGTCGTCGGGGGCGGCATCGGCGGCAGTTCCCACGATCGACTCGTCAGCCGGGTTGATCACATTGAATCGCCGACCCGAACCGGCCTCCCGGAACTCGCCGTCGATGAAGAGCAGGCCTTCGTACTGCGTTGTCATGATTTTTGACCTTCTGTCAGAGGGGTAATGAGAGATGGCGCTACGTGAGCAGCCGCACCGCCTGAGTTCAGTTGACTGCCGACGTCACGGCGTGATGTGAGCTGGCCCGGCAGCACCAGTCCGGAGTGCCCCATGGGCCGCATCTGCAACTCCCAGCCCCCGGTCATGGCCCTCCGTCGTGCCACCGTCGCGGTAGCCCTCAGCGTGCTTGTCCGCGAATCAATCGAAAGGTACAGTACAATCAATAAGCTGATTAAACCAGTCCCATGTGCGGTCAATCTCGGACTGCTACGTCTTAAGCTCGATTGATAGGAGGCGCGATGCCCCGGCGATAGCGTTCTCTCGGCCGCTCCGGGTGATGAGGACGTACGGGTTGACGACGGGGCTTGGTTATCTCGCGAATAAGGATATAGAGTTAGCTTATTAAGCGGATACGACCGGCGGCGCTTTAACATTTGAGCTGCGCGCAGAGGGGACCACTATGCGTCAGGGCATGCTCGCACAAGCGTCGAGTCGCGCTACCGTCGAAATCTGTAAAGAGTCCCTGAGACACAACGGGTTCCGTGTCTGGGCAACATTCCGATGAGCCGCAGAGTTGACAGGTCCCGGCTGCTGTCCCGAAAGGATCTTGACTTCCTGCTCTTTGACTGGCTCGACGTGGAGTCCTTCACGACACGAGAGCGGTACATCGAGCATGACCGCGAAACCTTTGACGCCGTCCTCGACCTATCCGAGGAGATCGCGACCGAGCAGTTCCTGCCACACCGCAAGTTGTCTGACTCCTGCGAGCCGCAGTTCGACGGGGAGCGTGTAACGATCATCCCCGAAGTCAAGGCCGCGTTGGATGTGCTGGCAAAGACCGGCATCGTGACCGCGGGGATGGACGCATCCGTGGGCGGAATGCAGTTGCCCGCAACGGTTGCGCAGGCCTGTTTTATGTGGCTGCACGCCGCGAATGTGGGCACGGTGGCCTACCCGTTCCTCACGATGGCGAACGCGAACTTGCTACTTGCCCACGGCACACCCGAGCAGATCGATACCTGGGTGGCCCCGATGTTGGAGGGGCGCTACTTCGGGACGATGTGCCTCTCGGAGCCGCAGGCAGGTTCTTCGCTCGCCGACCTGACTACCCGCGCCGAGCCGCGCGACGATGGCAGCTACCGACTCTTCGGCAACAAGATGTGGATATCCTGCGGTGAGCATGATCTTTCCGAGAACATTGTTCATCTGGTGCTCGCGAAGATCCCCGGCGGACCGGCGGGAGTCAAAGGCATCTCCCTGTTTCTTGTCCCGCGGGTGCTGCCTTCCGGCGAGCGCAACGACATTGCCCTGGCCGGCTTGAACCACAAGATGGGCTGCCGTGGCGCAGTCAACACGTTGCTCAACTTCGGCGAAGGTAAATGGACCCCCTTCGGGGAATCCGGCGCGGTCGGATACCTGGTAGGGCAGCCTCACGCGGGGTTGTCATGCATGTTTCACATGATGAACGAGGCTCGGGTCGGGGTCGGGGCGGGCGCCACCGCGCTCGGCTACGCCGGATATCTGGAAGCGGTTGAGTACGCCAAGACCAGACTTCAGGGTCGAGCCGCCGGCATGAAAGATCCGTTGACTCCGCAGGTGCCGATCGTCGAGCACACCGATGTCCGACGAATGCTGTTGGCGGCCAAGTCCTATGTTGAAGGCGGCCTTGCTCTCACTTTGTATTGCGCGCGGCTGCTCGACGAGCAGGCCACGGCAACCGCCGAAGAAGAGCGCGCTCGGGCCCATCTGCTGCTCGAGGTGCTTACCCCGATCGTCAAGAGCTGGCCGTCACAGTGGTGCTTGGCCGCGAACGACTTCGCCATCCAGGTGCATGGCGGGTATGGGTACAGCCGTGAGTACGACGTCGAGCAGCTCTATCGCGATAACCGCCTGAACCCGATTCACGAAGGCACACACGGAATCCAAGGCCTGGATCTTCTCGGCCGCAAGGTCGTCATGAATGACGGCGCCGGCTTGGCGCTATTGACCGAAGCGATCGCGACGACCATTGGGCGGGCTCGGGATACCGGCGGGCAGGGCGCCGTGCTCGCCGACCAGTTGGCAAGAGCGTCGAAGCAAGTCAGGGATGTCACCGCGACTCTGTGGAGCGTGGGGGACAAGGCAGTCACGCTGGCTAACGCGTCGGTGTATCTGGAGGCTGTCGGGCACGTCGTTGTTGCCTGGCTGTGGCTCGAGCAGTACCTGGCCACTGCCGACCGCCCCGGCGACTTCTACAACGGTAAGCGGGCCGCGGCTCAGTACTTCTTCCGAAATGAATTGCCGCGTACCGGCCCGCAGTTCGAATTGCTCAATGCCCTCGATCGCACGGCGCTGGACATGGATCCGGCATGGTTCTGACCCTGCGCACGCAACCTGTGGCCCAACATCGACGACAAGCACCGGACCTGGAGGAACGATGAGCGTAGATCCCGACGAATTCGGGGGGCGAGTTGCACTAGTCACGGGCGCGGCCGGCCAGGGCATCGGACGAGCGATCGCGGCACGACTGTGTGCCGGCGGTGCTCGGGTCGTGATCACCGACATTCATAAAGGACGCATCGCCGACGTGACCGCAGAGCTGGCGAACAGCGCTGCGCCGGGAGCGGCTTTCGGAAAGCACCTCGACGTGAGCGACACCGATGCGATCGATGGTGTGATGCGCCAGGTACACGACGAGGTCGGTCCGGTGCAGATGCTGGTGAACAACGCGGCCTACAACGTGATGGCTCCTATCTGGGACTACAACCTTGACGACTGGCGTCACGTCATGGACGTCAACCTCAACGGGCCGTGGCTTTTGTCGAAGATCGCAATGATTCAGATGAGAGCAGCCGGCGGCGGCGCCATCGTCAACATCTCGACCGTTGCACCAGACATCGGAGGGCTGGGGCTTGAAGGACCGTATGCGGTCAGCAAGGGCGGTCTCAATGTTTTAACCCGTTCTTGTGCCCATGAGGGTGGCCCGCACGGGATTCGGGCGAACACGGTCACGATGGGCATCGTGCGTGGAACTCGATTTGCCGATGTCTTGCAACCGAACCTGGCAGAAGATGCTGAGAGGACGGCGCCGTTGGGGCGATTGCCGGATCCCGGTGACATCGCCGAAACCACCGCGTTCTTGCTCAGCGAACGGGCTCGGTCGATTACCGGTGAGACAATCAACGTCTCTGCCGGATCGATCATGCGCTACTGACCGAGGGAGGCATTCGAAATGACCGGAGCGTTACACGGAAAAACGGTCCTGATCACCGGCGCCAGCAGAGGAATCGGTGAGGCGCTTGCCATCCGGTTCGCGCGCGAAGGCGCCGTAGTGATCGCAACTGCCCGCACCGCGGAGCCCGGCAGCCGTCTTCCCGGATCTCTGAGCGAGACCATCGCGACCATCACCGCCAAAGGCGATCAAGCAGTCGCGGTGCCCGCGGATCTGAGCCACAGTAGTGAACGACGCCGGCTCGTCGAGGCCGCTGAGGACGCGGTGGGGCCCATCGACATCTTGGTGAACAACGCAGCGGTCAGCTGGTCGCATCCCATCATCGAGTTCCCGCGCAAGCACTTCGACCTGATGTGGGAGATGCAAGTCTGTGCACCAGTCGAACTTGCCCAGCTGATCGTTCCCGGCATGCTCGAGCGGGGTCGCGGATGGGTGCTCAACGTGTCCTCGCGCGCCGCGGAACATCCCGTCGGAGCACCGGATCCACTCGTGCCGTTCACCGCAGGCTCAACGGTTTACGGGATGTGCAAGGCCGCGCTCGAGCGTTTCACCACAGGGTTGGCATCCGAAGTCGACGGGCGGGGCATAGCCGTGAATTCGCTGGCACCGTCGCGCGTGGTGGCGACCTGGGGGACCGAGCATCATGGACTCGTTCCGCCCGGTCGACCCGACCTAGTGGAGTTCCCCGAGGAATTTGCCGAAGCCGCACTCGCACTCTGCAGCGGCGATCCCGGCACCCTGACTGGCCGCACGACGCTGACAGACAACGTCATCGCCGAACTTGGGCTCAAGGTGCTTGACCTGAACCGTCAACCGTTCACTCACCCGGTCCCCGCCACAACAATCGTTAACCCCCAACCTGAGGAGCCACATGCCTGACATCGAAGCGGATATCGACACCGTCGCTGCTGCGGCTGCAATAGTGCACATTCAACAACTGGCCATCCGCTACGCGGTGAAGGTCGATCAGCGCGACATCGACGCTGTCGCAAATCTCTATGTCGACGACATCGACTGTGGTCACTGGGGTCGTGGCCGTGACGCCGTCATCAAGATGTACGGCGAGAACGACTCAACAATGGGTATCAGCATCCATCAAGTCACCAACCACCTCGTTGACCTCATCGATGCCGACCACGCCACCGGCATCGTGTATCTCAATGCCGAGCATCAGCAGCACGACGGGTCGTGGGCGCGACTCCTGGGCGCCTACCAGGACGCTTACGAACGACGTGGTGGCCAGTGGTTCATCACGCGGCGCAAATTGCTGTTCTGGTATCGCGACAGCGACTCCCTTCCACCAACAGTTAAGCGCGACAACACTTACCGTGTCTTCGCGAAGTGGCCCACACTGCCCGAGGCATGGCCGACATGGACGAAGTTCTGGTCCGAACACGAAGTCCCCGCAACCCCACACGCCAGCATCGGCCGGCGATAGCTGAGCACGTCGAAGGGGAAGCGATAGGCCCGAAGCTGGAGGGCAATGTCGCTCCTATTTCGGGAATGTCGGCGGTGTCGATCCTGTTCATTCGCCGCCGATCGCTATATAGGCAAGTCTGGAGTAGCCGACGCCGTCAAGAGCCTCCCGCTCAGGGGCCACGATTCCCGTGCAGGACAAGCTGATCGGTCCTTACTCGGCAGGTGAACACGTTCGCCACGCCACTGCGCCCATCCGGGCAACAGTCGTCCGCCCACCGCTGCGCTACATCCAATGGATTGGGCGATTCATAACGTGCGTCCATTGACAGCTGCCCACCCCCCACCTATACAGTGGTTGCTGTACAGATCTCAGATATGGAGCACATGTGACCGATCTGACAGACGCGCGCGCCGCGCCGAGACCCGCGCCGGCCGCCGGCGTGAGCGCACCTCGCGATGACTTCGTACCCAAGGAGCCTTACTTCGATCCGAAGTACGTCGCCCCCGAAAAGGAGCGGTGGCGCGAAGTGAAACGAAGGATCGAAGAGGTTCCGCGTTCTGTTGCTGGGCGACGAGCCCTTCCATGCGAAGTCCAAGCTAGGATAGTCAATCACGAAAGTTCTTGATATCTTTGCGATTTGCTCCCTTACTACGAGCGCGGCCTGCCCTGAGCAGTGGAATCAGGTCCAAAACCCCATGCGCTCCGGCCTGTTTCGTGCAGTGACCGCTGTAAAACAACGACCACGAAAGGAAGACGCCACATGACGGAAGCTCTGACGCCTGACTTGATCACATTCATCCAGGAGGCCAAGGACAGGCAGGACATCCAGGACTGCCTGTTGCGCTACACGCGCGGCGTCGACCGCCACGACAAGGATCTGATGAAGTCTGCCTACCACATTGACGCCGTCGACGAGCACGGTGTGACCTGCGGCGGACCGGAGGAATTCTGCAGCTGGGCCATCAGTTACCACGCCGAGTGTCAGCGCCAACATCACCACATCATCTCCAACATGCACCTCGACCTCGACGGCGAAGTTGCGCACGGCGAGACCTACTACATGTTCTGGGGGGACAACCGTGTGGGACCGCCGACGTTGGCGTTCGGTCGCTACATCGACCGATTCGAAAAGCGCGAAGGGGTATGGGCAATCGCGCGGCGCGTCTGCGTGACCGAACAGGCGACCACCCTGGCCGAGGCCGAACTGCCGCCGGAGTTCTTGGCGGCCATGAACTCTACGGGACCGAGCGTCCGCGACCGGAGGGATATCTCGTACGACCGTCCACTTGTAGGCAGTCGCGCGGCGTTGCAGTCGTAACGTGCCGCACGCAGGTCGCCCAGTAACTGTGCTGCCAGTGGCGCGGCAAGGAATCGGCTCAGGTCAAGTACCCGCACGCCGGTCAACGGCCCGCTCACGCCCGCAACGTTCACCGCCGCCGACATCCATGTGAGCCGTCATAGTCAAAAGAGTATAAAAAGATGACTGATTTGTGTTGCGGACTCAGCCCCGACTGTTGGTAAAATACATCTATATTATTCTGCTGAATCAGCGCTCGCCTTCCGCCCTTGCGTCGTAATGTCCGGAGACGGTTGTACAGGCAGGGGAGCCACGTCGAAGGGAAAAGGATGAGCGGGAAGCTGGAGGGCAAGGTCGCCCTCATCACCGGTGCGGCTAGGGGACAGGGACGCAGCCACGCGCTCCGCCTGGCCGAGGAGGGCGCGGACATCATCGCGATCGACATCGCGGCCCAGATCGAGAGCGTGCCGTACCCGATGGCGACGCTGGAGGACCTCGCGCAGACGGCGAAAGAGGTTGCCGCGCTGGGCCGGCGGATCGTCACCTTCCAGGCCGACGTGCGCGATTTCGTGGCGCTGAAGAATGCCACTGACGCTGGGGTCGCCGAGCTTGGCAGGCTTGACGTCATTCTGGCCAACGCTGGGATCGCGATCCTGCCCACGGCTGCGCAGTCGCTGCACGAGCAGGACCCGATCCGTTCCTTCGACGACATCGTTGACGTGAACCTGCGCGGCGTCCGCCACACCGTGCATGCCGGCGTGCAGTACCTGATCGACCGGGGCGAGGGTGGCGCGATCGTTTTGACCAGCTCGACACAGGGGCTGACCGGCCGCGGCGGTAACGGCTCCGGCGGCATGGACGGCTACGTCGCGGCGAAACATGGTGTCGTCGGGCTGATGCGCTCCTACGCCAACTGGTTGGCTCCCCACAACATCCGTGTGAACAGCGTGCATCCCACTGGCGTCGACACTCCGATGGTCACCAATGACGCCATGCAGGAGTTCCTGACGAACTTGCCCGAACTCGGCAACGCGATGAGCAACCTGATGCCGGTCGGGTTGGTCGAGTCCAGCGACATTAGCAACGCCATCGCTTGGCTGGTCTCCGACGAGGCGCGATACGTCACGGGGGTGACCCTGCCGGTCGACGCCGGCTTCGCTGTCAAGTAATCCTTCTTGATGCTTTCAGCGGATCCTCACTTTCGATCTCGCCACAAATCCGCGGAGGGGCATGGTTCGCGTGGCGGTCGCGACACCCACCATGACGCCGTTTATCACGACTTAGTGGAAGTCGATGACAGATATATCCAGTCCGGTTGCGACCCCTCAGGTCGGGCTATCCCGGAATCCGATATAGATAGATGAATAAACTCTTGCTAAAGTTCGCACATGGTAAACCAGGTGCCGGTCGCCGACGGACTATTCACGTGGCCGTCAGAGGAACCGCGGCTGATCGGCTCAGAACGCGACGGCGTGATCTCCTTTCCAGCACGCACTGGGGAAGCCGAACGTCTGCTCGGTACCCGAGGAACGCTGTGGGCGTTCACGACTCAGGAGTACCGGCCACCGTCTCCGCCGTACGACGGCAATGACACTGCTGAGACTTTTCAGCCTTACGCGCTCGGCTACGTCGAACTTCCGGGCGAACTGCTAATCCAGGCCCGGTTCACCGAACGTGACCCTGCCAACCTCGTGATCGGTCAGGAGATGGAATTGCGCATCGTTCCCTACACCACGCGCGAGGACGGCACCGAAGTGCTCACTTACGCGTTCGCCCCCGTTGGAGCCCAGAGTACGGAGATGCACGCATGACCATCGACGTCGCGATAGTCGGGGTAGGGCTTCACCCGTTCGGGCGCCACGACGCCAAGACAGCGTTGGAAATGGGGGTCGAAGCCGCGCGCAACGCATTGGCCGACGCCGGTATCGAGTGGTCGGCGGTTCAAACCGCATTCGTGGGCAGCTACGAGGTGTCCAACCCCGACGCGATCGTCGGCTGGCTGGGTCTGACCGGCATCCCGGTTCGCGGGGTGTTCAACGGCTGCGCTACCGGCGGCACCTCGCTCCAGATGGCGGCCGCCGCGATCCGTAACGGCGAGGCTGACATAGCGATGGCCATCGGGATGGACAAGCATCCGAGGGGTGCGTTTGCCGCAGACCCCTCCGTCGTCGGACTGCCGTCCTGGTATGGGCAGACTGGGATGTTTCTGACCACCCACTTCTTCGGCACCAAGATCAACCGCTACATGGGTCTGCACGGCATCTCGACGCACAGCTTGGCCAGTATCGCCGCGAAGAACCTGCACAACGGGTCCATCACCCCGCACGCCTGGCGACGCAAGCCGGCGTCGGTCGAGACCATCCTCGCCGATCCAGTAGTCAACTACCCGCTAACGCGCTCGATGTATTGCGGTCCATGCGAGGGCGCCGCAGCCATAGTCCTGTGTCGGGGGGACATCGCCAAAAACTTCACTGCCGCACCGGTATTCGTGCGGGCCGCCGAGCTGCGTAGCCGCCGCGACGGTGCCTTCGAACTGCAGAGCCCGTCGTTGCCGCTTCACACAGCGCCCAGTCCCACTGTGGACGCCTCCCGCGCCGCTTACGAAACAGCCGGGATTGCACCCGAGGATGTCGACGTCGCCCAGCTGCAAGACACCGATGCCGGCTCAGAACTGATCCACATGGCCGAAAACGGTTTCTGTGCAGATGGAGAGCAGGAGAAGTGGATTGCCGACGGCGCAACAGAGCTTGGCGGACACCTGCCGGTAAACACGGACGGCGGGTTGATCGCAAACGGTGAGCCCATCGGCGCCTCCGGGCTGCGCCAGATCCGCGAGGTCGTGCTGCAACTTCAGGGCCGGGCCGGCGACCGGCAGGTGCAAGGCTCCCCGAAAGTCGGCTACACCCACCTCTACGGCGCGCCCGGCGCCTCGGCCGTAACCATCGTGGCCCGATGATCGACCTCCTCGACTGACATCGCGACGCAGCGCCCGACAGCACAACTGTTTAACTCGTTTTACTCGTTCAGCGGTTATGATCGGCCGATGACAGCAGCTAGCGCGAACAGCAGCGTGGTGCGTGTTCCGAAGGCCGGTGAGATGATAGCGGCGCATCTGCGTCGTCAGATCATCCTCGGCGAGCTCGCCGAGGGCGAGGCCCTGCCGTCGGAGAATGCGCTCATGGTCCAGTTTGGCGTCTCCCGGCCAACATTGCGCGAAGCCTTTCGCATTTTGGAAGCAGAATCCATCATCGCCGTGCGGCGCGGGGCTCACGGTGGTGCCCGCGTCCAGGCGCCGGACGGCGCGGTCGCCGCGCGCTACACCGGGCTGCTGCTGCAGCATCGGGGCGGGTTGCTTGCTGACGTTTACAGTTCGAGAACGGTCCTCGAAGTGTCCGCGGTTGGCCTGTTGGCTGTCCGCCGCGGCACCGACCACCTGACTGAGTTACGGTCACTGCTCGAGGAAGGTGCTCAGCTGCTTGGTGACGGAGTGGGTTTCGGTCAGCACGACGCCCACTTTCACCAGACGGTCGTGAGGCTGACCGGCAATGAGACGCTCACCGTTTTGATCGAAATGCTGTACCACATCATCGCAGCGCACAACCAGCGATTTCTGGCTAACAATCTTCGCTCGACGGAGAAGTCGCCGACCGTACAGCGGGCACACGAGAAACTGCTGGGCTTCCTCGAGGCGCGCGATGCCGATGGGGCCCAAAGGTTCTGGCGTCGCCACCTCGACCAAGTGGCGAAGTACATGATCACGGATCCGGCCACGACTGTCGTCGAGGTGCTCGCCTAATCGCCGCGCGCGGCAGCCCGTCGCGTGCGCTGGGGCCGTGCCGGGTTGATTAGGTCCCGTTGACCAAGGCCATGCCGTTGTCGCGCAGGAATGTTCTGCGCTTCGCGTCCCCCAGTCCTTCGGCCTTGTCGAAAAAGTCGGCCGGCTCACGCAAGCCCTCGGCGTGCGGCCAGTCCGAGCCCATCAGCAAGGGCTCTACGGTGCCAAGGCGATCCGTTAATGCGACTACGTCGTCCTCGGGGTAGGGGACGACACGAACGTGCTTGGTGAAGATCGTGCTGGGCCGTTCGCTTAGCTGCCCGCCCACCCAGCGGCCATTGCGTGCCATGCCGCGACTCTTGTCCATATGCCGGATGAAGTGCGGAATCCATTCGGCGCCGAATTCGCTGACAAGAACCTTGATGTTGGGGAAACGCCCGAAGAGATTGTCGAATATCAGTGCCGACAACGTGTCGGTGATCGGACGCTCGCCGTACGTGTTCTGCCACTGCCACGCCGAGAACTGAAACGGCGGGACCAGGTCCCAGCCCCAAGCGGAGGCCACGTTCGCTTGGTAGTAGAACTCCGCAATGTGGTAGCAGACAACAGCTTTCGCGTCATTGATGCGGGCCCAGAAGGGATCGAAGTACGGGTCGCCCGGGGAGCGGCCATACGCGGGCCCGGCTGGCAGCAGGATGAATCGCGCTCCGGCGTCTAGGACGCGGTCCAACTCGGAGCAGGACCGGTCGAGGTCGCGCATGGAGAGCATCGCCGGAGCGTAGATGGTGTCCTTGTAAGCGAAACCCCAATCCTCGTCTATCCATCGATTGAAGGACTCGAGATTGTCATATAGAGGATCGATACCGTCCAGGTACGCCTCGGCCAGCAGGCCCCACCCGCCGGGATACATGATCGACTTTTCAATCTGCTGCTCCTTGAGCTGAATGAGGCGTTTGTCCTTGTTCTGGTATTCCTCTTGGATCGGCTCATAGAACCGTTCCGCGTCGGCGGTATCGCCGGTGGATCGTTGCTTGAGCATCTCCACGAGCGACCCAGGTAGGTACGCCTGGTCGAGGTCGCTCTCGATCGCGTTGACGATGCGGTTGTTGGCCAGCAGCACCTTTCGGTCGTACCCGGACGCTTCGATCGGCCGGACCGCGGTGTGAAGCTTCTCCTTGGGCATGAAACGGGTGAAAGCATCGGCCGCCTCGTAGGAATGTTGGTCGAAGTCGGTCAGTAAGTAGGGAAGCGTGCCGACCGAGTTCTCGATAAGCGCCATTGTCCTCTCTTTCTCGTGTGTGAGGCGCCGCTGCCTCCTGCTTCGACTGCCTAAAACGCCACCCGGCTAACCGTCTCGGCGACGAGTGCTGGTTTCGCAGAGTTTTCGATCTCGAGGGTCTGATCGACGACCATCTGAACCGACCCGTCGGGCAACGTGTCGGCGTTGGTCAGCACCGATCGCAGCCGCACCGCTGAGCCCACCTTCACCGGGGCCGGAAACCTGACTTTGTTGGATCCGTAGTTGATGCCCATGGTGGCCCCTTCGATCGTGTAGATCTGCCAGCCGAGCATGGGCAGAAGGGAAAGGCTCAGATATCCGTGGGCGATCGGCCCGCCGAACGGGGATTCGCGCTCGGCTTTGTCGACGTCGACGTGTATCCATTGGTGGTCGCCCGTTGCTTCAGCGAAGGTGTCGACACGCTCCTGGGTCACCGTCAGCCAATCGCTGACGCCCAATTCCTGCCCGACTGCGGCAGCGATGTCGGCCGCTGAGGTAAACACTCTCATGGTCTTCCATTTCAGGTTGTGGGCGCTACGCCGAGATCCTGGTTGTCCAAGCCCGCTCGATGACGATCTCTCCAGTCGCTGCGGATCACGAGAGGCGATGGTCAGCGCGTAACCCTGGCCGGCCAGACGGGTGGCAATGCCCACCCCGATACCCCGTGAGGCGCCCGTGATGAGGGCTGTGCGCTCGGTCCTCACCGGCGATTGCCGGCGGCGGGAACGGTTTCGCCCCAGGCCATCCAGACCTCGGGTTGGCGGGTGTCGGCAAGACGGTGGATGCGGCCTTCTTGCTGGGGGTTGGGCATGGGGCCAAGGCCGTGCATCTGCCCCTGGGGGTCGGGTTCACAGACCCAGTCGATGCCGTCGAGTTCGTAGCGGATGCCGTCGTGCCAGTGGCCGTCGGCCGCGCGGGTCACGACAGCGTCCATGGTGGTAGCCGTGGTGACGGTGCCGTCGCTGTGCGCGGTGACTCCCACATGGAAGTCGTGGCGGCCGAACAGGAAGTGTCCAACCTCGCTGGTTCCGTCTTCGAAGTGATTGGCCCAGGAGTACCACGTCAGGTAATCGGCATCTTTGAGTGGATCCTTGTGCACGTAGAGGCGACCGCCCGGGGGCATCCAGGCCTCTTCCCAAAACAGGAAGCCCCGGACAGGTTTGCCAACCAATTCACCCTCGACGAGCCAGGTTTGGGTGATATACAGCAAGGCCGACTGGGGTCCGGGCAGGTACCACTGCAGCGGCGGTGCGACGATCTGACCCGCGACGTCGATCACACCGGTCTCGCGGTAGGAGAACTCCTGCTCCGAAAGTACGAGCCGCATCGGCTCTCCGGCGACTCCAGGCCGTGAGGCCAGGCAAGCAGTGGCGGGATCGATCAGCGTCGCCTCGACATCGGCACTGTTGACGGCATAGCGCGGTTCCTTGCGCAGTTGCTGATGCTCGCCGTGCGGACCGCTGGCCAACAGGACCAACTTTCCGCCCATTGAATGTCCCTCACCGGGCCGGGGGGCAGTGGCCGCGACGCGCCGGATGATGCTGTACAGCGTGCCCTCGTCGTCGCGCAGCGTTCCCCAAAGGTAGCCGGCCTCGCGCTGCAGCCCCAGCAGGGGAGCGGTGGAGACGAATTCGGCGGCATCGAAGCGACGACTCGACGCCAACGCCGCGCTATTGAAGTTGCCCGTCGCGGGCAAGGCCGCCAAACCCTGCGTCGCCGGTGGATATGCCGCCACGATAAGTCCTCGCTGTCTGCCGCGCCTGGAACTGCCGGGCTTTACAGTACAATCAGCTATCGAATTAAGCTACTTCGCTGGGGGCCCGTGGCACGGCTACGCGGTGCGCCGCCGAAGGAATTCACTCGGTACCTGCAAGGCATGACTGACGGCGGTGGATTCGACACGGTCGGCCAGGCCGTGGAACCGCTTGTGCCGCCGGGCTAAGGCAGCTGGCGGCGCACCGGTGAAACGGCAGCTCGGTGCTCCCCAGGGCACGGGACTTCGTGTTCCGGCAACGAAGTGCGATAACGGTCAGGCTCTCCGCCGACTCGAATATTAGTTTAATTAGATTGCTGATTACACGGATCGTGTCCTACAGTGGTTTGGGTCACAGTGACGGCTGAACCGCGCTGCCGTCACGCAACACCATCTTTGGCAGCACCCCCGGGAGGCAACAACATGGAGACACCTACAAGGTATGAGAACGTCCTCATCTCAATGGACGGTCACACCGAAGGATTCGTAGACTTCCGGTCCCACCTGCCCAAGGAATGGCATGAGCCTTTCCTGGCCGCGCGTGAGACCGGCCGGGCTGTCTTCACCAAGGCGGAGCAGTATTTCGCCAAACTCGTTGAAGCGGGCTACGAATTTATGTTCGAGATAGATTCCGAGGAGGGTTTTGATCCCTCGCTCTACGACATCACCCTCACCCCCGAGGAGCGCCTCGAACGGATCGACCAGGACGGCGTTGCCTCCGAACTGATCATCGATGGATTCGGTGCGATCACCGATGATCCAGCCCTGGCGCACCAAGTAACGTTGGCGTTCAACCGTTGGTTCGCAGATACTCTCAAGGCCGCTGCACCGGAGCGGTTCAATGCGGCGGTCGTGGCGAATCTTATCGCCGGCATCGACACGGTCCTTCTCGAGATCGACGATGCCCATCAACATGGGATACAGGCGATCCATCTGCCGGGAAACCCAGCCAGGGCGTCATCGCAGCTGCCGCATTACAACCACTCCATGTACGAGCCGGTGTGGCGAGCGCTGGACGAGCGCGGGATGTTCGTGGTGTTCCATGCATCCGTCGGTCGGGAAAAGCAGTTGTGGCGCATGGACGGAACACAGCGGGCGGCAATGGCCTTGGAGATGCTGGACGTCATGCACAGTCACGAGACGGCGCTTGCACCGCTGCTCTTGGCCGGCGTTCCCGAGCGTCATCCGAATGTGCGGTTCGGGTGGATCGAATCAGGCTGCGCCTGGGTGCCGCCCATTCTCGATGCGTGTGACATGTTGTTCCACGGGCCAGTGGACGACCCGTCACACAAACTGCAGATGACTCCGACAGAGCAATGGAAAGCAAGCTGCTTTGCAGCGGGGCCTCTGGGCCCCAACGACATCGCCACCCGCGACCGCATCGGCGTCGAGACCATCATGTTCGGCTCTGATTTCATTCACGTCGAGGGAACGTACCCACATACCCGTCGCCACGTCACCAAACTCCTGGCAGATGTCTCGCCCGCTGACCGGTACGCCATCTGCACCGGGAACGGGGCGCGAATTCTGGGTGTCGATCTCGACGTGCTGGCGAAAACACCCGCTGCTCAGCAAGAGTGGGCATTCGCTTAGTCCTCGACGGAACAACGCGTCTCCCGCCATGTCCGCCCGACGCGGTACCCCGGCCTTGCGCCGCCATGGTCGACCTCGATCCTGCGGGAACACTGCATCACCTCTATGTGATCACCTGGAAAGGACCATCCGTTGCCCGAGAGGAACTTTCGAGCAGCCAGGCAAATCGGCCTGGCCATCGCCGCAAGCGGGCTGGCACACTTCGTCAGCCCGCAAGTCATTGAGCCGGTCGCCAAGCAGCTGTTTCCCAACAACACCCGGCGTTATGTCTATGCCAACGGCGCTATCGAAATCGCGCTCGGGCTTTTATTGCGGGCGCGCCGCAGCCGCAGAGTCGCCGCCCTCGGACTGATCGGTTACGCCATCTATCTGGCAGCTAACGCCATCCGAAATCGATGACGGGTTCCTGACGTTCGCAGCCGTCATTGCTGGCCCTCGGCGCTACTCCTGGCATCGATCGTGGATGACATTAGCGCCAAAAGAGTTTAACTATCTGGCGGCCAATATTGTTGACCTGTCCGATCGGGCACCTGAAGGCGCGCCCGGGGGGCGACTAGACGACTGACCCGATCGCTGCGAGGGGGCGACAGCGCGACACAAGTTTCGCGACACGCCACCGGTGCCAGGTCAGCTAATAGCCCAATCATTGCACTCTATCGCGGGCTGGAGGTACGCTGCCGCTGTGGCGGTAGTCGGTTTCCAGCAAGACCGGGCGAGTCGCGCCTATCTACTTCAGCGGGTGGCCGGTGTGAGCGCGGCATGGTTGACCGACGTCGCGCGCCGGCACCCGCCAGCCGAGGCACCCCCGGCGATTCCGACCCGTCCCGGGCAGTTCACCTGCTCCTGGCTGACGGCGGCGCTACGGGGTGATAACGCCGGCGCAGAAGTCACCGATTTCACCGTGTCCTCGATCGACCGAGGAACGTCGACTCGGTTTCCCCTCACCCTGGAATGGAACGCGGCGGGTCAGCAGGCCGACTTGCCGACGAAGCTGTTCGTCAAAGTCACCGACAGCTGGCAACAGCGACTGGTGCTCGGCCTAACCGGCATGGTCAAGGGCGAGGCCATCTTCTACCCGCGTATCCGGCCATTGGTCGACATCGAAGCCCCTGAAGGCTATTACGGCGCTCATGACGAGAAATCTTGGCGCTCCATCGCGATCATGGAGAACATCGTTGAGACAAAGGGTGCCCGCTTTCTGTCGCCGTTGGAGCCGTCCGACCGCGCTGGTATAGAGGACCTGCTCACCGACCTCGCGGCGATGCACGGTCGGTTCTGGTGTCATCCGCAGTTGACTGAATCCGCACTCCGGGACTCCTTCAACCTGATCAGCTGGTCGGACAGCCTGGTCAATCTGCGCCCACGTTCACACGTCGGTGTCGACCGCGCGGCCGCTGTGGTTCCGCGTGAGATCGCCGACCGCACAGACGACATCTACGACGCGAATTTCCGCACGCTTCAACTGGATCGGTTGATGCCGTCGACATTTCTACACGGCGACGGCCACGCTGGACAGCGCTATCAGACCGCGTCCGGACGATCTGGCCTCAGTGATTGGCAGGTGGTCCATCGCGGGCACTGGGCCTGGGACGTCGCCTACTTGATCAACAGCGCTCTGACTGTAGAGAATCGCCGCGCGTGGGACCGTGAGTTGATCGCGTTCTACCTCGAGCGGCTGGCCGCGGCCGGCGGTGACGCTCCTTCCTTCGACGTCGGATGGCGGGAGTACCGCCGACACGCGTTCTATCCCTACATCGCATGGATTTTCACGATCGGTCGCGCGGCCTACCATCCCCACTGGCAACCCGACGAATACTCGCGGGCCATCATCGAGCGCACCGGCCAAGCGATCGTCGACCACGACGCGTTCGATGCGTTGGCGTCATCACTGGCCAGTTGAACGGCGGCGCCTTCCTCGTGTCATGAGCTGATCCGTGCGTCCCATCCTGTCAGAACCCCATCTTGCGGCCGATCAGGTCGCGCATGATCTCGCTGGTGCCGCCGTAGATCCGCTGAATTCGGGAGTCGCGCCATAGCCGGGCGATCTCGTACTCGTTGATGTAGCCGTACCCGCCGTGCAGTTGAAGGCAGCGGTCCATGATCTGCCACTGCTGCTCGGTGGTCCACAGCTTGGCGCCGGACGCCTCCTCGGCGGTCAGCTCACCCGCATTCACCGCCGCGATGCAGCGGTCGACGTAGATCTGCATGACGTCGAGGGTGACGCTCATGTCGGCGATGGCATGGCGGTTGACCTGGAAGGTACCGATCGACTGGCCAAATGCCTTGCGGTCCATGGCATAAGTCTTGGTCAGCTCGATCGCCCGGCGGGCTTGTGCAACGGCGTGAATCGCGATGCCGAGACGCTCGGCGGGCAGATTGCGCATCAATTGGTAGAAGCCGCGTCCCTCCTCGCCGATGAGATTCGCCGCCGGGACGCGGACATCGTGGTACGCGAGTTCTGCGGTGTCGGCGGACTTCTGGCCAATCTTGTCGAGCTTGCGGCCCTTCGTGAAGCCAGGGGTGTCTGCCTCGACGGCGATGAGACTGATGCCCTTGTGCCCGGCCGACGGGTCGGTCTTCACGGCGGTGACGACGAGGTCGGACAGGATGCCGCTGCTGATGAATGTCTTGGATCCGTTGATGACGTAGTCGTCCCCGTCACGGACGGCGGTGGTCTTGATGCCCGCCAGGTCTGATCCCGCGCCGGGTTCGCTCATCGCGACGGCGGCGATGATCTCCCCGGACACGAAGCCGGGCAGCCAGCGCTTGCGCTGTTCCTCGTTCGTCATGTGAACGAGGTAGGACGCCATGATGTCGTTCTGCAGCCCGAATCCGATGCCTGCGGTGCCCGAGGCGTAGAACTCCTCGGTCATGATGGCGTTGAACCGGAAGTCCACGAGTCCCTGGCCGCCGAACTCCTCGGGTGCCTCCCAGCCCAGCAGTCCGGTGTCACCGGCCTTTAGCCACACCGATCGATCGGTGATGCCCTCGCGTTCCCACTCCTCGGTGCGGGGGGCGCACTCCTTGTCGAAGAAGGCGCGAGCGGTGGCCCGGAACTCGTCGTGCTCGGATTCGAAGATCTCTCGCTTCACGGCTTCACTCCTCGTCGTTGGGACCGCTTTACCTTACAGCGTACAGTTAGCGGATTGCCGCATCGCAGTGGGCCGTACACGTGAAGGTGGGACGGTGGACAGCCAGGTGTACGGGGTGGGCAGAGGCCATCGCCGATCTCGTCAGTTACCGCCATGTCGTCTGCGGCTCGCCGTGCCCGCCGACACCTCCGACGCGGTCGTGTGGCTGGCATCCGACCTGTCCCGCACCATTACCGGGACACGACTGACACTGGACATGCGTGCCACGACGGTCTGACTTTCACTGGTTACTGTGTAGCAATGAGCGCGAAGGCGGCCGATGTCGTTGCCGCCGCGCTGCGCAGGCGGATAATCCTCGCCGAGCTCCAGGAGGGTGAAGCCCTGCCCCCGGAGACCGAATTGCTCGCCGATCTGGGTGTCTCCAAACCCACGCTGCGTCAGGCGATCAGAATTCTGGAGTCGGAGTCGCTGGTATCGGTGCGCCGTGGTTCCCGTGGCGGAGTTCACGTCAGCGTTCCGCGAGTGGAGACCGCTGCGGGTTATGCCGCCACGGTGCTCGAGTACCGGCGGGCGACGACCACCGATCTCTTCGAAGCGGCGGCCGCGCTGGAGGGACCATGCGTCGCGATGCTTGCCCGTTCACGCACCGCCGATCAGCTCGAACGGTTACGTGCCGCCGTTGCCGCTGAGGCCGATGCCGTTGACGATCCACCGCGACTCCTGTTGCTGGAAAGCGACTTTCACCGGCTGCTGATCGAGTGCGCAGGCAATGTCACACTACGGGTGCTCTGCGAAATGGTGCGGGTGGTCATCGATGCCGCGACACGGCGGTATATGTCCGTCACGCGACCGGCTGTGCATGGACCGGCCGTTGCGGCGGGCGCCCGCACGCACCGACGTGTCGTCGACCTGATCGAGCGCCGCGATGCCGAGGCTGCGGAGGTTCTGTGGCGGAAGCACATCCGGGAGACAGCCGCGCAGGTCCGCGGCGGCGGTGACGCGGAGAGGGTGCTCGACATCTTCGGCTGATTCCGACCGCTTCCCACATTGCGCTATATCATCTATCGATATGGTCGGACGGTCGTCTGTGGTGACAGTGCCGAAGGCCAGCGCGCTCATTGCCGCTGACCTGCGGCGCCGCATAGTTTCCGGTGAGCTGGCGCCTGGCCGGATGCTTCCGAGTGAGACGATCCTGATGGCGGAGTTCGGCGTGTCGCGGCCGACGCTGCGTGAGGCGTTCCGGATTCTGGAGGCCGAGTCGCTCATCACGGTGGTCCGCGGGCCGCGGGGCGGGGCGCGGGTGCTCGAACCGGATGGATCGATGGCCGCGCGTTACACGGGGACGCTGCTGCAGTACCAGGGGACGCCGTTGAGCGACGTCTACCGCGCCCGGACCGAACTCGAGGTGTCGGCTGTCGGGATGATCGCGGGAACCCGCGCCAAGGCACCGGTGCGTGCGCTGGAAGCACTTGTCCGCCAAGGCGACGCGCTCGTCGACGATGAGGCGGCATTCGCCGAATACAGCCTGCGTTTCCACGTCGGAGTCGTCGAGAACGGCGGCAGTACGACGCTCGCGGTGCTGGGCCGGATGGTGTTCGACATCCTCGACACCCACAATGCGCAGTTCATCGCGTCCCATCCACCCGGCTTCGAACGCGCTGCCAACAAGAAGGCGCAGAGCGCCTACCGAAAACTCGTCAAGCTGCTGCAGAACGGAGAAGGTGCGGCGGCGCAACGACATTGGCGGCGTCACCTCGAAGCGGTGGAGAAGTTCATGGTGGGTCAGTCCGACACTTCGTTGGTGGAAGTGTTGAGCTAGCGCCTGCGGTCGCCGGCGGCGGGAACCGTCTCGCCCCACGCCATCCACACGTCCGGCACCCGGGTGTCGTCGACGCGATGTATGCGGCCCTCCTGCTGCGGGTTGGGCATCTTGCCCAGTCCCTGCATCCGGCCCTGCGGGTCGGGTTCACAGACCCAGTCGACGCCGTCGATTTGGTAGTTGATGCCGTCGTGCCAGTAGCCGTCGTCGGCGCGGGTGATCACCGCGTCCATCGTGCGCGCGGAAGTGACGTTGCCGCTGCTGTCCGCAACGACGCCGACATGAAAGTCTTTCTGGCCGAACAGAAAGTGTCCGACCTCGCATTGCCCGTCGCTCCACAGATTCGCCCACGAGTACCAGGTGAGGTATTCCGCGTCGTGCAGCGGGTCCTTCGCGACGTAGAGCTGACCACCGGGCGGCATCCACGCCTCCTCCCAGAACAGAAAGCCGCGGGCCCGCTTGCCGAGCAGTTCACCGTCGACGAGCCAGGTATGGCTGATGTACAGCAGCGATGACTGCGGACCCGGCAGATACCACTGCAGGGGTGGCACCACCAGTCGGCCTGTCACGTCGATGACGCCCTCCTCGACGTAAGAGAACTCGTCGTCGGACAGCACCATCTGCATCGAACGTCCCGGCGCATCGGGGGCGGAGGCGAACCGCACGGCGTTGCCGTTGTGCGGGTGCCGCTCGATGTCGGTGCTGTCGACAGCACCTCGGGGCTCGCGGCGAAGCTGCAACTGTTCCTCCGCGGTCCCGCTGGAGACGATGATGAGCTTGGCAGGCAGCGACAGGCCTGTGCCCTGTGCGGCCCCGGGCGGTGCGATGCGACGCATCACGGAATACAGTTCGCCGTCCTCGTCGCGCAGCGTGCCCCACATGTAGCCCGCTTCGCGCTCCAGCCCGAGCATCGGTTCGTCGGACAGCAGTTCTGCCGCATCGAAGCGCCGGCCCGAGGCCAGCGCCGCGCAGTTGAAGCTGCCCGTCGGGGACAGGTCGGTGGCGTTCGAGAATGCCTGTCCCGCATGCGTCGTCGTCATTGCGATTCTCCTATCGTGGTGAAGCGGTCGTCAGATCGCGCCGCTTTCGCGAAGCGTTGCCACCTGATCGGCCGTCTTGCCGAGCAGTTGGGTCAAAATCTCGTCGGTGTGTTCGCCGAGCATGGGCGGTGGAGTCAGAGGGCCGTCGCGCAGGATCGGATTGGCGATCAGGTCCACCGAACCCGCGGTGGGGTGATCGACGGCGACCCGCATGCCCCGGTGCCGGATCTGCGGGTTGTCGAACACCGCGTCCATCGAGTTCACCGGGCTGACCGGCACATCGGCGGCCTCCAGCGCGGCGATCCAATGCGCGGCCGACTGCTCGGCGAAGATTGACTCGAGGGTCTCCAGGACGAGGTCGCGGTTGGCGATGCGGGCCGACACCGTGGCGAAGCGTGGGTCGTCGGCGAGTTCGGGCCGTCCGAGTGCGCCGGAAAGCGCCGACCACTGACCGGGTGTGCTCGCGACGACGAAGATGTCGGCATCCGCACACCGGAAGGCCTGTGACGGGATTCCGCCGAAGCCGCCGTTGCCCCGACGAGGCGCCGGCTGACCCGAGACGAGGTAGTTCTGCGCGTAATGCGACAGCGCCGCGACTCCACAGTCGAGCAGCGAGAGATCGATGAATCGCCCACGGCCGGAGACCATGTCGCGGTCGCGCAGGGCGGCCAGGATCGCCGACGAGGCGTACAGGCCCGCCAGAATGTCCACCATCGAGACGCCGACCTTCATCGGACCCGCACCGGGCTGGCCGTCGGGCACGCCCGACACGCTCATCATGCCGCTCATCGCCTGGAACACACCGTCGTAGCCGGCGCGCGCGGCATAGGGACCGTCCTGGCCGAAGCCCGTCACCGAGCAGTACACCAACCGCGGGTTGAGCGCCTGCATCGCCTGATATCCGAGGCCGTACTTGTCGAGCACACCGGCGCGGTAGTTCTCCACCAGCACGTCGGACACCGCGGCGAGTTCCCGGATGAGGTCGGCTCCCGCAGGCGACGAGTGGTCGATCGTGATCGAGCGCTTGTTGCGGTTGGCGCTCAGGTAGAAGCCCGATTCGGTCGGTCTGCGAGCCGCCGGGTTCGTCGAGGAACGGCGGGCCGTACTGGCGGGCGTCGTCGCCGACTCGCGGCCGTTCCACCTTGATGACGTCGGCGCCCATATCGCCCAGCAGCTGGGTGGCGAACGGGGCGGCCAGAATTCGGCTGAGGTCGAGTACGCGCACCCCTTCCAGCGGGCGGCTCACGTTGCCGGTTTCGGCTCGCGCGGCATGCCAAGCACCCGTTCGCTGATGATGTTCTTCTGGATCTCGCTCGTTCCGGCATAGATGGTCTCGGCGCGTGCCCGGATGAACGCGCGGCGCATACCTTCTGATGCCGCGTCGGGTCCGTCGCCCCACGAGGTACCGAGGAGCGCATCAGGTCCGAGCACATCCATCGCGAGTTCGGTGAACGACTGGTGCCATCGCGACCAGTAGTACTTGCCGATCGACGCCTCGGGTCCGAACTCGCCGTCTACCAGCGCGCGGGCCAGCGAGCGCATGTTGTTGTAGCCCATGATCTCCAGGCCCACGTACGCGTCGACCAGGCGATCGCGCAGCAGTTCGTCGTCGATCGCGCCGCGGCGGGCGGCGAGTTCGCGCAGCTGGCCCATCTCCCGGACGAACGAGAACTGGTAGTTCAGCACCGAGGTGGCCCGCTCATGACCGAGCGTGGTCATCGCCGCGGTCCACCCGGCGCCCTCGGCGCCGATGAGATTGTCGGCCGACGTGCGCGCGTCCTCGAAGTACACGCTGTTGAACCCGCTGTCACCGAGCATCGTGCGGATCGGCCGCACCTGCACACCCGGCTGGTCGAGCGGTATCAGCAGATAGGACAGGCCGGCGTGGCGCACCGACCCCGGCTCGGTGCGGACGATCGCGAAGATCCAGTCGGCGTGATGGGCGAACGTCGTCCAGATCTTCTCACCGGACACCACCCACTCGTCGCCGTCCCTGCGGGCGCGGCAGGCGACGTTCGCGAGATCCGAGCCGGCATCGGGTTCTGAATAACCCTGACACCACACCACTTCGGCACGCGCCATGGGCGGCAGCAGCCGCTTCTTCTGCTCGTCGGTGCCGTGCGACAGCGCGGCGGGGGCCATCAGGGTCTCACCGTGGAATGCCGCACGCGGGGGTGCGCCCGCCCGCGCGTACTCCATGGCGAAGACGATCTCCTGGGTGAGCGTGGCCTCCCGTCCGCCGTACTCACGGGGCCAGCTCATGCCGAGCCAGCCACCGGCGGCCAGTTCGGCCTCCCATGCCCGGCGGAGTTCCCAGTTGTCGTCGTCATCGGGCCCGCCGCGGTGGGCCTGACCGGTGAAATCACCGACGAGATGCTCGTCGAGCCAGGTCCGGACCTCGTCGCGAAACTCCGCATCGGCCGTCGACAGCGGAATCTCCGAGATGCCGTCCAGCCGTCGGGTCACGCCATGTATCGTACAATGAGTTAACGATATAGATCGAGGGGTCCGGCCAGATTGGTGCCGTCGGATGCCCGGTCCGACGATGAGGAGCGCGGAGTGGACGAGCTCGGATGGTCAATCCGTGACGGGATCGGCACCATCCTGCTCAACCGGCCGGACAGCAGAAACGCCTTCACCTTCGAAATGATTCGAGAATGGGAACGGCTGCTTCGCGCGGCCAAGAACGACGACGACGTTCGGGTGCTCGTGCTGACCGGCGCCGGGGACAAGGCGTTCTGCTCGGGGGTCGACCTGTCGTCGATCTCGAATGCGAATCCGAACCTGACGCCGTTGGAGCGCAAGCTGCAACTGCACGACGACATCCATCGCGTCGCGCTGGCGTTGGAGGATCTCGACAAGCCGATCATCGCGTCCATCAACGGGGTCGCCGTGGGCGCGGGCCTCGACATGGCGCTGATGTGCGACATGCGGATCATGTCGACCTCGGCGCGGGTGTCCGAGGGATATGTGAAGGTCGGCCTCACCCCCGGTGACGGCGGCGCGTACTACCTGCCCCGGATCGTGGGCACGGCCAAGGCGTTGGAACTGCTGCTGACCGGTGACTTCATCGACGCCGAGGAGGCGCTGCGGATCGGCCTCGTCAACCGCATCGCGGCCCCGGAGACGCTGGCGCGAGGAGACCACCAGGTTGGCCAGGGTGATCGCCGATCACGCGCCGGTCACCGTGCGGATGATCAAGCGCGCCACCTACCAGTCGGCCAACACCGATCTGCGTACCGCACTCGACCTGATCTCGTCGCACTTCGCGGTGGTGGCGGCGACCGAGGACGCGGCGGAGGCGCTGCAGGCGATGAAGGACAAGCGAACCCCGCAGTACCGCGGGCGTTAGGGGCAGGTATGGACAAGCTAGACGAACCTGAGGTCTTTGATGCGTGGCTGAACCTGCCGTATCTGCCGGGCGAGGTGACCCCCGACCCGTCGGTGGTGGCGCGATTCAAGCGCGGCAACAGCGCGTACGAGGGCGGCGAAACGATGGCGGACGTCGTCGCCGAGATGGACCGGCTCGGCATCGGCGGCGGTGTCCTGTCGAAGGCGCCGCGCGACATCACGCCGCCGTTCGTGCACGGCACCAAGACCGGCGAGACCGTGCTGCGCGAGACGTGCGAACGGCTGGCCGGATTTCAGCGCGACTATCCGGGGCGGTTCGTCACGTCGGTGGGCATCGACCCGCGGCTCGGCTACGAGGCGGCCAAGCATGTGCGAATCGCCGTGCGGGAGTACGGAATCAAGTGCATCCGCATCATCCCGATGTTCACCGGCATCGCGATCGACGACAAGCTGGCCTATCCGCTGTACACGGCGGCGTGCGACGAGGGCGCGGTGGTGTCGATCAACGTCGGTGTGCCAGGGCCGATGAAGCCGGCGAAGCTGCAGCGCACCATCCTCGTCGACGAGGTCGCCCTGGCGTTCCCCGAGTTGGCGATCGTGATGAGCCACCTCGGCGATCCGTGGATCTCCGAGACCATCGCCATGCTGCTCAAGCATCCCAACGTATTCGCCATGACGGCGGGCTGGGCGCCCAAGTACGTACCCGAGGATGTGCTGCGCTTCGCGGAGCGGCGCAACCCCCGAAAGCTGATGTGGGCGTCGGACTATCCGATCCTGCCGATCGACCGGACGGTGACCGAGGGTCGCGCACTGGCGCTGACGGGGGAGAGCCGCACCGGATACCTGGGCGGCAACGCGCTCGAAGGTCTTCGGGCGCCCCAACTGAGCTGACGGGAAAGGAATTTCATGGGACTGCACGACGGCCGCGTCGCGGTGATCACGGGCGCTGCAGGCGGGATCGGCCGCGAACACGCCCTGGAGTTCGCGCGCCAAGGAGCGAAGGTCGTCGTCAACGACGTCGGCCCGGCACAGGACGTCGTCGACGAAATCGTCGCGGCCGGTGGCGAAGCGGTGGCCAACAACGACGACATCTCGGACTGGGACGGCGCCGGACGGTTGATCGCCACCGCGCTGGACACCTTCGGCGACCTTCATGTGCTCGTCAACAACGCGGGCATCCTGCGCGACAAGATGTTCGTCAACATGGACATCGACATGTGGGACGCGGTGATCCGGGTACACCTTCGCGGGACCTTCGCGCCCACCAAGCACGCCGTCGCGTACTGGCGCGAACGGCACAAGGCCGACGACCCCGTATCGCATCCGCGGGTGATCAACACGTCGTCGCCGTCGGGCCTGTACGGCAACCCGGGCCAATCCAATTACGGCGCAGCCAAAGCCGCCATCGCGGCGTTCACCGTCATCCTCTCCGACGAACTCGCCCGGCTGGGGATCACCGTCAACGCGATCGCGCCGAGCGCACTGACCCAGATGACCGAGGGCCTGGAGACCTACGTCGCGCGCATGAAGGAGATCCAGGAGCGGACGGGTTTCGACGCCGGCTCCCCGGCGAACATCTCACCGCTGGTGGTGTGGTTGGCCTCCGCGGAGGCCGCCGACGTCACCGGGCGTGTCTTCAACGTCAAGGGCGGCGCAATCTCGGTCGCCGAGACCTGGGTCGCGGGTCCGGGCGTCGAAATCGAAGAACGCTGGGCCACTGAGGAACTCGGCTCGGTCATTCCGGATCTTCTCGCGAAGGCGCGGCCCAACTCCGACGGGTCCGGGCGACCCCGTGCCTGACGGAATCACCGTCGAACCGGCCGGAGCCACCGCGGTGGTCTGGCTGGACCGGCCCGACCGCGGGAACGCGTTCACCTCGGCGATGCAGATCGAACTTCACCGCCAACTCGAACTGCTCGACGCCGACGAAGCGGTGCGCGCCATCGTCGTCACCGGCCGCGGACGCCACTTCTCCACCGGTGCCGACATGGAACCCGGCGGCGCGAACTTCGCCTTCGACGACGAGCAACACCGCCGGGCAAGGGCCGAACTCGCCGCACGACCGCGACCCGTGGCGGCTGCGCACGCCCGTCATCGGTGCATTGAACGGCTCAGCCGTCGGCATCGGGTTGACCTTCCCGATGCAGTGGGACATCCGAATCGTCAACGAGGCGGCCAAGTACGGCTTCGTCTTCACCCGCCGTGGCCTCATCCCGGAGCAGAACTCCTTGTGGCTGCTGCCGCGACTCGTCGGTTTCGGTCGGGCGGTGGAGTTGTTGCTGACCGGCCGGATCTTCTCGGGCGCCGACGCCGCGGAGTACGGGCTGGCCGCCGAAGCACTGCCCGGCGACGACGTGCTGCCGCGGGCGCTGCAGATCGCCGACGAGATCGCGCAGAACACCGCGCCTGCGGCCGTGGGGATCACCAAGCAACTCGCGTACGAACTGCTGGGTGAGACCGACCGCGAGGCGGCCTTCCATCGCGAGTGGGAGGCGTTCCGCTGGCTCGGCCGTCAGGACGACGCGGCCGAGGGCGTGGCGTCGTTCCTGGAACACCGGCCTCCGCAGTTCAGCGCTGTCCAAACACACTCCGATACCGAAGTCCGATCGTGGCTGGAGTCCCGATGAGTGACACGCCGTGCTGTACGAACTTGATGACCAGGGCGTGGTGCTGCTGACGCTGAGCCGCCCAGACCGGCGCAACATGTGGACCGCGGCGATGGAGGCCGAGTTCTACGACTGCCTGGACCGCGCTGCCGCGGACCCCGCCGTTCGTGTCATCGTGGTGACCGGTGCCGGAACCTCGTTTTGCCCGGGACTCGATCCCGAGGTGCTTGCCTCGGTGAGTTCGGGTGTTGCGTACACCAGCAATCGGCGTTCGCAGACCTACGCCACCGCCGTGCCCAAGCCGATCATCGGCGCCATCAACGGGGCATGCGCGGGCATCGGCCTGGCCCAGGCGTTGATGTTCGACTACCGGTTCGCGGTGCGCGGTGCGAAGTTCTGCACCGCGTTCGCCAAGCGGGGACTGCCGGCCGAGGACGCCACCGCCTGGATGCTCACCAGGCTGTGCGGTCCGTCGCATGCCTTCGAACTGCTCGCCAGCGCCCGGGTATTCCTCGCCGAGGAGGCCGAACGACTCGGTGTGGTGCAACAGCTTTCGGAGCCGGGGCGCGTCGTCGACGATGCGGTGGAGTTCGCACGCGGGCTGGCCGCCAATGTATCGCCGGTCGCGATGGCGATGATGAAGTCTCAGGTGTGGCGGGACAGCGAAACGCACTCTCGAGGCGGCCCGCATCCGTGCCCAGTACCTGTTGAAACTCGCCAAGGAACAACCGGACTTCGCAGAGGGGACGGCGAGCCTCATAGAAAAGCGGCCTCCGGACTTCCCGCCGTACCCGGGGCTGAATCTCTGATGGATCCGATCATCAGCGAGGACTACTCGGACTTCCGCGAGGAGGTGCGGACGTGGCTTGCCGAGCATCTGGTCGGGGAGTTTTACGAACACCGCGGTGTCGGAAGTCCTACCGACGACACCGCCTGGGACGTGCGCCTCGCATGGGAACGTGAACTCTCCGAGGGCAACTGGCTGGGACTGACGTGGCCGGTCGAGTATGGCGGCCGGGGTGTCGGACTGGCCGAGGAGATCGTTTTCGAGTACGAGTACGCACGTGCGGCGGCGCCGGCCCGGGTGAGCATCCAGGGGCTGGAGCTTTTCGGACCGACATTGCTGTCGCACGGGTCGGAGGCGCAGAAGCGACGCTTTCTGCCGAGAATCCTTGGCGTCGAGGAGATGTGGGGCCAGGGCTTCTCCGAGCCCGGCGCGGGATCGGATCTCGCGGCAGTCCGCACCAAGGCCGTGCTTGACGACGGTGAATGGCGCATCGACGGCCAGAAGGTGTGGACCACGTTCGGCGATCGCGCCGACTGGCTGTACGTGCTGTGCCGCACCGACCCCGACCCGGCCTTGCGTCACCGCGGGCTCACGCTGCTGCTCGTGCCCGTCGACCAGCCGGGTGTCGAGATCAGGCCGATCGAAAACATCATCCGGTCGGGGGAGTTCAGCGAATGCTTCTTCAACGACGCCCGAACGACCGAGGACATGGTCGTCGGCGGTGTCGGCAACGGCTGGTCGGTCGTCATGTCCACGCTGAGCCGCGAGCGCGGCAGCGCGCTGATGCCGATGCAGTTGTCCGTGGAACGCGAGGTCGACGAGCTGATCGAGGCGGCCAGGCGCTCGGGTGCCCTCGACGACCGCCGGCTTCGGCAACGGCTCGTCGACGCGCTGATCGGCGTGCACATCATGCGCTCCACCAACATGCGGGTGGTGAGCGACCTGCTCGACTCGCGCACCTCCGGCACCGCGACGACGGCGGCGGCGACCGCAAGCAAGCTGTTCGCGTCGACGCACCATCAGCGGCTTGGGCGAGCTGGCTGTCGAGATCGCCGGCGCGCAGGCGATTTTCGGAAGCGACGACAGCACCGAGAACGTCCGCAAGCTGTTTCTCCTCAGCCGCGCCGAAACGATCTACGGCGGCACCTCGGAGATCCAGCGCAACATCATCGCCGAACGCGTACTCGGCCTACCCCGCTAGGAGTGACATGGCGTTGATCACCACTGACGAGCAGGAAGCGCTGCGCGACGTGATGCGCGGCTTCCTGCAGAAGTTCTCGACCGAGTCGGACGTCCGAACCGTCATGGACGGCGAGTCGGGCTACGACGCCGCGGCGTGGCGGACCGCCGCCGAGCAGATCGGCGTGCAGGGACTGGCCATCCCCGAGGAGATGGGCGGCGGCGGTTACGGTTTCGACGAACTGGCGATCGTGATGGAAGAAGCGGGCCGGACGCTGTTCCCCTCGCCGCTGCTGTCGACCGCCGTGCTGGCGACGAGCACACTGCTGTCGGTCGGAGGGCCGCAGGCCGCGGAGTACCTGGCCCGAATCGCCGGCGGCGACCTGATCGCGACCGTCGCCGTATCCGAGGCGAAGCTGCACTGGGATCCCGACGACATCACCACGGTCGCGTCGGAGTCGGGCGGTCGGTGGGCGTTGACCGGGACGAAGCCGTATGTCCTCGACGGCGCGCAGGCCGACGTCATCCTCGTCGCCGCGCGCACCACGGCGGGGGTGTCATTGTTCGCGGTGGAATCCGGTGCCGACGGACTCTCGGTCGACCCGCTCGACTCGATGGACCAGACCCGCCGCATGGCGGCCGTCGGCTTCTCCAAGACCCCGGCCGTGCTGCTCGGCGACGACGGATCGGGATGGGACACGCTGAGCAGCGTGTACGACCGGGCATTGGCGGCGCTCGCGTGCGAGCAGGTCGGGCGGCGCGCAGGCCGTGCTGGAGATGACCGTGGAGTACCTCAATGTGCGACACCAGTTCGGGCGGCCCATCGGATCGTTTCAGGCGATCAAGCATCGATGCGCAGACCTGCTGGTGGAGGTGGAGTCCGCCCGGTCGGCGGCCGCGTACGCCAGCGCGCGGTGGCCACCGGGGCCGACGACGCTTCCGTCGCGGCGTCGATCGCCAAGGTGTACTGCTCGCAGGCGTTCTATCACGTTGCGGCCGAGAGCATTCAGATGCACGGCGGCATCGGCTTCACCTGGGAGCACCCTGCGCATCTGTACTTCAAACGAGCGAAGAGTTCGGAGGCGCTGTTCGGCTGGCCCGCCGACCACCGCGACCGGATCGCGACGCTGATCGGCCTCATCTAGCGACTTCGGCGCGCTAACCGTCGCTCAGCGTGGATTAGCGCGCCGAAATCGCAAGTTTGCATTTAAGTGCCAGTATGGCATAATATTGCTTTATGGCTCTCATTCAGGACTCTGTCGGAACGCTTCCGTACCGGATGGTCGACTTCGACCAGCACTCGTATGAGGCCACCGATTGCTTCACCCGCTTCATGCCGAAGGCGAAGCTGGACAGTGCGATTCGACTGATCGATATGCCCAGCGGCCATAAGGCGCTGTTGGCCAACGAGCGCATCATCACTGCCTTCGAGAAAGAACACGACCTCGAGAAGGCGTACGTACCGGGTTCGTTGGCGGAGATGTTGCGCAAGCGCGCATCGGGTGACGCCGCCGAGGCGGAGCGGTTCTTCGAGCCGCTGCAACCGGAGTACCTGGATCGCGACGCCCGCCTGATCCAACTGGGCGAGCAGCAGATCGACAAGTCGATCATGTATCCGGGCGGATGGGCGCTGCTGGCCGAGCCGTTTCTCGACGGGATCGATCCGCTGTACGACAACTTCCGCTCCTTCAACCAGTGGATCGACGAGGACTGGGGATTCAACTACCGCGACACCATCTACGCACCGGCGTTGATGTCACTGCGCGACCTCGACCACGCGGTCGCCGAGCTGGACCGCGTTCTCGCGGCGGGAGCGAAGTTCATCTATCTGGCCGCCGGACCGGCCTACGGACGCAGTCCCGGCGATCCGTATTTCGACCCGTTCTGGTCGCGCATCAACGAGGCCAAAGCGGTGATCTGCTACCACATCTCGGAGTTTCACTATCAGCAGGAAGTCGCACCGCACTGGGGATGGAAGATCGGCCCGCCGTTCCAGTTCTCCGCGTGGCAGTGGCAGAACTCCTACGGCGAGCGGCCGATCACCGACACCCTTTCCGCCTTGATCTTCGACAACCTGTTCGGGCGATTCCCCGATATCCGGGTCGTGGTAAGCGAATTCGGTGCCTCGTGGGCGCCGCACTTCGTGAAGCACATGGACAAGAGCCGCGGTATGGCGCGCCTGGGCCCGTGGCTCGGCGGGCAGCTGACCGAGCGGCCGAGTGCGATCTTCAATCGGCACGTGAAGGTGGTGCCCTATCCGGAGGACGACACAGTCGCTCTCGCCGAGCAGCTCGGCGGTACCGAGGCGCTGGTGATGGGGTCGGACTGGCCACACGCCGAGGGGCTGCGTGAACCCGCCGACTTCTTCGGCCGCGTCGAGGGTCTCGGAGACGACAAGCGCCGGCACTTCCTGCGCGACAACGGGATGACACTCTTCGACAAGTGAGCGCTAACCCTCGGCTGGTGCCAGATGACGCGAACCTCAATGGTCGGGGCCGACCTCGGGATCCCACAGTCGAGACGCGCGTCTTCGATGCGTCCCGGGCCGAGCTCGCCGAGCGCGGGTTCGAGGCCTACAGCATGCGCAGCGTCGCTCGCCGGGCCGACGTGTCGCGACCGAGCCTTCTCCTCCGCTGGCCAGACCGCGACTCACTGATTCTGGAAACTCTCGAGCGGATCGTCGAGTGGCCTCGTCCCGACCCGTCGGCGGGCCTGCGTGAGGAACTCGAGGCCATCGTCGCGCGAGTCGTCGAGCTGATGGATCCGCAGGATCTCGGCATTCAGTTGCGGCTGGTGGCCGATGCCCCACGGCACCCGAAACTGTTCGCGGCCTTCCAGGACAAGGTCATGGGCGGGGCGTCGTCGCAGCTGACGTCGTTGCTGCGGCGTGCCGTCGCCAGGGGCGAGCTGCCCGAGGACGTCGACATCGGTTGGGCGGCCGACGCGCTTGATCGGTGTCGTGTTCATGCGCACCGTCCGCGCCCTCGGCAAGGGCTCACTGAGCGTCGCCGCCCAGCGTCGGATCGTCACCTCGATGCTGACGACGCTCGGATACGAATCGGAGGACGGATGACGGACGCGAACGAGTTCGAAGGCGAGGTGGTGCTCGTCACCGCGGCTGCGGGCCTGGGTATCGGGCAGGCGACCGCTCGCAGGCTGGCCGCCGGAGGCGCGAACGTCGTCGTCACCGACATTCACCCGGGACGGACCGAGAAGGTTGCGCAAGCCATGCGCGAGGACTTTCCGGACTCACTGGTGGTGGGCATCCCGCTTGATGCAGGCGATCGCGATCAGATCGACGCTGCCGTTGAGAAAGTTGTCGGAGAGTTCGGCCGCATCGACATTCTGGTCAACAACGCGGCCGTCAACATCATCAAGCCCGTATTCGACTGCGACCCAGACGATTGGGACCGCGTGATGGCAGTCAACATCAACGGGCCGTGGTACTTGGCACGGCGGGTGCTGCCGATCATGCGCGACCGACGGCACGGGGTGATCATCAACGTCACCAGCTACGCAGGCGACGTCGGCGGCGCCGGCATCGAGACGCCCTACGCGGTCAGCAAGGGGGCGCTGAACACCTTGACGCGCTGCCTCGCCCATGAGGCTGGGCCACATGGCATCCGCGTGAACAGTGTCAGCCCCGGTCTGACGGACGGGACGAAGTTCCTGAATGACCATCCCGAAATTCGCGAACGTCCGGACGCGATGGGGCCCCTCGGGTCGATACCACACAAGGACGAGATCGCGGAATCGATCGCGTTCCTGGCGTCGCCACGCGCGGCGCACATCACCGGCGAGATCCTCAACATCTCTGCCGGTGCCTACATGCGGAACTGATACTCAGTCGTCGAATCCCCAAGCAGCCAGCACGGTTTGAGTGTCGGCTCCTGGTTGCCGCGGCGGGCGGGGCGTGCCGGGAACACTGCGTGAGAACCGAGGTGCAGGCGATGGTTGGATGCCACCATCGGAGGAGTAGAAGGTGCCCCGGCCGGCGATGTGTGGATCGGTCTGGACCTCTGCAAACGACAAGACGGGTGTGACGCACGCATCAGAGTCGGCGAAGATCTTCGCCCAGTGATCTCGGTCGTGTGACCAGAATGCTTGCTGCAGCCGGTCCCGCAGCTCCGGCCAGCGCGATCGGTCATTCTGTTCAGGCAGATCCGCGGAGTCGAGCCCAAGTCCGGTCAGAAGTTCGGCGAAAAACTGCGCCTCGATCGCGCCGACGGCGACATGGCGGCCGTCTGCGCATGTGTACGTGTCATAGAAGGGGGCCGCACCGTCGAGCAAGTTCACTCCTCGCTCGTCAGACCACATGCCAAGGGAGCGCATGGACCACATCATCTGCACAAGCACACTCGATCCGTCGATCATCGCCGCGTCGATGACCTGACCCTTCCCTGAGGTCTGTCGCTCCCACAGTGCCGCAAGGATGCCGACGAGAAGAAACATCGAGCCGCCACCGAAATCGCCCGCGAGATTGAGCGGAGGCACCGGGCGCTCACCGACTCGACCGATGGCGTGAAGCACGCCGTTGAGCGAGATGTAATTTATGTCGTGTCCGGCCCTTGAGCTGCGCGGACCAGTCTGGCCCCACCCGGTCATGCGCGCGTAGATCAATTTTTCGTTGACCGCACGGCAGTCGTCCGGCCCAAGCCCGAGGCGCTCGGTGACGCCGGGCCGGAAACCCTCAATGAGCACGTCGGCTTTCGACACGAGCCTCAGTACGAGTGCCCGCCCGTTTTGGGTCTTCAGGTCGGCGGCAACCGAACGACGATTGCGTAGAGTCGAGTCGCGTCCGCCGGATGGGACGCCACGTTCGCGGCTTGCGCCACGCTCGATTCGCACGACGTCGGCACCGAGATCGCCGAGAATCATCGCGGCATGCGGACCTGGACCGATGCCGGCCAGTTCGATTACACGCAATCCACACAACGGCCCAGTCATCTCGCGTATCAACTGTCCAGTGGTAGCGACTCGCCAACGGGCTCCGACGGCGTGAACGTGGCGGGCAGAGCTGAGTAACCGTTGACCTGGCCCAGGGACGGATATCGCTGAGCCGCAGAAAGATCCACCTTCAGGTCAGGCAATCGTCGAAGCGTTGCCTTCAGAACCTCCTGGAATTGCACCCGCCCCAGGTTGGAGCCGAGGCAGCGGTGCGCGCCCAGCCCGAATGCCTGGTGGCGGTTGGGCCAGCGGTCGATGTCGACCTCGTCCGGATTCTCGAACACGTCCGCGTCCTGATTCGCCGAAGCCCACGACAGCAGCAGTCGATCGCCGGGGCAGAGCCGCTGGCCGCCGAGTTCGGTCTCCGCGGTGACGGTTCGGGCAAGCGCGGGAGCCGGTGACACCCACCGGAGGAACTCCTCGGTGGCGCGCTTGAGCGCCTCAGGATCGTCCCTCAGTCGCTGCCGCTCGGCGGGATGTTCGGAGAGCCATGCGTATGTGTGCGACAACAGTCCGGTGCTGGTGTCAACGCCACCGATCAGCTGCAGGAAGCAGATTTTCAGAATCTCCTCCTCACTCAGTGGCTCGTCGTCGATCTCCGATTGCAGAAGGAACGTCAAGAGATCGTCGCGGGGATCCTCGCGACGCTTGCCGAGCTCCTCCGACAACCGGCCGAGCACGCGGAAGATTCCTTCGATCGCACGCTGATACATCTCTGAACCCGGTACTGCCCAGGAGATCTCGTGGAACGGCGTCGCGACGTCCTCCCAGTCGGCCAGCGGCAGACCGAGAAGCTTCATCGTCAGCATCGCGGGCACCGGACTGGCGAGGTCATGTACCAGGTCGCACTCGCCGGACGCACTGAACCGGTCGATTAGCGCGTCGGAGACCTGGCGGAGGAAGGGTCGCCACGGCTCGGCCGCCGCGGGCGAGAACTTCGGGTTGAGTAGTTGGCGGTATTTGTTGAAACGCGGGGGATCGACCTCCAACGGGATGAGCTGCATGGGCGCACGGGGAATCGCGGTTCCCTGGTGTCCGCTTCGTTCGCCCGTCACGTCGTTGTCGGACGAGAAGGTCTCGTCGTCGAGCGCGACTGTCTTGACGTCCTCGTACCGCGACACGACCCAATAGCCACCGTGCGCCTCCGTCCACGCGACGGGGCACTTGGACCGCAGGTCGGCGGTGACGCCCCGCCAGCCGTCGGCGAATTCGGCCGAGTGGTGGTCGAAATCGACTGTGGGGCGCTGGGTTCGGTTCTCAGTCTCGGTCACATCAGGCTCACAAAGACGTTTTTGGATTGGGTGAACTCACGGATGCCGTCGATGCCGCCCAGCCGGCCCCAGCCGCTCTGCTTGGCGCCGCCGAACGGGACGGAGGGTGGAATGCCCAGGAAGCCGTTGATCCAGATGTTGCCGACCTCGAGCTGCTGGGCGACCGCGTGGGCGCGCTTGAGGTTCGAGGTCTGGATATAGCCGGCCAGACCGAACGGCGAATCGTTGGCGAGGCGGACGGCATCTTCCTCGGTATCGAACGGCATCACGGCCACCACGGGGCCGAAGATCTCGTCGCGAGCCAGCGGCGTCGTGTTGTCGACATCGGCGAACACCGTCGGCGAGATGAAGAACCCGTCCGCCAACTCACCGCCCAAGCGCTCTCCGCCCGTGACAAGACGCGTGTCGCCGCGCTTCGCCGTTTCGATCACTCCCATGATGCGTTCCGCTGCAGTCTGGTTGATCACCGGCCCGAAGAAGGTGGACGCAACGAGTGGATCGCCCACCTCAAGCGTGCCGAGAATCCCCTTCATCAGGGTCAGCACGTCCTCGTACACCGGCCGCTGCACAAGAACCCGGGTTCCGTTGATGCAGCCCTGGCCGCTGCCTTGCATGCCGAGCACCGCCTGCATTGCGGCGTTGTTGAGGTCCGCATCGGCGAAGATGATGTTGGCCGACTTGCCGCCGAGTTCCAGTCCCACCGGTTTGAGCGCGTCCTTGGCGGTGTCGAGGATGCGCTTGGCCGTTGCACCGCTACCGGTGAAGTGGATCTTGTCTATCCCAGGGTGGGCAACCATGGCTTGCCCACCTTCTGGTCCCGCAGTCACGATGTTGAGCACGCCGGGCGGGAAGCCGGCCTCGAGGAACAACTCGGCGATGCGAATCGCTGAATACGGCGCCAGTTCAGGCGGTTTGAGTAGGACGCAGTTGCCCGCTGCGAGCGCTGGCGCGACCGTCATCCCCATCGCGTACACCGGGCCGTTCCACGGGATGATGATCCCGACCACGCCGTACGGGTCGCGGGTCACGTAGTCCAATGACGGAGTCGGCCAAGTTGGCACGACTTCTCCGGTCAGTTTGTCCGCCCAACCGGCGTTGTACGCGAACTGGTCGGCAGCGATCATCGGTCCCCCGGATGCCGCGAACACCGGCATGGAGTTGTCCACCTGGGAGATCGAGGTGAGCTCATCGGCGTGCTCGCGCAAGACCTGGGCTGCCTTCAACAGAAGTTCTCGGCGTTGGTCCGGCGTGGTTGCGCGCCACGCGGGCAGGGCGGCACGAGCTGCCTGAACGGCGATGTCGATCTCACGGGACCCGGCCAGTGTCACCTCTGCTGTGCGCTTGCCGGTGGCGCCGTAAACGTGGTCGACGACTCCACCGGACGTGTCGTCGAATCTCTGGTCGCCGATCAACAGGCTGGGTTTGGGCAGCAACTCCAGCGGCGGAGCGGTGATGGTCACACGAGACCTCTCGACGTCAGTAGCCACTCGGACGAGCGCATGGTCACCAAGTTACAGCCCCGACGCCGCAGTTGACAAGAGTGTCGGTTCTGTGGCGACAAAGTCGACAATATCGTCGGTGCGACACGAAGTATGGGCGTGCGGGATCCCGTACCCGCATGTCAGGATCAACTCATGCCTCGAACATCTCCACGTCCGCAAACGCAAGTACGCCAGGTCGGCCCGGTGACCGATGTCGGCACGAAGGGTTTACGGACCAAGAAGCGCATCCTTGAAGAGGCCAAGCGTCTGATGCTCGAGAAGGGCTACGACGCGACGACGATCAGCGACATCACGGAGGCCAGCGGCATCCGTCGTGCGTCGTTCTATACCTACTTCACCAGCAAGGAAGATGTATTGATGGCCATCGGGCATGACGCCGAGGATGCCGGCATCATCGCTGCCGAAGGTCTGCGCAGACTGAACTCCGACTCGACGATCGACGATGTCGCCGAGTGGGTTGACGAATATTTTGCCTTCTGGGACAAGCACGGGTCATTTGTCTACGCGGCGTTTCAAGCGGCCTATGCGAACCCCGAGCTGCGGGACTGGAGCGTGAACTCCGAAATGACCGGCGCGCGGATTCTCGGCAATGCATTGGTCAAGCTTCGCGGCGGCAAGCGGATCGCGGGTGTCGACCCGCTGGTGCAGGGTCTGGCTGTCCAGTCGATGATTGAGCGGTTCTGGTTTCACTGGCGCGTCGCCGGTGCCCCGCTCAAGCAATCGGCGGTCGCCTACAGCATCGCCCAACTGATCTGGGCCAGCGCGCACGCGGGCTAGGTGGGTACGCGATCAGCTCGCCAAGTAGAACAAGCTGAACATCAAAATCCATAGCAAATCGACTAAATGCCAGAATCCGCAGCCACTTTCGATCAGCTTCATGTGATCGACTCCGGTTGATCGACGGAGGTATGACACGAAGATCGCCAAAACGACGAGGCCCGCCCAGACGTGGAGGAAATGGATTGCGGTCAGGCTGAAGTAGTGGATAAAGAACTGATTTGCGGCCCGGTAGCCAGCGGCGACGAGCAACGACAGTTCAACGATCTTCACGACGCAAAAAGTGATGCCGCACGCCATCGCGAGGATGAAACCTCGCCGCGCTAGTGGCCGGTGTCCGGCCCTCAGTGCGTTCAAGCCGAACACGACGAACAGAGAGCCGAGCAGGAGCAGCAATGTATTGGTCAGGCCGACGCTCTGGTAGAGCGCCCGTTGTGATTCGGCGAACACGGCCGGCTGACTCGCACGGTCCCGCGCGAACATCGCGAAGAAGACGCTGAATATCAGCAGGTCGGCGAAGAAGATCACCCAGACGAGGGGATCCCCCGGCACTCTTTGATGCGCATGCGCCGAGTTTTCTTGACAAGTAAGTCGGTTCTTGATCTATTGATGCTACGCCAGCCGGTGAGTTGCGCGAGAGATCAAGCGACCGGTAGGTACGACGGGAGGCAACATGGTTACCGAAGCACGTCGCCATGCCACTGATCGCTCGAACCACTCCGCCCCGGCACGCCGTTACCTACCGCCGATTCTCGCTCTTGTCGGTGCCGTTGTGCTCATGGTTGTCGTCTTGTTCATCGCGGGGCACAGCGGCGGCTCTCTCCTCGACCCCGTTGGTGCTCGCGCATACGAAGTGGCGATGACAGGCATTGCCCTGGCCATTCTGGGCGTCGGGATCGTGCAGTCAATCCGCCTAGGAAAACTCAGTCGCGTCTTGCTGATGGCGGTCGCCGCCGCTACGGCATTCTGGCAGGAAACCTACGGGGACTGGGGGACGTACCTCCTGTATAGCCCTGAATTCGTGACCTATGGCTGGGGGCAGACGCGATGGTCCTCGCCAGTCCAATGTTGGTGGTTCATCGCGGGTTACGTCTTCTTCTACACGACTTTCTTTTTGGCGCTCGAGAAGACTTTCTATGTCGTAAGAGATCGCTGGCCGGGTGCCAACCCCTACCTGGCAACCACCCTCATGTCGTTCCCGTTGTTCTATATCTTCGACATGACGCTCGAGGGGGCGGCACACGGATTCGGTTGGTGGCAATACCAATACGCCTTTGGACCCGCGATGGCCGTTGGTGAGGGACATTTCCCGCTGTTGTGGCCGATTCTGGAGCAAGTACCGTTCATGGTGCTCGTCGTCTTCGGCCTTACGTGGCGAAACAACGACGGTGAGGACGTTTTCGAGCTCTTGGCCCATAAGGTGGTTCGGCGGAGGCCGGGTCAGGTCTCCATTCTGGTGTCCTGGATTGTCACGCTCAACGTGACCTTTCTGTTGACGACGATCCTGCCGCTGATGGCCCTGCGCTGGGTCGCGGGACCGGCGAGCGCGGCGGTACCGTGACTGCGACGCAAAAGCTACGCATGGTGCAGGTGGGGACAGTGCGAGCGGTGGGACGCATTGCGGGCTATCAGCGTCCGACCAGGTCTCGAACTTGCGTCTATGGCGTTGCAACAGTGTTGGTGTGACTACCCGCAGGTCGTTCCAATCCGCCGTTCATTGGTCGGCAGCAGAACCTCGAGATTGATGAATTGACACGGCATCGCTGGATCGCCCAGTACGGCAGCATGAAGGCCAATGAGGCCAAGCGACTCAAGGAACTCGAAGCTGAGAACAGCGGTTGACGAAGCTGGTTGCCAACGAGACCCCTTGGCATCGAGATGCTCGAGGAGCCTCCTGGTGGCCGACGCTTGCCGGGTGTCGGTCCGCTGATCTGTCGATGATAGAACGCTTCTGGTACCACTGGCGTGTCGCAGGTGCGCCGGTGAAACAATCGGCGGCCGCTTACAGCACCGCCTAGTTGATCTGGGCAAGCACACACCCTGAATAGGTGAATCTCGTAGTCTGGCATAGTCCGCAGTAATTCGACTAGTGTGTCGACTATCTGTTAGCCGTTCATTGGAGCTCACCATGTCGGTAAGAGGAAGTACCCGCGGGAGGAAAGTCCGAGTAGCGCACGTCGGCACGGGTGCCACCGGGCAGCAAGCGCTGAAGGGCATCATCGGTCACCCCGACTTGGAGCTGGTGAGCCTGTGGGTCTCCACGCCCGAAAAGGTGGGCGGTGACGCCGGCGAACTAGTGGGGATGGATAGCGTGGGCATCGCGGCGGTCGGCTCGCTCGAAGAAGCACTCGCCAGTAAGCCCGACGTGTTGAGCTACTGCGCGAACGGGCTCGGTCGGGAAGGTGACGTGGTCGCCGAGATCGCGACGGCGCTCGAGCGCGGCATCGACGTCGTGACCATCTCCCTGCTCGGGATGCTCTACCCGCCGGTCGGCCCCGCCACGTTGAGGGAGCCGCTCGAGGCGGCGGCCGCGAAGGGCGGGTCGACGTTCCTGTCGACGGGTCTCGACCCCGGCTTCTCCAGCGACCTGCTGCCGATGGCACTGCTGACGATGTCGGACACGGTTGAGCACGTCCTTGTTCAGGAGATCGGCATCTACGACCACTACGACGTGGAACCGGTCATTCGCGGCATCATGGGCTTCGGTCAAGCGCCGTCCTACGAGGCGCCGATCGCCAGCGGCGGCGCCTTCGTGGCGTTCTGGGGCCCGATGGTGCACCAGCTCGCCGACCGCATGGGCGTCGCACTCGACGAGGTGGTGGGAACGAACGACTACGCGGTCGACGACGCCGACTTGAACACCTCCGTGGGTTTGATGGAGGCGGGCACCGTGGTCGCCCGTCGCGTGGCGTGTGAGGGCCGAGTCGCCGGGCGCACGATGATCACCGCAGAACACATCACCAGGATGGCCGCCGACGTGGCACCCGACTGGCCGAGGTTCGATGGCGTCGGCGAATCCAATTATCGCATCGTGATCGAGGGAAACCCCTCCATGCGTTGCGATCTCGATCTGGGCCGTAGCGGCGATGTGTGGGGGTCCGTCAGCGGTACCGCGATGCGGATGGTCAACCTGATCCCCGAGATGGCCGGTGCTCCCACCGGTTTGATCTCGGCGCTCGACCTTCCGTTGACGCCGTCCCGAAACCTGGTCGCTTCCACGGAGGCTGTCTTGTGACAGTCCGGACGAAGGTTGTCGTCTGGGGACCAGGTCGGCTGGGTGGATTCGTGCTGCGGGTGCTCTTGCAACGTCCCGACGAGTTCGACGTCGTCGGCGTCTTCGCCTTCTCCGAGGACAAGGAGGGGCGTGACGTCGGAGAGCTCGTCGGCCTTGCGCCAACCGGTGTCAAAGTCACCAGAAAGCGTGCAGAGATCGACGCGCTCGATGCCGATGTCGTCGTCTTCACGCCGCTAGTCGCATTGGGGCCCAACGAAAGTCACGCCGATGCGTTGCGTCTGCTGGCCAGCGGAAAGAATCTCCTTCTCGCGCACGACTACTTCTTTCCGGCAGGAATCAGCGCCGACTACGCCGGCGAGGTCGAAGACGCATGCCGGCGCGGTGGTTCGACAGTGCTGGCGGTCGGATCTTCTCCCGGCTTCGTCGCCGAGCGGCTGGCGATCACCCTCGCCGGACACACGTTGGAGGTGGAACACGTCGACGTCCTCGAACGAATGGACTGCACGGATCTCGACGCCCACGTCTATCCTTTGCTCGGGTTCGGCGCGAAGCCGCAGGACTTCCCCCGCGATCAGATCATCGCGATGTTCGACCACATGTACCGGCAGACTCCGCACGCGATGGCCGCTCAACTGGGTCAGCAGCTCGACGAGGTCGTCGTCGACGCCCGGTTCGCGACCACGCAACGAGAACTGACGAGCGTCACCGCCGCGGTGCCACCGGGAACGGTCGCGGGTACCGAGTTCTCCTGGACGGGGTTGATCGACGGCGCGCCGTTCGTGCGGATCACGTGCCGCTGGGTGTGCGACCTGGAGCTACCGGGTTGGGACGTCGACAACGACTGGATCATCACCGTGGAAGGAACGCCGTCGCTGCAGGTTCGTTATGCGCGTGGTTTGTCGTTCGCCGACGGCGTTCGCCATGGCGGGCACGTCGACGATCCCGGCGGTGAGCACTGGATGGACTCACAGTCCTGGACGTCGGTGGCGGCCTTCGTCAATGCGATGCCCGGTATCGTCGCCGCACCGCCGGGACACATGAACGCGCCCGTATTCGGCGCACCCCAGCACCGCCGGGCGGGATCCGTCCTCCGGTTGCGCTAGACATCGCTTTCCCCGCACAGCTACGGAGGACGAATGGCCAGTCTGCTCGACGGAGTACGCGTCGTGGAATCGGCGGTACTGCTCAACGGCGATACCGTCGGCATGCTGCTGGGTGATCTCGGTGCCGACGTCATCAAGGTCGAAGCACCGCCGGCCGGCGACTACCTGCGCTACTTCCTGGGCCAGATCGTTCCCGGCGTGAGCGTGGCGCACGCTCAGGTCAACCGCAACAAGCGCTCGGTCCTGTTGGACCTGCGAGCCGACGCCGATCGCGAGACATTCTGGCGACTGATCGATACCGCCGACGTGTTCGTGGACGGCAATCGGCCCGGCGTGTGCGACCGACTCGGAATCGGCCCGGAGCAGATGCGGCGGCGCAAGCCCGCGCTGGTCTACGTGCAGCACACGGGTTTCGGCGCCGATGGACCGTATGCCAACATCCCCACGCACGGGATGCTGATGAACGCGCTCGTCGGTGCGCACGCGGTGGAACGGGGCGAGGACGGGCTGTTGCGACACGGCACGTTCGACGAGGACGGGGCCAACCTGGGCGGCGAAGCCACCAGTGTGGGAGCGTTACACGCCGCCCTGCACGCCGTCGCAGCGCTGCTACGCGCGCGTGAGACCGGCAAGGGCGCCTACATCGACGTGGCGGGTTCGGACGCGACGGCGGCGACGGCATGGCTACCAATAGTCCTGCAGCGCAACGCGGATCGCATCACGGATCGATCGGGTATGGCGGCCCGGTCCGACGGCGAGTTGACTGGATCGCGCTACCAGTTCTACGAAACCGCCGATTCGCGAGTCGTGTTGTTCGGGTGCATCGAACAGCGGTTCTGGGACAAGTGGGCGGTCGCCGCCGGCCGCGAGGACCTGGTGGGGCGTCAGGCCGACTCGTCCAACACATCGGTGGACTGGGGAGACGCCGCCGAGCGACGACTGGTGGCGGACGTGATCGCGACAAAGCCGCTCGACGAATGGTTGCGACTGGCCGCTGAGCATGGATTCGCCTTGGGGGCAGCCCATCAGAGCGTCGCGGAAGTCGCGGCTGATCCCCATGTTGCGCAACGCAACGTGTTCGTCGAGGGCGTGCATCCCGTTGCGGGTCCGGTGTCGTATGTCGGTTCGGCGGCGATCGTGGACGGCGAGTCATTCGAGGTGCGACGGCACGCACCGTCGCCCGGGGAGCACACCGATGAGGTAGTAGCCGAGCTGAAGGCAGCTGCCCGACCAGTCACGTAGGGCCATACCCGAGGAGGAATCGTACATGAGCACTGAAGGCATTGCGCCCGAGCATGATCCGCTTGGCCGAGGAAATGGACCTGATCACGTTCCAAGAGGCGGACGCTCGGCTGTTCAGGGAACTCGCCCACACCGGTCGCTGGTCGACGCAGCTCAAGTCTGCCGACCCGATCGACCACGAGGAGATCGTGGCGCAGCAGACGCGTCTGGACGCGCTGAAGAGGATCGCCGATAGGTTGCGCAGCCAACGCACGCAGCCGCCGATCACGTAGCCGATTCGGCGATCCGCCCGTCGGCTAGCGAGTCGCTTGCGTCCCCGCCACGATGCTGGTGGCATCAGGTCCGGAGTCGTCGTCGGTTGACACTGATCTTGTACGCCTTGATCGCTTCGGGTCGAACACCGTTGCCGTAGACGTTCTTCGGGCGTTCGACTCGACCGCCGACTCCGGCTTCCGCGGACACGGGGAAGTTGAAGATTCGCTCGGCGTTCTTATAGGTGATCTTGTCGCGCTCTTCGTCGGTCAGGTGGCCCAGCACCTTGGCGGCCTCGGTCTGGCTGCCGGGCCACGTGGTCTCTGAGTGCGGGTAGTCCGATTCCCACAGGATGTTGTCGATGCCGATCCGGTCGATGGCGTCCTGGCTGAGTCCGAAGGCCTCGTTGACCGCGCAGACGGCGAACTGGCGATGGAAGATCTCGGACGGCTTGACATCGCCGAACGGTGCCCAGAAGCGGTGCTTGCCCCAGACGAAGTCAGCGCGCTCGAGCACGTAGGGGATGTAGCCGACGCCGCCCTCGGTCATGACGAACTGGACATCGGGGAAGCGGCGGGGCAGCGTTCCGAACAGCATGTCGGTGAGCGTCTCGATGCCGATCACCGCGGGTGCCGCGGTGATGGCGACGCTGAAGTGGGAATCAGGCGTGGGCATCGGGATGTGGCCGCTGGAGCCCAGGTGCATGGAGCACACCAGTCCGGTTTCCTCGAACGCGTGGAACATCGGGTCCCAGTGATCGGTGTGTAGCGATGGTTCCTTCAGGTAAGCCGGGTTCTCGGGGAACGACACCGCCCGCGCTCCCTTGTCGGCGCACCGGCGCATCTCCGCCGCTGCCAGTTCCGGGTCCCACAACTGCGTGATGATCGTGGGAACGAAGATGTCCGGCGCAGCCGCGCACCACTCGTCCATGACGAAGTCGTTGTAGGCGCGGACGCAGAGGTCGGCGAGTTCCTTGTCCTTCATCTGGAAGAACACGCGGCCGCCGAATCCGGGAAGCGACGGGAACAGCACGCTGCCGACGATGCCGTCGGCGCGGAAGTCATCGGCACGGGCGGCCGCGTCGTAGCAACCGGGAATGAGGTCGGTGAAGCGCACCGGATCCGTGCCCCAGTCCTCGGGCGCCTTCCCTGCGACGGCGTTCAGTCCCATGGTGGCCGAGCGCTGGTCCTCGTACACCCAGAACTGACGTCCATCGGCCTCGATGACGTGGGGGCCCTTCTCCTGGAACTTCTGAGGCAGACGTTTGGTCCACACGTCTGCCGGCTCGACGATGTGGTCGTCGACGCTGAAGAGCTTGAGCATAATTTCCTCCCGTTGCCGCGTGGGGCTGGATCAGATGGCGAAGCCTATTGAGGCGGACGTCACATTGCTATAAAATCGACAATACCGTCGACTTTGTGCACAGCGCAAGGTCGACTGCTCGAATGAGTACGCGCTTCTATTGATTCGTCTCGAGCGCAGGTGATTTGAAGATTGCATCGCTGCGGCATCGCTGCCGACGACCAGGAGGGCCACACGCGTGACCGCACCGACAATTGCCACCGCTCGGGTGCTCAGCCTGGCCGGTGACCTCGCCGGTGGCTACTGCGCGAGGTTGCTCGCCGACTGCGGCGCCGAGGTCGTGCGCCTGGAGGATCCGGCTGGAGATCCCATTCGCGCGTGGTCGCATTCCGGCTCGGCGACCGGTGACGGAGCGCTGTTCCAGTTCCTGGCTGCAGGAGCCGCATCAGTGGTGGTCACGGATGCCACGGAGCTAGAGGGCCGCCGTGTCGGCGCAGCCGACGTGATTCTGTGGTCACCGCACAGTGACATCGCCCGAGCGCTGCCCCCGGACCGGATCAGGGCGCTGAACGCCGGCGCCGTCATCACCGCCATCACCGACTTCGGATTGGACGGCCCCTGGGTGGACCGGCCCGCCACCGACCTCACCCTGCAGGCCATGTCGGGTGGTCCCGGCCAACGCGGGGCGCCGGAACGGCCGCCGCTGATGGCCGGTGGCCGGCTCGGCGAGTGGGTGGCGGGAATGTTCGCCGCCGTACACACGGGCGCCGCTCTGTTCGGCGGAGGCGCAGCACTTCTCGACGTGTCGGTGCTCGAGTCGTTGATTCTGGCCACCACCGCGCATCCGGTGTCTTGGTACACCATCGCGGGCACACCGCTGCGGCCGATCCGAGCCCGCAACCTCCCTGACATCCACGCCACCAAGGACGGTTACGTCGGCTTCATGGTGGTCACCGGTCAGCAGTGGCTGGACTTCTGCTCGCTCATCGATCGCACCGATTGGATGGACGACGCCGAGCTGGGAATCATGGCGCACCGCTTCCGCCGGCGCCATGAGCTCATGGGTGCGATCGACGAGTGGGCCTCGCAGCGCACCTGTGCCGAGATACTGGAAATCGCCGACGTACTGCGGGTGCCGGCGGCGCTGGTGGGTACGGGCGCTTCGATCCCCGAAGTGGAACACCTCGCCGCGCGCAAGGCGTTCGAGACCAATGAAAGCGGCGGGTTTCTACAGCCCGCTGTGCCGTGGCGCATGCACGGAGTGGATCAACCCCAGCGTGGTCCGGCCCCCGTGCTCGGTTCGGGCCGTCTGCCGGACTGGTCGCCGTCGACGCCCGAGCCCAAGCGCGGCAGGCCGTTCGAAGGTGTTCGTGTCGCCGACTTCACCGCGAACTGGGCGGGTCCGATCGTCGGTCACCTCCTTGCCACCCTCGGGGCGGACGTCATTCACGTCGAGGGCGGCAAGCGGCCTGACGCGATCCGTAACAACACGTGCAAGCCGATGTCCGATCCGGACTGGCCCGAATTCTCGGGAATCTTCGCCGGCACCAACACCGGCAAGCGCTCGGTGACGGTCGACATGAGCACCGACGAGGGACGCCAACTGGCCCGCCGGCTGATCGCCACGTGCGACGTCGTGGTCGAGAACTACAGCCCGCACGTGATGGAGTCCTGGGGACTGAGCTGGGACGAAGTGCACCAGGTGAATTCGCGTGCGGTGATGGTGCGGATGCCGGCTTACGGCTTGGACGGTCCGTGGCGCGACCGCGGCGGCTACGCGCAGACCATGGAGATGGCCTCTGGGATGGCCAGCGTCACGGGCTGGCCCGATTCGACGCCCGAAATCCCCAACGGGCCGTGTGATCCCATCGCAGGCAGTCACGCCACGCTCGCGCTCATCCTGGCCCTCGAGCGGGTGGCGCGCCGGCGAAGACGGTGTGCTGGTCGAGGCCCCGATGATCTCCGCGGCCCTCAGCGTCGCCGCTGAGGTCGTCATTGAGCACAGCGCGTACGGAGTCGATCGTGAGCGCACCGGCAACCGCTCGAACGTGTATGCACCACAAGGTGTTTACCCCACCTCCGAGCCGGATCCGGTGGGCCTTGGGGACCGACGCTGGGTGGCCCTGTCCGTTATCGACGACGCGAGCTGGCAGGCCCTCTGTGCACTCATCGAGCGGACGGACTGGGCGCCGTGGTCGGTGTCGCAGCGGCGCGAACGGCACGACGAGATCGACGCGGCGATCCTTGAGTGGACATCCGGCAGCACGGTCGCCGACGTCGTCGGTGCGCTGCTGACTGGTGGTGTCGCAGTCGGAGAAGTGGTGTTGGGCCACCTGGTGCCCCAACAGGAACAACTCGAGCACCGCGGGTTCTTCGAAACGATCGAGCACGCGAAGACGGGGGTCAACACCCACGCCAGCATTCCCGTGCGTTGGTCGTCGATTGCAGGGCAGCGTCTGACAGGTCCCGCACCCATGCTCGGTGAACACGACGACGCGGTCTGGCTAGGGCAAGTAGGCCTCTCGGACGAGGAGTATCGCGGTCTCCGCGAAGCGGGTGTCATCGGTCGCAGCGCGGCCAAAGCAGTTGCCTGGTAATGATTTTGCATTCACAGATGAGAGGCCGACGATGTCCATAGATTCACCTAAGGAGGCGCCGCCTGCGAGTGCAATCGTCACTCCGCCGTCCCGGACGGCGGCGTGGTTACCGTGGGCCGTTGTCGCCGGGCTCGCCACGATCGTCGTTGCGACCCTGGTGCTCACGGACAACAGCGGGACCATCACCGAACCCGTGTACCCGTCACACCAGCTTGGACGACCCTCTGGTGCCGTGGCTGTGGACCTACGGATTCCCCGCCGCATGGGTGGTGCTCCTTGTCTCCTTCGGGATACAGACCTGGCGAAATCGCATCTTCTCCATGCCCGCGTTGCTATTCCTTTCTGGCACCACGATGTTCTGGATCGAGTGGCCTGCGGACTGGGGCTCTTATCTCGTCTACAACAGGGACTTCTGGAGCTTCACCGGATGGACGTCAACCTGGTACCAGACCTATTGGAAGCCGGTTGGCGTCATCTTCGGATACGGTGTCTTCTTCGCAGTCGAGTGTGTCCTCCTTCTTAAGGTCGTTCCCCGAATCCGTGCCGGCTCTGCAACGACTGTTGCCAAAGGCCTCACCCACCGCGCTCCTCATCGCTGCCTGCATCGCCGTGTTCTACACCGTCGACATCCTCGGCGAGCGACTGATGACGCTGGCGGGCTGGTACAGCTACGTCGAGCCAGTCGGCTTGGCGTGGACCTCGGATCGTGGGTCGCTCTCGTTCGTCTGGCCAGCAATTCCTTTCCTCTTGTTCGCGGTGTTCATCACGTTGACGCTTCGCGAGGATGACGATGGAAACTATCCGAACGAGAAGCTCTTTCGCGTCCACACCCTGCCCGTCGGCATGACGCGGGAGTTCGCCAGACTCGCCGTGTGGATCGCGACGATGAATGTCGCGATCTTCATCGCACAGCCACTCATTTTGGTGATTGGTCGCATCCTGTTCCTGCACGACAGCGTGTACGTTCCATGACCAAACTTGCGCGACCACACGCCGGCCGGGTGGCACTGGTGACGGGCGCCGGCCGTGGTCTTGGTCGGGCTTCGGCGCGCCAGCTTTCGGCGGAGGGGGCGAGCGTGATCCTGGTCGGCCGCAGCCGCGACGCACTGGCGGCGGTGGCGGCCGAGGTCACCGCCGCCGGCGGACAGGCGACGGTGATCACCGCGGACGTCTCGAACGATGCGGACGTCGAAAGACTCCGCGACGAGGCGGGCCCAGTCGACATCTTGGTGAACAACGCAGCAGCCGATGAACAATACGCCGCGGTTGCGGCGGCCGACATCTCCGCCTGGAAGACCATCTTCGACGTCAACGTGTTCGCCGCGGTCCGGCTCATCACGGCGTTCGCGCCCGGTATGTCCGAACGCGGCTACGGGGTCGTGGTCAACATGAGCAGTATCGGAGGCAGTCAACCCGCGCCGTTCCTGGCGACCTATTCGGCGAGCAAGGCGGCCCTCGACATGGTATCGCGCACGGCGGCAATGGAACTAGCAGCCAGCGGCGTCCGGGTGAACAGCATCGCGTCGGGCATCACCGACATGGGCAAGACCTTCGAGCTGATCCCGCCCGGACTGTTGGCTGACGTGGGTCGCATCATTCCAGCGGCGCGACTCGGCAACGAGCGAGACATCGCCGCCGCCGTGTCGTATCTATGCAGCGAGGGTGCGTCTTACGTCAACGGCCAGATCTTGACAGTCGACGGCGCCATGACGTCTGGGCAGTGGGCGACGACCACGGTGATGACGGCGAGCATGTCGGAGCCGTAGCGGGCTCAGGCCTCGTCGCTCGCGGCGGTCACGCCGACCAGGACGCAGCGCAGGCCGTACTCGGCGATGTGCTCGGCATCCAACCCCTTAACCGCCCGACGCGTTAGCCCGCCGATGGCCGGAAACTCTTTGGCTGATATCCCCAACGGCAGTTCGACATTGGTGTGGACGATGCCGGCGACGAAGCAGAAGCACGTCGTGTAGATCTTCAGCGCATTGCGCTGATCGAAGCCAGCCTCAAGGAGAACGGCGAAGATCTGGTCGGCCAGGAGTGTTGCTCGTCGGCCGTAACCCCAAAAGCCATGATCGAGGAGGTAGGCGGCGGTACCCGGATAGGCCTGGAAGACCTTCATGGTCTCGAGCGCCTGGGCGACCAGCCAGTCGGTCCACGGCTCAGTTCCACGGGGTTGGTGTCGGACCTCGGCGAGCGCCGCGTCGACGACCGCGTCGTTCAGCCGCTGCTTGTCCGGGAAGTGTTGATAGAGCGCCATCGGCGAAACATCAAGCGCTGAAGCAACCTTACGGATGGTCAAAGCCTTGAGGCCGTCACGGCGCACACATTCGAGCGAGGCCTTCACGATCTCCGTGTGGCTGAGGTCGGCGACGCCGCTACGCCGAGACGGTCGTCCGCGCCGCCGAGGCGCTTCGGTCGCAGTACCCGGCGAATCGTCAGGTTGTGGCGTCATCGATTCAATCTAGCGAATCGGTGCGAATCACTCCGCCCGCGGCTATATTTATACAGCGTACGTAATTAGCGGCGACGAGAGGCCAAACAATGCGTGTTGGAGCCTATGGGGCAATGTATCCACCCTTCGATCGGTGTATCGAGACCGCGGTGCAAGCCGAGGCCGCGGGAATGGATTGGGTGATCTATGGCGATCAGATGTGCTTCAGTCATCCGATTTGTCTTTGGACCCCCGACATCACCACGGCGGCCGAATACGTTCCGTCCTTTGACGCCTTCTACGAACCGGGCACGCTGATCACCGCGGCCGCCCCGAAGACGTCGAATATCAACTTCTTCTACGGTCCGGTCGACGTGGTGCGACGCGCCCCGAACGTGCTCGCGCAGACACTGCTGACCCTCGATCACGCGACTCACGGCCGAGCCATGATGGTCCTCGCCAACGGCGAAAACAAGCAGATGAAGCCGTACGGCATCGCCCGCAAGGGCGCGAACGACAAGCTGTGGGACGCCACACACATCATGCGGTTGTTCCTAGACAACAATGGTGACGTCGACTACGACGGCCGGATTTGGAAAATGAAGCGCGCGAAGTTCGACCTCCCGCCCTACGGAGACGAACCGCCACCGTTCTGGGTCGCCGGTGGCGCTCCCGACAACCTGTATCTGGCCGGTGCGGTCGCCGACGGCTGGATCACCGCCGCGCCCGGTCACACCGAGGACGACCCGCAGTCGTTCATCGACAAGGTCAAGGTCGTCCGGCAACATGCCGAGCGCGCGGGTCGCGATCCCGATGCGCAAGCTATCGCGTTGCTCATCTTCCTCGTCGTCGACGATGACGAGGCGACGTGCGACAAGCTGCGCGACCACCCGTTCATCCGCTGGAACACGTTGGCCTACACACCAACTACGGCGACCTTCAAGAAGTGGGGCTTCGAGCACCCATGGGGCTACGACTGGGTGTTCTCCCGCGACGCCATGAACACATGGTATGACCGCGAATTCGTGCTCGACTCGTGCAACAAGGTGCCCCGGGCAGCCGTCGATAAGGTCAACTTCGTCGGTACGCCCGAGCAGGTGATGAAGCGGCTGCAGCCGTACCTCGACACCGGTTGGATAACCGACATCATGTTGTGCAACTTCAATGCCCTCTGCGGCATGGAGTACGCCGAATCATCGGGCCGCGCCGTCAGTCGGCTGGTCAGCATGATCAAGGGCGTCGAACACGATGTGAACGTGAAAGGTTTTGCTTCAATGGTGTGACGTTCCGACCCCGGCGAGCAGACGCAAATTGCCCTGAAATATCGTATTTCAGGGCAATTTGCGTCGTCTACTCGCACCTCACCTAAGGATTCATCCATCCCCCGGTTACCAGGGGGAGATCCCAGAGCGAGAGCAGCCCCGGCGGCTTTGCGCACACCAGTGGGATCGCGTTGATCAACCGCATCGCGGTCGCAGCACAACCGCCGTGAATGAAATTGCCTGCGTGATCGTCGATCTCGAGCCACACCCGGAAGTTGATGTCACCCTGGATCTCGACGCGGTAGCTTCCGATCTGCTCTGGATTGTGCGGCCGTAGCCAATCGGGGGCCAGCGCCGGGTCGACTCGCGTGATGTGTTCGTGAAGGATGCGGGTGCGCCCGTCGACAATGCCGGAGAGCTGGTGGCGAATTGCGCCAAGCGTGCCCTTCTCGAGTCGGTGGCCGAAATAGTCGACGTCCCGTTTGAGCAGCAGGCCCTCGTAGGAGGGTCGGATCTCGTCCAACTCGATGCCGCCGCCTTCGGCCAAGATCTGCAGCGTTGGGGTCCACCAGTGCTGCACCACCGACATGAAGAGTCCAGGATTGTCGGAGATCGGTTTGCCGAACCCGTAGAGGTTGAGAATCGTCTCGGGGTCGTAATACTGGGAGTAGTCGGCGACCTCGGAGACTCTGATGAGGTCCATGCCCTGCGCCCAACCCATTACGGTCAGGGGCAGCAGGTCGGTCGCGAACCCGGGATCGATTCCGGAGAAGAACCAGGAGACACCGCCATCCTGACATGCCGCCTCGAGCCGGGCAACCGCGACCGGATCGCTGGCGGGCGGATACATCAGCGGAAAGGTGCTGCTGGTGACAACGTTCTTGCCGGAGCGCAGGATCTTCTCCACTTCGTCGAACGTCTCGTGTGATCGGTCAGGTGGTAGGAGCTTGGGGTTGTAGCTGACGCAGTCCGCATCGAGTGCCAGCAGGGCGTCGTGATTGGTTGTCGCGAGGACCCCCGTCGGGGGCAGTCCGGCGATCTCGCCAGCATCGATTCCGTCCTTCTCCGGGCTGTACACCGCCAGGCCCACCAGATCGAGATCGGGATGGTTGATCAGGCCACGGAGTGCGCCCATACCCGTTGTGCCGGTTGCCCATTGAATCACTCGATAACGAGGCATACGCCAACTCCCTTGTATTACGTACTTTGTATTAATATAGCCGATGAGAAGTGGGGCGTCAGCAGATCAACACGGCCGCCTTCGTGATGATTCTCGACGAGGTGTCGCCGACGAGTTTGGCGGTGTGCTCGAGATCGTAAGCGCGGGCTACGAGCAGGGCGCCGTGGGGGGCCAGCGCAGATGTCGACGGCGATAATATGCTTGCGGGACTGGCCAATTCGGCTGGCAAGTCAGATGTCCCAACTCAGGTCGGAGCGTGGCCATGGGCGATGTCGTCAAGGCTGGCTGAATCAGTCACCTTGAAGCGGAGCCGATTGCAACGTGAGCCATGCGCACCTTCATGTCGATCGATGCGCTTTCAGCCGAGATAGTCGGTACGAACGGCTGCGTGATGAAGCGGGACCGGTCGACATCCTGGTGAACAACGCTGCCGCAGAGGAGCAGTGGTCGCCCATCACGATGGCTGACCTCGACGCGTGGAAAACGATCTTCGACGTCAACGTGTTCGCTGCGGTGCGCCTCATCAAGGCGTTCGCGCCGGGCATGTCCGAACGAGGCTACGGCGTCGTGGTCAACATGAGCAGCATCGGAGGCAGTCAACCCGCGCCGTTCCTGGCGACCTACTCGGCAAGCAAGGCGGCGCTGGACATGGTTTCGCGCACCGCGGCAATGGAACTCGCGGGCAGCGGCGTACGGGTGAACAGCATCGCTTCGGGAATCACCGACATGGGCAAGACCTTCGAGCTGTTGCCCGCCGGCCTGCTCGCCGACGTTGGTCGCATCATTCCCGCGGCCCGCCTCGGCAACGAGGATGACATCGCCGCCGCCGTGTCGTATCTGTGCAGCGACGGCGCGTCCTATGTCAACGGGCAGATCCTCACCGTCGACGGCGCCATGACCTCGGGTCAGTGGGCGACCACCACGGTGATGACGGCGAGCATGGCGGCGGGGTAGTCGCGTCAGGGCAGAACGCGTTTTCCGGGGGTGAACGTGATCGGCAGACTGCAGACTGCATGAACTTCGCTCGCGTCTTCGAATCGCCGGTACTCGCCGGCGAGTGTGAAGTCGGGCAGGCGCTCGAGCACCTTCTCCAGCATCACCTGGAAGAACACCTTGGCGAAATGCGAGCCGAGGCAGCGGTGGATGCCGATGCCGAACGCCATGTGCTTGCGAGCTTCCTTGCGCGTCAGGTCGGCCGTGTCGGGATCGGCGAACACTTTGGGGTCCCGGTTCGCAGCGCCCCACATGAGGATGGCGCGGTCGCCGGCGCCGAGCTGCTGACCGTGGAACTCGCAGTCTCGCGATACCGTCCGAGCGATACCGAGCAGCGGCCCGTCGAGCCGGAGGAACTCGTCGGTGCCCGTGATGATCAACGCAGGGTTGTCGATGAGTTGCTTTCGCAGGTCGTCGTTCTCGCTGATGCGCAGCAGCACATTGCCGGTCAGCCCGCTGGTGGTGTCCATACCGCCGAGCATCATCAGAAACCCGTACATTGAGATCTGAATGTCGTCCAGCGGTTGACCGTCGAGCGTGCCGCGAATGATGGAGCTGAACAGGTCGTCGCCCAGTCCCTTCTCGCGTCGCTCGGTCAACTGCTTGTTGATCTCGGCGAACAGCTCCATACCCGCCGCGCCGGCGAGGTCGGGATTCTTCGCCCGCTCGTGAACGACCGAATGGACCCACGACGACCACTCGCGATAGCGGGTCTCGTCCCATCCCAGCAGTCGCAGGATCAGACGGGCGGGAAGAGGAGTGGTCAAAGCTGCAACGATGTCGCAGGAGCCGTCCTCGATGAACTCATCGATCAGTTCATCGGCCAATTGCAACGCGAGTGGCCGTAGCCGGTCGGCCGCTCCTGGGGAGAACTGAGGAAGCGTCGCCTCGCGCAGCTCCTTGGTCTGGGGCGGGTCACTCTCGATCGGGATGATGGCGAACGGCATCCCGCTCGCCGGCACCCCAACGGAGGGATACGAGTTGAACAGGTCGTCGTCGCGGGCACCGTCGAAGACCGAGGCGTAGTCGGCGAGTGCCCAGAAACCGCCGTGGTGCTCGGAAAATGCTACCGGGCACCCGGATTCCTGCATCTCGCGGAACTTCTCGTAGGCGTGGTCACGGTAGTCCGGCGAATGGTGATCAAGATCGACCGTGGCGCGGACGGGTGAATCGGTCTGCGACATGAGTGCCTCGTTCTCTCGCCGACGGTTTCGACTTCGGGTCCTACAAGCGTGCGTTGAAACCTGCGTCGACCGGCAGCGTCACGCCGGTGATGTACTTCGCCTCGTCCGAAGCGAGGAACGCGACGGTGTGGCTGACATCGGTCGGGTCGAGCGCGGGCACCGGCATCGGGTTGGTCATCCGGTCGGCGATCTCCGGGTGGGTGGTGACCCAGTTGACGAATGACTCGTTCATGATCATCGGCGTCATCACCCCGGTGGGGTGGATGGTGTTCACTCGAATGCTATGAGGGGCAAGGATGTTGGCGTAGGTCCGCATCAATCCGACGACGCCGTGCTTGGAGGCGACGTACCCATCGGGTCCGCCGTTGCCGTCCGACATGCCCTTCAGACCGGCCGCCGAGCTGATGATGATGATCGAGCCGCCGCGACCGCCGTCGATCAACGCCTGACGGCTGACCTTGATCGTGTTGCGCACGCCCCCCAGGAGGACGGCCACTGCGAGCTCCCACGACGCGTCGTCGTCTTCGTGGTTCTCGTCGACGTCGCCAAAGTGCATGATTCCGGCGTTGGCGACCACGATGTCGATCCGGCCGCCCAGTTCGGCGACACCGTCGTTGAATGCGGTGCGAAGCGCAGCGATGTCACGGACGTCGGCCACCTTCGTGACGATTCGCGATCCCGTGTCACTGACCAGCTTGGCGGTGTGTTCGAGGTCGTCGGGAGTGGCGAGTGGGTACGGCACCGTGGGCAGGTCCGCGCAGATGTCGACGGCGATGATGTCGGCACCTTCCTCGGCGAGTCGCACGGCGTGCGCCCGTCCCTGGCCGCGGCCTGCACCGGTGATGAAGGCGACCTTGCCGTCCAACTTGCCCATGTACGTGTCCTTCAGCTCATTCGGTTCGCTATCGCGTAGCCGGTGCCGTGTAGAAGTCGCCGCGAATCGTTGACGTAGGCGGATTTGATTACGGTATGCGCGAGTCGACACACTTGTCAAGAATGCTTTCAGCGCGTGGCCACGCCGGGGGTGGAGCCGCCGTCAACCACCACGATCTGGCCGGTGAGGTGCGGAGCGTGTTCGCTGGGCAGGAACAGCGTCATATCCGCGATGTCGGTCGCGGTGGCCTTCCGACCCAACGGGATGGCCGCGGTCACCGCCACGCGGACGTCGTCGGCCTTCGCGAGCAGGGCGGTATCGGTTGCCTTAGGCGCGACGACGTTGACCCGGATCCGCTGTCAGTCGGAATTCACCGCGTTGGGTGCGTGCGAAAGGTGTTGCTTCCCAGGATATTGCGCACCCGCGAACCGGCTCCTCACCTCAGTGCCTCGACGTACTTGACAAGTGAGTCGCTTTATCCCTAGCGTACGGCCCACGGCATCGTTCGGCAAGGACATGTCACGCGCGGTTCGTCCGACCCACAGAGGAGTGGCCGTGGCCGACTACCCAGAAGCAATCTCCAGCACGCTGTCCAAGGCCGGCTCCGGCGTCAAGGAGCCTCATCGGGTGGCGATCATCCAGGACTGGGGCGTTGGACTGCAGCCCCTCTACGACCAGTACGACGCGACGCAGCTGGCGTTCGACGAGGCCACCGAGTCCGGACTGCTGGACCGCCCCGTCGAACTGAAGGTCGTCGAACTCGAGGGGCTGCCGTACGCGCGGGCGACGAGCGTGCTCGAGGCCGTGGACGAGGTGATCCGGGACTTTCAACCGATCGCACTCATCGGACCCCACACGTCCGAGAACGTGCCTGTAGTCAAGCCCTACGTCGAGAAGATGGAAATCCCGCTGATCGCGCAGAGCGGCGGGCTCGATCTCGCAGGGCCGTGGACGTTCTTGACGCCGAACGGAACGTTCTCCGACGAGGCCATCATCATCGTCGACCACGCGGTCGACGTGTGCGGCGCCAGCCGGATCGGCATCATCCGCGAGGACAACCTGCTCGGTGACGAGTACACGACGTACCTCAAGAGTCGGGCTCACGCGCGCGGGGTTTCGGTGGTAGCGGATGTGCCGGTGGGGTCGTTTATCGACGGCGACGCAGCGCTGGCCGCAGTGACCGCAATGAAGGACGCGGGCGCCCAGGCCTACGTGTACGTCGGATTCGGCGCCAACGCTTTTGCGATCCTGGGCGCCTCGCAGAAGCTGGCGGCCGACGGGTACGACGCGGCACGGATCACGATGTCGATCTTCATGGGCACGATCGAAGGGTTGACCCCCTACACCGGACTGATCGACAACTTCGAGGGCTGGGTCGGAGTCGACCAGTTCGACGAGCGGAACACGACGTTCACCTCCATGCTGGATCGCTTCGAGATGCGGTTCGGCCGCCGACCCGTGCACTGCTACACCGCACAGGGCTACGACATGGGCAACGTCGTAGCGCACGGGTTGGCTCGGTCCCGGCCGCATTCGCGCGACGGGTTGCGCCGCGGCCTCGAGACGATTCGCCGGCTCGACGCCGCTGCGGGCGGCCCCGGCAATCACATCTCGTACGGACCGTGGGATCACCGCGGCTACAAGGGTGAACTCATCGTGATGCGTCAGGTCCGGGACGGGAAGAACGTGCTCGCCGATGACGCTCCACGCCAAGTGGACTGACGGCGGGTTGGGGCTCGTCGCTGCGCCTTCGGGTTACGTTGGCGCGCTTAGGTACGGCGAACGGCGAGTTCGGAAGGGCACCGATGCTACATATTGCTATTTATGTAGCGCAGACGTATATTCGCCAGTGGCGCCCTACAGGCATCGCGGCGGCGGCGCGACGCGCAGCACACCCAACGAAGCAGAGGAGCTGGAGATGACCTTGACGGGACGGGTAGATCCGGACAGTTACGACCGGCGACTGGAATGGCTTGGCGGCTGGTCGGGTATCGCCTGGGTCATCATCTGTGGAGGAGGCTTCGGTGCTTCGGGGCTGCTGCCTGTTTGGTCGCCCTCGACGAAACCCAGCGAACTGGCCGCGCACCTATCGGACATCAAGTATCAGATTCTGATCGGTATGCTGCTGGTCCTCGTCGGTGGCCTGACCTTCTTACTTACATGGTCGCTGACGCTCGCCTATCAGATTCGCAAGTACGCGAATTCGTCACCGCTGGCCGTCGGCGTTCTGATCCTGGCTGGTCTCACAGGCGCGTTGATCGGCATGCTGTGCGGCGTCATCGGATCGGCGATGGCCTTTCGCGTCGATACACTTGCGCCGGACACTACCCAGTTGCTCTACGATCTCATCTGGTTCCTGTTCCTCATTCCCTGGCCGCCATTCATGTTGTGGCAGATGCTCACCGGGTTCGCCATCCTCAGTGACACGAACAAGCAGACGATGTTCCCGCGCTGGACCGGCTACTTCTCGCTGTGGGCGGCCGCACTCGAAATGTTCTCCGCGCTATCGGTTTTCTTCTACGACGGTCCGTTCAGCTACAACGGATTGGTGACGTTCTGGGTGCCCGGTGTCTCGTTCTTCGCTGGGTGCTGGTGCTGGCCATCGTGCAGGTGCGGCGGCTCCCACGTGCCAGGGCGGCGCTTGCCGGGGAATCGTCCACCGACGATGCGCGCAACGATCTCGCCGAACTCCAATCGATTCGCATCCCGTCGGCTGCGGGGATCTGACATGAGTGCGACAATTTCGGGCGTCAAGGGCGACGGCGTCAGACGACTGCGGCGCATTCCGGGAGAACCGGGAATCTGGGTCTTCGTGATCCTGGACATGCTCATCTTCGCCGAGATGTTCGGAATATACGGCTGGTATCGCGCCGATCACTACGAAGCCTTTCATGCCGCGCAGAGCAAGGTGATCCCTGCGTTCGGGCTCGCCTATACCGTCATCCTGTTGACCAGTTCGTGGCTGGTGGTGTTGGCGATCAGTGCGGCGCGTAAGGGCGAGCTCGACGTGGCCGACAAACTGGCCAGGGGCGGTCTGGCATTGGGCGTGTCTTTTGCGGTTCTGAAGCTGATCGAGTACGGGACCAAGCTGTCGCAGGGGATCACTCCCGTCACCAACGACTTCTTCATGTTCTTCTACGTCATGACGTTCGTGCACTTGTTGCATGCTTCGGTGGGCATCGGCGTGCTCGTCTACATGCGCCGGAGGATTCGAAAGCTGGGTCTGGGCGCCGCCTCAGACTCGAAGAGCTTCGGGGTCATCGAAACCTGTGGAATCTACTGGCACATGGTGGATCTTCTGTGGATCGTCCTGTTCGCGCTGTTCTACCTGAGGGGCTGAATCGTGAAGGAACTGGTGCGCCAACGCGCAACCGTGTCGTTCGTCTTGCTGCTGATTGTCACCCTGGTGGCCTTCTGGCTGACGGTCGGCCATGGCGGCGCCGGATTGAGCGAGAGTCAAGCGCTTATCTGGACACAGGTCATCGTACTCGCCTTCGTCAAGGTGCGATGGGTGCTTCTGGATTTCATGGAGTTGAGATCTGCGCCAATCGGTTTGAGGGCCCTATACGAGCTGTGGGGAGTGGCGTTGGCAGCGGTGCTCATCGCCTTCGCGTGGTTGGTGACATGAGCAGGGACTGTCGGTGCGGCACGCAACAATGAGCCGTGCTCTACCGCCGGAGGAACGAAAACCTCTGGTGCTCAACGCCATCGAAGATACGTCGACCAATGACGGGGTCAACGTCGATATCCCCAGCGACGGCATCCTGAGAATATCCTTGAACCGACCGCACCGGCTCAATGCAATGGATGACATCGCGGTCGAAAAGATCCACGGCGCCCTCGATCTCCTCGCGTCTGAGCGGTCTCATAGGGTGGTACTCCTTCGGTCGCTTGGCCGGGCGTTCTGCTCGGGGTTCGACATGAACGATTACGATGGCGATCCTGAAAGCCGCGGTGGGGCAGCAGCTCTGGTCGATCAAATGAACCGGCTGGCTGACATTCCGTTGAGGCTGCGCGCGTCCCGTGCCGTTGTTGTCGCCGCGGTCCGTGGGCCCGCCGTCGGAGGTGGCCTTGCTCTGGCGTTGGGCGCCGACATCGTGTTTGCGGGAGAGTCAGCGGCATTCAGTCTTCCGCAGACGCGCCTAGGGGTACTTGCCGCCGAGATGGGCATTAGCTTTCTCTTGCCCAGAGTCGTTGGTACGAATCGCGCCGCCGATCTGATGTTGCGTGGGCGCACCCTCGACGCAGCAGGGGCACTCGCCGCAGGGCTGGTAGCTGAGGTGTGGCCCGACGAGGACGTCGACGACGCGGCGTTGCGGGCCGCCATCGAACTGTGTAACCACAGTGCCGATGCGTTGGCAGCGACCAAACAATTCCTACTCGCCGGCCTCGAGAGTGGCAATCTGACATCTACGGCTCGACGTGAAACAGATGCTCAGGTTCTTTCGAACTACTGGCCCGAGTTGAGGATCTCGATAGCACGGCGCAAGGCTCGCCAGTGAATTAGCGAGCGCCGCAGCGTGATAACTCATGACAGACGGTGCCGTCCACTTTACGGTTCGAGAAAGGTAGTCGATGTCTAAGACACTGATGTTAGTTTTCAGCAACGCCCTGGACGGTCAGGACGAAGCGTTCAACGAGTGGTACGACACTCAGCATCTTCCCGATGTGGTGGATTGTCCCGGCGTGGTGGCTGCACAGCGGTATGACATGACTGAGTTCGAGCCGCCCGTCGGCGATAATCTGCCGACTTTGCCACCGCCTTCGCATCGTTATCTCGCTGTCTACGAGCTCGATGGGGAAGTTGACGATGTGCTGGCGGGGTTGATGACCCGCATGGCACAAGGGAAGATGCCGCTGAGCGAAACCCTCGACCTGTCGACGGTCTCCATGACCATTTGGGGTCCGCGGCGCCAAGACGAACGAACTGACGATCGCGATAAGGAGCGGCAGACGTGGATGACATCGAAAAGCTGTTAGCCATAGAGGAAATCAAAAATCTGAAGGCTCGCTACTTCCGCTGCGTCGACACCAAGGACTGGCATGGCTTCCAGGCGGTCTTCGCGCCGGACGGACGTTTGGACTTCGCCGACGACGTCGCGGGCTGTGTGCTGATCGGGCCCGAAATTGCCGATGAGGTGAGCCGCCTCCTTGCCGGATGCGACAGCATCCATCACGGCCACTGCCCGGAGATCGAGATCACGTCAGACACCACGGCGACGGGGATCTGGGCGATGGAAGACCTACTGCGATGGGGCGGCGAGTCATCGAACCAGTCTGCTCATGGGTACGGCCACTACTTCGAGACCTATGAAAAAGCCAGCGGCCGCTGGTTTATCAAGGAGACGAAGCTGCGGCGGTTGCGGGTCGACGTCACAAAGACGTGACCCCGTGAAACGCTCGGGACTGGTCCGGGGTGGGTACGTTTGGCGCCTTTGGCGGGCTAGTCGTCGTCGCGGAACAGGATCGGACGCGAGGTCGGCTTCATCTGCGGCTCGTCGTCTGGCCCTGTCTCGGCCGGTCGTTTCTAGTCATCCGGTCGCGTTCCGTTCTTCGCCGACAACCAGGCCCCTTTGCCGGGCGCACTGGCGTCAGTCGGACGCGGGTAGCGCAGGCACTTGATTTCCGACTAACGCTACTTGGGATCATGCAATCAGGTACGACTGCGCAACCGCGCAGATAGCACCATCCGAAGAAATCGGGGTCGCGAGTAGGTAGCAACACTCCGACGTTGTGTAGCCGATATGGCTGCCGGGCGGGCATCGAGAGGCGTCGACTGGTTCGCACGAGTGCTCGCCAGACCATTAACTGCGAACGCTAGTTTCGCGACAATTGGGAAGATCTCACATAGATCGGATTGGATTCGGTCGCCTCGTCGCGGGCCGACCGTAGCTTGCACTACATACCTCGCTAGTTGTAGCATCAGACCGGAGTTACCTCCCACTCAGACTCTGAGCGGGACCGGTAGCACGAGAAGGGAGTGACACGTGACAAAGACTGTCGGCTTCATTGGCAGTGGCATGATCGGCGGCTCGTTGGCCCGTCTCGCAGTCAGCGCGGGACTCAATGTCGTGATGAGCAACTCCCGCGGTCCCGAAACGCTCTCCGAGCTGGTCGCTGAGATCGGCGAACTGGCGCGCGCCGCCACCCCCGAAGAGGCCGCCGAGGCTGGCGACCTGGTAGTCGCCACGATTCCGCTCAAGGCCTACACGGCACTGCCCACGGCGGCACTGGCCGGCAAGACCGTGATCGACACGATGAACTATTACCCCGACCGCGACGATCGTTTACCCCAATTGGATAGCGGTGAGTTGCCCTCGAGCGCGATGGTGCAGCAGCATTTAGCCGACGCGCGAGTGGTCAAGGCATGCAACAATATCGTCTTCCATCACTTGCTCACCCTGGCCCGACCGCCCCATTCCCCGGAGCGAAGCGCCCTGCCGATCGCCAGCGACAGCGAGGAGGCCAAGGAGCAGGTGTCCCAATTGCTGAACGTGCTCGGCTACGACACGGTAGATGTCGGCACTCTGGCCGACAGTTGGCGCAGCCAACCCAACACGGCCATCTATTGCAAGCCCTACATGCCGGAGGTGCCCAAGGGCATGTCCATGGAAGAGACGGTCGGGTGGATCTTCCAGTCGCCGGGTATTCCGGCACCCGCGAGCAAGATCAAGGCACTCGTCGAGTCTGCAGTTCCGGGGCCTCCGGGGGACACGTTTGAGTTCTTCTCCGAGAAGTGATCCGATCGTGCACTTCGCGTGACACGCGGTTGTAGTGGCGACATGTGCCTGACAGCTCAACAACCAGTTGAAGGGACGCAAAGTGACGATCCGATTCGACGGCCGCGTCGCGGTCGTCACTGGCGGCGGCAACGGCCTCGGTCGAGAGTATTGCTTGGGGTTGGCCGAGCGCGGCGCGCGTGTGGTGGTCAATGACCTCGGAACCAGCGTCGCCGGGGAAGGTGCCTCCCACGCTGCGGCCGACGCGGTGGTGGGCGAGATCCGCGCCGCCGGCGGCGAGGCGGTCGCCAGTTACGACTCGGTTGCCACGCGCGCGGGTGGGGCGGCGATTATCGACGCGGCCGTGGATGCGTTCGGCCGCGTAGACATCCTGATCAACAACGCCGGCGTGCTACGCAACAACCGGTTCGAAGACTTGACCGACGAACAGATCGACGTGGTGACCGATGTGCACCTCAAGGCGGCGTTCTACGTCACCCAGCCGGCATACCGAATCATGACGGAGCAGCGCTACGGCCGCATTCTGTTCACCTCATCGTCCTCTGGGGTGTTCGGTCATCCCTGGCAGGCCAACTACGGCGCGGCAAAGGCGGGCGTGGTCGGCCTGATGAACGTCGTATCCGCCGAAGGGAAGCGGCATGGCATTCTGGCCAACGCCATCCTGCCCGCGGCTACCACCAGGCTCGCCGCCACGATGCCACAAGAGTGGATGGAAGTCACCAATGTGATTGCGACACTTAGTCGCATCGATTTCGAAGCGATTGCCTCGGGGCTTGGGCCTGAGCAGAACACCGCTCTTGTGCTGTATTTGGTGAGTGAGGCATGTACCTCTACACACGCCTGTTATTCGGCACTGGCCGGGCGCTACGCAAGAGTCATCATCGGTGCGACGGATGGCTGGTCGGCGGGATTGCCCGGCCTGGCCTCGCCCGAGGATGTGCAGAGCCATTGGGACGAGATCAACGACACTCGCAATATCCACGAATTTCTGCACACCTTTGAGGAGTTCCTGCCTGCGGTCGAACGCATCAAGAGTGCCAGTCGCGCGGCCCATGGCGTTCGCACATGAAAACGGGGATGGCGCATCGATGATTCGAACGTCGGCCAACCACAAAGCATCCGAAGCTCGCCGCAGGCGCGTTGGAGATCCAGGCTCACGCATGCGGAGTTCAGCAACAGAGGGCCGATCTGGCCACCTCGCGGCTCCCCGATTCCAGGCGATTGAAATAGATGACCGACACCAACACCCGAGCTTGTGTCGACCTTGATCACCACTCGCCGGAATTTGCAGAGGATCCCTACGACGAACAAGCCGGTGGCAACCGACTTGTGGGTGATGGAGCACACGATCGCCCGGTGGCGAGGCCGCTTCGTTGACGACCGCCTCGACGGGTTGCTCGATGAGCCTCGCCCGGGGCGTCCGACCACGATCCTGTTGACGGCGCTGCGGAATTCGTCGAGTCCGCGGTCCGACGACGGTGGGCCAGTCACGTTCCTAGGCCACGTCCTTCATCGGTGCGGAGGTCGCTACCAAGTTACGCAAGTTCGCGATCTCGTCGGGTAGATCGCAAGTGATCACCCCGCGCAGTCTGCCCGCCCGTGAAAAAGCAAGCGCGAAGCGGCGATCGCTCAGCGCACCACGCAATAGCGTCGCATCGCCTTCTCCGACCGCACCCAACATCTGGAATTTGTGCCCGTACTGGTCCGACCAGATGTAGGGAATCGGATCATGGCGTGCGGTGGCCTTCTGGTCGGCGATGTTGGCGGCGACAACGGCTGCTTGTTCGACCGCGTTCGACCAGTGTTCGAGGCGCTGTGTGCCGCCCATTCGCAGGCTCGGCCAGGATGCCACGTCACCGACAGCCCAGATTCGGCCGTCGCCGCCGATGGCGCGGCAGCCGTGATCGCACAGCAGTCCGTCGCCGACTCGCAGGCCGGCGCCCACCAGCCAGTCGGTGTCGGCGACCGCACCGATCCCGACAACGACGAAATCAGCGTCGAACCGAGCACCGTCGCTAAGGGTGACGACCTTGCGTTCGCCCCCAGACTCGACCGTCTGCACCGAAACCCCTAACCGCATCGTGACGCCGTTGTCACGATGCAGGTCGGCGATCGCCTCGCCCACCTGTTGGCCGACGCCCCGCCGGACCGGGAATCTCTCTTGGTCGACGAGCGTCACCTCAAGACCGCACTTGCGCGCCGCGGCCGCGACTTCGCAGCCGATGAAGCCGGCCCCGACGATCAGGAGATGGCCAGCGCCCGAGTGCAGCCACAATCGGATCCGTTCGGCATCGCCGACGGTCCGCAAATACGCAGTCTGCTCTTCGGCGGGCAGACCCGGCAAAGTACGAGGCCGCGCACCGGTGGCGATGACGATGTGATCACCGCACACCGTCGACCCGTTGTCGAGCTCCACGCACCGTTCCAGCCGTCTCAGCCCGACCGCACGCGATCCGATCCGCAACTCGATATCGTCATAGAACGCCTGCTGCTCAAGAAATTTCAGCCCTAACGGCTTAACACTGGTCAAGAACTGCTTGGACAGCGGGGGTCGGTCGTACGGCAGCTGCGCCTCCTCCCCGATGAGGGCGATCTGGCCGTCGAATCCCTTGCGTCGCAGAGCCTTGATGACGCGGGCTCCGGCCAACGAGGCACCCACCACGACAACTCGGATCGGCATTTCAATCCTCGATCAGTATCGCCGCCATCGGACACGCGGCGGCGGCATCTTCGACCGCATCGCGCAGGGAATCGGGTGGCTCCGGTTGCAGCACCTCGAGCAACCCGTTCTCGCCGAATCTGAATACTGTCGGCGCGATGCCGATACACACACCCTGCCGATCACACAGGTTTAGGTCTACCGCGACTCGCATGGTGATACTCGATTCACTCAGGAGGTTGGGGACAGTCTGGCAATCTGCGGCCCGTAGAAGTCCTCGGCGTTGCCGCGCAGGATTCGCTCCCGGTCTCCCGCGTCCAGGGCAGGAAGTACTTGCCCCGGACGGCTGGAACTCCAATGTGGATAGCCACTGCCGTACATCAACAGGTTCACCGCATCTGTGCGATGCGCCCACTCGACGACGACGTCTGGATCGGAATCCGGCGGTCCTTCAAGCCGATTGGTGATGAAGCGGACATGTTGACGGAGGTAGTCGCTGGGCAACTTCTTCACCCACGGCACCTCCGTGCGGGTGATGGGCCAATCCATGTCCATCCGCCACATTGCCGGGGCCAACATGTCGAAGCCGCCGTCATAGAAGACGATCTTCAGGTCGGGATAGCGATCAAGGGTGCCCTCGGCGATGAAACTCGCGAGGTGGAAGAAGAAGCGATCCCGATGCAGCGCGGAGAACTCGATGTGCGTACGCGGCAGCCCCGTCATCGTGGCGTAATACTCCACGCCCACGCCGCCTTCGGCCTTTATCGCCACGGGTAGACCGCGCTCGGTAGCCGCGGCCCATATCGGAAGGAAATAGCGCTGCCCATACGGGTGGTGCGCCTCGATCGGCACCCCTACCTGGATCATCCGGGGATGGTCGGCCCAGCGCGCGATCTCGGCCACCGAGCCCTCCGGATCCATCGGGTTTACCCGGATGGTGCCCCAATACTGCAGGTCGTCGGGATCGTCCTGCAGCCACGTTGCGGCTTGCCAGTCGTTGTAGGCCGCGCATATCGCGCTACCCTGGTCCGCCGCGGGCTGCAGGCCGCGCAGCGTCGGGTTCAGGATCGCCTGCGACGCGCCGTTCTCTCGCAGGTAATCCGCGGTCCGGGCTGGCACCGAACCCGGCTCCCGCGCTGTATATGTTCCCGTAGTCGTCGTGATGATTTCGCCGTGGGGGCGAGATTGTTCGAGCCATTCGCCATACGGTGGAATGCCGGTCGGAGTCGGATGCATGAACCGATTAGGCGTGTTGTACACCAGACCCGAGAACGGCTGAACCATGTAGTCGTACATCTGGGTGTTCGTCAGCATTCTTGGATGTATCGCCGCATCGAAGACGCCGCCTGAACCGTTGGTCATGTCATACCCCTTCCAGGATGACAAAGTCGTCCTCGACTCGCACCGTATGTAGGCGGAGGCGCTTTCCACCGATCTCCGATATCCCGTCGCGCAGGTCGTATTCCCAACCGTGCCAGGGGCACTTGAGGATTTCGTCCTCACCCGATACTTCGAACTTATAGGGCGCTGGCGAATCGATGATCGGATAACGCCTTCCCACGCACAGAGGTCCGCCGCGGTGTGGACAGTAATTCGTCACGGCACGGAATTCGCCGCCGACGTTGTAGACGCCTACTCCGAACTTTCCCACTGCGACGAATCGGCTTGTCCCCGGCGGTATTTCGTCGACATGACCGACAACGTGGCGCTTCTTCATTTCGGTGTCCTTGGTTAGTCGGCGGATTCGATGATCCAGGGCATTTCGGCGGTGCCGAACTGTGTGTTTGCCGCCGCGGCGGCGAGTCCGGCCTGGCGGCGTTCGCCGGCGTCGATGCGAAAGTTGACCCGTTCGATGTCGTCGAGGTAGTCACGCGGCCGCTGCGCGGGCAAGTTGTAGGTTTCCAACGCGTTTTGGGCCATCACCCGATCACGCCAGGCCTCGGGCAACTGCTGGCTGGCCCAGGGTGCGGGATCAAAATCATAGTGCGGATAGTCAGAACTGAACACGATGGAATGCTCGGCCAGGCCCCATTCCATGAACCGGGCCAGATCTCCACGTCCCCGCGGTTCACACAACGGCTGCGTGGCAAACCGCACATGGTCCTTGATGATCTGCGAGGGCTTGCGGGTGACATGGTCAACCTCGGCGCCCAGCTCTTCGAAATGCCGATCCAGCCGCCACAGCAGCGGTCCGGCCCACTCACAGCCCCCCTCGACGGCGACGAACTTCAGCTGGGGGTAACGCTCGAAGACACCTTCGAACACCATGCTCGCCACATGACAGATGTAGGTGAAGATCCAGTTCGGAAGGACCTCCACGTGATAGGAGGGAAACCCGACCGGAGTCATCGACCGGATACCCGAATGACGGTACAAGTGGGTGGCCAGCGGTAGCTCATGGCGCGCCGAGGCCTCCAACAACGGGGCGAACTGCGGCTGACCGAACGGCACGAACGAATCAGCCAACATGTAGGTCTGCACGAATTTCGGATGACCCGCCCAACGCTCCACCTCACGCGAGGCGGCCTCGGCATCCATCGACGACACCTGAAGTGAACCGAAGAACCGACCGTGGGCATTGGCCTTGCCCTCCAGCCAATGAGCAGCCAACCAATTGTTGACCGCCGAGGCATGCGCCACATCCCACTCGGCATCCCAATGCCGGGGACGGAAAAACAACGGGTTCATCACCAGGTAATCCGTGCCATGGTCGACACACAACTGGCGCGCCAGAAAGTCCGGATCACTACCGGCACCACCCGACGTCGGAGGAGTGGCATACCCGCCAGGCCCGCCCATCCCGTGATTGCCGCCGGTATTCGAATGCGGCGTATACAACAGAAAACTCAGCGGGACGTCTTCCTTGTACCGGGCGAAATACCGACTCCGAAACGGCTCGGGATAATGCTCCACGAACTCGTCCATACTGCCCGGCACCGGATGCACATCACAATCGACCACCTGCACCGGAATCAACTCATCTGACCCGCGTCCAACCATCTCCAACACCCCACTCGCACCGGCACCAACCGACACCTTCACTTTATCGAAGACTCTTCACCGTCACAAGGCCCGCCAGGAACACCACGCCAAAATGACTGTCTGCATCGCGTCGCATACCTGTCACGACAGACGTCGCACGGGGTGGATGTCGTCGGGAGCGCCGACGACACAACGCTAGTCATTCTGGTTACGCTGATAACCTGCCGCGTGGGTGACGGCGCCGAAGTGTCGTTCATCACGGAGGATGGCCATGACAGAGTTGCGATCTTGGTGTCCGATACCGGACGGCGGTGTATCAGGAGTGGAGTCATGACGTATTCGAACGCCGTCGGCGGCGCCGGCCGGATCCTGCGACGCGTGTTGGACGAAGACTCCGCAGTTTTCGGCGGCTGGCTCGTCACTCCGTCGCCCGAGATGCTGTCCGCGTTGTCGAATTCAGCACTCGACTACGTCGGAATCGATTGCCAGCACGGTCGAATCGCGGAGCAGTCGGTCATCGACCTGCTGGTGGACTCACCGCCATCGGAGAGCGCGCGGGTCGTCCGGGTGTCGGCTAATCGCCACGACACCATCGGCAGGGTTGCAGACGCCGGCGCCGATGCGATCATCGTTCCGGCGGTTGACGATGCGCACCAGGCCAGTGCCGCGGTGGCCGCAATCCGCTTCCCGCCACTCGGAATACGCAGCTACGGGCCGATTGCCGACTACCTTCCGCGCGAGCCGCAAGAACTGTCGGACCGCGTGTTGACCCTTCCCATGATCGAGACAGCCGCCGGACTGGATGCGGTCGATGACATCCTCGCCGTGCCTGGCGTGCACGGCGTATACGTCGGGCCGGCAGACCTCGGTATCTCGCTTGGCCTGGGGCATCGGCAGTTCCCGGCCGACTCCGACCTGGAGATTGCGCTGAGGCGCATCGCGGCCGCAGGCGCACGCGCTGGCAAGATCGCCGGAATTCACGCGGGCAGTGAGCTTTTCGCGGCGCGGTACCTGGAGCTGGGGTTCCGGCTCATCACACTCGGCATCGCCACTTCGTTCGTAGGCGCAGGGGTGGATGCGGCGTTATCACACATCGGTTATCAGCCGGCTGAGCCCCGTCACGGCGCCGGCGCGCCGTATTAGCGACGCTGTCAGGTAGGTGTTTCGACAAGCACCTTCATCCGCTTGCCCTGACGCAGATCGTGAATAGCCGCCTCCACCTCATCGAAAGTGATCGTCTCGATCCACCCGCCGTCGGTCCGGTACACCCCGCGACCCATCGCGTCGATGACGGCGGCGAAATCCTCCCTCGTGTACACACTGGACGTCCGAATGCTCTTCTGCCTTTGCATCAGCAACGGTCCGATGACGAGTGGCTGTTCATATACGGCGACGATCACCATCCGACCGTTGAAGGTCAACGCCATCATTGCCTCTGGAAACGCGGCCGGCGCTCCGGCGCAATCGATTGCGACGCCAGCTCCCACCTCACCTGTCAGCTCCATCGTCCGCTCGACCAGGCTCTGCGACATCGGGTCGACGATGTGCTCCACGCCCAGACGCGCGAGCACGGCGCGACGCTCGGCGCTCGGTTCCGACACGATGATCGTCTCGACCCCGCGCGCCTGCAGCGCGAAGAAGGCACCGATCCCGATAGGGCCACCACCGACCACTATCGCGCCGCCAGCTGGGTCGGGATCAGCCAACGCAACGCCGCGCCAAGCAACGGCCATGGGTTCCACTAGTGCGCCGAGCCGCAGATCCGCACCGTCGCCGAGGACAAAGCAACTCTGGGCATCCACGATCTTCACTTGCGCCATCCCGCCCGATCTGCCCTGGATGCCTTCGAATTCGATGAGTTCACACAACGACTCGCTGCCCGCCAGGCAAGCCGCGCACTTGCCACAGAAATGGTAGGGAAACACCGCGACGTGATCTCCGACGGACAGGTTCTCGACTCCCGCGCCCACGCCGACGACTTCGCCGGAGAATTCGTGGCCGAGGATCTGGGGCCAGGACGCACCTGTCAACGGGGCGGGCGAGGAGAAGTCCCAATGGAACGTCTCCGGGGCGAAGTACATGTGCAGATCTGAACCACAGATGCCGGTGTAGCCGCCTGAAAGGAGAACCTTCCCCGGCGCGATCACCGGCGACTCGACATCGCTCACCCGGACGTCGCCCTTGGCGTGGATGCGCACCGCCCGCATCGACCTGCTCACCTGTGGTGTCCTTGGTTAGTCGGCGGATTCGATGATCCAGGGCATTTCGGCGGTGCCGAACTGTGTGTTTGCCGCCGCGGCGGCGAGTCCGGCCTGGCGGCGTTCGCCGGCGTCGATGCGAAAGTTGACCCGTTCGATGTCGTCGAGGTAGTCACGCGGCCGCTGCGCGGGCAAGTTGTAGGTTTCCAACGCGTTTTGGGCCATCACCCGATCACGCCAGGCCTCGGGCAACTGCTGGCTGGCCCAGGGTGCGGGATCAAAATCATAGTGCGGATAGTCAGAACTGAACACGATGGAATGCTCGGCCAGGCCCCATTCCATGAACCGGGCCAGATCTCCACGTCCCCGCGGTTCACACAACGGCTGCGTGGCAAACCGCACATGGTCCTTGATGATCTGCGAGGGCTTGCGGGTGACATGGTCAACCTCGGCGCCCAGCTCTTCGAAATGCCGATCCAGCCGCCACAGCAGCGGTCCGGCCCACTCACAGCCCCCCTCGACGGCGACGAACTTCAGCTGGGGGTAACGCTCGAAGACACCTTCGAACACCATGCTCGCCACATGACAGATGTAGGTGAAGATCCAGTTCGGAAGGACCTCCACGTGATAGGAGGGAAACCCGACCGGAGTCATCGACCGGATACCCGAATGACGGTACAAGTGGGTGGCCAGCGGCAGCTCATGGCGCGCCGAGGCCTCCAACAACGGGGCGAACTGCGGCTGACCGAACGGCACGAACGAATCAGCCAACATGTAGGTCTGCACGAATTTCGGATGACCCGCCCAACGCTCCACCTCACGCGAGGCGGCCTCGGCATCCATCGACGACACCTGAAGTGAACCGAAGAACCGACCGTGGGCATTGGCCTTGCCCTCCAGCCAATGAGCAGCCAACCAATTGTTGACCGCCGAGGCATGCGCCACATCCCACTCGGCATCCCAATGCCGGGGACGGAAAAACAACGGGTTCATCACCAGGTAATCCGTGCCATGGTCGACACACAACTGGCGCGCCAGAAAGTCCGGATCACTACCGGCACCACCCGACGTCGGAGGAGTGGCATACCCGCCAGGCCCGCCCATCCCGTGATTGCCGCCGGTATTCGAATGCGGCGTATACAACAGAAAACTCAGCGGGACGTCTTCCTTGTACCGGGCGAAATACCGACTCCGAAACGGCTCGGGATAATGCTCCACGAACTCGTCCATACTGCCCGGCACCGGATGCACATCACAATCGACCACCTGCACCGGAATCAACTCATCTGACCCGCGTCCAACCATCTCCAACACCCCACTCGCACCGGCACCAACCGACACCTTCACTTTATCGAAGACTCTTCACCGTCACAAGGCCCGCCAGGAACACCACGCCAAAGGTGATTCACACCAGGGTGAGTTCGGGAGATCTGTTTCCGAGTTGTTCGCGCGCTTCGGCAACCATCTCGGGCATGTCGCGCGCCGCCACGCCGCGCAGGCGTCCGTCACGCCAGTAGCCAACGGCGAACTGACGTTGCCGGAGGCTTCCGTGCATCAACATCGTCTGGTCGTGGGCGCTGACCCGTCCGACGATCTGGAAGCGTTGGCCGTACTGGTCGGACCAGATATAGGGAACAGGGTCATACGGACGCGCCGCGTCACCGTCCAACAGGCTTGCGGCGAGCGCGTTCCCCTGCTCGGCGGAATTCGTCCAGTGTTCGATCCGCAGCGACTCGCCGAACCGGCGGCTCGGCCAACACGCCACCTCCCCGGCGGCCCACACGTGCCCACCGCCTCCTTGGGCACGGCAGTGTTCGTCACAGACGACGCCGTTACGAACCTCCAGGCCGCTGTGGTCAAGCCAGTCGGTACGCGGATTCGCGCCGATGCCGACCACCAGCAGGTCGGCCTCCAATCGGGTGCCATCCGTCAGGGTGATCGCGCGTATCCGGTGATCGGCCTCGAATGAGGCTACGGTGCTGTCGAGGTGCACCGTGACGCCGTTTTCGCGGTGCATAGCGGCGATCGTGTCACCGACGAGCGCGCCCAGGCCCCGGATGATCGGTGCGTGCAACGCCTCGACGATCGTGACATCCAATTCGCGTTGACGCGCCGAGGCAGCCACCTCACATCCGATGAAGCCGCCCCCGACCACCACGACCCGCGGCGACTTCGCGAACGCGTCGCGAATGCGGCGCGCGTCTGCCACCGTCCTCAGGGGGGTTACGCCCGCCACCCCCTCGAGTGCGGGCAGAGTGCGCGCGACCGACCCCGTGGCGATGACGACGTCGTCGGCCCGCACGACCGATTCATCGTCGAGGGTGATCGACCGTTCGCGCCGGTTCAAACTCACCGCTCGCCTACCGAGCCTCAGATCGATCCCGTCATAGAAGCACTGGGGCTCCAACTGCTTTGGCTCAATCTGATCTTCGGATGTCAAGAACTGCTTCGACAGTGGCGGTCGTTCGTAAGGCAGCTCGTTCTCCTCGCCGATCAAGACGATCTCACCGTCAAACCCTTTGCGCCGCAGTGCCTTGACAGTTCGGACACCGGCCAACGATGCTCCGACGACAGCTATTGTCCTTCTCATGTCACTTCCCGCCTCGACACCGGCACACCCGCGCGCCGCCTCGCGTGTGACGGCGGCAGTTAGTCATCACTTCCGGTCCTCCAGGTGGAACGGCGCTTCCATGTAGTGGACGAATCGCCATCCGGACGAACCGTTCCTCAGCAGCGCCGACACTCGGCTGTAGGAAACCCATTCCAGCTCCCAACGGCATACGAACGTCGCCAGTGCCAGATCAGGCGTCAACTCCTGCACGTGCAGCTCGCTAAGAGATACTCGCGCCGACGTAACACGATATTCGGTGCGCAACAGGTGTTCGGTGATGCGCTCCCGGTCGAGCAGCACCTCCCCCAACTCCTCGCCGACGTAAGAGACTGGGGCGCCCTCGTCATCCCACAAGTCAGCGACGGATTGCAGGTCACGTTCCGACCACGCGGTCACATAACGGTCCAGCACTTCGACGACACAGTCGGCGACGCCTGCGACCATGTCGGTCATCGGACGACTGTTTCGTCGTGCACCAGACGCACCGAACCCGGCAATTCGGAATGCGTCAGACCCGTGCCCCGCATGGATGTCATCCGGCAATCGTTCTGCTGGCTATTCACATCTGCTCCGCCCGTCGTCGTGGACGCTGTTCCTCGGCCGTCCGGATTGCCCGAATAATGGTATTGAGTACCGAAAATACGCCAAGATGTGGCGGTTGTCACTATCATCGTGTCAAGTGGTTCACATCATCAGACTCTCCGGGATTCGTTGCGCGCATCGGCGTGACGCGTCTTGGCAGGCTTCACGAAGGGAATTGACATCGACGCGCTGACGAGCCGCTCCCAGCAAGAGCAGGCATCCCGACGAGGCCGGCCCCGCGTGGCCACCGCTCCGGAAGTCCAACGGGCTGCGGTCGCGCTGTTTGCTGAACGCGGTTACAACGAAGTGAGTGTCGACGACATCGCGACCGAGCTGGGGATCGGCCGGACGACCTTCTTCCGCTATTTCGGAACGAAGTCCGCCGTGGTGTGGGCCGACTTCGCGTCAACCCTCGACCAACTCGACGTCGCGCTGGCTTCGGCCGACTCGGTGGGTCCGGCAATGCGTGTCCTGCGCGAAACACTCCTGGCGGTGGTGCATTACGCCGAAACCGATCAGGGGTTCATGCGGACACGCTTCGACCTTGTCTCGCAGACGCCAGAGTTGGCGGTGGGGCGGGCACACCTCAACGACAGGCTCGCGCGGGTGCTGGCTGACTTCGTGCGGACCCGGGGACGCCAGCCGGTCGATCCAGTCATCCCCGAGGCTCTGGGCCACGCCATAGTCGGCGTGATGATCGTGGTATCACGCATCTGGGCGGACGCCGCGCCAGGAACGTCGTTCACCGACGCCCTGCAATCAGCGCTCGAAGCGGTGACGGCCCCGTTTGAGCTGGTCGTCGGCTAGCCGGAATAGGGCCCGAAGAGCCTTCCGGCGGCGCGGCGTCAGCGCGCAGTCACAGCGGTGCGGTCGAGGACGCTTCCACGGATTCGGTAGCCTTTTGCCCTGGGTTGTATGGCGCAAAGCTGGCGCCCGCCTCCAGCCGTAGCGCGTCTTCCTGCTTGAGGTGGTACTCCTCGCCACTGGTCTCGATGACGAGCGCGCCGCGAACCACCAACAGTGCGGTTTCCGCGGCCAGCACGTACGGCTTAGGCCGCGCGTCGTACCCGGGTGGATAAACCGATTTCCACATCACGGTCGGAAGATCAATGCGAGGGCTCAGCATTTCGATCAACCTACCGTCCGGAAAAGACATCTTCTGGCGGTCCGACCGGGCAACGATATATTCATCGCGACTTCTGTCGAAGTTGAATCGGAAGAAGTCCGCGGGATCCATTTCGAGGGCCTCCGCGAGCTTTAATAGCGTGAAATACGAAGGATTTCCCCGACCGCGCTCGATCTCGCTTAGCAGACCCGCACTTATTCCTGCGCGGGCGGCGAGCGTCTCGATTGAAAACCGGCCGCGCCGCCGGCTTCGAACCAATTCGCCGAGCCACACCGCTGTGGGTCGCTCCGACGGTCTCACTCGCCCTGATGTCATAGCACGATGACCATACCATCGCCGAACTCGCGATCGATTGCGCCGACAGGCTTGCACATCGCGACAATCCTCACACGGATACAGATCTCTCGAATCGGCGCGAGTCCCAATCGGCCTGTCAAGCAAATGCAGAACAGATGTCGGCGACTAGAGCATTGGGTCTTTCGAGACCTGGAAAATGGCCTCCCATTTCATGCTCCACCCACATCGAGATATTGTTATACCGTTCGGCCAAGGAGCGCTCCGATATGATGATGTCGTCATGAAAGACCGAGACCGCGGTCGGAACACGTGAGACAGGTATTTCGTATGGTGCGAGAAGTCCGTTCACCTTGTAGAAACGTGCCGACGAAGCGAACGAATTGCTCATCCAATAGATCATTGTGTTGGTGAGGATTTCGTCGCGGCCGACGACTTCCTCCGGCGCGGCGATGGCCGCAGTCCAATCGTAAAACCGCTCAACAATCCAGGCCAGTAGTCCCACCGGAGAGTCGGCGAGCGCATGGGCCAGTGAGTGGGGCTTTGTCGAGTGCAACTGCGCGTAGGCGCTCAGTCCGTATCGATAGCGGAACGCGGCTTTCTCGGCCCGCGTCATCAGCTCGTGTTCCTGTTTGGCACCGATATCAGGTATTCCGCCGGCCACGCTGGTCACATGCAGACCCCGCACGTGGTCCTCGTCGACGAACCCGAGTTGCCGGGTGATCACAGTGCCGATATCACCGCCGTGCGCGACGTACTGGTCATAGCCCAGGCGTCGCATCAGCTCGGCCCATCCTCGCGCGACCCGGTCAACGGTCCAGTCCGTCCCTTTCAAGGCTCCAGGCAGTCCGAAGCCTGGGATGGTGGGAATCACCACATCAAACCCTGCGGCCGCGAGAAGATCTGAGACAGTGAGGAATTCGACCACTGAGCCTGGCCAGCCGTGCGTCATGATGATCGGGATTGGCTGGCGGTCAACGTGGTCGGAGCGCCGCCAGACGAAATGGATCGGCTCACCGTCGATTACAGTTGTGTACTGAGGATAAGCGTTGAGCCTCGATTGCTGCTCACGCCAGTCGTACTCCGACCTCCAGTACCCAACAAGTTCCTGCAGGTACTTCAGCGGTGCCCCGTCGTCCCAGCCGGTCTCGTCGCCACCGTACGACCAACGCGTGTCGGAGAGCCGACGACGAAGGTCGGCGAGCGCATCGCTGGGAAAGGCGAACTGGAAATTCTCCACACCGGTGTCCGAGACCGGTAGGGCCTCGCCGGTGATCACGGTAACGCGAGATCGTTGTTGAGATCGTGGAGGCGGGCAGTCAGCACCTCAACCCCGGCACGCACCTCTGGATCGTCCATCTGGGTGATTCCGGGAAGTACCGCTGCCAGACGGGATTGCCGCAGCCAATCGTAGAGGTGCGGAGACTGACTCCACTGCATCAACCGCACCATCCGCTCCCTGAAGTAGGGCAGGAGATCGCTGGCATTGCTCGGATTGAAGACCGGCGGGCACAGCTTGTTTCGCTCATCGTCATCGAGGTTCGAACACTCCAGGTGCGCTGCGATGCCGGCACTGGTTGGCAACGAACACTTCAAGATGGGTTGCAGGGTGACGGCCTGATGAGAGAACAGGGGCGTGAGGGGCTTCTGGGCCAACCCGTCGGCGGTGCAATCGACATGCAGAGTGCCCGGCTCCACGGTCAGACTGCTGTCCTCGAACTCGATCGACTTCCCATCGATCCGGTTGACGCGGCCCATCTGAACGACTTGCTCGATCTTGCGCAGTTGAGCCAGTTCCTCGTTACTCACCGTGGCGCAGCGGAACGCGGTCGGTTCCGATGCAGGATCTCGGCGCATGAAAAGCGTCATCTGTTCCAGGGTGCTCACGAGCTCCCGAGCCGACCGACATTCGTTGAGGAGGAACATCGGCGTCACATCCCATGACCGAATCTCGATGTCGCGGTTGATCAACCATGCATCCCGTGGCACGACCCACGTGATCTTGTCCTGGTCGACGTCGCGGTTGAGCAGCCACAGGATGGCGTCGATGCCGGTCTTACCCGCCCCGACGACGGTGAATCTGCTTGGCGCATCATTGAGGGTGGCAAGTTCGTTGATCGGGATCACCGACGCGGACGGTTCCACCACGAAATTGTGCCGCCGCATCGCCGGCACCGTGATGTTCAAGTACGACGCGTCGACAACGCGCTTCCTGACGGTGATCTCCGTCTGCTCGCCGCTGATCAGCGAACGTGCATAGGCGACCGGAGTGTGGCCGGGCTCGACGTAGAGGTGCTCATGGTTGGGCAGATAGGTGACGCGGTCCGAAGCAAGAAGAACTTCGTGCATGATCCGGTCGTAGTAGTCGAGAATTTCGTGGCCGGAAGCAAGATTGGAGGTGTGACGATCGCCGCCGTCACTGGGCATCGGACGCGAATCTACGCCATACATACCGGATGGCCCGTGCAGCCTGACGAATGGGTACGAGACGTTCCAATGACCACCCGGACCGCTGTGGCGGTCGACAATCGCGAGCGAGGCCTGGCTCTCGGCGACCAGCACGTCGGCAAATGCCATGCCCATCGCCCCGGCGCCGATGATCAGGTAATCGACTGTGATCGAGGACGTAGCCGCCATGACGACTCCTAGGGTTGATTCAGCGGACTGATTGGAGGCTGTGAGGTTTGCGGACTACCGACCGAGCGATCGCCGGCGGAAACGCACCGCACAACTCGAGGAACCAACCCCGTTCGCGCTCACCCAGTCTCATGACTGCCACCTCGCCTCAGGGACGTACACCGAGTTGCCGATCGTCGCCTTCATCATATCGAAGTATTTCACTAAATCAATACCGCGACAGCCAACTTGTGCGCGGACACGGCGAAAGCGTGTCGAGATGGACAGACAATGTGGTCCTCGAGGCGCGCCAGGCTGAGAACGCGCTTCATCGAATACCTTGCAGCAGCGGGTATTCAACGACGAGACCGAACGCCGAGCTCGGATTGGCATCGTTTGCGCTGTCTACCGAGCTTCGGCTTCCATCGACGTCGATCCCTCGGTCGACCACGATCAAACCGACGACATCGGTCCGCGGTTTACACCACGACCGAACGGATCTCTTCTCCGGCTTCCAGTGCCCGAATCGCGTCGTCGATGTCGTCGAGCGGAAGCCGGCGGGTGACCATCGCGCCGAGCTCGAGGCGGCCCGTTTCGACAAGTTTGACGATCAACGGAATGTCCCGGAATGCCTGTGTCCCGCCGTAGAGGCTGCCGCACAATCGCTTATCCTCGGACGCCAGGGCGAAGGCCGACATCGTGATGGTCGCATCGGTCGGCGGCATGCCGACAACCGTGACGGTCCCGCCGGGACGCGCCAAGTCCCAGGCCTGCGAAATGGTAGCCGGCTGACCGACGACCTCGAACGTGTAGTCGGCTCCCCGTCCCCCGGTGAGCGCCCGGACGGTGTCGGCGACGTCGCCAGCGTTGGGATCGAGGGAATGCGATGCACCGAATGACGTTGCCGTAGAGCGTTTCATGGGTGATGGGTCGATGGCGATGATCTCCGCGGCGCCCGCAATCCGCGCCCCCTGCACCACGGCTTGGCCAACGCCGCCGCAGCCGATGATCGCGACGCTGGAGCCCGGCGTCACTCGAGCGGTGTTGAACACCGCGCCCAGGCCAGTCGTGATGGCACAGCCGATCAGCGCGAGCTGTTCGTCAGGCAGGTCGGTGTGCACCTTCACCAGGCTGGTCTCGTGCGCGGTCATCATCTCGGCGAAGCTTCCCAATCCCACGAAAGCGGGCACGCCGCTGCCATCGGCCCGCACAACCCTCGCTTCGGCTGCGGCTACCATGCCGTTCGTGCACAGGTGCGTCATGGAATTGGCGCAGTACCAGCATCGTCCGCACACGCCGCCGACCGAACCGATCACGCGGTCACCGATCGCCAACGACGTCACCTCGGGCCCGATCGCCTCCACGACGCCGGCGCCTTCGTGCCCCAGGATGACCGGCAGCGGGACCGGCAAGTGCCCGCCGAGCACGGCCACGTCGGTATGGCAGACGCCGCTCGCACCGACTTTGACCATGACGTCGCGGGGGCCCATCGGGGTCAATTCGACGTCCTCGACCGACAGGTGGCGGCCGTGGTCGAGACCAATCGCTGCGCGCATGTGTACTCCGTTTCGTGCTCCGGGGGCCATCCCGACTGATTGGCGTCCTACGAAACTGCCGATCGCGCCGCCTTATCGGAGCCAGCCCTTTTGGTCATGATGTCGGCGGAATGTTCGGCGATCATGATGGTCGACGAGTTGGTGTTGCCGCTGACGATGACAGGCATGATCGAAGCGTCGACGACGCGCAATCCCTCAACGCCGCGAACTCGCAGCCGCGGGTCGACCACTGCCAGTTCGTCGACACCCATCTTGCAGGTACCCGCCGGGTGCTTACCGGTGAATCCGCCGCTACGCAGGTAGGCCCTCAGGTCGTCGTCGGTCACCGCCGATTCGCCCGGAATCTTTTCCTCTACAACATATTTCCGGATAGCAGGTTGCCTGAAGATGGTGCGGGCAAGCTTGACGCCCGCAAGCAAGCCAGCCATATCGTCGGGGTGACCGATCAGTTCGTGTCGAATGACCGGCGGAGCCATAGGGTCGGCGGATCTCAGACCTATCGTGCCTCGCCCGGACGGGTGCAGGAAGGCGGGGATCGCCGAGACAGCGTGGTACTTGTCGAGACCCACGGAGTGCACTTCGTGCGCCATGCCGTACTCGTCGGCTGCTTCACTGGTGGTCGCCGAGACGCCATAGCAAATGAACTGCATCTCGATGTCGCACCACTTCGCCGCATCTGATTCGGCGAAGACGATGGCTTGGTTGAATCCGGTGGTGAGGGCACCGCGGCGCCGGAAGGCGAAGTCCAAGCCGTGGCGAATCGCGTGAAACGGAGTCACTTCGGTGTTCAGCGTGCGCTCGGTGACCTGGTACTTGAGGGTCGCATGCGGATGCTCCATGAGGTTCTGCCCCACACCCGGCACATCCGCGACCACGTCGATGCCGTGCTCCCGCAGGTCTGCGGCCGGCCCGATCCCAGAAAGCATCAACAGTTTCGGCGATGCGATCCCTCCGGCGCTGAGCACCACCTCTTGGTCGGCAAGCACCCGCCTTGCGCGACGGTCGGCGACGAACTCGACACCGATCGCGCGGCCGTTTTCGACGACGATCCGAGTGACCAGGGCGTGCGTCTTGACGGTCAGGTTCTTGCGACGCTTCGCAGGGGCGAGATACGAGCGCGCAGTGCTCGCGCGCAGCCCGTTCTTCTGGGACACCTGTCCGTACGCGACGCCAAGCTGTTCTGCGCCGTTGTAGTCGTCGTTGTAGGACAGCCCCGACTGCTGCGCCGCATCGATGAACGCCGGGATCATCTTGTTCGAGATCCTCATGCGCGATACGCGCTGTGGTCCGCGGCTTCCGCGCAACGCATTCTCGCCGCCCTCCCAGGATTCCGCCTTGCGGAAGTAAGGCAGCACATCGTCGTAGGACCAGCCGTCACAGCCGAGCGCGGCCCAGTTGTCGAAGTCGGCCCGGTTCCCACGCACCCAAACCATGGCATTGATGGAACTGCCACCGCCCAGCAACTTGCCGGCCGGCCAAGTGTCCTCAAATCCGTTGCGGGATGCGTCAGCCTCGGCTGGATAGTTCCAGTCCCACTCGCGTTTGAGCTTCATCATCGCCGCCGGGATCTGTACCGCGTAGTGGAGGTCGTGGCCACCGGCTTCGAGCAGCAGAACCTTGACCGAGGGATCCTCCGACAACCGGTGGGCCATCACGCAACCCGCGGAGCCGCCACCGACGATGACATAGTCGTACACCGATTCGACTTCGCGACTGCGATTCACCACATCAACCCTTCGACAACCTGATGATGCGTCGTGCCGACCGAGCGCCGCTGCGCATCCAGCCAGCACCGACAGGTGTCTTCATGTTATCGAAGTGCCTTCAACAAAACAAGGCCTGGCGCCAGGGTGGCGGCAACCCCAGTCGGCGAGTGAGTGCGTCGTTTATCTGTAACGGCTTGAGGGGTGTGTAGGACTGTTACCGACGTGCCGCCGGGTGGGCGATTTCGTCCTGGGTGACAGTGTTATCTGTAGCGGTGTTACCGACGTTGGCTGGTGCCGGGTGTGGTCGTTTTGGTGAGGCGGTGAAGTTCGCCGTGGGCGGCGGCTAGTGCTTGTTCGAGCTGCTTGAGTTCGGTTTTGAGTTCGGCGATTTGGCCTTGGTAGTGCTGCTTTTGGGTGTGTAACTGCTGGCGTAATGCGGTGACGATGCTGGATTGATCGGCGCTCGGGCTCGGCGCGGCGGTGGAGGCTGGGCTTGGGTTGGTGGCTTGGCTGCGGATGAGCTCGAGGAGGTCGGGGTGGTTGTAGATGGTCTTGCGGGCGATTCCAGCGCGGCGGGCGACGGCGTTGACGTTGATAGCCAGTCCCTGTGTGCGCATGTCGCGCAGCGCTTTATTGATTTTGCGTCGGGTGGTGGCGGCACGTTGATGGGCGTGGGCGACGAGCCCGTCGACGGAGCGCGGTGTCGTCACTGCTGGGCCGTGGGGGGTTGACCGGCTTTGTCGAGGGCAGATTGGTGAGCCCCTCGGGTTTGGATCTGCAGCAGCGGGAGACGCTTTGCGGTGCCGGCGCCGGCGATGGAAGTGTCTGCGGGTGTGGTGGTTTGGAGGCGTTCGATGATGGCGTGCAGGGAGGCGATTTCGCGTCGGCGTTCGATGATCCAGATGTTGTCGTCACCGAGTTCACGGCCGGACCGTTGCCGGTATTGGTCACGGCGTTGGGTGATGAGCACTTCGGTGGCCGTGAGTTGTTGGTGTAACTCGGCCAGGTGCGTCGAGTCGGTGGCGAAGTGCCCGCAGGACAGACACGCATTTCCCTTGTCGCACTTTTTCAATGGGAGCAGTAGGCATACCCCGTTGGGTAGGACCCGATCGGTGCGCTGGGCGAGTTGAGTCATCTCGTAGATGTCGTTCGGCGTGAGGTCGATGTCGGCGCCGTGGGCGCCGATCTTCTTGTGTTTGAGGAATTCTGCTTCGGCGGTGGCGGCCAGGGTGGCGGCGTAGCGGGCGGTCATCTCCGGACTCTTGTGACCGAGATAGCGCTGCACGATGTGGAACGGGACGCCGTCGTTGAGCAACTCGGTGGCCCGGGTGTGGCGCAACCGATGTGTTTGGGTGAACCGCAGCGGGCGACCGGCGCTGTCGACGAGGCTGTGGGTCTTGTCGAGCTTTTCCAGCATGGCCCGGTAGGAGGTGTAGGGGCGGGGCCGTTGACCGCGGTGCTGGTTCTTCAACCCGAGGAACAGGTATCGGGGTTGCAGCCCAGGGTATTTCGCCGAAAGCCAGCGCTGCTGCTCAGTGATGATGTCGACGATGGCCTGCTCGACCAGGATGGTCGGGACGATGCCGTCGACTTTGGTTTGCTGGTAGCGCAGGCGCGCCACGAACGCCCCCGTGTCAGCGGGCGCATCGCGGTCGGCGGGACGGTCCAGGCCCGGGATGGCTTCCAGCGGGTCGTGGTCGAGCATCAGGATTTCCGACGCCCGCCGCCCGGTCAGTGCTTGCAGCAGCCAGACCCGGGCGGCCTGCGGATCGCCAAGGCTGGCGAGGACCGAGATGGTGCCGTCGAGGTGAGTGAGCACGACCTTGTCGGCGGGATCGGCGGCCAGCACGTCGAGGTAGGCCAACATGCGCTGCAGGTCGGCGGTGGAATGCCAGGTCAGTTCGCGTTCCCGGCGCCGCCGACGGGGCTGAATGGCACCGCAGCAGTGCGGTGGTTGATGTAGTCGGTGGTTTCCTGGTTTGCCATCTGTGCTACCCGGGTTACGAGTGGATCGGACTGCAGCGGAGGGCACCCCGATGCGCCGTGCGCGCTGAGCACAGCGCTGGCTAGTTCGGACTGTGGGTCGGCTGAGGCGAGGCTGCCCGCGCCGGCGCACGCCGCGATAAGGACCGCGGAGATGACGGGCACGGTTCGGCGCTTCATCATCCCAACATTCCTCACTGGGTTTAGGTGCGCGCTACGAGCCGTTCCATCGTCAGGCGGGTGATCGCCCGTAACCCTGCGCCCTCGATAGCAGGGGCCACAGCCGGGTGCTCAGGTTGCGCAGCCGAATGCCGGTATGGGTGGCTGGGATAAATACGCTGTTGGACCATCGGATGCGGCGCTGTCTGGTCTCGGTGCCCGGCCGATGGCTTGCTTCGTACCTGCGTAGCCCGTCGCCGATACCGTTTTCCAGTGATTCGGCGAGCCTGAAGCCGCCCGCGATCGCCAGATTCGAGCCGCCGCCGAACACGGGCACACATGATGCGGCGTCGCCGACCAGCGTGACCCGTCCACGGGACCATTCGGGCACCTCCACCCGGCTTACCGAGTCGAAGAAGAGATCATCAGAACGGCGCACCTCATCGAGCAGTTCCGGTACACGCCAACCGCAATCGCCGTACTCGTCAACCAGCACTCGCTTGTGCTGGTCGCCATCGCGATAATCGAAATCCGGGATCTGCGGTGCGCGGAATAAGAACGCCCCGATGGCTTGTTCACGAGCCGGGTGGATGACCACCGAATGCCCCGGGGTGTTGTACATGATCATTTCGCGGCCGTAGTCGCCTTGTAGTGCGAAGGTGGCAACATAGACGCCTAGGTGGCGCACGAAGGCCGATTCTGGCCCGAAGACCAACCTGCGGACACCCGAGTGCATTCCGTCGGCACCGACGACGAGATCGAATCGAGCATCTGCTGTCGCCTTGAAACTCGCGGTGACACCATGGTCGTCTTGTTCGAGGGCGGTGATCTCGTCTCCATTCCTGATCACGACATTGTCGGGGACGGCGGCGCGCAGGATTGCCGCGAGGTCGGCACGTGGTAGTTCGAAATCGCCTTGGTCGACAAAGGCCGAGCCCATGTCGACCCGGTTCACCACGCGACCGCGCTCGTCGAGGAACGCCGCTTGCTGCACTCCGGTCTGGGCTGCGCGTAGTCGCGCGGTGATGCCCATCTTCTCGGCGATTGCAGCTGATTTTCCCTTCACGTCGACGGGGCTCCCGCTTGATCGCGCGGCAGTAGCCCGCTCCACGACCGTCACGTCGAAGCCCCGCTTGGACAGCCAGTATGCGGCGGTTGCACCGGCAATACCTGCACCCGAAACCAGTACCTTCTGCATTCGAGGAACCTTAGCTGCAGTGACTGCAAATTTGCAACTACTGTAGAGATGTGATTAAGGTGCTCAGTGTGGTGTCGCTGCGTGAGCGCAAAAGGTCTCGGACCCGCCGAGCGTTGATCACCGCGGCCGCCAGGCTCTTCGAGCGTCGGGGCTACGGACAGACCACCATTGCCGATATTGCGTCGGCTGCCGGCGTCAGCCCGCGCACCTTTTTCGGGTATTTCAACAGTAAGGAGGACGTGCTGTTCCCCGACGCCGATGCGCGAGTGCGCTTGGCGCTCAATGTGATCGATGCGCGGGGACCGGACGAATCGCCGGTGGGGACCCTGCTACGCGCGCTTCGTGAGGTCTCTGAGGGCGAGAACGATGACATGGTTAGCCGCACGGCGGCCGTGCGGCCAGGACTCATCCGTTCGGTGCCCTCTGTGCGAGCCCGGGCACTGCAGCTTCAATACGAGGCGCAGACCGCGATCGCCCAACGTCTGCACGCCGCATACCCCGACCAGCTCGATGAGGTCGAGGCGGCGGCACTGGTCGGGGCATTCGCTGGCGCAGCCGCGGCCGCATTGGACGTGCTGCTGAGTCGTTCTGATGCCGACCCCGACAGCACCCAAGAGCGGGTGCTGCGCGCCACCGCGGTAGCGCTGCAGTCCTGGCCATCGAAACGACGACTTGACCAGGCGGACCCCAAGTGACTGCCGAAACATCTGCTCGTGTCGGTGTTTTTGATGATGCAGTTGGCAAGCCGGAGGGACTAACCGGACGCATCGTCGCCTACGAGACGTTGCGCCCGTCGTCGTTGTTCATCGGGGACTGAACCGAAGCTGCCGGCTTGCCCAGCCGTCAACAACGCGTCGTCGACAACGGAGGACATCATGCTCAGAACGGTTCAGATCGGTCTCAACACATCCGACATTGCCGGTAGTCTTCAGTTATTTTCGGAAGCCTTCGGCTTCAAGAATGCTGGGGCCCAAGCGCTCTGGGGTCCGTTGATGGAGGTGCAGGGGTTCGACACGACCGCACGGACGTTGCTTTGGTGGATGGTCGGCAGGCAGCCGCTCTTCCAGCTGGAGTTGTTCCATCACACCGAGCCTAAACAGCGCCGATTGCCATGGGACTGGCGGCCGTGTGATCACGGATGGGGACGGGTCGGCATCGCCGTCGCCGACCACGAGGACGCGCTGAAGTACCTTGCCGGAAAGGGATTGGCGCCCATCAACGGAGTGGCGACCATCGGCGATGTGCGTAGCTTCGCCTTCCGCGACCCCTATGTCGGCTGTGTCGTCGAAGTGATCCAAGACTCTGCCGTCGTGCAAGAGCGCGCCGGCCTCACCCCGGGAGACGGGCCGGCAATCGCCTACGTAGCTAGTTCGGTGTCCGATATCGATTCGGCCCGACATTTCTACCGCGAGGTAGTGGGGTACGACATAGCTCCGTTGGAATTGCTGCACCAACCACAACACGAGGCGCTTTGGGGTCTCGAAGGCGCCGAACGGAATGGATTTCTCGCGTATTCCGGCGAGATCTTCCTCGAAATTCTCGAGTACCGATCTCCGGTTGGGCGCCCGCGCCGCCCGGATTACCTTCCCTCCGATCAAGGGATAGTTAACGTCGCCGTGGGTTCGCGAAATCCCGGGGAAGTGGAAGCCGTCATTGATCGGTCAACCGCGGTGGGGGTGGTTCCGCCTCGCGTGGTGGGGGACAGCGGCGTGCTGGCCGCCTACCTTATCGACGCTGATCGAGAGCTTGAGCTATTTTCGTTCCCTCAAGAGATGGATGACTTTCTCGGCTTTGGCGTCTCACCAAACCCGTTGCTGCCGCAGGCTATTCAGTACTGACCGGCTCCGATGCCGATAGCTGCTGGACATTCTCCGGACCCCAGTAGGCCCGCATCGAGGTGATCTTGGCGTCGTCGTCGAAGACCATGACGTCGACAGAATTGAACAAAACTCGATGGCCGCCGCTGTCGAGCATCACGTTCATCTGGAATGCGGCCTCGTTACTGGTGACAAACATGGACACCAATTCACTTTTCCGTGCAAGGCTTTCGAGAGGCGTGTACATGCGCAGGATGGCGTCGTGTCCACGGTGTACTTCACCACCGATAGGATCCTCTACCGTCCCGTCATCACTGAAGAGCTCCGCTATCGCTTCGGCGGTACCGTTTGCGAGCAGTTCGACGTATTGGTTAATCGCATGTTTGATGTCATCGGCGAGTGACATGCTTCACATGCTACATATCCGGTCAACTGTTGCATAGAGCTGTCGCGCCTTGTAGTCGCGCGATCTCGCACCTCGAAGACCGGAAGGATGCAACCAGGGTGCTACTAAGCACTCTGGGCCTTGAGGGATTGGATAATCTTGTACTTCTGGGGCTTGCCCGACGCCGTGGTCGGCAGTTCAGTAACGACGCGCCAGACCTTCGGACGCTTGAAGTGAGCAAGCCGCTGCGCGACCCAAGCATTCAGGTCCTCCTTGCGTAGGCGTGCGCCCGAACGAGGCACCACCGCCGCCGCGACGATTTCGCCCCATCGGTCGTCCGGCAGCCCCACAACAGCAGCCTCCACGACATCGGGATGCGACTCGATCGCGTTCTCTACTTCGCGTGCGTAAATGTTCTCGCCCCCCCGCACGATCAAGTCGCGTAGCCGACCCTGAAATACCAACCGCCCGTTGGGATCAAGGGATCCGAGGTCGCCTGTGTGCAGCCAGCCATCTTCGTCGATCGTCGCCCGGGTGTCGTCGGGACGGTTCAGGTAGCCATCCATCCGTATGGGAGTTCGAACGCAGATCTCGCCTATCCGACCGGCCGTCACGGTGCTGCCCGTTGCGCAGCCGACGATGCGCAGCTCGCGATGCTGCAAGGCCCGACCCACGGTGTGGGCCTTGACCGACGCGGAATCGTTCAACCCGGTCTGAGTTATCGCTGGTGCCTCGCTCTGCCCGTACATCACCGATACCCGCGCAGTTAAAGGTTATGCAGCATGGGCTCAGGGCAATTCGCAGACCGACAGCCCCCCAGGCGGCTACGCCGCGCCGATCCGGAGGCTGCCGCGCGAGAAGTCGCGGGCCCGGCGAACGTCGCGGTCGGGCCGGCCCGGCCATCGCCGCGATACTCGTCGGCAGCGCCGGGTCAGTCCGGAACCGGTCGGGACAGAAAGGCCAGCACCGTGCTCTCCCAGGCCGCTTTCTGCTCAATCATGGCCCAATGCCCACAGTCGGGGAGGACGTGCAGTTCGACGTTCGGCATCAGTCGCATCGGCAGCAACGCCATGTCGAGTGGGCTTACCCGGTCGTCACGGCCCCACGTGATCAGCGTGGGGGTGGTGACCTTGTGCAACATTGCCCACGAGATCGGCCGATCGTCGGTGGCCTGCAAGGGGAACAAGGCTGCCAACGCTGCTTTTCCATACATGCGGCGGGAGGATTCGAGAGTGTGGGCTTCGGTTGCCTGCGCCCAACGCGCCTCGATCATCTCCTCTGTGATCACCGATGGGTCGTACACCATCGACTCCAGCCACTGCACCAGGGATTCGCGCGTCGGATTCTCGACGAATGCCGACAGCAGTCGAATTCCTTCCCCGGGAATGGGATTGAGTAGCCCGCGACCAACGCCGCCGACAGTCACTATGCGCCGGAACAGGTCCTGATGCTGGGCTGCCAGATCGACGGCGACGCGTCCACCCATCGAGTTGCCGATCACATCGATGTGGTGAAGTCCAAGCCCCGCCAGGAATCTCAGCACAGCCTTGGGCGCGGCCACCATCGGATGCTCAGCGGTCGGATCGCTCACGCCGAAACCCGGCAATTCCAGTACCAAACAGCGGAATTGGGCGCTCAGGGCCGGCAGATTGCCCGCGAAGTTGCGCATGCCGGTGACTCCAGGACCCGAGCCGTGGAGCAGTAACAGCGGAGGACCCGAACCCACCTCGTGGTATCGGAGCACGCCCTCGTCCGTCGCCAGTTCGCGTTGGGCAATCTCATGGGTCGGTACCGACATGGCGCTGCGAACCTCGATTCTGTGGAGCTGATCGCGATCATAACTGCCGCACAACCTCAGACAGCGTCGGTGCGACGGTGGCCCCAGTAGCTGTCGGCTGTGATCTCTTCGGCGGTGTGCACCTCGTCGTCGACGTGCATGCCGTGACAGCCGACTTCCAGATCCCAACCTCCGGGCGTGCGAACGTAATAGGAAACCATCTTGTCGTTGGTGTGACGGCCGAGGGTGTACGTCAGTCGATCCCCGGCATCCATCAGGCGGTCTAGCGAGCGCCCCACGTCGTCGAGTGCCTCGACCTCGACCATCACGTGCAGCAGCGCAGTGCCTGGGTCAGGAATCGGTATCAACGCCAGACTGTGATGGCGGGCGTTGACACCGAGGAACCTCATTCGCAGTGGATCCTCGCCCGGTGGCATCTTCATGGTGAACGCGCCACGGGGCTTGAAACCCAGGGTCTCCACGTAGAACGGGAACGCCTCGGTACTGTCACCCACTGGCAGCACGGCGTGCCCGAGGCCCAGCGGGCCGGTGACGAACCGGTTACCGAACTTGGTGACACATGGGCTGTGGTCCAGGGCGGGGCCATGGAAGAATTCGAGCGGCGTGCCGCCAGGTGCCGTGACAGCAAGCCCGGCTTCGACCCGGCGGGCTGCGGCATCCTGGAGGCTAAGTGGCTTCGGCGCGTAGCCCGCGTCCTCGAGTGATGTCCTAACTCGTTGCAGTGCAATGTGATCGGCGACTTCCCAGCCGATAGCCTCGAGCCTGTCCTCGTCACCGGGCAACAGGATGATCCGACCGATGCGTTCATCGACACGAAGGTACAGCGCGTCATCCTCCGGTCCGCTGCCCTGCGCGAAGCCGATTGTGTCAAACGCGAATCTTCGCCAGGCATCGAAGTCGGCGGCCCGAGCACGGATGTAGCCCAACGAGCTGATGCCACTCATGTGAAATTCCCTTGTGTGATCGCGATTGACCTTATGGCGATGTCTCGCCGTCTCAGATGATTGCCCGCAGCGAGGCCGCGGGCTCGAGTCCCATCGCCACCAACGAGCTGGCGTGGTACGTCGTGCCCGGAACATGAATGGCGTGGTTGAGCCCGGTGTGCGCGTCACGCCAGAATCGCTGGAGGGGATTGTTCCGTCGCACCGCGCCGCCGCCCGATCGGGCAAAGATCTGGTCAACGGCGGCCACCGCTCGCCACGCGCAATGAATCTGGTTGCGCCGCATCATGGCTCGGTCGGCGAACTCCACCTTCTGACCGCTGTCTGACTTATCGTAGATCCGCGACACGCTGTCGAGGATCTGGGCTCGCGACGCCGCGATCTCGGCGGCCGCCTCCGATATCGCGTACATCGTGTAGGGGTCGTCACGAATCACCGCGCCGTTGAAGCCCACTCTGTCGCGCTGATACTCGACGTGGGCCGCCATTGCGCCCTCGGCGATCCCGATCACCGCCGAGGTGATGCCAAGCGGAAACACGGTCGAGAAGGGCAGCTTGTAGAGCGTCTCGGTGCGTCCTGACCGCTCCGCCGCGACATCGCCTTCCATCAAGTCGGCAGCCGTCATCACGCGATAGTCGGGGATGAAGGCGTCCTCGACGATGATGTCCTTGCTGCCTGTGCCAATCAGGCCGATGACGTCCCAGGAGTCCTCCACGATCGTGTAGTCGCTGCGCGGCAGAACGACGTGCAGGGTCACGGCGGGTTCGACCGGACGTCCCTGGGTATCCGCCTTCAGCGCTCCGAGGAAGATCCACTGGCAATGGTCGGTGCCCGACGAAAATTGCCAGCGTCCTTTGAGCAGGTATCCGCCGTCAGTCGCGGTGGCGATGCCCGACGGGCTGTACGGCGAGGCGATCCAGGTGTCCGGATCTTCGCCCCACACCTCGTCCTGCAGCTTGGGGTCCATCAAGGCCATCTCCCACGGGTGGACGCCGCCCACGCCGCAGACCCAGCCGGTGGCCCCGCAGGATCTGGCAGTCGCCATGACCGCCTCGGCGAACTCGGCCGGGTGCGCCGCGTAGCCGCCGTGTTCGGTTGGCTGCAACATGCGCATGACACCGGCCTCCCGGACGAGCTTTACGCTCTCCTCCGACAACTTGCCCAAGCGCTCGGTCTCGTCAGCGGCGGCCACTAGCTGATCCGAGATCGCCTCCGCGCGTTGAACCACTGCATGAGTCATGCCTGAAACCTCCATCGACGTCAATGACGGCCGCTGTCTGACGGTGCGGGTCAGTTAGGGACGCTAGTCACATGGGTCCGGCACCTCCGAATGCGCTTCTCGCTGAACGAGACCGGGTCCCCCAATAACAGGCCCCGACGGCGGCCTGTCAACCACGCGCGAACCGCCGGCTGCCCGGGAGGGACACCGGCTGGTCGGCTGCCAGCTCAGTTCGCCGCGAGATGCAACCCCGCGCGCCTGCCGAAAAAGCTCCCATCGCCCAGCGACGTGCCGCTGGCATAGCCCCACACCGGGATGCCCGACGCCGCCCTGCCGACCGCGTACAACCCGGGAATCGTGTGCCCCAGCACATGGAGCACCTCACCGTCGACCGTCGTGCGCAAACCGCCGAGCGGGAAGCCCGCTGCGGAATTGCTCAAGTCGAGAACGCCAAACGGTGGACGAAGCGGTTTGACGTTCTCCGAATTCTTATGGAACACCGGGTCATGACCATTCTCGGCGTGGTTGTTGTACAGGGTCACGGTTGCCTGCAGGGATCCCTCGGGGAAGCCGACCTCGCGTTCGAGTTCCTCGACCTTGTCCGCGACGGCGATGGGCGTGGTGGTTGATTTCGGCAACGACTTCGACAGTGGCCACAGTTCGGTGTTCTCGTAGATCTCGTCGTCGATGATCAGGTACGCGCGGTCATCGGCGTGGAAATGGATGAATTGGCTGACGCGCCCCGGATAGGTGTCTTCGGTCACGAATCGCTGCCCGAACTGATTGACGACGATGCCGCGGCTCAGATACTCGGGAACGACGGTGTGAGCCCATACTTCGCTGCCGTCCATCCTGCCGAGATCGGCGCCGATCGCCCGCGCCATCAGGAGGGCCTGCCCGTCATGAGTCTCGATCGTCGCTCCCTGCTTGCCCCGCATGGTCGGCACGTAGGTGTCCATCAACTCGTCGTTGTAGTTGAAAGAGCCGGAAGCCAGAACGACGCCCTCGCCGGCCCGGTAGTGCACGGGCTTACCCAGCCGATGACCATTGACACCGTGCGCACGGCCCTCGGAGTCCACGATGAGCCTGTCGATGCGGACGTCGTATGCCGACCGCACGCCGAGTTCGTCGCAGCGCCCGGCGAGCGCCGCCATCAGCCAGTAGCCACCTTCGCATTCGCTCTCGGCGGCGGCCGGTCGATCAGCGTCCTGCTGCCGTTGCCTGGGAACGTGGCCGCGAGGCGCCGGCTTAGCGATGGTGTTGAACGGCCAGGCGTTCTCCCCGCCGCTGTACATCAGGCCCTGGTCTCCAGCGGGTATGTGTCCAGGGTGCGGAAAGAACTCGGGTTTGAACTCGACGCCGTTATCGATCAGCCATTGGTAATGCATCACGCTGTCATCGCAGTAGCACTTGGTCTTCACCGGGTCGGCGCCGGGGCCCATCGCGGCCATCAGAAACTTGAACATCTCCTCTGGCGTGTCGTCGAATCCGCACTCCTTCTGCAGCGGGGTGCCGCCACCGAGGTAGATGAAGCCTCCGGATAGCGCGGCAGCACCACCCCAGCCGCCGCTGCGCTCCAGCACCAACACATCGAGACCGCCGGCTGCTGCAGTGATCGCCGTTGATGCGCCAGAGACGCCGTATCCGACGACGACGACGTCTGCTTCGCCGTCCCAACTGTCGACGTCGGCGACATTCAACGGGGCCGCCGGGCGATTACTGGTCATAAGAACCCAACTTCCACTCCGAGGTACGGTCAACCCAGCACCGAAGCCGGGCCGGATTCGCTGTCGGAAACTCCGCCCCGGAACCTAACCCGACAACCCGTGCCCGCCCCCTCACCGGCTCTCACTGGGCGAGACCAACCGCATGCAGGGTGTGCCTTCACACGCGAGTTGGGCTGAGTAACAAACGAACAGCTCTGCGGAGATCGGACTCCGCCTGCTCGGCGGAGACGCGCTTGTTGATCGCGGATACGAGAACACCCCACCAGCTGTAAACAAGGAGGCGGATTCCGCTGGCGGTGCGTGGGTCCGGGTGGTCCTCGCCCAGTAGGCGCTGCACCACCCACACGACAGAACCCTCGACTCGGTCAGAATGTTCGTCGGTGACGCTCGCGTATCCGGTCAACGATGACCGGACCATCGCCGACGAAAGCCGGGGGGTGCGCAACAGTTCGCGCGTCAGTTCCACGAGGGCGTCCTCGACAACCCCGATCCTGCCCGATCCGTTACCATCGGTCCGGTTGGCGAGCACGCACTTGATGCGGAACTCGAACATTATCGAGAACAACCACGTCTTGGACGGGAAGTAGCGATAGACCGTTCCGAGGGCAACGCCAGCATCCCTGGCGACCTCAGACATCTGCACCCGCTCAAGGCTCTCGCTGGCTCCAAGGGCCCCGGCAGCCTCGAGTATCCGATTCCACCGAGCCAGTTGTCGGGCCGTAGTCGGGGAGACGGGCGGCCTACTATCGCCGATTCTGGCCACGAACCTCCTAACCCTGTCGGATGCCCGGCTGCCGATTCTCGCCGCGCTTGGCGGCCGAGCGCCGACAACCCATAAATAGCTTCTCACGGGCAACACAGATTGAGTCGACACATGCGCGAGTGGTCCCGCTGAGTGAGAGCAAGAGCCGAGATTCTCAGGGCGCGTTCTCATCTGGAAGAACTGCAAGCAAGACGCGGCCAGCCGCGTTGGATCCCGAGCGTCGGCTTCGCCGCAGGCAAGTAGACGTGCGGGAGCGCAGCCGTTCTTTGATTATTGACACCCGACGTCATGGGAAGTCTGGTCAATGCCGCTGAGTGAGAAGGGGCGAGTATGCGGACGACGCCGCGGCTTTAGCATCGCGACGTCGGCCGGATTGTCAGGCGTCGAACGCAGGTGTCTGATTACTGACGCCGAAATCCGCTGTGGGAAGGGCGATGCAACGTGAGCAATTGGGCCTGGACACACCGTATCGAAACGATCGGCAACGGAATGCGTATTCATTTCGTGGAGCAAGGTGACGGGGTTCCCGTTATCCTGCTCCACGGTGTTCCGCATCTCTGGTACAGCTGGCGCAACCAGATTCCCGCGGTGGCGAGTGCAGGTTGGCGGGCGGTGGCTCCCGACATCCGCGGAATGGGCCAAACCAGCATTCCGGCCGACCAGGACGCCTATAGTTCAGCCCACCTACTCGAAGATGCCATCGGTCTACTCGACTTACTCGGCGAACCCAAGGCCGTGTTCGTCGGGCTGGACGTCGGCGCGAATATCGCCTGGGATGTGGCGCTGCGCCATCCCGACCGCGTGCTCGGCGTTGTCGCCCTCAATAGCCCCCTCGTGCCGCCAGAGCCGGTGCGGCCCACCGAGGCGTGGGCGGAAATGGCAAAAGAGCACTTTATCCACTTGCACTACTACCAGAAGCCCGGAGTGGCGGACAAACTGTTCGACGAGAACCTCCGGGAGTATCTGCGACGTGTGTTCTGGTCGCTCTGCGGAGAGTATCGGTACCTGGACATCTGGGACTCGCCGCCTGATATCGACTATCTGACCGCCCTTCCGCAATCCCCGCCGCTGCCGTGGGAGTGGATGAGCGAGGCGGACATGGAGATGTACGTCTCTGAATTCCACCGCACCGGAACCACCGGCATGCTCAATCACTATCGATGCTGGGATCGCAACTGGGAGTTGAGTAAAGAGGTCGCTGATCGCCGGATCTCTGCACCCGCGTTGCTCATCGCTGCCGATCGTGACTGTGAGATCGAAGGCTTCCGCGGCGAGTCACCGCTGAAGCGAATGAACGAACGATTCGACAACCTCCATGAGATCGCGTGGGTACATGGAGCCGGACACATGGTGCAAATGGAACGGCCCGCAGAGGTGAATGACCTTCTCGTGCGCTTCCTCTCGACGCTCAGCTGAGCACGGTACGCACGGCACTCGAAACCGAGGAATCTAACCGCGACAGGCCTGAAACATCGCCCGTCCTTACGCAATTCGCGCCGGCCGATCGACGACCACAGCGGTCTGAGCAATACACCGATCAAGTGAAAGCCGCCCCGCAAAATGACCTGGGGCGGCTTCCACTGCGCCTACATATCAGAAGTGGCTGTCCGCCTCGCGCCCGCGTTCCAGGAGCGCACCACCGGCGAACGGACGAGGTGCGAATTCCGGAACAGGGTTGGGATACTTCTCAAAATCGGCCGGCGTGAGCGGGGTATGCACCAATTCAACGCTTGGGCCGATCTCCTTTGCGATCGGGACGAGCGCATCGATGTCGAACCCGTAGACGCGCGCGGCGTTTCCCCCCAGCATCAAACGCGTCTCCTCAACTGGAATGTCATTGAACGCCCACCGAATCAGTTCCTTCGACGTCGGCGCGGTGCCTTCCTCATGCGGGTAATCGCTTCCCCACATCATCCGGTCGACACCGAAGACATGGCGTCGTTCGAAGCTGTCTTGGGTCGCGTGAGCTCCACTGACGCCATAGTAGAAGTTGCGGTCGACATAGCCGGTCGGGCTGAGCGACAGATTGTCGATGTCGGGATGACCATAAAGCCGCAGCGACCGGTTCGGCGCATCCATGCGAAGCGCCGGGAGATGCGCCTCCATGCCCTTCGCCGCATCGCGAACCCACTCGAATCCCAACTCGGTGGGGATTACCTTCAAGGTCGGATGCCGCTCGAGCACGCCCGAAATGAGGATCTCCATCATCGTTGCGCGGCACCACAGTTCGAGCTGCATTATCGTGAGGGCCTTGGAACATGGCTGGTCCATCGGCATGTCCGGAATGGGCTGGTTGTGCGTCACAATCGGCATGTCCAGTTCGTCGCACACCGCCCAGATGGGTTCGTACCGCTCGTGGTAGAGGCCGGGGAGCACGTGTCCCGGAGGCACGGTCGCCAGCAGCACCCCGCCGAACACACCGGTCTCCTTGGCCCAGCGGATCTCTTTGACCGCCGCTTCAACGTCGTTGGGAAATATCTGCGCGACCGCCCTGCGCCGCGTAGGCAAGAGGTTGACGAAATCAACCACCCAACGGTTATGGGCTTGGACACCGGCCCACCGATAAGAAAACTCCTTCTCCGTCTTCGGCAAGTTGACAACGATCAGCGCCGATGTGGGAAAGAAGGGCGGGATCGTGTTCGGAAACAGCAGTTCTCCTGCCACACCGTCCGCGTCGTTCTCCGCCTTTCTGAAGTCGCTATCCCAGTTTCGATGAGCAGTTGCGTGAATCAGGTCATCGAAGGGACTGACATATGTGTCCGCCCACGCGTCGAACTCCTCGTGCCACTTCTTGGGCAGGTACTCCCGGTAGTCACGAAGATCCGCACCGGCATGACTGTCGGATGAGATGACGACGTATCGGTCGATTTCGTCCCACTTCTCCATTACTGCAGCCTTCACTTCCTGCTTGATGATTACGCCTGACATGACGTTGGTTGGCACGCTAACCAGTGATGGCAATCACATGCGGATGGAAGTCTCGATCAGTGAAACACTGGTCAGACGACATGGTTGGGAACGCAGCGGATGCCGTGATCGCACCGAGGATTCCGAGATTCACGGGCAGGCGGCAGGCGCCGCCACACCCGCCGGCGTCCCGAAGGACGCGTGCCCACAGCGGGTGTGGTGGCGCCCGATGTTCGAGTCCTATCCGGTGCTGGCGGGGTCGGGTGGGGTGATGACTCCGGGGGTCATTGGGATCGGCACTTCCGGCCCGGGGAGCCAGGCGATGAGCTGCACGCGATCCTCGCGCGCCTCGCCTTCGAGACCGTCAAGCAGACCCAGCGCCTCTATGTCGACGTCTGCCACAGCGTCAACCTAACCCTGATCGACCGCACGGGCGCGGAACAGCTTCACGTCGCCCTTGGCGCCCTTGAGATGCCGGGCGGCGGCGAATGACCACGGGAACGCCTCGGCTGATCCGCTTGCGACGCAGGCGGATCCGGACACCAGGACCGCGCCTGGTCGCGCCGTGCCGGTTACGCGACTCGCCGCATTCACCGGAGTCCCAAACCAGCAAGCGATCGTCGTGGGCCGATGCCCTCACGCGGTGGTCGATGACGCCGCGACTGGCGAGTGCCCCCACGTGGCGGGTCGGGGGAAGGCGGGGAGCACCTGGTAAGGGCGCGCTGCGGAGCGAGCGGTTCGCTCGTGGATCTCGCCGAGCGCGATGACTCCGAAGAGCGTTTCCATGTGGGCGGCGTCCTCGCTCGAGGTGACCTGGAAGGGCCACGCCCAAACGACATCGGGCCCGACCTCGGGAATGACGCCACGCGGCTCGTCCACCCGCTCGGGCCGCAGGATCGCGACGTGCGGATGGACCAATGTCGTCGGAAAGGCGACGGCGACACGGACGGGCGGAAACGGTTCCCCGGTGATGCGGTCATGAGTCTCCTCGAGCAGTGGCCAGCTCAGCTGCCACCAGGCGATGAGCCCGCCCCGGCCATCACTCTCGGGTTTCACGGTGCGCACCTTCCCGGTGCCGTCGAGCAGCTGCTCGCTGAGCGCGTGGAGGGTCCGCTCGGCGACTGGGGTCGCGAAGTCGAACCCAACCCGAAACGCGTCCTCCTTCGGCTCGCGGTCCCAGCCGCAGCCTTCGTAGCTCGATTCCTTGATGTCGGTCAGATGCCGCTTCAGGTCCTCGGCCAGCTTCGCGAGATCGGTGGTCATCGCCTTCTCCTCGTTCGTGTCGGTTGCCGGACTGATTCCGCTGCAACGCATTTCACGCGACTCGTCGGTCCCCGCATGTGCGCACCGCCGACGGACCAGATTCTGCGGCGCCGACATTCCGGCGCACCACCATTTTCCTGTGCGCACCCGGGAACCACCTCCATCGCGCCCCACTCAGTGGAACGAACCGGACGTATTGCCGATTACCAGTGTCAGTCGCCGATACCGCGGCCGCACCGATTACAAGGCCGATGAAGCCGTCGAGCCTGCGCCCGAGTCGAGGCATCGGGTCACCCGTTCAGGAACGCACGGATGCCGTCACGGCTGGCGTCGAGTCCGGTCATCTCGGCGGTGGCGGCATTGGTGGCGGTGTAGCCCGCCATCCAGTCGCCGACGGTTCGCTCCGAATCCAGAATGGCCTGCTTCATCAGCATCAGCGACGTCCGATCGTTCTGGGCGATGTCGGTCGCGACGCCCAGCGCGGTCCGATACACGTCCTCAGCGGGGACGACGACATCGATGAGGTGCCCCTGTGCGAGTTCGGCCGCCGAGAACCGGCGCCCGGTGAACAGCATCATCCGCAGCAGGCCTTCCGGCATGGACAGGCGGCGCAGGAACGCCCCGCCGCCGCCCGCGCTGCCACGCCTGATCTCGGGCATGCTGAAATGGGCGGTCGCCGCGCTGATCCGGATATCGCACGTGGTGCATAGAGTGATCCCACCGCCGACCACGGGACCGTTGATCGCCGCGATCACCGGGAGCGGGAAGTTGGACAGCACGTTCAGCGCTTCGTTCACCTTCCCCTGGCGTTCGCGCCGGGTCTCCGGGGTGAGCACCAGGAACTGCCGTACGTCCGCGCCACCACTGAACGCCTTGCGGCCGGCACCGGTGAGGATCAGCGCCTTGACCTGGGTATCGTCGAGGATCGCCGTGAACGCCTCGCGGATGGCGGTCCACAGCTCTATCGACAGCGCATTCACCGGAGGGTTGTCCAGCTCGACGATGGCGACGGCGCCGTCGGCCTCGCGGCGCACGTTCAACAGGTCGGCCGAGCCGGCATTGCCTTCTGACATGAGGACCTCCGTCATTGTTCGGGTTCGTGCCATACGTGCGCCGGTGCCTCCAGCGCGGCCTCGGTGTCGCGTCCCAGCGCGGGTGCGCTGCTGCGCAGGACGAACCGGCCACCGTCTAGCGAGAAGGGGAGACGCAGGACACGCTCCGGGTTGCCGTCGTCGTTGGTCAGGTCGGCGAACATGTCCAGCGCCTGGAACTGGGGGTCGTTGACCACGTCCGCCACGTTGTTGATCGGACCACTGGGGACGCCGGCGCGCTCCAGCAGGTCGAGGCACTCCTCGCTGGTCATCTTCTCGGTCCGCGCCGCGATCGCCTTCTCCAGCGCCGCCCGGTTCGCGCGCCGGTCGGGCAGCGTGGTGAACCGCGGGTCGTCTGCGAGCTCCGGCGCCCCGATGGCCGTGCACAACCGTTGCCACACCCGTTCGTCGACGGCGGCGATCAGGACGGGACGATCCCGGGTGGGGAAGGTTCCGTTGGGCAGGCCTACTTTGGTGCCGCTGCCCATCGGCTCGGCGATCACGCCGGTCAGCGAGTACTCGATGAGATGCGGCGCCGCCAGGCTCAGCTGCCCCTCGAACAGTGAGGTGGTCACCTCGCGGCCGCTGCCGGTCCGGCCGCGCTCGACCAGCGCGGTTAGGATGCCGATCGCCGCCCACAGCGCCGTCGTCATGTCGGCGATGGACGCGCCGGAGCGGACCGGCTCGCGGCCGACCTCGCCGGTGAAGCTCATGACACCGCCGAACGCCTGGGCCACCACGTCGTTGGCCGCCCGGTACCGGTACGGGCCGCGGTCGCCGAAACCCGAGATCGAGCAGTACACGAGGCGCGGGTTGATCTCCCGCAGACCGGCATAGGAGAGCCCGAGCCGCTCCATGACACCTTGCCGGAAGTTGTGCACCAGCACGTCGCACTCGCGCACCATGGCCAGCAGGGCGTTCCGGTGCTCGGCATCCTTGAGGTCGAGTACGACGCTGCGCTTGTTCCGGTTGAGGTTGCTGAAGAGCGGGCTACGGCCGAGCTCATCGCCCTCGGCGACGTACGTCCGGGACGGGTCGCCGACTCCCGGAGCCTCGATCTTCACGACGTCCGCGCCGCAGTCCGCGAGGATCTGCGCGGCCATCGGCCCGGCGATGATCCGGGACAGGTCCAGGACCCGCACTCCGGCGAGCGGCGCTGGTTGATTCACGTGGCGTTCGCTCCCTCCGCGCGGCGCGCACCGATCATGGGCGTTCCCGCGACTGTAACCAAGGGTCTTGCATAATGGAAGAGCAAACTCACTAGGTGGAAGTCCTATAGGTCGACTTCACGCGATTGCCCCTTGCCTGGGAGGTCACGGCCTGATACACATTCGCTATGCGAAGCTCGAGTTCCATTCCTGCGGAGAAAGAGAGTGACGGGCGCGGCGACACCGTGCGTTCTGTGGTACGGGCGCTCACGATGCTGTCCGTACTGAGTCCCGACCGGTCGACGGCCACCGAACTGGCCGCCACCGCGGAAGTTCCCGTCCCGACCGCGCTCCGGATCTTGAAGACCATGGAGCGCTGCGACTTCGTCCAGCGGGGTGCGGACGGCTCATTCTCCTACGGCCCCGCCGCGATTCGGATGGCGGTTCGGCTCGACCCGCTGGGCGCGATCGGTCACGCGATCCGGGAGGCCACACAGGAGCTCAGCCAGCGATTCAACGAGACCACCGGGTTCTTCATGCAGGACCGTAACGAGCGGATCTGCGTGGCGTCCGTCGAGTCCACTCGTGAGGTCCGATGGGTCTGCCCGGTAGGGCAGCGGATGCCGGTCCACCTCGGTGCCGTTGGCCGCATACTCATCGCGTTCGGTCACAGCGACCAGAGCTCACTGACGCCCGACACGGCTCTCGAGGTCGCCGTCATCCGCGACGTGGGTTACGCGACCACGGAACGGGAGTCGACCGAGGAGGCGTGGGGCGTCGCGGCGCCCGTGTACGAGCGCGGAACCTTCTACGGTGCCCTCGCATGCGGCATCCCGGTGTCGCGAGCGACCCCGCAGCTGCGCGAACAGCTGATCGACGCCTGTGTCACCGCCGCGGCTGCGGTGAGCGACGGCAGTCCGAGCGACCACATCGTCCGAGCGACGGCGTACGGACGGTCGTCCTGACCATTTGACGTCCACCCGTTCGCCGGCATGGAGAGGAGGTATTCGTCCGCATGGTCTCGCGACGTGAGAAGGCCAAGGCGAGAGAGCTGTTGCTGGGTGACAACGGCGTTTCGGCCACGAGGAAAGGACAACGGATGGACTACGAACGGGGTGCGATACTCGACGCCCTCACAAGTTTCGTCGACGACACCGTTGTGCCCCTCGAGGCGGCGAACGCACACGTTCTCGAGGGCGATCGCGGACCCTACGGCCCGAACGGCTCGTACTCTCCCGCGGTGCTCGACCTAATGCGAGAGGTCCGCGAGTCTTCCGCCAAGCTTGGCTACTACACCCTGTTCGCACCCGAGTCCGCCGACGGCGGCGGACTCGGGGCTGAGGATCTGTTCTTGGTATGGGAGCGGTTGTACGAACGCTACGGCCCGAAACGGATCCTCCCGTACGAGTCGGTCGCGCACTGGACGAGCGGAGCGAGCTTTCTCCTAGGCCACCTGTCCGACGAGCTCCCGCCATCGGTCCAGGAGTCCATCATGAAGGGCTCCAGCGTCACCTGTTTCGCCATGTCCGAGCCGGACGCGGGCTCCGACGTGCTCGCGATGTCGACTTCGGCCAAGCCGGACGGCGATGGATGGCGGATCAACGGCACCAAACAGTGGATCTCCAACGCACACCACGCGGACTGGGTGTTCACGTTCGTCGCCACCGGCGGCAGCAGGAGCAACCGCGGCCACGACCAGATCTCGTGCCTACTCGTTCCGACCAGTGCCGAGGGCTTCAGCCGGGACAGCGTGATCAGGCTGTTCGGCGACATCGGCGGCAACGAGGCCATCCTGACCTTCGAGGATGTCTACGTCGGGCCCGAGCATGTGGTCGGTGAGCTCGGCCACGGGTTCGACCTGGCACTGCAGGGTGTCGCGCAGGGCAAGCTCTACAACGCCGGGCGTTGCGTCGGACTGGCCCGCTGGGCCATCGAGACCGCGCTCAGCTACGCCCGCGACCGGCACACCTTCGGCCGTCCGATCCTGGACCACCAGGGTGTCTCATTCCAGCTGGCCGACTGTGTCATGGAGTACTACGCGGCGCGGAGCATGGCGCTGGACTGCGCCAAGAAGATGGACGGCGGTGCACCGGCGATCCTGGAGATCGCCGCGGTGAAGGCGTTCACGACCGAGATGTGCTGCACCGTCTATGACCGTTGCATGCAGGTGCTCGGCGGCATGGGCATCACGAGCGACACGAAGCTCTACGACGGCTGGCAGACCGCCCGCACCGTCCGCATCGCCGATGGTACGGCGGAGATCATGCGGCGGACCATCGTCAATCGCCTGCGGCGTGGCGAGTTCCCCGCATGAGTCAGGGAGGATCGATGACTGACAGCGTTCGGCCCGCGACATCCTTCGCCGACCCGTCGGCGGAGCGGTTCCGGGAGGAGGTCGCGTCGTGGCTGGGCCGGGTGGCGCGGCCGGAGTGGCAACAGGACGCGCTGGCCGCGAGCAGCGAGGACGACCGCATCGCGATGCGTCGCGAGTGGGACGAACTCGTCCGCGACGGCGGCTTCGGCGGGCTGAGCTGGCCGGTGGAGTACGGCGGACGCGGTCTCGGGCCGATCGAGGAGTACATCTTCCGCATCGAGGCGGCCAAGCACGGCGCGCCCGACTTCCTCAACTGCATCGGCTTCGAACTCGCCGGACCGGCTATCCTGGCCGCCGGCACCCCGGCCCAACAGGAGCGTTTCCTGCCCCGCATCCTGAACGGCGACGACCTGTGGTGCGAGGGCTTCTCTGAGCCGAACGCCGGCTCGGACATGGCGGCGACGGCGACCGTGGCCCGGCCGTGCGACGACGGCTACCGGGTGTCTGGCCAGAAGGTGTGGACCAGCTTTGCCCACCTGGCCGACTGGTGCTACCTGCTCGTGAAGACGTCCGCCACGGCGGCCCGGCATCACAACCTGTCCATCCTGCTGCTGGACATGAGGTCGCCAGGAATTGCGATCCGGCCGATCAAGCAGATCACCGGCGAGAGCGAGTTCAACGAGCTGTTCCTGGACGATGTGTTCGTGCCGGGCGAGTACTTGCTGGGGACCGAGAACGAGGGTTGGGAACTGGCCACCTTGGCCGGTTTCCGGCACAGTCGCCGGCCGTTCGACGCGCTGCGGCGTTACATCCAGATCCGGGGGGCCGCCGACCAGCTCGGCCGGTGCCGCGTCGGAGCTGGGCCTCGACGGCGGATCATCGGCCGAGCGGGAGACCGAGCTGCTGCGCTGGCACATCACCCGGGTGATCGAGGGTGTTGCGGCCGGCCGCGACGTTCGTGGTCCGTCGTCGACGCTGCGCCTCGTGTGGGGCCAACTGTGGCAGCGGATCAGCGAGGCGGGACTGGCGCTGGGTTGTCCCGACCATGAGGCGTACTGGCGCTACCAGTACCTCCACACACGGTTCGGCACTATCGCCGGCGGGACGGAACAGATCCAGCGGAACATCATCAGTGACCGGGTTCTCGAACTGCCGAGGAAGTGAGGGACATGCGTACCGTTCCGAGCGATATCGCGGTCGACGCGGCCGCAGGGCTCAGCGACTTCCTTTCCAGCAAGGTGGGCAAGCAGCAGGCATCGCCGGACCAGATCGAGGCCGACTGGCACGGACTGTGGGATGAGTTGCGGTCCGGCGGCTGGCTGGACATCGGCACCGAACTGGCCTCCGATTCGTCCGACGAGACCCAGTTGGTGCTGGACGCCGTCCACGTCGCCGCCGCGTTCTCCCAGTACCTGATCTCGCTGCCGTTCGTGGAGGAGTTGGCCGGCCAGGTCAGCGCGGGGCTGTGCACGCGGGACGAGATCACGGTCGAGGGGGGAGTAACTGTCGCCTTCCCGATCGAGCGGTTCGGCGACAGCGGCAGGCCGCTCGGGGCCGTCGACACGTTTGCGCCGTCGCTGCCCACCGGCGAGGTGGAGCTGGGCGTCGTCGACGTCGGCCGTATGCGGGTCGAGGCGATGCTGCGGGCGATGGGTGCGGTCAGCTGCGCACGCGCCGCATTCGCCGGCGTCATCGACTACTCCCGGCACCGTAGGGCGTACGGCCAGATGATCGGTTCCTTCCAGGCCTTGAAGCACCTGATGGCCGACATGTTCGTGGCGCTGGAGCTGGCCGAGTCCGGCTGTGTGTGGGCGGCCAACGATCCGGTGGACACGTTCACCATCTGCGAGGACGTGCTGGCGCGCTGCCTGTGGGTGACCGGCCGCTGCATCCAGATCTACGGCGGGATCGGGTTCACCTGGGAGGGCGGGACGCACTACTACGTCCGGCACATCCTGGCCGCGCGGCGGCTGAACCGGGACACGGCGCGGCTGGTGGGACGGCCGATCCCGGTCTGACACAGCGGTTGGACGAGGAGGGGAGGCCGGATGGCGTCGGTGACCGCCGCCCTGGTGCCCGGTGACGGCATCGGGCCAGAGGTGACTAGCGCGATGGTGGAGATCCTGCGCGAGGCCGGTGCCGACGTCGAATGGCGCGTCTTCGCCAGTGCGGCCGAGTCGTTCCAGGAGTCCGGCGACGCAATACCGGAGGCGACGGTGGCGACCGTACGTGAGCTGGGCGTGGCCCTGAAGGGGCCGCTGGAGGTTCCGCTGCGCGGCTACGAGAATCCCAACCGCGGAGTGCGGCAGGCGATCTCGGCCCACGCCAACGTCCGCACCGTCCAGGGCTATCCGTTGCGTGACCGGCCGTGGCACGACGGCATGTACCTCGCCATCGTCCGTGAGCTGACCGAGGACGCGGCTCGCGGCGCCGAGCAGCGCACCGGTGATGGCCGGACCGGAATGTCGCTGAAGGTCGTGACCCGTACGGCCAGCGAGAAGGTCGCCCGCTTCTGTTACCGGTGGGCAGGCGAGCCAACGGGTGACCGACGGCCTGTTCCTCGACGCCGCCTCGGCCGCAGTCGTCTTGGCTCGACCCGACTTGGGTTGACCCGGTGCCCGCCGTCGACATGATCTTGATCGCGTTGGCGGCTGTTGGGGCGGGTGCGATCAACGCCGTCGTCGGCTCAGGCACTCTCATCACGTTTCCGACTCTGGTGGCGCTGGGGTATCCACCGGTGACGTCGACAATGTCGAATGCGGTGGGCCTGGTGGCGGGTGGCGTGTCCGGCACGTGGGGCTATCGGCGTGAGTTGCGTGGCCAGTGGGGCCGGCTGGCCTGGCAGATCCCGGCATCGCTTCTTGGCGCGGCGCTCGGGGCCTGGCTGCTGTTGCACCTTCCGGAGAAGGTGTTCACCCAGGTCGTGCCGGTGCTGTTGATCATCGCGCTGGTGCTCGTGGTGGTCGGCCCGCGAATCCAGGAGTATGCGCGGCGGCGCGCCGAGCAGGCCGGCCGATCGGCGGAGCATGTGTCGCCGCGACGGATGGCGGCGCTGGTGTTTGGCACATTCGCGATCGGCGTCTACGGCGGTTACTTCACTGCGGCGCAGGGGACCATGTTGCTCGCGGCGATGGGGGCGTTGCTGCCGGAGGACATCCAGCGGATGAACGCGGCAAAGAATCTGTTGTCGCTGCTGGTGAATATCGTTGCAGCCGTTGCGTATACGGTGGTGGCGTTCGATCGGATCAGCTGGCCGGCGGCGGGGCTGATCGCGGTCGGCTCACTGATCGGTGGATTCCTCGGAGCGCATTACGGACGGCGGCTGTCACCAAACGCCCTGCGGGCGGTGATCGTCGTGGTGGGTTTGATCGGGCTGTACCGGCTGCTAATGATTTGAGAGGCTCGGGTAGATGGGGGACTACCTCCCCCAATGCAAGGTCTTCACTCGTCGAGCTGAGTGGCCCGGCAACCGCGATCCTGACGGAGTCGGTAGCCCCGATAAGCGGACAACCTTATCGCCGTCAAACCGCCTACGGCTGCTACTGGAATCAGGTAGTACTCGAAGTCACCGTCATGATGAAGAAGTGATCGATCTCATCCGCGTCGTAGGTCGTGCGCTGCTTGCCGGTGTTGGAGATCCACACAGTCCACGACGTCCCTTGCTTAACCGTGGTCGTCTTGACTTGAATACGCTCGGCCGTCGTCCCCATCCAGACGAGTAGGTCGTAGCGACACGGTTCGAGCGGCCACGAGACAGAATTGCCACAGAGCTCAAACCAAGCCGCGGCTAAAAGTGAGCCAGCCCGAGCCAAATTGACCTGTTGTGGACGCATCAATCCGACTGACAGTCGCGTCTGATTGATTCCTTCTCTTGATGGCACCGTGCGCTGATCGGCAGCAGGGCCGCGCTCCGGACTCGTGAGACGCGCGGGGCGGCCGGTCGCGTGGCACTCAACAGCGAGCCCCAGCACGTTTGGCCGCAGCGTCGGAGGCGGCTCGCGATCGCTTGCCCAACCGTGCGCACACGTTTGGGAGCTAACGGCGAACCGACCGATTTGACAAGACCAACGGTTCTTGCGGGCAGGTCAAGCGGTAGGTCTCGCCGGAGAACCGACAGTCTTGTCATTTTTAGAGTCAGCGAAGTAGTCTCACATCACGTCTCACGTCCCTTCGAGTTTGCAAGGAGGGCTGATGATCGTCGTTGACCGCGCCGCGGGTCTGCAACCATCGCGGCTACGGAACATAATCCGTGGCATGTCGGGCCGGCGAGCCGGCTGGCAAGCAGCGGAAGCGTAAACCCTTGCATACCAGTGTCCCAACGCCGAGCGCGCGAGCCGGCAGTGTCCCGCGCGGAATCCCGGCGGCGGTATGGCTCCCGTGGGCGACAGTCGCGCTCCTCGCAACGATCGTGGTGGTGACGTTCATCGCCACCGACAACAGCGCGACGTCACGCGAGCCGGCATACCCTGCGCATCAACTTGACAACCCAGTCGCTCCTTGGGTGTTCACGCATGTATTTCCGGCCGTGTGGTTGATTGCGCTCATTGCGCTTCTTCGGCCGCCGCGGCCTTGCGCTACATATCGCAATGGATGTAGCATCGATGAAGGACCTCAGTTGGGGCTCACACTCCCCTAGTCTCACACTCCCTAGGCGCATAGGGCGCCCGATATCTCATGAAGGAAGTGAACAGGTGACAAAGACTGTCGGCTTCATTGGCAGCGGCATGATCGGCGGATCGTTGGCCCGCCTTGCGGTCAGCGCGGGGCTCAACGTCGTGATGAGCAACTCCCGGGGTCCCGAGACACTTTCCGAGCTGGTCGCTGAGATCGGCGAACTGGCCCGAGCCGCCACCCCGACAGAGGCCGCCGAAGCCGGTGACTTGGTGGTCGCGACGATCCCGCTCCATGCCTACACGGCACTGCCGGCGGCGGCGCTGGCCGGCAAGACCGTGATCGACACCATGAACTATTACCCCGACCGCGACCAGCGGATGCCGCAATTGGACAGCGGTGAGTTGACCAACAGTGCGATGGTGCAGCAGCACCTGGCCGACTCGCGAGTCGTCAAGGCGTGCAACAACATCGTCTTCCATCACCTTCTCGCGCTTGCCCGTCCCGCCGATTCGCCCGAGCGAAGCGCCCTGCCGATCGCCAGCGACAGCGCAGAGGCCAAGGATCAGGTCTCCGACTTCCTCAACACCGTCGGCTACGACACGGTGGACGTCGGCACACTGGCCGACAGTTGGCGCAGCCAAACCAACACGCCCGTCTACTGCAAGCCCTACATGCCCGAGGTGCCCAAGGGTATGAGCAGGGAAGAGACCGCCGCGTGGATCTTCCAGTCGGTGGGTATCCCCGCGCCCGCGAGCAAGATCAAAGCACTGGTCGAAGCCGCAGTTCCGGCACCGCCCGGGGGCAACTTTGAGTTCTTCTCGCAGCCTTGAACCGATTCGACACTTCGCCCGGCGCGCGGGTGGCAAGCGCAACATCAACTAGGGGGAACACCACGTCGTGATTCGATTCGATGGGCGCGTCGCGGTCGTTACCGGCGGCGCCAACGGCCTCGGTCGGGCTTATTGCCTGGCGCTGGCCGAACGCGGTGCGCGCGTAGTAGTCAATGACCTCGGGACCAGCGTCGCCTGGGAAGGTGCCTCGCAGGCCGCCGCCGATGCGGTGTCACCTCGTCTGGCCAACAGTTGCGTAGCAGCCAATGCGATCGCTCCGCCACTGGAATCGCCTAGAACACTGACGTTTTCAGCGCCGTTGTCCTGAACCCGTTGTTCGATGAAATCGGCTATCCGCGTTGAACCAACGCACCGGCACGGCGGTCATTCATGTCGATGCCTTGTATTGACGGGAGCCCCATCGGCCTCACTGAGTGGGACCGGAAACGGCATTGTCGCAGCATTCGCTGGTTCGCTGGTTCGCTGTCGACACCAACCCGGTGCATAGAGGAGAGTTCATGCCCACGCGTACATTGCCCCCGCCGGTTCCGGCTCGTGACATGACGACCGATGTCGTCGTCGTCGGCGCAGGCACAGGGATGGCAGCGGCGCTCGCCGCCAAAGAACTGGGTCTCGAGTCGGTGATCGTGGAGAAGACACCCTACGTTGGAGGGTCCACAGCACGATCCGGCGGAGCGTTCTGGATTCCCGCGACGTCGCTGCTGGCCAAGCAGGGGCTGGCGGACTCCCTCGAGCGGGCCACCTCCTATCTTCGCGCGGCGGTCAATGACAGCTCACCCGAAGACCGATGGCTCAGCTTCCTGCGACATGGCGATGCGACTGTCCGCATGCTGCAACGGATGACGCCGCTGCACTTCTCCTGGATCAAGGGTTACTCCGACTACCACCCCGAACTGCCGGGTGGGGCGGCCATCGGCCGAACCTGCGAATCAAAGCCGTTCGATCTGAGCGCGCTGGGCGCCGAGCGCGCGCGATTCAGGGATCCGTGCCTTCAGGCTCCACTGCCGATGCCCATCACGGGGGCCGATTTCAAGTGGATCAATCTCATGGCGAGCAAACCACTGCGCGGTGTTCCCGCGGCGGTGCGCAGGCTGGTCCAGGGCGTGGGCGGATTGGCGATCGGTCGTGAATATGCTTCCGGTGGCCAGGCATTCGCCGCTGGACTGTATGCGGGTGTGCTCAAGGCCGGGATCCCCGTGTGGACCGAGGCACCGCTCGTACGCCTCCTCACCGAGCGGGAACGCGTGACGGGGGTGGTGATCGAGCAGAATGGCCGCAAGGTCACCGTGCACGCCAACAAGGGTGTGATCCTGGCAGCCGGCGGCTTCGATCACAACATCGATTGGCGTCGAAAGTTCCAGTCCGCCAACATTGTCGAGGGACTGAGCTTGGGCAGTGAGGGGAACACCGGCGATGCGATCGCCATCGGCCAAGACATCGGCGCCGACATCGCCCTGATGGATCAGGCCTGGTGGTTTCCGGCCATCGCGCCGTTGGACGGCCAGGAAGCCGCACAGCTTCTCGCGGAGCGGTCGCTACCGGGATCGTTCATGGTCGACCAGTACGGCCGTCGTTTCGTCAACGAGTCGATCGACTATATGTCTTTCGGCCAGATCCTTCTGCAACGCGAGCGGGAGGGCGACCCGGTTACGGAGATGTGGCTGATCTTCGATCAGCGCTATCGCAACAGCTACGTCCTGGGTGGGGCGATCCTGCCGCGGATGCCGATCCCGGCGTCGTGGTACCGCGCCGGGATCATCCACCGCGCATCTAATCCGACGAGTTTGGCGCGCGCCGTCGGATTACCGATCGATCAGCTCGTCGACACCTACGACAGATTCAACCTGATGGCGGCCGCGGGAATCGACGACGACTTCTCCCGCGGGGAAAGCGCGTACGACCGCTACTACGGTGATCCGACCGTTTGTCCGAACCCCAACTTGCATCCGCTTCGAGGCGACGTGTACGCGCTGAAGGTAGTGCTCAGTGATCTGGGTACGTGCGGCGGGCTGCGCGCCGACGGACATGCCCGGGTCCTGCGCCCCAACGGGTCGCCGATCGACGGGCTATTCGCGGTCGGCAACGCCGCCGCCAACGCGTTTGGTATGACTTATCCCGGCGCGGGCGCGACGATCGGCCAGGGCGTCGTGTTCGGATTCGCCGCAGCCAGATTCGCCGCCGGTCTACACCGACAGCCGGAACCGACTGTGGCCGGGGGCGAACGACCATAGAGCCTGGCTTCGGTGGACCCCGTCGCTGGGATCCATCGCCATCATTATTATGAAAAATTCATCACTATTTTAGTGCATGCGCCGTCCTCCAGCGTTAGAATTGACTTCAGTTCCAGCAGGAGGCCGACGTTGACCGCAGCGGTGATGACTACCGAATGTGAGTACACGCACGGGTGTTCGACGCCCCGACCTTCGATGATCGAGCGAGTCACGCTCATCATGGACTCCTTCGAGCGTCCCCACATTCGCTTGACGCTGGAGGAAGTCGCGCAGCGGACCAACCTTCCCAAATCGACGACGTATCGCATCCTCGCTCAGCTGGTGCGGATGAACTGGCTGGATCATTCGGCGCGTGGGTATTCCCTGGGGTGGCGCTCGCTCGAACTCGGCGGCCGCGAAATCGGGCACAGCACAATGCGAGCCGCCGCCGCGCCGCATCTACACGCGCTTGCGCTGCGGACGGGAATGGTCGTTCACCTCGCCGCTCTGGACGGCACCGAGATCTACTACCTCGACAAGGTCGGCGGACGCGCAGCAGTCCACGTGCCCTCGAAAGTCGGCGGACGAGCACCGGCTCACTGCACCGCGCTCGGGAAGTCGATGCTGGCGTGGACTGCGCCCGAAGAACTCGACGAGATGTATGCGCATGGACTTGCTCGGTGCACACCTCGCAGCATCAGTGATGTCGGGGTTCTGCATCGCGAACTGGGCCGTATCCGCCGCCGGCAGGGACTCGCAGTCGATAACGACGAATTCGCAATAGGCATCAAGTGTGTCGGAGTGGCACTGCGCGGACCCACCGGTCCGGTAGGGGCTATCTCAGCAGTCGGTGCCGGCCACGTGTCAGTCGAGCAGATCAGGCCCGTGGTCATGGCTACGGCCAGGTCGGTGATGGCCGATCTGCTCGGCGGGTAAGCCTCGAGCTTTCGCCAACGGGGCGAACACCTGTCGCGTGCTACCGATTCAGCCGTCAGCACTCATTGCTGACTCAGTGAACTGCATGAAGAACCGCACCGCATCGCTGCGAGTCATGGCGCCCATCGCCCGCGCGGTCGCCTGCATCTCCTCACCCACGATCCACGTTGGGCCATTGCCGAGGTTGGCGAACGCCTCGTCGAGCACATCCTCGATCGGCGCAGAATTCAACGGCGCGATGTCTGTGCTCGGCAGCGCCCCGAGCTTGTGCTCGAGCCGACGCTGAGCCGGCGTATCAATCTTGCCGAGGATCAGTCCGAGAACATCGACTCCCTTGTCATGCAGCTCACTCCACATCGCCTCGGCGAATACCATGTCGAACGACTTGGCTGCCGCGTACGCCACCATGTTCGGCGCACCAACGAAGCCCGCCACAGAACCGAACATCACGATTCCACCGCGACCACGTTGGGCCATCGGGGCTGCGAAGTGGTGGCACAGCTGAACAGGTATGAGGCAGTTGCGAATGACCATCGCCTCAGCCGCCGCGACGGGCGTGGGAAGGAACGGCTGGAAGTTGGGGTCCGCCCCGGCGCAGTACACGAGGAAACCAATGTCGAGATCGGCCGTGCGCGCGATGATGGTTTTCGCGGCTTCCGGTTCGGATAGGTCCACGGCCAGCGTTCGCGTCTGTACGCCCGTACGCCGCTCGATCCCGGCGGCAACCTGGTCCAGTACGGCTTGCCGACGCGACAACAGCACCACGTTCAGACCGCGGTCGGCCAAGCGTTCGGCGAAGGCCGAACCCATGCCGTCGGACGCACCGGCGATCAGAGCCCAAGGGCCGTACTTCGATACAAATGTCTTGGTCACTCGTCTCCCGTTTTCGTAACGTGCACCGTGGTAAAGCGGCGCTCTGCTATTCGCCATCCGTCGGCGGTCCGGACCTGCGTGTCGTCGTAGAAGCCGGCGGAGTTGAATCCCTTGGCGTTACTCCTGGATCCTCCGACAACCGGTGGGCCATCACGCAACCCGCGGAGCCGCCACCGACGATGACATAGTCGTATGCCGATTCGAGTTCCCGACTGCGATTCACCACATCAACCCTTCGACAACCTGATGATGCGTAGTGCCGACAGAACGCCGCTGCGCATCCGACCAGCGCCGACGTACCTTCATGTTATCGAAGTATCTTCAACAAAACAAGGCGTGGCGCCAGGGTGGCGGCAACCTCAGTCGGCGAGTGAGTGCGTCGTAAAGGTTATGCAGCATCGGCTCAGGGCAATTCGCAGACCGACAGCTCCCCAGGCGGCTACGCCGCGCCGATCCGGAGGCTGCCGCGCGAGAAGTCGCGGGCCCGGCGAACGTCGCGGTCGGGCCGGCCCGGCAATCGCCGATATATGGGGGAACTACGGCCCAAGGCCTTACGCGACAATGGTGCGGCCGCGCCCAGCGCCGACGACCAAAAGGTCAACAGCGCCCGCGCACCAAAGCGTATGGAGGAAGACAACGACGTCGACGAGGCTGCCGAGCGGTCTCGCATACTCGAACTGTTGTCGTCGCCATTGGGCGGAAACAACTGGATGTCAAGACTGTTCAGCTCCATCTCGGGAGCTCAGAACAGTCGAACAGCGCATCGGGCGCAGCTTCCGAACAACGTGCGTCCCGGCATCGGCTCGGTCGTCGGCTGAGGGGCAGTGGCATCAGTGTTCAGACGAGGCTCGGGCCGTTTGGCTTGTCCACTCATCGTCAGCCCGACTCTGGCACGTGGTATCCCGAATGGAGACACCTACCGGCAGCAGTTTCGACGAGAGGTGGTGTGCCGTACAGGAACTTGAGGTGTCCTCACGTCGGCGACAGGCGTTCGGTACGACGGTTCTGCGTCATCGTCTGGGTCGCACGACGCTCGATCTGAAACGGTGCCGGCGTGAGCGCTTCGGTGACGAGCTCGATTTACGCGCTCGTTATGGCGAGATCGGATGCCCGACACGGGCACCGCGCGACGACCGCGACTATAGGTTCTCATTCCGCGGTGTCATATTCTCATCAGAGATGTCGTCTGAGTGTTCATATATGACAGGAATCTGAGGCGTAATCGGAGTTCGGGAGCATCCGCCTATAAGTTGCGCGCCACCGTTGTGGCGTAATCGATCCCAGCCAGGCGCGTAGCCGATTGATTCCCGGCCTGCCCCGGCACCGTCTAGCCTGTGGCTCGTTTCGGTAGGCGAGGAACAGTGCGTAGGGGCCGTCGTTGCCATGCCGTCCAGTCCTTCGAAGTGGCTTCGGCGGCAGCGAGCAGCCGCGGCAGATATGTCTCGGTGAGGGTTTCGATGCTGGTCTCGGCGGCGTGCACGGTGACATTCATGGCAGCGCGGACGGTGTCGTTGCCATCGCGTACCGGCGTGGCAATCGATCGCACGCCAGGAGCGAGGTCTTGGTCGGCCATGGCCCATCCCTTGGCGCGAGTCTCTGCGAGGATGTCGTCGACTTTGGCCTTGCTGTACTCGGGGTCGGGGAGACCCGACCGAGTCGGTTGATCAAGTGCACGTTGGACTTCCTCGGGCGGAAGCGCTGCCAGTAGGACCCGGCCCTGGGAGGTCACCAGCGACGGGAAGCGAGTTCCAATATCCACCCGGAGCGCAATCAGTTTGGGAACTGCAACTCGCGCCACGTAGACGATGTCGGAGCCGTCGAGCTGAGCCATCGACGAGGATTCTCCAGTGAACGAGACGAGGTCCTCCATGTGCGGGCGAGCCATGTCCCACAAGTTGAGCGATCCGACGTAGGCCATCCCTAGCTCCAGGACACGCGGGGTGAGCGTGTAGCCGGCGGGGCCGGCTCGGACATAACCCAACTCTTCGAGTGTGAGCAGGATTCGTCGCGCGGTCGGACGGGCCAATTCGGCTTGTTTGGCCACTTCACTCAGGGACATGGCTGGCTTGTCTGCGGAAAACACCTTCAAGACATGCAGCCCGCGCGCCAGCGCTTCGATGAAATCTGGGCCTGCACCTCGTTCGGACATACGTTCCTTTCCCGCGTCTGCCGAGCCTCGGCGCGACACACTGATCATCCTCGTCACAGTCATCGTCTTCTATGACCCTTGACACGTCGATGTTCGACAGGGCATTCTTGAGCATAGTTCAACGGACACGTGTCCGCTAGGCGGACACAACCTCTTTGAACTGCGGTTTGAGAGAGCGCCTCACAACTTCACACACGCGCAATGCCCGCGAAGCGCGGTGCGGTCTCTCTGCCGCAGTCATCCCGAGATGACGCGAGCGCGCGGGCTCCCCCCGCCTGGGCACCGTTCGGTCAGTTCAGGTGCGTCGAAAGGAATGCAGCGAATGGATACCTATGACGTCGTCGTCATCGGATTTGGACCCGTCGGACAGATGATGTGTGCCCAATTGGGGCAAGCCGGGCATTGCGTGGCCGCCTTCGAAGCCCACGAATCGCTCTACGGCTTGTCACGCGCCGGGCACATGGACGACGAGATCGTCCGGACCTTGCAGAAGATTGGCGTGGTCGATGAGTTCAAGTCCGACGCCGTGGCGTGGGAGATGTATGACATGCGCACCGCGGCGTTCGACGGTGAGCTGCTGCTGAGTCTGGACTGGAGCCAGGTGGGGCCCCACGGGCACCGTGGGCACTGGATTTTCTATCAGAACTATCTGGAGATGGCGATGAACCGCGCCGTCGAGCAGACCGGCACCGTCGAGGTCACGATGGCCACCCGCGCCATCGGCTTCGAGCAGGACGCCGACGGGGTGACGGTGACGTTGCAGAACCGCTTCACCGGTGACCAGACCCAGGTGCGTACCAAATATCTCGTGGCCGCCGACGGCGCCAACAGCGCGATCCGCCAATCCTTGGGAATCGACACGTGGGTGGGCAACTGCGAGTACGAGCAGCTCGTCGTCGACTGTAAACAGAAGCGTCCCTTGAGCTTCGAGTTCGACAACGGCCAATTCGGCGATCCGCACCGTCCGGGGTGTCTATTCCAGCTCGGCCGCCAACACCACCGGTGGGAGTGGACCTTGCTGCCCGGCGAGAAGCCGGAGGACTTCACCGAGGAACGGGTCTGGGAACTGCTGTCTCCCTGGGTGGGCCCCGATGACGTCGACATCCTGCGCCGACCGGTCTACCGGTTCAAGGAGGCCGTCGCCGAGCACTGGCAGGACGGCCGGGTCTTCCTGGCCGGCGACGCGGCCCACGTGTTGTGGCCCTTCGCCGGGGAGGGAATGTGCAACGGTATCCGCGACGCCTCCACTCTCGCGTGGCGCCTGGACCTGGTGCTGCGCGGCCTGGCGTCCCCGTCGCTGCTGGACAGCTATACCGCTGACCGAAAACCGGTCTTCGTGGCGTGGATGAACCTCTCCCGTGAGATCGGCCTGCCCTGTGTGATCACCGATCCCGAGATCGCCGAGATGCGCAACCAAGGGATGAAGGCGGCCCTGGCCGATCCGTCGCTGGCACCTCCGCTGCCCGTAGATCCCCGGCCCCAAGGCGTTCAGCCGGCCCGGCGACCCCACTGCCGGCACCGTCGGCTACCAGGGGAGTCGTCGAAGCCGATGGAATGACTGGCCTTTTCGATGACGTCGTCGGGCACGGCTGGGTGCTGCTGACGCGCGACGAAGCCGCGTTGACCGGTCTCGGTGATGACCATCGGGCCATCATCGATCGCCTCGGCATCATCACCGCGCACGTGGGAGCCCCTGGGTCCGGTGCCCCGATCACCGACGTCGAAGGAACCTACGGCACCTGGCTCGAGTCGATCGGCGCATCCACCGTGCTGATCCGACCCGACTTCTGGCTGTTCGGAAGCGTGTCCGCGGCCGCGGACGCCGGCGATCTGCTCGACTCCCTCGCCCATGGTCTGGCCGGCGGTTTCGATATCCCCGCCCGGGTGCCGCAGCCCGATGCCGTGTCGGCGGCTGTGCGATGACCGCGGAGCCCACCGCCACCGAGGGGGCCCCGTGGCGCGCCGAGGTCGAGGCGCACAAACGGGCGATGCCGATGCAGCGACTCATCGGCAATGGCCTGGACTACGCCGACGTCATCGACCTCTACGGCTTGGCCGACTCGGGTGTGCCCTGGGCCGATGCGGGTGCACAGCTCGGCGAACGCATCGCCGCCTCCGCCGAGGAGTCGCTGGCGCGCGGGCACCGGCTGACCGCACGTGCGGACTATCTGCGTGCCAGCGCGTGCTTCCGGGTGGGCCAGGTGCCGCTGCCCGACACCGACGCGCGCAAGAAGGCGATGTATCACCGCCTGATCGAAATGCTACGGCGCAGCAGGGCAGCTGACTGATCCGGTCGTCGAGCACGTCGAGATCCCGTACCGGGACGGCGCGATCTGCGGGTGGCTGCTGCGCCCCGCCGGGGTGGACCGGCCGCCAACGGTGATCGTGATGGGCGGCTTCGACGGGTGGCGCGAGGAGTACCACGTCGGCGCGACGTATCTGGTGGCACGCGGGATGGCGGTACTGCTGGTGGACGGCCCAGGCCAAGGCGAAACCCGTGTCCTGCAGGGACTGCACATGACTTCCGATGCAGCAGAAGCCTTCTCCGTCATGGTCGATCATCTCTACGCCGACGGCCGCTTCGCCGATCGGGTCGGGATCTGGGGCAACAGCATGGGCGGGTTCCTCTCGGCGCTGGTCGCCAGCACCGACAATCGGATCGCGGCGTGCTGCGTCAACGGTGGCACTGTGCGACCGGCGGAGATACTCGACCGCTACCACCGCTTCATCACCAAGATCCAAGCACTGCTGGGCATCGAGGACCCCGACAAAGCGCGCGCGGTCATGGACACCTTCGTGCTCACCGACGAGCAGCTGTCCAACCTGACCTGCCCTCTGCATGTCATGCACGGCACACCGGACCAGGTGTTCCTCATCGAGAACGCGCGCGCACTGTATGACGGTGCGGCCGCCGCCGACAAGACGTGGAGCGAGTTCCCCGACGGAGATCACTGCATCTACAACCACTCCCACGACAAGCACACCCGCATCGCAGACTGGTTCCGCGACCGACTCATCACCACAGACCAGAACACAGACGAAGGAGTGCATCGATGAGCACCACGGAAGCCACCACCGTCCCCCAGGGCAGGATCGTGATCCGCGGCGCGCATCTGCTCACCCAGGACGACGCGATCGGCGATCTCGTCGGCGACATCCTGATCGACGACGGAATCATCGCCGAGGTCGGCGCGAACATCGACGCCGAGGGAGCCACCGTCATCGACGGCACCAACCGTGCAGTACTGCCCGGCTTCGTCGACACCCACCGCCACACCTGGCAGGGCGCGATCCGCCAGGTCGGCATCGGCTGGGACTTCCCGAACTACCGCCGCCACATTCAGCTCACCTGGGGCCCGCAATTCACCCCCGACGACGTGTACATCGGCAATCTTGTCGGCGCACTGGGCGCGCTGGACGCCGGAATCACCACCCTGCGCGACGAGTCCCACATCCAGAACAGCCCCGCTCACACCGATGCCGCCATCGCCGCACTGCGCGACTCCGGCATCCGCGGTGTCTTCGCCTACGGCTGGCCTTCAATCGACTCCAACAAATGGATGCTGCGCGGGGAAGCCACCCATCCCGACGACATCCGCCGGGTCCGAAGCCAAGTGCTGCACGACGACGACGCCCTGGTCACCCTGCAAGCCATGCTCCGAGGACCGGAACTGTCCACCGTCGAGGTCACCACCAAGGACCTCACCATGGCCCGCGAGCTGGGCATCCGGTCGAGCATGCACGTCGGCAACGGCCCCTGGGGTCCGCAGTTCCGCGGCATCGGCTCACTTGGTGACGCCGGTCTGCTCGGTGAGGATCTGTTGTTCATCCACTGCTGCACCAGCGACGACGACGAACTCATGATGCTCGTAGACTCCGGTGCCCACGCGTCGGTGTCGGCGGCAGTGGAAGCCGTGCTACCCGGCCTCGGCGCCCCGGCCACCGGGCGACTGCTCGCCCACGGAAGCCGGCCCAGCCTCAGTATCGACACCGAGGCCAGCGTCGCCGGTGACATGTTCAACGTCATGCGCGCAGCCCTGGCGGCGCACAACGTGGGCATCAGCATCGACCCCGCCGCCTACGACACCCTGCCGCCGGTGACACCACGGGACCTGCTGGCCATGGCCACCATCGAAGGCGCACGCGCCTCGGGCCTAGCCCACAAGACCGGCAGCATTACCCCCGGCAAGGACGCCGACCTGCTCATCATGCGCCTCGACGACGCAAATCTGCTGCCGTGCAACGACATCGCCGCCAGCATCGTCGGCGCCGGGCACCCAGGCAACGTCGATTCCGTCTTCGTCGCCGGCCGGCTTCGCAAGTACCAGGACCGCCTCGTCGACGTCGATATCGCCGACCTCGACCACCGCGCTCGACAGTCCAGAGACCGGCTGTTCAGCTTCCCCCTCGTCAACGACTGAACGCCCCGCACCCCACCTCAGCGCATCCACATTCAGAAAGGGCCACCGTGACTTCCACATCGGCCAATCAGCCGCCCCGGCCGCTCGACGGGATCGTCATCGCCGACTTCTCCCGCATCCTGGCCGGTCCCTACGCCACCATGTTGCTCGCCGACATGGGCGCCGAGGTCATCAAGGTGGAGAGTCCCGGTGGCGACGACACCCGGAGCTGGACACCACCGGTGCGCCCCGACGGCGTGGCGACCTACTACGCGGCGATCAACCGGAACAAGAAATCGGTCGTTCTCGACTTTAGCGACCCCGACGACCTCGCCGCCGCCCACGCACTGACCGCCCGCGCCGACATCGTCATCGAGAACTTCAAACCCGGTGGCCTGAAACGGTTCGCGCTGGACTACGAATCGGTCAAGGAGCGCAACGAGACCGTGATCTATTGCTCGATCAGCGGTTTCGGCACCAGGGAGGGCGCCGCATTGCCCGGCTATGACCTCATCGTGCAAGCCATGTCTGGGCTGATGAGCTTGACTGGCGATCCCGACGGGCCCGCCTATCGCGCAGGGATCAGCGTCTTCGACGTCCTGGCTGGACTGCACTCCACCATCGCCATCCTGGCCGCGCTGCGGCACCGATCTCTGGCCGGTCGGGGCCAGAACATCGAAACCAGCCTGCTGGCCTCGGCGATGAGTGGACTGGTCAACCAGACCTCGGCCTACGTCGCCGGCGGGGTCACCCCCACCCGGATGGGCAACGCCCATCCCAGCCTGTTCCCCTACGAGCCGCTGCCCACCGCCGACGACGACCTCATCATCGCGGCAGGCAATGACCGCCAGTTCCGCAAGCTCGTCGAAGTTCTCGGCGTGCCCGCCCTGGCCGACGACCCACGGTTTGCCGCCAACAGCGACCGCACCGAGCGACGGGAGGAACTGCGCCCACTGCTCGTCGAGCGACTCACCACCCAGCCCGCGGCCTACTGGTTCGACCGGCTCAACGAGGTCGGCGTCCCCAACGGGCCCATCAACACCATCGCTCAAGGTGTCCAGTACGCCGAACGGCTCGGTCTGGCACCCATCGTCGAGGTCGGACCCCCTGGGCATACCGTGCCGGGGGTCCGCAACCCCATCACCTTCTCCGACATCGAACCCCGGTATGACCTGGCGCCCCCGACATTGGGTGAACACACCGACGAGATTCGGGCCTGGCTGACCGCCACCGCCACCAAGGCGTTCGGGGGAGAACAGTGAGCAACTCTCCCTACGACCCGCCTCGCTACCCGACGTCGCTGGGCACCTCCGACGCCACCTCGATCAGTCTGTTGGGGCGCGATCTCGCCGGCGAGCTGATGGGCAAGGTGAGCTTCGGAGAGCTGGCGTTTTGGCTCGTCGCGATGCGCCGCCCCAGCCCGGGCGAGCTACGCGTGTTCGAAGCCGTGCTGGTCGCGCTGGCCGATCACGGCTTCACCCCCACGGCCATCGCCGCGCGGGTGACCTACCTCAGTGCCCCCGACTCGCTGCAGGGCGCGATCGCCGCGGGACTCCTCGGCGGCGGGTCACGCTTCCTCGGCGTGACCGAGGACTGCGGCCAATTCCTGCACGCCACCATCACCGCCCAGGAAGGTGCGCTGCCTACCGACGACGACGGCTGGGACCAGCTCGCACTCGAGGCCATCACAGCGCAGAAGAAACTGGGCAAACACGTTCCAGGCCTTGGGCATCCCAATCACAAGGACGGCGACCCACGCACCCCGGTGCTCATCGAGATCGCCACCGACGAGGGTCAACGCGGCCCGCACTTGCGCCTGTTCGAAGCGATCGGCCGGATGAGCGAGCGCGGCGTCGGCCGCAAGTTGCCGCTCAACGGCGCCGGAGTCTGCGGTGCCGCTCTGGCCGACCTCGGGCTGCCCGTGGATCTGCTGCGCGGGTTCGCGTTGCTCGCCCGCTGCGCGGGACTGCTCGGCCAAATCGCCGAGGAACACCGCAATCCCATTGCCCACGACATCTACATGAACGTCGACCGCAACGCGGTCTATGTCGAACCCACCGGTATCGAACCGCCCGCTCATCACGAGCACGAACACCCGAAGGAGTCATGATGGCCTTCGTCACCGAGGACAACATCACCGATTTGGCGGTCAAGCGGTGGGCGACTGCGCACTCGCCGCGCACGGCCGAACTCATGACCGCACTGGTACGCCACATCCACGACTACACCCGTGAGGTCGAACTGACCTCCGAGGAGTGGATGGCTGCCATCGACTGGCTCACCGAGGTCGGCAGGATCAGCACCGACAAACGCCAGGAATTCATCCTGGCCTCCGACGTGGTGGGTCTGAGCACCTTGGTCGTTCAGATGAACAACCGGGTCCCCGCGCCGGCCACCCCGGCGACAGTTCTAGGTCCGTTCCACATCGACGGCTCACCGCCGGCGCCGTTCGGACTCGACATGTCCGAAGGAGTCGAAGGAACGCCGCTGTTCATCACCGGCACCGTCACCGACACCGCCGGCACCCCGATCGCCAACGCGATCCTCGACGTCTGGCAGGCCGACGCCACCGGCACTTACGAAGCGCAGTACACCGAAGTCGACGAAGCCCGCCTGCGCGCCAAGTATTCGACCCGCTCCGACGGCACCTACTGCGTGCGCACCATCGCTCCTCTGGGTTACACCATCCCGATGGATGGTCCCGTCGGAAAACTGGTCAGTGCCACCGACATCAGTGAATACCGGCCCGCTCATGTCCATTTCAAGTTCGAAGAACCCGGCTACCACAAGCTGATCACTCACCTGTTCCGCCACGGCACCGACTACCTCGACACCGACGTCGTCTTCGGCGTCAAAGACGAACTCATCGTCAGCTTCATCGAGCACCCTGCGGGTCCAGGCCCCGATGGTCAGCAGGTGGACGAACCCTTCGTCGTTGCCCACTACGACTTCGTCCTGCAACCACTGAGCAGCGACCAATCATGACCTCCCCGGCTCGCTGTCTCCGGCTTCGCTCCCCACCGGGCTGGTCACCAACCCACCCGGTGACGCTTATGCACCGGTAATCACGAGCCGCGTCGTGCGCGGGGTTCGGTCGACCCGACACCCGCGTTGCTGACACGTGCCCGAAAGTCATCTCACGCAACCACGCGTTCACTACGCGCGCACTCAGCACCCAGCCTGACGAGTCGCTGATCGCACAACCTGGCGCGCCCTGTCGTCTCAACGTGTCGACGACCAAATTCCCGATGCGCCAACCCTTTAACGCTGCATGCCCTTTTCCGTCCCGCGGCCTCAGCAGCACCACCTGGACAAGGATGTCATGACAATCAACGCCGTTCCCACCGTGTACCACCCGCCTACGCCACCCACACGGTCCATCCTTCGGATCCTCGTCTGCGCGGTGGTCCTGGCGGCCGCGCTCATCTCGCCCACGCTCGTCACGCCTCCGCACGCACAGGCAGACGAGTCTCACTACTGGCCGTTTTACACCCCCCCAGACCCGCTGCCTGCTGGCAATAACGGTGACCTGATCCGGACCGAACCATCGCGCCTGGTGCTCGAACCCTCCGGCCAGCTCGGCCGCTTCGTCGGCACCGGCACCCGAATCATGTACCGCAGCACCGACGCCCAAGGCCAGCCCGTGGCAGTGACAGGCACCTACATCGAGCCCGACAATCCATGGCCAGGCCAGGGACCACGCCCGTTGATCGCCTACGCCACCATTCCCTACGGCATGGGCGAGCAGTGCGCACCGTCCCGGATGTTCAACCAAGGCATCCACGCCTCCCTCGACACCGGGTTCGACCTGATGTTCAACATGGAGGAGGGATGGATCGCCACACTGCTGGCGCGCGGATTTGCCATAATGGTCACCGACGGCGTGGGGATGGGTACTCACACCCCGAACTCACCGCAGTTCCTCAACCGGATGGCCGGTGGAACCGCGTTGATCGACGGCGCACGCGCGGCGATGAAACTCCCCAGCACATCCCTCGATCCCCATGGCCCAGTGGCATTTTGGGGTTGGATAGCGGGCGGGCACGCGGCGCTGTCCGCTGCCGAACTAGCTGGAAGCTACGGCTCGGACCTCAACGTCGTAGGCACCTACGCAGCCTCGGCGCCCACTGACCTTCCAGGGGTTCTGCGACCCACCGACGGCAACTCGCTGGCCGGGCTCACAGGATATGTGCTGCGGGGACTCACTGCCTCCTACCCTCAACTCGACCAGCCACTCCGTAGCACGCTCACCCCGCGCGGGCTCGAAATGCTCGACAACACCGGCCGCCAATGCCTCATCCAAACCGCGATCGACTACATGTTCCGCCACTTCGACGGCTGGTTCAACAGCGACGTCTACGCGGCCGTGGCCGCCGATCCTCTCAAGGGGGTTCTTGCCGCACAACGGATTGGAAACGTCAAACCCTCGGCACCGGTCTACTTCGAGCACAACCGATGGGACCCATTCGCCCCCTACCTCGATGCGCGGAAAACAGCCGCTGACTGGTGCGCCATGGGCGCCGACGTGACCTTCTGGACCAACGAGCAGCCACCCTTCCTCAACAAACTGGACGTCAACTCCCTCCTAGCCCCGTTCGTCGATGGCGAACGGAGCATGGCCTGGGTCACCGACCGATTCAACGGAGTCCCCACCACTCCGAACTGCCAACAACCCTGAAGCTGGGACCGCACACCACCCGCCGTAGGAATCGAAGCGCTTCATGAGACAACAGCGGTGCCGCCGTCGTGAGACGGTTCGCAAAGGCCAGCTCAACGGGTTCAATTCGCGCGGCCGCTCCAACGTGTGCCTGTACAAGGTAAAGGAATTCGGAACGGGCGCCGGTCTGGGCTGGCAGTCCCGGCTCTGTCAATTGGAGCCCGCCGGGTTCACCCGGATGGGTGCTGCGGTTCGGCACGCGATCTCGCTCCTGACGCAGAGATCTGGTGCCAAGCGAGAGATTCTGTTGGTGTTGTCGGACGGAATCCCGTACGACGAAGGGTACGAGGGCACATACGCGCTCGGCGACACCAAACGGGCGCTCGCCGACGCGCGCGAGGCAGGTGTCGGATGCCTGTGCCTATCACTGGGTGGCCAGAAAACCAAGATGGAACTCGAGGCGGTGTTCGGCACCGCCAGTTTTGCGCGCGCCGATCACATCGCGGCGATCGGCCCCGATCTGAACGAATTGTTCAACCACGCCTTGGTCGCGGCAGAGCGGGCGAATCGGGGGCGAGACCGCTATCGAGTGAAATCGCCTGCAGGACAAAGAAACCGGGAGAGGATAAATGAGCACTGCGCAGTCGCATCCGCCAGCGGTGTTACCGCTACGTAGCGAGGAACCATCCAGCCCGGTCGGGGTTCGCGGGATCACGCCGGTGAAGTTCTGGGCGGTGCTGGGGCTGTTCTTTGTCGTGCTGCAGGCCTACATCTACATCCGCTGGTTCAGCGGGCCCGACTTCCACACCCCGACGACGGGGGCTGACCCGGTGCCCACCATCGTGAAGGTCTGGGCGTGGTTCGTGCAGATCGCCACGATCATCGGGATCATCGCCGCGATCTGGTATTGCGCCCGGCAGGTGCTTCGCGAACGGCGCCTGACCTTTGACGCCATCCTGCTGATCGCCTGGTTCGGCGTGATGTGGCAGGACCCAGTCCTGAATTTCATCCGTCCGACTTTCTTCTACAACAGCTACCCGATCAATTTCGGCTCCTGGGTGGAAGGAATCCCGGGCTGGATCAGCCCCGACGGCGGCAATCTGCCCTCGCCACTGTTTATGTCGGGAATCGGCTAGCTCGTTTGCCTGTTCTTCTCGATTGCCGTCACAGGCGCGATGCGTGCGGCCAAGCGGCGGATTCCCGGCATCGGGGTGGCCGGGCTGATCGGGGTCGCCCTGGCCGCCGGTTTCGTCTTCGATCTGCTCTGCGAGGTGTTCATGGTGTGCACCTCGCTGTATGCCTACAACGGCACGGTTCATGCGTTGTCGTTGTGGGGTGGCGAGCGCTATCAGTTCCCGCTGTATGAGTCGCTGTACTGGGGAGCGGTGTGGGCGGCCGCCGGGATTCTGCGGTACTTCCGTGATGACAAGGGGCGTTCGGTGGTGGAGCGCGGCGCCGAATCCGTTTCGGTCTCGCAGCGAATGCAGACGGCGTATCGCGCCTTCGCGGTCATAGGATTCTTAACCTCGTATACGTTGGGTTCAACATCTTGATCAACGTCGCTGCGTTGCAAATCGACTCGACGCCGACGGGCTACCCGACCTGGCTGCGTAACGGGATGTGCGGTGCGGGCACGCAATACGCCTGCCCCGGCCCTGAGGTTCCGATACCGATGACCCCCGGCGTCATCACCCCGCCCGACCCCGCCAGCACCGGCTAACCGTGCTGGGGGCCGGATGCCGTGACGACCGGGTAAGCCCACTCGATAGGGCGCTGCAGCCGATGCGACTGATGCCGAACGTCGAAACTGCACGTCCGGGCAGTTCCGCGATTCGCCGTGCGCACTCGGTAGATGCCGTCAGGGCGTCCTCGGCGGCGATCGCGCCGTGGTTGCGGGTGCACGTGAACGAGTCTTTAGTGATGGTGACGTGTTTGGCCTTCTCTTTAGCAGCTGATTACCGTGCCGCACTGCGATCTCGTGGTGGCCGTTTCCTGATACTGAAAATTCAACCTTGACAGCTGTAAAGGTCTGTGGAAACAATGTATCTGCACGCGGTGATCGTGATCACAGCGAGCCAGATGCGGCGGTCCAAACTGACATTGCGATCTGACGACCTGCCTGCCGCGGGTGGGGACGTAATCTCTACTATTTAGGAGTCGTCTGTGACTGGGAAAGATCTGAAGATCGGCGTCTACGGGGGCAGTTTTGTGCCTGTTCGCGATTCGCTGAACCAGGCGATCGCCTGTGAACAACTCGGGCTGGATGTCGTCGCTTACACCGACCAGATCTCGGGGAACATTCCCAATGAGGCGTTCTATGAACTCGAGATCGCCAAGATGTGGAAACACCAGCACGGTTTCCTCGACGCGCTGATGCTTGCCGGCGTGGTCGCGGCCCAGACGGAGAAGATCAGATTGACGATTGCGGCTATCGACACCCTCCGCAATTCGCCGACTCGGTTGGCGCAACAGATACTCACACTCGACCATCTATCCGGCGGCCGGGCGACAGTGGCGCTGGGCGTTTCGGAGGCCAAGAATGCGCTCCAGTATGGGCATTCTCGTGTTGGTGCTACGGCAAAGTTCTACGACGCCTCGCGCATTATCCGCGCAATTCTTGATAGGCCTGGTGAGCCAATTTCATACAACGGTGAAAAGTACTCGATGAAGGGCGGAATAATCGACCTTCCGCAATACGGTGAGAATACCGCGCGAATTTACGCCGCCTGCGGTTCGTCGTCCGACAATATCGACATCGTCGGCGAATGCTACGACGGGATGATGACGGTGATCCCGTCCTTCTGTCAGGGCGGTCCCGAGCAGGTGGCCGACGACATTGTGAAGGTTCGCGCAGCCGCAGAGCGTCATGGACGCGATCCCGAGAAGCTGGGGTTCACCGCGGTTGCCATGGTGCTGATGCACGACGATCCCGAGGTCATCGAGCGGGTATCTTCGACCGACTACATGCGATGGAATGCATACATCTACGGCTGCGCTCGCGGAAGCGATTGGGATCAGCATGGTTTCACGCATCCGGCCGGCCCAGACTATGGCTACGCGCGGCACCTGGTTCCTGAGCGGATGACGAAGGACGAGTGGTACACCGAGGCGCGCAAGGTATCACCGCAAGCGGTCAGCGATGTCGCGCATGTGAGTGGGACCGCGGAGGAAGTCGCCGACCGGCTCAAGGCGTACGTCGAAGCGGGTGTCGACGAGCTGATCCTGCTCGATCACGCTCCGGCGGGCGATCTCAGCCTGGCAATGGACTCAGCGGCGAATATGGGTCGGCTGGTTGCTGCGTTGCGTGGCACGCAATCTGATGGGCCGCCAGCGGGCATCGGCTACGTCGGCTTGGCCAATGCAGTTGTGCCCGGCTGACGCCGGGACCTCAAAGTGACTGAGTCCCTGAGTTTCCAGGTACGACGATTCTGCCGGGCACCGCGAGCCGTGGTATTCGACACATTGCAGGACGTGCCGAACTGGTCGGCGTGGGCGCCAGGAGTCCGTTCCAGCCGGTGGGAGCCCGCGCCTGACGCGCCGTCGGGGGAGCAAGCAATCCGGAGCTTGACGTTCCCCATGGGTCGAGTCGTACGTGAGCAGATTGTCGAGGCAGTGCCGCCACGCGGCCACCGGTACGTGTTACTGGGCTGGACGCCGGTCAGGGACTATCAGGGCGAGGTTGCACTCGAAGAGGAAGCGGACGGGTGCGCTGTAAATTGGGGAGGCCGTTTCGATGCCGCGGTTCCCGGCTCAGGCGTTGTGATGCGGGCTCTCCTTCGCTTGACAATCGAACGGATGGCGAGCGCTCTCGTGACCGAGTCAGAACGTCGCTGGCAGGACCAGCTGAGCAAGCCTGGGAACCGCTGAGCAGCCATCGAATGAGTTCTGATGCGGCCGCTTTGCGGCGGGTGTTGCGCCGGGCCCGTGACGGCGTCGCGCTCAATGTCGACGAAGCAGCGATCGCGTTGACCGCCCGCGGAGATGATCTGACCGAACTGTGTGCGAGCGCCGCGCGGGTGCGCGACGCCGGTCTGGAATCGACGGGCCGGCGCGGGCCGAACGGCCGGTTGCCGGTGTCCTACTCGCGCAAGGTGTTCATCCCGGTGACCCATCTTTGCCGCGACACCTGCCACTACTGCACGTTTGTCACCGTGCCTGGCAAGCTGCGTGCGCAGGGCATGGGCATGTACATGGAGCCCGACGCGATCCTCGATGTGGCCCGCCGTGGCGCCGAATGGGGGTTGCAAAGAGGCATTGTTCACGCTCGGCGACCGGCCGGAGGCCCGGTGGGACGAGGCACGACAATGGCTCGACGAGCGCGGCTATGACTCGACTCTGGACTATGTGCGGGCAATGGCGATCCGGGTGCTCGAGGAGACCGGTCTGCTGCCCCATCTGAACCCTGGCGTCATGTCCTGGTCGGAGCGCTCGCGGCTCAAGCCGGTGTCGCCGTCGATGGGGATGATGTTGGAGACCACATCGCGCCGGCTGTTCGAGACCAAGGGGCTGGCCCATTACGGCAGCCCCGACAAGGATCCGCAGGTACGGCTGCGGGTGTTGACGGACGCGGGCCGGCTTTCGATCCCGTTCACGACGGGCCTGTTAGTCGGTATCGGTGAGACGCTCGAGGAGCGCGCCGAGACGATCCACGCGATTCGGCGCTCGCACAAGGAGTTCGGGCACGTTCAGGAAGTGATCGTGCAGAACTTCCGCGCCAAGGGCCATACCGCCATGTCACCGAGACCCGCAGCGATCTCGGTAGCGCGTTCGGTGATTGGGAGTCGATCCGCGAAAAGGTGCACGAATTGGCGGCGCGGGCACCGGAACGCATCGACACCGACGTGCTGGCGGCGCTGCGTTCGGCCGAACGCGATCCGGCCGGCTGCAGCGACGACGAGTATGTGGCGCTGGCCACCGCAACCGGACCCGCGTTGGATGCCGTTGCAGCGCTCGCCGATTCGCTGCGCCGCGACACCGTCGGAGACGACGTCGCCTTTGTCGTCAACCGCAACATCAACTTCACCAACATCTGCTACACGGGCTGTCGGTTCTGCGCATTCGCGCAGCGCAAGGGTGACGCCGACGCCTATAGTCTGTCGACCGACGAGGTGGCGGACCGGGCTTGGGAGGCCCACGTCGCGGGGGCGACTGAGATCTGTATGCAGGGCGGCATCGACCCGGAGTTGCCGGTGACCGGCTACGCGGATCTGGTGCGGGCAGTCAAGGCACGGGTGCCCTCGATGCACGTGCATGCCTTCTCGCCGATGGAGATCGCCAACGGGGTCACCAAGGGGGTCACCAAGGGCGGCTCGAGCATTCGGGAATGGTTGATCTCGTTACGCGAGGCGGGACTTGACACCATCCCGGGTACCGCTGCGGAGATCCTCGACGACGAGGTGCGCTGGGTGCTGACCAAGGGCAAGCTGCCGACGTCGATGTGGATCGAGGTCGTCACCACCGCCCATGAGGTCGGCCTGCGGTCGAGCTCGACGATGATGTACGGCCACGTCGATCAGCCTCATCACTGGGTCGGACACTTGAACGTGTTGCGCCGCATCCAGGACCAGACTGGCGGCTTCACGGAGTTCGTCCCGCTGCCGTTCGTGCACCAGAGCAGCCCGCTGTATCTGTCCGGCGGGGCGCGGCCGGGCCCGACGCACCGTGACAACCGTGCGGTGCACGCGCTGGCGCGGATCATGTTGCACGGCAGGATCTCTCACATTCAGACCAGCTGGGTGAAACTCGGCATCGAACGTACACAGGTGATGCTGTCCGGCGGTGCCGACGATCTCGGCGGCACGCTGATGGAGGAGACCATCTCGCGGATGGCCGGTTCGGAGTTCGGCTCGGCCAAGTCGGTCGAGGAGCTTGTCGCGATTGCCGCGGGCATCGGCCGACCCGCCCGGCAGCGCACCACAACGTATGCGCCAGCGGCGAGCGTTGCACCCACGATCGGCCATGCTGAAGATGCTCGCCGAATTGGTGCCGCCTCAGCTCATGAAGTCATTGACCGAGGTCGCTCGCCTCGTCTTGTTCCTGGCAAGTGACGCCTCCTACATGCATCCAGAAGGGATCGTCGTCGTGTCGGATGGTCTTGATTACGACTCGTCGATCGTCCGACCGCAGATTGACTCGAAGTGCCAATAGGCTAGTGGCGTGGCGACAGGGCACATCGGCCGCTTCACCCGTGCCGCATTCACGGAGAAGCTGCTCGGCTATGTCGCCGAGCATGGGCTGAGCGAACTCACGATGCGGTCCCTAGGCCATGCTCTCGGTGTTTCCCATATGGCCGTCTACCATCACTTCCCCGGTGGCCGCGAGGAACTACTTCAAGTTACGACCGACGCGGTCCTTGCCCAAATCAAGCTGCCGGAGTTCGACGGCGACTGGATCGAATGGCTCGTCCAAACCGGCCAGCGCACCTTCGACGTGCTGAGTAAGTACCGCGGCGTTGCGGCACACGTGTTTTCGCGGCACCCGGTGTATGCAACCAGTGGTGTCGTTGAGATGATCGACTCGATTGTGGCCACACTGCTGTCCGCCGGCCTGTCTGATGTCGAAGCAGTCGAAGTGTGGACCGTCTGTGAAACCTGGCTCGTGGGTCAACTGTGGATCGCCGACGCCGTGCGGGATCAGGCACCAACTTCCGCGGCCGGACTCCGGGATCTCCTCGAGAAAGAACCCGACACCGTCGGCAGCGAGAGCTTGCGAAAGGTGGCGGACCTGCTCGCAGGCGAGGATGCCAGCAACCACCTGGCGTCAGGGCTCAGGGACTTGCTGACGGGGTTCGCCCGTCGCATGGGCCGGCTCGATTGAGCCGAACGCCTGCACCGGTACCGGGAACGCCGCGTACAGCCGCCAGGGCCTGATAAGAGGCTCCGCACATGAGGTGCAACATTATTCTATCTATGTAGTGCCCGACCGAAGAATCCCGGCGGTGTCGAGGGAATATTTCGAGCCCTCCCGCAGTCTGGCGATCGTACCGACTTCGGATGGATGAGCATTACGTTGTTGAAGGCAATGTATTTCAAAGGCCTGAGCTTTCACGCCGAAGGCGTCCGGGGACCCGTGCCCGTCTGATGCTACATAATGCAATACGTGTAGCATTCTAACTAGACTCGCCTTAGCATTCTTGCCCACGGTTCCGAGATAGGTACTGAGTGAGATGGGTATTGAGTTCGGAGGCGGCATGGCAACCCCCAAAGCGGTAGCAGGCCCGGATACGGCGTTGGCCGATGCAGGGCGCAACGGCCAACCCGACAGTTGACCGCCTCGCCCTGGCGGATTGTGCGTGACATGGCGGGCAGTATCGGTACGGCGGCCCAGTTGGCGCTGCCCCAGCGGGTGGACGTCGCCGTAGTCGGCGCTGGCGCCGCGGGGTTGGTCGCGGCTCTTTCCGCTGCTGTGGAAGGAAGCACGGTCCTCGTCGTCGAATCGGAACCGCTGGTTGGCGGTACCACCGCAATTTCCGGTGGCGCGGCATGGGTGCCGAATCATGGTCTTGCGTATCGAGAGCTAGGGGAGCGCGACAGCGTCGAGCTCGCCCGGCGCTACCTGCTGGGTGAGGGGCGCGACGCCAAACTGGAGCTCGACCTGGTCGATGCCTTCCTGGCGGGTGCGCCGAAGATGGCGCGCTTCGTAGAGGAGCACACCTACCTGAGTTGGCTGCCAACCGTATGGCCCGACTACCATTCCGACATCCCCGGAGCGTCGAACGTGAGGTCGCTTCTCCCGGGCATCTTCCCTAGCGACGTCCTCGGCGCAGCGGCGTCCTTCGTGCGACCGCCGGCAAGAGGCGTGCGAACGAATCCGGTACGCGCTTGGCTCCTGGAGCGCCTCGAAGGTGCATGGATCGGCGGACACGCGCTGATCGGCGCACTTCTGCAGGGATGTTTGCGCCACGGCGTCGACATTCGGACGAGTGCAATGGCCACGCAGCTGATCGCCGGTGAGACAGGCGTCGGAAGCCTGGTCATCGAATCCGGCGGCGCGCCGCACACGGTCGCCGTGCGCAAGGGCGTGGTACTCGCCAGCGGCGGCTTTGAAGGGGCCGACGAGTTGACCGCGAAGTACCTCGGCGCGGATATCGGCATACACGTATCTCCCGCGGGTCACGACGGTGGCGCTCTAGCGATGGCCGCGACGGTCAACGCCGGCCTCGCGGCAACCGAGACCGCGTGGTGGATGCCCGCCATGCAGGTGCCGGGCGAAGAGCTGGACGGTCATCCAATTGGACGAATAGTGTTGGGGGAGAGAGCATTACCTCACACCATCATGGTCAACCCCGACGGCGAGCGTTTTACCAACGAAGCGCTGCCTTACGACGACGTCGGCGAGGTCATGCGTCGCGCCGATCCGAGCACTGGACACATGCCGAATGCGGTGGCGTGGATGATATTCGACGACTACTACCGGCGCCGCTACGGGTTTTTCGACTGGCCGCCAGGCTCCGAAGTACCCGATTTCGTCACCCGGGCTGACAGCGTCGGAGAATTAGCGCGTCGCTGCGGAATCAACGCCGACGGTCTGACGAGCACTGTGGCAGCGTTCAATACATCGGCTCGGCACGGTCTCGATCCTCAGTTCAACCGTGGCGGGACCGTTTACGAGCGGTTCTTCGGCGACCACCATCCGCGCCTCGGACGACTCTCGCCCGACGTTCGCTTCCCGTCAGGCACGGCGCGGGCACGCCGCCTCGTGGCGATCATGGCCGGCCCGGTGGTCGGCCGGCTTGCGGCGCGCGTCGCGCGCCGTCGCGAGCCGGACCGGCTGCGAGCCCTAGCTGTCCCGTGGTTGGCGAAGTACCTGCGCGCCTACCTGAACAGTCCGGCCAGCAGCGTCTTGGGCGCGATCGACATTCCGCCCTACTATGCCGTCCGGATCGAGGCCAGCACACTCGGCACGGTCGGCGGCCCACGCACCGATGCGCACGCACGCGTCGTTGACGAAAATGGTTGTGTAATCCCAGGTCTGTACGCGGCCGGCAATGCCGGCGGAGCCGTGACGGGGGGGCTTCTATGGCGGCGCGGGCTGCACGATTGCCCTGGCCCTGACCTTCGGTCATATAGCGGGCCGTCATGCCGCCCGTCGGTCGTCGGAATGAGTTGAGGACGAGACGAACTGGATGGTCAACCCGCCAGCAAGGACGTCATGTTTGGTCACAACCACCGCCAAGGAGCGCAGCAATGATTCTGGACGCAAAGAACCAGTTCCACACCGCAATGGTCGTCGAAGACATCGATCGGAGCATGCAGGAGTTGACCGGCCTGTTTGGTCTTCACTGGAGCCCGCGTATCGATACCGCAGTGCCGATCTGGAGCCCTGACGGTGGTGTTGAGCCGCTGCGGTTCGAAGCCGTGTATGCAGTAGAGTCGCCGCATCTGGAACTAATTGCGGCCGTGCCCGACACGATATGGGGCGAAGGCTCACGGCCCATACATCACTTTGGGTACTGGGCGGACGATCTTGTCGCAGAGTCGGCGGAGCTAGAAAAGCACGGCCTTTCATGCGTTGCCGGTGCGATGGTCGACGGCGTGCTGTTCGGCTTCGCCTATCACGCGACTCGGGATGGGTTACTCGTCGAACTAGTGGATAGATCAGCATTTCCCGACTGGGAAGGCTTCCTCAACGGCGACATTGCGTTTGGCCAGTCAGCCGATTGAGCCATCTGGAACCTTCGTCCCAAACTTCGGTGCGTGCCTTCACGTCGCGTGTTCGCACCGGCAGCGTTGACTGTCGTTCACCGGGTCGTCTTGGTGGCAGTGTGGCGCTCGAGCTGATCGAGTACCTCCTTCAGCGCCGACATGGCAGACCCGTCGCGTTCACCGACCGCAATACAGTCGCGCATGATCGCAATGTTCTGCTGCTGCACCTTCTTGCCGTGGTGGAAGCGGTTGAACGCAGCCAGATCCATCGGCCACGCGTCGTGTTCCATTTTCAGCGCCACCTTCCGTTGAACCCGCTCGGTCATCACGTGCTGCATTAGCCGACCGATCCAGCCGTGCTGGCGCAAGCCCATGATTTCGCCCTGTGCGCGGCGATTGAGCTGCCACAAGGATTTGTTGCCTGCAAGCACCTCGGCTCGGGGCCAGCCGGCGAGCTCGCTTATCGCAAACAGTGGGTAGGGCAGTTTGCAGACGATCTCGAACAGGGTGCTGTTCATTCGCTGACACCGCGAGACGCCGCACCGGTTGTACAACTCGCGAAAGCTCTTGGCGGGCAGGGTGGGCCGGGCCTCGACCACGAGCCCGCGCTTGTTCGAACCCTGTACGTAGGCCACGTGGGCCTGGGCGAGAAGTTCGGGCCGTGTCGGCGGATGTATCGGCAGCTGCGCTCCGGCAACCTGGTGGGCGAGTAACCCGAGAGCGCAACTGAGTACCCGTTGCGGTGGCAGTCCGGTGAGCCGTATTACGTGCTCGCGAAGGCCGACGCCCACACCACCGAACATCAGTGTGGCGGACGAGTTCTGGAGTGCGGCGCCGATGTCTTTGAGCAGCGTGCTGCCTTCGACCGTTCGCATCGCAGAACCGTCGAGCGTGAGCAGGACGTAGTCCAGTGAACGGGCATCGATGTCGGCAGTGGTGGCCACGGCGCGGTAGTCGCCAAAAGTCTTCAGCTGCCCGTCGCGGTAGTTGTAGAGCCGCTGCGGCGTGGCCAGCTCCGTCAATCGCCGCGGCCTCACTAGAAACGTGACCTGGGCACCAGCCAGGCTGAGGTGGTAGCCGATTACCAAACCCATCGCGCCGGCACCGACGACGAGGACGCCGGTTTTGTCGTTCGTCACGTGATCTTCCCTTCAAAAGCGGTAGGGCGGAAGGACTCAACGGGCGGTCGCCGGACTCGTCCAGAACGGCGCCAGCCGCACGTTCCATATCTGGCCGACGACCAAGGACTGGTCACCGCCGGTATGACGGGTCCGAGTGGTTACGGGTTCCTACGGTCCATTGCTCCGGTATTTGCCAGCGGTGGCGCGGCAGTTGCGTGTCCCAATCCGGCGCGAAGACGCGGTCGGCAACCTTCCACGCTCCGCTGCGGCGTTCGAATCGGTCGAGGTAGCGGCCTCCCACCACCTCGATCAACTCGTCTCCGTCGACCTCACGCCCCGTGACCGCGATGACGTAGGTCTCCACGAACGCAGTGTCCGGATCAGCGAAATCGATGCGGCTCTGCCCCAACGTGTGCGAGCAAAATGAATACGCTAGGCGCAATACCTGCAACACATTCGGTCGGAACTCGGACTCGGGACCTCGGAGAGGCCCGTGCTCGTCGTGTGCGCCCGGATGGTAGACAGTCCGCATTTCGTCCTCGTCCAAGCGATCGCACGCGTGGACGTATCGATAGATCACTTCGCGGATCTCGCGCTCGTCGAGCAGTAACTGCAGCTGATCTTGTCGTGCCATCTCGTCTCCTCGCGAACTGGCTGACGCTACAATATATCAAGTATGTAGCATTTTGACGCGGCGCGCGCTATGTTCTAACGAGCCCGTCAAAAGTGACGTGCGACACAACGCATCCCTCTTCGCGACAACCCACCACTGCCGGCACCATCAGCGCGTCCGCACCAACAGTGCGACAAGCCGCCGACAAGATACCCGGTTCGACCTGACCCGAAAGCGCTAGTCGCGAGGGCAAGTCCGTGGGGGACTAAGGCATAGGAGTCAGCTCTTGTCCAAGAAAAGCAACCATCGATTGACACACGGGTCGCGCACCAGGCGCGTACTGCGCGCGGCGGTGACCATCGGTACCGCGACAACCATCTTTTGTGGCACGTACCCGTTCACTGCTCAAGCCGCAATCACCTCTGGTCCCGAGGTGGAGGCACTCAAGCAGTTGAAGATGGACTACGTCGCCAACGTCGACCTGAACAACTGGCCAGCCCTATACCAGCAGTTCACTCCCAATGCGCTGATCGACGCCAGCGATTCCTTACCGGGTGGTCTTGGGCCGGTCTTTCACGGCCGAGACCAATTCATCGCCTTCAATGCGCTGGTTCTCACTCCGCTCAGCACGCACCACGAGGCATACAACCCCGTCATAACGGTGGCCGACGACGGAACGACGGCTACCGGCGTATGGCAGGTGAACGACCGACTCTCCGACCCGTTCAACATCATCGGACTACGCGGCCACGGCGTCTACACAGACTCCTACGTGAAGAACGGCGACACATGGGTCGTCGATGGGTTCACTGAGATCTACCACCAGCAATACATCGAGATTCTGCCCGGCATCCTCAACCTCAAGATCTACATCAAGGACGACGGCACACCCTACCCAGTCGTTGGACCTGAGGCAGGAGCGGACGCGAACCCCGATGTCGAAGCCATCAAGCAGTTGAAGATGGACTACTTCGCCAACGTCGACCTGAACAACTGGCCAGCTCTATACCAGCAGTTCACTCCCAATGCGCTGATCGACGCCAGCGATTCCTTACCGGGTGGTCTTGGGCCGGTCTTTCACGGCCGAGACCAATTCATCGCCTTCAATACGCTGGTTCTCACTCCGATCAGCACGCACCACGAGGGATACAACCCCGTCATAACGGTGGCCGACGACGGAACGACGGCCACCGGCGTATGGCAGATGAACGACCGACTCACCGACCCGTTCAACATCATCGGACTACGCGGCCACGGCGTCTACACAGACTCCTACGTGAAGAACGGCGGCACATGGGTCGTCGATAAGTCCACCCTCGTCTACCACCAGCAATACATCGAGATTCTGCCCGGCATCCTCAACCTCAAGATCTACATCAAGGACGACGGCACACCCTACCCAGTCGTTGCACCAGCAACCATCAGCACAACGTCCTTGGTGTCGACCCAAGTCGACACCGCGGTTGACGCGGCACCAGCGTCGCTCGCAACTGCACCGCTCTCAAGGGCGACACCTCTCACGCTCCATGCGAAAGACGTCAACGACCTGAGCACCGGTAGTGCAGTCGGCGTGGACGTCACGTCGACCAATTCGCTGGCGAGCGAACCTAGTGGTCCCGTCGACGGACCGTCGGGCGGTGAAACGGCTGACCTTGGCTCACAGCCCGAGAACACCACCACGGCAACCGGTGCCGGTGGTGACATCGGATTGGCTCACGTCACATCGGGCGACACGCATGACAATTCCATCGACACCGAAGAGAGTTCGACGACTGCTGTAAGGCCATCGATCGACGCCGTTCGTGAAGATGATTCAGAAGGTCGCAAACCAGTGCAGCCGGCCACCGTCCAGGCGAAGTCGACGACGGCCCATGAGACCTCCGGTGCGGAGACAAACAATCCGACATCCGTGAGGAAAATGACCGCCGGCACCAATGGAGAGAGCGGAGATAACTCCGACGGGTCGGGTAATAGCGACTAAGTACGGCCGGGTCTGAGGGGCCAGCCCCCGGCCATCGAGGAATCAGGCAGCGACTTGCCTAAAGCTGCCTGGGTGGGGGCTGGTCGGCATGGCCGCAGTGCGGAGCAGCGAGCCCACGCCCGCCGGCACAGGGACATCGTGGCTGAAATACGTGACTACACAGGGACACGGCCGCTGTCTATGCTGAATCTCCATTATACCAATGGTATTCAACCGTATTGCGCTGCACGTCTAGACAGACATGCTACATAATAGCTATACTGTAGTGGCGGCGGCATCGTAGGGCGGTCGCCCCTCATAAGGCTCGCTGGGACCGCATCCAGATATCGAGAGGTCGACGATGACGAAATCGAACGGGGAGTCTGCCAGCGCGTCGATGCCGCTCATCACTTCGGACCTCCAACGGCCCAGCGGCCCAGGACAGTTGCGACCACACATCTTCCATCACCGCTGATGCTCGAGCTTCGGGCGAGCGGCGATGGAACCCCGAGCACGCTGTGCCTGCCCGGCCGATTCAAACGGCGGCGCTCTCGACCGCGAAGGCGCATTCACTGAACAGTACCGAAGGAGCACCCATGATCGATGCCAGCAAGTACGGACCCTGGGCATTCATCACCGGCGGGTCAGAAGGTATCGGGGCATGCATCGCCTCAGACCTCGCCGACAGTGGCATCAACACAGTACTTGTTGCCCGCAAGCCTGAGCAGTTGGAAATCGTCGCGTCCGACATCCGGTCGCGCACTGGGACACAGGTCCGAACCCTCAGTCTTGATCTGACCGATGGTGCCCTGCTGGAACGTGTCCGAGCGGTGACAGACGACATCGATGTCGGCTTGCTGGTCCACACCGCCGGTGCGTCGCACCGCACGGGTCCCTTCATAGACTTCACCGCTGAAGACGTGCGCAGACTGATCCGGGTCAACGTCGACTGCCCCGCGCTGCTCTCCCTTCACTTCGGCACAAAGATGGCCGAACGCGGCCGCGGCGGAATCATCCTTACCGGATCCTTCGCGGGCACGGCTGGCAGCCCGATGGTCGCCACCTACGCCGGTACCAAGGCCTTCTCCCAGATCTTCTCGGAGGGCTTGTGGTGGGAAATGAAGCGACATGGTGTAGATGTGCTGCACATCGTGGTCGGAGGCACAAACACCCCCGCTATGGCGCGGCTCGGAATCATCTATCCCGAGGATCAAGGGGTCGGTCCGGAAGTCGTTGCGCGACATGCACTTGAGAACATCGCCGAGGGGCCCGTGTTCGTAATGCCGCAAATCATTGACGGCTTCCAGCAGCTCGCCATCGCGGACCGTCGCACTGCCACCGAGTTCAGTGCAAGCGTGATCATGGCAACCACCGAGGGAATTCCAGGCAGCCAGTCATGAGGAACGGCACCACAGATGGACGACCACCGGCGCTTTCGGCGGTCAGGACCGGACACCGAAACAGCTCTCTTGTGAAAGGAACGTGTAGCAATGCTCGATGATCACGCCCAAATCAGCCAGGTGTTGATTCGCTACGCCACGGGTATCGACCGGAAAGACTGGCCGCTGCTACGGACATGCTGGACCGATGACGTCGTCGTCGACTACGACACCCTTGGTCAGTACACCTGCGCTGACAAACTCACTGAAGTCATGAAGCAAACGCATGAGAACATGGGGCCGACGTATCACCGCGTGTCCAATTTCGTCATCGATGTCGACGGCGACCGCGCTGCTGTCCGCTCCTACGTACACGCCGTCCTCCTGATCACTCCTGGAGATCCCTCGAATTGGCTAGATGCCGTGGGGCACTACGACGACGAGTTCGTGCGGCACCCGGCGGGATGGCAGATCAGCCGGCGCGTATCGCGGGTAGCACGGCTGCTCACTGGAGGCGACTTGGCGAAATCGCTGGTGTCAGGTGTCGGGGTGACCGCGTGATGGCTTCGCCATCACGACGTACCCTGCGCAGCGTGGACCAATTATGAGCCGCTACCCCAAGGTCGATGGGTAATCACCGAACTCCAGACCTAACTATCGGGCGTGGGAACGTTTCGGCGGATGCGCGAGTCTGGAGTCCCGGTCACGCGTGTATTGCCGTGCACACCAGAGAGTTTGCGCGTTGATCAGTTAGGCGCAGCCGAAGTCACGCCTGTGGCCGGTTCACGTCGGCGTAAGCAGCGGACGCAAAAGCGCCGGTACTCACCCCATTCCCTGGAAGCAGCGAATCCACCTTCATCGATTCGGGTCCCGCTATGGGTATCCCACGTACCCGCTTCCAGCCGCGCACTTGAACGAATGCGAGCAGCGAAACCCATACGAAGAACGACACCCCAGGAACCCAGAAAACCACCAGGCCGTTGTAGCTAAAGGGACCGAAGTAGTAGAACACCGACACCGCCGAGAACGGTTCCACTGCAGCTGCCCACAGTGAGAAGTAACCCAGCCATCGCGGGAACATCACTCCGGTGTTGTACTCGCTCAATATTGCGAACCCCGTGAGAACCTGCCACAACATGGTTGGGGCCCAAGGTATTAGGAATAGCCACCAGATCAGATCGTATAGCAGTTGGGTGGTATCCGGTGCCATCGTGGTGACCCTGAACGCCATGGCCGAACCGAGCACCCCGCACAGCATTCCGATCACACTGTTGGCAAGACCGATGGCGAAGAGTAGGTAGAACGTCATCGGCGAGGTATTCGCGTATTTGCGCACTTGATAGGCCAATGTCAGTGACCACGTGATCAGGAACGTATAGCCACCGATCAGTAGGACCAACATGCCGATCAGGATCTGGTATCTGAACTCGCTCAGATAGGCGGCCAGGTCACTCGCATTCGTGCCTGCGTCACGGACCGGAACCAACCCGAGCCCCCGAATCCCGCACCGGCGAAGACCACCCACGCGAGTCCAGACCATGCGCCCAGTCGCTCGACCCGACGGTCCAATCGGTGTTCGAGATCAGTCATCTGTGCAGCCCCCAAGCGTGTCGAGCATCGGCCGATCCGTTGATATTCAAAGCATTCCGACGTCCTCGAGCGAGAAGCGGCGCTCACCCCGACATGTCGGGCACTGCGGTCTTGATGCTGGCACCACCGTCGATGCTCAGGGCCGAGCCGGTGACCCAATCGGCAGCATCGGAAGCAAGATAGACCGCGCCTTCGGCGATATCCTCCGGAGTGCCAAGGCGCGACATCACTGTCATCGACTTCAGCGCCTTCTCGAATACCGGGTTCTCGAGCAGCGCCAGTGTCACGTCCCCGATTGCGACGAGACCGACGACGATGGTGTTGCAGCGGATTCCAAGAGCTCCATAGTCGACCGCGACCTGACGGGTGAGCGCATTGACCGCACCTTTGGAACTCGAATAACCCGGTGTACCGGTGACCCCCATGATCGATGACCCCGACGAGATGTTGACGATCGAACCACGACCCCGGTTTACCATCGGTGGCAACGCGTAACGGATCATCGCGGCCGTTCCAAGCACGCCAATGCGGATGAACGCCTCGAACTCCTCAGCGGTCTGGTCAGCTATCGGCTTCTCGGATCCACCTGTGATGAGTTCGAGCGGTGCCGCGTTGTTCACCAGGACATCGAGAGCGCCGAAGTGTGTCACAGCAGCGTCAACCAGTTCCCGGCACTGCGCCGTATCGGCCAGATCGCAGCCCACGAAGATCGCTTCGCCGCCAGCTGCCTCGATCTGCGCTACGACCTCCTTGCCCTTGCCGGCTGTTCGACCGCTGACAACAACCTTCGCGCCTTCGGCCGCGAACTTCTTCGCAATGCCGACTCCGATTCCCTTGGTGGAACCGGTGACTATTGCAACCTTGCCGGCCAAACGCATGATTCCCCGATTCTCGTCCTCATCGAATTACGAACATCCTGTGTACCGTTATAGTGTGTGGCCGGATCGGAGTCAATAGCCGCGAGACCCCTTCTGCGACCGACAGGCAGCGCGAGTGCTGTCAGTGGGGTAACGGCCCGGGCCGCCAAATCTCCTTGGCACTATGAGCTTTGCCGATCACTTGGTGCTCCCGGATCGGCCATGCGGCCTCGTCGGCCCTTCCCGCCTTCGACGTGACCGCCGGTCGGGCGAACCGCACGTGCTGGCGATTGGTCACGGCATCCGCGCCAACCGTCTATGAAATACTCACGCCACCCTGGTGATCGCTATGTGGAACCGATGAGGACGACTGTGGAACCGACTGTCTCGCGAAGCGTGGGCCGGCCACGCGATGAGTCGTTGGATTCGACGATTCTGGACGCCGCACTCGCGGAACTAACCGAATGGGGACCGAACGAGTTCAGCGTGCTCCGCGTCTCTGAGGCGGCCGGGGTCGGACGCGGCACCATCCGACGTCGGTGGTCCACGCGCAACGCGCTCATCATCGCGGCCTTGGGCCGACTTGGCCAACCCGTGGAAGTGCCATGCACCGGGAGTCTCGAGGGGGATTTGCTCGAGATCTGCAAGTCGCTGGTAGTGGCGGAGTCCCCGGAAAGGCTCGTGGTGTACTACCGCCTCGGAGCCGAAGCGTATCGCCACCCCGACCTCTACAGCGAGTTCCAGAACGAAGTCATCGCGCCTGTGGTGTCAGCCATTACATGTGCCATTGGCAACGCTACGGACCGGGGCGAGATTGGCAAGGTGCCGAGGACACTCGTAGCCCAGTGCCTCCTCGGTTCGATCATGGCGATTGCGATGCAGAACCAGCCGCCACGGCCACCGTCTGCCGCAACGCGCCGTCAGCTCGTCACGCTGTTGACAGCTGGCCTCAAGTACTACGGTCAAACGCCCTAGCGCGTCCTGCCGGGAATCGCACATCGCCGCACGTCCCGAAATCACTGCGCGCGAACAGCTTCCAGCGGGCATTGACAAATGCCGACCCTAGGATCATATTATGGACACACCGTGGACCGTAATGGCGGACACGCGAGCGCAGTTTGTTCCTTGGGAGGACACCTTGGTGAACACGGACAAAGTCCCTGTCGTCGTGATCGGCACCGGACCAATCGGCAAGGAAGCGCTGCTCGGTGTCATCAACCATCCCGACCTCGAGCTCGTCGGGGTCGGCGTCTCCTCAACCGATAAGGAAGGCAAGGATGCCGGTGAACTCTGCGGAATGGCACCGGTCGGCGTCATGGCGACACGCGACTGGAAGTCACTCACGGCCCTGACGCCTCGATGCATGGCCTACTTCGCAGATGGAGCGATGCGCACTGCCGAGGCAGTCGAGGACATTAGGTACGCGCTCTCATCCGGCATCAATGTCGTGACGACGTCACTCTTGGGCATGATCTACCCGCAAGCTGCGACTGAGGATGTGCGTGGGCCGCTCGAACAGGGCTGCCGCGACGGCAGTTCGACGTTCTGGGGGACAGGTATCGATCCGGGCTTCGGCACCACCCAGTTTCCGCTCGCCTTACTGTCTGTGGCTGACCGAATCGATGCCATCCGACTTTACGAACTCGGCGACATCAGTACGTACCCCGTGGGTTGGATAATGCACGACGTGTACGGCTACGGCCAGCCGATGGATTTCGAATCCCCCTTGCTCTCGAGCGGAATACTGAAGGATTGGTGGCGCGGTACCGTCGAAGAGGTCGCTCATGCGGTCGGCGTCACCATCGATGAGTTGACGTTCGACTACGACGTCGCAGAAACGACGACCGGAGTCGAGACGGCTTGGGGCCATGTAGATCCCGGCACGATCGGGGCGATCCGCTTTCAGGTCAACGCACTGGTAGGCGATCGCCCGTTCGTGACCCTCGAACACGTCGACCGGGTTGATCCGCACGCAGCGCCACACTGGCGAAGCCCCGTGGAGGCCGAGTCGATCTCATATCGGGTGGAGATCGACGGTAGGCCGGCCTATCGTGCCGAAGTCTCGTTCGATCGGGAACCGGGCTACGAGCCCGGCGCGGCGGCTACCGCGATGCACGCCGTCAACGCAATACCCGCCGTCGTCGCCGCGGCGCCGGGTGTCCTCGGGTTCCAGGATCTGCCGCCGTTCTACGGCAAGAACGCTCAGCCCGCGAAGATCCGCATATCGTGATCGGTCGATAGGGTCGCCATCAACGCCGCCCATGCCTCGGTCTCGCGACGGGGTCACCGTCGTCAGGTTCGAGGTCTCCAATGCGGCCAAGAGGTGCGAAGCGCGCCCTGTCCTGGCCTGGTACGTCCCCGAACTCTTTGAGGTTGCGGGGACCGGATATGCGACGAGTTCGTTACGTGTAGCACGCGCCGCCGCTGACGTACGCGGCAGACATAGCCTCCACTTTGCGAAACCTGTGATCAAATGGAGCAATGGCAGCACCGAAGAAAGCTCGAACGGTGCCCCGGCCCGCTACATCGACTCGGGATCGGATCATCGCCGCAGCCGAACAGCTCTTTGACGAGGTCGGTATCGACAATGTCAACGTTGGAGAGATAGCGGATTACGCCGGTATTCACCGGGTGACGGTGTATCGACACTTTGCCGACCGTGAGTCCATTCTCGAGGAAGTGCTGTTGCGAAGGTCGCGGCCGGTCCTGGACCGCGCGGCCGCCCGGCTGGCCAAGGCGGATCGCTTTCCCGACGATCTTGCGTATGTCTTGGTCGCCGCCGTCGACGAGGCCCGGCAAATACCGGGAGTGCTCCAGGCAATGGCGCTCGTACAGGAGGGGGACTCGTTCAAGAGCCCGGCCATGTCGGATCGATTTCGGGCAGCTTCGCAGGACGTAGTAAGGCCCTACCTGCTCTGGGCTCAAGAGCAGGGCAAGATGCGGGCGGATCTTTCAGTGGACGAGACGGTCAGATGGCTAACCCAGGTGTGCTACTCCTGGCTCTACCTCGCTGAGGACGACAGCCCCGCTAGGCTCCTAGAAGTCTGCAAGACCTACGTCATGCCCGCGCTCGTGGCTAATCGAATTCGTTAGACGGTCGCCTACTTGCCGAACGGTCCCGGCTTTAGCTTCTTGAGCATCTGCATCAACCGCCGCTGCTCGATCAAGCTTCCAGCCGCCAGTGACGGTTTGAGCGCACTTGCAGCGCTGTAGATGATCACGTGATTCACACCGGCATCGACCACCGGGCGCAGTTGTTCGACGATGTGTTCTGCATTGCCGAACGGAATGATTTCGCGCAGTAGCTCTACACTGATGTCTTTTCCGTACTCTCGCAGGCTTTCCGACTCAAGCACTTTGGGATCAAGCTCGATAAAGCCGGTGTAGTCGTCGCCCAGTGGGTGCCGCGCTCCCGCCGCCGTCCACGCTGCCGCGGGAAGGGTCAGCGCCATCGCGTGGACCATCGGCTGCGCCGCGATCTGCTCCATCGCTGCCCGGTTGCGCGCGGGCAACGGTGCAAAGTACAGGCTGCGAGTCATTGCGTTGGGGTCACGGCCGGCCTCCGTGGCTCCATTGACGACCTGTGCGGCAGCGTCGTGCCAGGCGTCCACGCCCGTCAGGGGTATGTATAGCCAACCATCGCCGTAACGGCCAGCGACCCGACATGCACGGGGTCCTTGCGCCGCGACCCAGACAGGCGGCGTGGTGCCGCGCCTCTTGGGAAGCGCGAACGTTGCGTCTTTCCAGCGGTGAAAATCACCCTCATGGGTGAGCGGTTTACCCTCGGATTCCCATGCCTCACGAATTGCGCACAAGGTGTCTTCGAGCCGACTGACGCGCCGCTCCATGGACTGCCCGTACGGCACGACGTTCTCGTGTTCGCCGGATCCGATTCCAAGCACCGCATGACCGCGCGTCATATGGTGCAGCGACATCCAGGACCGCGCCAGGTCTGCCGGTGTGCGTCGAATGGCGTCCGTCACTGACATGCCCATTGTGATCCCGAGTCGTCCCGCCCATCGTGCGATGACGACCGTCGGATCGAGGTACGCGTCCAGTGATGGGATAAAACGAGCCATCGGTGACAGTTTCGGATTCCATGCCGTCGACGGAAACACCGACCTGACGTGATCACCTACCCAAATGTCGTCCGCGCCCATCAGGCGGGCGGAGGCAACGTTCGCACGTGTGGCCCACAGCGGCGTGATCGGATCGAGGTAGCACCCCACTGTGACTCGTGACTGGTCCCGATCACTCACCATGCACTCCCTTGAACACCTCGAAAACACCGCAAGGTCGGATCTGCCCTGTGCCCTCACGGGTTTGCGCCGGGGTGCACGTATCGGGACCCGGGATCACACGCTCTCCAGCGCAGGTGCGACGCACTCGGCAACCCACTGCAAGTGCTCGAGGTACTCGCTGATACCGCTAACCGGTGGTGGCGCAACCCAGGTGTCGGTCACACCCAACTTGGCCAGCTGACCGCAATCGTCGATAACCCGTTGTTGCTCTTGCGGACTGCCCGCAGCGTGCGCATCGCGGGCATAATGTCCGTCGCCGCCTAGGCCGATGTTCAGCGCCGCGAGGGAGAAAAACACCGCGAACGGACGGCCATCGAACTCAGGACATGATCGGATGCGGTCCAGCTTCTCGGGAATCTCTGCAGGCGGTGTGAGCCAGGGCGACCATCCGTCACCGAAGCGGGCAGCCCGTCGCAACGTCGCGTCGACATCGCCGCCAATCCACAGCGGGGGGTGCGGCCTTTGTACCGGCTTGGGCTCAAACACGATGTCCGCGAACGAAGTATGTTCGCCGTCGAATCTGGGGCTATCGCTGTGCCAGAGCTCCAACATGGCGCCGAGGTAGTCGTCCATGCGCGATCCGCGCCCGCTCCACGGAACCCCGAGCGTGTGGTACTCGTCTTCTTGCCAGCCCAAACCGACAGTCATGGCGGCGCGCCCGCCACTGAGCCAGTCGAGCGTGCAAATGGCTTTGGCCATGACGACGGGGTTGTGCAACGGGAGCAGCGTCAACATGGATCCGAGCTTGATACGCGTGGTCGCGCCCGCCATCACCGCCTGTGCGGTGGTGGCGTCGAGGAAATGAGTTCCTGTGGTATCGGCGTGATGGGTACCCACTACGAAATGCTCAGGAATGAGCAGACTTTCGAATCCGAGCCGATCAGCCGCCTGCGCGACCCGCACCACATCCGGCCCGGTGAGGGAGAGTTCCCAGGGCTGGGTGAGTGGCGGGGTGTGGACGCAGCCGGGCATGAAGACGTGGAACTTCATCGGGACCCCTTTTTGTCTGTTGCATAGCTTTGGTTCCAACGATCCGTGACACGATCCGCGCGGCGTCCGGCGGATTCCTGGCGGCCTGACAACGAGACTACAGACTAAACTGTTTGTAGCATCACGTCTATACCCCCAGATTGCCATGGCTACTGATCGAGGTGGGAGAGGTTGAGTGCGACGCTTCCGGGCGCATCCACGTTCTTGTTTCGGTCGGTTACGGCCCGAGGATGACCGACGCGGGCTTGAGAATCGGGTCGAGATGGCACGCGTTCGTGAGGATCCGCCATCCTGGTGGGCGGTGGCCGTTACGTTGGGCGGCCCCGTAGGGGGTGTGTCTCCTCGATGAGGCGAGCCATCGCAGCTGCGAGATGGCCCCGGCGAAGGTACCCGCGAGCACGCCGTAACGCAGCCTTCGGCGCTACACGTGGGCCGATGTGTAGTAGGCTGATAGAGCCTCGACGAGCGTCGGCCCAGCCGGCATCCAGTCAACGGCCGAGGCCCCTGTCGGCGGTGGGCGCGTAAGCACTCGACCTCGGGAAGGATCATCTGGTCACCATGACCTTGGAAACCGTTACAACAGCCCCGTTTTATGCACCGTCCGGCAACGAGATCGAGATGTTCGAGGCTGCTCATCGTCAATCGCTGCCGGTCATGCTCAAAGGCCCGACGGGCGTCGGCAAGACACGGTTGGTCGAGGCAATGGCTTACCGACTCGGGCGCGAATTGATCACGGTGTCGTGCCACGAGGACCTGACCTCGTCCGACCTTGTTGGACGCTTCCTCCTCGAGGGCGACCGCACGGTATGGACCGACGGCCCCCTTACCCGTGCGGTGAGAAACGGGGCGATCTGCTATTTGGACGAGATCGTCGAAGCCCGGCAGGACACGACGGTTGTCCTGCATTCCCTGACTGATCATCGGCGCGTACTGCCGATCGACCGCTTGAATGTCACACTTCAGGCGCCACCCGAGTTCCAGCTGGTGGTGTCCTACAACCCGGGTTACCAGAGCCTGTTGAAGGATCTCAAGGACTCGACTCGTCAACGCATGGTGGGCATCGAGCTGGGCTTTCCATCCGAGGAGGTCGAGCTGGAGGTGCTGCGGCACGAGACGGGCATCCCGCATGCGACGGCACAGCGTCTGGTGCGGATGGCGACCGCCATCCGGCGAGTCGAAGCATCGGGCCTACGTGAAGTGGCTTCCACGCGCACTTTGGTCACTGCCGGCCGGCTGATGGCCGCGGGCGTCGATGCGCGATCAGCCGCGTGGGGAGCCCTCGGTGCCCCCTTGACCGATGATCCGCAGATGTCTGAAGGGCTGCGGGTCCTGATCGACAGCTATATGGGCGCTGCGGAGTAACACTTCACCAGCCGCCCGGTTCGTGACGGGTGGCGCGATGGGATGGCCAGATGACTGTCGGCAGTCGGACCGTGAACTCCGGCCTTGTGATGTCGACGAGAGACCGCATCATCTTTGCCGCCGGCGACTGCGTTGACCGTCTCGGACTGGAACGCTCCACTGTTGCTGCGATCGCGGAATCCGCCGGCGTCCATCGTGTGACGATTTATCGCCATTTCGCGGATCGTGAAGCAATCATCGTCGAGCTGCTGGACCAGAGATCTGCACCGTTGATGCAGAGGGCCAAGGCGAAACTCGTTGGCTTGGAACCGTTTCCCGACAAGCTTGTCGACGCGGTCTCCGGCGCTGTCTACGACGTGCGCATAACGCCAGGTCTAAAGCAGGTGATGGGCGTCTGGAACGAGGGCGGCTCATTTCACTCCGCAGGGATGTCCGAACGCTTCAAGCAGCGAGCGATCGACGTCACCTCCCGATATCTATTGCAGGCCCAAGAGCACGGCTACGTTCGAACAGACATATCGGTAGACGACATGATCCAGTGGCTGCTGGACGTAAGCCTCATCCTTCTACTGTTCAAGCCTGACTACGAGCTCGACGACATCCGCCACCACATACGAACTTACGGGCTACCCGGCATCCAAGCGACAGTGTGACCTGGCTGGCGCTATTGACCCAACCTCGCCATAGCGCTTAGGCCCGGTTGCGCGGATTAAATAGTTACACGATCTTGACGCTACACATTGCCGATGATGTAGCTGTCGCGTATAGTTCGGTTCCGTGCTAGGCGGTGATACAGCTCATGTCGACGGGCCACGAGGGGTCCCGCTGACAACCGATATCGCCCGGTACTCACTGCTTGCAAGCGCCATCGCTGGGCGCAGGCTGGCGGTCAGAGTGGCTGGCGCTACGCACCTTGGCCTATACCGACGCTCAAAGCATCTTCATCCCTGCCGACTGTCCCCTGTCCGAGGTCGTCAATGTGGTCGTACTGCATGCCAGCATCCTCGGCGCCGGCACCTGTCATCCCGACGTGGTCCACCGGCTCAAAGGAAAACCTCGTCTCACGCGGCGCTACTTCGCCCTCGAAGCATGCCGCGCGACAACGGAATTGGCTCGGCTGATTCCGCCCATGTCGAATCCCGTTGTCGGCAATACGGAGGCGTTGACTTGTTCTGCAGACGAGTCGCTCGCAGTTGCCTTGAGCTCGCAAGCCGTCCGGGAGCTACCGTCGTCGCTCGGCGAACTACGCCCCAAGGCGTTGTTGCATCGGTTAGAGAACCCGACAGCGTCGGCCGTGCCCAACACGCTCAAGTCCGGCGCACCCAAATTCGAAGAGAGCGACGCCGACGACGATGAAGACGCTGAGCGATCACGCTTCCTGGAGTTGATGTCGTCCCCGCTGGGCGGTAACGGCCGATTGGCAAAGCTGTTCGCAGCCCTGTCAGGTGCCTCACGCAAATCCGCCAAGGCTGGGGGCGGCGCCAACGACGATTCTCCGACTAAGAGTGTCTATGGCCGCCGCTGGACCGGAGGCGGAGTACAGGTGCCCATGCGTCTCGCCAACGCGTCTTCGACCGAAGATGCGCTGTCCGACGGTGGTGCCCGTTACCCGGAATGGGACATTTATCGACGTCGCTATCGCGAAAACTATTGCGTGGTTCGTGAACTCGATCCGATGGGCGAAGGCGACCGGGGTGTTGACGCGATGCAGCTGCGCTATCCCCTCGGACGCTTCAACTTGGACCTGCGGCGGTCTCGCCATGAGAGTCAGGGCGAAGAACTCGACCTCGATGCGGTCGTGAGAGCGCGGGCCGATGCACGAGCGGGACAGACACCAGACGATCGCCTGTTCACCTCCATACGCAGGCTCGGCCGCGACTCTGGGCGTCCTGATCCTCATCGACGCATCGGGTTCGACCGGCGAGAAATCGGCGAACGGCCGAAGTGCATGCGAGGCCCAGATGCACGCCGCAGCACGGATCGCCCGCACGCTGGAGGTGCGCGGTGACCGGGTGGCGATCTACGGATTCAACTCACGAGGCAGGGCCAACGTCTACCTCTATCCCATCAAACTCTTTGAGAAGCCGCTTGATTCGCGGTGGCGGATGAACCTAGCGCGTCTGTCGCCGGCAGGGTTTACGCGGATGGGTGCAGCGATCAGACACGCTGCAGCGATCCTCGCGAAGCGTTCGGGGACCTCTCGAAAGGTTCTGGTGGTGCTGTCCGATGGGTTTCCCTACGACGACGGCTATGAGTCCAGCTACGCGATGGGTGACACGCGGCGCGCCCTCGACGAGGCGCGCAGGAGCCGAATCGGTTCGGTTTGCTTGTCGCTGGGATCGCAGAGCGGTGATTCAAAGCTGCAGAAGGTATTCGGCTCGTCCGGCTTCGGTCGCGCCGAGAGTATCGAGGATCTCGGAACTGACCTCAACCGGTTGTTCAATCACGCGATTGCGACTGCCGAGCGCGAGGTCGATCGGTCCGAGTCCAACAAGTACGCGCGCGAGCCGCGACGTCGGGCGATGCTTACCCATCTACAGAAGGAACAGGTATGAGTATTACGGAGCCGCGCGGAAAGCAAGGGGCGGCAGCAAATCCAGCGGAGACGCGGCGGATAACGCCCGTCAAGGCGTGGGCGTTGGTTGGCCTTGCGTTCACTGTCCTGCAGCTGTACGTCTACATTCGATGGTTTGGCTCGCCGCAATTCCACGATCCCCAGACGGGTGCCGACGCGGTGCCCGGCATCGTCAAGTTCTGGGCGTGGTTGGTGCAGATCGCCACGGTCATCGCCATTGGCGTGGCGATCGGGTGGGCCGTTCGTCAGGCTCGACGTGAGCGCCGCCTGACCTTCGACGGCATGCTGCTGATCGCATGGTTCAGCGTGATGTGGCAGGACCCCGTCCTCAACTACATCCGCCCGACGTTCTTCTACAACAGCTACCTGATCAGCTTCGGATCCTGGGTGGAGCAGATTCCCGGCTGGATCAGTCCCGATGGTGGCAATCTGCCGTCACCACTGCTGCTGTCAGGGTTCGGTTACCTGTCGTGCCTGTTGTTCAGCGTCGCCATCTCGACAGCAATGCGTAAGGCGAAGCAGATTCGGCCGAGTATGGGGGTGCTCGGTCTGGTGACGGTCGCGATGATCGCCGGATTCTTCATGGACCTCGCCTATGAGGTTTTCATGGTTCGGACATCGCTGTACGCCTACAACGGTGTGGTTTACAGCCTGTCTCTGTGGGGCGGTGAACGGTACCAGTTTCCGCTCTACGAGTCTCTGTTCTGGGGCTTTGTCTGGGCGTCGAGTGGCATCCTGCGGTACTTCCGCGACGACAAAGGGCGCTCAGTGGTCGAACGCGGCGCAGAATCGCTGGTCGTCTCACAACGGACCCAGACCGCTGTACGTACGTTCGCGATCATCGGGTTCCTCAATGTCATCTACGTGATCTTCAACATCGCCATCAACTTCATGGCCCTGCAGATCGACCCCACACCTCGGGGTTACCCGACCTACCTGAGAAACGACATGTGCGGCGCTGGCACCGAATACGCCTGCCCGGGCCCAGAGGTACCGATCCCGATGAGCCCCGGCGCAGTGAACCAGCCTGATCCAGGAACGACCGGTTAGATGGTGCGTAACGGCAATCGGGTCGGCGTGGGATGCTACGTCGGCCCGATCACCCCTCTGTGGAGCGTGCACGCGAACATCCGGCTCGGATTCGCCTTTACTGAGTGGGATCGACGAGAACCTTCATGACTCGAGCCTCGTGAAGGGCCTCGAACCCATCCTCGATCAACCGGCTCAATCCGATCGTCTGCACCCATCCGTCCATGGGGTAGTCGCCTCGCCGGACGCCTTCGATGACGGTGGCGAAATCGTTGCGATAGGCGCAGCTGGCGACGAGGCTCGCCTCCGTCCTGAACATCAAGCCGGCTTCCAGCGGCAGCGCAGCATCCGGGACGCCGACCATGACGACGCGTCCGTGGACGCTGACGGTCCGTAACGCGTCACGCAATGTGGCGGGAACGCCCGCCGCGTCGATACACGCCGCGGCGTTTCGCCCACCTGTCAGCTCCCGCACCAACTCGGCCAGGTCCGCGGTGGTGGGATCCACGACATGTCCCGCACCCGCCAGACGGGCGATCTCCCTTCGCTTCTCGGAGACTTCGACGACGATCGAGTGCGCGCCAACCGCGTGAACACCGAACATCGCCCCGAGTCCAATCGGGCCGGTACCGAAGATGACGCAATAGTCGCCGGGCGCTAAACCAGCGAGCTGTACCGCGTGCCAGGCGACGGCCAAGGGCTCGACGAGTGCAGCTTGTCGCGGTGACACCTCTGGTGGTACCGCGTGCACCATATCGCGTGTCACCACCGTGTACTCGGCCAAACCACCTCCGCCCGTTGAGAACCCGTGAAAAGCCATCCGCGCGCAATGGTTGTAGGCGCCGGCCCGACACTGCACGCACGACTTGCATGCCACGATCGGCTCAATGGCGACGAGCTGGCCCATGCCTATGTCATCGACGCCGGCCCCGATGTCGACGACAGTTCCAGCCACCTCGTGGCCCAAGATGACCGGTGCTTGCACTCCCGTCAGTGGATGTCGGTATCCGAGCGGGACCATCTGAGCGCACCGATAATATTCGTGTAGATCGCTGCCGCAGATTCCGGCGAACGCGACCTTAATCTTGACCTCACCAGGGCCGGGTGCCGGCTCCGGCACGTCCTCGATGCGGATGTCCCCGGGGCCTCGATAGACGGCAGCGCGCATGATGTCCTTCCCTCAAGGGTCGCCGCGACGACATCCGCCGTTGCCGGAGGACGTGTCCGCTGTCATAAAGCCAACAAGAGCGTCGGGTATAGATCAGGGCTATCTGCGATGATACAGTCAAATGATTAGATATATCGAGTCCCTTCCTCGCGCGACGCGGAAGTGCCGCCGAGCCCCTGTGTGCGCTCGATCTCGGCGTGCCGCCGTGGCCCGGACAGTGTTGCCCGCGAACGGATTCGGCCTGTGAGCGGTTCCATGGCCGGGGAGTGCGTCGCGGTCACCGGGGGCGGCTCCGGCATCGGCAGGGCAGTGTGCCGCCTCATCGTCAAGGAGGGCGGCCGGGTTGCCGTGCTCGGGCGCAGACTGGAGCCAGCGCAACACGTCGCGGCCGAGGTCGGTGGCGTCGCTCTGCAGGTCGATGTGCGCGACGCAGAGCAGGTAAGTCGCGCGATCAATCAGGCAGCCGAAGTGATGGGCGGCCTGACGGGGCTGTGCAACAACGCAGGAGCCGGCACGATAACGCCGCTCCACAAGACCACGGCGCGTCAATGGGATCTGGCCATCGCCGTCAATCTCGCAGGCACTTTTCACGGTATCCGCGCGGCCGCACCGCTGATGCTCGCCGCCGGTCGCGGCGCGATCGTCACCACGGCATCGATCAGCGGACTCCGTCCGTCTCCGGGAGAAGGGCCGTACGCGGCCAGCAAGGCAGGAGTGGTCGCGTTGACGGCCTCGGCCGCCCTCGAGTACGCGCCGACCATCCGGCTCAACGCGGTGTCACCGGGCGTCGTCCGATCGAACATGACCGAGTCCATGCTGACCACCGGCGTGGCGGACCTCGAGCGGGTGATCCCGATGGGACGCATCGGCGACCCAGAGGACATAGCCGAGTTGATCGTGTTCCTTCTGTCCAGCCGCGCGTCGTGGATCACCGGGCAAAACATCACGATCGACGGCGGAACCACCTTGCACGGCAGCGGGATCGAGCACGTCGCTCGCCAGGTCGTGGATGGCCACCCATGAACATCGAAGACATCGTCGAGCGCGCTCGGGAACGCGCCGGGATCAACAATTTTCATTCGGAGTCCTTTCGCGAAGGTCTCGACATCGTCGCCGACGAGGTCAATGCCAGCCCGCAATCGCCCCAGCGGCAACGTCGTATCGCCAATGAGTGCACTCGTGCGTTGACGAGTCGCCTGCGTGTCGATGATTGGCTGGCGTCGTCCCCGGATGTCGCGGCCGACGCGGTGCAGCGACCGGTCTTCGTGATCGGTATGCCACGCACGGGTTCCACGATCCTAGTGAATCTCATGGGCCAAGACCGAGAGCGCTGTCGGGTGATGTGGAACTGGGAGGTCGACCAACCCACGCCTCCAGTTGAACCCGCCGGACTCCTCGACGACCCGAGGATCGCAGCGAAAACCGCCAAACTAGCCCCGGTGCTGGAAAAGCTTCGCCATTTTCCGCGCATGGAGTTGGCGACAGACCCGGTGGAGTGCGTCCATGTCCTCGCTCAGGACTTCAAGTCGCTGACCTGGCACACCTCTACCGGATCGTCGCGCTTCAACGACTGGTTGCTCGACGACGCCGATCTACGATCCGCCTACACGCATCACCGCCGCACACTGCAGGTCCTCCAGTCCGGCGGCGCCGCCGGCCAGTGGATACTCAAGCTGCCATCCCACGCGCTTCACCTCGAGGCACTTCTGAGTGTGTATCCCGATGCCCGCCTGGTGATAACGCACCGCGACCCGCTGCCCTCGTTGGTCTCGATGTGCAGCTACGCGGCGATGATTCACCGCGCCAACGAGAACCGGGTGGATCTCGAAGAACTCGTCGCTGCGACGTGGCGCCAGGTATTCGAATCCGCGATCCGCACCGTGGACTTCGTCGCCGCCCATCCCGAGGTGCCGACGTATCACATCTACCAAAGCGAACTCGCTGACGATCCGGTTGAACAGGTGAACCGGCTACGGGCATGGATCGGGCTGGGACGTCACGATTGCCTCGATGTTCGGATGCACGACTACTTGACCAACGATTGGCCACACCCACCGGGCACTCATCGGTACACGTCAAGTGACTTCGGAATCACACGAGCAGCGGTCAACGAGGCATTCGCCCCCTACATCGACACCTTCACGATCCCACTGGAGGGCGCATGAGCGACCTGTGGCAACCGCACTACGAACTCCGCGATCACGAGATCGTCGACTACCAGTATTGGGAGCTGCCCGGAACGGGAATCCAGTTCCGCGGGCCCGCCGTTGATTTCGGCGACCCGACGCCATACTTCTCCTGCGCAGGGGCGGCCCAGACATTCGGCTGCTTCGTCACGAACCCGTACCCGGCCATTCTTGAAACCCGGCTCGGTATGCGCGCGGTGAACCTGGGACTCGGTTCGGCGACACCGGCCGTGTTCTCGAATGACGGTGTGCTGCGTGTGATCAACGAAGGGCAATTTCTCGTCTTGCAGGTGATGGCGGCCCGTCAATGCGGTAACTCCCGGCTTCAATCGCTCGGAACCGATCTGGTGCGGGACAGCCGGCACGGCGACGAGATTCCGGCGCACATGGCCTGGCAGCGCATCCTCGAGGAAGAGCCGTCCAACCTCGACCGCTACATAGCAGAGTCGCAGACAAACTGGATCGATCAGTACGAGCAGTTGTTGCGCCAAATCCACGTGCCCGTCATCTTGTTCTACTTCTCGGTGAAGCGAAAGGGTACCGATCCACCGCTGGACGCGAAGAACGCCAACGCATTGCTCGAGCCGTTTCCGCAGCTGATCAGGGAGACGAGTATCGACACCGTCGCAGCGCGCTGCGACGACCTGATCGAGTGCACGAGCACGCGTAACCACGGGCATTACCTCGCGAGTCGCTTCAACGGCGAACCGGTAGAAGTGGACAACTCGGTGCTGGATCCTCGTATGACGGTGAAATGGAAGCGCAATTGGTACTACCCGTCACCTGAAATGCACGAGGACGCAGCAGCGAGCCTCCTTACTGCGGCGAAAGGTCTGTAGGTGACAGTGGATACTCCAACACTCGGTCGTGACGAAACCCCGACGGACACAACAGTGTCCACGTTCTGCCGAATCTGTGAGGCGCGTTGTGGGATCGACGTCACCGTGCGCGACGGCCGAGTGTCGCGTATCGGTCCTGACAAGCTGAATCCCTATTCGTGGAAGGATTTCTGCTCCAAGGGTCGATCGGCGGGTGAAGTCGTTTACCACCCCCGGCGGTTGTTGTCACCGATGCGGCGGGTGGACGGCGGATACGAGCGGGCAACGTGGGAGGACGCGATCGGCGACATCGCCGCGCGATTGACAACGATCCGCGACCAACACGGACCCGACGCGATCGCGGCATATCTCGGTAATCCGGTTGGTTTCAACGGTTCCAACGTTACGTGGTTCGCAAGCCTGGTACGGGGCCTCGGTACCGCCAACATGTATTCGGTGTCCTCAGTGGATCAGAACAACCTGCAACGAGTGTGCCACGAAATGTACGGGCGCTGGCTCGTCCCGCTCGTGCCCGATGTCGACGAGTGCGACTACTTCCTTCTCGTCGGAATGAATCCCGCCGTGTCGACCTTCGGCTGGATCCACAACGTGCCCGACGGGTGGCGCCGCACACTCGCGCGTCAGAAGCAAGGCGCAAAGATTGTGCTCGTTGACCCGAATCACACCGAGAGCACGGCCAAGTCGGATCAGCACATCCGGGTATGGCCGGGGCAGGACTGGGCGCTGCTCTTCGGCATCTTGACCATTATCTTGCGAGAGGGCCTCGCCCGAACGCCGTCGCGGCCCGTCCTGACCGGCATGGCGGCACTTGAGCAACTTGCACGCGAAGTCGACGTCTCCGACCTCGCGGCGCGCAGCCGGGTATCTGTCGACGCCATGACGACCATTGCTCGAGAGTTCGCCGCTGCGCGGACGGCCATGTGCGTGGCACACACCGGCGTCAGTCACAACGGTGAAGGCGTCCTTGCCGAATGGCTCAGTCATGTCCTCAACGCCGTCACGGGGCGGCTCGACACGCTCGGGGGACGACGATTCGAGCCTGGCTATACACCGGTAGGCACCCTCTTCGGGACACGACCGGCGAGTCCGAGCCGCGTCAGGGGCCTTCCGGCCATCGCCGGCGCACGCAGCCTCGCCGAACTCGCCGATGAGATCACCACACCGGGGGAAGGTCAGATCAGGGCACTGCTCTGCAACAGCGGCAATCCGGTGCTCAGCGGCCCGCAGGGTGCACGCTTGGACGCCGCCCTGGGCAACCTCGATCTGATGGTCGCGATCGATCTGGTGCAGCGGGAAAGCCACCGCCATGCGCATTGGCTTCTGCCCGGCTCGCACTACCTCGAGCGCGAGGATCTCTTGCCCGTCTATTCCTCGTTCGAGGATCAGCCCTTCGCCCAGCTCGCTCAGGCGGTGCTGGAGCCGCCTCCCGGGGTTCGACAAGAGTGGACGTTCTGGCGTGACCTTGCGCTGGCGCTCGACATTCCCATCTTCGGATCACAGACGGCCTCGATGACTCCGCGAGCACTATGGGAACAGACCGTAAACGCCGGCGGAAAGGTGTCATGGTCTGACCTGGTCGGCCAGCCGCACGGGGTCATCTATGCAGAGAAGTCGTATGGCCAACTTCAGGAGGCACTCGCCAACACCGATGGAAGCGTGCACCTCGCTCCCGAGGCGTTCGTCGCGCGACTGCGACAGCTGATCTCGATGCCGGCAACCACCGCCTCGTCGGATTGGCCCATTGTGCTGTCGAATCAACGCAGCAAGGCCGGGATGAACTCATGGCTGAACGACACGCCTACGGCCCTGCGTCGCAACGCAACCAACACGCTTCACCTCCATCCCGACGATGCTGAACCGCTCGGGATCGGGACCGGTGACAGGGTGCGCGTGAGCTCACGAGTCCACGCATTGGAATGCACGGCCGAAGTAAGCACAGACCCCTTGGTTGGCGTGGCCATTCTTGACCATGGTTGGGGGTCTCGCCTTTTCGACCCGCAGAACCAGCAGCCCCCGAATCTTATGGCTCGAATCGGAATGCGCTTGTGAGCGACCAAGACCTGGACGTGCTGTCGGGCACGCCGGCGTTCGGCATCGCAGAGGTCCGCGTGGAGCGATTGACATCAACGTGACGAGTATGCGGCGAATATCAAGCGCCGTGCGCAGATCCGCGGGGCCGCCATCGCATCACCATGTCGATCTTCACGGGCACCATCGAAGGGTTGGCACCGTATGTCAGGCTGATCGACAACTTCGAGGGCTGGGTTGGTGTCGACCAGTTCGAGAAGCGCTCCTCAGGTGACGACGCGCTCGATACCCACATAAGTGGAGTTCAGTGCGGTCGTCTGGGACAGCGGGTCGATGTGTGCGCCGCTGACCAACAGATTCCTGTTCGCGCCATATGAATGCGGTTCAGCTCCGCCCCTCGGATCGAAGATCCTCGAACCCCAACCGTGGTCGACGATGACAACCCCCCTCCGGGGACTGTCGGACACGGTTGCCGTCACGACCACCTCACCACACGGCGAGAAAATCCTTACGCGGTCGCCGTTCCCGACACCTAACGCGGCTGCGTCGGCGGGATTGATGATCGCATCGTTGCGCTTGCCTGAGCGATGCAGACCGGGCAACTCGTTGAGCCATGAGTTCATCGAGTGGCGGTTTCGGCGATTTCCCAATTGGAACGGAAAGCCCTCGGGAGGCGTAGGCAGCGGTTCGGCGAGAAGTTCGCGCGTGCGGTCGATGAACTCGACCGGAGCGGCGTGGACCTTCTTGTCCTCGGTGCAGAGCGCTTTCCTGAAGTGGCCGAATTCGGGTGTTCCGAAGACCAAACCGTGTGGATGGTTCACGAGATCCTTCCACTTGATGGTCCGGCCCGACATCACCATCAGTCTGTCGATCCACTGGGGGTCGAATTCCAGCTTCGGTCGGCGGGCCAACTTCGCAAGCCTGCGACTCGCCGTTACGAACAGATTCAATCCCCGGTAACCGAATAGCGGGCGCCCCATGGCGAGCGACAGGTCGACGAAGAATCGCCACTCCTCGCGAACACCGGCGGGTGGCTTCAGTGCCTGTGCACCGAGGTGCGCATATGGCTCGTCATGGTACTGACTGGCCAACGCGTGAAGATCGCTGCGCTCCAACCAATGTGCGGCAGGCAGGAGCCAATGTGCGTGACGATGACTCTCCCGCTGCACGAGGTCGAGCGCGACCAGTAGATCCAGATGCTGCAGGGCTTTGTCGAGTTTCGCTCCGTCGGGTCCGGACACGACCGGATTACCCCCGTTGAGCACCAGCGCGCGAACGCGTCCATGCCCAGGGGTGACGATCTCGTCGGGCAACTCGTCTATCGCGTGGTAGCCCGCCACCGTTGATCTGCCACTGACACGGCTCCGGTGCGTCGACGGCTTGCCCATGACGGCGATCAATCGCTGCACGTCGACATAGCCGGGCTCGAAGCGTCGGCCCCCAGGCCGGTCCATTCGTCCCGTGATGAGGTTGAGGACGTGACCGAGCCATTCTCCGATAGTGCCGGCAAGGTGAAGCGATATGCCGGTTCGGGTGACGGCCATAGCGCGCTCAGCCGTCGCAAAAGCTCTCGCGACACTTTCAATCCGCTCACGGGGTAGATCACAGCGAGCGGCAAGATCGTCGAGGTCTGCTTCCGCGGCAAGGATGCGCAGTGCTGGGATGCCAGTAGCGAGCTCGGCGCAATCCTGCGCGTGCTCGAGTCCTTCATCAAAGATGACCTTCACCAGGCCGAGAAGGAGTGCCCAGTCCTGACCTGGCCGCGGAGCCAAGTGGATATCGGCCTTCTCCGCTGTCTCGGTGCGAACGGGGTCGACGACGACGATGCACGCACCTCTTTTCTGCCGTTGCAGCGCGCGCCTCCAGCCGCCAGGGACAGTCTCGAACCAATTCCACGCGCTGACTGCGGGATTCGCCCCGACGAGAAGGAAGAAATCGCAATTGTCGATGTCGGAGACCGGCGCAAAGAATGCCGACCCGTACAGTGCCTCGGCGACGACGTGCATCGCGTTCTGGTCTACAGAGCCGACCGAGTAACGACTCCCAGTTCCGACGGCGTCCAACCAGGCCGTCATGAATGCGAGGTTGGAGGAGGAGTACCCGGCAGGATTACCCCAATATGCGGCAACCGCGTCCGGCCCGTCCTCGGTGACGATGGCGCGCATCCTCTGGGAGATGTCAGCGATCGCCTCTGACCACGTCGCCTCCACGTACGTGTCGCCGGACCGGCGCATGGGATTGAGGAGTCGGCGTGGATGCTCCACCATTTCGTTGGCCGTTCGTCCCTTGGCGCAAAAGTCTTGCCAGGTATGCGGATTCTGCTTGTCCGCCGATATCTGCTCGACGCGGTTGTCACGCACCGTCACGCGAATACCGCAGCCGGCCAAGCAATAGCGGCAGAATGTGTGGACGACCTTTGCGTCCGTCGCGTCAGTCCCCACGAAGTTGTGCTTCCAGACCGCGCAAGTTCAGATACAGTCGCTCGCATACGAGGTCGCGGTCCTCGAACTCGTAGACAGCGATCGCCGGATAGTCGACTTCTGCACCGGTGGGGGCGATGCCGTTGTAGTCGCCGTCATGACGTCCGGTGATTTGATATTCGACGATCACGGCGTCATCGGCGTGGTGAATATGGCGCGCGACGTACGTGACCGATGGCAGCGAAGTGCCGAACGACGCGATGAGCTCGTGGACCGGACCGTCGCCCTCGATTACCGGGCCCTCGACCGCTCGCAGGTCGTATTTGGGTCGGGTGAATGTCGCCAGGGCGGTGTCGGGATCGTTGCGATTCTCGGCGTCGATGTGGCGAAGCACCAACTCTTCCCGATGTGCTCGCAGCTCCGCGCTCGGTCCGGTCATGGGATTGTTGTTCCTCTCTTCTCTTTCGGGTTCAGTGCACCAAGCCGACGGCCCTGGCCGAGTCGAGTTCGACTACGCTGCGCTGACGTCTGCTGGACACCGGGGCACAGGTACGGTCATGGATCCTCGCGTCTCGCACTAGGCATTTCGGATACGGATGTGGCACGCAGCTGCTACCACGCTGAGCCGAATTGCTCCCGGTAGGTGACCTCAGTCGCTGGTCGCCGTCGCGGTGGCCCCAGCGGCGCGGCCGGCCTTCCGACGTAGACTGCGGCCATCGGGGTGATCGTGGCCGGCAACCCAAGCCGTTCGCGTACCCGTTCCGCGCCGAACAGGGTCAGGCCGGTGGTGAGGCATGACCCATACCCGAGCCCGCCGGCGGCGAGAAGCAGGTTTTGAACTGCAGGGTAGATCGACGACTGCGCGAAGACCTCCAGGACTTTCTCGGTGTCCAGGCAGACGACCACGACCACGGGCGCAGCCGCGAAACCTCCTGGGCCGACGGCATGTTGGAGGTCCTTGTACATCGCGTCGGTGGTTATCTGACGTGCATATTCCGAGCCGCCCGCCTGCCACGTTTCGGTCCACCACCTCGCCAGGTCGATGCGGTTCTGCTCGTCGCGAACGACGACGAAGCACCATGGCTGGGTGTTCTCAGCGCTGGGTGCGTGCACCGCGGCGCCGAGCATTGTCTCGACGTCGGCGTCGGTGACCTTTCCGTCCGGATCGAACCGTCTGCACGCCCGCTGCGCGTTGATCACCGAAAACAACTCTGCCATAACTGTTCTCCTCAGACCTTTGTCGCGCCCATGTCGACAGTCAGCTGCGTTCCGGTAACCGCGCGCGACATATCCGACGCCAGGTAGACCACCGCGTCTGATAAGTCATCCAACGTGGCCGGCATAACCGCGGGCAGTACGCTGCCGAACGACATCAGGTAATTCGGGTGCGCGGTGAGCGTCTTCTCGATGTAGGGATCCTCCGCCATCGCGGTGGCCACTCCCCATGGGTGAATGGAGTTCACCCTGATGTTGTATTCACCCAGCTCGATCGCCGCTGACTTGGTCAGCCCGGTGACACCGTGCTTGGCCGCGGTGTAGTGCGCCTGACTGGGCAGGGCCTTGAGTCCGGCAACGGAACTGATGGTAATGATCGATCCGCCGTTACCGGCCGAGAGCATTTGGGGCACGGCTGCTTTCATGGTGCGCCAGACACCAGTGAGGTTGATGTCGATCATCGTCAGCCATTGGTCGTCGGGCATCTCCCAGAATCGGCTCCAGTTGTTGATGCCGGCATTGGCGACCACGACGTCCAAGCGCCCACCGAACTTATCGACACCTTCGGCGAGCGCCGAGTCCAGCGCAGCCGAGTCGCGAACGTCAGCGGTCTCCAACAGGAACGGGCGGCCCTCGGCTTCCAGTTGGCGAGCCGTTTCCTTGAGGTCGGCGTCGCTGGCATCCGGGTAGCCGTTGTGTGGTGAGGTCGCACCCGCGATATCCACACCGACCACCGAGGCTCCCTCACGGGCCAGTCGGACACAATGGTTGCGTCCCATGCCGCGCGCGGCGCCGGTGACGAACGCAACCCTGCCCTCAAGCAGACCCATGAACATCCTCCGATATCGGCGATTGCGTTGGGGCGCTGACTGCCGCGGGCGTGAACCGGATGGGGACCGAATCGTAGCCATAAGCCACGCTGATGTCCCGGTGAAGTTCGAGCTTGGCTTCGTCGACGGTGTAATCGGGAAGGCGTTGCAAGACCTGCTGGATCATCACTTTCATCTCCAGCCGCGCAAGATGGGATCCGAGGCAGCGGTGAATGCCGCGGCCGAAGGTCATGTGCCTATTGCTGGGGCGCCGAAGATCGAGTTGCTCCGGTCGGTCGAACTGCTGCTCGTCAAAGTTGGCCGAGGCCCACAACAACAACACCCGCTCGCCCGCCTTGACCGGGTTTCCGCCGACCGAGGCGTCTTCTCGCGCGGTGCGCTTGAAACCCTGGATCGGACAGGTGTATCGCAGGAGTTCCTCGATGGCGCTGTCCCACAGGCGGTCATCGTGGGGCGTAATGGCGAGCTCGTCGCGCAATTCGGGGTTGCGGTAGAGGGCGACCAAGCTGCTTGCCGTGGCGTTCGTCGTGGTGTCCAGCCCCGCGAACACTATTTGCGCCAGCATCGTCATCATCTCGAGATCGTGCAACGGCTCGTCGTCGATCCTGATTTGAGTGATCGCGGTGATCACATCGTCGGTCGGGTTGTCGCGCCGGTCGTTGAGCGTGGCAAGCAGTTTCATCAGGTCGATCGCCGACAGATCGGGTCCGTACTGGCCCGGCTGGCTGAACTGGCTGAGCACCGCGTCCGACCACACCTTCCAGTCCTCTTCGTGGAGCCCCAGCCAGTCCAGCACCACGATGGTCGGTACGGGAGCGCAGAATTGCGTCACCAATTCGCACTCGCCGTCTGCGATGAAACTATCGATCCACTCGTTGGTGACCGCCCGGATGTAGTCCTCTCGTTTTCGGACCACAACGGGGCCGAAGAGCGGTTCCAGCTTGCGCCGGATCGGCGTATGGACGGGGCGATCGTAGGTGACCGGCGGGCCGACTATTCCCTTGCGCATCTCGAAGCGTTCCAGCTGCTCGGGCTTAGACATGGCGTCGGACGGATCGGGGATCAGAATGCCGGCCGACGATCCGAAATTGTCCGGGTCGCGGATGACCTCTTCGATATCGGAATACCGCGAAGCCACCCAGAACCCGTCATAGGCGTCCGACCACTTGAACGGGCACTTCTCCCGCATCTCACGGTAAATCCGTTGAGGCGCACCGTCGCTCGCTAGTTCCGGATCGTGGTGATCGAAGCGCTCGAGCATCCGTGTTTCCACGTCGGTCATGCGTTCCTCCTGTGGCCGCCACTCGGTCGATCGAACGGCGGCCGCGGTTCGTCGAATTTTCCATCGCGCGCCTGGCCAAGCCGTTCAGCGGGTGGTGCAGGTCACTCTCTAGTAAGTGATCACTGTATAATAGCTTTCGACGCCTCCATGTCAATAGCCGCACGGAATCGGCGGGCAGACACGGTCAACCGCTCGTCGGCGCATCGGCAAGCCGATACTCCGTTTGGCCGAAAAGTGGTCCACCACTGGCGATTTCATGGCGCAGGCGCAATCCCACAGTTCATTTCGAGCGTGCCCGTCTCGTACCACTCGGTGAGGGCGTGCTTTCGGATCTTGCCCGTACTTGTTCGGGGGAGCGTTGAAACCACCACCCAGTCGACGGGCCGCTTGTATGAACTGAGCCGTTCAGTGGCCAGCGCGCTCAGTGCTGCCATATCGAAGGCAGCACCCGCGACCGGTATCACCGCGGCGATCACGCGCTCACCGAGCCGACTGTCCGCGACGCCGAAGACCGCTATCTCGGAGACGCATTGGTGTGTCGAGATAGCCTGCTCGACTTCTGCCGGATATACGTTGAGGCCCCCGCGGATGATGACCTCACGGATGCGGCCGTGGAACGTGATAATGCCGTCGTCATCCATTGAACAAAGATCACCGGTGCGCCGCCAGCCCTGGGCATCGGCGGCCGGGTCCAAGGAGCCGTCCTCCTGCAGATAGCCCGACATGCCCAACGGCCCGCGTACGGACAGTTCGCCGACAGTGCCGGTTCCGAGGACGGCCCCGTCGGTGTCTCGTATCGCCAACGCCCGGCCAGGCAGGCAGCGTCCCAAGGTCTGAGTTCTCGTCCGCGGTGGATCGTCTGGCGAGGATGCGGTCATCGCCGGTGCCTCGCTCTGCCCGTACGAGCCGATCATGCTCACCCCTAGGCGGTGCTCCATGTCTGCGATCAGGCCCGGGTCCACCGCCGTCGCGCCCCCCATGACAACCCGCACACTCGAGAAGTCGGCCGAGCCGACGCCGGGCAACGCCAACAGGTCGATCATCATCGTTGGCACCAAGCCGACGACGGTGGGACGTGTCTGCCTGAGCGCCTCGAGGATGGCCTGCGGGCTGAATCGCTCGACCAGGACGTACGTGCCGCCCATCGCCAGAACTGTAATAAGCCCTGCCACGGAACCACCGACATGATGAAGGGGAAGCGGATTCAGGTAGCGGTCGCCCTCTGCGCCCGCCCAGGCGCGCGAGAACGCCAGGCCGCAGTTCAAGCTAGCGCGATGCGACAGACTGGCGGCTTTGGGGCGGCCCGTCGTACCGGAGGTGTACTGCACCAGGAGTTCCTCGTCGGCCGCCACAGCCACCGGCTCTGCCGGTTCGGTCTGCAGATAGGTCGGCGATGTCGCGCATGACGACGGTCGACTCGAGTCTTTGTGCCAGCGCGCCCAGTTGCTCGAGCACCCGACGTTCACCCGCCGTTCGCACCGCTAGGACGAGGCCCACCTGTGCGTGCTCGATCTGATACTGCAACTCGTCGTCAGTCCCGGATGCGCTGATGGGCACCACGGGCATACCGGCCAGTGCGCACGCAAAGAAGGCGACGATCCAGTCAACGGAATTGAGGGCGGCAATGGCGACGCGGTGACGCTGCGGGTTGAGCTCCAGCAGCGTCGTCACACAACGGTGGGCTCGCTCACTCAACTGCGACCACGTCATGTGCTCCGGCCCGTGGTCGGTCGACCATATCAACGCCGAGCGGTGGGGGGCGTGCGAGCCAGCCGGTTCAGAGCGTCGCCGACAGTCTCTGTAAACATCTCGTGCTCGTCGATGCGATCGACGTAGGCACGACCGCCTTGCGGCTTGCCGGCGGTTACGGAAAGGGCCATCGGCACGCCCGCCGGTTCAGACGTCAACCTCAATCACCGCCGAATACTGTCCCGCTTTTCGCGACCATGGTCAGCCGCGCCAGCCAGCTATAGTTAGTATTCACTGTACAACTAGGCGGGGGTCCGCTTGTCAACGTCCTAGAAACAGCGACGGTGTGGCATCCTCGCCGAGGTGCCACCGTTAGGGGATCGCATGACGCAAGCCAAGCCAAAAGGCAGGACGCGCACTCGCCGCTCCGGTGACGAGGTGCGCGCACGCATGCTGGCCGCCGGCCGCGAGGTGTTCGCCGAGCGTGGCTACGCGGGGGCGACGACCAAGGAGATCTCGGTGCGCGCCGGTGTCGGCGAGGTGCTGCTGTTCCGTCACTTCGGCAACAAGGCAGGGCTTTTCGACGAAGCGGTACTCGCCCCGTTCGAGACCTTTGTCGATCAGTGGGCCGACCAGTGGGCGCGCCACGGACTGAGTGGCGACTCGATGTACGCGTTGGGTCGGGCCTATATCGACTTGCTGTACGGATTCTTCGATGACAACCGTCAACTGGTCGTCGCGCTGCTGAGCGCCCAGGCCCACCATCCCGCCGCAGCAGCGCGATTGGGAGCGATGTTCGCACGGCTCGCCGAGACCGTGCGTGAAGGTACCGCCGAATACGGTCTGCCGAGCCGAGATCCGGTCAGCACCGTGCGACTGACATTCGGCATGGTCTTGTCGACCATCGAGCACGCGGACCTGTTCTTCGGCGACGGCGCGCGCCCGACCCGGGACGAGATCGTCGATGAGCTGACGCACTTCATGCTTTACGGTGTCGGACCTGCTCGCTAGCCGAGCTATGCCATACCAATCGATTCGCGCCGCGTAGACGGTGAGCCGTGCAGGCCCACCATGTGCTGGGCCGCGATCCATCCGAAGGCGAATGATGCGCCGATGCTGGCACCAGCGCCCGGGTAGGTGCGACCCATCACCGATGCGGTGCAGTTGCCGGTGGCATACAGACCTTCGATGACCTCACCCGACCGGCTGACGACCCTCGCCTGTTCGTCGGTGACGAGACCACCGCACGTGCCGACGTCGCCGGGGTAAACCGCGACTGCATAGAACGGCGGCTTGTCCACCGGGCCCAGGCAGGGATTGGGCTTGGTACGCGGGATCGCCGTAATAGCGGTCGTACGCGCGATCACCCTTGTGGAAATCCCGATCGACGCCCCCCGCGCATCGACGTTGAAACGCTCGACCGTCTCGGCCAGCGTTTTGGGATCGATGTTGCATTGGGCTGCAAGGTCTTCGATGGTGTCCGCCCTGTGCATGTAGCCAGCAGATACCCAGTTCTTCGGCGTCACTCCCCTTGGGGACAACCCCCACATGTATCTCCGTCGATGGCGGCTGTCCATCACGAACCAACTGGGGATGGCGGGGACCGATGCGTTCCGCTCGTACATCTTCTGTCCCACCTCCATGTAGGAAGCGGCCTCGTTGCAGTATCGCTGGCCGGTGCCATCGACGATGATGCCGTGCGGCTTGGAGCGCTCGTAGACGATGTACAGTGGCGATCCGTCCGGAAGCACGGTCGTCGGAATCCACCATGCCTCGTCCATCAGATCCGTTGCAGCGCCGTGTTTGATCGCGGTCGCAATGACCTCACCGGTGTCACCGGGATTGGCCACCGTCCATTTGGTCGACGACGGTTGCCTTCCGTATCGGCTTCGCATCTCCTCGTTGTGGGAGAAGCCGCCGGCATTCAGCAGCACCCCTCGATGCGCTCGAATGCGAATCGCCCGACCATGCCGCTGCGCAACCACACCGACGACCCGGCCGTCCTCGACGACGAGGTCGGTCACCGGCGTGGAATTCCAGACCGGAATGTCGGCGCGAACCGCGGCCAGCAGCATCCAACCTTGCAGAGCCGCACCGGATCCGCGCACCGACTGGCGTCGCGCCACCGCCGCCGCCCAACGTCCCGCCACCTGAGCGATGGTCCTCAACGACCTCAGTGTTCGGCCGTTCAACGTCGCGTCGGCGACCTCGGCGGTGAACATCGGGATGGCAGGCAACGTTTCGCTGATACGCAGCCGAGCCTGCCACGGTCCGAGTTTGGTGGTGTCGAACAGTCCGTCTCGATCGACCGGCCGCGGGCCTTTCCGCCTGGCAGCTCGTCGTTGTAGTCGGAGTAACCCTCGCAGTGCCGAAAGTGAACTCCCTTGGCCTCCAGGAAGTTCACCATCGGATCGATGGCATCCAGAAACGCGTTGACCCGCGCCTGGGAAGTGGACGGAGCTCATGCCCGACGAGATGATCGAAGTAACTCAGCGCGTCGGCTCGGCTGTCCTGCACTCCGGCGCGCCGCGAGACCGGGTTGTCGGGTAGCCAGAGCACGCCGCCCGACATCGCCGTCGAGCCGCCGATCGACGTCTTCCTTTTCCAGCACCAGTGTTTGTAGGCCGGCGGCGTCAGCGGCCAGCGCGGCGCACATCGATCCGCCGCCGCTGCCCACCATCACGCAATCCGTGACGACGTCCCAGTCGTTGATGTCCATCAGTCTCCCGTGATCTCGGCGATGAGCGTGCCCACGGGGTAGGTCTGGTCGACCTCACCAATCAGACGGATGGTCCCCGCCGCGGGTGACGTGATTTCCTGGTCGACCTTGTCGGTGGCCGCCACGTAGATGCGGCGTATCGACGTCGACGCGTGCGCCGTCGGTAACGAGCCACTCCGAGAGCGTCGCCTCGTCGACGGCCATGCCCAGCTTGGGGATCTTGATGCGGTGGACAAGCGGCATCACATCACCTTCCGAACCGCCGCCTCGATGCGGTCGTCGCTGTACATGAACGCCTCCTCCAGCGGCCGGCTGAACGGCACCGGGCAATTCCGCGAGCCGACCCGCACGACCGGTGCGCGAAGCGTGCCGTGCAGTTCCTCGGCGATCAGCGCCGAAACGCCTGCGCCCACCCCGAATTGCTCCACGGCTTCGTGGACCACCACCGCACGCCCCGTCTTGGCTACCGACTCCAGCACGGTCTTCTTGTCGATCGGCGAAATGGTGCGCAGGTCAACGACTTCCAGATCGATCCCCTCATCGCTCAACCGGTCGGCAAGCGCGAGGACCTGCGCGACCGGGCCGGCCATAGGAGATCACGGTGACGTCGGATGCCCGACCGTACCACGTTGGCTTTGCCAAGCGGGATCCGTAGACCCGGTTCGGGCGCGGGTCCTTTGTCCCAGTAGGTGGGCATCGTCTCGATGAAGATGCACGGGTCGTCGTCGAAGATGCACGACAGCAGCAGGCCCTTGACCTCCGCGGGCGTCGAACCGGTCACCACCTTGAGTCCGGGAACGTGGGCGAACCACGCTTCAGGCATGTCGGAGTGCTGACCGCCGGAACTCATGCCGGCGCCGCTCATGGTGCGGATGGTGAGCGGCACGCTGGTCTGGCCGCCTGACATGAAGCGGATCTTGGCGGCGTGGTTGACGATCTGGTCCATGGCAACCGACAGGAAGTTGGCCAGCATGATTTCGGCGACCGGGCGCATCCCGGCGATTGCGGCGCCGACCGCCGCTCCGGCGATGGCCTGCTCGCTGATCGGGGTGCTGCGCACCCGGTGGGCGCCGTACTTGGTCGACAGGCCCGCCGTCACCTTGGCGACGCCGCCGCCCTCAGCGTCGGCGATGTCCTCGCCGAGGATGAACACCGATTCGTCGGTGGCCAGCGCCTCGTCCATCGCCAGGTTGGACGCCTGGGCGAACGTGATGGAATCGCTGAATCCGTTGTCATACCAACACTTCCTCTGCATATACGTCGCGGCCGAGTTCTTCGACATCCGGGTAGTCGCTTTGACGGGCGAACTCGATCGCGTCGTCGATCTTCGCGCCAGCTTCGACCTCGATGGCCGTCAAGGTCGCTTCATCGGCGAGCCCATCGGCGATCAGACGTGCGCGCAGCGCCGGAACCGGATCCTTCGCCATCCGCTCGGCCATCAGTCTGCTCGCTGATGTAGCTGCCGTCGTCGCCGAAGAAGTGCCCCATGAAGCGAAAGGTCTTGGCTTCCAGCAAGGTCGGTCCGTTACCGGCGCGTGCTGACGCGATGGCATCGGCCGCGGCGCCGGTACATCGCCACCGGATCATTGCCGTCGACGGTCACTCCCGGCATGCCGTAGGCGACGGCACGATCGGCGACGTTGGCGCAACTGGTCCCGTTGGCGTACGTGGTGTGCTCGGCGAACTCGTTGTTCTGGCACAAGAAGATGACCGGCAGCTTCCACAACGACGCGAGGTTCAGCGCCTCGTGGAACGCGCCGATGTTGCTGGCTCCGTCGCCGAAGTTGGTGACCACCACGCGATCTTCGTTGCGCAATACCGCAGCCAGGGCCAAACCGTTGGCGATGGGCAGTCCACTGCCGACGACGCCGGTGGTCAGCATGACGCCCGACTCGGGGTGGGTGACGTGCATCGGGCCGCCCTTGCCCTTGCAGGACCCCGTCACCTTGCCGAAGTACTCCGCGAACAGGAGCCGCAGCGGCACGCCCTTGGCGATCTGGTCATGTATGCCGCGGTAGATCGTGACGACGTAGTCGTCGGGTCGCAAGCTCTGCGCGGTGGCGGCGGCGATGATCTCCTGCCCGCGTGGGGAGTAGTACGACAGTGCGATTTCGCCGGACATCAGCAGGCTGCGGATGCGTTCGTCGACGAGTTTGATCAGCGCTGCCGTGCGGTAGATGCCCAGCAGCGTCTCGGCGGTGGGTTGAGTCATCGCGCGTCCTTCGTGGCCTCGGTGTGTCCAGGTATTCGTGGAGCACTCGGTGAAAGTTCGAAATCGGTCTCTCCTGAATGGGATTCGTTCGCGATCCGGCGAATCCGCGCGACTTCATCCCCCGCTGAACTTCGCCCAGATTCTGGAAGTCCTGTGGCAGGATTCCGCCCCAGTCGTCGTGGTCTCGCCAGTCGGCGTAGAACTCCCGCTCCAGTTGCGGCGCCTTGCCGTCGCCGTAGCGGACCAGCGACCAGACGTCGAAGACGCACGAGTCCGGATCATCGCCATTGGGTCGCGCCCGGTACCACAGCGATCCATCCATGTACGGCAGCACGACGAGGTTGGGGAACATGTGCCAGTCGATGCCGGCGCGAACGATGTTCTCGAACGTGAGCCCGTCGGGCCAGCCTGCACCGTCTTCGATCGCCGCTTCGCGCTGAAAGATCATCGACTGCATCAGAGCCACCATCGGGTCCGCGTCCTCGGGCACGTCGGTCAACAACCGCTTCGCCGATTCCGCGTCCGCGTGACGTGTAGATGGCACGCAGGTCTCGCTCCATGGATTCCATGAACGCCGACGAGCCCGTGTCGGATGTCCTTGGGTACCTCGCCGCCCAGTCGGCGCGACGGGAATCCCAGTGGCCGGTTGTCGGGCGGATAGGTGAACATTGCGTGCTTGCCGAATGCCTCGCTGACGGTCCAGTCGTCGGTGTATCGCAGAAGTTGCGGATGAGTTGCCGCGACGTGGTAGCCCTCGTTGAAGGCTTCGAGCGCGACCTTCCAGTTGCACGGCAGGATCACCGTCTTGTACCAGCGGAACCGCGACTTCTCGAACTCGTAGCCGTCGAAGATCTCGGGCACCGGCGCCAGATACTCGCGCAGCGGCTGCGGGCGAGTCCTCCATCGTGACGAAGACGAACCCACCCCACGTGTCGAGTTCGACCTCCTTGAGCCGGATGTCGGCATCCTGCAACGCACCGTTGTAGTCGTCGCGGTCGAGGACTTCGCGGGGACTCCCGTCGAGGTTCCAGCGCCAGCCGTGGAAACGGCAGTAGAAGTTCTTCGCGTTGCCGCAACCCTCGGTCAACCGTCGGCCACGGTGCTGGCACACGTTGTAGTAGGCCGCCAAAGTCGACTCGTCGCGCCGGGTCACGACAATCGACTCGTCACCGATGTCGTAGGTGATGAAGTCGCCCGGCTGTGGGATCTCCTCCAACCGGCACGCCACCTGCCAGACGTTGGGCCACAGGCGCTGTTTCTCCAACGCCAGGTACTTCGGGTCGAAGTACGGCTCCTTGGGGACGAAGTCGTCCCTGACAACCTCCCGGACTCGCGCGTCCGCGGCCGTAGCGGTATCCCCGCTCACATTCGCGCGGGACTCGGTCGGCGAGTGCGTCACGTCGGTCACATCAGCCCCTGCTCGTGTGTCACTATGTACAGTAATCACTGTATAGCGGCAGGGTACCCTAACTGTCAATGGCCCTCCGCACCCGCAGTTCCAGTGCGACGACGAGTGATGCGTCAGATCCGAAACGCCAAAATGTATTGGGCGCCCGGCTTCTGACGGCTGATCAAGCGTTCTTCTCGCGCGCCTTCGCCACGGCATCGCGGTGCTCGACTGACCCCATGCTGTCCAGCTCGCCGGTCAGCGCCGACTCGAAGGCTCCATCCAATTGGGCTTCGAGGTAGTCGTTGAGCGCGGTCTTCGTCCGCTGTAGCGCGGCGGGCGGAACCTGCGCCAGACGGTTCGCGAGCGCCATCGCCTCGGGCATCAACTGTTCGGGCGCCACGACTCGACTGGCCAGACCGAATTCCACCGCCTTCTCCGGCGGAATCCGCGACCCCAGGAACAGGTATTCCTTGGCCCGGGACAGCCCGGCGAGGGCGGGCCACACCATTCCGCCGTCGCCCGGCACCAGGCCCATCCGCAGATGTGGGTCGGCCAGAAAGCTGTTCTCCGACATCAGCACCAGATCGCACAGCACCGCGATGCTGCAGCCGAGCCCGACCGCCGGACCATTTACCGCGGCGATCACCGGCAGCGGACACCGCACCATGCCCCGGATGATGGCGCGCCCCTCGGCGATGGTCTGCGCTCGCATCTCTTCGTCGTCGATGTTCTCCTGCATGTAGCCGAAGTCGCCGCCGGCACTGAACGCAGAACCTGCGCCGGTAACGACGACCGCGCGGGCGTCGCTGTCGGCGCCGAGGTGATCCCAGACGCGAGCCAGCGACTGGTGCATCGGCCGGTTGGCGCCGTTGAGGTCATCCGGCCGGTTGAGCGTTACGACCCGGACCGGCCCGTCGGCGGTGACGACCAACTCATCACCAAGGCCGTACATCGCGTCAGACATGGCTACCTTCCATGGAGCCGGCTTAGGGCCAGCTCAAGATCGATTCTGTGGACAGGATGACGCCGGTTCTCGGCGATTGCCACTCAGCGACCTCCGGCCGCAGCCGGTCGAGTTCGGCCACGATCGCGGCGGCACCTTGCGACGATTCGCACCACAGTTCATGAACGCCGTCGAAGCCGTAACCCGGGGGCGCAGGCGCGATTACGTGGTTGAGTACATGTCGACTGAGTGTGCCGTCGAGGGACTGTTCGAGCTCACGCGCATAGTCACGCCACGCGGCGGCGTACGCGCTCGGGCCAATCGACGCGGACCGGCGGACGAAATGCAACACGGCGTGCGTCGTGGGTGGTGCGTCGCGCAGGACTTGCTCGTCGCAGTAGACGGTGAAGTCCTTGACGAAAGTGGAGAACGTCCGCAATTCATCGGCCAGGCTGACTTCGGTGCCGACCAGCGCACGGTGCATGGTAGGAATCGAATTCAAACTTTCCAGGCTCAGCAACCCGACGCCGTCATACTCTGCGCCCGCTTCGGCGAGACAATAACGGGCCATTCGTATTTCGGTCAGAGCTTCGGGTGCTCCTGCGCTGACATTCGTGGCGTGCTTCACCCAGCGTCTGGCGAATTCTTCGTGAGTGAGGACAGGATTACGTCGCGCCAGGTAGACCAGCTTGCCTGTCATCGCCGTTGATCCTTGCCGTAGGGTGATGAGTAATTGTACAGTGTATAGGTAATCGACTGCAGTGAGATGACATCGGAGCGCGAAGTGGCTCGAACACGTGAGCAAGCCGAAAAGCTGGCGTGGCGGCCGTGGGAGCTGATCGGTGCCGGCGAGGTCGATCGGGGACTGGCGCTGCTTGACGACGGCGGCACGTGGTGGGACATGGCCACTCGCGCCGACGGCCCGATGACGCGGATGAAAGCGCTTCTCGCCGAAGCCTTCTCTGTCGTTCCCATGAGATTCGCGTCCGTCGGGTCGATCGTCGAGGGGAACCGCGTCGCCTTGATGGTCGAGAGCTTCGCTGACCTGCCTGGCGGCGGCCGGTACAACAACGTCTACACGTTCATCACCACCTTGCACCCGGACCGGGACTTGATCATCGGGGTGCGCGAATACGTGGATACCTTGCACGCGAGCCAGACGCTGGTACCTGCCGTCCTTTCGGTCGCCAGCAACTCTGCGATGGCCGACCTACTTGGTGGCGTCGGCACCTGGAGTAATGACGTCGATGACTGACCCGGCGCGGCGATGTCTCTGTTCCAGAGCTCAGTTGATGAGATGACCATGTGGACGACGGTTGATCCCACCGCCGAGTTGCGCGAGCGCTATCGGGCCAACGGGTGGTGGGACGATCGGGCGCTGCCCGCGCTGCTGCACGACGCGCTGACCTCCTCGAGCGGCCAAGACCTTCCGCGTTCACTCCCGAAGCCGGCCGTTCAGCGGGACCGTCGGGGACGTGACGACGCTGGGCTCGGCAGGCTCGCGGCGGGCCTCGCCACGCCGCGGCATCGCGGCGGGCGATCCGGTCGCGTTCACCCTTCCCAACAGCGCAGAAGCCGCCGCCGTGTTCTACGGGCTGGCTCTGCTCGGCGCGACGTTGGTGCCCGTCGGGCACACGGCCGGACCGCGCGAGCTCAACCACGCGCTGCGCGAGTCCGGCGCCCGGGCACTCGTCGTCTGGAACCAGCCCGATCGGCCCTTTGCTTTCGACGCGCTGGACGCGCGCCGACCTGCCGCGTGCTCGAGCACGTCGTCGCGATCGGCGACGCGGCCGCGCCGGCCGACGGTCATCGACTTCGACCACGCTGATCGACCGGAGCGATGCTCGACGAGCTCGCAGCCGTCGACCCCGCGCAGCCCGCCGTGATCGGCTGGACGTCGGGCACCACCGGCGATCCGAAGGGCGCGTTGCTCAGCCATCGCGCGCTGTGCGCCGAGACGCGTGCGCACATGTCGCCGCTGATGGCCTCCAGGTCACGTCCGCTGGCCAGCACGTCGCCGATCGCACATGTCACGGGAATGCTGGTGTCGGTGCTGGTTCCGCCGCTTCTCGGCCAGGAGATCCACCTACTCGACTACTGGGATGCGGGCGAGGTGCTCGAGTTGATGACGGCGGAGTCACTGTCGGCAGGGACCGGCGCGCCGCTGTTCCTCGCGTCGCTGCTCGACCATCCCGCGTGCACCGCCCGAGCACCATGAGCTCATCGAGATGAGTTCACTCGGGCGGAGCCGCGGTTCCCGCCGAGTTGGTGCTGCGCGCCGAGCGCGCGGGCATCGTCGACGATGCGCGGCTACGGATGCACAGAGCACCCGAGCATCGCGCTCGGCATGGCCGCCGACCCGGCTGCGCAAGCGCGCCCACACCGACGGCAGGCCGTGCGCCGGTGTCGACGTGCGCATCGTCGACGACGACGGAGCCGACCTGCCGGCAGGTGCCCGTGGCGAGATCTACAGCCGAGGACCCGACTTGTTCTGCGGCTACACCGATCCCGGCTTGAACGCCGGCGGCATTCGACGACGGCTGGTATCGCACGGGCGATATCGGCTGCCTCGACGACGAGGGATACCTCACCGTCGTCGACCGTAAGAAGGACATCGTCATCCGGGCCGGGATGAACATCAGCCCGGCCGAGATCGAGGCGGCCATGACCTCCATGCCGGACATCGCCGAGCGTCGCCGTCATCGCCGTCCCGGACGCCGAGGACGGGCGAGCGGGCGTGCGCGTTCGTCAGGCCGGTGCCGGGCCGAGAGATCCGCCGACGCTCGATCGATGTGCGCCAACATCTTTCAACGGCAGGGCTGGCGAAATACAAGTGGCCGGAGGAGATCTGCGGTGCCATCGCGACGACTTTCCCCGCACCCCGGCGGGCAAGGTCCGCAAGACCGAACTGCGCGCGGTGTGGGCGGCGTCGGGCGACCAATCGAAGGAGGCGCATGGTGACAGAGAGACAGCACGTCAAACCCGACCAGCGCAGGCTCGACGTCCTGATCGACCGGTGCCGGCTCGAGGTCGACAACGGCACACTGCCGTCGGCGCAGGTTGCCGTACATGTCGACGGCCAGGAGTACGTCTCGGAGACGTTCGGCGCCGCCACGCCGTCGACCCGTTACGTCCTGCAATCGACCGGCCGGACCATCGTCGCCGGTGTGCTGTGGAAGCTCATCTCCGACGGGCTGCTCGACACGTCGCGGACCGTCGCCTCCTACATTCCGGAATTCGGCACGAACGGAAAGGATTCCGTCACCGTCGAACAGGTCGTCACGCACGTGGGCGGGTTCCCGCTCGCGCCGCTGGGATACCCGGCGATGCTCGACCGCGAGGAACGCCTCACGGCCTTCTCCAAGTGGCGGTTGACCTATGAACCGGGCACCGAACTCCAGTTCCATCTGACGTCGGCGGCCTGGGTGATCGCCGAGCTGTGCGAGCGGCTCACCGGCGTGCCGATCGGCGAGTACCTGCGGTCCACGCTGAGTGGGCCGTTGGGCCTCGACTCCATCGAGATCGGCCCACCTGTCGAACGCCAGCACGATGTGGCCCCGTTCGTGCGCACCGACGGCGGCTCCGACGACGACGTCTACGCCTGGGGGCCTTGGTATCTCGCGCGGCCCGAGATCCTGGCTGCGGGCGAACCGAGCCACTCGACCGTCGCGACGGCCTCCGATCTCGCCGGCTGGTACCAGGCGCTGATGTCGTCCGACCTGTGGCGCCGCGAGGTCGTCGAGGACGCCACGCGCATCCGGGTGACGCTGCCGGTCACCGGCGAACGCGGTGGAACCCCCAGCGTGCCGGGCAATGTGGGGCTGTTCATCGTGATGGTGGGTGACGACGGCCTGTCGCACGGTTTCCTGCCGACCGCGACGGGACCGCGGACATTCGGCCACGGCGGGGCCGCTTGCCAGATCGGCTTCGCGGATCCGGATACCGGGCTGTCGTTCGCCTTCCTGACCAACGGCTATCCGAGCACCGGCTACGAACAGTCGAGGATCGGACTGAACCGCATCATCAACATCGGCAACCTGGCCGCGGACTGCTTCAGCGATGACTACGCCGGAAGCTCCCCACGCACGCTACGAGGTGCTGGAGGACGGCATCGCCCGCATCACCCTGAACCGGCCCGAGCGGCTCGGGGCGTACACGCCACAGATGTGCGCAGAGATCCTCGAAGCGCTGCGCACGGTCCGCCTCGACGACGCCGTTCGCGTCCTGGTGCTGACCGGGACGGGACGCGGGTTCTGCACGGGTGGCGACGTGTCACCCGACGCCGGCTTCGACGACCACACCAGCCACCAGATCGGGCGGGCCCGCGAGCTGCGGGAGGATTCGCATGCGGTGGTCACTGCCTTGCACAAACTCGACAAGCCGGTCATCTGCGCCGTGAACGGCATCGCGGTCAACGGCGGACTCGCGTTCGCGCTGTGTTGCGACATCCGACTCGTGGCAGCGAGCGCGCGACTCGGCGACACCAGCGCCCGCGTCGGCCTGCTGCCCGACGAAGGCGGCGCCTGGCTGTTCCCCAGAACCATGGGCTACGACAAGGCGTTTCGCATGGTCGCGCTGTCGGAGATCTACGACGCGCAGACCGCCCTCGCACTGGGTCTGGCGACAGAGGTGGTGGCCGACGACGAACTCGAGGACCGCACGCTCGAAGTGGCGCGGGGGCTCGCCGCGGCGGCGCCGCTGGCGCTGCGGGCGGTCAAGCAGATGATGCGCCGGGCCATGGAGTCGACGCTGGACTCCTCGCTCGGGGATGCGCAGCAGGCCGTCCTCTGGGTCGGGCCCAGCGCGGACGCCGCCGAGGGAAAGGCCGCCTTCCTGGCCAAACGCCCGCCGAAGTTCACCGGCTTCTAGCGACGGACGACCCCATTTCAACCTTTAACTTTACCGTGTATAGTCAGCATCAGCGACCCAGGGAAGGAAGCTGCTCATGGCCCTCATCGAGAACAGCGTCGGTGAACTCCCTTACCAGCTGACGGACTTCGACCAGCATTCGTACGAGGCCGAGGACTGCTTCACCCGATTCATGCCGAAAGCGAAGCTGGACACCGCTGTTCGGCCGATCGTGGCGCCGTCGGGACGCAAGGTGCTGCTCGCCAACGACCGGATCGTCACCGCCCTGGAGAACGACCTCGACCAGGCGTATGTGCCCGGCTCGCTGGTGGAGATGCTCAAGCAGAGGTCGTCGGGCGATGAGTCGGACGCCGAGCGGTTCTTCGAGCCGATGCAGCCCGAATATCTCGACCGCGACGCGCGGCTCAAACAACTGACCGAGCAGCAGATCGAGCGATCGATCATGTATCCCGGTGGCTGGGCGCTGATGGCCGAGGAGTACCTCAAGGGCATCGACCCGCTCTACGACAACATCGAGGCGTTCAACAAGTGGATCAACGAGGACTGGGGCTTCGCCTTCCAGGACCGGATCTACGCCCCGGCGATGCTCTCGATGCGCGACCTCGACCGCCTGTGCGAGGAGACCGACCGTGTGTTGAATGCCGGCGCCCGCTTCGTCGTGCTGCCGGCCGGCCCGGCCTACGGACGGTCGCCCGGTGACCCGTACTTCGATCCGTTCTGGGCCCGCATCAACGAGGCGCGCGCGGTGGTCTGCTACCACATCGCCGAGTTCCACTATCAGGACAACGTGGCGTCCCAGTGGGGTTGGGGTCTGCGCCCGCCGTTCCAGTTCTCGGCCTGGCAGTGGCAGAACACCTACGGTGAGCGACCGATCACCGACACGTTGTCCGCGCTGATCTTCGACAACCTCTTCGGCCGGTTCCCGAACATCAAGGTTCTGGTCAGCGAGTTCGGCGCCGAGTGGGTTCCGCACTTCATCCGGCACATGGACAAGAGCCGCGGCATGGGCAGGCTCGGTCCGTGGCTGGGTGGCCAGTTGACGGAACGTCCGAGCGCGATCTTCAAGAAGCACGTGCGCGTCGTTCCGTATCCCGAGGACGACACGATCAGCCTCATCGAAAGGCTCGGAACCTCCGAGACGCTGCTGATGGGCTCTGACTGGCCGCATGCCGAAGGTCTTCGCGAGCCTGCTGACTTCTATCTGAAGGTCGAGTCGCTCGACGAGGTCACCCGCCGAGACTTCCTGCGGGAGAACGGCATGAAGCTCTCCAGCGGAACGGGCTGAGCCGTCGATGTCCATCGATATCTCCGACGACGAACTCGTACAACGGTTTCCGGGCGAGCCGATCACCCACGACAACGCCGCGCACTACCGCGGGCGCCTTCGTCGAGAGCTGCTGCTGAACCGGTGCGGTGCGTGTGACCGGTGGCACGCACCCGCCGAAGCCGATCTGCCCCGACTGTTGGTCGACGCAGGTGTCGGCCCAACCGGTGAGCGGCGACGGAGTGATCTTCATGGCCATTTTCCTGCACCGCGGACCCGGCCGCGCCCGGCGTCGACTATCAGACGCCCTACCCCGTTGTGACAGTCGAACTCGACGAGCAGGAGGGCCTGCGGTTCACCTCGACGGTCGTCGGCGCGGCCAACGAAGACATCCGCATCGGAACGCCGGTGCGCCTGGACTGGTCGGACCGCGCGGGCGTGCCCATGCCGGTGTTCGTCCTGCGGGACCGCGCCTCATGAGCATGAAGGACCGCGTCGCGATCGCGGGGGCATCCACCACGGGCTTCGTCGCCAAGAACCTCGCCCGCAGCCAGGCGTCCCTGGCGGCCGAAGCCTGCATCGACGTCATCGACAAGTGCGGGATCAGCGCGCGACGACATCGACGGCCTTTGCGGCAGTTGGCCGTCGACCCCGGTCCTGCAGTCGGTCCTCGGCATACCCGAGATCACCTGGTCGGGCAATCCGGTCATCCCGATTGGTCGATCACGTCGCGACGGCGGCGGCGGCCGTGCACGCCGGCCTGTGCGAGGTCGCGCTCGTCTACCACGCCGCCTACCGCGCGGCATGGAACTCGGGTTCGGCGCTGAAGGACCCCTTCCGCCGGATCGCCACTCCCGGCCTGTCCGATCCGCAACCCGGGCCGGAGACGATGGCCGCGTCCGTCGGCTACACCGGGTGGGCCTCGCGCTACATGCACGAATACGGCGTCACCCGTGAGGATTTCGGGCTTGTGGCGATCAACTCGCGCTCCAACGCCGGCCCGCAACCCCGGCGCCGCGATGCGGGATCCGCTGACCATGGACGACTACCTGAGCGCCCCGATGATTCGCGAACCGCTGTGCCTGTACGACATGGACCCCGCCGTCGACGGCGCCGACGCCTTCATCATCACCACGACGGAACGCGCGAAGGACATGGCGCTGCCGCCGGTGCTGATCAACGCCGCCGTCCTCGGACAGGTCCGCCACAACGAGGAGGACCAGACCGTCGGCCTGCGTCAGCACGGTCAGCAGGTCGTCATCGAAACGCTGAAAGCCAAGAGCGACTTCTGGATCGACGACATCGACGTGTACTTCCCCTACGACGGATTCACCCCGATCACGTTGAACTGGATCGACAACGCCGGATGGTGCAAACCCGGTGAGGCGGGCGCATTCCTGCGTCAGCACTGGGTCGACGACGAGCGTCGCGCGTTGATCAACGGCAGGATCCCGGTCAACCCGCACGGCGGCTCGCTGGCCGAGGGCGCCACCCAGGGTTCCGGTCACATCCGCGAGGCCGTCCACCAACTCCAGGGCGCCGCAGGTGAGCGACAGGTGGCCGATGCGCGACGCGCGCTGATCACCGCCGGCGGATTCTTCTTCAATGCCCAGGGTCTGACCCTGCACCGGCCGTGACGACCATCCTGTCGGCGTTCCGTTCGGCCGTCGCGTCGGGGCGCGACCGATCCGTTCCTGCTCTACTTCGACGGCGTGCTGACGTTACGGCGAGGTCGACCGGATGTCGGATGCGTTCGCTGTCGCCTTGGCGGACAGAGGATTCCGGCCGTGGCGATCGCATCGCGCTCTACCTGCAGAATGTCCCGCAGTACGTGCTGGCGCTGATCGCGGCGTGGAAGCTCGGTGGTGTCGTCGTCGCGATCAACCCGATGCTGACACCGCGGGAAGTGGCGAAGCTGCTCACCGACTCGACACCGACGGTGTTGGTCGCGCTCGACGAGTTGCACTCGCCGAGCTTCGCCGACGTGGTCGACCGGTCGTCGGTCGTCGAGTGTCATCACGACCAGCGCGCTGGACTTTCAGTCGACGGGCGACGACGGATCCTGCCTGCCGATCGCGTCGCGATCCCCGAAGGTGCAGAGGACTTCTGCCGAGCTCATCGCGGCAATACGACGGACGCGTTCCCGAGCCGATCACCGTCGACGCCGACGAGGTCGCGGTGATCACCTACACCTCCGGCACCACCGGGGCGCCGAAGGGCGCGATGAACACGCATCGCAACGTCGAGACCGGCGGATGCGCCTACCGCGACTGGTTCGCGCTCGGCGACGACGACGTGGTGCTCGGAGTCGCACCGCTGTTCCACGTCACCGGGCTGACCGGGCACATCGCCTGCAGCATCGCCGCGGGCGCCTCACTGGTGCTGTACGTACCGGTTCAACATCGACGTGACTCTCGACATGATCCGGCGGCACCGGCCCACCTTCACCGTCGGCGCGATCACGGTGTTCATCGCGCTCGGCGAGTCGCGACGTCGACGCGCGCGACCTGGCCTCGTTGACCAAGATCGCCTCCGGCGGTGCACCCGTCGCCGCCGCCACCGCGGATCGATTCCGGCAGCGCTTCGGTACTACATCCACAACGTCTACGGGATGACCGAGACGACGTCGCCGGTGCTGGCGGTGCCGATGGGCACCGCCGCTCCGGTGGAGTCCGAAACGCAGGCGCTGTCCGTGGGCGTCCCGATGCTCAGCGCACGCGTCGCGGTGCTCGACGATGACGGAAAGCCGCTTGCCTGCAGGACAACTCGGCGAGCTCGCCGTCGCGGCCCGCAGATCGTGCCGGGATACTGGCGCAACGAGGCCGCGACCCAAGCGGCGATGCGCGACGGTTGGCTGCTGACCGGCGACGTCGGCTATCGCCGACGAGAACGGGTGGTACTACCTCGTCGACCGCAAGAAGGACATGATCGTGGCGAGCGGCTACAAGGTGTGGCCGCGCGAAGTCGAGGACGTGCTCTACACCCACGAGGCCGTTCTCGAGGCCGGTGTTGTCGGCGTGCCTGACCCGTACCGCGGCGAGACGGTGAAGGCTTACGTGTCGTTGCGCAGGGTCATTCGGCTCGATCCGGACGAACTCATCGCCTACTGCCGAGAGCCGGCTCGCGGCGTACAAGTATCCCCGTCAGATCGAGATCGTCGACGCCATACCCAAGACGGCGACCGGCAAGATCCTGCGCCGGGAGTTACGCGGCGGCTGAGCTACTTGCCTTCAGGCTTTCCAACGCAGTTCGAGTGAGTTGAGCCCGAAGACCTGGCCGCCGTGCTCGATGGGCTCTGCCGCCAGCTCATAGTCAGGAATGCGCTTATGCCATTCCTCGAGCAGGACCGCGAGCTCTTGGCGGGCCAGGTGAGACCCGAGGCATCGGTGCGGGCCCCCACCGAAGGCGATGTGGCGGGTGACACCCCGGTCGAGGTCGACCCGGCGTGCGTCGGGGAACATCTCGTCATCACGATTCGCAAATGCGAGCGGAAATGCGGCCATGTCGCCGGCCTTCACCGGGCATCCGTGGAAATCCATGTCCTGGGTGGCCTTCCGCGCCGTCTGCACGATCGGGTACACCCGCAACATCTCCTCGACTGCGTGTGGGATCACGCCGGGGTCGGTCGCAATCCTCTGGCGGTCACCGGAGTGCGTCGCCAAATGCAGCATCGCATAGGACGATTGGCTGGCGACAGTATCCAGGCCTGCCATGAAGAGCAGCAGTAGACAGTTCAACAGGTCCATGTCGTTGACCGGCTCGCCGTCGATCTTCCAGTCGATGGCGGTACTCACGATGTCGCCGGCATCCGGATTGCGCTCGGCTCGGCGCTGCTCGATGAGTCCGGAGAAAAACCCCATGACGTGCGTCATGCCCTCGAGCCGCCGCGCGTTCACCTCCTCACCGATGCCTTGGGTGTGGAGGATCAGGTCCTCCCATTTCAGGAAGTCGTCGAGGTGGTCCAGCGGCATTCCCATGATGTTCAGGAACACGATGGACGGGAAAACCCGCGCCATCTGAGTGACGAATTCGCAGCCGCCCTGGGCCTTCAGCTTGTCGATCAACTCACCGGCGAGCCGATGTTGTTCGTCCTGCATGCCTTTGACGCGTCCAGGCGAGAAGTATTCGGCCAGCACTTTGCGCCACTTGGCGTGCTCGGGCGGATCGAGCATGACGGGGATCCACTTGTACGGCGGCTCAGGGTCGTTGGGCACGATGACGCTGCTCGACCAGAGTTCAGGGTGCTGCAGCCCGTCGAGAATGGTCGGATAGTCGGTGAACATCCAGTAGCCGTCCCCCTCGGCGTTGCGCAGCGCGGGCCGGATCTCGTCCTGGAGGTCGTCGAGGAGCCGGAAGTTCGTCAGCGCGGGTGCCGATGCTCCCGCCACGAACTCGAAATTCTTGACGGGACACGAGGAAACCGTCTCGTTGTCGGCCATGTCATCCTTCCTGATCTTCTTGGGGCTGTCTGTCGCGTTGCAAGTGACCGGCGAGGTTGGTCAAGGCGTCGAGCGCCACGCCGACGGCATCCTCGGCTTCTCTCGTCAGCGAGAGACGCTCTCCGGCCGACCCGCCGGACGCCGCGAGCGCCGGAACGATGAAATGCCGGAACCGCCTACGCACAGCGGCATCTGAGCGGTCGAGCTCCTCGGCTGCGATGTATGTCTGCTCGACGAGAAAGTCGATGATCTCGTCGATGCCAAGGTCGTTGCGCACCTCGCCGTTGCGTTGGCCCTCTTGCAGCGCCGGTCCCATGGCGTCCACGGCCATCTGGTGCACACGGGGATGGTGCACCGACGCGGACCGTTGAGCGATCAATGCCGAGATCGATGGATCCGTCGGCAGTTCACGTGTCGTGTACAACAGTGCCGCCTCGACTTTGGCGAACACACCCACTTTCGTCGACATCAGCGTTTCGACCGCCGCGGTGTGGCGGCGCGCCCGCAAAAGTGCAACCTGCACGAGCATTTCGGGAACGTTGCCGAGCTGCCGGAAAGCGGTGGCGCGGGAGCACGCCTGCCCTGATCGCGACCGCCTCCATCTGGATGCTTTCGATCCCGCGCTCGGTTATCTCGGCGTCTGCCGCGCGGATCAGCCGATCGCGCACCGTGCCGTCGTCGATGGGACTGACGGGGACGGCCGTCATGTGATGGCCCCTGCGATCTTGAGTTCGATGAGTCGGTCGTCGTCCACCCCGAGTTCTCTGATCACCTCGTCGGTGTGCTCTGCGAACTGCGGGGCCCGGGTCAGCCCAGGCGATTCGTCGTCGAACCTCACGGGGCTGTTTACCAGCCGTCGGGGATTGCCCTCGGCATCAACGATTTCGGCGATCCGCCCGTTGGCGATCAGTGCTTCGTCATTGGCCAGATCCCACGCGTCCTGTACCGGCGCCCACTGTCCGGTGCCGCGGCTCAGCCGTTTCTTGCACTCGGCCAGGCTGCAGCTGCGCAATCGCCGTGCAGACGATGTCATAGGCGGCGTCACAGTTGTCGAGCATGGATTCGAGCGTGCCGAAGCGTGGGTCGTCCGCATATTCGTCGACGTCCATCAGGCCGCAGAACTCTTGCCAGTACTTCGTCGGCTGCAGCATGGACAGCTGGATGAAGCGGCCGTCGCTCGTACGGTATGCACCGGTCAACGGATTTCCCGGCGCCTGAGTCTTGCGCTCGGCCTTTGGCAATGGCCCGTCGACGAGCATCGCCATGTTCACACTGAATTGGGTCGCCCACGCACCGACGGCGAGCAGCGATACGTCGAGCACCGAGGTCTCACCGGTGACTTGCCTGCCGGTACAGCGCCGCTGCCACCCCGCCCGCGATCGACATGCCGCCGATGTTGTCGCCATACGCGCCGGCGGGCATGAACGGTGCGCTGTCGGCATCGGGCGCCATGACGCCGTCTGCGCTGCCGCCGCGTGCCCAGAACGCCGTCGCATCGTATGCGCCGGTGTCGCGGTCGGGTCCACTGGAACCGAATCCACTCCCCGCGACATAGATGATGTCCGGGTTGACGCTGCGAACGTCCTCGATGTCGATGGCCAGCTTGCTCCGCGCGGACGGCAGGTAGTTGGTGAGGAAGACGTCGCTGCGCCGGATCAGTTCCTCGAGTAGTGGGCGTGCCTCGGGATTGTCCAGTGCAAGACCGACACTGCGCTTGCCCCGGTTGGGTGCCTCCATGATGGGTGCGAACGACGAGCCCGGCGCGGTCACCGCGGCTCCGAGTATCCGGACCAGGCCGCGCTGGGCGTCTCCGGTAACCGGATGTTCGATTTTGACAACGTCGGCACCCCAGTCGGCAAGCACCGCACCGGCCGAGGGCACGAACGTGAACTGTGCTACCTCGAGGACGCGAACTCCCTCAAGTGCTTTCGGTGCCACCGAGCCTCCTGCGATCCTCAATGACCGGGCGTCTCATCTCTGCGACTTAATGAGATAAACGTATCACTGATTCCTGGGAATGGCGAGACCCGTCTCAACCAACCGTCAGTCGGCTTTCAGTCGATGATGTCGCGCACCTTCGTCTTCTCGTAGCCCTGGAGAAGTGCGGCACTCGCTGCCTCCATGTGCTTGCGCCAGTGCACTTCGGTTGCATCGCCTTTGCGGGCGTTGACCAGAGCCACGAGCCGGGCGTAGGACTTGACCAGTCTTGCGTACTCGTCCCTCGGGGGGCTGCTGACACCGAGAAGCGCTGCGGCGGTGTGTCGTTCGCCGATCTCGTGGAGCATGCCTGCGATGATCCCCAATGTCGCGTTGCCGGAGAGTTCGACCATGCGGCGGTGCAGGTTGGCCGTCGCGGCGGCCAGCGTTCCGGCCTGCCAAGCGCGCGGTATGTCGTCAATGAGACGACCCAGTTCCTTGTGCGCCTCGGCGGTGCCGTTCTCGGCAAGCATTTTTGCCGCTGGAGGCTCGAGGGCCGTGCGCGCCGCCATCACATCGGCCAATGTCGTACCCGACAATGCGAGCAGCAGTCCCGCCGGTCGCGCGACGATCTCGGGTCCTGGTACGCAGACCCTGGCTCCAGTCCGAGAACCACGCCGCACCTCTACGAGCCGTTCCGACTCCAGGACGCGTACGGCTTCCCTCAATGTCGGCCGGCTGACCTGGAAGTGCGCAATGAGATCCGCCTCGTGGGGGAGGAAGTCGCCGTCCTTGAGCTGGCCATCCACGACCATCCGGCGCAGTGTTCTCGCCACCAGTTCGGCCGTCTTGGGCGATCGGACGGCGCGTGACCGCGACTCGGGCGAGATCATCTGCGCAAGCGGTTCAAGTCGAGACACCGTGGCCTCCTTGCTGCTTCAGTTGTGATACTCAGTAACCCGGTCATCTCAGGTCGCGGACCAGTCGTATGGCAGCCGCGTCGTATTCGGACGACCGTCTTTGGCCTACCAGGAAGCTCGGCGGTGAGATGAACGCCGTTTCCGGCAGCCTGGTCCGCGTCGTCAGCATCTCGCGTGCCTGCTGCGGCATCGCCGCAGATCGCGACGGCCCACAGCATGTGTCCGTGACATGGTCGCCAATCGTCTCCGGACGACCGCTTCGGAACGCCCGCGGATCGCGTCGACCTGGTCCTGCCAACCGTGGAGCTCGACGAGTGAGTCGTACGTGCGCACCGTCAGATAGAAGGCGATCTGCAAGCGCGCCTCGCGAAGGCCGCGCGTTCCGGATCGGCATCATCGATCGCGGTGATCAGCCAGCCCCACCGTCGCAGCGCGCTGGGGTCGCCGGCCGGCGATTGGGCGCCGCGTGTCAGCTCCGGATCGACCACCTCGGCCCACCAGCGATCGGTGAACAGGCCGTGGCCGAGCACGCCGTCGGCGACGCGGCCGGCGGTGCGCAGCATGATCTTGTTGAATGCCCCGATCAGGATCGGGACGTCGAGCCGGCCGAACGACCGGCGCACGGATGTCGGCGTCGATGGTGTAGAAATCGCCGTGGTAGCGGAGCGGTTCGCCGTTCTCGGCGTGCAGGAACACCCTGATGACTCGATCAGCTCGGCCATCCGCGCGCGGGGTGATCGGCGTCGACGCCGAACCAGTCCCGATTCATTCGCGGGGTGCCCGCACCCAGGCCGAGGAACACGCGGCCGCCGGCGTGCTTCGACAGATGCCGGACGGACGCGGCGTGCACGAACGGCGATCGCGCGAACGCGTAGGCGATGCCGGGACCGATCATCGCGGTCGCCGTGGAATGCGCCATCTCGGTGGCGGTCACATACGCGCTGATGTCGGCGAACTCGCCCGCGCAGAAGGCGGTCGCACCGGCGGCCTCGGCCTCAGCGGCCATGGCCTCACCCGGCCAGGGCAGTCCCCACTGCATGCAACCGTCCCTATCTCACGTCGCTTACTTAGTAAGATATGTAACTCTACACGGCGGTCCGCCATCGCGCCCCGGCCATCGAGGAATGGGTCATCGCCCTGCTCGAGCGGTCATGGTGTGAGGTGCTCGCGGTGGCGTCCGAACTCGTCTGGCGGCCGTGGATTACGCCGCGCGCGATTGACGCTTGTGTCAAAGGGTCGCAGTCTTGGGCCCCACCGAGGTGCAGATCGCGCCTTCGAAGCTGAACACCGAACCGCATCCCCGTCCCGTCGACTCGTAGGTCGTGCCGGGCCGGTAGGGGGCGAAGAGCACCCGGGCCGGAATCGGTCTCGCCTCAAGCCGCACTCGCCGTTCGACGATATCCCCCTGCACAGACACGCACACCGTCATCGAGTTCGGGTTGATCGAGCCCGTGCAGGGGAAGGGGGCAAGCGTCGCCGTCACCATCAGCGACTCCCGACACCGACACCAGCTCTGGCGCCGACAGCGTGTAGACGCACGACGGGTCGGGGGACGGTTCATCCGTCGGCTGCGCAGTTGCCGTCCCGGCGACGCCGATGGCGACGACGATCGACGACAAGCACGCTGACGATGAGGGTCAGACACCGAATCATGGTCGGATACTACAAGCGAACGTGCCTTCGTCGAGGGCGGTTCGCACGTTGCTCGTCACGGCGAACCCGCCCGGCGAAGGGCGCGAAGGCGGATTCGAATGATCGGCATTGTTGCGATCCGGCGGCCTTATGGGTGCTCCGAGCAATCGCTCCTATAACGTCTGTGAGCACGACGCGGAAAAGCGGTCGGCGTCGGCTCTCGGGTGTGATGAGACGCGTATCACGCAAATTCGCTTAATCCGATAAATGGATAGATAATTTGCTTGATAGCTGTCGTGCGTGACTCCGGGGACGATTCTGAACGTCCTCGAGCGCCGTCGCGTACTGGATTCCGATCGATTCGTCGACGGGATTCGCGGCGGAGCCGCACGGCGAGCCGATCTCGATGCTGTTGTCGTCGCGATAGGCCGCTCAAGCGGGCCTTCTCGGTAGTCATCGCCCGCTTGGTGACGTGTCCCGTCGCCCATCGTGCGAGAGCTCGCGCGCCCGTCACGCGCCAGCGAGGTCATGTGTCGGAGTGCGCAGGCCGGCCGACGTTAATGGCGAATTGCGAGTAATCGACTCTGGCGTGTACCGATCGAATTCGCCTGTCAATACCAGAAAATGGGACGCACGTCCGGACGCAGTGCCGAAATAAGCAGTCACGGTTATTCACAACATTTATCCGATGCCCGTAAAGTCGCGGACACTGAATTGCTAGCAACCATTGTCTGCGAATTCACGCATTTCAGAGTAGGCGAGTTTTAGTTCGGCTGAAGGATGCGCCGTCGGCAAAAGCTGGCACTGCCGGACTCGGCAAGCGCTTGAGCAACTAGCTGCCCAGGCCAAGATCCGCAGGCCAGTGCCCGATGACGGCCTCGCCAGCCTGTGCACCTGTGCCGATGCTGGCCTCAACGCTGGATGACCGCGTAACTAGGACGTGTGGCATTAGCGAACGGCGTCCTCGGTACGGAGACGTTTCGCTGACGGGCGGTCGCGTCCGTTTGTAGCAAAGCCGACTTCTTCTACTGCGCCGAACCCCGTCGAGCGTCATAACGGAATGTCAGAGAATGTTGCTCGTTGTGAAAATCGTGGTGTACGGTTTCCCGGCAGTACTTGAGTTCAGTGGTCACAGGTACACGGAGAGTGTCCAGCATTCGGTCCGCGGAGGGAATCAGCCGTACATGCGAATGAGCACTGAGCATCGGAGAAGTGGGTAGTGGTTACCACGGATGCTCTCGCGAAGCCGGTCCGCTCGGTCGGCGACTTCTTCGCGATGTCGTTGGACACCTTCGTCCAGATGTTCCGGCCGCCGTTGGCGTGGCGAGAGTTCCTGCTGCAGACCTGGTTCGTCGCGCGGGTGTCGATGTTTCCGACGCTGATGCTGGCGATCCCGTTCACCGTGCTGACCGTCTTCACCATCAACGTCCTGCTCGTCGAGATCGGCGCCGCCGACTTCTCCGGCACCGGCGCCGCACTGGGCGCCGTCACGCAGATCGGTCCGATCGTGACGGTGTTGGTCGTCGCCGGCGCCGGCGCCACGGCGATGTGCGCCGACCTCGGTGCGCGCACGATCCGCGAGGAACTCGACGCGCTGCGGGTGCTGGGCATCAACCCGGTTCAGGCGCTGGTGGTGCCGCGCGTGCTGGCGGCGACGCTCGTCGCGCTGATGCTGTCGTCGATGGTGACCATGGTCGGGCATCATCGGCGGCTTCTGTCTTCTCCGTCTTCTTCCAGCACGTCACGCCCGGCGCATTCGTCGCCGGCCTGACGCTGCTGGTCGGGACTGACCGAAGTCGTCATCACCTGGTCAAGGCGGCGATGTTCGGGCTCGCCGCCAGCCTGATCGCCTGCTACAAGGGCATCTCCGTCGGAGGCGGACCGCAGGGCGTCGGCAACGCGGTCAACGAAACCGTGGTGTTCTCCTTCATGGCGCTGTTCGTGATCAACGTGATCGCCACCGCCGTCGGAGTGAAGGCGACTTCGGCGCATGAGCCAGGCGGCCACATGCAGCCCGTTCCCGCGGCTGCGCGCGCGCCGTGCGGGGCTGGGCTACGACGGCTGGAACCGGCTCGGCGACCAGACCCAGTTCTACGCCCAGCACGCTGCGGGGCACCTGGCGACGCGGTCGTGCACTACCGAGATCGAGATGGTGCGGCTGATCGCGCAGATGAGCCTGGGCACCGGCGCGCTGGCCGTCATCGGCGGCACGATCGTCATCGTCGGCTTCCTGACGCTGTCCGCCGGCTCGCTGATCGCGCATCCAGGGTTACAACCAGCTGCCGGAGGTCGGCGTCGAGGCGCTGACCGGGTTCGCCTCGGCCTTCCTCAACGTCCGCCTGATCGCGCCGCTGGCCGCCGGCATCGGGCTGGCCGCCACGATCGGCGCGGGCGCCACCGCGCAACTGGGCGCGATGCGCATCAACGAAGAGATCGACGCGCTCGAGGTGATGGGCATCCGCTCGATCGCCTACCTGGCGTCCACCCGTGTCATCGCCGGCGTCATCGTCGTCATTCCGCTGTACTGCGTCGCGGTGCTCATGGCGTTCCTCGCGACGCGCGTCGGACCACCGCCGTCTACGGGCAGTCCACCGGCGTCTACGACCACTACTTCAACACCTTCCTGAATCCGCGCGACCTCGATCTGGTCGTTCCTGCAGGCGATCGCGATGGCGGTCGTCATCATGCTGGTCCACACCTACTACGGCTACACCGCCACGGGTGGTCCCGCCGGTGTCGGCGAGGCGGTCGGGCGTGCCGTGCGCGCCTCCCTGGTCGCCGCCGTGTTCGTCACGTTGTTCGTCTCACTGGCCATCTACGGCCAGTCCGGCAACTTCAACCTGTCGGGGTAGCGCGATGGCGAAGCGGTCAGAGAGCGTGGGAGAGATCGCGACTCCACCCGGCGTGGTGGACGCTGATCCTGCTCGCCGCGATCGCCGCTGCTCGATCGCCGTGCACCTCCGTCATGTTCGCCGGGACGTTCACGTCGTCTGTGCCGGTGACTCTGACCTCGGATCGCGCCGGCCTGGTGATGGAGACCGGCGCCAAGGTCAAGATGCGCGGCGTCCAGGTCGGCGGGTCGCGACCATCGTGGGCGGTGGCAGGATCGGTCAGCCTGAAGCTCGAGATCGACCCGGATCAGGTCAAGTACATCCCGGCCAACGTCGGCGCCGAGATCCGCGCCACCACGGCATTCGGCGCGAAGTACGTCGACCTGATCTATCCCGACGATCCGAGCCCGAAGCGGCTCGCGCCGGGGCAGGTGCTCAGATCGCAGAACGTCAGCACCGAAGTCAACACCGTGTTCGAGAACCTGGTCGAGCGTCCTGCACAAGATCGACCCGGCCAAGCTCAACGCCGTGCTGACGGCGCTCGCCGAGGGTCTGCGCGGTCAGGGCGAACGCATCGGTGCAGGCCATCACCGACGCCAACGAGGTGCTGCTGGCGATCAATCCGCGCGCGACACCATCCGGCGAGACTGGCAGGCGCTCAAGGGCTTCAGCGACACCTACGGCGCCGCCGCCCACGACATCCTCGACCGTGTTCGACGCCGCGAGCACGACGAGCGCGACCATCACCGATCAACGCCAGCAACCTCGATGCGTTGCTGCTCAACGTCATCGGCTTCTCCCACAGCGGCATCGACCTGCTCGGCCCGAACAAGGACAACCTGGTCAATGCGATCAACGTCCTCGAGCCGACGACCAGCCTGCTGATGAAGTACAACCCGGAGCTCACCTGCATGCTGGTCGGGCGGCAAGAACTGTCCTCGATAACGGGCTTCGGACGTCGACCGGCGGCGGCAACGGAAGTCGCTCGATCCTGGATGTCGCGCTGCTGCTCGGCGACGACCCGTACCGGTACCCGGACAATCTGCCGATCAACGGCGCCAAGGGTGGTCCCGGCGGCAAGCCGGGCTGCGGATCGCTGCCCGATCGTCGCCAAGAACTGGCCGGTGCGCTACCTGGTCACCAACACCGGTTGGGGCACGGGAGTCGATGTCCGGCCCAATCCCGGGCATCGGATTCCCCGGGTACGCCAACTACTTCCCGGTGACTCGCGCGGATGCCCGAACCGCCCAGCATCCGGACCGGGACCGGCCTGCGCCCGGACCGATTCCGTACCCCGGCGCGCCGCCGTACGGCGCCCAGCTGTACGCGCCGGACGGCACCCCGCTGTATCCGGGCCTGCCGCCTGCGCCGCCACCCTGGCGCAACCGCGCGACCCGGACCCGCGCCGGGCTCGGAGCCGTTCGTTCCGTTCCCGCCAGGTCAACCGCCCACCCCGCTGCGGCCGTCGACGCCGCCGCCACCCCACCCCGCCGGCACCGGGCCGCCGCCACCACCGCTCGACGCTGATCCACCTGGCAGCCACAGCGAACCGCTGCCGAGAGAGGCCATCACCGTGAGAGACAACCTGCGAGGCACCGTCTGGCGCCTCGCCGTCTTCCTGGTCGTGTGCCTGTTCGGGCATGTTCGCGATGTTCGCGATCTTCGCCCAGTTGCGCTTCCAGGACGAGAAGACCTACAAGGCCGTGTTCACCAACGTGATCCGGGCTGGAGGAGGGCAACTTCGTCCGCATCGCCGGTGTCGAGGTCGGCAAGGTCAAGAACATCTCGATCCAGCCCGACGACGACCGCGCTGGTCGAGTTCGCCGCCGATGACCTCGGTGGTGCTCACCGAGGGCACCCGGGCGGTGATCCGCTACGACGACGTCATCGGCGGTCGCTATCTGGCGCTCGAGGAAGGCGCGGGCGGCACCAAGAAGCTCAACCCGGCGACACCATTCCGCTGGCCCGCACCGCGCCCGCGCTGGACCTGGACGCACTGATCGGCGGCTTCCGGCCGCTGTTCCGGGCGCTGGATCCCGACCAAGTCAACGCCCTGTCCGGCCAGCTGATCGCGGCCTTCCAGGGTCAGGGCGCGACGATCGGCTCGTTCCTGTCCCAGACCGCGCATGCTGACCAACACCCTGGCCGACCGCGATCAGCTGATCGGCGAGGTGATCGACAACCTCAACACCGTGCTCGGCTCGCTGGGCGACCAGAGCGAGCAGTTCGACAAGGCCGTCACGTCGCTGGCTCGAACTGGTCGCACGGCCTCGAAGGCCGCAAGCAGGACATCAGCAACGCGGTCGCCTACGCCAACGAGGCCGCGGGCTCGATCGCCGATCTGCTCACTCAAGCGCGGCCGCCGCTGCAGAAGGTGGTCGCACGAGACCGACCGAGCCGCCGGACATCGTGGTGGCCGACCACGACTACGTCGACGAACCTGCTCAACACGCTGCCCGACGCCTACCAGGTGCTGAGCCGGCAGGGCCTGTACGGCGACTTCTTCAGCTTCTACCTCTGCGACGTCGTGCTGAAGCTGAACGGCAAGGGCGGCCAACCGGTCTACGTGAAGGTGGCCGGCCAGTACTCGGGGAGGTGCACGCCGCAGATGAAATCCTTCTCCGAACGCAATCCGTTCGTCATCGGCGCCGTCGGCGTCGGCCTGACTGCTCGCGGTGACGGTCGCCGCGCTCAACTACGACAAGCTTCCGTTCCTCAACGCCGAACAAGGACTACTCGGCCTACTTTCGCCGAGGCGGGTGGCCTGATTCCCGGTGCGCCGGTGCAGGTCTCGGGCTTCGAGGTCGGCAAGGTCGACAGCATCGAGCTCGACGGCGCCCGGGTGCTGGTCACGTTCAACGTCGACAAGGACGTCCGGCTCGGTGACCGCACCGAGGCGGCGATCAAGACGAAGAGCCTGCTGGGCGCCAAGATCCTCGAAGTCACTCCCCGCGGCGACGGCGAGCAGACGGGCCCGATCCCGCTCGACCGGACCACGCCCGCCTACCAACTGCCCGACGCGACTCGGCGATCTGACCGAGGCGATCAGCGGATCTGAACACCGACCAGCTGTCCGACTCCCTGGCGGTCTTGGCGGATACGTTCGCGGACACCCCGCCCGATCTGAGGGTCGCGGTGCGAGGGCGTCGCGCGGTTCTCGGAGACCCTGGACAAGCGCGACGCAGCAGTTGCGCAGACCTGCTCACCAACGCCAACAAGGCGACGCAGGTGTTGTCGCGAACGCAGCGACCAAGTCGTCAACCTGGTGGCCAAGACGCCAATTCGCTGCTGGCGCAGCTGCAACACGCAAAGCGCTGCGCTGGACGACATCTCCAACAACATCGCGGCCGTCACCCAGCAGATCAAGGGATTCATCGGCGAACAACCGCGACACCTTGAAACCCGCGCTGGACAAGCTCAACGGTGTGCTGGCGATCGTCGACAACCGCAAGGAGCAGGTGCAGAAGGTCGATCAAGCGGCTCAACAGTTACGCCGCTGGGGCTGGGCGAATCGGTGGCGTCGGGCCCGTTCTTCAAGGCCTACGTCGTCAATCTGCTTCCTGGCCAGTTCCTGCAGCCGTTCATCGACGCGGCGTTCTCCGACCTCGGGCTCGATCCCAACGTGCTGTTGCCGTCCGAGCGCAACGACCCGCAGGTCGGTCAGCCGGGGACCCCGGCGCTGCCGATGCCGTATCCCGCGGACCGGGCAGGGCGGCGAACCGCGCCTGACCATTCCCGACGCGATCACCGGCAACCCCGGTGATCAGGGGTGTGGTCCGCCCGGCGTGCCGCTGCCCGGCCCCACTGGCTGCTACCCGTATCGGGAACCGCTGCCCGCTCCGCCGCCCGGCGGGCCGCCGCCCGGGCCGCCCGCCGCTGGCCCCGCCGGACATGCGGTCGACGGACACACCGCCGATGCCGAACCTGCCGCCCCGGCCAACAGCCGCCGGCGACCGAACGACGGCGCCGCCGACGTACCGGTCCGACCGCTGCCCGCCGGAAGGCGGTCAGTGATGAACGAGACGCGTCGCCCTCGGCTCGCGGCGTCCTGGTGGTGATCCTCGTCGCCGGGATCGCTGGTGGTCAGCGCGCACAGCGGGTTCCGTCAACCGAACCCGTGTCACCGGCGTACTTCGCCAACAGCAACGGCGTGTTCGTCGGCGACGAAGTGCGTATCCTCGGTGTTCCGGTCGGCAAGATCGACAAGATCGAGCCGCAGCCTCAGCGCGTCAAGATCGACGTTCTGGGTCGACGACAAGTACAAGGTGCCTGCCGACGCCAACGCGGTGATCCTGTCGCCCGCGCTGGTGACCGGCGCGGGCCATCCAGCTGACGCCCGCCTACACCGGCGGACCGGTGATGGCCGACGACGCGGTGATCCCGCAGGAACGCACCGCGGTACCGGTCGAATGGGACGACTTCCGCGAGCAGCTGCGAACGGCTCACCGACACGCTGCAGCCGACCAGCCGGGCGGCGTCAGCACGCTGGGGGCGTTCATCAACACCGCCGCCGACAACCTGCGCGGTGAGGGCGCCGAACATCCGCGACACCGTGATCAAACTGTCGCAGGCGTTCTCGGCGCTCGGTGACCACAGCACCGACCTGTTCGGCACCTTCAAGAACCTCTCGATCCTGGTGTCGGCGCTGCAGGACAGCACCGACCTGCTGCGCCAGCTCAACCAGAACCTGGCCGCGGTGACCGGGGTGCTGGCCGACGACCCCAACGAGGTCGGCAACGCCGTGACCGCCTCAACGACGTCGTCGGCGACGTCCAGAGCTTCGTCGCCGACAACCGCGAGACCATCGGCACGACGTCGGACAAGCTCGCGGCGGTCGACGCAGCTGCTGGTCGACAACCTCGACGACATCAAGCAGCTGCTGCACGTCGCGCCCGAACGCGTTCCAGAACTTCCTGAACATCTACCAGCCGGCGCAGGGCACGCTGACCGGCGCCCTGGCGATCAACAACTTCGCCAACCCGATTCACTTCATCTGCGGCGCAATTCAGGCAGCGTCGCGGTTGGGCGCCGAGCAGTCGGCGAAGCTGTGTGTGCAGTACCTGGCGCCGATCGTCAAGAACCGCCAATACAACTTCCCGCCGCTGGGCCTGAACCTGTTCGTCGGTGCACAGGCGCGGCCGAACGAGGTCACCTACAGCGAGGACTGGATGCGGCCGGACTACATCCCACCGCCGGCCGGCAGCGAAGGCACGCCGCGCGCGGCGCTGCCGCCCGCCGGTAGCGTCTTCACGAATTTCGGTGAGCCGGCGGCAAATCCGGCGGGCAATCCGCCGTTCGTCCCGAGTGCGCCGCCGCCACCTGCAGGTCCGGTCGATCAGTCGGCGCCCGCGTCGCGACCAATCCGGCCGACGGGCTTGCCGGGAATGATGGTGCCTCCAGGAGGTGGGTCATGATGCGGCAAGCGCATCGGCGCCGCATCGCTGTGTCATGCTGGCTGTGCTGCGGACCTGTCCGGCTGCGGTGACTGGCGCGGTGCGAACTCCCTGCCGCTGCCGGGCACCGAAGGTGACGGGCCGGGTTCGTACACCATCCAGGCGCAGCTGCCCGACGTCGACAACATCGAACGGAACTCCCGTGTGCGGGTCGGCGACGTCACCGTCGGCAACGTCGACGAAGATCGAACGGCAGGGCTGGCATGCGCTGCTCACGATGCAGCTCAACGGCGACGTCGAACCTGCCCGCCAACGCCACCGCGACGGTCGGCCAGACCAGCCTGCTCGGGTCGCTGCACGTCGAACTGGCGCCGCCGACCGACGTCCCGCCCGAGGGCAAGCTGCACGACGGATCGCTGATCCCGCTGTCGTCGCAGGCACGTTCTACCCAGTCACCGAGCAGACGCTGGCCGCGGTGTCGCTGCTGCTCAACGGCGGCGGTATCGGCGCAGATCCAGGAGATCACCAAGGAATTCAGCACCGCCTTCGCCGGTCGCGAAGACGACCTGAGAAGCCTCATCGAGCAACTGGACAAGTTCGTCGCCTACCTCAACGACCAGACCGACGACATCATCGCGCGCCACCGACAGCCTGAACAACCTGGTCGGTCAGATCGCCGAGCAGAAGCCGGTCGTCGACAAGGCGCTCAAGACCATTCCCGACGCGCTGGCGGTGCTCAAGGACCAGCGCGACAACCTCGCCGACGCGCTCGACCAGCTCGGCAAGTTCAGCGCACTGGCCGCCGATTCGGTCAACCAGACCAAGGAGAACCTGGTCAAGAACCTCAAAGACATTGGGCCCGTGCTGAAATCGCTGGCCGACGCCGGCCCGGCGCTGACCCGCTCGCTGGGCTTCTTCTCCACCTTCCCGTTGCCCGAAGCGACGCTCACCAAGTGGTTGCGCGGTGACTACGCCAACCTGACCGCGGTCGATCGACCTCACGCTGAGCCGCATCGATGCGGCGCTCTTCACCGGCACCCGATTCGAAGGTGAGCTGACCGAACTGGAAATGCAGTGGGGCCGCACCATCGGCCAGATGCCGAGTCCCGTACACCGCGGGCAACCCGCTGGTCGTTCCCTACCACTTCGATCAGGGGCCGTGACATGCATATGACGAGACGGATCTGGATCCAGATCGTCATCTTCCGCGTCGTGTCGCTCTGCTCGCGCTCGACCGTCATGGCGTTCGGTTCGTGCGGCTGCCGACCTGGTGTTCGGCGTCGGCCGCTACACCGTCACCGTGGAGCTGCCCGAAGCGGGCGGGCTGTACGAGCGCAGCAACGTCACCTATCGCGGCACCGAAGTCGGCCAGGTCAAGCAGTGTCGACCTGACCGACACCGGCGTCGAAGCCGAGGCTGTCGCTCGACTCCGGTATCGACATTCCCTCCGACCTCAGAGCCGAGGTGCACAGCCAGACCGCAGTCGGCGAGCAGTATCATCGCGCTGCTGCCGCGCAACGCCACGTCCGCGCCGCTGAAGAACGGCGATGTCATTGCGGCGATCGAACCACGGTGCCGCCGGACATCAACGCGCTGCTCGATGCGACCAACCGCGGGCTGGAGGCCATTCCCGCGTGACAACCTCAAGACCGCCGTCGACGAGGCATACGTCGCCCTCGGCGGACTCGGCCCGGAACTCGCGCGGTTCGTCAAGGTGGATCGCAACCTGGCCATCGACGCCAGGCGAACCTGGACGATCTCGTCAACCTGACCGACAAGTCGCACCGATCCTGGAGACCCAGACCGACACATCCGATTCGCATCAAGGCGTGGGCCGCCAACCTCGCCGACGGTCACCGACCAGCTGAAGACCAACGACACCGCGGTGCAGGGCATCTTGCAGCGGACCGCGCCGGAGCCGCCGAAGAGGTGCGCCAGCTCTTCGATCGGCTCAAGCCGACGCTGCCGATCGTGTCTGGCGAACCTGGTCACGGTGGGCGATGTCGCCCTCGCCTATCAGCCCAACCTCGAGCAGCTCCTGGTGCTGCTGCCCACGGGCACCGCGGATATGCAGGCGTCCGGTGTGGCCAACCGAAACACCAAGCAGGACTACAAGGGTGCCTTCCTGTGCTTCAACCTGAACCTCAACCTGCCGCCGGCATGCACCACCGGATTCCTGCCCGCCCAGCAGCAACGGTCGACCGGCGTCGAGGACTATCCCGCCGCCGCCGGACGGCGATATCTACTGCCGGGTGCCGCAGGACTCCGACGCTCAACGTGCGCGGTGCCGCAACATCCCATGCGTGACAAAGCCCGGCAAACGGGCGCCGACGGCGGCGATGTGTGAAAGCGACGAGATACTACATGCCGCTCAACGACGGCTACAACTGGAAGGGCGACCCGAACGCGACGCTGTCCGGTCAGCCGGTGCCGCAGCTGCCGCCGGGGACGCCCGGTTCGACTCGGTGCTCCGCCTGCGGCGACCCGGCCCGACTCAGCCGATCCCGATAGCGGCCGCGGAGTACGACCCCGCCAGCGGTGACTACGTCGGCCCGGACGGGAAGACCTACACGCAGGCCAACCTGGCCCAGAATGCCGAAGGCCGGACTTGGCAGGAGCATGCTCATACCGCCGGGGCAGTGACCGTCACGCCGTGGCCGCGGCCCACTCGGCGATCAGGTCGTCGACGGTGGTGATTCGGCCGAGCACGGCGATGGTGTTGTCCAGCACCTGATTTCCGTATTCAGGCGGGGTACCGGCAACCGCATCACGGGGCACAACCAGGCGGAACCCGGCCTGGGTGACGTGGCCGGCGGTGATCGGCAATGCGAGGTTCAGCGAGACTCCGGCCAGGACGACCGTGCTGCACGCCGAGCCCTCGCAGTACGGGCAGCAGCTCAGAGTCCATGGTGGGGAACAGCCCGTGGTGGCGCGGCAGCACCAGATCTGTGGGCGCCAGAAAGCTCAGGGACGACCTGGGTTTCGGGGTCGCCCGGCGCCCATGTAGCGGTCAACGGCCCGAGGGCGCGCCACAGACGTGCAGTGCCCGGGTGCCCGCCGCCCAGTGATCCCTCATAGGTGGCGTGAACCACCCGCGCACCGTAGCGTGCGTGCCGCGTCGAGCAGCCGACGCACGTTGCGCGACCAGTCCGGCGCTGTCTGCGGCCAGCTGCGGGCAGCACCGAATCCGGCCCGAGCACACCGTTCTGACATTCGACGCAGACGATCGCGACTCGGCTGCCTGGTCCGCACTTGCAGTCGTGTCATCCGTCAGTAGCGAAGAAGTAGCGAGCCGAGCCCGAAGGTGTTCGCGGGGAACACGATCTCCGGGTCGGCCGTCTGGGGCGAGCTCGAACTCGGGAACCCGCTTGAGCCACTCCTCGACGATCAGCGTGAGTTCCATGCGGGCCAGATGCGAGCCGAGGCAACGATGTGGTCCGCCGCCGAACCCCCAGTGCGGGTGCACCTTTCCGTCCATGACCACATCGTTGGTCGATATCGAATCGCTGTCGTCGCGGTTGATTGCCGCGAGGCACAGTCGCACCCGCGTGTCAGGCGGGAATGTCACGCCGCCGACGGTGACCTCTCCGGTGGTGACCCTCGGCACGATTGGAGCCGGGGGTTCGAGTCGCACGATCTCCTCGACGAAAACCCTGATCTCGTCCGGGTTTTCGCGCAGCTGTCGTCGGAGCTCCGGATTGCGAGCGAGCTCCAGCATGGCGAAGCCCATCGACGACGTGACGGTGTCCAGGCCGGCGAGGACGAACAGGAAGCTCAGGCCGATCGCCTCGGCGTCGTCGAGCGGATCCTCGCCCGTGAGCACCTTCGACAGCACGTCGTCGCCTGGATTGGCGCGCCGCTCGTTGATCGCCTCGGAGACGTAGGTGACCAGTTCGAGCGCGGGCGTCAGGTCGGCGCCCTCCATCGACGGCAGTTCCGACAGCGCGATGACGTTGTCTTTCCACGCGATGAGGCGGTCCCGGTCATCCAACGACAGCCCGAACAAGGTAAGGAACACCTGCGACGGGTACGGGATGGCGATGTCGGCCATGACGTCGCACCCGCCCTTGGCCGCGGCCGCGTCGACGATGTCGATCGCCTGCTTTTGCAATGACGGCAGGATGTCCTTGAGCGTGTGCGGGCTGAAGAACGGCTGCAGAATCTTGCGGAACCGGGTGTGCTCGGGAGGGTCGAAGGAAATCGGCACCAGGGGCAGTGGGCTGCCGAGCTCGTCGAAGGCCTTCTTCGACGAGAAGAGTTCCGGATTGCGCAGCGCGGTGAGGACATCGTCGCGGCGGGTCAGGTAGTACCAGCCGTCCATGAACACAACGGGCCCGGCGTCCCTCAGCACCTTCCATCCGACCCCGCGGTCGGCGGCCATGGGCAACGTCGCCCACTCGAGTTCCGGCACGCCGGCGATGACGGGATGTTCCTGTCTTGCTCCACGCTCATGGTTCTCCCTCGCTCTCAGAAGGCCGATCGGTGCAGGCCACCGTCGACCTCGATCCAGCTTCCGGTGATGTAGCCGGCCGCCTCCGAACACAAATACGTGATGAGTGAGGCGATTTCATGAGGTTTGCCCATTCGTGCCGCAGGTACCCGCGCTTCGCCCAGCATGAACTCGCGACGCTGTTCCTCGGTTGCCGCGCCCAGATTCTTCTCGATGTATGCGATGGCGTTTGCGGTCTCGATCCACCCCGGCGCGACGGTGTTGACGGTGATCCCGTAGCGGGCGTACTCGTCGGACACGGTCTTCAACATGCCGATGGTGGACGGCCGAGTGGCGTTGGCCACCGCATGGTGGATATTGCCCGCCGGTTCCTTGGCGGTGGCCGACCCGATGTGTACGAAGCGACCCCAGCCCGCCTGACTCATCGCCGGGAGCACTGCGCGCAGCAGAAAGACCTGGCTCATCGTGTACGCCTCGAACGACTCGCGATAAACGTTCAGGTCATCGATGTCGGCGAAGTCACCGGGCCGTTGATATATGGCCTGGCCGACGACGATCAGCGGTGCCCCGATCTCATCGCCGATCTGACGGACAGCGTCATCGATCTGGTGCTGTTGGCTGACGTCTGCGCACACTCCTATCGCGTCGCCGCCGTCATCGGAGATGGCTTCGACGGCGGCATCGACGTCGGTTTTCGTCCGCGCGAGCACTGCCACCCGGGCTCCTTCGGCTGCAAGCTGTCGGGCGACTTGGAAACCGATCCCCTTGCTGCCGCCGACCACCAGTGCCGGCTTACCTCTGATTCCGTAGTCCACGGGTTCGGAGTCCTAGCGCCGGACGTCCATGCCCGCATCGACCTTGAGCACGCTGCCGGTGAAGGACCGCCCCTTGTCTGAGATGAGGAACAGGATTGCGTTGCTGACGTCCCTGGGTTCGATCATCGGTAGATCGGGCAATGCAGTCTGCATCGCGTTCACCAAATTCGGCGTCTGTTCAATGACCTTGAACAGGGCAGGGTTCTCGGTGACCATCGGCGTCGCACAGTTGGTCGGTGCGACGGCGTTCACCCGGATACGGTCGGGTGCAAGAAGATTCGCATACGATTGCACCAACCCGGTGATCGCCAGCTTGGACATGTTGTAGGCATCGGAGCCGCCCCGGCCGTCGGTGACATTCAGCAGGGCGGCCATCGAACTGGTGGCGATCAGGTTGCCGCCTTCGCCGCGTTCCTTCAGGTGGGGGATTGCGACCTGGAACGAATTCCACACGCCGATCAGCATGATGTCGATGCCGACTCGCAATGCCTCGGAGGCGTCGCGCTCGTCGGGATTGGTGAGGATGACACCGGCGTTGGCGATGACGGTGTCGATATGCCCGAACTGCTGCACTCCGGCGTCGAACGTCGCCTGCAGCGCAGCCTTGTCGCGGACATCGGCCTTCTGGAAAAGCATTTCCTGGCCGGTCTTCTCGACAAGCCGGGCGGTCTCCTCGAGTTCCTCGGCGGTTCCGAGCTTGTAGGGCACCATTTCGAGGTCTTCGCAGATGTCGACGCCGACGATGTTGGCACCTTCCTCAGCGCACATCACCGCATGCGAACGGCCTTGCCCGCGAGCGGCTCCGGTGATGAAGACGACCCTGCCGTCCAGTGAACCCATTCGTGTGCCTCCAGTAGCTCGCTATCGGCCCCGCTCGGCGGGGTGACGCGGGCACGTTGCAGTGACGTGCGCCACGTCACGGATGCTACGCCGGGAAGTTGGAATCATACAACTATTTGTCTAATTTGATTTCACGGGCCGTACGCGTCGACGGCCGCCTCTAGCCGAGCATCGTGTGGGCCGACCGTGAGGCTTTGCCGATGCTATCGCCGAGATCGACACCACGGCTGTGATCATCAGCCATGATCGGACGATCGAGAGCCCTGGTGTCGAAATGGGCGCTAGCACCTGGGCGCCAATGGTCGGCCCCACCGCCGGGCCGATGCCGACTCAACCCTGGCTGCACTTGATCACCGATCAGAGCCGAGCCTCGCTGTGAACGCCTACCTGGGAGTGAAGCGCTGGGCGCCGTCGAGGCGCATCACCTCGCCGTTGACGTAGCCGTTGGACAGCAGGAACGCGGCCGCGTCGGCGTACTCGTCGGGTGTGCCCAGCCGTTTCGGGAACGGGACGTTGGCGGCGAACTTGGCGATGGCCTCTTCGCCGACCGACTCCATGATCGGCGTCTTCATGGTGCCCGGCGCGATGGTGTTGACCCGGATGCCCACCGAGCTCAGGTCTCGGGCGGCCGCGATGGTCAACCCGATGACTCCGGCCTTCGCTGCGGCGTAGGCGGTCTGCCCGATCTGTCCTTCATAGCCCGCGATCGAGGCGGTCATCACGATGGCGCCCCGCTCACCGTCCTCGCGAGGTTCTGCGGCAGCCACCGACGCCGCCACCAGGCGGGTCAGGTTGTACGTGCCGTTGAGGTAGAGATCGATGGTCTTGGCGAAGCCGCCCATGTCGGCCGGGCTGCCGTCACGCTGCACGATCCGTTGTGCGACACCGAAACCGCCGTGCGCGACGACGGCGTAGCGCAACCGGCCGAGCTGGTTGGCCTGTTCGATCGCGGCGAGGACGCTCTCCTCGCTTGTCACGTCGGTGCTGACGAACAGCGCCCGGCTGCCCAACTCGTCGGCCAGCGCCTTGCCCTTGTCCGCGGCGAGGTCGGCGATCACCACGCCGAGACCGTCGGCGTGCAACCGCCGCACCGTCGCCTCGCCCAGGCCGCCCGCGCCGCCGCTGACGATCGCCGATGCACCCTCGAACTGCTTGATTGTCACGAGTTCTCCTTCTTTGCCAACTGTTTTGAGCTAGGTCAACTTGCCGATCACCAGGTCCCACGGTTCGGTCGCGGCCAGGACCATGCGGCCCGAGGCGGCGCGCGTGGTGGGCGGTGGTGCCGTAATCCTGGGACCAACTCTGCGCCCGCAAGGTGACCGACCACAGCGGATGCTCGGCGGTGACGCCGATCGCGCCGTGCAGCTGATGTGCGATCGTCGTCACCGGCCCGACCGCCCGGCCGACCGCGATCTTCGCGACGGTGACCGCGTATTCGGTCTGCGGAGAGTCGAATCCGTGATCCGTCGCTGCGGCGACGGCCAATGCCGCTGCGGCCCTGGCTCTTTCGATCTCGCCGGCCATGGCGGCCAGGGAATGCTGGACCGCCTGGAGCTTGGACAGCGGACGGCCGAACTGGACGCGCTCGCGCGTGTGCTCGACCGTCATGGCGGCGGCCGCGTCGAGCGCACCGATGATCTGGGCGCAGCGACACCATGCGCCGCGCACGGCCAGCTCGGTCCCGATCGTCGGATCGACGGCTGATCAGGTTGTCGGCCGCCACGTCGAAAGTGACCCCGTCACGAGGTTCTCCGGCCAGGTTGTGGCTCTTCGTCGACGGTTGCGTCGTCGAGGTCGAGGAGCCCGACTCGCAGTTCGTCGCGACCGCGTGCGGCCACCAGCACCGCCGAAGCTGCCTGGGACCACGGCACGTCGATCGCTGTCGCTGCGACCCGACCCCCGCTGACGTCAGCGTCGGCGATCGCCACCGTCAGCGGTCCGTCGGGCACGTCGATGCCAGCCTGCCGTGCCAGCCAGGCCGCCAGCGCGTCGGTTTCGGCCAGTGGCACCGCGCCTGCATGCCGCGCCACGCCGTAGAGCACGACGGCCAGCTCCTGCGGGCCCGGCTTCCAGATCAGGTGTGCTCGTCAGCCGTGTCAGCCCGGTGTCTTCGAGGTTGCGCCACAGGTCGGCGTCGAACTGTTCGGGAACTCGGCGCGTGCCGAGCTTGGCGTCGAAGGATCGCCGCCCGATGTCGTCGACCAACTGGCGCAGTTCGGCGCTGTCGTCGTCGGCGGTGCCAGTATCAAAGACTCCGCCCGAAAGTGCGCTCACCGCAGCCCCATTCCGCGCGCGATGACACCGCGCAGCACCTCGTTGGTGCCGCCACGCAGAGTGAAGACCGGCTTGTGCAGCCACGCGGTCGACAGCAGGGCGGCGATCTCCGGTGTCGCGGGCGACTGGTCCAGCAAGTCGGCGATCACGCCAACCGACTCCTGCTCGAAGCGTGTGCCGAGGTCCTTGACCAGTGCGGCCTGGTTCGCCGCGTCGTTGCCGTCGGACAGTGTTCGGGCCACCCACACCGACAGCTGCCGCAGCGAGATCAACCGGGCCACGCAGATCACCGACGTCGGCAGCGGTCCGGTCGTCGGGCGGCGGACCCGAGCTCAACACCCGGATCGCGGCGACGATGAGCGGCATCGTGGACAGCATCCGTTCCGGGCCGCTGCGCTCGAAGGACAACTCGGCGGTGACCTGGTGCCAGCCGTTGCCGACCTCGCCGAGCACGTCGGCGTCGGGCACGAACACGTCGTCGAAGATGACCTCGTTGAAGTGGTGCTCGCCGTTCATCAACAGGATCGGCTCGACACGAACATTGTCGGCGTCGCAGGGCACCAGGAACTGGCTGAATCCGGCGTGCCGGTGGTCCGGGTCCGCGGGGCTGGTGCGCGCCAGCACCACCACCTGGTGAGCCAGGTGAGCGCCGCTGGTCCACACCTTGGTGCCGCTGAGCAGCCAGCCGCCGTCGGTCTTGGTGGCCTTGCTCGCGACGGCGGCCAGGTCCGATCCCGCACCGTGTTCGCTCATGCCGATCGACGAGTAGAACCTGCCCGCGGCGATGCGCGGCAGCAGGCGCTCCCGTTGCTCTTCGTTGCCATAGGCGAGCAGCCCCGGAGCCACCTGCCGGTCCGCGATCCAGTGCGCCGCCACGGGAGCGCCGACAGCGAGCAGTTCCTCAGTCACCACATAGCGGTGCAGGTGGGTCAGGCCGTGGCCGCCGTACTCGGTCGGGATGATCATCCCCACGAAGCCGGCATCGCCCAGTCGGGCGCTGAACCCTTCGTCCCACTGGCCCAACCACGAGTCGACTGCGGGTTCCCAGCCGAACTCGGCCCGATCGGCCCGCAGGAAATTCGCGCACCGAGGCCCGCAGCTTGGCCAGTTCGGGTTCGTTGGCGCTCAACGCGTCGAATGAAGTCACCGGCACAGACTCCTACACCGCGGGCAGCGAGGTCGACGGCAGGTAGAAGTTGGGTGTCAGATCGTCGTCGCGTGGCGGCCAGCCGGTATCCCGACAGGTCGTCGATACCCTCCTCGCGCAACACCTCCTCGTCGGTGTAGAAGTGGCCGCTGCACTCACCGGCAGGCCGGGTGACGAGCGCGTGCACCGCGTCGGCCATGATCTCGGGCGCGCGGGCCTGTGCCCGCACGACGTCCTCGCCCATCGCGGTCATCATCCCGGTGCTCGCGACGGTCGTTGCGGGCCAAAGCGAATTGACGGCAATGGGAATCGATGCGAACTCCGCGGCCCACCCCAGCGTCAGCAGGCTCTCGGCGTACTTGCCCACCGTGTGTCCGACGTGCGCGCCGACCCATCGCGGGTCCAGATTCAGTGGCGGCGACACGTTGACGATATGGGCGTTGTCCGAGTTCCGTAGGTAGGTGAACGCTGCCTGGACGACCGCGAAGGGCCCTTCGACGTTGATGGCGAGCAGACGGTCGAAGTTCTTCGGCGGCAGTTCCTGGGTGGTGCGAAGGTCGAGGGCGCCCGCGTTGTTCACCACGACATCGATCCCGCCGAACTCCTCGGCAGCGGTGGCGATCGCGCTCGCCACCCCGTCGGCGTCACGGACGTCGACCGCGAGCGTGAGTGCGCGGCCGCCAACGTCGCGGACAGCCTCGGCGGTCTCGGCCAGTGTCCCTGCAATCTTCGGGTTGGGCGTCAGCGTCTTGGCCAGCAGCGCCACCGCCGCTCCGTCGGCCGCGGCTCGGATCGCGATTTCGCGGCCGATGCCGCGACTGGCGCCGGTGACGACGACAACGCGATCCTTGAGGGTCCGAGGACCGAGAGTTCCCACGACGCTGTCGTCTCCCTGGCTAGGTGGCCGCTGAAGCAGAATGCTATAACTATATAGCGCATTAGGAACGCGCTGAACGGTGGCACCCCGGTAGAGGAGAAGCGGACAATGACGCACGTCGTCTCGATCGGCACCTATCTGCCGCCATGGACGGCGCGTGAGCGACGGGTCAAGGGGCCGGACGAGGACGCGCTGACCATGGCGGTCGCCGCAGGCCGAGGCCGCCGACCCCGGCGCGACCGCGGCACGCGTCGTGCTGGTGTCGCGCGACTTCCCGCTGCTGGAAGGCGGTAACGGCGCGGTGCTGCTGGCGGCGCTGTCGCTACCGGCCGACACGCCGGTGAGCGAGGTGCTCGGCGGTGCGCCCTGCCGCACTCGACCAACTTGTGAGCGCAACGCCCGGCACCCTGGTCATCGGTGCCGACGACAACGATGTCGCCGTCGGCGCGGCGGCCGCGCTCACCGGTGACGACGGCGCGACGGTGACCGCGACCGCGCGCCAGACCCGCAGCCTGCCGTTGACGGCGCGCGGCGAGGATGGCGCCCGGCACTCCTACGTCGACCCGCGGCTGCAGCGCGAGGTCGGGGTGCGCTCGACGCTTGCCCGCCTCGGCCTCACCGGCACGCCTACGGTTGCCGCGGTGGCCGGCGTTCCGCCGGCTCAACTCGGCAGCGGCTTCGACACCTCGAGCGCCGTTGCCGACGCGACGGTCTCGGCTGCAGCGATCATCCGGCTGCTGGCCGAGGCGATCGAGGCAGGCGCTGCGGGCCTGCTGCTTGCGGTCGAGCAATCCAGCATCAACGTGGCCGAACTCGCGCTCGACGGCGCGGCGCCGAAGATATGCCGCGACGAATTCCCGCCGCGGGACCTGCCGAAGTACCGCGTCGCCGACGGCGTCGGCATCCCGATCTCGATGCCGGCCTATGCGCGCGCGTTTGAGCCGAAGATTCGTTGGGAAGCAGCGGTTTTCGACGAGAGTCCCGGTATCGACTCCGCCCCGCAGTTTCCGCCGCGGTTGCGCGTGAACAACGCCGGACAGCTGGCGACCGAATATCGGCTCGAACCGCTGCCTCGCACCGGCACGGTCTACACCCACACCACCATTCGGATCCCGGTGCCCGACCTGCCCAGCCCGTACTCACTGGCCGTCGTGCAGCTCGACGACAGCCCGGTACGGGTGCTGTTGAAGGTGACCGGCGTGCCCGCGGGCGAGGCGACGATCGGACAGGAAGGTGCCGTGGTGTTGCGCAAGATCGCCACGCGGGCAGGCATTCCCGACTACGGCTATGCGTTCTGGCCGGGACGCCGATTGGAAGGAGCCCTCGCATGAGGAACGTCGCCATCGTCGGCGCCGGGATGACGCCCTTCGCCGAACACTTCGAACTCGGCATCAAGGACCTGGTGCCGATGGCGTACGCCGAGGCGGTCGCCGGCGTCGACAAGGGTATCGACAAGTCCGAGATCCAGGCGGCGTGGTTCGGCGAGCTGTCCACCACCGACGGCTTCCCGTCGGGGATCCTGGCCGACACCCTCGATCTCACCGACATCCCGGTCACCCGTGTCGAAAATGCATGTGCCACAGGAAATGACGCGATTCGCAACGGGACCATGGCCATCGCGTCCGGGCTCTACGACGTGGTACTGGTGGTCGGCGCCGACAAGGTCCGCGAGACCGTCGTCGAACACCACGTTCTGGGACTGGGCGGCGATGACCCGCGACAACGCGTGGGACTATCCGCTGGGGCTGGTCGCACCGGCGAACTTCGCGCTACACGTGATCCGGTACCTGCACGAGTCGCCCGCGACCAAGGAGCACATGGCGATGGTGGCGGTGAAGAACCACTTCCATGCGCTGAAGAATCCGAAAGCCCAACTGCGCTATGAGATCACCGTCGAGCAGGCCCTGGCGGCACCGATCGTGGTCGAGCCGTTCGGGCTCTACGACTGCACCCCGCAGAGCGACGGCGCCGCCGCGGTGATCCTGGCGGCCGAGGACGTCGTCGACCGCTACACCGATCGGCCGGTCTGGGTGCGTGGTGTCGGGTTGGGCATGGATCGGGTGATGCACCAGCACAAGACCGACATGACGACCTTTCCGCCGACGGTGCGTGCGGCCAAGACGGCGATGACGATGGCGGGCGTGACACCGCGCGATATCGACGTCGCCGAAGTGCACGACTGCTTCACCGGTGTCGAACTCATCAGCTACGAGGACCTCGGCTTCGCCAATCGGTTCGAGGCGTACAAACTCGTCGAGGGTCGCGAACACTACGTCGGCGGGTCGATCCCCATCAATCCCAGCGGGGGACTGAAGGCCAAGGGGCACCCGCCCGGCGCCACCGGCGTGGCGCAGTGCTACGAACTGTTCAACCAGCTGCGAGGCGAGGCCGAGAACCAGGTCGACGGTGCACGAGTTGGGTTGGCGCACAACATCGGTGGTCCAACAGCGGTTTCCGCGGTCACCATCCTTTCCAACGAGAAGAACTGACGGGACATCACATGACGACTTCTGAGATCGCCACGCTGGCCGGCTACGAGCAGTTCGCCCCGTGGCTGTTGGTCGAGAAGCGCGGCAACGTTCACGTCGTGAGCATCAACCGCCCCGAGGCGCTCAACGCCGTCACCGAGGAGGTGCACCACGCGTTCGCCACCATCTGGAAGGTGCTCGACGCCGACGACGACGTCAAGGCCGTCGTGACCACCGGTGTCGGCAAGGCGTTTTCGGCCGGCGGTGACATGGTGATGTTCGGCCGCCTCATCGAGGACGAGGTCGCCCGCACGTTCCAGATCCACGAGGCCCGGACTGTCTTCCTCGAGGTGATCAACTTTCCGAAGCCGCTGGTGTCCGCGGTCAACGGACCGGCGGTGGGACTGGGCTGTTCGATCGCCCTGCTGTCCGACCTGATGGTGATGGGGGAGAACAGCTATCTCGCCGACCCGCACGTGGCCGTTGGACTCACTGCCGGGGACGGCGGCGCGGCGATGCTGCCCCTGCTGATCGGCATGATGAAGGCCAAGGAGTATGTGCTGCTTGGTGATCGGATCACCGCGCCGATCGCGGAGAAGCTGAACCTGGTCACCAAGGTCGTCCCCGACGACGCGGTGCTCGACGAGGCGCTGGCGCTCGGCGAGCGATTCGCCGCCCTGCCGCCGCAGGCGCTGCGATCGTCGAAGGTGGCGCTGAACATGCACCTTGCCCGTGCTGCGCAAGGTGTGCTGGAGTACGCGCTCGCCGAGGAATTGGTGTCGTTCTCCACACCGGAGTTCAAGGAGCGGGTGGCCGCGTTCCGGGCCCGGTCCAGGAAGTAGCGGGTCGAGTCGGGACGCGCGCCAGACCATGTCCACAGTGCTGCGAATTGAACCGCGCTGGACCGATTTGGATCCGGTGGGTCACGTCACCAACAGCGTGTTCCTGGTCTACGCGGAGGAGGCTCGAGCCCGGTATCTCAACCAGGCGCTACCCGGCACAATTGACCGGGTTGTCGTGGTCCACAGCGGCATCGACTACCACCACCCGGTCCTGCAATCGGATGCTGTGGAGGTCACCTCCGCTGTCGAATCAGTCGGTACGTCGTCGTTCACGACGGTGAACATCATCGCCACGGCGAGCCACAAATGCGCCACGGTGCGGACCGTTCAGGTCGTGTTGCGCGAGGACCGCACCCGTACGCAACCGTGGACCGATGACGAGCGCGCGGCGCTGAACGATTTGATCATCGCCGCCAAAAGGTAGGTCAGCGGTAGGCGGTCAGCCTGGCCGTGAGCGCAACTTTGCCGTCGTCGCCGATGGCCTGCGCCTCGGCGATGCCGGTGGTGCGCCCCACCCGCAGTGACGTGCCGATGTAGCGGGAGGTGCTGCCCGCGAAGAACGGGCGCACGAAGTTCACCCGCAGCGAAGCCGTTTGAAGAAGGCCGGCGGAAAGGTTGGGGTTGATCGCCGCCGACGCGGCGAGTTCCAGGCCCGCGGAGGCCACGCCGCCGTGGACGATGCCGATGGCGTTGTTGAGATCGGGATCGGCGTGCTGTTTCAACACCGTTGAGCCGTCCTCGCCGGTGTGGATCTGCACCGCCATGCGATCCGCTAGGGTCGGTGCCCCGTCAAACCGCTTCTGCGGCGGTCGTTTCGCGGTGACGTCGTCGGCCGGTACGAAAACGGAGCGCACCGTGCCGGTGCCGATCACCGAGTCGCCACATGTGAGCGTGCATAGTGACAGCGGTGTGTTCCCGACGGAACCCACCGCGCGAGCGCTGGCCGACCACGGGGGGCGCGCCGTCGTTCATGGCGTCGGCGACATTGGCGCTGATGTCCATCGAGAGTTCGCTCGAGACAGTCCATCGATCGGCCGGGCGACGATAGTGATTGACCAGTCCGGCGGCGGCGTCGACAAGGATGGCCAGCGGGCCGACGGCTGGTGCACCCGTGAACGGATTACGCAATCCCGTCATGGGCATCGACATCGCGACGGTCGCCTCGGACAGACTCACCGCGAGAAACTCGATACCGAACCGGATCTGGATGAAGCGGGAGTTTCGATGTCGTACTGGACTTCTCGCTCGTGGACGCCGGTCATTCGAGAAGGTCGACCACCGTGGACAATTCGGAGCCCGACAGCACGAACTCCTCGGCCTTCTGGAGATGCTTGCGCCACAGCTCGCCGGCCTTGTTCGGCGTCGCCGGACTTGATCAGGTCCAGCACCATGCGATGCGTCTTCGCCGATCGGCGCGCCGCCTGCTCGGCGCGGACACCTTCGGTGGGCTGCAGCGAGCGATTGGCCGTCTCGATGATGTGGTGAAGCATGTCGCTGACGATCTGCAGCGTCTTGTTGCCCGACAGCCGGGCGATCGCGGCGTGGAAGTCGGTCAGCTGATCGACGGCCTCGCTGCCGGGCTCCAGCTGCGCCTCGCTGCTCGACGATCTTCTCCAATTCGGCGATCACCGTCGGATTCCGGTCCTTCGCCAGTTGGACGATCATCGGGGTCTCCAGTGTCACCCTGGCGTCGTAGACGTCTTTGAGCGTCACGCCCTCGTATTCCAGGATCAGTCCGGCATAACGCGCCAGTGTCTCGCGTCGCGGACGGGTGACCCGGGCGCCGCCGCGCACACCACGCTGAACGTCGATGAGCGACTCGGATTCCAGCACCCGGAACGCCTCGCGCAGCGTCGGCCGGGACACCCCGAACCGCTCCATCAGCTCCGATTCGGGCGGCAGCATGGTGCCTTCGGCGATCTCACCGCGGATGAACATGCGGCGCAGCACGGTGGCCACCCGATCGGCCATCTTCGGTTCCCGAAGGCTGGTGACCTCCATATATCGACCTCCACCGGTTGTGTTGCGAAATCAACTAACTATTTGGCAGGTTAACTGAATCTTCGGGGCCAACCGGGCATCGCGCGGCCGGTCAGTGACGCAAGCTCATCGCTCAATACCCCATGGCACGGCCCATCAGGTCCTTCATGATCTCCGTGGTGCCTGCGTAGAGTCGCTGCACCCGCGAGTCGCGCCAGAGCCTGGCGACCTCGTACTCGTTGATGTAGCCGTAGCCGCCGTGCAGCTGCAGGCAGCGGTCGATGATCTCCCACTGCACCTCCGAGGTCCACCACTTCAGTCCGGCGGCGTCGGCGTCCGAGAGCGTGCCGTCGTTGACCGACAGCACGCACTGATCCAGATACGTTTGCGCGGCGTCGAGCTTGGTCTGCATCTCGGCCAGAAAGTGGCGGTTCACCTGGAACGTGCCGATCGGCTGCCCGAAGGCCGTGCGCTCGTGCGCGTAGGCCTTCGTGAGGTCGAGCGCCCGCCTCGCCGCGGGAAGCGCGTAGCAGGCGACGCCGACCCGCTCGCTGGGCAGGTTCGAAACCAGGTGGTAGAAGCCGCGGTTCAGCTCGCCGACGAGGTTTTCCTTGGGCACCTTGACGTCCTCGAAGAACAACTCGGCGGTATCGGCGGAGTACTGGCCGATCTTGTCGAGCTTTCGACCGCGCGTGAAGCCCTCCATGCCGTCCTCGATCATCAGCAGGCTGATGCCCTTGTGCCGGGCCGACGGGTCGGTCTTGACGGCGGTGAGCACCAGTTTGGAGAGCAGCCCGTTGCTGATGAACGTCTTCTGCCCGTTGACCACCCAGTGGTCGCCCTCGTCGCGCGCGGTGGTCTTGATGCCCGCGAGGTCGGAGCCGGCGGCGGGCTCGGACATCGCCATCGAGCCGATCAACTCACCGGAGATGAACCCGGGCAGCCAGCGTTCCTTCTGCTCATCGGTGGTGAGGCTGTTCATGTAGGGCATCAGGATGTCGTTCTGCACGCCGAGACCGATGCCGACCGACCCGGTCATGAACATCTCCTCGGAGATGATCTGGTTGAACCGGAAGTCCTTGACGCCCAGCCCGCCGTACTTCTCGTCGAACTCCCAGCCGATCAGGCCGTGCTCGCCCGCGGCCAGCCACGCCTCGCGGCTGACCTTGCCGTCGCGTTCCCACTTCTCGACGTTCGGCACGCACTCGCGTTCGAAGAATTCGCGCGCGGTGGCGCGGAAGTCGTCGTGGATCTCGTCGAAGATGTTGCGCCGCATATGTTTCCTCTTTCTAGCTCCACGTGACGATCGCAGGCAAAGCGCGACCCGGGCGCGTATGTCTCGAACAGTCGCTCGCCGAGCAGTGCCTCGAGGTGATGATGCGATCCGCACAGCGAGTCGATCTGGAAGCCGCGGGTGACGTAGCGATGGAGGTCGTGTTCGGCGGTCAGTCCGATCGCGCCACAGACCTGCATCGCGGCGTCCGAAATGGCTCGGTGGGCACGGCCCGCGGCCGCCTTCGCGGTCAGCGCCGACAGGCTTCCGCCGTACTGCCAGGACTCGTCCAACAGTGCGCGGGCGCCCTCCAGTGTCGCCGATGCATCGGCCAGCAGATGGCGTGGCGACTGGAAAGAGCCAATGGGAGAACCGAATTGGACGCGAACGCGGACGTGCTCGACCGCGATGCGCAATGCCTCGATCGGCCAGCGCGACCAATTCCGTTGCCAGGGCACGATGCGCCGCCGCGATCGCAAGGTTCCATTCTGTCGACGCGTCGATGAGATCGCTGTCGATCGGGCCGCTGACATGCGTCCAGAACACGGTCGAGTCGAAGGTGTCCAGCCGCTCGCCGATCAGCCGATCGGTGTCGACGACGCAGATCGACACCGTGGACATCGGCCCCGACACCGGGACGACGAGTCGCCCGGCGCTTGGCAACGGCCCCAGCATTATTCCGGCGACGCGTTGAGCGTCGGAGCCCGGTGCGTAGCCGTCGGCGAGGCCGGGCAGCACGATGCCGTCGACGGGGCCGTCCAACAACGAGTCAGCTCGGCCAGCATCACCGTGTTGAGGATGTCGGTGTGTGCCAGCGAGCGGCCCTGCGCGCGAAAAAGCAACTCGCACGCCTCGATCGGGTACTCCGCCTCGATGTCCGACCACCCGAGTTCGGCCAGCGCGGCGCCGACCGCGGTGTGCTCCTCGGCTCCCTTGCCTGCGATCTCGTCGAACAGCCGAAAGACGGCCTCTTCGATCATCGGCCACGATTCGTCGGTCACTGTGGCGTTCAACGCTTTTCCTTCGGCAGTCCCAGCAAATGGTCGGCGATGATGCCGCGCTGGACCTCGGCGCTGCCGCCCATGATCGTCGCGGCGCGGGTGTACCACCACTTCGCGCGGGTGGCATCGAGTGCCTTGCTGTCGTCGCGCCCACTCCCGCGATCATCCAGTCGCGCCGGACGTCCAGGATCAGGTCGTTGATGTCCTTCTCGGCCTTCGCGAACAGCAATTTGTCGACACTGCTGTTCGGACCGACCATGCGACCTTCCGCCAGCGCGCGCACGGTGGTCGCGGCGCGTGCCTGTGCGGCCACCACCGCAATGTAGATCTGAGCGAAGCGGCGTCTGGCGGCGAATGGAGAACCGTGGGTGGCCATTTCCTCGCGCAGCCGACTCAGTTCGGTCAGCGCCGTGGTCAGCGTGGCGTAGCCGTACATCCCGCGCTCGTACTGCATCAGGTGCATCACGACGCCCCAGCCCCCGTCGGCGTCGCCGATCAGCCGTTCGCGCGGCACGCGGACGTCGTCGAAAAACACCTCGGCCAATTCGCGACGACCGCTGGCGAGCGCGATCGGTCGCACCGTTACGCCCGGGGTGTCGGCGTCGACCAGGATTGTGCTCAAACCTCGGTGACGGCTCTCCGGGGTGCCGGTGCGGACCAGGGCCAGAAACCGTCGTCGCGGTGGGGCCCTGGCTCGTCCAGATCTTCTGCCCGTTGAGGACGAACCCGCCTCGCCGTCGTCGACGGCTCGGCAGCGCAGCGCAGCCAGGTCGCTGCCCGATTCCGGCTCGGAGAAACACTGCCCCCACCACTCGGCACCGCGCATGTAGTTCGGCAGATACTCGGCGGCCAGTTCCGGCGCGTACTTGATCACGGCCGGCCCGAGCACCTCGAGCGTCCAGTGCTGTTCCGGCACCGGCAGCATCGCCGCGGCCAGTTCTTCGAAGTACACCGCCCGATGGATCTCGGTGCCTCCGAAGCCGCCCGCCTGCTCCGGCCAGCCGTAGCGGTTCCACCCGGCCTCATACATCCGGGACAGGATGAGGGCGTGGTACGCCAGCTCGTCCTCGGTGTTGTCGAAGGACGAGTTGCGCCACTCGTCGGCCCAGTCCAGGTCGCGGAGGTAGCGCCGGAAATCCTGGCGGTAGAGCGCGATCTGCGACAGGTAGTCGCGCCGGGGGCTAGCGTTCACGGCGCCGTCGACAGGGGCGGACACGGGCACCCCTTTCGTCATTCGAGCGCGATTCGCCAACTCGGGGCGAATCAGCTAAACAATTATCTATACCAGGTAGACTATCGCACGACCTCAACTTCGCCATAGGGAGCGCCAATGACGGCATCACCGGTCGCCGCAGCCACTGTTTCGTTCAATCCCGAATCCCGCCTCTACATCGACGGCCAGCTGCGTGACTCGTCGTCGGGGAGGACCGCCGACAACATCAACCCGGCCACCGAGGAAGTGCTCGGCACGTGCACCGATGCGGGCGCCGACGACATGGACGAGGCGATCGCGGCCGCGCGGCGGGCCTTCGACTCCACCGACTGGTCGACCAACCATGAGTTCCGCCAGCGCTGCCTGATGCAGTTGCACGAGGCGCTGCAGGAGGAGAAGGAGGAGATGCGCGCCGAGCTGATCGCCGAGGTCGGCGCGACGGTGGGCATGACCTACATCGCGCATCTGGACTGGCCGCTGGCCGACGCCGTGCGATGGCCCGCGGAGTACATCTCGAAGTTCGCTTGGGAGCGGATGCTCGACGAGGACGCCAAGATGGGCGAGCCGTACAACCGCGTCGTGGTCAAGGAGCCGATGGGCGTCGTCGGCGCGATCACGCCCTGGAACTTCCCGGTCGAAATCATCAGCAACAAGGTGGGCCAGATCCTCGCCACCGGCAACACGATGGTGCTCAAGCCGGCCATCGAAACCCCGTGGAGCGCGCTGCGCTGGGGCCGGATCATCGCCGAGAAGACCGACATCCCTGCCGGGTGTGGTCAACATCGTGCCGACGTCGGACAACGAGGTCGCCCAGCGCGTCGTGACGGATCCGCGCGTGGACATGATCTCCTTCACGGGCTCGACCGCGGTCGGTGAGTTGATCGGCCGGCTGACCGCCTCGACCATGAAGCGCAACCTGATGGAGTTGGGCGGCAAGTCGGTGTACCTGCTGCTCGAGGACGCCGACCTGGCCGCGACGGTCCCCGGATGCATCGGCGCCTTGATGCATTCGGGTCAGGGCTGCGCGCTGACGACGCGAATGTTGGTGCCACGCAATCGCTACGACGAGGCCGTCGAGCTGGCCTCCGCGACCTTCGCCTCGGTCACCGTCGGCGATCCGTCCGACCCGGCCAACTTCTGTGGCCCACTCGTCTCGGCCAAGCAGCGCGACCGCGTGTTGGGATACATCGAGGTGGCCAAGGAGCAGGGCGCCCGGGTAACCGTCGGGGGCGGGAAGCCCGAGGGATTGGATCGCGGCTATTTCGTTGCGCCGACGGTCCTGGCCGACGTGGCACCCGACCATCGCGTCTTCCAAGAGGAGATCTTCGGGCCCGTCATCACGATCACGCCGTACGACGGCGGCGACGATGGTGCCGTCGAGCTCGCCAACAACTCGATGTACGGATTGGCGGGCACCGTGCTCGGCTCCAACGAACGGGCGATGGCCGTGGGTCGCCGCATCCGTACCGGGTCGGTGTGCGTCAACAGCGCCATCTTCTACGGTGCCGACGCCCCGTTCGGCGGCTACAAGATGAGCGGCATCGGCAGGCAGAACGGAATCGAGGGCTTCGAACAGCACCTGCAGACCAAGGTCATCGCCTACCCCCTGGAGTCGGCGTGAGCGACATCCTCACCGGAATCCGCGTCGTCGAACTCGCCGCGTGGACGTTCGTGCCGGCGGCCGGTGCGGTGCTGGCGGACTGGGGCGCCGACGTCATCAAGGTCGAGCACCCGGAGACCGGTGACCCGCAGCGCGGGCTTGATCAGTTCGGGCATCGTCGCCGGCGCGGGCGGAGTGAACCACTTCATCGAACAACCGAACCGGGGCAAGCGCAGCATCGGGTCTGGACACCTCCTCCCCGGAGGGGCTGGAGCTGTTGATGAAGCTGCATCGAGACCGCCGACGTCTTCGTCACCAACCTGCTGCCGGACTCGCGGCAGCGGATGGGGATCGACGTCGAGCAGGTGCGCGCCCGCAACCCGAAGATCATCTACGCGCGCGGACACGGCTACGGCACCAAGGGCGATCTGGCATCGCAGGGCGGGTTCGACCTGGCCGCCTACTGGTCGCGCGGTGGGATCGGTGAGGCGTACGCCGCTGGAGATGGTTCGTATCCCCCGATTCAGCGGCCGGCGTTCGGCGACGTGTACGGCGGACTGTCGATCGCCGCAGGCATCGCGGGTGCGCTGTTCAAGCGGGAACGCACCGGCGAGCCGTCGGTGGTGGACGTGTCGCTGCTCGGCGCGGCGATCTGGCAGCTCGGCCCGGATGTGGTCGGGCGCGGGCATCACCGGCGAGGACATCCCCCGGTTCCAGCTGGACGAGATGCCCAATCCCGTTGCGAGCATGTACCAGACGCGCGACGGTCGGTTCATCGCCTTCGTCCTGCTGCAGGCCGATCGGTTCTGGGCCGACTTCTGCACGCGGCTGGGCCGGCCCGATCTGATCGACGACGAGCGATTCGCGAACGCGATGGTGCGCTTCGAGAACCGCGCCGACTGCATCGTCGAGTTGCGTAAGACCATCGGCGCCGAGGATCTCGCGCACTGGGAGAAGGCCTTCTCCGGATTCGACGGGGTGTGGGACGTGATGCGCACCGCGCGCGAAATCCACGGCGACCCGCAGGCGATCGCCAACGGCTATCTGCCCCGCACCACCGACGCGAACGGCAACGAGTTCGCGCTGGCGGCCAGTCCGGTGCAGTTCGATGAGACGCCGCTGGCCCTTCGGTGCGCTCCGGGCCATGGAGAGCACACCGACTCCCTGCTTTCAGAACTGGGCTACGCCGAGGACGAGATCATCGACCTCAAAGTCAAATCGGTTGTGCTGTAGTGGTGTCCGACGACCTCGCCCGCCGGTTCCTGCACGTCAACTTGAACTGCGGATCGCTGGAAGCGACGGAGCGTTTCTATGCCGGCGTGCTTGGCCTGTCGCCGAGAATGCGAACCGATCCCGAGGTGCCGACCAACGGCGCAATCCTCGGCATGGACGACGAAACATACTGTGAGACATCGTTTCTCTACGACTCGCGGGGAGGCAGGGACGGATGCGCGCTAGAAGCGATTGCGTTTCAGAGTCCCGCCCTCAAGCGTGACAGACGCGCCGAGTCAACCCGGCCGGGTATCAGGGCTGCCCTGATGTGGGTGTCCGATCTCGAAGCCGCGGTCAGTGCGCTGCGCGACGCGGGAACCACGGTCGGCGAACCGGTTGACGGGCTCATCTCGGGCACCAAATCCGTGCTGGCGGTGGACAACGACCGCGTGGTCGTCGAGCTGGCTCAGTGCCCGCCCGACGTCGAAGCATCCGGCGGGGCACTGTTCTCGGGGATACGAATCGCGACGATCGACGCGATGGCCACGGCGGAGTTCTTGACGGCGATCGGCTTCGCCGAAGTCGAGGCGCCGACGATGGTCGCCAATCTCGGGTGAGCAGCTGGCGCCAGGAGCAGCGGCGGACCCCGTCGACTGTGTCGTCGCCCGGTTCGCGTTACCCGAGGATGCCCACCGGTTCACGCTGACCGTGGTCGAGCACCCGGACACAGCCGCTGATGTGCCGGTGCCGTGGGGCGGCAACCACCAAGGCCTCTACAGGTGCGCCCTGCGAGTGGAAAGCGTTGACAAGGCGCTGGCCGCTCTGCCGGATTCCGTTGAGGTGCGCGGTGATCCGGTGTGGTGTCCACTGCCCGGCACCAAGATCGACGGTCTGTACATCGCATTCCTGCGGTCGCCGGACGGGGTGGTGTTCGAGTTCGTCGAACGGCCACTTGAGTTTTTTCAGCCGCTGACTCTTCACTCGCGAGCAGGTCCCGGTCGAGATATTCACGAGTGTGCAGTTTGATACGCCACATGCGGCGTGTCGCGTATGACGCCGCACACTCCGCACGCCTTTCGTCTCGCTATCGGACCGCGAAGCCGGCGTCGAGCGGCCAGGCGGTGCCCGTGATGAACCTGCCCTCGTCGGAAACCAGCCAGGCGACGGCGCCCGCGACGTCCTCGGGTTGCAGGATCTGTATCGGCAAGACGTTCTGCATGGCCGACAGCGCCGGGTCGTTGGCCTCGAACAGCTTGGCCATCGTCTCGTTCATCACCATGCCGGTCGCCACGCCCGTCGGGTGGATCGTGTTGACCCGGATCGAATGCGGCCCAAGCTGATTGGCCCACACCTGCATCAACCCGACCAGCCCGCGCTTGGCGGCGGCATAGGCCTGACCACCCGCACGGTCGGTGCCGGTGGCCTTCAGACCGGCGCTGGAACTCGTGATCACGATGGAGCCGCCGCGGCCACCTTCGATGAGGTGAGGAATCGCCGACTCCACGGTGTTCCACACGCCGACCAGGTTCACGTCGACGATGTCGCGGAAGATCTGACGTCGATCCGAGCCCTCGGTGAGCCGCACGATACCGGCGTTGGCCACGACGATGTCCAGACGGCCGAACTGCGTCGACACCCTCGCGAGACGACGGCGTCGACGGCGTCGGCGTCGCGGACGTCGGCTTGGCGGGCGACGATTCGACGACCTTGGTCCTCGACGAGCTTGACCGTCTCCTCGAGTTCCGCCGGCGTCGCGTTCGGGTAGTCCATCGAGTCGATGTCGGCACAGATGTCCAGCGCGATGATGTCGGCGCCCTCACTGGCGAGGCGTACCGCATGGGCACGGCCCTGCCCGCGAGCGGCGCCGGTGATGAAAGCGACCTTGTCTTCCAGATTTCCCACGAATTCTCCCTTGTTGTCAGTCGGACGCGTTCGCGGTGTGGGCGCGCGCTAGTCTCAGGCCTTCTTCGGAGTCGTCGACCTCGACGCTCCAGTTGCCGCACGAGCACGAGGCGCGAAAGTGGCCGTTCTCCGGCAGGATCGACTGACCGTCGCAGTCGCCGCCGGTGTTGGCGATGCTGGCGAGAAACTCCAGCGGCTTGTCGTGGAGTGCGCTGTCGTCGTCAGCCATGACGGAACACCGGAAGCATCCAACCGTCGGCGATCGGCGAAAAGTCAACGCGCAACGGCATTCCGATCGACACGTCGGCCGGCGCGATGTCGACGATGTTGCTGACCAGCCGTGCGCCTGGCGCATCAGGCAGATCCACTACGGCCGCGACCAATGTGAGATCCGGCATGCCCGGGATGCCGTGCACGACTGCGAAGCTGTAGACGGTGGCGTCACCACTCAGCTCCACCCAGTTCACAGCTCTTGGACTGACAACCGGGACAAAAGGGTGTGGGCGGCAGTCGGAAGGCGCCGCAGTCGGCGCACTGCGGAGCGACCAGCCGATGCTCCTTCGCTGCCTGCCAGAACGGTTCGGTGTCTTTGTTGACCGCGATCCGCACCTGCTCACCGGGCAGGGTGGTCGCCAGCGTGGCCGGAGGTGCGCTCATGCGGCACTTCCCAGGATCAGGCCGCTGACCGGCACGCTGGCCGGCCCCCCAGTGACCAACGCGAGCTCAGCGTCGGCGACCTGATTGATGGCCGTGCCGCGCATCTGCTCGACCCCTTCCATGATGTGGGTCATGCCGATGATGTAGGCCTCCGAGAGTTGGCCGCCGTGGGTGTTGACGGGAATCGAGCCGCCGTCGTACCGGATGGCCCCGCTTTCCACGAACGCGCCGCCCTCGCCCTTGGCGCAGAAGCCGTAGTCCTCGAGTTGCATCAGCACCATCGGTGCGAAGTGGTCGTAGAGCAGTGCCACGTCGATGTCGTCGGCGGTGATTCCGGCCTGCCGGTAGAGCCGGTCGGCGATCGGCTTGTTGCCCGATGACGCGAAGTACTCGTCCGGCATGCCCATCCAGGCGAACGCGCGCCCCCACTCTTTGACTCCGCCGTGCGCGGCTGCCACCACGGGAACCGGCGGCTGGCGAAGGTCATGGGCCCGGTCCATGCTGGTGGTGATCACTGCGACGGCGCCGTCGGTCTCTTGACAGAAGTCGTAGAGGCACAACGGTTCTGCGATCATGCGCGCGTTGAAGTAATCCTCCAGGGTGAGCGGCTCGCGGTGAATCGCCTTCGGGCGGTTCACCGCATTGGTGCGAGTGGAGATCGCGATCTCGGCGAACGCCTCGCGGCGCGTGCCGTACAGGTGCATGTGCCTGCGCGCCAGCACCGACATGAGCTGCCCTGGACCGAAGAGTCCCGACGGCTGCAGGAACGAGTTGATGGGATCGGGCTCCATGGCCGAGAAGACCGATCCCAGCCGTTGTTTGGACTGCTGCAGTGCCATCACGGTGACGACGACCGACGCGTCGCCGGCCACGATGGCTGCCCGCGCCAGCCCGATCGCGCCCGCGGAACCACCACCGCCGGAGGTCAGTGCCGCGGTGAACCGGACCTCGGGGATACCGAGGGTTTCCATGAAGTCCGCGGTGTCCATCTTCTCGGTGTAGCCGGCGCTGGCACCCGAGTAGTACGCGAAGCCGTCGATGTCACGAACCGACAGTCCAGCGTCCTCGCATGCCGCGAGGATCGCGTCGCCGGCGAGTTCGGTGATGGTTTGCGGCAGCGACGCGCCGCGCTTGTAGTAGGGGGTCGCCCCGATTCCGACGATCGCAACGTCACGTAGTCCGTTCGAATTCGGCACCGGCTCAGATACTTTCGGCCGGTATCGGCGGGACGTCGGGAAACAGTTCGAAGAACGTGCCCTGGGTGATTCGCAACCGGGTCTCGTCACTGACCCCGTCGAACAGCCCCTTCAGCGTGTCCTGGGTGTGGCCGAACGTGCCTTCCATGTGGGGGTAGTCGCTGCCGAACATCACGTTGCGGTAGCCCATGTGGTCGAACGCGGCGATCGCGGTCTCGTCGTGTTGGAACGACGCGTACACCTGGCTGTAGAGGATTTCTTTCGGGTTTCGGGTCAGTTTCGGCCGTACCGCCATGTGGTGTTGGCGGTAACCCTCGAGCAGTCGGTCACCCAGGAACGGAACCCAGGTCGCGCCGCCTTCGGAGATCAGCACCTTCAGATCCGGATGGCGGTCGAGCGCGCCGGAGGCCACCATCTTCATCGCCGCCCGCTGACCTGAGAACGTTGTCTCGGCGTAGTTCATGATCGCCCCGCCGGGACCGCGGTAGACCTGTCCCGCGCCTCCGGTGGCACTGTTGCCGGCTGTGACGTCCACCGGATCGGTGCCGATGTGGAATGCGATCACCATGCCGGCCTCGTCGGCGGTGGCCCAGAACGGCTCCCATTCCTTGCGGTGCCAGTCCGGGGCACTGGGGTGTGGGGTAGTGGGCAGGAAGACGGCCTTGAAGCCATGCTCCGCGGCCCAGTGCAACTCGTCGATGGCGTCTTCGACCACGAGGGTCGACACCTGTGCGGTCACCACGTACCGCGGTGACACCGCACAGATCTCCTCGAGGGCCCACTCGTTGCTCGCCCGCATGCAGGCCTTCAGTAACTCGGGAGTGCGGAACGTCGAAGCCCACATCCCCAGCGACGGGAAGATCACCTCTCCCCATACGCCTTCCTGATCCAAGTCGCTCAGCCGCGCCCGGGCATCGCGAATACCCTGCGGCCTCGCGCTCAGCTCGGCGAAGGCCACCATTGCCGACGACGGCAGCTTGCGCCGGAAAATCTGGCCATCGACGTGAACGGTCTCGTACTCACCATCAGGATCCTTCTCCGCTCTCGGCGTCAGATCGGCCAATCGCTGCGGCAGCCGGGACTGCCACAGATCGTCGGGCTCCAGGAAGTGAGAATCGCCGGAGTTCGTCCAGATTTTCGTCATACGGCCCTCAACCACGTCCCTAATCTGAAAAAGTGATTTTCACCAAGGTTATGGGCGGCGATACGGCGATGTCAACACGTCCAATGAAATAGCACCTGGCCGCACCACCCATCGTGGGCTAATATGCGATCCACGTCACCATGGAGCAGTCATCATCGCCGTGCTGCGAAAATACTATTTTCAGGGGAGGCTCAGCTGATGTCAGCCGCTGTTGGTGCTCAGACCATCGCCGAGTCAGTGGCGCCGCTCGCCGGCATCCGGGTCGTCGACCTGTCGAGCACGCTGCCCGGCGCCGTCTGCACCCAGTTCCTGGCGGACTCCGGCGCGGACGTCCTGATGCTCGAGCCGCCCGAAGGCAGCCCGCTGCGCGCACAGCGCGGTTGGCCGATGCTCGGGCGGGGCAAGCGCAGCCGGATTGTCGATCTCAAGTCAGTTTCCGGGGTGTCGTTACTCGACGAGGTTCTGCGCGACGCCGACGTCGTGGTCACGACGTTCAGCCCCGCCGGACTTTCCAACTTGGGCATCGATTCGGACGCGCTGCTGAAGCGTCATCCGCAATTGGTGATCTCCCACATCACCGGATATGGGCGTAGCGGTCCATGGCGCGACCTGAAGGGGTATGAGGCGCTCGTTCTCGCGAAGGCCGGAATCTCACATGCGGTGCGTCGGATGGCGAATCCACCGCGACCGAGCTACCTCACGGTCCCCTTCGCCAGTTTTGCTGCCGGTCACATTGCGGTGCACGGCATCTTGGCCGCCCTGCACGAGCGGCGCCGCAGCGGAGTCGGACAGATCGTCGACGCCGACCTTCTTCGGGGCGTGCACGCGATCGACGCATGGAACTGGTTCGGCGAGATGGTCGGGATCCGCTGGCCGGAGGCCTTTCACAATGTGGAAGCCTGGACTGACGACGGCTCTCCGCAGAGTCCGATGCTGCTCGCGCTTCTGGCCGCGCCCACCAAGGACGGCCACTGGCTGCAGTTCGCACAGGTCTCGCCGCACCTGTTCGCTGCGATGCTCACGGAGTTCGGAATGATGGAACTTCTTGCGGATCCGAAGTGGAAAGGGTTTCCCGCGCTGGAGGATCCGGCGTTGTACAAGGAGTTCTGGTCGATCCTTCTGTCGAAGGTGGGGGAGCGCACGCTGGCCGAATGGCAGCAATGCTTCGACGCGAATCCGAATCTGTGTGCCGAATTGTTCCGCGCAGGTCCACAGGTTCTCGACCACCCTCAGCTGGTTCACGAGAGCCGGTCGGTCGTTGTCGACGACCCGCACGTCGGTTTGGTTCGCCAGCCCACCACACTGATCCACACCCCACAAGGTCCGCTGCGCCAACCGAGCCCTGCACCCCGTCTCGGCGACACAGGGGCCGAGCCATCCCGACAGTTTGTTGCTCCACCAGAACGCAGCAGCGGTTCAGAGCCTCCGCTGACCGGCGTCACCATCCTCGAATTCGGCGAAATGTTCGCCGCCCCATACGCATCGAGCGTGCTGGCCGACCTCGGCGCCCGCGTCATCAAGTTCGAGGCCATGAACGGCGACAACATCAGGTCCCTGCTCGCATTCCCGGAAGCGGCCGGCGCCAAGGTGATGCAGGGCAAGGAGAGCGTCCAGGTCGACCTTCACACCGACGAAGGCCGTGAGATCGCCCATCGTCTGGTGGCCTCCGCCGACGTCGTGCTGCAGTCCATGCGAGCGGGGGCCGCCGACCGGCTCGGCATCGGCGAAGAGGAACTACTTGCCATCAATCCGAACCTGATCTACGTGTCGGCGCCCGGCTACGGCACCGACGGTCCCTACGGCGGTCGGCCGGCATATGCGCCGAGCATCGCCGCGGCGGGCGGTGTGGCACTGACCAATACGCCGGACGCGATGAGTAAGACGTCCGGTCTGGACGACGTCATGCATCACGCCCCACGCGTGCTATGCGCGGGAACGGCCCCGGAAGTGCAATGTGACGGCCTGGCGGCGCTTGCCGTCGCGTCTGCGATTCTGACCGGGCTGATCGCCCGCGACAACGGCCGACCGTTGCACAAGGTGCACACCTCCATGCTCGCGACCGCCACGCATGTGCTCGCCGATTGGGTCGTCGACTACCAGAATGCGCCAGACGGGTTGGCGCCCGCTTACGGCGGCCGCGGCCTCTCCGCGCTGTATCGGATGTACGACACCAGTGAGGGCCGCATCTTCCTGGCGGCGCCGCAGCCGAAGGAATGGCCGTTGCTCGTCGAAGCCTTGCGGGAATTCGCGGACTTCGCCGATGATGAGAGCTTTGCGACACCGGATGGCCGGACCGCAGGCGACCAGCAACTCGCCGAACGTCTCGCCTCGGTGTTCAGCAAGGAGCCAGCGGCCTTCTGGGAGAAACATCTCGGTGCGGCGGGCGTCGGATGCGTGGAACTTTATGAGGGCGCTCCGGCGCGGCTCATACAAACGGATTCGCAGCTTGCCGAGGAATACGCGGTGCCCGCGGTCAGTCCGGTCTTCGACGAACACCTGCGGTTCTCGCCATTGGTCAGGATGAGCCGCTCTGCGACGAGATCGCCTAGCGGGTGTCTGGCCGGCCAGCACACAGCCGCGGTGCTGAGAGAGTTCGGTTACGATGACGCGACAATTGCAAAATCGCAGGATGCCGGTGTAATCCACTGTGGCTGAGACAAAGACCGTCGATCGTTCGTCGGAACGACAACACATCATCGATGCCGCATACCGGTGTCTTGACCGCAATTCCGGTTATTCGGCGTCCATCACCGAAATCCTCGACGAAGCCGGTCTGGGAACGCGGGCCTTCTACCGGAACTTCGGTACCAAGCACGACTTGTTGTTGGAGATGTTCCGACGGGACCGCGAGGCGGTGCTTGCGCAACTGCGTGAGGTCGTCGCACAGGCTGAGTCTCCGGTTGAGGCGCTGCGGTCGTGGATGACGCACATGTTCGACATCATCTCGGATCCGCGGCGGCGCAAGCGCATGGCCACGTTCTATTCCGAGGAAATGCAGCGGACGCCCGGCTATGCGCGCGAACTCGAAATCTTCGAGACGGCCCAGGAAGCCGCGATCGCCGCGATCCTGCACCGCGGCAAGGCCGAGGGCATGTTCACCGAATGCACGCCGGAATCGGACGCACGGTCGATACGCGCGGCGTTTGAAGCAGCCTTTATTGACCGGTTCAATCAGAAGTCGACCGGTGACGTGACCGACGACGTCGAACAGCTCCTGGGGTTTGTACTTCGCGGCGTGGGCGCGAGTCAGCCCGCGAGTTAGGTCCGCACTCAGGACGGGAGCGGTCCGGCCAAGCCGCGTGGGGACGTGCCGAACAACCAGCTGACTGCTTGGCCGATCTCGGAGAACTGAAGCGACGCACCGTCCTTCGCCGGATACCGCGCCGGCGCCTCGGTGAATCCTTCGATACGGCTGAGCGTGTGGCCGTCGACGCGCAGGATCTGCCCCGTCAGCCACCCCGACTCCGGCGACTGCAGCCACGCCACGACCTCGGAGCTCCGCGCCGGGTCGAGCGCGGGGTCGGTGGCCCTCTCGCCGCTGAAGAAATCCTGACTGATCCGCGTGACCGCTAGCGGCGAGATCGCGTTGGCGACCACCCCGTAACGGCGTCCCTCCATCGCGGTGACGACGGTCAGGTTGGCGATCGCGGCCTTGGCGGCACCGTAGGCGCCCTGGCCGACGTTGCCCCACAGCCCTGCACCCGACACCGTGTTGACGATACGTGCATCGATCTGGTTGCCCGCCTTGGATTGTGTGCGCCAATACTCGCATGCGTGCTTGGTGACCGCGAAGGTGCCCTTCAGGTGCACGGCCATCACGGCGTCCCAGTCGGCCTCAGTTGCGTTGGCCACCATTGCGTCTCGCACGATGCCCGCGTTGTTCACCACGCCGGTGAGTGTGCCGAACGTCTGGACCGCTGTTTGGATCATGTCGGCGACATCGTCCCAGGACGCGACGGAACCGGTGTGCGCTACCGCCTTGCCGCCCGCCGCCTCGATCTCAGCGACCACATCGGCGGCGGGTCCCGCCTCGTCGCCGGCGGTGCCGTCGCGGCTCACGCCGGGGTCGTTGACGACGACCGCGGCGCCGTGCGCGGCGAGCGCCAGGCAATGGCCGCGCCCGATACCTCGCCCACCACCGGTGACCAGGACTACGCGTCCGGACAAGGCTTGCGTCATTGGTGCTCCTCTACTCGAACAATGCGGCGATGAGCCGCCGTCGCTGGTCCCAGTCGGCGCCGCGCAGGTCCGCATGTCCGGCTTCGGTGACGATCAGGTCGACGTCGTGGGCGGGCGTGGAGGCCGGTCGGCTCAACTGGTCGACAAGCGGTGAATGCCCGTTGACGGTCGATGGCACCGCGATGATCGACAGACCGCCGCGGCTTATCCTGGCTGCCGCGCAGTAGTCGGGATGCCCGCCGATGCCGCCGACCACTTTCTCGCCGCGACCTTCGACGTTGACCTGGCCGTGCGGGTCGATCTCGATAGCGGTGTTGACCGCGATGAAGGGCTCGCCGCTGGACAGTCGGGTGATGTCGTGCGTGTATTCGATGCCGCGCAGAATCGGCTTGCTGTCCGCCCAACCGTATAGCTCCTCGGTGCCGAACAGGTAAGTGGCCGAGGGCATGTCGATCAGCATCCCGCGCTTGTCCATGTCGACCACCGCGTCGGTGAGCAAGCCGGTATCGATTCGCAGCGGTACTGCCGTGCGCCGCAACAGTGCTGTTCCGAGTTGCCCGGGCCCGTATTGCAGTCGCGCACCCTCCGGCACGAACGGCAACACCGCGTCGGCGAGGGCGTCGTGCACGGGTTCCGGGTCCTTCTGCGGCATGGATGCCGGGCCTTCATCGCTGTGGCCGGACACACACAAGATCTGCGCATCCAACGGCGGTCCCGCGTCGGCGCACACCGAGGTGTCGTCCACGATCGCAATCACCGGCACGCCGGCCTCGACGAGGCCCCGTTGCCAGGACACTTCAGTGCCGAAGTGGAGTTGTCCGCCCCGCTCGACGACCCGGGTGATCAGCACGTCGGGACGCAGCACGCCGCTCACCAACGCGGGTATTCCGCTGAGCCGGGTTGGCACGAAACGCGCTGTAGGGCTGGTTAATACGGTGCGCAGGCCCCAGCCCGGCATCAACGCGACAATCTCGGCGAACGCGTCGGCTTCCAGGCCGTCGAGCGCTGCCGGCGACCACCCAAGAATCAGCCGTACCGAGCCAATGTCGCGAGCGACCGCGGACACGGCCGCCCTCACCGACGTGCCGTCATCGAGGCAGCGCAAGGCACCGACACCGTCGCCGATCGCGACGGTGCTACCCGGCCTGATGTGGGCGAGTAGCGCATCGGCGAACCCAGACTCGTTGGACGCTGTTGTCACCGTGGCTCTTTGGGGAGCCCGAGCACTCGTTCGCCCAGAATGTTGCGCTGGATCTCGCTGGTGCCGCCGAGGATCGTCTGGGCGCGACCGACCAACATATGGTGGACGAGTTCGTTGTCCGCGGGATCGGCGCACGCATCGGTGCCGAGCACGTCGGTGGCCATGTCACCCAGATCGCGATCGGTCTCCGACGTCATCAGTTTGAGCACCGAGAAGGCGGCCGACGACGTGTCGCCCGTGTCGATGGCGCGCTGCCAGGTAAAGCGCAGCAACCACATTCGGGTCCACAGCCTCGTCATCGAACGGGCCAGGACCGGGTCAAGCAGATCGCGCTCCCGCGCTGCCTCCACCATCCGCTCGTGCAGCCGGAACATCGCGACCGCCTGCGAACCCAACGTCAGCCGCTCGCGTCCCAGCGTCATGATCGCGATCGCCCAGCCCTGGCCGACCTCGCCGATCAGGGCATCGTCGTCCACCTCGACGCCGTCCAAGAACACCTCGTTGAACTTGCTTTCGCCGTCCATCTGCGTCAGCGGCCGCACGCTGACGCCGGGGGAGTTCATCGGCACTACGAACATCGACAGTCCGCGGTGCGTGTCGGCGTCTGTGCGGGCGAGCAACAGACCGTAATCGGCAGAGTTCGCGGCAGAACTCCAGACCTTCTGCCCGTTGATCTGCCAACCGGTCTGCGTCTTCTCGGCACGGGTGCGCACGCTCGCGAGGTCGGAGCCGGCGCCGGGTTCGGAGAACAACTGCGTCCAGATATCGTCACCGAGCCGGATGGATTCGAGGTAGCGGGACTTCTGCGTGTCGGAGCCGAACGTGATCAAGACCGGGCCGACGAGGTCGATGGCGGTGATACCGAGCTGGCGCGGGACCCCGGCGCGCGCGCATTCCTCGGCGAAGATCGCCTGGAAGGCGACCGACGCGTCAGCGCCGCCGTACTCGGTAGGCCAGTGCAGGCAGACGTATCCGTGCTCGGCCAGGTACTTGTGCCATGCCCGGCCGGGCTTGACGTCGGCGGCGGTCGGAGTCGGCCCGTAGTCGCGCAGACCTGTTGGCCTCGGCGCATTTTCGAGAAATGAGTGGATCTGCGACCGAAGCGCAGTGACGTCTTCGGTGCTGTCGGTGGCTACCGGCACATCACTTCCCGTCGCGGTAGTGGGTGTACTCATCGCGGATAGACTCCATGGCGTTGAGCCGCCGCTGTAGCAGCCGGATCTCTGGATCGTCGGCGCTCTTTGCCGTCAACTCGCCCAAAAGGGTGCGGGTGCGACCGATTTCCTCGACGAGGCGCTCGCGGGCCTCGTCCTTGGTCAACAGATCCTGGTCGGTCCAGTCCGAGACCGGCAACTGTTCGATCCGGTCCATGCCTTCCTCTCTGGGGCTCATGCCGCGCGCGGAAAGTTGTAGAACTCGCGGGTGTTGAGCTCGACCATCTTGTGCACCTCGTCGTCGGGAACGTCCTTGAACGTCTCGGCGGCGCGCTCACGGCTCTTCGGCCAGTACGAGTCGGAGTGTGGGTAGTCGCATTCCCACGTGATGTTGTCGATCCCGATGACGTGGCGATTGTCGACGCCGAAGTCGTCTTCGATGAAGCACCCGTGGATGTGCTTCTTGAAGAGGTAGCTCGGAGGGTGGTCCTGGTTGATGTTGTTGTAGAACCGGTGCTTGCGCCAGACGCTGTCGGCGCGTTCGAGGATGTAGGGGATCCAGCCGATGCCACCCTCGGACAGCCCGATCTTGAGGTTGGGGTGCCGATAGAGGGTGTTGGAGAACAGCCAGTCGGTCATCGCGGTCATCGACATGGTGCCCATCAACGTGATGAACACCGCGAACGGGGCGTCGGGTGCGATCGGCGGCGGGAAGCCGCCGGAACCGAAGTGCTGGGCGAGCACCAATCCGGTGTCCTCTATCGCCGAAAGCAGCGGATCCCAGTGATCGGAGTGCACCGACGGCAGCCCCAACTTGTCCGGCAGGTCGGGGAACGTCACGACCTTCGCGCCCTTGGCGGCGACGCGATGCACTTCCTTCACGCTGGCATCGAGGTCCCAGAACGGCAGCATCGTCACGGGCACGAACCGGTCCGGTGCGGTGGCCGCCCACTCGTCGAGGTGAAAGTCGTTCCAGGCTGCCGAGCACAACCTGGCCAGCTCCTTGTCCTCGCCCTCGGCGAACACCGCGCCCGCGAACCGCGGGAACGACGGGAAGCAGGTCATCGCCTGCACACCATCGATGTCCATGTCGGCCACCCGTGCCTTGGGGTCGTAGCACCCCGGGATCATGTCGTCGTAGCGCACCGGCTCGATGCCGTACTCCTCGGGCTTCTTGCCGGCCACTGCATTCAGGCCGATGTACGGATAAATACGGCCCTCGTACTCCCAGACCTGGCACATCTGACCGTTGTCGGGACGCTCCCACTCGATGATCTTCGGCCCGGCCTCCAGGTACTTCTTGGGCAGCCGGTCGCCCCACACCTTCGGGTGCTCGATCAGGTGATCGTCGACGGATATCAAGTCCATCCAGGGCTGCAGCGGCACGGGTGCCTCCTCATGAGAGCGGTGCGGATCGAGTAAAACATTTAGTTATTTAGCTGTGATTCTAGTCACCGGCCTATCACCCCGGCAAGCGAGCATCGGCGCGGCTACACCAGGGCTTTCCGCGCGGCAAGCCTGTCCCAGTGCTGTCCGGGTCCACCGAACAAGACCTCGTCGGTACGGGCACGCCTCAAATAGAGGTGTGCCGAGTCTTCCCAGGTGAAACCGATGCCGCCATGGATCTGGACGTTCGCGTGCGCTGCGTTGCGCAAGGCTTCAGAGCACACGGCCTTTGCCATGCTCGCGCGCCAGTCCGATTCCGCCAGCGCGTCGCCCTCGACGGCCTCCAGCGCCGCCTGCGATGCCGAGCGCGCCCATTCGAGGTCGACGAGCATATCGGCGCACTTGTGCTTGATCGCCTGAAAACTGCCGATCGACCTACCGAATTGCTCGCGGGTGCGGGCGTACTCGGTGGCGATCTCCAGTACGCGTTCGCATGCCCCGACCTGTTCGGCCGAGAGCACCGCCAGCGCCAGGTCGACGTTGCGCTCGACGATCTCGTCGACCGTCTCCTCCCCAGTGAGCCTCAACGCCGCGGCCCGGGTGAAGGTGATTGACGCCATCGGTCTGGTGCCGTCCAGCACCCGCTCGGCCTCGACGGCGACGCCCTCGGCCACGCGGTCGACCAAGAACAGGGCGGGTTCGTTGTCGACCTTCGCGACGACGACCAGGTCGTCGGCCGCGCAGCCGTTGAGGACATGACGCACATTTCCGTCGATGATCCAGCCGTCGGTGTCGGGACTGGCGACGAGCGTCACCGATTCGCGCTGCCACAGCCCGCCGTCGCCGGTGATCGCCGCAGCGGCCGTGCGGTGTCCCTCGAGTAGTTCCGACCCTCGCTTCTCGAAGTCCGAATCCGACTGACGGGTGTCTAGCAGCAGCCCGGTCGCCAAGACTGCTGACGCGACGAATGGCACCGGCGCAAGCGCACGCCCGAGCTCGTGGGCGACCACGCCGAGGGCCGTCGCGTCGAAGCCGGTGCCGCCCAGCTCTTCTGGCATACCGATCGCGGCCACGCCGACCTGACTGCAGAGCACCTTCCACAGGTCGGTGTCCAAGCCGGCGTGCATCCCGCCGCCGTTATAGGCAACAGCACGGACGCGTTCCTCCGGCGCGAACCGCTCACATGCGGCGCGCACAGACTGGGCGAGCTCACGACTTTCGTCCGCGGATAAGCCTGTCATCGAGCCCCTCCTGAGATTTGTTGAGCCAGCGCGACTTTCGCTACCTTGCCCAGGCCCGTCATGGGAAACTCGTCGCCGACGTATCGGACGGCAGCTGCCACGCGACGGTCATCCCCGGCCGGACGCCTGCGTTCCACAGCCAATGTGTTCCCGCCGCGGAGAGGGCGGCGACATCGGCGACGGTCAGTGACCGCCCGGTCGTGTCGCGCAACAGCGGCCGGTTGGGTTGGGTGCCTGTCGACTCGTCAAGCAGCGCGGCGATAGTGCCGGCTGTCACTGCTTGGCCCCGTTGACGAAAGCGCGGATGGCGTCGGCGGTTTCGGCCGGGCGGTCCAGCATCACATAGGTCGAACTGCCGTCGATGACGTGCAGCAGTGAGTCACCGAACCCGTCGGCGAGTCGCCGCGCGTGGCTCACCGGAAACAAGCTTGTCGGCGTCGCCCCACACCAGCAATACGGGCTTGGGCCAGTTGGTGATGGCTGTCGCCGCGGCGGTGGTGTAACGGGGATGCAAGTCGGCAGTGAACCGCACCGCCTCCCGACGAACCTGTGCAGAGGTCAGAAAGCCGCCGAAAATTGCTGCGTGCCGTTGCTTGTCGATGCCGTCGCGCGTGACAGAGTTGGCGAACATCCTGCGGCCGGGGCCGGTTGTCAGCAGCTTCAACACCGCTGCGCCCGCGAGGCCGCTGAGCCGGCACAGCCGCACCAGCGGTGCGAAACCCTTGGGCGGAAAGTGTTCGTAACTATCGCAATTGGTGAACACCAGCCGCGACACCCGCGCCCAGTCAAGATCCGCGTTGCCCAGAGCGGCGAGCACGATGCCACCGCCGCTGTCATTGGCGATCAGCGTGACGTCGACTGAGGTCCAGCTGTTCGAGCAGGTCTACGATGCGCCGCCCCGATGCGATGACGCCGAGGTCGACGCCCGCTCCGACCGGGTTCGCTTGCGCGCCGAACGGAAACGTCGGCGCGATGCACCGATAGTGCTCGGAGAGCCCGGCGACGACGTCGTCCCAGAGTGCTCCGGTGACGTACGCACCGTGCACGAAGACCACCGGGGGCCCGGTACCTACGTCGGTGTATGCGATCGTCGCGCCGTCGACGGCGACGCTGGAGGTGGTCACAATCAGTTTCTGCGCGAACCCGGTGTGAACCTGATCGGCAGCTTGCGCACCGCGTACACCTCGCCGGCGTCCTCGAATCGCTCGTAGGCACCGGCGATTTCGAAGTCGGGTAGGCGGTCGAGGATTTCGCTGAGCATGACCTGGAACATCATCTTGGCGTAGTGCGAGCCGAGGCAGCGATGGATGCCCGACGCCGAAAGCCATCTGCTTGCGGGCGTTGGCGCGGTTCAGGTCGATGCGGTCGGGATCGGGGAACACCTCGGGATCGCGGTTGGCCGCCGCCCACATCAGGATCGCGCGGTCTCCTTCGTGCAGCGGCTGGCCGTGGAATTCGGCATCGCGGGACACCGTGCGTGCCAAGCCCGAGTGTCGGAGTGCATGTTCGGAGGAATTCGTCGGTGCCCCTGATGATCAAGCTCGGGTCGTCGATCAGCTGCTCGGCGAAGTTCGGGTTCTTCGCACAGCCGCAGCAGCACGTTGCCGGTGAAGCCGCTGGTGGTGTCCATCGCCGCCCAGCATCATCAAGAAGCCGTACATGGTGATCTGGATGTCGTCGAGCGGTTTGCCGTCCAGCGTTCCGCGCAGGATGTCGCTGAACAGGTCGTCGCCGAGTCCTTCTTCGCGGCGCTCGTCGAGCTGTTTGTTGATCTCGCCGAACATCTCCATACCGGCGGCGGCCGGCTTTGTCGGGGTCGTGCGCGCGGTCATGCACCGTCGTATGCACCCAGTGCACCCAGTCGCAGGTAGCGGGACTCGTCCCATTCCAGCAGACGCAGGATCAGCCGGGCGGGCAGTGGTGTGGTCAGCTCGCCGACGATGTCGCAGTCGCCGCGCTCGATGAACGCGTCGATCAGCTCGTGTGGCGATCTCCGTCGCTATCGAGCGCGCTCGTTCGGCCGATCCGGGAGAGAACTGGCGCAGCGTGGCTTCGCGTAGTTCCTGGGTGTGCGGCGGATCGGACTCGATCGGCAGAATGGGGAACGGTATGCCGCTGGCGGGTACGCCGACCGAGGGATAGGACCTGAACACGTCATCGTCTCGCGCCGCATCGAACACCGACGAGTAGTCGACGAGTGCCCAGAAGCCGTCGTAGTGATCGGAATGCGCGACCGGACAGCCAGATTCGCGCATCTGATTGAATGCGCCGAACGGATCCTCGCGAAACTCGGGCGAATGGTGGTCAAGGTCGACCTCCGCGCGAGAGCGCGAATGGGCCTGCGTCATACGGGTTCTCCTTCCGTTGCGCTTACCTGGACAGGATCGCGACGGCCGCGGTCCCGGGCGCCCCGTAGAGCTGGGCCAGCGCGACCCGCGGCTCGTTGGGCACCTGCCGATCGCCCGCGGTGCCGCGCAGCTGATGCACCAACTCGAACACCTGGCGCAGCCCGGATGCGCCGACCGGTTCGCCGTTGGCGAGCAGGCCGCCGTCGGTGTTGATCGGCAGCCGGCCGCCGATCTGGGTGGCGCCGTCGGCGAGCAGGGCCTCCTGCTCGCCGTCCTTGCACAACATCGTCTCGGCCATGTGGATGACCTCGGAGCCGGAGTCGGTGTCCTGCAGCTGCGCGACGTCGACGTCCTCGGGGCCGATGCCCGCGATCTCGTAGGCGGCCTTGGCGGCCTCGGTGGTGGTGCCGGGAACGATGGGCAGTTCGATCGACGTGCGCAGCAGTTCGTACGCACCTTCGCGGCGGCTGCGCAGAGCGCTCGACGCGAATGTAGATCGGAGTGTCGGTGTACTTCCTGGCCGCGTCCGCCCGGCAGACCACCACCGCCGCGGCGCCTTCGTTGGGATTGCAGTACATGTACTGCCGCAGCGGGGCGTTGACGATCGGCGAGGCCAGGATCGCCTCCACGCTCATCGGCTTGCGCCGCCAGGCGTTGGGATTGCGGGCGCCGTTGTCGAAGTTCTTGGCGGCGACGCGGGCCAGCGTCTGCTCGGTGATGCCGTGGTCGTGCATGTACCGCATGATCTTGGTGCCGAAGTAATGCGTGGTCAGGAACATGCCCTGGTCGCCGTACCACTGCGGCAGCCCGGACACCGACGGGTCGGCGCCGAAGGCGCCGCGCGGATGCTTGTCCAGCCCGACGCCGACCGCGATCTCCGCCTCGCCGAGCGCGACGTCGCGGGCGGCCAGCGTCAGCAGCGAGTTGCCGGTTGCGCAACCGCTCAGCGTGGCGCGCGCGGGAATCCCCGTCATGCCGACCAGGCCCGTGATCGCTTCCGGGTTGGCCACCTCGAGGCTGCCTGCATAGAGGCTGTCGACGTCGGAGAAGTCCACCCCGGCGTCGCGCAACGCCCTGCTGATCGCCACGGCGCCCATTTCCAGCGCCGACCGGTCCTCGTAGCGTCCGAACGGGTGGAGTCCGACTCCGATGATCGCGATATCGGGCGTGCTGCTCATTGAGCTCCTTCTGGCATCAGTGCGCGATCAGAGCCGGCCAACGGCCGGGTGCGCTCGATTTGACGGCGGTAACTCTATAACTATATACCTGATTCTCAGGCGGGAGTCTAGAATCGCCCTACCCCCGCGAGTGAAGGCTGATTGTTGAGCATTTCGTTGTTGCTGGAGATGGCGGTGTCCGGGGATCCCGACCGGGTCGCGCTGGTGGACGGCGACCAGCCGGTTGACCCTCGGAGAGCTCAGCGAGTTGGCCGACGGCGGCGCCGGCGTGATCGCCGCGTCGGGCGCCGCAGCACGTGGCGTACGTCGGCTCCGGCGGCATCATGGCGCCGCTGCTGATCTTCGCCTCGGCGCGCGCCGGTACGGCGTACACGCCGATCAACTACCGGCTGAGCGCCGAGGGCATCCGGAGAGCTGATCGACGGCTGCCCGATCCGTTGGTCGTCGTCGACGGCCGCTACCGCGACATGGTCGGCGACGTCGGCAAGCTGCGTGATGGATTCCGACGAATTCCTCGCCGCCGCGCGCACCGCAGATCCAGCCGCGGAGTTCGCCGATCCCGACGACGTGGCGATCGTGTTGTTCACGTCGGGCACGACGTCGAAGCCGAAAGCGGTCGAGCTGACGCACGGCAACCTGACCAGCTACATCACCGGCACCGTCGAGTTCGGTTCGGCCGAGCCCGACGACGCGGCGCTGATCTGTGTGCCGCCGTATCACATCGCCGGGGTCAACGCGGCGATCTCGAACCTCTACGCCGGTCGAAAGATGGTGTATCTGACCAACTTCGACGCACGCGAGTGGGTGCGGCTGGTCGCAGAGGAAAAGGTGACGACCGCGACCGTCGTCCCCACCATGCTGGACCGCATCGTCACCGCGCTCGAGCAGGAGCCTGTCGAACTGCCGTCGCTGCGCAACCTGGCCTACGGCGGGTCGAAGGTGGGACTTCCGTTGGTGCGCAAGGCCTCGACCTGCTGCCGCAGGTCGGCTTCGTCAACGCCTACGGCCTGACCGAAACCAGCTCGACCATCGCGGTGCTCACGCCCGAGGACCACCGCGAGGCGTACGGCAACACCGACGAAGCCGTAGCGAAGCGGCTCGGTTCGGTCGGCCGGCCGGTGCCCGGCGTCGAGGTGCAGATCCGCGACGAGAACGGTCGCGTCCTCGGGCCCGGCGAGGCCGGTGAGCTCTTCGTGCGAGGCGAGCAGGTGTCCGGCACGTACACCGGCATCGGGTCGGTGCTCGACGACGAAGGCTGGTTCCCCACCAGGGACATCGCGACGCTCGACGACGCCGGCTACCTGTTCATCACCGGCCGCTCCGACGACACCATCATCCGCGGCGGCGAGAACATCGCGCCCGCCGAGCTGGAGGATGTGCTCATCGAGCATCCGCACGTACATGAGGTCGCCGTCGTCGGTGTGGAGGACCCGCAGTGGGGCCAGGCGATCGTCGCCGTGGTGGTTCCCGCAGCGGGCGTCGACCCCGATCCCGACGAACTGCGTGAGTACGCTCGGAAGTTCCTGCGAGGATCACGGACCCCGGACCGCGTAGTGTTCCGCGACGAGTTGCCGACCAACGCGACGGGCAAGCTGCTACGCCGAGAGATCGTCGACAGCCTGCGCGCTGCGACGGCCGAAAAGTAAAGGAAGTCAACATGATCAAGAACGGTGCCAGGCTGCAGAGCCAGGTGTGTGACACCCAGGTCATCGTCGTCAGGTCCGCCGACAGCCTCGACGATCTGCGCTGCGGTGGACAGCCGATGGTGGCGATGGACGCCGAGAAATCGGGCGGCGCACCCGATCCGGCCTTCTCCGACGGCAATGCGATGGGCAAGCGTTACGTCGACGAGACCGGCGCCGAGGTGCTGGTGACCAAGGCGGGTGCCGGGACGTTGAGCATCGGGACTGACGGCCCTGGCGCTGAAAGAGGCCAAGCCGCTACCGGCGAGCGACTGATGGCGAAAGATGAGGCGGCACCCCACGCGACGCTGACCATTCCGGCCGGCGACATCACGATGGCCGCGGACGCTTTCGGTGATCCGGCGGATCCGCCGGTGGTGCTTCTGCACGGTGGTGGCCAGACCCGGCATTCGTGGAAATCGACCGCGGCGGATTTGGGTGGCCAAGGCTGGTACGCGCTCACGGTCGACCTGCGCGGGCACGGGGACAGCGGCTGGTCGCCTGATGGGTACTACGGCCTCGACCGCTTCGCCAATGACGTGACCCGCGTGGCCGATTATCTCGGCCGCCCGCCGGTGTACGTCGGCGCATCGCTGGGTGGCAATGCATCCCTGGCAGCGATCGGCAACAGGCCGGATCTCGCGCTCGGCCTGGTTCTGGTCGACGTGTCGCCGTTTCTGCAGCCGTCCGGAACGAGCAGGATTCGTGACTTCATGGTGTCGCACGCCGAGGAAGGGTTCGGCTCGCTCGAGGATGCCGCTGACGCAGTCGCGGCCTACGTTCCACATCGGCCGCGGCCGCGCAACCTCGACGGCCTGCGAAAAAACCTGCGGCTCAAAGACGGACGGTGGTACTGGCACTGGGACCCCGCGTTCATGGGCTCACCCACAGACCAAGCGGTGCAGCGTGACCAACTCATCGACCCCGCACGGCTGGGTGCGGCGGCGAGCAGCCTGCGGCTGCCGACGCTGCTGGTGCGCGGCGGGGAGTCCGACGTGCTCAGCGTCGATGATGCGGTTCGTTTCCTGGAACTGGTGCCGCACGCGGAGTTCGCCTCGATCGCCGGCGCGCACCACATGGTGGCCGGCGACGACAACGCGGTTTTCGAGGAGGTGCTCGGCGACTTCCTGGAGCGGCGGGTTCGGTCTCGGCTGAGACTATTCGACCAGCGGTAGCCAGACTTTAGGGCTGCTCGAGTACGGCTCGAGAAGTGCGGCGAGATCGCGACGGACGATCTTGCCGGTGCTGCCGCGGGGCAGCTCGTCGAGCACCGTAATGCTGCGGGGCACTTTGTAATTCGCGAGATTCTCACGCACGTGCGCCTTGAGGCCGTCCGGTGTCACCGAGGCGCCGTCCGATAGCACGACGAAGGCCGCGAGGCGCTGGCCGTAGTCGTCGTCGACGACGCCGAGCACCGCTGCCTCAGCGACGTCCGGGTGAGCGGACAGCATCTTCTCCACCTCGATCGGGATACACGTTCTCACCGCCGGAGACGATCATCTCGTCGTCACGGCCTACCACGAACAGCCGGCCCACATCGTCGAGATATCCGACGTCGCCGGAGTTCATGTAACCGTCGTGAAAGTCCTTGGTGGCTCCTGTTGTGTAGCCGTCGAACTGGGTGGAGTTGCGGACGTAGATCGTGCCGACCTCACCCGTCGACTGCTCGGCCAGTTTGCCGTCGAGAATGCGAATCTCGGTTCCTTCGGCGGGCCTGCCCGCAGTGTCAGGCGCCGCCCGTAGATCGGACGGTGTGGCCGTGGCGATCATGCCCGCCTCGGTAGCGTTGTAGTTGTTGTAGATCACGTCGCCGAACCGGTCCATGAACTTGATGACCACGTCGGGTCGCATCCGTGAACCCGAGGCCGCGGCGAACCGCAGGGAGCGTCCGCTGTACCGGGAGAGGACCTCATCAGGCAGCTCCACGATCCGGTCGAACATCACCGGGACGACACACAGCCCAGTGGCTCGATGCTCGTCGACGAGTGCGAGCGTCGCTTCCGGGTCGAACTCTGCGGCGGGTGACGACGGTGCACGCCATCAGGGCGGCGATGCCCAGTTGGCCGAAGCCCCACGCGTGGAACATCGGCGCGACGATCACCGCGGTCTCCTCGGCTCGCCACGGCGTGCGATCCAGGATGGACTTCAGCGCCTCGGGTCCGCCGCCAGAATGCTTGGCGCCCTTGGGCGATCCGGTGGTGCCCGACGTCAGCAGAATCATCTTCGACGCCCGCGCCGGAGACGAGGGTCGATGGCCGCGGTGCCCGTCGATCAGGCCCGTCGACGGTGACTTCGTGCGCGCCGGGCTGGTCAGTCCACGCCACGATCTTGGCAGCCTGCGGCCGGTCCTGTCATCGCCTGCGATATGGACTTGGCGAACTCCTCGTCGTAGATGACGGCGTCGACTTTCTCACGCGCGACGACCTCTGCCAGCGCCGGCCCGGCGAACGAGGTATTCAGCAGCAGCACGTCAGCGCCGATGCGATTGGCGGCGATCAACGACTCGACGAAGCCGCGATGGTTGCGGGCCATGATGCCGACTACCGTGGGCGAGCCACCGCGCAACGCCTGCAAGGCTGCGGCCAATGCATCACTTCGCTGATCCAATTCGCGCCACGTCAGCATGCCCAACTCGTCGATCAGCCCGGGCCGGTCCGGGCAGCGTTGCGCGGCAATCGCGAACCCCGACGTCGCGTTCATACCCGCACGCCGTACCGCAGCTCCCATGCGTACGTACCGGTCGGGCCGCAGCGGGGCGATCAGACCCGCTCGGTACAGCGTGCCGATGAAGCCAGCGGTCTGTTCCAAACGTTCCAACATGATCAACCGATCACGGGGAGTCGGCGTTCGGCGGCAAGAGTGTCGAGCGCTTGCTGCATGACCTTGCGAACGTGGGCGTCGACCTCGACGACGTCGGGGTCTTCGCCGAACTCCGCGACGACGTCGATGGGCGGAAGTACGTGCGTGACGATTTTGGTCGGCAAGGGCAGGTTCACCGGAAGCAGCATGCTCAGGCCGAACGGAAATCCGAAGGATATCGGCAGGATCTTGGCCCGCATCAACTTGTCGATGCGCGTCGCCTTCGCCAGCCACTCGCCACGCGACAGGAACAACTGGTTTTCTTGTCCGCCGATCGACACCGACGGCACGATAGGTACGCCCGCGTTCAGGGCCGCGCGGACATAGCCGGTGCGGCCGCCGAAGTCGATCTTGTTCGCGGACGGTGTCGGTCGGTAGGCGTCATAATCACCGCCCGGGAAGACCACGACGACGCCACCGGACCGCAACGCTTCGTCAGCGTTGTGGTGGCTGGCCGGAATGAAACCCGTTCTTCTAAGCAGGTCACCCGCCGGGCTGGCGAACAAGAGGTCGTGGCTCAGCGTGTAGACCGGCCGGCCGTATCCGAACGTCGCGTAGAAGTCGGTGGCGAAGACCGGGACGTCCATCGCGAACACGCCACCTGAGTGGTTGGCCACCACCAATGCGCCACCTTCAGGAAACTCGTCGAGCCCGCGCACTTCCGCGCGATGCCATCCCTTGACGACCGGCCGTATCAGGCCGATCGCCCGCTCGGTCAGTGCTGGATCCCACTTCGAGACGGCCGACGTTCCGAGGTCGCGCATTCCCATATACCCCCTGTAATCAGTTATATGTTTAAATGTTATCAACTTGGTATCCGACATGCCACTCATGCGGGAATGCACCACATCGGCGCGGCTGACATATGGGGGAAGAGCATTGAAGAGGCTTGGGGGATGGGACGCGCTCCTGCTCTACAACGAGACCCCAAACTTGCACCAGCACACCATGAAGATCGCGGTCGTGGACGCGTCGGGCTGCGAAGGATTCGGATTCGATCTCTTCCGTCAGTCGCTGGCGCGGCGACTTCACCTACTTGAACCGCTGCGGTATCAACTCGTGGACATCCCTGGCAGGGTGCATCGGGCGATGTGGTTGGAGAACTGCGACGTCGACCTCGACTACCACGTGCGACGAATGCAGATCAGCTCGCCCGGTGGTCGTAGGGAACTCGACGCCGCGATCGGTGAGGTCGCGGGCACCCCGCTGGATCGAAGCCGGCCGTTGTGGGAGTTCCACTTCGTCGAAGGCATGGCCGACAACCGTTTTGCGATCATCGGCAAGGTTCACCACGCGCTGGCTGACGGCGTCGCATCGGCCAATCTGATGTCACGCGGATTGGATCGCCCGGATGCGCCGCACTCCGACGGCGTCGAGTACCGTTCCGATCCCAATCCTTCGGCAGCGGAGCTGATTCGATATGCGCTGCGAGATCACCTCGACCATCTCAGAGAGCTGCCCCGGCTGGTGTGGGACACCGGCAAGGGCGTTTGGCGCGTGCGCCGCGAGTCCGGGTCTGCACCCGGGCTGGCCCGCAATTTCAAGCCGCCGAGGACATTTCTCAACCATGTCGTCTCGCCGGGGCGCACCTTCGCGAGCGCCAGCCTCCCGTTCGCGTCGGTGAAGGAAACCAGCAAGCGTCTCGGCATAACCATCAACGACATTGTCCTGGCGATCAGCGCGGGAGCACTCCGCTCACTCCTGTTGAAGTACGACGGCCACGCCGATGAACCTCTGCTCTGCGGAGTGGCGATGTGCACCGACACCTCGCCCGAACGGATTTCGGGCAATGCTCTTGGCACCCTCCTCACTTCGCTGCCGGTTCATGTCGGTGATCCAATCGACAGGGCGCGCCTTACGCATGCCGGCGCGAATATCGGCAAAAAGAACACCGCGCTGCTGGGCGCCGACCTCGTTGGCCGGTGGACGAGCTACGCCCCCCCGCAGTTGACGGAGCGGATGTTTCGCCGCGCGGCGGCCAGTGAATCGGCGAACAAACTCTTCAATGTTCCGGTGTCCACGGTGACAGGCCCACGCAAACCCGGCCGGATCGCGGGTGCGCTGGTCGAGAATTTCTTGTCCGTCGGCCCGCTCACGCTTGGGACTGGAGTGAACATCACGGTGTGGAGCTACGTCGATCAGCTCAACATCTCGGTGCTCGCCGACGATGTGACCTTCAAGGATCCCCACGAGGTGACCGAAGCGATGGTTGACGCGTTCGCTGTCATCCGGCAAGCAGCCGGGCTACCTGTCGCGGTCACATCGTAGGCGGTCGACGACAATCCGAGGCTGGGCATTCAGGCTCGGGACCGGATCACGATGAGCGCCGTTGTGTACCTCTCCGCCGCGAGCACGTGGGAACTCGCCATCAAAGCGGCTATCGGCAAGATCGCGCTACCCGCCGACCTGGAGGAGGCAATCGACCGATCCGCTCTACGCGACCTGCCCGTCACACGTCGCCACACACTCGCCTCGGACCTCACGGCACTGCCACACAAGGATCCCTTCGACGCAGTTCTGGTTGCCCAGGCGACGGTCGAGCGGCTCACCCTGCTGACCGCTGACAAGAAGCTGCTCAAGGCGCTGCCCGGCGCCCTCGACGCCAGGCGCTGACCGTACCGTTTGTCGTTGGAGTTGTCGGTCAGACGCCGGCGACCCGCGAAGTGGCCGTTTCCTCGGTGGGATAGAACTGCGTGGCCCAGCGGCGAAGTGACCTGAATCCCTTGCCTTCTGCGGTCGCAAGTGCAGGGGGGTCGGTGTAGCGCTGGTGCCGCCAGATGTTCAAGTCGGCGAGGTATTGGTTGTTGGCCATGCGCTGGCGGCGTTCCAGCGACGGCGGCTGGTGTGGGCTGTCGTCACCCGGTAGACGGTCAAGCCACACGGTCGAGCGAATGTCGGAAGTCTCCTCGTCGACAGGTGTGACGGTGACGATGGTCCGCATGTTGTCCGGGCCCCAGAACTTGGCCATTCCGACGCCGATGCCGACGTTGACCGCTTGCACACCGCCGACCATCGCGCCGTTGGGTGTCAGGACCGTCGATTCCTTGGTGCCGCCGAAGAGCATTTCGAAGTCGGCGTAGGCGATCGGTCCGTCGAACTCCTGGCGAGTGAACTCCGGCACGTGGGCCGCACGGTGCACGAACTTGAAGTGCGCGAAGTCAACTCCGTTCTCCATCACGTACTGCGGGTGCAGCTCCAGGCGCTCGTGGTGCAAGACGCCTTCGGGGTAGGCCAGGTAGTAATCGTCGGCGCTGCGACCATCGTCGTAGGCATCGAAGATGTCGGGCACGTCGAAGTACGGCTCGCACCGCTGCAGATCGTGCCAAACGTAGACGCTTTCGTTGCGCTCGACCACCGGCCAGCTGCGGATCCTGCGGCCCTTGTTGGGTCGGTCCTGATATGGGATGCAGACGTTGCGGCCCTGCTGATTCCACTCCCAACCGTGGAACGGGCACACGATCCGATCACCCTCGACGTGTCCACCGAACCCGAGATGCGCGCCGAGGTGCTCACAATAGGCGTCCATAACGGTGACGGTGCCATCGCTGGCGCGCCACGCGATCAGCTCTTGATCGAAGTACTTCATCTTGTGGATCTCGCCGGGCTCGATCTCGGCCGACCACGCGACCTGGAACCAACCGGTGGGCTTCATCGACAGTTCGGGCTTGGCCATCGCGGGACCTTTCGTAGCTAGTGAGATGTCTAGGTGGCGAATTTGCCGTCTGGGCGGGAGAACTCGTCGATCAGGCGGCGTAGATGGAGTTGAGCCATGGCGGCATCGCCACCGATCACCGCCTCGACGATCTCCTCGTGACGCGCATGCAGCCACGCGAGCACCGGCTGCGGATCACTGCCGGGGGCGAACTGGCTCAAACACAGTTGCGTGAGCACCTCGATGAACAACTCGAGAGCACGGTTGCCCGCCTGCCGAGCAATTTCCAAGTGAATGTTGGGCAAGTCCTCCCAGACGTGGGATCGGTTTTCGTCTTCGCGGCGCAGCACCGCGCGGAGTCGTTCGGCGCCAACGGGTTCGATTCCGGCAGCCAACTTCGTGATCGCAAGTTGCTCAAGGGCCGACCACACCGCGAACAACTCGTCACGCTCGACGCCGACGTGCTCGAGGTGACGCCGGGCGGCGTCGGTGACCAGACCGCGATCAGGCGCCGTGACGAACAAGCCTCCGCCGGGACCACGTCGGACCCGCGCCAGGCCACGCGCCTCAAGGATTCGCGATGCCTCCCGCACCGCGGCGACACCGACCTCGAACTTCGCGATCAACTCGGATTCTGATCCGATCAGGTGTCCCTCGCGCCAGCCCTCCCGACGAATTTCTCCCTCGATCTTGCTCGCGATCTGCGCACCCAAGGTGCCACCAACTACGTCAGGCGGTGACTCCGCCACCACCTGCGCCATCACCACGCCTCCTGATGTAGCCATTGCTGGCGGATCTCGCGCTCATGCTCGTTGAAGTCAGGCGGATGGCAAAGTCCACTGCCAGCGCGGCTTTCGCTGTGCAGCCATCGGACCGCCGTCGTGACCAGCGGCCACTCACCGGCGCCTCCCTCAATGATCTTGCGGTCTGCGAAGTGCTCCGTCTCCATAATCGCGGGCACGTCGTATACGGGACCGCCAGGGACGTCCCAGTCGATGAACCGTTGCAGCCACTCATCAGAGGTGGCCTTGGCGAACACGGTCTCCAGTTCAGTGCGTAGCAACGAGTCGTCGTCGCCGAAGGCGATTTCGGCACCATCGTGATAACCGATCAGGTCCGTCCTGCCGATCCCTTCGCAAAACCGTCGCCAGAACTTGGGTTCCAGTGCTCCGAGCAGAACCGGCCGGTCATCGCTGGCCAGATACGTCGTATACAACGCTTGCGACGGTGTATTGCGCAGCGAGAAAGGCTCTTTCGTCTTCGCGTTCATCGCCAGTTCGGTCCGGTGCGACTCGACCAGTGCATCCCAGCACGACACGTCGATCCATTCGCCCGGGCCTCCCGAGCGGACCGACACCAGCGCCGCGCACACCGCCATCGCGGCGGACAACGTGCCGAGCTCATTGGCCCAACTGGTATACGCCGCACCGCGGTGCGGTTGCCCGTCCTTCCAGTCGACGGTGAGACCGTCACCGAGCGCGTCGATGTTCAGTCCGTGTGCCGGCAGTTGTGACCAGCTCCCGGTGCTGCCGAAACCGGTGATGGAGCAGACGATCAACTCGGGACGCTGAACGCGCAACGCCGCGAAGTCGACCCCGACGCGGGCCCAGAAGCCGGCCAGCTGGTTCTCCACCACGACGTCGGCGGCGGAGATCAGCGCGAGTATCAAGTCGCGGCCTTCCGCCGTCTTCGCGTCCACCCCGATGGAGCGCTTGCCCCAGTTTTGCGCCATGTGTTGAGGGCTCTGTCCGTCATCGCCGTACGGCGGGATCAACCGGATGCGGTCGCCGCGCGGGGGCTGTTCGACTTTGACGACGTCTGCGCCGAGAGCGGCGAGCCTGCCGGAGGTCAATGCGGCCGGAACCAGGATTCCGAGATCGAGTACTTTCACTCCGGCCAACGGCGAATATGCGTTCATTTCAAACCTTTTCGGTGGTTGTGGCATACACGCATTCCACGATCTGATTCGCGAGCTTGCGTGGCTGGGTGAACATCGCTTCGTGGCCGGAGTCGATCGTGACAAGAGTGTCGACGCCACCCATCTCGCGGATGAATCTTCGTTGGAGGCGCGGTGGCAGGGCCCGATCGTGCTCGGTCAATATCCAGCTCGTCGGCACCGTTCGTGGTAGCCGCCCAGTTGAAATGCCGGTGACGAGCGCCGCGCTCTCTGCGCACAGAGTGGCCCGCATGGCGCCACGTTGTGCAGGGGTTGCCCGGTTGCCGAAGAAGAACCGCGCGAACGCGGGGGGAGCCGAGATTACCGGCGATCGGTCGACGATGCGTCGGGCGATGCGGCTCAGCGGAAAGGGAAGAGTTTGGAGGACGCTTTTTCCCGGTGGCGGCACGCAACAGGCCACGAATACGACGTGTTGCACGCGGTCCACGCCCAGGCGGTGTACGAGGCTGGGTATGACGACACCGGCCAGCGAATGGCCGACGACCACGACGGGATCGCCGTCGCTCCCGAGGCGTTCGAGTATCTGATCCGCAACGCTGTCCACGCAGATTTCGTGCGTCAGTGAGGCCAGGTCGCCGGGAACTCCTCGACGTCCAGGCAGATCCACTGCGAAGGCGTCGGTTTCGGGCAAGAGCTCCCGGACGACTTCGATGGTGCCGTCCCAGCACTGTCCGGTGTGGACCCCACCGTGAATGAAGGCGACCGCGGCGGGCGTCGCAGCGGACAGTGCCGCCGAATCGTTAGTCATGGTGTCCGCCCTACCGGTGGCGCGTCGGTTTCCAGTCGGGCGCCTCGGTTTCGCGATCCCAAGTGGCCGAAGTGTTTCCGCGTTCCCGAAGCTTGAATTTCTGCACCTTGTTCGTCGGTGTCATCGGCAGGGCATCGAGCACCTCGACGTAGCGGGGGACGAAGAAGTACGGCGCCTTGGCATCCATGAACTCGCAGAACTCCAGGGGATCGATGTGCTGGCCCTCATGGGCGACCAGGCAAATCTTGAGCTCCTCCTCCGTCGTGAACTCCTGCACCGTGACACCCACCGCTGCGACGTGGGCCACGCCCGGATGTTGTCGTGCGATGTGTTCGACCTCGAACGTCGACGTGTTGCGTCCCTTGTGTCGAAGCGAATCCTTCTTGCGGTCGACGAAGAACAGTTCGCCATCTTCGTCGATACGGCCGAGGTCCCCGGTGTGATGCCACATGTTGCGCCACGCCTTGATGGTTTCTTCCGGTTGTTTGAAGTAGCCGGAGTACAAGGCGAACGGCTCGTTGGGGCGTACGCAGATTTCCCCGACTTCGCCGACCGGTACTCGACGATCGTCGTCGTCCAGCAATGCGGTCTGCACCACGTCGCCGTCGCGGACGTAACCGCAGGAACCGGGCTTCAACCCCGGCATGTCGCTGTGATACGTGGTGGCGCCCATGATTTCGCTTTGGCCGTAACCTCCGAAGGCACGTTCGACGCCGAAGCGCTTCAAGAAAGGTTCGAGGATGTCGGGGATCACCGGGTTCATCAGCATGGTGCGAAGCGGATTGTCTGCGTCGTCGGCGCACTCGGGTGCGTTCCATAGATACAGGTGCATGGTGCCGAGCGTCATCACGTGGTTGGCGCCGTAGAAGCGCACCCGCTCCCAGAAATCCGAGACCGAGAACTTCCTGTCGATGCACGCCGCCGACCCCGAAACCAGCGCAGGATAGATGTTCGCAATCCAGCCGCCCGAGTTGTACATCGGCGTGCAGCCGTAAAAGCGTTCACCTTCTCCGACGCCACCGCGGTACACCTCGTTGTGTCGGCGGCTCCACAGCAGCCAGCTGTGATTGCTCTGCATGACACCCTTGGACTTGCCGGTGGTTCCCGAGGTCCACATCACCGCCGTGGTGTCTCCGACGCCGGAGTCCACGCACGCCGCCAACTCCGCGTAGCTGTCCATCGAAGCCAGCTGGTGGGGCGTCGCGCCTGCGGGGACGGGAGCGTCGATCGCGCCGTTGACGATGACGTGCTTGAACGATATGTCGATGAGTTCGGTTACCCGGGGCAGAAGATGCGCGTCCACCACGAGGACGTCGGAAGCGATGTCTGAAAGCGTGGTCGCGAGCCATTCACCGCGATAGTCGATGTTGGCCGGCGACCAGATTCCGCCGAGCATGTTGACGGCAAACGACGAGATGGCTTGCTCGGCCGAGTTCTCCATGTAGAAGGCGACGGTGTCGCCGCGGCCGACCCCCATGTCGGCGAATGCCGTGGCGCGCCGTTTCGCCAGCCGGTGGACATCGCCGTAGGACCACTGTGCCGCGCCGTCGACGAGGAACGGCGCGTCAGCGAGGCGCTCCGCCTGCATCTGCAGCACGCCGATCACCGACTCTGGCTCACCTTGGCTGAGTGTCACCCGACCTCTTATCTCCGGCCATCAGCCGGATACCATCGATGTCTCTTTGTAGACTACGCCGCAGAAATGCGCAAGATGCGCGATATGAACCATATTCCATCGATGGTATTGATTGTGAGGACGTAGTTGATTGGGCTGGCATACGCAGGTGCGGTAGCGCCGCGGCCGAGCCATAGGTCGGGTCCCGCGGTCCTTGCCCGTTCAAAAGAGCTAGATAGTTATATAATTAACTGATACTGTAGCTCCGTGCCTGCGAACCTGAGAACCACAGCATGGCGCGCGGAGGCCGAACGCCCCGTCGCAGCTGGTGATTCAATGGTTGACACCGAGTTGGCCTGGGAATTGGCCGACGCTGCCCGAGGCCATCTCGATGCGCGCCAGCGCAATCAGGTCTACATCGGCATCGCGACAGATGAGGCGTTCTTCGCTGTTGCTTTTTTGCTTCAAACGATCGTGCGGGCGGGGCTCGCTGTTCGCGCAGACATGGCAACGAAGCTAATGCGGTGGGTCGCCTCCTACGATGACCACCCCAAACAGGCGCAACTACGCCACCTCATCGGACGCCTCAGGATCCAACCCTCCAGCCCGCCCCGGAGCGCCTCTTCGCCGCCGATCGGTTCTGCGGCGGCTGCGAGTGCCACGGCTGGCGCCCATATCCGTTCGGCGACAATCGCCATACAGCAACCAGGCTTGGGACGGTAACTATGTGGACCCTCATCACTAGTGATGGCCGGCGGCTAGCGAACATCGGCTCGGAGGAAGATGCGCGCCGCACCGCCCACACGCTGGGCACCACGCAATTGCGCGGGCCCTTTTCTTGGGACGTGGTAGACAACCACGGGCGTCGCTTCGTCGCGGAGATTCGGCATCAATTCGGCGCGAGTCGGGCGTGACTGCCCGCTCGTTTCACGCTGCCCGAATAGCCGTGTCTTTCCTGTGCGTCGGCGGTCATGTGGCCTCGGCGAACAGCGGCCTTGGGCAGTAGGTTTGCGCTCATGCTTGCTCGCGACGTACTGACTACGGTGCCGACCACCAGCGACGAGGCACTCAATGTTTTTGATGACGCTGCCGCCGTCGATCCGGATTTCATGATCGGCACCTGGCATGGCGCCGAGTTGCCGACCGGACATCCGCTAGACGGGTTGCTGGCCGCCAGCGGTTGGTGGGGAAAGCAGTTCGTGGACACCGACACCGTTCATCCGCTGCTCTTCACTAAGGACGGGGGCAACGCTTTGTGGGCACTGAATCCGGTTCTTGCGTTCGGTGGTCTCGGTCCGGTGACTAAAGTGCCTATTGCAAAGAAGATCTCATTCGTGCGCCTGATCGCGGCGCTGCGCCCAGTGCTTCAGACCAAAGCGCCGAAGGCGCGGCTGCGGACCACCCGCTACCGCGGAACAGACACCGCGACAATGATTTACGACCAGCTGCCCATCAACGATGTCTTCCGCAAGCTCTCCAACGACGCGGTGATCGGAGCGATGGATCTGCGGGGTTCACCGCGGCCGTATTTCTTCGTGCTGCAACGCGACGATTCACTGCCTGTCGACTAGGTAGAGATGCGAAGCTCACGAACCCGGCGATACAGAGTCGACCGGCTTATCCCGAGCCGTTTGGCGGCTCGGATCTTGTTCCCCTGAGTGTCATTCAGGGCCATGATGATGGCGTTACGCGTTCGCCAGCGCCGGCGGCTTGACGGCGTCCGGATCGGGGTTGGCGATCGGCAGGCCCATGAAGCGTCGGGCGTTGTCGCCCATGAAGTCGTAGGTGCGCCGCATGTCCATGCCCTCGGCGTACTTCCAGTAGCCCCTTGGGTTCGGCCAGGCCCTCGGGATGCGGCCAGTCCGAGCCGAACATCACCTTGTCCCAGCCGACGGTCTGCACGACGTCGGCCACCGAGCCCTCCCAGAACGGGCTGACCCAGCAGTTGCGGCGGAACACCTCGTGCGGATGCTCGGGGAAGTTCTGCGGCATCTTGTTGTACGTCGACTGCAGATCGTCGAAAAGTGGCTTGATCCACGAACTTCCGTTCTCCACGCTGGCGATGCGCAGCTTCGGGAACCGGGTCAGGGTGCCGTGGCAGATCAGGCTGGTGATCATGTCGGCGATCTCGCGGTGCCCCAACGCCGTCCACTTGAACGCCGACATCTCGAACGCACTACTGGTCGTCGGCGGCTCCCACTTGTCGATGTACTCCTGCAGCGGGGGTTGGCTGGCGTGCAGCACGATCGGCAGCCCAGCCGCTTCGACGTCGCGCCAGAACGCATCGAACTCCGGCAGTGCGGGGGAGCGCCAGCCCTTGAAGCCGTAGACCGGTGCCGGCTTGATCAGTGCGACCTTGGCGCCGTTGTTCAGGATGTACTCGAGTTCGCGGCGACCCTCCTCGACGATGCCGAGATTGATGACCGGCGTGGAGTAGACGCGGTTGGCGTGGCTGAAGCCCCAGTGCTCGAGCATCCATTGATTGAGCGCGTGGATGATCGCCGCGGTCAGCTCCGGATCCTCGGCCGAGGAGTGCTCGACGAGGTTGGCCAGCGTGGGGTAGTTCAGGCACGAGTCGACACCCTGGCGATCGAGTTCGGCGATCCGATCCTCGGGGTTGCGGGCGCCCGGCGGCGTGTCGATGCCACGGCCGGACATCTCCCGCATCGAAAGGCCCTCGGGGTTCTGGCCGGAGTAGAACTTCTCGTGCGCGCCGGGCGCGGCCACCCGTTCGAACGTCGGGTTGGGCATGTAGTCGGTGATCTTGTTGAGGATCGCGATCCGGGTGTGCCTGCCGATCTGCACGAACTGCACGGCCTTCTTGTACTGCTCCGGCAGGTACTTGAGCAGCGCGTCGGGCGTCTCGTACATGTGCTGATCGGCGTCGAAAATCGGTGCGTCGGTGAATTGCGTCATCGCAGGGCCTCACTGTTCTACGTCGGGCTGAATATGAGCTTGGCGCAACTTGACAGAAGTGTCAAGTTTCAGTCGGAAACACCGGCTGAGACGCGCTGACGTCGGATGATTGCACTTGACAGCACTGTCATATATCGTCGCGGCATGACGGTGACCGCGGGAGGTTCCGCCGCAGCGCAGCTCGACGCCAGCCGCGGCGAACGCACCCGTTCAGCGATCCTCGATGCCAGTCGCCGACTCTTCCTGGAACGCGGATACGCCGGCACGCCGATCAACGCGATCACCGAGGCGTGCGGCATCTCCCGGGCCGGCTTCTACACCTACTTCAAGGACAAGCGGGAGATCTTCAACGTCCTCGGCAAGACCGCGTATCGCGAAGCCCTCGCCGTCATCGCCGAGTGGGCCGACGCTCGAGAACCCTTCGGTCCGGCGGACATTCGGGCCTGGGTGGGCCACTACTTCGACTACATGGACCACCACGGCGCCTTCGTGCTCGCGTCGGCGACCTCCGCGCCCGACGACGACGACTTCCGAAACTCACGCAGCCGCATGGTGACTCGGGCGTCGTGGAAGCTGGGGCAAGCCATCGCCGGTGACGGCGCGCATTCACCCGACGTCATCGGCGTCGCGGTGATGGGTCTGCTGGACCGAGCCTGGCACACGGTGCACCAGCAGACCGTCGCCGTCGACCGCGACGAAATGAACGCGGTGGCGGCCGAGATGATCATCGCAATGACCGGTACGGCGCGCGCCCTCGATATCAATTCCGAAAAGGCCTAATCGCCTTCCGGGAACGCCATTCCCGGCACAGCTCGAGATTAACGCATCGGACAGCTCAGCGAGCCGCAATCCCGGCCGGGTCCGGATGTACCCGAGGGGCCGAGAGCCCGGTCAACATCAGAGCGACTACCTGGTCGCGGACCTCGCGAAAGTCGGTGTCCACGCGACCCCTGATGCGCGCTTCGAGGTGACGCACGGCCACCGCGTGAATCGCGAACGAATCGAGTTCGGGGCTTGCGTTGGGCAGACTGCCGTCGGCGAGACCCGCGGCCAACACGTCGGTGAGCACTTCCCGGTGCCGCGCATAGGTGGTCTCCAAGGCCGCGGCGATGCCCGGCGCCCCGGCGACGTCCGACGACATGAAGGCCATTGCGTCGCGAAATCGTGCCTCGTTCCAGCCGATACTCAGATAGTCCTCGATCCAAGCGGCGACCGCCGCGGCGGGCGTGTCGGCCGCGGCGGTCGCCTTCCTCAGATCCGCCAGGATCAGGTCGCCCGCCCACTCCTGCATCGCGATGATCAAGTCGTCCTTGCAGGAGAAGTGCCGGTAGAAGATCCGTCGGTTCACGCCCGCGGCGCGCAGGATGTTCTCGATCGACGTCGTCGCCCCTGTGTGGGTGCCGCCCCGGCTAATCAACCGGTATGCGGCCCGCATGATCGCGTCGCGTTCCGACTGGCGGCCGCCGTCACTCATTTCGTGCTCCATTTCCTGGGAATACCTTTCCCAAATTAGCACGCAACTTGTGTGGGAACGCCATTCCCACTAGCGTTGTGTTGTCTCTAGTCCAGAGCGCGCTACCAGAGGGAGTGACATGACGGGACTGCCCAGCATGCAGCCGACTGGATGGTTTCAAGTCGGATGGAGTGCAGATCTGGCTAACGGCGACGTCGTGCCACTGCACTACTTCGGCGTCGACCTCGTCGCGTTCCGCGACCTGCACGGTGCGGTGCACGTGCTCAACGCCCACTGCCAGCATCTCGGCGCCAACCTGTCCAGGGGCGGCTGCGTCGTTGAGGACGGAATTCAATGTCCGTTCCACGGCTGGGTGTGGAACGGGGAGGGCCGCAACGTGCGGATCCCATACGAGAACCGGCCCAACCGCGGCCGCAGGGTGCGGTCGTGGCCGGTGACCGAACTCAACGAGTCGATCTACATCTGGCACGACGCGTCCGCCCGCGCTCCGATGTGGGAGGTGCCCGACGGGTTGCGGGTGCTAGGCGAGCACATCCACGATCGGGATTACGCGCCCGTCGGACCCGAAGCGCGCATCAAGTTCCCCGGCATCCACGTCCATCCCCAGGTGATCGCAGAGAACGCCGTCGACCCACATCACTTCCGGTTCGTGCACAAGACGCCGGTTAGTCCCACCGTGCTGCGGGAGGACGTCGACGCCGTGACGTGGTCGGCGAAAGTCGGCTTCGGCCGCAAGTGGAGCGACGGAGTCGACCTGCCGGGGGAAACCAAGAACACCTTGGAGATCTACTGGTCGGGCATCGGCATTTCGTTCAACGGCGAGCACACCCGGCAGGGATTCCGGGTCATCGCAATATGCGCCACCCCTGTCGACAACGAGACGTCAGACATCTTCTCCACCTACTGGATCGACGAGGCCAGCGGCAACCATGAGGAACGCCTAAAGGCTGCGCAGGCGGCATTGCCGGACGATATCGCGATCTGGGAACACCAGATCTACATGGATCCACCGGGTTTGACGACTTCTGAAGCCGCCGGGTTCAAGCAGTTGCGCACGTGGGCGCGCAGCTTCTATCCGGAGGCGGCCGAGCCTCTGGCGACGCCGTCGGGTGTTCGTTGACCATGAGTGCGGCGAACTGGTTCGAACTAGTTCAGAGCACCGCCTTCGTGGCGCTGATGATCTGGGTGGTGATCGACACCCGCAAGCGCAGCGAGCTGGGTCTCGTCGGGCTGCTGGCGATTGCCGGGTTCAGCATCTTCTGGCAGGAGTTCTATGCCGATTGGGGTGCATATCTGCTCTGGTCTCCCGACTTCCACATGCTGCCTTGGGGGTCGACGACGTGGACCACGCCGGACAAGCCCGCGATGAACATCGTCGCCTACCCGGTCTTCATGACGGCAGCGTTTCTTTCGATGTTGGCATTGCAGAAGTGGGCCCGCGCGCGATGGCCCGGAGTTCATCCGCTCGTGCTCAGCCTTGCTACGGCAGGCCCAGTGTTGATCGGCTTCAACCTGGTCACGGAATACGTCTCGGTGGAGACGTTCGGGCTGTGGACCTACGTCGACACCATCGGACCGGTGCTACACAGCGATGCAGGCACGATGCCGCTGCTGTATCCGAACATGCCCTTTGGACTCTTCGGCGCGGTGACCGCTTTTCTCATCGGTTGGACCAATCAAGAAGGCCGGCCACGTTTCGAAGCGATCCTGGCGAAACCGGGCCTACCGCAAGGGCTCAAGCGGGAAGTGTTGCGAGCGGTCGCATGGATCCTCACGTTCAATCTGACCTATTGGCTATTCCTGATCACGCCCATGCTCATCGTGCGGGAAGTGTGGGGCGATCCCTCGTCACTGGTGCCCTGACGCTTGCCGCCGGTCACACCCGCAGTAGCTTTCTGGAAGAGTCACTTGGGGTTCCCTCAATGCTGGAGATTGAGCAGGCCGACGACGGGCGAGTCGCGAGTGTGGCCTTCAACCTTGGCTTTTCGAGTCGCGAAGCGCCACCCGCGGTCCGTGCAGACGACTTCGTCGCGGTAGGTGCCCCAGTGATCCAGACCGCGCGGCCCGATGAACTGGAAACAAGCATAGGTAGCCGCCGTCCCGTCGATACCTGGTCGAACGTAGATCGAGCTGAGGTGATGTCGGCCCGGAACCAAGTCTGCGGACACGAATGCAGTGCCGGTGCGGTGAAAGAAATCGAGTATCGCTTCTTGGCCTTGCAGCTCTTCGGTGTTGGTCTTGAAGACCGCATCAGGCAAGAACAACTCCGATAGCTCGCGAGTCCTACCGCTGTCTGCGAGGAATTGATAGGTCGCCAGCAGGTCGGCTACGTCGACACGGGTGCGCAACTCGGCATCGTTCATACATCGATCTTTCAGACGCAGTACTTCGAGCGGATCACGCACAGCTCGGTCACGTGGCCGACGTTAGGCCGGGCGGAATGCGAAGGTGGTGAACGTTTCTCCGGCCTCGGTCTCCAGCGTCGTGGTGGCCGAGACCATCCGCTGGCCGATCTGCAGGTCTCGCGCGTCGGCACCGATGATCAGCGCCTCGACCAGCAGTCCTTCCGGCAGTTCGATGAAACCGACGACGTACGGCCGAAACCTCTTGGGATCACGGTGGCCCTTGTACGGAAGTGGCGGGACGAACTCCTGCGTCGTGAACGTGTAAAGCGTTCCCTCCGTGGACAGTTCGAGCGGCTCGATGTCGGCCTGGGTGTCGGGACTGCCGTCGAACAACTCGGGTCGCTCGGCCGGAAACTTCACGACCCCCGACGAGGCTCGCCGTGAACCGAGCAGGACGGCGCGATCCCCGTCGACCCGGAACAGTCCCTCTGTAATCAGATTCGTCATCTCAAGCCACCTCGATAACCATCGCCGCACCCATTCCGCCGCCTGCGCACATCGACAGCACTCCTATTCCGCCGCCGCGGCGGCGCAGTTCGTAGATCGCCGACGTCACCATGCGCGCGCCCGTCGCGGCGATCGGATGGCCCAGGCTGATGCCCGAGCCGTAGACGTTCACGATCTCCTCGTCGAGCCCGAGCTCGCGGGCACACGCGACGGCCTGCGCGGCGAACGCCTCGTTGATCTCGAACAGGGCGACGTCTTCGAGCTTGCGGCCCGCCAGCTCCAGCGCCTTCGGAATGGCCTTGATCGGCCCGCTGCCGGTGCGGTTCGGTTCCAACCCGACCTGCGTCCACGACAGCACGCTCGCAAGCACGTCCTGCTGGGTGTCGGGCGACGCCAGCGCGACCACTGCCGCCGCATCGTTGATGCCCGACGAATTCCCGGCGGTCACGCGTGAACCCCTCGATTTCGGGATGCAACACCTTCAGTCCGGCCAGCGACTCCATCGAACTGCCTCGCCGCGGATGCTCGTCTTCGGCGAACGTGATCGTGGTCCCGTCGGCCTGGGGCACCTGGATGGGGATGATCTCGTCGACGAACGATCCGGCGTCGATGGCCTTGATCGCGCGCTGGTGGCTACGCAGCGCCCACTCGTCCTGATCCTGGCGGGTGATCCCGTACTGCACGTTGCAGTTGTGCGCGACGGTGATGGACATGTCCATGGCCGGCGCATCTTCGGTCGGCGGATGCGACTCGGGGAACCACTGCGCGTAATCCTCGGGAGACTTGCCCGCGGTGAAGGGCTTGCGCTTCTGCAGGATCGGTCCGGTCGACAGCGACTCCATGCCGCCGGCCAGGATGGCGCGGCTCATCCCGGCCGCGATCTGTCCGGCGCCCACCGCGATGGCGGACAGGCTCGATGCGCACTGCCGGTTGACGGCCAGGCCGGGGATATCGAGCAGGCCGAGCGCCACCGCGATGTAGCGGGCGCTGTCGCCACCGCCCTGCATCACCTCGGCCAACACGAAGTCGTCGAAGTCGGCGGCGTCCAGACCGGAGCGTTCGATGACCGCCGACACCACGGGTTTGGCCAGTTCGACCGCGGGCATGTTGGCCAGCGTGCCTTTACGCGCCGTGCCGATCGGTGTGCGGGCAGCGGCGACGATGGCAGCGCGGGACGTCGTTGACGGCATAACTCTCCCGGGTGGTTGTCGGATGGGCCATCGGCAGTCTATACCGTTAAATAGATAAATGTATCTGGGGTTGGTTCACGACGGGAGAAGCCATGAAGACGATCGGATCCATCGACGACGCGATCGCGTTGATCGGGGCCGAACTCGGAGTCAGCCGATGGGTGGACATCGACCAGGAGCCGGATCGACGCCTTCGCCGACGTGACGATGGATCATCAGTGGATCCACGTCGACGTCGAGAAGGCGAAGGCCGAGAGCCCCTACGGCGCAACGATTGCGCACGGCTTCCTCACGCTGTCGCTCATCCCTGGCGTGAGCAAGGACAACTACCGCGTCGAGAACGCGAAGATGGGCATCAACTACGGACTGAACAAGGTGCGGTTCCTGGCCCCGGTCACCGTGGGCAGTCGCGTCCGGGTGCGCTCCGAACTCGTCGACGCGACGAAGGTCGCCGACGACACCGTCAACCTCACCGTGCGGCACACCGTCGAGATCGACGGCGTCGAGAAACCGGCCGCAGTCGCCGAACTCATCGCCCGGTTCGTGTTCTGATGGCGTCGGTGAGTACCGGGCGGACCGTTCGACGGCAAGGCGGTGCTGACCGGCGCCGGCAAGTCGCAGGTCGGGCGTCGGCTGGGCCGCACCGGTCTGGACCTGACGCTCGAGGCGGTGCTGCGCGCGATCGAAGATGCGGGCCTGGCCGTCGACGACATCGACGGCATCGCCAGCTATCCCGGACCCGGTGTGCCCGACCCGGGCTTCTCCGGCGCCGCCATCCACGAGGTCCGCAACGCGCTCGGCCTGCGCTGCCGGTGGTACATCTCGGCGATGGAGACCGCCGGCCAGATCGGTCCGGCGATCGAGGCGTGCATGGCGGTCGCCCTCGGGCTGGCCAACCATGTCGTGGTCTACCGGTCGGTGTGGGAGTCGACGGCCGCGCAGCAGGCCGGCGGCGGCCGGGCGTCGGTGCTGTTCGCCGGCGGCAAGCTGCCGTCGCAACTGGAGTGGATGGCGACCGTTCGGTGCGTTGTCGGCGGCGAACTGGCTGGCCATGCCCGCCCAGCGGTACATGCACGACTTCGGGTTGACGCGCGAACAACTCGGCGCGATCGCGCTCAACGCTCGCCGCAACGCCGGACTCAATCCGGACGCCGTCTACCGCGAGCCGATGACGATGGACGACTACCTCGGCGCGCGGATGATCTCCGAGCCGCTGTGCCTGTACGACTGTGACGTTCCGTGTGACGGCGCGACGGCGGTGATCGTGTCGCGCCGCGACGCCGCCAAGGGTCTGCCGCGTCATCCGCTGACCGTGGAGTCCGTCGGGCCCGGGCATGTTCGAACGCGCGACCTGGGACCAGCGATCGGACATCACGACGATGGCCGCCCACGATTCCGCTGCGACGCTGTGGCAGAACACCGCATTGACGCCCGCCGACGTCGACATGGCCCAGATCTACGACGGCTTCTCGTTCCTCACCGTGATGTGGCTCGAGGCGCTTGGGCTTCTGCGAGCACGGCAAGGTGGGGGAGTTCATCGAGGGCGGCGAACGGATCGCGCTCGACGGCTCGCTGCCGATCAACACCAGCGGCGGTCAACTCTCGGGCGGCCGGCTGCACGGCATGGGCTTCCTGCACGAAGCCTGCGTGCAGATGTGGGGCGAGGGCGGCGACCGGCAGGTGCCCAAGACGCCCGAGGTGGTCGCCGTCGGGGTCGGCGGCGGACCGGTGGCCGGATCGATGTTGTTGAGCAGCCGGTAGCCATGGCCCGATGCCGGGACGATGCGGGAATGACGTTGGGCGACATCGTCACCGACAACGCGCGTGCGGTTTCCGCGACGTGATCGCCTACCGGCTGGGCGACGCGAGCGGTCACCCACGCCGCAGCTGCGCGAGCGCGCGGTGCGCCTGGTGTCGGCGATGGCGGCCGCCGGGTGTGCGACGGCAGGACCGCATCGCGATACTGAGCCGCAACAGTGTCGAATTCGGCGAGGTGATGGCGGCCTGTCAGCTGAGCGGAATCATCATGGCGACCGTCAACTTTCGGCTCGCCGCCGAACGAAGTCCGCGACGTGCTGGACCGGGTGCGTCCGTCGATCGTCTTCTGCTCCGACGAATTCGCGCCGATGATCAACGAACTCGCGCCACGTTGCCGTCGGCGCCGCTGCTGGTGTACATCGGCGGATCGGGTCGCCCCGGCATGGTCGACTTCGAGGAGTTCATCGCCGGCGGCGACGGCGGCAGCTGCCGTTCGCAGCGCGGCCCGACGACATCGCCTGCCTGATCTTCACCAGCGGCACCACCGGCGCCTCGAAATGCTGCATCCTCGGGCAGCGCGAGCATGCGGCGCGTCGCGTTCACGATGAACGCCGAAATGTGTATCGGGCAGCGCCGATCGCGGGCTGATCAACATGCCGATGTTCCACGTCGGCGCGATGGCCATCATCGGCGGCATGCACGCCCGCGGCGGCACCGTGGTGCTGCAGCAGCAGTTCGACGCGGACGAGGCCGTGCGGTTGATCGCGCAGGAGCGGATCACGCTCGTGCACCTGGCGCCGGTGATGCTGCGGGCGCTGCTCGACGAGGTGACCGATGTCGCGGGCCGCTCGAGAGTCTGCGGACCGTCATCTATGCGGCGGCGCCGATGACCGTGAGCACGCTCGAGCGGGCGCTGTCGATGCTGCCGTCGGCCGGCTTCCTCAACCTGTACGGGCAGACCGAGGCGATCGTGTCCGGGTTGCCGCGGGAGCTGCACACCGTCGACGGCGCCGATGCGGTCGATGCGCTTCGTCGGTGGGTTTCCCGTTTCCCGGTATGCGGGTGCGGATCGTCGCTGACGACGGACCGGACGTGGCCCGTCGGCGAGCCCGGGGAGATCGTGGTGCGCTCGGACTCGCTGTTTCGCGGCTACTGGGACGATCCGCGCGGCGACGCTGGCGACGCTGCGTGACGGCTGGTGTCACACCGGCGACATCGGCCGATTCGACGACCGCGGGCTGCTTTACCTGGTGGATCGCAAGAAGGACATCATCATCACCGGCGGCGAGAACGTGTACTCGCCGGAGGTCGAGGAGGTGCTCGGCGGGCTCGAAGGCGTCGCGGCCTGCGCGGTCGTCGGTGCGCCCGACGAGAAGTGGGGCGAGACGGTCTGCGCCGTGGTGGTGCCGACGACCGGGTGCGATCGTCACGCTCGAGGCGGTCCAGGACTTCGTCCGGTCCACGCTCGCGGGATACAAGGTGCCGCGACGACTCGTGATCGTCGACGAGTTGCCGGTGCTGGCCAGCGGCAAGGTCGACAAGAAGCGCCTGCGCGCGGAAGTCGCAGGGGCAGCGATCGATTAGCCCGGCTGCCGCAATAGAGACCGACACAACAACGCGACGATGACCTCGGCGGCGTGTTGGTCGCTGTCCCCGGCCGCGGTGGGCTCCGTCATCCGCCCCAGCGTCGCCAGCACCACGGCTTCGGCCGTCGCGGGGTCCACTCCGGCCGGCAGGCTCGCCGTGTGCAGGAGTGCTGATACCGCGTCGTGCATCGCGGCGATGCCCTCTATGGCGCGCGCATCGGGTAGCCGCTCGGCGACGGTGCCGTCGAACCAGGCGCGGATGACGCCGCTGTAGGCACGGTGGAATCGGACGTAGTCGAGCATCCAGCACGAAAATGCCTCGATATCAAATGTTTCGGCCACCAGACGCTTCAAGGCGGCGGCGTGGTGTTCGATCTCGCGTACGGCCGTGCGGGTCAGTTCGGCGAGGATCAGGTCCTTGTTGCTGAAGTGCCGGTACAACGTTGCGCGGCTGACGTCCGCGGCCGCGGCGATGTGCTCCATCCGGACCGCGTAGAAGCCGTGCTCGGCGAACAGCGCAGAACTGGCCAACAGCACATCTTGTCGGATGGGAGAGCGCTCTAGCCTGCCGTGCGCCATCGGACCAGCTGCGGGCGGGCTCGATGGGAGTGTCGCCGAAGTGGTCTGGACCGCCGGGTCGTCGGGAAACAGCATGGCCTGCAGGACGATTGCCAGCGAAGTGGAAACGGTTGTGCGCGACGGTAATCCGTACATGCCGCGGTAGCGGTACAGATTGACCATGTGCGGGAGGCGCATGAGTGCAGCTGCCGCGTCGTCGAAGTCCAGTCCATGTACGGGGGCCGACCGCAGCCGCTCGGTGATCCGCTGCTTGTACTTCTCCGGCACCGATTGCGCGTCGACAACCGTCAGCCCCATCATGGTGCCGATGCCGGGATACTCGGCGAACACCGCCGCGTGTGCGTCGTAGATTTCGGCCCAGCGATGCATCCAGGCCTCGAGGTTGGCCAGCCCGTCCGCGGTGGGGCCCAGCGGCCCGAGGCTCTCGGCGTGATCGAGCAAGGCTCGCGTCGAATCGCGGGCCAACTCGCCGAAGATCTCCTCCTTATCGGCGAAGTACTGGTAGACCGTCGCGCGCGACGCGCCTGCCGCCGTCGCGATCATGTCGATCGACGTGCCGTGAAAACCGTTCTGCAGGAATACTTCCGCCGCACAGCGGATTATCCGCTGACGGGTATGCAGGCCACGCCTGCCCACAACCGCGTTGCTCGGGGGCGCGTAGCCCGCCCGCCGCATCTTGTTGGCGGCGGTCATTCTGTGACCGGTGGCGCCGGCAGGTTGCGTTTGGCCTTGCCGGGGTAGCCGAAGAACTTCTCGAAATTGGCGTCGTTGATGGGCTGTGCCGAATTGCGCTCGGCGGCCGCGCGCAGTGCCGCCAGCCGGAAGCGCGCCTTCTGCAGTTCGGCGGTCTCGCCGATGTCCTCCAGCCGTGCAACGTCGTCGCGGGCAGCCGCGATCTCGAGGCGCAGCCGCTCGCCGGCCTCACCGAAGGTGAGCAGGTCGTGGTCGTCCTCTTCGAGCTTCTCGCGCGCCTGGCCGCCGGGCGAGTGCCGCGTTGCGGACATGGTCCACCTTTCATTCTGGACAGCTGTGACCCCCATCATATATCGTCGTGAGACGACTTGTCAGAAATCAAGACACGATGTCAGAAATATTGGAGCAGGCCATGCCACTGCAGGACCATCACCAGATCGTGTCGGTCGACGATCACCTCGTCGAACATCCGCGCGTGTGGCAGGACCGCCTACCGGAGAAGTGGCGTGAGCAGGCCCGCGGATCGTCGAAATGGACGGCAAGCACCTGTGGAGCTACGACGGCCAGATCTTTCCGACCATCGGCCTCAACGCCGTCGCCGGCAAGCCGCCCGAGGAGTGGGGCCTGGACCCGGTCCGGTACGAGGACATGATCCCCGGCTGCTACGACCCGGTCGCGCGCGTCGCCGACATGGACCTCGACGGCGTGCAGACCGCGCTGTGCTTCCCGTCGTTCCCGGGCTTCGGCGGCGGCACGTTTCACCGCGCCAAGGACAAAGAGCTGGCGCTGCTGTGCGTGAAGGCGTGGAACGACTTCTACATTGACGAGTGGTGTGCGACCGCACCCGAACGGTACGTCCCGCTTGCGATCCTGCCGACGTGGGATATCAACGCCTGCATCGAGGAGGCCGAGCGAGTCGCCGCCAAGGGTGCGCGTACGGTGTCGTTCCCGGACAGCCCGGTGCCGCTGGGGCTGCCGTCGTTCCATTCCGATCATTGGGACCCGCTGTGGCGCGTCTGCTCGGACGCTCACATGCCGCTGTCGCTTCATTTCGGTTCGGGCTCATACGTTCCCGGGTTTTCGTTCTCCTCGATGGCGCCGGTTCCCGGCAAGATGCAGATGCCGGACGCACCGTTCGCCGTTGCGATCACGTTGTTCTCGTCGAACCTCATGTGGTCGACGGTGGACCTGCTGTTCTCGGGCAAGTTGCAGCAGTTCCCCGATCTGCAGATCTCGCTTGCCGAAGGCGGCATCGGCTGGGTGCCCTACATCCTCGAGCGGTCCGATTACGTGTGGGAGCGCCACCGCTACTACCAGCCGATCGACTTCGATGCCCGGCCGTCCGACTTGTTCCGTAAGCACTTCTGGGGTTGCTTCATCGACGACGAACACGGGTTGAAGAACCGCCACGAGATCGGCGTCGACCGCATGATGCTGGAGATCGACTTTCCGCACAGCGACTCCAACTGGCCCAACTCGCGCAAGCGCGCGGCAGAGGTGCTCGCCGACGTGCCCGACGACGAGTGCGCGCTGATCGTCGAGGAGAACGCTCGCAGGATGCTCAACTTCCCGCGATCGACTGCGGCCTGACGGGTACCCCGGTAATAAGGGAGATATTTAGCGGATTACTCTGACGGGGGATGGCGCACTGGCTACATTCGGTGCAGTGCCTTGACTGCGCTGTACCTGGAGAATCGAGGTGGTTCGTGGACGGCCGACTCGTCGCAGGCGCCGCGCTGCTGGTTGCCGGTGGCCTCGCGGGGTGCTCGGACCCGGAACCCGCGGCGCGTCCGGCAGGCAGCCTTCCTGCGGGTACCGCAGAAGTCAGCATCGGGGATGCAGGCCAGGGCAAGACGACCGCCGTGAACTGTTCCAGTACGGGGGCCGTGACCACGATCAACACCGGAGACGAGAATTCAGGCACGGTTTCGTCTGTCGACAGTACGGACGGCCTGGCGGTGCAGTTCGCCGAGATAAACAACGTCGAGGGTTTCACCGGCAGCTACTGGGCGGATCTGGGCCCCGCCGCCGAGGTCGAGATGACCAGTGGCACATACCTGTTGACCGGCAGTGCGGCGGGATTCAAGACCGACAACCCGAGCGCACGCACAACGCAGACATTCTCGATAAGGGTGGCCTGCTGACTCGGAAGGAGTGTCGGTGAAAGTTCGTCTCGAACAATCGAAGTGCGTCGGGCACGCACAGTGCTATGCCGTCGATCCGGATTTGTTCCCGATCGATGACTCCGGCTACAGCATCCTCGAAGCGCACGAGGTCAAGCCCGGGGATGAGCAGAAGACGCGCGACGGCGTCGCCGCCTGCCCGGAGTTGGCGCTCATTCTCGAAGAGGATTGACCGGCGCACTTGCCAAGCCCCGTCCCCACAGGCGAGACTGCTCACATAACTAACCAAGTTAACTTTGTGGGGTGCAGATGTCGTCTGCCGATTGGCGGTCGCGGCTCGAGCGACTGTTAGCCGAGCACCAGCGCGAGCACGCCACCGGCGCCGCGAAGCCAGACCGCATCGAGGCTGCCCGCGCCTGGCACGCCAAGCTCGTCGACAACGCCCTGGCCGCGCCGGGCTGGCCGAAATCCGTCGGCGGCCTGGAGCTTTCGCTGGAAGATCAGCTCGACTACTACCGGATGACGACAGCGGCAGGCGCACCGCCGCATCCGTGCCCGCTGTCGTTCATCGTCGCGCCCACGCTGATCCAGCACGGCACACCCGCAGCAGAAGGACCGGTTCCTCGCAGCCGCTTGTTGCGCGCCGACGAGTTCTGGTGTCAGGGCTTCTCCGAGCCGGGCGCGGGAAGCGATCTCGCCTCGCTGTCGACCCGCGCCGTCCGTGACGGCGACGTGTACCGGGTCACCGGCCAGAAGGTGTGGACGTCGATGGCCGACCGGGCCGACTGGATGTTCGCGCTGGTGCGTACGGGCCCGCCCGGGCGGAGCACCGAGGGCATCACGTACCTGCTGATTCCGATGGACAGTGCCGGCATCACCGTTCGGCCGCTGCGCGATATCAGCGGCGCGGCGCACTTCGCCGAGGTGTTCCTCGACGACGTCGAGGTGGCCGTCGACAACCGCGTCGGTGCCGAGGGACAGGGCTGGTCGATCATGCGAACCTCGCTCGGCCACGAGCGAGCTACCGCATTCCTGGCCGACGAGTTCAAGTATCGGCGCACCGCCGACAAGGTCATCGAGCTGGTGGTGTCGCAACAACTGGACTACCGACCCGCAGGTGCGCCAGGACGTCGCGCGGCTCGAGTCGGGCGTGCGCACCATCGCTGCCAACAGCGCCCGGGCGCTGGCCGCCGTGCTGCGCGGCGAGGATCCCGGCGGTGTGGCGTCGGTGAACCGGCTGGTGAAGTCGGAGTTCGAGCAGCACATGCACGCATTGGCGCTGCGGGCCGTCGGGTCGCACGCGGCCCTGGGCAGCCGGGCACCCGGCGCAATCGACAAGGGCCGCTGGACATTTGGGTACCTGATGAGCCGCGCCACCACCATCGGCGCGGGCACCGCCGAGATTCAGCGCAACACGATCGCCGAGTCGGTGCTGGGTCTGCCGTCCCACCGCGGCGAGGGCCGACGGACCGCTGCAGTCGTTCCCGGTGCGCCGCTTGCGGTCGCCGAGGAGGACGAGCGTGAACTGCGCGAGGTGCTGGCCCAGACCCTGGCAGCGCGGGTTGATGTCGAGGCGTTGCTCGACCGGAAACGACCGCTCGATGCCACTGACCCCGCCGGCGTGGTCGGCGCTCGTCGAGTTCGGACTACCGGGCCTGGCCGTCGACGAGGCGCTCGGAGGCGCTGGTGCGTCGAGGCGCCTGCTCTACGCGGCGATCGAGGAGGCGGGCAAGGCGCTAACCCCAGTGCCGCTCGTGCCGACGGTGACGGCGCTCGATGTGGCAGTCGCAGTCGGCGCGAAGGCGGTGGCCCAGCGCATCGCCGCGGGTGCGCCTGCGGCCTTCGCGGTTCCGCTGCACGACTCCGGCTGGCTGACAACGGGACTGGAGCTGCCCGAGTGGGACGGCAAGCGGCTGTCCGGCGTGGTACCGATCGTCGCGGGAGCGCCGAGCGCCGAGGTGTTGTTGGTGCTGGCGCGGGCCACCGGGAACGACGGCGAGGTGCTTGTCGAGGTCGACCCCCGCGGCGACGGCGTCGAGGTGGAAGCACACCAGCCACTCGACCTCACCGCGACGGTCGGCGCGCTGACCCTGGCCGGTGCCGCCGGGGAAGTGCTGTCCGATGGGGCCGAGTTGCGGCACGGGCTGCGCATCGCGCGCGGCCACGCACTGCTTGCGGTGGCGGCGGATTCGATCGGAGTGGGTTCACGGGCTCTGGCGATGTCGGTGCAATGGGCATGTGAGCGTGAGCAATTCGGTCGCCCGATCGGCAGCTTTCAGGCGATCTCGCATCGCTGCGCCGACATGCTGGTGGCGTTGGAAGGCGCCCGCAGTCTGCTTGTGGCTGCCACCGACGCCGGCAGACGCCGGTGACGACGATGAGTCGGAGCACCTCGTCGAGCTGGCTGCAGCCGCCGCGTTCGATGCTGGGGTAGCGGCCACCGAAGGCGCTCTGCAGATCCACGGTGGCATCGGCTTCACCTGGGAGCATCCCGTGCATCTGCTGTTGCGACGGGCCAACGCGAACGCGGTGTTGGTCGGGCGCGCAGACGCGTTGCGTGATCGTGCGGCGGGGGAAGTGATGGGAAGGCGACGATGGAATACGGCATGAGCCCGGAGTTGGCGGAGTTCCGCGCCGAGGTGCGGGCGTTCATCGCCGAGCACGCACCGGCGATCCCGCCGCGCGCCGGAGTGCGCAGCGCCGAGAACGAGGCGGAGTTCAAGGCGTTGCAGGAGTGGACCGGACGCCTGTACGAGGCGGGCTACGCCGGTGCGGACTGGCCGTCTGAATTCGGGGGTCGCGACGATCGCACTCCCGAACACTCGATCATCGTGGCGGAGGAGCTCGCTCGCGCGCAGGCTCCCGGGGCGCAGAGCGGTAGCGTGCTGGCGTCGCACGCGTTGATCCATTACGGCACAGACGAACAGCGCAGGCGGCATCTTCCCGAGATTCGCGCCGGCCGCGAACTGTGGTGTCAGCTGTTCAGCGAGCCGGGGGCCGGCAGTGACCTGGCGTCGCTGCGCACCCGCGCGGTACGCAACGGCGACACATACACGATCGACGGCCAGAAGGTGTGGACCACCGACGGGCACTGGGCGCGATACGGCTATCTGCTCGCCCGCACCGACGCCGACGCGCCCAAGCACAAGGGCATCAGCGCGTTCATCCTCGACATGTCGGCGCCGGGCGTCACGGTGCGGCCGCTGCGCGAGCTGACCGGGACGTCTGACTTCAACGAGGTGTTCTTCGACGGCGTCGAGGTGCCGGCCGATGCGATGATCGGCGCGCCCGGTCAGGGCTGGGCGATCGCGAACGCCACGCTGGCCCATGAGCGCACCAACGTGGGCGGCATCGTGGTGAAGCTGCGGCTGGCCATTGATGGACTTGTCGCGTTGGCAGCCAGAATCGCCATCGACGGCCGCCCCGCCATCGACAGCGATCGGGTCCGCGACCGGATCGGCCAATTCAGCGCCGAGGTGGAGGCGTTGTCGGCGTTGACGTATGCCAACCTGACCCGCTGGCTGCGGGGCAAGGAACGCATGCACGACGCGGCGATGAGCAAGCTGATGTTCAGCGAACTCAACCTGGCGATCGCGCAATTCGCCGTCGAGTTGGCCGGCGAGGCGGGCGTACTCGTGGAGGGCGACGACAACGTTCTCGACAACGGCCGCTGGCAGGACGAATGGCTGTATGCCCGTGCCTACACCATTGCGGGCGGCAGTTCGGAGATCATGCGCAACCTCATCGCCGAACGAGGCCTGGGCCTACCGCGCTAGACGGCGACCAGGGCGGCGCGGTGCTCGGCGACGGTGCCGTCGAGGGCCTCGTCGACCTTGATCCGGCGCAGGAACACATGCAGGTCGTGCTCCCAGGTGAACCCGATGCCGCCGTGCACCTGCAGCGCGGTGCCGGCGACCTCGCTGGCTGCGGACTTGGCGTAGGCAACGGCGGCCGACGCCGCATGCGATCGGCGCTCGGCTGGCGCTTCGTCCAAGGCGAGGGCTGCCGCCCACAGTGTCGCGCGGGCGGCTTCGACGCCGACGGCCATGTTCGCGCAGTGATGTTTGACGGCCTGGAACGAACCGATTGCCGCGCCGAACTGTTCACGCTGGAGCGCATAGGCGACCGTCATCTCGAGCAGTCGCGCCGCACCGCCGAGCGCGTCGAACGCGCGGTGCACCGCCAGCGCATCGCGCACGTATTGCAGTGTGCCGGTCGGTAACTCAATCCACTCGAGCGCCGACTCACCGAGCTGCAGCCGCGCCCAGGTCCGGCTGAGATCCAGCGTCGTCATTGCCGACAGTTGCGGGCGGCGCACCAGTGCCACGAATTCGCCGTCGCCGGTTCCCTTCACGACGGCGAAGCCAAACATGTCGGCGGCCATCGGGACGGGGGACGTGACCTGATCGACGACGCGCGTCACGCCGACCAAGTGCTCGCCGTCGGCCGCCTCCGACATCCCCGCCCGCTGCAGCAGCCAGGTGCCGATCGCGAGATCCGCAAGCGGCAGCGAGCTCGCCGCGTATCCGTGCGCCTCGCTGCACACCGCCAGATCGACGTGTGTTCCGCCGACATCAGGTGTCAACAGCGCCAACAGTCCGGAATCCCTTGCATGCGCGGCGGCGGCGGGGTCGACGGTGATCGGAGCCTCGTCGAGGGTTTGTCTCAGGCGTGCGATCGGATCGTTTCGGTCCAGCCACGAACGCTCGGCGGCGGCGAGCTGTTCCTGTTCGCCAGTCAGTCCAAAGTCCATCCGCGACCCCTTCTAGAAGGTTGACCTAGTAAACCATGTCGACTACGTTCGATGAAAGGGTCGCGCGGCGGCCGGCGACGCAGGAAAGTGGCAATGACAAGCATCCAAGAGGCGCTGGGCCGGCTCTGGCATGCCGCCGACGACGCCCCGATGCTTCAGTGCGACGGGCAGCGGGTGACCTGGGGTCAGGTCCGAGCCCTGACCGAGCGGATCGATGAAGTATTGACCGCGGCCGGGCTGCGGTCCAGGCGGGCGTGTCGCCGTCGTGCTCGGCAACCGCATGGAGTCCGTAGCCGCGCTCATCGCGATCTTCCGGGCCGAGCGCACGCTGGTCACGGTCAGCCCACTGCAGCCCGCCGAGCGACTCAGCGCCGATCTCGTTGCGTCCGGCGCCGACTACGTACTGGCGCCGCAGCACCTATGGACCGAACCCGAATTCGTCGACGCCGTCGCCGAACTCGGTGCCACCGCCTTCAGCGTCGATCGGGCCGAGGTGGTCAGCCGCGCCGCAGCGACCCGTGATCCGCGCGACGGTGACCCGGCGATCGCCATCGAGATGCTGACCTCGGGGACGACCGGCCCTGCCAAGCGCATCCCGTTGGGACGCAGGCAAATCGAGGTCTCGCTGTCGTCTGCGCTGCAGCACAACAACCGTCCCGAGATCCGCGACAAGCCGCCCCTCACCGGCGCCGTCGGGATGGTCACCTTGCCGATCGTGCACATCGGCGGACTGTTCGCGCTGCTGCAGTCACTGGTGGCCGCACGACCGATCGTGATGCTGGAGCGGTTCTCACTGTCCGGTTGGCACAACGCGATCAAGGAGCACAAGCCGATCCTGGTCGGCCTGCCGCCGCCGGCCATTCGCGAAGTGCTGAGATTCCGACATCCCGCGCGATGATCTCGCCAGCGTCCGCGCCATCAACTCCGGAACCGCGCCCGTCGACCCGCGTCATGGTCGACGCATTCCTCGAGCGCTACGGCATCCCGATCCTCATCACCTACGGCGCCACCGAATTCGCCGGCGCCGTGGCCGGCTGGACGCTGAAGGACTTCCGCGCCTCGTGGGCGACAGAAGAAGGGCAGCGTCGGTCGACCGTTCCCCGGCGTGCGGCTACAGGTGATCGACGACGACGGTGCTGTGCTGTCCGCCGGACAGACAGGCCGGCTGCAGGTGGCCTCCCGCCCAGGTAGGTGAGTCCGCTGACAAGTGGGTCACCACGAGCGATCTCGCGCACATCGACGACGACGGATACCTGTACATCGACGGCCGTGCCGACGACGTCATCGTGCGCGGCGGGTTCAAGATCGCGCCGGAGACGGTCGTGCGGGCCCTGCGCACGCACGACGCCGTCGCCGATGCCGCGGTCGCCGGACTCGCCGACGACAGGCTGGGGCAGATCCCCGTCGCCGCAGTCGAACTCAGGTCCGCGATGACGGCGACGGGTGACGAGCTGCGAGCCCACTGCCGGGCCTCGCTGACGCCGTACGAGGTGCCCGCCCAGGTGTTCGTCGTCGACGAACTGCCGCGCGGCGCGGCGCTGAAGATCGATCGCCGCCGACTGGTCGCGACGCTCGAGAAGCTCACTGCTGTAACTCAATCCGATTGAAAGGTGACGTGATGGGACGCGTTCAGGACAAAGTCGTTCTGGTGACCGGCGGGGCCCGGGGCCAGGGCCGCAGCCACGCGGTCAAACTGGCCGAAGAGGGTGCCGACATCATCCTGTTCGACATCTGCCACGACATCGAGACCAACGAGTATCCGTTGGCGACGCCGCGCGATCTCGAGGAGGCCGGGCTGGAGGTCGAGAAGGCCGGCGGCAAGGCCTACACCGCCGAGGTCGACGTTCGCGATCGCGCCGCGGTGGTCCGCGAACTCGGCAACGCGGTGGCTGAATTCGGCAAGCTCGACGTCGTCGTCGCCAATGCGGGCATCTGTCCACTGGGAGCAAACCTCGGAATCCAAGCCTTTGCCGATGCGTTCGACGTCGACTTCATCGGTGTGGTCAACACGGTGCACGCCGCGCTGCCCTATCTGAAGGAGGGCGCGTCCATCATCACCACGGGCTCGATCGCCGGCCTCATCGCCGGTGCGCAACCTCCGGGCGTTGGGGGGCCGCAGGGCCCCGGCGGGGCGGGTTACAGCTACGCCAAGCAGCTGGTGGACTCCTATACGCTCCAGTTGGCGGCGCAGCTGGCGCCAAAGTCGATTCGCGCCAACGTAGTTCACCCGACGAACGTCAACACCGACATGCTCAACAGCGACTCCGATGTATCGACAGTTCCGGCCGGACCTCGAGTCGCCCACTCGAGACGACGCGCTTCTGGCGTTCCCCGTCATGCAGGCCATGCCGACTCCCGTACGTCGAGGCATCCGATATCTCGAACGCGGTCTGTTTCCTGGCATCCGACGAGTCCCGCTATGTGACCGGCCTGCAGTTCAAGGTGGACGCCGGCGCGATGCTGAAGTTCTAGGAGGAGATCAATGACCACAACCGAAGCCTCGGGAACGTGAGACGGCTGCCGTCGAGGGTCGAATCACCGACGAGGACATCGAACGCGCCAAGGCGCAGATCGGCATTCCCGTCTTCGAGCGAGACGAGGCGTGGAACAAGCTTCCGTCGTCGGACGCCCTCACTCACTTCGCGTTCGGGTGCGGTGACGACAACCCGTTGTTCCATGACCACGAGTACGGCAAGACCACGCGCTGGCATGGTCAGATCGCGGCGCCCACATTCCCGATCAGCACCGGCCTGGATCAGACTCCGAAATTCACCGATCCGGAACGCAAGAAGTTGTTCCGCGGACTGTTTCGCGGCACCGGCAAGTACTACTCGGGCGTGAAATGGACGTGGTACCAACCGATCTATGCGGGCCGGCTGGTCCTCGCCGAGAACTACACCCTCGATGTCCAGGTCAAGGAGAGTGAGTTCTCCGGCGGTCGATCGGTGAAGGAGACGTACCGCTTCCTCTATGTCGACGCCGACGGCAACCCGATCGCCACCCGCGACGAGTCGTACATCAACGCCGAGCGCCAGGGATCCAAGAAGTCCGGCAAGCTCAAGGACATTGACGCGCAAGCACTGGACCGCCGACGAGTTCGCCGAGGTTGAAGCGGAGTACGAAGCCGAAGTGCGCCGCGGCGCCGACCCGCAGTGGTGGGAGGACGTCTCCGTCGGTGACGAGCTACCCGGAATCATCAAGGGCCCGTTGACCGTCGTCGACATCATCTCGATGCACATGGGGTGGGGCTGGGGTGGTTACGGCGTGGGGCCGCTGAAGTTCGCCCACCAACTACGTAAGCGCATGCCCGCGTTCTATCAGCCCGACGAGTACGGGGTGCCCGATGTCGTGCAGCGTCTGCACTGGGACCCTGCCCGCGCCGAGGCGCTCGGCATCCCGGCACCCTACGACTACGGGCAGATGCGCGCGGCCTGGGTCAGTCACCTGCTCACCAACTGGATCGGGGACGACGGCTGGCTGGCCGAACTGGACCTGCAGATGCGCGGTTTCAACTATCACGGTGACGTGCACCGCTGCACAGGAACAGTCACGGCCAAGGGGCAAGGGCCGGACGATCCCGTATCGCTGGACGTGTTCGCCACCAGCCAGCGTGACGAAGCCACGGTGAGGGGTACCGCCAAGGTACTGCTGCCGTCGAAGAAGGCCGGCGCAGTCGTGCTACCCGTGCCGGATGTCGAGTTGAGAAGACGTGGGGCGCAGGTCGTGTCGCGAATGTCGGGCAAGGTCGGCGAGGAGCTTCGCCGCCTGTATGGAGAATGAGGAAGATACATGAAGCGACTCGTCCTGGAGGCCGAGCACGAAGCGTTCCGAGAGACCGTTCAACAGTTCATCGAGCAGGAACTCGTGCCGAACGCCGAGCGGTGGGAGGCCGACCGGCTGGTTGACCGGGCGGCGTACGTCGCGGCGGGCAAGCACGGCTTGATCGGGTTCAACATGCCCGAGGAGTTCGGCGGTGGCGGCGTCGAGGACTTCCGTTTCAACGCGGTCATCGACGAGGAGCTCGCGCGCTACGGCGGGCCCGCACCGTCGTTGAGCCTGCAGAACGACGTCGTGGGACCGTACTTCTCGTCGTTGAGCAACGACGAACAGAAGCTGCGCTGGCTCCCCGGCATCACCAGCGGTGAGATAATCGTGGCCGTCGCGATGACCGAACCCGGTGCGGGCAGCGACCTCGCGGGCATCCGCACCTCGGCCGTGCGCGACGGTGACGACTGGATCATCAACGGCGCCAAGACGTTCATCTCATCAGGAATCAACTCCGATCTGGTCGTCGTGGTGTGTCGCACCGACCCAGACGCAGGCCACAAGGGCTTCACGCTTCTTGTGGTCGAGGAGGGCATGGAGGGCTTCACGCGAGGCCGCAAGCTCGACAAAATGGGGTTGCACTACCAGGACACCGCCGAGCTCAACTTCGACAACGTCCGGGTACCGTCGGCCAATCTCTTGGGCAAGGAGGGCCGAGGCTTCTACCACCTCATGCACAACCTCCCTTCCGAACGGCTATCCATAGCCATCTCGGCGATCGCGGGCGCGCGCGAAACCTGGCGCCAGACACTGCAGTACGCCAAGGACCGCAAGGCCTTCGGGCAACCGATCGGTAGCTTCCAACACAATCGTTTCCAGTTGGCCGAGATGGACACCGAACTCGAAATCGGAGAGCAGTACATCGACCGGTGCCTGCAGGCCGTGGTCGACGGAGAGCTGACGGCCGTCGAGGCGTCGAAGGCCAAGTGGTGGTGCACCGAGACGGCGAAGAAGATCATCGACGGCTGCGTGCAACTCCACGGTGGCTACGGCTATATGACGGAGTATCGGGTGGCCCGCGACTACATGGACAACCGCATCATGACCATCTTGGGCGGCACCACCGAGATCATGAAAGACATCATCGGCCGCGACCTCGGCCTTTGAAGGCATTGCGGTGAACGGCATCTCGGCCAGTCGCGAGGGCGGCGTCCTGCGGGTTCTGCTGGACCGGCCGGAGAAGCTCAACGCCGTCGACACCCCCATGCTCGAGGAGTTGTCGGCGCGGTTGAGTGACGCGGCGGCAGACGATTCGATCCGCGCGGTCCTGCTTACCGGCGCGGGGCGGGCTTTCTGTTCCGGTGGTGACCTGACCGGCGGCGACACCAAAGGAGCCGCCGAGGCCGCCGCCGCGGTGGTGCGGGCGATCACTGCGCTGCCCAAGCCGGTGGTGGCCGGGGTGCACGGACCTGCGGTGGGCTTCGGCTGTCCGCTGGCACTGGCCTGCGACCTGGTCGTGGCCTCACCCGCGGCGTACTTCCAGTTGGCATTCACTCGGGTCGGGCTGATGCCCGACGGCGGTGCATCCGCGCTCGCTGTCTGGATTGATCGGCCGGGCGAGAGCCGCACGCATGGCTATGACCGCCGAAAAGATCGATGCTGTAACGGCATTCGAGTGGGGGATGATCTCGTATGCGACGTCCGAAGCCGACTATGAGGAAACCCTGGAACAGGTGGTCCGGTCGGTCGCCGGTGGGCCGACGATTGCCCTCGGCTGGACCAAGCGTGCCCTGGCCGCCGCAACCCTCGGCGGACTCGAATCCGTGCAGGCGATCGAAGTCGACGGTCAGACGGCGCTGGTCGAAACCTCCGACTTCGCCGAAGGTGCGCGGGCGTTCAGGGAGCGTCGCAATCCCGACTTCCACGGGAAGTGAACTCCGCCGTAACGCGTGACAAAACTTACCTAGTAACCTATGTTGGAGGCATTCCGCCAGTGGAGTCCGACGATGAGTGACGGTTAGATGCAGAAACCGATGACCGGCGTGCGCGTCCTCGAGGTCGCGCAGTTCACCTTCGTGCCGTCCGCGGGTGCGGTCCTCGCCGACTGGGGTGCCGACGTCATCAAGATCGAGAACCCGGTGACAGGTGATGCGCAGCGGGGTCTCGTCACGGTGGCCGGTCGCTCCGCCACCACGCCCGGAGTTTCCTTCTCGCCGATCGTCGAGGCACCCAACCGCGGCAAGCGCAGCGTCGGACTGTCCCTCGCGCCTGAATCAGACGCGGCCGGTGTTCGAGGAATTGGTGCGGCGCAGCGACGTCTTCCTGACCAACGTGCTGCCCCAGGCGCGGGCCAAACTACGCATCGACCTGGACGAGATACGGCGCATCAACCCGTCGATCGTCTACGTCGCGGGGAGTGGCTTCGGAAGCGAGGGGCCTGACCGCGAGTCCGGCGCGTACGACGCAACCGCGTTCTGGGCGCGTGCGGGCAACGCGGACGGTGTCACGCCAACCGACTCCGCAGCGCCGACGGGAATGCCTGCGGGTGCATTCGGCGACAACATCGGTGGCATCACGATCGCGGGCGCGGTCGCCGCGGCCCTCTACGGTAGGCAGGCCACCGGGCAGACGTCGGTCATCGACGTGTCGCTGCTGGCGGTCGGGGCATGGGCCAACCAGTCCAACGTCAACCTGGCCATGCTCTACGGTTGCGCGCTGCCGAAGATCGACCAACGCACCCAGACGCCGGGCAACCCGCTCACCGGGGCTTACCGGTGTTCGGACGGTCGATTCATCCAGCTGTCGATGTTGCAACCCACCCGCTACTGGGCGCCGGTGTGCCGGCTGTTCGGCTTGTCCGATGCCGCAGTCGACGAGCGGTTCGCCTCGCTGGAGTCGCTGGCCGCCTACACCGATGAAGCGACCGCACTGCTGGCCGACGCGATCGGCTCGCGCACGTTCGACGACTGCACGCGGCTGCTGAATCGGCCTTGGCGGACAATGGTCCCCGGTGCAGGATGCTTGGGAGGTTGCAAACGACGAGTCGCTGATCGCAAACGGGCGGATCGCCGATGTCCGCGACGCCCAGGGCAACGATCAGCGCTTGGTGGCCAACCCGGTGAAGTTCGACGAGGCGGCCGCGCACCTGACCCGGGCGCCGTCGTTCGCCGAACACACCGACGAGGTGTTGCGCGAACTGGGCATGGACGACCACGAACTCATCGAGCTGAAGATCGAAGGGGCGATCACGTAGACCGAATGCCGCCGTCAGGTCGACATCATCGACGGCCGTGGCTTGAACCCGGGATTGACCAATGCCGTTGCCACGTCGCTGCCGATGGCGTCCCGCTTCGGCGAAGCAGCCGTGTGCGACGCCGCGCGACGCCGCTGAGCCGTAGTGCTGGCATCGATGCCGAGATCTCGATCGTACAGGCCGGCCGGCAGGTCGACTCAGGGTGGTCGTGTAGTCGGCATCGATGATCGCAGTCCCGTCGTACTCCAGTGGGTGATCGAGCTCGCTGACGTCTCCCGCCACGACGGCTCGGCTGAAGGGCGATAGCGGGCTCGTCATCGACCGGCAGCTACGACTCGCGACACATGCGAACTTCTGTCCGTCGTGTCGCCATTCGGTGACGCCGACGCCCGGTGCTGAACGCGTACCGCGTCGCCACCGTATGACTGCAACAGCATTGGAAGGTTTATCCGAAATCGCGCCCCGCGTCAGCCGCGAACCGGCAGGCGATCGACACGGGGGATGTCCATGATGCGTGTCCCTCGGCGATGATCGCTGCGGCGCAGGAACAGTGCACTCGCGCCCGCGGAGAACCACGCTTGGCACGACGCCGGGTCACCGTCACGCATCGGCCAGTCGGAGTCGCGCGACCATCGCGTATGACCGACGAATGCAGCTGCAGGCGCTCGCAGTGTCGCTGGCCTGAGCGGAGTCGACCCGCTCAGCCGGGCGTGGCTGTCCGCTCGAGGTTGCCGGGTGCTTCGTCCGACCGCCCGTCCGAGCAGTCCGCCGACATAGTTGCCGCTCAGCGACGGACCCCACGGCCCTTGCGCCAAGCGGGTCGGCACATAATCTTTGCCGTCCGTGACGAAGAAGCACGTCGAGCGTCGTCATCGTGCACCGGATTCCTCCTATCTCACCGCGTTCGTGGGCGTTTCTTGTTGTTGAGTGAGTCGGGGCTAGCGCCGGCATTGCCCAGATCTGTGTAGAACTTGCCGTGTCGTGCCGCGATCGTCGGCGGCAGATCACGCGCCTCCCACATCGCGCGAACCGTGCCCTGAACGCCTTCGGGTCGGCGGGCGGCGATCTCGCGCGCCAACTCGGCGGCACGGGCGCGCAGCTGATCGTCCGGGACAATCTCGGTGACAAGTCCGATTCGCAGCGCGGTCTGCGCGGTCAGCCGTTCCTCGCTGCCGAGCAGGGCCCACCGCATCACCTCGCCATAGGGCACCCCGAGCGCGAGCATGCCCATCGGTTCCAGCGCCGAGACGATGCCTGCGTTGGCATGGGGATCGAAGAAGGTGGTGGTCTCGGCGCAGATCGAGAAGTCGCATTCGTTGACGAAGTACATCGCGCCGCCGGCGACGATCCCGTGCAGTGCCGCGATCACCGGCTTCCACACCTTGTGTGCCTTCGGTCCCAGTAACCCGCCGGGGTCCTCCTGGTTGAAGATCGGCTTGTGGGTCCACCAGGTGCCTTCGGACACGTCGATGCCGGTGCAGAATGCCCGTTCCCCGTTGGCCTGCAGGACCGCGACATGGATGTCGTCGTCGTCGCGCACCCGGGCCCACGCCGCGGCGAGCTCGTGGGCCATCTGTTCGGTGAAGCTGTTCATTTTCTCGGGGCGGTTCAGTGTCACCGTGGCCACGTGGTCGGAAGCGTCGAAGTCGATGGTGCTCCAGGCGGTCGTCTCGGTCATGGACGCTCCTCTGTCGATTCCGTCGTCACCGGCATCCTCCCACCCCGTACCATTAACGTAGTTGACCTGGTTAGCGTTCTGCCGGAAATCTTAACAAACCTATAACTATTTATCGTTTTTGGGCGCTATGGTTGATCGACCCACGAGAGGCCCAATAGGTGCGAGGGAGTGAGCGATGGATCCCAATCCCGACTACGACGTGAGTGACGAGCTCGAATACGGCATGAACTGGTTCCCCTGGATCCTGCGCGGCGTCTACCCGCCACCCGCATATCCGCCCGTATAGCCACGGTGGACCCGTCCAGGCGCGCGGTGAGCAAGGTCATCGGATTCATCGGCGCGGGCCAACTCGGGGAGCCGATGGTGTCGCGGCTGCTCGGCGCCGGTCACGATGTGCTGGTGTACGCCCGCCGCACCGAGGTGCGCGAGCGGCTCGCGTCGCAGGGCGCCAACCTTGCCGAGTCGGTTGCGGATCTGGCCCGGCGCAGCGACATCCTGATCTCCTGCTTGTTCTCCGACGCCCAACTCAACGAGATCGGCCACGGCCCCGAGGGCTTGATCGCCAACGCCAAAGCGGGCTCGGCGTTCGTCTCGCACACCACCGGCACGGTGTCCACCCTGAGCGCCTTGTGTGAGAGCCACCCCTCGCCGCCCGTCATTCTCGACGCTCCGGTCAGCGGCACCGTCGAGAACATCGACGCCGGCAACCTGACGGTGCTGCTTGGCGGACCGAGCGATGCGGTGCGCGAAGTGACGCCGGTCCTGGCGGCGTATGCGGATCCGATCGTGCCGACAGGCGCGCTGGGCAGCGCACTCGCGATCAAGCTGGTCAACAACCTATTGTTCTCCTGTAACGCCCAGCTACTCGCCGCGGCAATACAACTGGGCCAAGCGCTCGGTGTTGACGCCGGTGCGATGCTCGCCGCGGTGCAGGTCTGCAGCAGCGCCAGCCACGCAGCGGCGCAGGCGCATCGAATCGGCAGCATCGAGCAGTTCACCGAGCGGGCCACGCCGTTTCTGCGCAAGGACATCGCCGCCGCTTTGGAGGCGGCCGCGAGGCCGGCGTGGACCTGGCCTGCTGGGTCTGGTCGTGGAGTGCGGCCCGTTGGCAATAGGTATCGACGGAGGAGCTCCCTGATGAACTTGCGGGTGGGCATCATCGGAGTGGGCTGGGGCAGCCATGTGCAGGTTCCCGGTTTCCGCGCGGCGGCCGGCTTCGAACCGGTGGCGCTGTGTGCGCGCACGCCGGACCGACTGCAACGCGTTGCGGGGAAGCTCGGTATCGCCGACACCTCCACCGACTGGGAGGCGTTCGTCACTCGTGACGATCTCGACATCATCTCGGTCGCGACGCCGACTGTGCTGCACCGCGACATGACATTGGCGGCGCTGGACGCCGGTAAGGCCGTGCTGTGTGAGAAGCCGCTGGCCGGTGATCTGGACGCTGCCCGCGACATGGTGCGCGCCGCCGACAAGTCGAGTCGACCCACCGCGTGCTGTTTCGAGAACCGTTGGAATCCAGACTGGTTGGCGGTCAGGGCTCTGGTCGGCGAGGGCTTTCTCGGCAAGCGCTACCTGGCAAGGGTGAGTCGCAGTGCGTCGTACTGGCATCCGAGCCATCCGCTGCAGGCCCGCTGGATGTACGACCGCGATCAGGGTGGCGGATACCTGGCCGGAATGATGGTGCACGACCTCGACTTCCTGTGCAGCCTGCTGGGACGGCCCGAGTCGGTGTGCGCCGAAGTCCGCACCAGTGAGCCGGTTCGAGAGCTGCCGGACGGCGAGACGCTGCACATCACCGCCGATGACACCGCGGCGTTGTTGATGCGGATGGAGTCCGGTTTGACGGCCATTCTGAGTGTGTCCGTGATGGGCGCTCATGCCGACCACTACCGGCTCGAACTGTTCGGGTCCGACGGGACGATCGTCGGCGACGGCGACGTGCGTGCAGCCAACTACGTAGTTGGCGCGGCCAATGACGACGGGCTCAGCCCGCTCGCGGCCGACGAGCGCGAGCCGGCCCATCCCGAGCATCTTCCTAAGGGCTTGGCCGGCCACGCCGCCAAGGCGATGGCGTTGATGCTGCAGGATTGGCTGCCCGCGTTCGAGGGTGCAGAAAGCAACGCGGCAACGTTCGACGACGGGCTGCTGAGCTTGGCGGTGATCGATGCGGCGCAGCGTTCAGCGCAGGGGGGCGGCTGGGAGCGCGTGCACGCGACGGTCTAGGCGCCGCCCCCATTACGACGGTGCGGGACGGAACAAAGGTAGCCACACCCTGCTGTCCTCTTCGCCCGACATCGCCGTCCAGTCTTCGAAGAACACCTCGACCGCCAAGCCGACGCGAATCTCGTCGAGTGACACATCGACCACGTTGGTGATGAGCCGGACGTCGGGCTCGTCGGCGAGTTCCACCATGGCGACGACGTACGGCGGGTCGAGTCCGGGTATCCAGGGCTGGCGGTTGACGGTGTAAGCGGCGACTGTGCCCCTGCCGGACACCGGCTCGGATCCTACGTCGGTGCTTCGGCAGCGCCAGCACGCCGGTCCCGGCGGATGAAAGAAGTGTCCGCAACTGTGGCAGCGGTTGATCAGCAACTCCCCGTTGCGCCCCCCGGTCCAGAACGGCGTCGACTCGGGGGTCGGGCTGGGCGCCAATCGGGTCTGGGGTCTTTGGTATGCGTTCGTCGTCACGAGGTGGCTCCCTGCCAATCACAGCCAGTCAATGCCGCCGCCTCCTCTTGGATGGCGGTCAACGCCGCCGCAGTTGCCTTGCCGACGCCGCTGTTGCCGCCCGCGACGATGATGCGCACAAACTGGCCCCTTCGAGCTTCTCGATTCTACAAACCGTAAACTATTTATCGCTTTAAGGAAATGAGGCGTCCGACACGCCCGCCGACCGCGCTCGCGCAGCGTGCACGTATTTTGGAGCGGACGTGTATACCTGAGTCGACCTGGCAGAAGTGCCGCAGAGGAATGAAGATGGCAGACGATGTAGCGCCCGGCGACGGCGACCCGAGCAAGTCGACCCCGGCAGCCGAGCCGGCTGAAGCCGGCGGGAAAGACAGCAAGGCGGAGGCTGTCGCCGCCGAACCCGAAAGCGCCGCCGTTGAGCCGGAGTCGACCGCGGTCGAGGAGGACAAGGACGCAGACGGAGCTGCAGACGGGGCGGACGGGGACGTTTCGGACGCTGCCGACGGGGACGCCGCCGAGGGAGACGCCGCGGACTACGACAAGGAAGCCGCTCCTGCAAAATCGCGGATGTCGCACGTCCGCCTCGCGACGATCGCCGGATTGGTGGTGGTCGTGGCTCTGGCCGGACTGACCGGCTGGTTGGGGTTCAATGCATATAAGTCGTACAAGGCAGAAGAGCAGCGCAAGCTGTTCCTGCAGGTCGGCCGCCAGGGCGCGCTCAACCTCACGACCATCGACTGGCAGCACGCCGAGGCCGACGTGCAGCGTGTTTTGGACTCGTCGACCGGCACCTTCTATGACGACTTCCAGAACCGCGCACAACCGTTCGTCGAGGTCGTCAAACAGGCCCAGTCGAAATCGGTGGGCTCCATCTCAGAGGCCGGACTTGAGTCCCAGTCAGAGAACGGAGCCCAGGTACTGGTCGCGGTCACCGTGAACACCTCGAATGCGGGCGCACCTGAACAGCAACCACGCTCCTGGCGGATGCGAATCTCGGTCGAGAAAGTCGGTGATGACGCCAAGGTGTCGAACGTCGAGTTCGTGCCGTGAGTAGCAGACACCGGATGCCGCCGGGCGGCCCCAAAAGCGAGAAGGAACCGACTGACGTGCCGGACGACACAAAAACCCCCGAAGAGCAGCCTGCCGACGACACAGTGCAGAAGGCGGATGAGGCGACCGAATCCGCTGAGGTTTCGGACGAGTCGCCCACCGCGTCCGCTGAGGTTTCGGTCGAGGAGTCCGAGGCGTCCATCGAATCCACCGACGATTCCGCTGAGCCCGACGACGACTCAAAACCTACCGAGGAATCAAAACCCGTCAGAGTCAAGCGACGCATCGGGTGGCCACGCGTCCTCGCGTATGGTGTGCTGCCGGGCCTTGCGCTGTTGCTCGCGCTTGCCGCCGGATTTGCCCGCTGGGAGTACGTTTCAAGCGGTTACGGGGAGTTACCGCCCGCCGCGTCAGAGCAAAATCCGTCTCCAGCACTCGAATCGATGAACGCGGCCAAGGACAGCACGATCAAGATGTTGTCGTACCAGCCGGACAACGTCGAACAGCAGCTCAATGCCGCCCGCGACTTGCTGACGGGTGAGTTCCGCGATTCGTACACCTCGTTGATCAACGATGTGGTGATTCCGGGCGCCAAGCAGAAGCACATCTCTGCGGTGGCATCGATACCGGCGGTGGCATCGGTGTCGGCCGATCCGAGGCACGCCGTGGTAATGGTCTTCGTCAACCAAACCGTCGTCGTCGGCCAGGACCCGCCGTCCGATACCGCGTCGAGTGTCCGCGTGACGATGGAAAAGGTCGACGGCCGCTGGCTGATCTCGGAGTTCGAACCCGTCTGATGCTCGAGCCCGACACGATCGACGTCGCAACGCCGGCCGTGCAATTGCGCGTCCTATCGTGGGGGCCGGAAGACGCGCCGATCGCGTTGTGCCTGCATGGTTTTCCCGACACCGCCTATGGATGGCGCAAGGTTGCGCCGTTGCTGGTCGACGCGGGCTGGCGGGTGGTCGCGCCGTTCATGCGGGGCTATGCGCCTTCGTCGCTGCCGAAGGACGGCTGCTATCACGTTGGTGCGCTGATGGACGACGCGCTGCGGGTGCTCGACGCCGCAGGGGCGACGGGACGCGACGTGATCATCGGTCACGACTGGGGTGCCATGGCGGGCGCGGGACTGGCGGCGATGCCGGACAGTCCGTTCAAGAAGGCTGTGATCATGTCGGTCCCGCCCGCCGCATCGTTCCGCCCGCCCGGCGGTGGGACACCCGACGCCGGCCGCCTTGTCGCGACGTGGCCGGCGCAGCTGTTGCGAAGCTGGTACATCCTGTACTTCCAATTGCCCTGGCTGCCAGAACGTTCCACCGAATGGATCGTGCCGCGATTGTGGCGAAAATGGTCACCCGGCTATCAGGCCGACGAGGACCTGCTTCACGTCCGCGCTGCCATCGGCGCCCCGGATCGTTGGCGAGCCGCGCTGGGTTACTACCGCACGGTTGCGCGCAGTACCAAGGCGCCAGCGCCGTATGCCGAGCTGCATGAGCACTGGCTGTCGGCGCCGCGGATCCCCACGCTGTATCTGCACGGCCGCGACGACGGCTGTGCCACAGCCGATTACACGCACTGGGTCGAGAAGATCCTGCCGGATGGCAGCAATGTGGCGATTGTCGAACACGCCGGGCATTTCCTGCAACTCGAACAACCCGACGTCGTCGGCCGTCACATCACCGACTTCGTGGGGAACTCGGACTAGCCTGGGCTCCATGCCGGTTCGCCGACTGTCTGCTGTGGATGCGCAGACGTATTGGATGTCGGCGAAGATCCCGAACGACACCGTCCTGCTCTACGGTTTCGCACGGCGTGCCAGCGGACCCAGAAGCGGCGATCGAGCAGATCGCCGAGAAGGCCCGCGGCTGTCCCGACCTGACGGTACGTATCGACGACGGCGGACCCCTCACGTATCCCGCCTGGGTACATCGCGACGTCGACCGATCGCTGTTCGTTCTGCACGACATCGAAGACACCACCTTCCAGGCGTGCCTGGCCCAGGTGCTTGCTCTGACCGCAGACCGGCTGGATGCAAGGGCGGCGGCGTGGCGGATGCACGTGTTCACCGGAATCGAGGGCGTACCCGGAGTGGCAGGGCCGGGCACGGTTGCGGTACTGCAGATCTCACACGCGCTCGGCGGTGGCGGGCGAACCTCGGCGCCGGCCGCGATCATGTTCGGCCGACGCGACGGCGTCGTACCGCGAATCGACGCCCCGCACACCGGGATCTTCAACCTGCCGATCTCAGGGTTTCGTGCCGCGCGAGCGCATCGGCAGATGGTGGAAGACGCCGCCGCGGGCAGGGTTCCGCCGCCGGCCGATCTGCGTCCGGCACTGCGGACCAACGCGCGACCGGCGGGGCCGCGACACCTCCGGGTCTTGGTGCGGCGGCGTTCAGACCTGTCTGGCCCCACCGTGACAGTCGCAGCGTTGGCGGCGGTCTCCGGCGCGCTCGCTGAGCAGTTGCGGAGTCTCGGCGAGGACCCGTCGTTCCTGGGAGCCGAGGTGCCGATGGCGAAACCACCACCCCGCCTGGCGTACAACCACTTCGGGAACGTCGGCGTCGGTCTGTTCCCGGAGCTCGCCGAGCCGGAACGCCTCGTCGAGATCGCCGCCGACCTCGACGCGCGGCGCCGGCGAGCGGCGCACCCCGCGATGCGCAAGGCGGACCTGGCCTTCGCTGCGACACCCGCACCGTTGTTGCGCTGGGGCATGGACAGATTCGACCCCGATGTCCGGGTGTCGAAGGTGACGGGCAACGCCGTCGTGTCGAGCGTGAACTTCGGTGCCGACGACTTCACCTTCGGCGGTGCACCCGTGACGGTGGCGACTGCCGTTGCTGGACTGTCGCCGATGATGGGACTGACACACGTGGTCGGCGGCATCGGTGACACCATCGCGATCGGCGTGCACGCAGCCGAGTCGGCGATCGGCGATATCGATGCCTATGTCGAACGATTGGAAGCGGCGCTCTGACGTGGTGTTCGACGAGATCTGCACTGGGTCCTGTGCGACCATCGGCTAATGGAGCAGGACGACCCCGAGAAGCGCATCTCCGAACTCGAACGCCGACTCGCTGAGCCGCGGCCCGCTGATCCTTCCGGCGTGTCTCCAACTCCGTTTCGCCTCACCCCGGAGCAGGTTCGCCACGTGGCCTTCTCCAAACCACCACTGTTCAAACGCGGCTATAGCGAAGACGAGGTCGACGCATTCCTCGACCGCGCCGAGGCAACACTGCGAGATCCGACCGCACTCGGTGCGCTCACTGCAACCGATCTTCACAACGTCGCATTCTCGAAACCGCCTGTCGGGAAGCGGGGTTACAACGAAGACGAGGTCGATGCGTTTGTGGATCTCGTCAGGATCGAACTGTCCCGTCGCTGACCGGCGTTCAGAACGGTGGAGTGGTTCCGTCGGCGACGCAAGCGGTTTCGGTTTCGATTGCGGTTTGGTCGTGTCACCGGTTCGTCGTTGATTGCAATGATTGCTTACGCCCTGGCAAACACACGCTAGCTGCTAATATTCCACTCTCTAAGCGAAAGAGCCGTGGTATGCGCCGAACATCACGAACCATCAGTTCACTCTTGGCCGCGGCTGGCGCAGCGTTTGCGGTATCCGCAATCATCGGCGCACCCGTTGCCGTCGCCCTGGTTTGTGAGCCAGGCCAATCAGAAATCAACGGCGAATGCATCTACCCGGACAACTCGACGCACGACGTCCCTGGCGGCAAGGTCGAATGCACTCAGCACAGCTGCGTCTATAGGGATGACTGACATTTCACCGTCGGCACTTCCACCGATCTCGTCGAATTTCGAATCGGTGCCCTAGTCCCCGATGCGTGTCATGGTCCCCGATGACACCGTCCCGTTGCATGTTGCGTAGTAATACGACAGCTCCTGAACGAAGCCGTCGGCCACCACCGTGGGCGTGAATGCAATCGGATCCCCGGCGCAAATGGGCCCGGTCGTTATGTGCTCCCAGGCACCGCCGTTCCAGTGGAAGGTGGTGCTAGCGCCGGACCCGCTGAGGGTTACGTCGCAACGCGGGCAGTCGGAGGTGACTGTCCCGATGTTGTCGTTGGTCGTGGTACCAGCGATGGAGGTGACTGTGACGTGCGAGCTGTAGGTGCCCCTGAATAAGGGCTCGCTCGGGGTGGCGGCGGTGCCGGAGGTGGAGCCGACCGTGGGATCGCCGCCTGTCGAACGTGATTGTTGTTCTGCTGTCTGCTGGGGCAGATCTGGCCGTAGAACGAAGAAGGCGGCTATGGCGGCGATGATTGCAGCGACGATCGCCGCTACCCCAATGAGTACGCTCTTGATCGATATCCAAGGGCCCGGTTGCGCGACACCGGGTTGGCCGGCTGGCGGCCCGAGACCGGGTTGACCGGGTGGCGGACCGAGGCTGGGGTCGCCGGGTGGCGGACCGGCGCCGGGGTCGCCGATTGTTTGACCTGCGCTTTGTCCGACGCTGGGGTTACCGATTGCTTGACCCGCGCCTTGTCCGATGCTCGGGTCACCGAGTGCCGGACCGGCGCCCGGCTGACCGATTCCTTGACCCGCGCCTTGTCCGATGCTCGGGTTACCGAATGCTTGACCCGCGCCTTGTCCGATGCTCGGGTCACCGAGTGCCGGACCGACGCCCGGCTGACCCAATCCTTGACCCGCGCCCTGTCCGATGCTCGGGTCACCCACCGCCTGCCCGGCTTTTGCGCTACTGGCACCAGCGCTACCCGCAGGATCCGCGCCATCTGCCGCGCCTAGGCCTACGGCGGCCGCGGCGGCTCGCTCATCGTCGTCGGTTTCGCGATCGGGCATCGAATCAGCGTAGGACTTATCAGCACGGGATTACAGGGTCAATCTGGTTGCTTTTGGACGCAAGTATTGACGTCATCGAGCACTGCGCAGTTTGCCGAGGTTCCGGCAAGTGCAATGTGGTCCTCTGATCAGACAAGACGAGTTCCGGTTCGGCAACAGTGCTGGTTTGTTGCGTTCGGAGATCTACTCCGCAACAAGACGGCGATCCATTCCTTCACCGTCATGGGCGGATGAATACGGTCCGCACGATGCACCAGTGAGCACCCCGGCAGAGGTCGCTGCCGCGGTCACCTTCCTGGCCAGTGACGATGCCGCGAACATCCACGGTGCGGTCCTGAGCGTGGACGGGGGCTGGGCGGCCGTTTAACACATGGCCTAGATTTTGTTGCATGACTGCATACGACGTCGGCCTACTGATCCTGCGAGTCGTGCTCGGTCTCACGATGGCCGCCCACGGCTACAACAAGTTCTTCGGCAAGGGTGGACTGAAGGGCACCGCCGGCTGGTTCGACAGCATGGGCATGAAGCCCGGCATGTTCCACGCCCGGATCGCCGCGACGACCGAGATGTCGGCGGGTATCGGGCTTGCGCTCGGGCTGTTGACCCCGATTCCTGCCGCGGGCTTCGTCGCGCTGATGCTGGTGGCCGCCTGGACCGTGCACCGGCCCAACGGCTTCTTCATCGTCAAGGAGGGCTGGGAGTACAACCTCGTGCTGGCGGCCTCGGCGGTCGGCATCGCGACAATAGGGGCGGGGAAGTACAGCCTTGACTACCTGTTGTTCCGGACCTCGGCTCTCTACGACTTCCTGCACGGCTGGTGGGGTCTGGTCATCTCGCTCGGCCTCGGTCTCGCGGGCGGCATCGGCCAGTTGGCCATCTTCTACCGGCCGCCGGCCAAGGCCGACGCCGCATAGCCGTCGCGAGTCCGACGAACTGATTCCGCGCGCCTAGAACACGTTCTAGTCTTGCGGCCATGGGATTTCTCAAGCCCGACATGCCCGTCGTCGACTTCGCCGAATGGAGCAAGGGTTCTCGTTCCGAGAAGATTCGGCCGATGGCCCGGCACTGGGCCGAGGTGGGCTTCGGCACGCCGGTCGTGATGCACCTGTTCTACGTCGTCAAGATCCTGCTCTACATTCTCGGCGGCTGGCTTTTCGCGTTGGCTACCAAGGGCGTGGACGGGTTCACGCACGTCGCTGACTGGTGGACCGAGCCGATCGTGTTCCAGAAGGTCGTGCTCTACACCATGCTGTTCGAGGTCATCGGCCTCGGCTGCGGTTTCGGACCGCTGAACAATCGGTTCTTCCCACCCATGGGGTCGATCCTGTACTGGTTGCGGCCCAACACCATTCGGCTGCCACCATGGCCGAACCGGATACCGCTGACCAAGGGCGACGCCCGCACGCCGGTCGACGTCGTCCTGTATGCCGCCCTGCTCGTGGTGCTCGTCGTGGCGCTGTTCTCCGACGGCACCGGCCCGGTTCCCGCGCTCGGCACCACCATCGGCGTGCTACCGATGTGGCAGATCTGGACCATTCTCGCCCTACTGGCCGTCGCAGGTCTGCGCGACAAGGTGATCTTCCTGGCCGCCCGCGGCGAGGTGTACGCCTCCTTCACGGTGGCGTTCCTGTTCGTCGGCTACGGAGTCGACATGATCATCGCCGCAAAGCTCGTGTGTGTGGCGATCTGGATGGGCGCTGCCACGTCAAAACTCAACAAGCACTTCCCATTCGTGATCTCGACGATGATGTCGAACAATCCGTTGATACGGACCAAGTGGCTCAAGCGACGGTTCTTCGAGAAGTTCCCCGACGATCTGCGTCCAGGTCCCGTGTCGCGATTCATCGCTCATTTCAGCACCGCGATCGAGATGCTTGTCCCGTTGGCGCTGTTGTTCTCCCACGGAGGCTGGCCGACGGCGATCGCGGCGTTCGTGATGATCTGCTTCCACTTCGGCATCCTGTCGGCGATCCCGATGGGCGTGCCGCTGGAGTGGAACGTGTTCATGATCTTCTGCGTGGTAACGCTTTTCGTAGGCCATGCAGATGTCGGCCTCAGCGATATGACCACACCGCTGCCCGTTCTGCTGTTCGCGCTGCTGGTCACCATCGTCGTGCTCGGCAACCTGTTCCCGCGCAAGATCTCGTTCCTACCCGGCATGCGGTACTACGCAGGCAACTGGGATACCTCGTGGTGGTGCATCAAACCGTCTGCGAACGAGAAGATCGAACGTGGACTCGTCGCCATCGCCAGCATGCCGGCCTCTCAGCTCGAGAAGGTCTACGGCAGTCCGGAACAGGCGATGATCTATCTATACAAGGGATATGCGTTCCGCGGCTTCAATTCTCACGGCAAGGCCCTCCTCACCCTCGTGCACAACGCATTGGCCGGCCGCAACGAGGACGAGTACGTGATCACCGAGGGCGAGCGGCTCTGCAGCACCGCAGTCGGCTGGAATTTCGGTGACGGCCACATGCACAACGAGCAGCTGATCGCCGCGATGCACAAGCGCTGTCAGTTCGAGCCGGATGAGGTGCGCGTCATCCTCCTCGACGCGCAGCCGTTCCATCGGCAGCGACAGGAGTACCGGTTGGTCGATGCTGCGACCGGGGAGTTCGAACGCGGCTACGTGAACGTCTCCGACATGGTGATGGGACAGCCGTGGACCGACGACATCCCCGTGCACGTGACGTGGCAGAAGGACAGCGCTGACGCTTCGTGAGCAGGTCCTGGTCTCGATGGGATGACTATCACTCGATGCCTACCAACCAGTAGGTTGACTTAGTAAGCTTTGTTTCTCTACGTTCAGGGAAACAGAAACTTTCAAAGGAGAAGCGTCATGGCTGAAGCCGTCATCGTCGAGGCCGTGCGGTCACCGGTCGGTAAGCGCAACGGCGGGTTGTCGGGTGTTCACCCCGGCGAGCTGTCGGCGCAGGTGCTCAACGGCCTTGCGGAGCGCTCGGGCATCGACCCCGGGATCGTCGACGACGTCATCTGGGGCTGCGTCATGCAGGCTGGTGAGCAGGCGCTCGACATCGCGCGCACCGCTGTGCTCGCGGCCGGCTGGCCCGAGAGCGTGCCGGGCGTGACCGTCGACCGGCAGTGCGGGTCGAGCCAGCAGTCGGTGCACTTCGCCGCGGCCGGTGTCGTCGCGGGGCACTACGACGTGGTGGTCGCCGGCGGTGTCGAGGTGATGTCACGGGTGCCCATGGGTTCCTCGCTGGCCAACGGCGGCCATCCCTACCCCGAGGCGTTCCGCCAGCGCTATACCCAGACGCCGAACCAGGGCATCGGCGCCGAGATGATCGCAGAGCAGTGGGGCTTCGACCGCACCGCGGTCGACCAGTACTCGCTGGACTCCCATGAGAAGGCCGCGGCCGCACAGGATTCCGGGGCATTCGACGATCAGATCGTTGGCATCAAGGATCAAGACGGCAATCCAGTACTCAAGGACGAGGGCATCCGCCGCGGCACCACCATCGAGAAGATGGCCGGCCTGAAGCCGGCGTTCAAGGAAGACGGAGTGATTCACGCCGGAAACTCCAGCCAGATCTCCGACGGGTCGGCCGCGCTGCTGTTCATGTCGGCCGAGAAGGCGAAGTCGTTGGGGCTCAAGCCCCTTGCCAAGGTGCACACCGCCACGCTGGCCGGCGCAGACCCGGTGATCATGCTGACCGCACCGATCCCCGCCACGCAGAAGGCGCTGAAGAAGTCGGGTCTGCGGCTCGAGGACATCGGCGTATTCGAGGTCAACGAGGCGTTCGCCCCGGTGCCGTTGGCGTGGCTCAAGGACATCGGCGCCGACGAGAAGAAGCTCAATCCCAACGGCGGTGCCATCGCTCTGGGCCACCCGCTCGGCGGCTCCGGCGCTCGCATCATGACCACGATGCTGTACCACATGCGGGACAAGGGAATTCAGTACGGACTGCAGACCATGTGTGAGGGTGGCGGCCAAGCCAACGCCACCATCATCGAGCTGCTGTGACCGCTGACGTCCAGGCCCCGGCCGCTCTCACGGAGCGGCGGGGCACCGTCCTCATCATCACGCTCAACCGGCCGGAGGCGCGCAACGCCGTCAACAGCGCGGTGAGCATTGCGGTGGGCGACGCCCTGCAGGCGGCGCAGGACGATCCTGACGTGCGCGCCGTCATCATCACGGGTGCGGGCGAATCCTTCTGCGCCGGTGCCGATCTCAAGGCGATATCGCGGCGCGAAAACCTCTTCCATCCCGACCATGGCGAATGGGGCTTCGCGGGATACGTCCACCACTACATCGACAAGCCGACCATTGCTGCCGTCAACGGCACCGCGCTGGGCGGCGGCAGCGAGCTCGCCCTCGCCAGTGACCTCGTGGTCGCAGAAGAGCGGGCCAAGTTCGGGTTGCCCGAAGTCAAACGGGGTCTGATCGCCGCTGCGGGCGGTGTGTTCCGCATCATCGACCACCTGCCGCGCAAGGTCGCGATGGAGCTGATATTCACCGGCGAGCCGATGACTTCGGCAGACGCCCTCAGGTGGGGGCTCATCAACCAGGTCGTGCCCGACGGCACCGCCGTCGACGCGGCAATTGCGCTGGCCGAACGAATTACCTGCAACGCACCGCTGGCGGTGTGGGCGAGTAAGAGGGTCGCCATGGGCGTCGACGACGGCGTGATCGTCGGCGACGAACCCGGCTGGAACAGGACCATGCGAGAAATCGGCACACTGATTCGTTCCGAGGACGCCAAGGAAGGACCGCTGGCCTTCGCGGAGAAACGCCAGCCGGTTTGGAAAGCCAAGTAGGAGAGACAAAGTGAAGCGCACGATCTACGACGCCGAGCATGAGGCGTTCCGCGACACCGTTCGCGGCTACATCGAAAGTGAACTCGTTCCCAACGCCGAGAAGTGGGAGGCCGACCGCATCGTCGACCGGTCGGCCTACGTGGCCGCGGGCAAGCACGGGCTCATCGGGTTCAACATGCCCGAGGAGTTCGGCGGCGGCGGCAGCGACGACTTCCGGTTCAACGCGATCATCGACGAGGAGATCGCCAAGGCGGGCGTCCCCGCGCCGGCGCTGAGCCTGCACAACGATGTCGTCGGCCCCTATTTCAAGGACCTGTGCAACGACGAGCAGAAGCAGCGCTGGCTGCCGGGCATCGCCAGCGGCGAGCTGATCATCGCGATCGCGATGACCGAACCCGGTGCAGGCAGCGACCTGGCTGGCATCCGCACCTCGGCGGTGCGCGACGGCGACGACTGGATCGTCAACGGCTCCAAGACATTCATCTCCTCGGGCATCAACAGCGACCTCGTCGTCGTCGTCGCCCGTACCGATCCCGAAGCCGGCCACAAGGGGTTCACGCTCCTGGTCGTCGAACGCGGCATGGAGGGCTTTTCCCGCGGCCGCAAGCTGGAGAAGATGGGCCTGCACGCCCAGGACACCTCCGAGCTGCACTTCGAGAACGTTCGTGTGCCGAGCGCCAACCTTCTGGGCAAGGAAGGCCGCGGCTTCTACCACCTGATGCAGAACCTGCCCTCGGAGCGGCTCTCGATCGCGATCACCGCGATCGCCGGAGCACGCGAAACCTGGCGCCAGACACTGCAGTACGCCAAGGACCGCAAGGCATTCGGTCAGCCGATCGGCAGCTTCCAGCACAACCGGTTCCTGCTCGCCGAGATGGACACCGAACTCGAGGTCACCGAGACCTACATCGACCGGTGCCTGCAGGGTGTCGTCGACGGTGAGCTGACCGCGGTCGAGGCGGCCAAGGCGAAGTGGTGGGCCACCGAGATCGCCAAGAAGGTCGTCGACCAGTGCGTGCAGCTGCACGGCGGCTACGGCTACATGCTGGAGTACCGCGTCGCGCGCGACTACGTCGACGGGCGCGTCCAGACGATCTTCGGCGGCACGACCGAGATCATGAAGGAGATCATCGGTCGCGACCTCGGCCTCTAGCCGGCTCGCCGGCGTGGCCTCTAGCCGGCTCGCCGCGTGGCTCTAGCCGATCGGCGCGTCCGCGGCAGGCATCGGCTCAGAGGTCGGGGCTTCGGCGGGCAGAGCCGCGGTTGCCGCCGTCGGTGACTCGGTCGTGGTCGTCGTGGTGGTGGTCGTGCTTGACGTCGCCGACGGCGTGATCGCGTCCGGCGGCGTCTTGGGGTCCAGCACCGTGTCGATCAGGTAGATCCGCGCGTCCTTGGTGAAGATCGCACCGCAGACGAGCTTGGCGGTCTCGTTGACCTTGATGTCGCCGCCCTCGCCGTCGACATTGATCTCGGCGCCCTGCTGGGTCGGCCGCTGGCCCTTGACGTCTTCGTTGCCGAGCAGGCCGAGGAATTCGTGGTAATAGACCAGGTCGCTCAGTGCGGCCGGATCGGCCTTGAGCGCATCGAGCTGCGCGGGAGGCAGCGCGGCGAACGCTTCGTTGGTCGGCGCGAAGACCACGTACGGGCCGTTCTCCAGGACACCGACGATGTTGACCGCAGGGTTGAAGCCACCCGAGATCGCCGAATAGAAGGTGCTGACGTCGGGGATGCTCTGCAGCGCGGCGCCCACCGGCGAGTTCACCAGCGACTTGTAGTTGGGCACCGCGGTCTTGAAGGCGTCACAGCCCGGACCCTGGGGATCTGGGATCTCGAGCGGCGGGGCAGGCTCGGTAGACGGCTGGGCATAAGCGTTGACAGCCAGCGGCACCGACAGGGCGATGGCGACGATTCCGGTGGCGGCCGCAATGGCCTTGGGGGTGCGAGTCTTCACGTGCGGCTCCTCAGTTCTTCAAGTCGCATGGCATGTTAAGGCCCGCAGTGCGCCAACGCCAAAGTGAAAACCTCGTAAAACTCATGTTGCGGGTGCTCTGACCTGCACTTTGCGGATCTTGCCACACAACGCCGCTGCGACGAAGCAAAGGCCCCCCGCAAGGTAGAACGCCATGTCGTAGCCACCCTGCAGGTCACGCAGCCAACCGGCGCCCGCTGCGGCCACCGCAGCACCCAATTGGTGGGACGCGAAGACCCAGCCGAACACGACCGGAGAGCGGTTGCCGAAGTAGTTTCGGCACAACACGATCGTCGGGGGCACGGTGGCCACCCAGTCCAAGCCGTAAAAGATGACGAACACCCAGGTGCTGGGTTCGGCCTGCGGCGAGAGCAGGGACGGCAACGCGAGAAGCGAGAGTCCCCGTCCCGCGTAGTAGAAGACCAGCAGCAGCCGCGGATCGACCCGGTCGGTGAGCCAACCGGAGAACACCGTGCCCGCGACGTCGAGGATGCCGATGGTGGCCAGCAGACCGGCCGCGACGGTCGTGGGCATGCCGTGGTCGTTGGCGGCGGGAATGAAGTGCGTGCCGATCAACCCGTTCGTCGTCATTCCGCAGATCGCGAAGCTGGCCGCCAATAGCCAGAACGCAGGAACGCGTGCACCGATCAGCAGTCCGTCGAACGCGGCGCGAAAACTCGATGCGGGAACCGCGGCGGGTTCGGTGGCAGCCGTCGCGCCGTAGGCCGTTAAACCCTTGTCCTGCGGATAGTTTCGCATGAACACCAGCACCAACGGCACCACACACAGCGCCGCCGCCGCGACGATCAGCGACGCCCAGCGCCAGCCATGCCGTTCTGTCACCGCTGCGACGACGGGTAGGAAGATCAGCTGGCCCGTCGCGCTCGCGGCGGTCAGCACCCCGGTCACGAGGCCGCGCCGCGACTCGAACCACCGTGTCGCGATCGTGGCGACGAAGCCCATCGAGATCGCGCCGGTGCCCGCTCCGACGAGCACGCCCCACAGCAGCACCAGCTGCCAGCTCGCCGTCATCGTCACGGACAGCGCCGAACCACTCGCGATCATCAGCAGCGCACCCGACAACACCGGGCGCACGCCGAAGCGGTCCATCAGCGCCGCGGCGAAGGGTGCGGTCAGCCCGAACAGCGTCATGTTGACCGACATCGCCAAACCGACCACGCCGTGCGACCACCCGAACTCGTGGTGCAGCGGGTTCATCATCACGCCCGGCACCGAGCGGAAGCCCGCTGCTCCGAGGATGGCGACAAAGCTCACCGCTGCCACCACCCAGGCCCAGTGGACTCGAGGCGTGGTCTGCTGCGCGGCGGCGGTCGACGTCACCGACTCACTGTCGCCTATCCGGTCAGGCCCGCACTAGTGGCATGAATGACACCATTCATCAAAAACATGCCAAACTGTAGACGTGCACCGCATCGCCGTCCTTCTGCTGCCGCCGGTCGTCGGATTCGACGCCACCATCGCCCCGATGCTGTTCACCAACGCGACCGACCCCGAGGGCAACCCGCTCTACGAGGTGGTGACCTGTGCGCTGTCGCGCGAGCCCGTCTCTGCCACGACCGGCTTCTCGGTGCTGGCCGAGGCCGGGCCGGAGGCGCTGGCCACCGCGGACACCGTGGTCATTCCGGGCACGCGGTATCCGTCGGCCCGGGTGGACGGCGTGCTGTCGCCGGACGTCGAGGCGGCGCTGGCCCTGATCCGGCCCGGCACGCGGCTGGTGTCGATCTGCACCGGCGCGTTCGTACTCGCGGCAGCCGGCCTGCTCGACGGGCGGACAGCCACCACGCACTGGCGCTTCGCCGACGACCTACGCCGGTTGCATCCGCTGGTGCGTGTAGACGAGAACGTGCTCTTCGTCGACGACGGCGACGTGTTGACGTCGGCGGGTCTGGCGGCGGGAATCGACTTGTGTCTGCACATCATTCGGTCTGATCACGGTGCGGCTGTGGCCAACGCCGTCGCCAGATACTGCGTGGTGCCGCCGTGGCGCGAAGGCGGTCAAGCACAGTTCATCGACCGGCGGATGCCCCCGTCCGATCATTTCTCGACCGCTGCGACGCGCGAGTGGGCGTTACAGCATCTCGACGAGGAGCTCACGGTGCAGCGGTTGGCCCGGCACGCCAACATGAGCGCGCGCACATTCAACCGGCGGTTCCGCGAGGAGACCGGACAGGCACCCGGAGCGTGGATCCGCAACCGCCGCATCGACAATGCCCGCGAACTGCTCGAGTCGCACGACTACTCGGTCGACGAGGTCGCCAGGTTGTCGGGCCTCGGCTCGGGCGGAAACCTTCGCCATCACCTGCGTCGCGGAGTGGGCATGTCACCGTCGAGTTATCGCAAGGTCTACCAGGGGGCCTGACTGCTGTCCGGCAGCACCATCGCCACCACCTGTGCCAGCTCGTCCGCGGTCTGCCGGAAGGTGTCGCCGCGGCAGCTCGCGTGGACCAGCGCACCCACAAGCCCGAACTCGAGCGTCTGGGCCACCTCGGGCCAGGCGCCCGACCGCAACATGGTGCGTACCCGCCGGTGATACTCGGCGTGGATCCGCTCTCGAACCGACCGCACGGACGGGTCGCTACCGACCAGCGCGCTCGAGCACGCGGCCGCAAGGCCGGGCTCGTCGGCCAACAACATCACCAGTTGCGAGAACTGGGTCGCGATCCGTTCCTGGGCGCCCTGTTCGACGTCGACGTCCAGCGGCACGGCGCGCAGCCGGTCGAGATAGATCTCGGCGACGATTGCGTCCTTCGACCAGAAGTGCGCCCTGACTGCGCCGACTCCGACGCCGGCGCGGTTACCGATCGCCCGCATGGTCACGTCGGCATACGGGATCTCACGCAGCAGTTCGACGGTCGCGTCCAGCACCTTGCGCGTTTCCGCGTCATTGCGGCTGCGGTCGTCATACGAGCGCAGGTATACGACGTCGGCCATGACACAGGATTGCACGCGCTCGGTCCAATTCGTACGGATGGCCAACCGTCGAACAGCAGATGAATACGATGACGCGCATGCCCGAGCCGCTGATCCTGACCATCCGCGGTCGCTCACCGTCGATGCACGCCGAGAGTTGGGTGGCGCCCAACGCGAGCCTGATCGGTCAGGTGAGCCTCGCCGCGAGGGCCAGCGTCTGGTACGGCGCCACGTTGCGTGCGGAGGCCGAGCCCATCGAGATCGGGTTCGGCACCAACATCCAGGACGGCGTCACCATTCACGTCGACTCCGAATTCCCGGTCAGTATCGGCGCAGGGGTCAGCGTCGGTCACAACGCCGTCCTGCACGGCTGCGTCGTCTCCGACGATGCGCTCATCGGTATGGGCGCGGTCATTCTCAACGGTGCACACATCGGGGCGGGATCGTTGATCGCCGCGGGCGCGTTGGTGCCTCAGGGGATGGTGGTACCGCCGCGCTCACTGGTGACCGGCGTGCCAGGCCGCATCCGACGTGAGCTCAGCGATGCAGAGATCGCCAACAACCGGCACAACGCGCAGATATATCAGCGACTGATCGATCTGCACCGCGAGGCGAACGGCTCCTGATCGAGGTTCCGATTGGGCGGGGCCGGGTACAGCCGTACGGTGAGCAACGTGCGAACCCTGGTGACCGGCGCCACCGGCTATGTCGGATCGCGACTCGTCACCGCCCTGCTCGATGAGGGCCACGACGTCGTCGCCGCCACTCGAGACCCCGCCCGCCTGGCCGATTTCGGCTGGCACGAACGGGTCACCGGCGTCGCGCTGGACGCGCACAACCAGGAGTCTGCGCGACATGCTTTCGCCGAGGTAGGCCCGGTCGACGTCGTGTACTACCTGGTGCACGGAATCGGGCAGCCGGGCTTTCGCGAAGCGGACAACCGTGCAGCGGCCATCGTGGCGAACGAGGCCAAAACGGCCGGCGTGCGCCGGATCGTGTATCTGGGCGGGTTCGTTCCCGACGACGACGACCTCTCCGAGCACCTGAGCAGCCGCGCCGAGGTCGCCGAGTCGCTCAGCGTCGACGGCGGGCCCGACGTCGTCTGGCTGGGTGCGGCGATGATCATCGGGTCCGGCTCGACGTCGTTCGAGATGTTGCGCTACGTCGGCGACCGGTTCCTGCTGATGCCGATGCCGGGGTGGTCGGTCAATCCGATCGACCCGATCTCGATACGCGATGTCCTCTATTACCTTGTCGCCGCCGCCGGCCATCGGGTGCCTTCGGGGGCGTACGACATCTACGGTCCGGAGACGTCGTCATACGGCGACCTGTTGCGGGCGTACGCGCGCATCTCCGGCAAATGGCGCGCGGAACTACCCGTCAACGGTGTGGATACCGGACTGGTGTCGTGGGTGACGTCGGCGGTACTGCCGGTGCCCGGTGGGCTGGCCGCCGATCTCGTGGAGTCGCTCGACCATCCAATGATGGCCTCCGGGAACGGGCTTCGTGATCTGGTGCCCGATCCGCCCGGTGGCCTCGTCGGAATCGATGACGCGATCAGACGGGCGCTGCAGAGCCGCAAGCCGCAACCCGTCGACTCGCTCGCCGATCCGCACCATCTGGCCGACACCGATCCGACGTGGGCGGGCGGCGACACGTTGCGCATCCGCCAATTGGCCCGTGCCATCACGCCACCGTTCGTGCGGCCCGCGCTGGGACTGCTCGGCGTCGTGCCGGGGCCCGTCGCTGCGGCGGTGCGCACTGGACTCGACACGGCGATCAATTTTGTTCCGAAGGCGAGGCCGGCGTGACCCAGCCCGCCGCGACTCGGCCACGATGGCTGGCCGAAGCCAGGGACATCATGGGGGCGTGCCCTGTTCCGCATCACGAGCCCCCCGCCACGATCCTGCGCAGGCGCATCGTCGTCGCGGTGGTGTTGGCGATCGGCGCTGTGCTGCTTGGATATTCGCTGACCCGACCGCCGGGAGACTCGTCGTTCTACTGGCTGACACTGGCCCTGGCCGCGGTGTGGGCAGTCGGCGCGTTGGCGTCCGGACCCCTGCACCTGGGCTGTATTAGGTTCCGTGGTCGAAACCAGCGCCCGTTCATCACAGGTACCGCGGTGGGCTTGTTGCTCGGCGCCGTATTCATCGTCGGCGGGCTGATCGCCCGTGAGATTCCCGGTGTGCGCGAATACATCACTCGCGTGCTGGAATTCGCTGATTACGGACCGCTGCTACTGGTCACGTTCATCACGGTGGTCAACGGCATCGCCGAGGAGATGTTTTTCCGTGGTGCCCTCTACACCGCGTTGGGCCGCTTTCATCCGGTGCTGGTTTCGACGGTGCTGTATGTGCTCGCGACGGCGGTCACCACGGGCAATCCGATGCTGGGTTTCGCCGCGGTCGTTCTCGGCTCGGTGTGTGCGCTCGAGCGCCGAATGACCGGGGGAGTGCTCGCACCGATGTTGACCCACTTCTTCTGGGGTCTTGTCATGGTGCTCGCACTGCCCCCGCTCTTCGGCGTCTAACGGAGCGGATGCGCCAGCTCGTCCTGCCGCATCTTCGCCGCATACATCGCGACCGCCGCCAGCACCACCGGAGCGATGCCGGCCACCAGGAAGATCGTCTGCATCGAAACGACTTTCGACAGCGGGCCGACGATTGCGAAGGACACCGGCATGAAGGCCAGGGAGACGAAGAAGTCCAGGCTCGACACCCGGCCCAGCATCTCGGTGGGGACCCGCCGCTGTAGCAGCGTGCCCCAAATGACCATGCCCGCACCGTCGGTGGCACCGACGACGAAGGTCGCGATCGCCATCAAGGTGAACGACGACGTGAAGCCGACGATCACCAAGGGGATGGAGCCGACACCCCACATCGCCATCATCACCGTCAGATAGCGACGGGGCAGCCGGCTCGATGAAACCGCAAGCGCGCCAAGGGCACTGCCCATCCCGAAGAACGCCAGGATGAAGCCGTACATCCGCGCGCCATCGTCGAAACGGTCGTTGGCGATGAACGGCAGCAGGACCTCGATGGGGCCCAGCACCACGAGCACGAACATGCTCGCGAACAGCAGCGTCCACAGCAGCCACGGCGTGCGAAGCATGAACACGAAACCGTCCCGCAGATCGCGCGCCATATGCGGCTGCTCGTGACCGGGTTCGCGGACAGGCGCTTTTGCGGGTCCTCTGGTGGCGATCAGCAACACCAGACCGACGGCGAAGAGCGCCGCCACCACGACGGAGCCCAGTGCCGGGAACGTCGCACCCACCAACATGCCCGCGACGGCGGGACCGACGGCGCGCTGAAACACTGGGCGCACCACACCTTCGACGCCGTTGGCGGCCAGCAGTTGTTCGGCGGGCAGAATCCTCGGCAGGATGGCGCTGTAAGCCGGGAAGAAGAACGCTGCAGCGACGCCCAGCGCGCCCGCGGCCACCGCCATATGCCAGATCTGCAGCGAGCCAACTAATCCCAGCACGGCGATCACCGATACAACGATGACGTTGACGGTCTCGACGGCAATGATGATCGCGCGCTGATTGAAGCGGTCCGCGGCGATCCCACCCACCAAGAGGAAGGCCACGAGGCCGACGCCGAGGCACGACGCGACCAGCGACAGCGCTGTGGGGTCGTTTCTGAGTTCGATGACCTGCAGGGCCATCACCACGGCCCACATGCCTTCGGCGAAGATCGACAGCGAAACCGCCGCTATCAGCAGGCGGAACTCGCGGATCTGGAACGGGGCGAGCACGCGCCATCCACCGGCGTCGCGCACCGGCTGCTGGATCTCGAATTGCGTACTCACCTATCGATGGTCGCTGACGAGCTGTGGCCGAGTCCAACGATTTTCGGCCTGCGCCTTTAGGAGTCGGTGAACTTCGCCTGCCGGCGTTCCTGGAAGGCGCGAGCGCCTTCGCGGAAATCGGGCGAGACGAGCAGTGCCATTTGGCCCTCTGTTTCGCGGCCGATCGCGGCCTCCAACTCGGTCAGCGTCGCGGCGTTGACGGCGTGTTTGGTCTTGCGCAGCGACACGGCGGGGCCGTTCAACAGCGTGGAGATCACCTTGTCCACTTCGGTGTCGAGTTCTTCGGCCGGATGTACGGCGGTGACGAGCCCCCAGTCATAGGCCTCGTCGGCGGTGATCCGTTCAGCCATCAATGCCATCCGCATAGCGCGGATGCGGCCGACGGCCGCGGCGATCAACGCCGACGCGCCCCCGTCGGGCATCAGCCCGATCTTGGTGAAGGCCAGCATGAAAAACGCCTTCTCCGAGGCCAATACGACGTCGGACGCCAACGCCAGCGACGCACCGACACCCGCGCACGGCCCCTGCACGACCGCAACCACCGGCTGTGGCAGGTTCACGATCGACCGCACGGCGTCGTTGGCCGCGTTGAGAACGGAAGCGGGTCCGTCGACCGACTTCTGCGACTGGTCCTCTTCGCTGATGCCCGCTCCCGAAGAGAAGCCCCGGCCTGCGCCGCCCAGTCGCACGACCTTCACCCGCGGGTCGGTGACCGCCTGCTCCAAGGTCGAGGTGATGGTCCTGAACATCGCGGCGGTCAGCGAGTTGAGGCTGTCCGGCCGGTTCATCGTGACGCGCAGAACGCCATCGACCAACTCCACGAGCAGGTCGTCGATACCGGTGTAGGTCTGTTCGCTCGAGTCGACGGTCGTCATGGCTGAACCCTAGAGCGGAGCGACTTGGTTATACAAGTAAGCTTTGTCGGCGTCGACAGCGTTAGTCGGACGGAGGGCGGTTAGGACCATGGCGGGACCACTTCACGGATTGCGCGTGATCGAACTGGCGAGCATCGGCCCCGGCCCGCACGCTGCGATGATCCTCGGCGATCTGGGCGCTGACGTTGTGCGCGTCGATCGGCCGGGCAAGCTCGGCGGTATCCCCACCAGTAAGCGCGAAGCCACCTTGCGTAACCGACGGTCAGTGACCGCCGACCTCAAGTCCGACGAGGGCCGCGACCTCGTACTGAAGCTGGTCGCCAAGGCCGACGTCCTGATCGAGGGGCTGCGACCCGGTGTCACCGAGCGGCTCGGCCTCGGCCCCGAAGACTGCGCCAAGATCAACGAGCGGCTGGTCTATGGCCGCATGACCGGGTGGGGCCAGACCGGGCCTCGGCGATTGCAGGCCGGCCACGACATCAACTACATCTCTCTCAACGGCGTGCTGCACTCGATCGGCCGGGCCGGTGAACGGCCGGTCCCGCCGCTCAACCTGACCGGCGACTTCGGCGGCGGGTCGATGTTTCTGCTCGTCGGAATCCTGTCGGCGCTGTGGGAGCGGCAGACCTCGGGCAAGGGTCAGGTGGTTGACGCCGCCATGGTCGACGGGTCCAGCGTGCTGGCGCAGATGATCTGGGGCTTCCGCGCCGACGGCATGTGGTCCGATGAGCGCGGTGTCAACATGCTCGACGGTGGCGCGCCGTACTACGACACGTATACCTGTGCCGACGGCCGCCACATCGCGATCGGCGCGATCGAACCGCAGTTCTACGCGGAGATGATCAAGGGACTCGGCCTTGAAGACGCCGACCTACCCGACCAGAACGACGTGAGCCGCTGGCCCGAACTGCGCGCCGCGATCACCGAGGCCGTCGCCGCCAAGGACCGCGACCACTGGGCGAAAGTCTTCGCGGACACCGACGCATGTGTGACGCCGGTGCTGTCGTTCGCCGAAGTCGAGTCGGAACCACACGTCACCGAGCGCGACACCTTCTACCGCGACGGCGACTACCTGCAGCCGATGCCCGCGCCGCGGTTCTCCCGCAGCGTGCCGCCGACGCCGACGCCGCCGGGACAAGCGGGCGCCGATACCGAATCCGTACTCCGGGACTGGGTTTAGCGGCCCGGGTCTTTCAACGAAGGGAACACATTCAGTGGAGATCAAAGACTCCGTAGCCGTCGTCACCGGCGGTGCCTCCGGGCTGGGCCTGGCAACTACGAAGCGGCTGCTCGACAGGGGCGCTTCCGTCGTGGTGATCGACCTGCGGGGTGAAGAGGCCGTCGCCGCGCTCGGTGATCGGGCCAAGTTCGTCGAGACCGATGTCACCGACGAGGCCGCGGTGGGCAAGGCCCTCGACGTCGCCGAGTCGATGGGTCCGCTTCGCATCAACGTCAACTGCGCCGGCATCGGTAATGCGGCCAAGACGCTGAGCAAGGACGGCCCGTTCCCACTGGACGCGTTCAAGAAGGTCGTCGAGGTCAACCTGATCGGCACGTTCAACGTGCTGCGCCTGTCGGCGGAGCGAATCGCCCGCAACGAGCCCATCGGCGAGGAGCGCGGCGTCATCATCAACACCGCGTCGGTCGCGGCGTTCGAGGGCCAGATCGGCCAGGCCGCCTACTCGGCATCCAAGGGCGGGGTCGTCGGCATGACCGTCCCGATCGCGCGTGACCTGTCGCGTGAGTTCATCCGCGTCGTCACCATCGCACCCGGCCTGTTCAAGACCCCCCTGCTGGGCTCGCTTCCCGAGGAGGCGCAGCAGTCGCTGGGTAAGCAAGTGCCGCATCCGGCCCGACTCGGCGACCCCGACGAGTACGGCGCGCTGGCGGTGCACATCATCGAGAACCCGATGCTCAATGGCGAGGTGATCCGCCTGGACGGCGCGATCCGGATGGCCCCGCGATGACGATCCACACGAAGTTCACCGAGACCTTCGGGGTCGAGCATCCCGTCGTGCAGGGCGGTATGCAGTGGGTCGGCCGCGCCGAACTTGTTGCAGCCGTGGCGAACTCGGGTGCGCTCGGGTTCATCACCGCGCTGACGCAGCCGACCCCGGCGGATCTGGCCAACGAGATCGCCAAGTGCCGGGATCTGACGGCCAACCCGTTCGGCGTGAACCTGACGATCCTGCCGACCATCAACCCGCCGCCGTATGACGAGTACCGGAAGGTGATCGTCGACTCGGGCATCAAGATCGTCGAGACCGCGGGCTCCAATCCCGCACCACACCTGCCGATGTTTCACGACAACGGGATCAAGGTGCTGCACAAGTGCACCTCGGTGCGGCATGCGGTCAAGGCCCAGAGCCTGGGCGTGGACGGCATCAGCATCGACGGTTTCGAGTGCGCCGGCCACCCCGGCGAGGACGACATCCCCGGTTTGGTGCTGATTCCCGCGGCGGCGACCAAGATCGACATTCCGATGATCGCCTCAGGTGGATTCGCCGACGGTCGTGGTCTGGCGGCAGCGCTGGCGCTCGGGGCTGACGGCATCAACATGGGATCGCGGTTCATGTGCACCGTCGAGTCGGCCATCCATCAGAACGTGAAGGATGCGATCGTGGCGGGCAGCGAGCTGGACACCGAGATGATCTTCCGTCCGCTGCGTAACACCGCCCGTGTCGCGAGCAACGCGGTGTCCCGCGAGGTCGTGGAGATCCTCAACCGGGGTGGTCAGTTCGAGGATGTGAAGGACCTGGTCGCCGGATCGCGAGGCGTCAAGGTCTACGAGATAGGCGATCTCGATGCCGGCATCTGGTCGGTGGGGACCGCGATGGGCTTGATCAACGACATCCCGACGTGCGGCGAGCTGGTGTCACGGATCGTCGAGGAAGCCGAGGAGATCATCACCGGCCGGCTTGCCGGCATGGTCGAGGACGATCGAGAAGAGAACGTCGCATAAGACGGGATTCTTAGAAAAGCGGGAATCGACGAAGAAGGGCCCGCACTGGGGCAACCGTCGCGAAAAAACGCCCGCCGGTCGGCGGGCGTTTCGTCAAACCGCGGTGGGCAGGGGGTGCTCGTCGTCGAGCTGCTCCGAGGTGTCGCCCTCTACCAGGAAATCACCGTGGTAGAGCGCCTCGAAGTCAACCTTGATGACATCAGCACTGGTGTCGTCGATCCACATGTACTGAACAGTAACCATCACCATTAAGGATTCATTGAGTCACGGTTCGGAAAATGGTGGCAATTCTTACCGACGGGTAGGTTCCGTGACTACCCGTCAGTAGGTTCCGTGACTACCCGTCAGTAGGTTTTAGCTGGTCGGGCCGGTGAAGTGGATCGGGTTCGTCCCGTTGAGCAAAATCCACGTCAAGATCGCGGCAGCGATCGCCACCACCAGCAACCCGACCGCAATTCTCGCCGACCACACCGTCCTGCCGAACAATCGCGCGTCGACCGAAACGGCGCCCGCGCCCGTGCACAGCAGCGTCGCGGCTCCGAGCGCGATCAGAAACGGCGCGTTGAACGGGTCGGACCAGACCGTCGCAGCCGAGACGTTCACCGCCCACGCATCGATCATCGCCGCGATGACCGCACATGCCGCCAGCGGCGTCAGCACGCCGAGCAGCAGTCCGATCCCGCCGAGCGTCTCGGCCACCGTCACCATCAGGGCGGCGAACGTCGACGGGTGCCACCCGCCTGCCTCCATGAAACCCGCGGTGGTACTGAAGTCGAAAACCTTCCGCAGGCCGGCGTGCAGCATTGCCGCGCCGACCCCGATCCGCAGGATCAACAGGCCGATATCGGCCAAGGCGGTGGTGTTCGAGGTGGTCGCATCGGCGGTTGAGGTTGTCATACAGCGGTAGACCCGTGGCGCCCACAGATCTCATCGCGGCAGTGGGTGAACGTTGGATCGGTTCGCGTCGTACTAAGGAAGGGACGTATTGCCGCCGCTAAGTTATCGTTGATAAGTTAGCGGCGGTATCAATCAGTCAACGTGAGGACGCGACGTGCTTGAACGCATCGCAGGGCTGGCGATCAGGGCACCACGGCGCATCGTGGCTATCGCGGCACTCGTCATGGTGGCGTGCGGGATCTTTGGCATCCCCGTCGCCAAGAGCCTGTCCGCGGGAGGCTTCCAAGACCCGACGTCCGAGTCGGCGCGGGCGACGCAGCTGTTGGTCGACAAGTTCGGCCAGGGCGATATGGAGCTGGTGATCAGCCTGACCGACGACAGCGCGGCCGCGGGCGCACAAAGTCCCGCCGCCCGCGCGGTCGCCACGGACATCGTCACGCAACTGCAGCCAATCGCCGGGCGTCGCGCAGGTGACCTCGCTGTGGACCGCACCGCAGTCGGCCGCACCGGCCCTCGTCAGCGAGGACGGCAAGACCGGTCTGATCGTTGCCGGCATCACCGGCGGGGAAAGTGGCGCCCAGAAGCACGCCAAGGAACTCACCGACAGGCTCGTACACGATCGCGACGGCGTGACGGTGCGTGCAGGTGGTATGGCGATGACCTACGTCCAGATCAACGCGCAGAGCGAAAAAGACCTGCTGATGATGGAAGCGATCGCCATTCCGCTGAGCTTCATTGTATTGGTCTGGGTGTTCGGTGGACTCATGGCCGCGGCGCTGCCACTGGTCGTCGGCGGGTTCGCGATCCTCGGATCGATGGCCGTGCTCCGCGGACTCACGTTGGTCACCGATGTGTCCATCTTCGCGATGAACCTCACCATCGCAATGGGGTTGGCGCTCGCCATCGACTACACGCTGCTCATCATCAGCAGATACCGCGACGAGCTGGCCGAGGACGCGGATTCCGACCGGGCACTGACCCGCACAATGGTGACTGCCGGTCGGACGGTGCTGTTCTCGGCGCTGACCGTGGCGCTGTCGATGGTGGCGATGGTGCTGTTCCCGATGTACTTCCTCAAGTCGTTCGCCTATGCGGGGATTGCCGTGGTGACCTTCGCGGCCGTGGCCGCCATCGTGGTGGCGCCCGCGGCGATCGTGCTGCTGGGGCACCGGCTCGACGCGCTGGACACCCGTCGGCTGGTCCGCCGGCTCCTCAGTCGGCCCGAACCAGTGCGCAAGCCGGTCGAGCAGATGTTCTGGTACCGCAGCACGAAATTCGTTATGCGACGGTCTGTTCCCGTCGCCGTCGCCATCGTCGCCCTACTTCTCCTGCTCGGCGCGCCCTTCCTTGGGATCAAGTGGGGCTTCCCGGACGACCGCGTGCTGCCGCAGTCTGCGTCGGCGCGCGAGGTCGGTGATGATCTGCGCAGTGACTTCGCCGTCGACTCGTCGACCGATGTCAGCGTCGTGATACCCGACGTTGCAGACATACGCTCCGACCGAACTGGATCGGTACGCGGCAGCACTGTCGGAGGTGGTCGACGTGTCCTCGGTGTCCGCTCCCGGTGGTTCGTTCGTCGACGGCCAGCTGATCGGACCGCCCGCGGCGGCCACCGGAATGAAGGACGGCAGCGCATTCCTGACCATCGGCAGCACCGCGCCCTTGTTCACCGACGCGTCAGAAACCCAACTCGACGCGGTGCACGCCGTCAGCACACCGGACGGAAAGCCGGTACTCGTCACTGGGCTGGCGCAGATCAACCGCGACAGCTCGCAGGCGATCACGTCGCGGCTGCCCCTGGTGCTCGGCGTGATCGCAGCAATCACCTTCGTGCTGCTGTTCTTGCTCACCGGCAGCGTGGTCCTTCCGCTGAAGGCGTTGGTGCTCAACGTGTTATCGCTGACCGCCGCGTTCGGCGCGCTGGTGTGGATCTTTCAGGACGGCCATCTGGGCGCGCTCGGCACGACCCCCACCGGAACTCTTGTCGCGCAAATGCCGGTGCTGTTGTTCTGCATCGCTTTCGGGTTGTCGATGGACTACGAGGTGTTCCTGGTATCCAGGATCCGCGAATATTGGTTGAAGTCCGGCAAGACCCGTGCGGACAACGACGAAAGTGTTGCACTCGGCCTCGCCAAGACCGGACGCGTCGTCACCGCGGCCGCGCTGCTGATGTCGATCTCGTTCGCCGCGCTGATCGCCGCGCAGGTGTCATTCATGAAGATGATGGGCGTCGGCATGACCCTGGCCATCATCGCCGATGCCACTCTCGTCCGGATGGCATTGGTGCCCGCATTCATGCACGTGCTCGGACGGTGGAACTGGTGGGCGCCGCAGCCCCTGGCCAAGCTGCACGAGCGGATCGGCATCAGCGAATCTCCAGACGATCCCGCACCAGTCGCAGACACGCCTACGGCCGAGCCGGCCACATCCCGATGAAACGGCGACGCGCGCCCAGAGGATCAGGTGAGCAACTCCGCGACGAGATTATCACCGCCACTACCGATCTGCTGCTGGAGACCGGTTACGCCAAAGACGTGTCCATCCGGTCGGTGGCCCTGCGGGTCGGAGTGACCTCCCCGTCGATCTATCTGCATTTCACCGACAAGGACGCGCTGCTGGACGCGGTGTGCGCACGCTATTTCGAGAAGCTCGACGAGGAGATGCAGGCGGCCGCCGCGGGTCAGTCGTCGTCGATCGAGACGCTGCGTGCGCAGGGCCTGGCCTATGTCCGCTTCGCCGTGAAAACCCCTGAGCTGTACCGAATTGCCACCATGGGTGAGGGTCGGCCGGACAGCGACGTGGACATGATGCTGAACACGTCGGCGTTTGTTCATATCCGCAGTACGGTCGAGACACTGATGACCGAAGGCATTCTCCCGAAAGGTGATTCGACCTCCATTGCGCTGAAACTATGGACGGCCGCGCACGGGGTGGCGGCGATGTTGATCTCGCGGCCATACTTGCCGTGGGGTGAGACCGAGGAGTTCGCCGACGGCGTGCTGCGGGCCGCGGTCGTGGGGGAGATCGTGTCGGGCGCGATCGGACCCGCGACCACTCCGCAGGACACCGTCGCCAAGTTGAAAGGACTGCTGGATGCAGAACACAGTCGATAACCCGTTCTTCGCCCGGCTGTGGACCTTCTTGTCGCGGCACGAGACCGACGCGATCAAGAAGCTGCGGCGGGAGAACCTCGCGGGGCTGTCCGGTCGCGTGCTGGAGGTCGGTGCGGGCACAGGGACGAACTTCGAGTTCTATCCCGAGACGGTGACGGAGGTGGTCGCAATCGAGCCCGAACGCCGGCTGGCTGAGCTGGCGCAGCAGGCAGCCGCCACGGCGCCGGTGGCCGTCACCGTCAGCACCGACACGGTGGAGCAGTACATGGCGTCCGGCAGCGCGCCGTTCGACGCGGTGGTGTGCTCGCTCGTGCTGTGCTCGGTCGAGGAGCCCGAAAGTGTTTTGCGGGAGCTGCATTCGTTGTTGCGGCCGGGCGGCGAGCTCCGGTATCTCGAGCACATCGCCAGCGGCGGGGCGCGTGCAGGCCTGCAGAAGTTCGCCGATGCCACGTTCTGGCCGCGACTGCTCGGCAACTGCCACACGCATCGTCACACCGAGCAGAGCATCACCGGCGCCGGTTTCGCGGTCTCGGGGGCGCGGCGAGAATGGACGATGCCGACGTGGGTGCCGCTGCCGGTGGCGGAGTTCGCGATCGGCCGCGCGGTCAAGGCGAGCTAGCCGAGTAGCGCGGGCAACCTCTGAAGCAGGCCGGGCAACGCACCCGCCGCAGTCTCACGCAGCGACACCGTCGCAGCGGGGGACAACGGCGTGGGTTCGGGGTTGACCTCGATGACCACGGTGCCGTTGGCCAGCGCCATCTCCGGCAGGCCCGCCGCAGGGTAGACGATCGATGACGTGCCGACCACGATCACGAGGTCGGCTCTTGCGACGGCTTCGACCGAGCGCTGCCACGCGTCGTCGGGCAGTGCCTCCCCGAACCACACCACATTGGGCCGAATCAATCCGCTGCACGTGCACCGCGGCGGATCGACGGTCTCCACCGGTTCAGACATGGCCGGTAACTCGCCGGTATACGTGGATTGACAGCGATCACAACGGAATTCGAACAAGCTGCCGTGTAGGTGGTAGACGTTCTTGCTCCCAGCCCGCTCGTGCAGATTGTCGACGTTCTGAGTGACGACGTGCACGTCGGCGTAGTCCTGCCAGGCCGCAACGGCACGGTGGCCGTTGTTGGGCGCAACCGAGCCCATCATGTAATGGCGCCACAGGTACCAGGCCCACACCCGCTCGGGGTTCGCCTGCCAGCCTTCTGAACTGGAAATTTCGTAGGGATCCACCTTGGCCCACAGGCCGGTCTCGGCGTCCCGGAATGTCGGCACTCCGCTCTCCGCCGAGATGCCCGCACCGCTGAGGACCGCAACCTGCACACGACCAAACTAGCTTCTTTGGGCGATACTGGGCACGTGACCAAGTTGGGGGATTGGGTTCTTATCGATCATCGGGCATCGGGCCCACTGTTTGACCAGCTCAGGACACAGATCATCGACGGCGTGCGCGACGGCCGGCTGCCACCGGGCACCCGGTTGCCGACGGTACGCGAACTGGCGGGTCAACTCGGCCTGGCCGTCAACACGGTGGCCCGTGCCTATCGTGAGCTGGAGTCTGCAGGCGTTCTCGAAACCCGCGGCCGCTTCGGCACTTTCGTGGCCCGCGTCGATCCCGCCGACGCTGCCATGGCTACCGCCGCGAACACCTACGCGTCGGCGGCAAAGGCGCTGGGAATCGGCAAGGCCGAGGCGCTGCGCTACATCGAGGCGGCGTTCGACTAGCCGCCGACGTGTCAATGCACTCGGCTGCCGCGCCAGCGCAGGACGTCGAGCGCAACAGCGACGTTCACGCTGGACTCGGCTAGGGGACGGGGTAGGAGTCTGTCCGCGCGGGCGAGCCGGCGCAGCAGCGTGTTGCGATGCGTGTACAGGCGTACCGCCGCGCGGGAGGCATTGCACTGTTCGTCGATGAATGTCCTTACGGTTTCCTGTAACTCTGCCCCGGCCGACTCGAGATCGCCGAGCGTGTGTTTGACGAATTCGGCGGCGCGATCGGTGTCGGCGGTGATGAGGGCGACGAGTTGGACGTCGGTGAACAGCACGATCTGCTGTGGTGAACGCAACCGCGCCATCAGCTGCTGGGTCGTGATCGCGTCGAAGTGGCTGCGCCGAAATCCGTCGATACCGCGGGCCGTCGGTCCAATCGCGATCCGCACATCTTTCATCTCGCTGACCGATCTCGGCAACGCGTCGGTGCTGACGGCTGCCGGAACCCAGACCCACCTGGTCGCCGTACTCGCCTGCACGATGAGCGGGCGCGCTCCACCGGCGGCGTGCCCGATGCCCGCGGCTGCCGCGTCGAGTCGGGCCAGGTCGCCTCTTGGATCGTCGCTCCAGATGACCGCGGCGGTGTGCAGCCCGGCCAACGCGTAACCGAGCCGACCCTCGGCACGCTGTCGGGCGATCGGAGCGCCGTCGAGAATCAGTGCCACCGTCTCGCGACGTTCGGCGTGCGTGCCGCGGGTGAGTTCGTCGCGCTCGAGGTCGATCTGAGCGGCGATGGCCGACAGAGTGGCGTCGACGAACGCGCTGATCGACTGGGAGCACGTGTCGAGGAATTCGTGCAATTCCGACGGGTCGGAGGTCAGTTCGAATGCGATCTGCATGAGACGCCGCCAGGCCACCCCTTCGCCGACGCGATACGCGTCAAGGGAATACGCGTCGAATCCCCTGCGGACCAGTTCCCGCGCGACGCTCAGCGGCTCGGGTCCGGGATTCGGCGGCACGGGTGCCCCGGGGTCGCGAACGTTGGCGGTGGCCCAGAAGAACAGGTTGGCCTGGTTGCTGCGGCTCACGGCCGCCGCGAGTTCGGGGTCCGCCGCGATCGCGGCATTGGCCCCCAGGACGGCGCTGTCGAGTTCGTCGAGCCACGCAGGCGGCGCGTTGACAATGATCTGCGCCGCGTGCCGAATCAGCGCCCTGACTTGCGTCGACGGGCGTTTCCATGTCATCGGACCACGATAGTGCTGTGGTGCAGAGTGCACTAAGAATTGCGCAAATTGGGATGATTTGTTCTTGGCGCAGCGGTATCGGGACGGGACGATAAGCACATCGCATCAGCCGTCAGGAGTCACCGCCATGGTTTACACCTCAGCCCCTCGCCTCATCGAGCATGTTGACGTCTTGATCGTCGGTGCCGGCATCTCCGGCATCGGCGCCGCGTACTACCTGCAGAAGGAACACCCCGGCCGGTCCTACGCCATCCTCGAGGCGCGCGGCGCCACCGGCGGCACGTGGGATCTGTTCAGGTATCCCGGGATTCGTTCGGATTCCGATTTGCACACGTTCGGCTACGAATTCAAGCCGTGGCGTGACGAGGATGCCATCGCGTCGGCGGACAAAATTCTGTCCTATCTGCGGGCGACGGTCGCGGAGAACGGCATCGACGCCAAAATCCGGTTCCACCACAAGGTTTTGGGCGCGGCCTGGTCAAGTGGCGACGCGCGCTGGACGGTCGATGTCGAGCGCTTCGGCGATGCAGACGACAGCCAGGAACTGCTGCAGATCAGCGCCAACTGGATATTCTGCGCCGGCGGCTACTACCGGTATGACCAGGGCTACACCCCGGAATTCCCGGGTCGCGACCGATTCGACGGGCAGGTTGTGCACCCACAGCACTGGCCCGAGGAGCTCGACTACACCGACAAGAAGGTGGTCATCATCGGCAGCGGGGCGACCGCCGTCACGCTGGTGCCCGCTATGGCCGGCACAGCCGCCCACGTGACGATGCTGCAGCGGTCGCCGACGTATGTGTTGTCGGTGCCGTCGAAGGACACCTTCGCCAACGTGGCGCAGAAAGTGCTCGGCTCCACGCGCGGATACGCGCTGGCACGCCGCAAGAACATCTTCAAGCAGCGTGCCATATATCAGTTCAGCCAGCGGTACCCCGGTGCGGCGCGACGGCTGATCCGTCACCTCAACGCCAAGGAGTTGCCGGCGGGCTATCCGGTCGACGAGCACTTCAATCCGACCTACAACCCATGGGATCAGCGGCTGTGCGCGGTGCCCGATGCCGACCTGTTCAAGGCCATCAGCAGCGGTGCCGCCTCCGTCGTCACCGATCGCATCGCCACATTCACCGAGACCGGCATTCTGCTGGAGTCAGGCACGCACCTCGACGCTGACATCATCGTCACCGCAACAGGTTTGAACGTTCAGATGCTCGGCGGCATGTCTCTGACGGTGGACGGCGCGGTAGTGCACCCCGGTGACACCGTCGCCTACAAGGCCATGATGCTGTCGGGCGTCCCCAACTTCGCGTTTGCATTCGGATACACGAACTCGTCGTGGACGCTGAAGGTCGGCCTGCTGTGCGAGCACTTCTGCCGCCTGTTGAGCCATATGGACGCGCAGGGCCACGACATCGCGCGTCCCGAGATCGGCCACGACGGTATCGAGACCCGGCCAATGCTGGACTTCGATGCCGGCTACGTGCAGCGAGCCCTGGACCGGATGCCGAAGCAGGGTTCTGCGGAGCCGTGGCGGGTGTCGATGAACTACCGATACGACGTCGAGCAGCTTCGTGAGGGCGCGGTCGACAACGCCGACTTGCACTTCTCGTCCTCCGGGCAGGTAGCTCCCGAAAGCCAGCCGGCCGCTGCAGTGACCGGGTGACCCCGTGCGATCGACCGACTAACCGAACTCGAGAAGCGTCAGCACCGGCCGGACGGAATCGAACAACGGGACCCGTTGGAAGGTCCATGTCAGCGCGTTGAACACTTTCCCGCGGCCGGCAGGCAGGGGCATATCGTGGACCGCCCGAATGCCGGGCACCTCGTTGACGAGGTTTGCCACCTGCGAGGGCGTCATGCTGAACGGCATGGGAGGCACCCGATAGCGCAGTGTAGGCCGCAGAATCCCGCGGGTGATCCCGTTGGCGAACCAGACCGGTGGCAGGTCGAACATCATCCGTCCGCCACCGAAGCGCTCGGCACATGCCGCGATCAATCCGAGGGCTTCATCGGGCTGCAGGTACATCAGCAGGCCCTCGGCGGTGATGAACACACCGTCGTCCGCGGGCACAAGGTCCATCCAACTGAAGTCCAGGGCCGACTGTGCGCACATCTCGATCCGATCCGACGGCGGAAGCAACTTGCGGCGCAACTCGATCATCGGCGGGAGATCGACGGTGAGCCAGCGGAATTCATGTCCCACTCCGGCGGCATCGAGGCGAAAGAAGCTGGTCTGCAGACCCTCCGCCAGCGCCACCACGGTGGCATGCGGGTGGTCGGCGAGGTAGCGGCGTGCCTCGTTGTCGAAGGCCAGCGCACGGACCGCCATGTCCTGACGACGGCTCAGCCCGAACTTGGCCCAATCGAAATCGATGGAATCCACGAGTCGGATCGCCATCGGGTCGTCGATGATCGAATCCGGCCTGCGCGCCTCGTTCGCGCGTACCTGCAACGTCATCAGCGCCGTCTCGGAGACACCCGTCAATACGGTGCCGTCGGCCTTCGCGGTCGGTGTGGAGCGCACCCTGCCGAATGTACCTATCGCAGAACCTTCTCGATCGTGCGCAGGTTTCGGGTGGTCGTCGACGATTTATAGCGCTTCTTGCCCATCGTCTTGCCGATCGTGGTGTCCAGCGTGCCCTTGTTCGGAACCTGCCAGTAGATGACGCCCTCGCCGCGCTCGATCTTCTCGTCAGGCCCTGCGTCGTCGCCGAGGCGTGCCAGTTCGTCGAGCACATCGGCGTCGGTGACGAAGGTGACGTAGGAGTGGCACCCGTCGACCTCGCGCTGGAACGGGAACCGCTCCGAGATCGACCGCACGGTGTCCAGGTCGTAGGCCAGCACCCACGCGTCGTAGCCGAAGGTGTCGCGCAACGCCTTCTCGGCCTTCTTTCTCACCGCGTCCACCCCGGAGCGGCTGTCCAGCAACACATTGCCGCTGGCCAAAATCGTTCTCACATTGGTGAATCCGGCGTCCTCGAACGCCTGGGCCACCTCGGCCATCTTCAAGTTCACGCCGCCGACGTTGACGCCACGGAGAAATGCCGCGTAGCGAGTCACGACCCGATACTAAGCCGCGGCCGTTGTGACGACGGTGGAGACGTAGGCTCGTTCTATGGGTCGCCACGTTTTCGATGACAAACTGCTGGCACTGATCGGCGGAAACTCGCTGGGCGTCCTGGCCACGATCAAGCGCGACGGCCGCCCGCAATTGTCGAATGTGTCGTACTACTTCGACCCGCGCGGTCTGACGATTCAGGTGTCGATCACCGAGCCGCGGGCCAAAACCCGCAACCTGCGGCGCGACCCGCGGGCCTCGATCCATGTCACCTCGGACGACGGATGGTCCTACGCGGTCGCCGAGGGCGATGCGACGCTCACCCCGCCGGCCGCGTCGCCGCAGGACGACACCGTGGAGGCGCTGATTGCGTTGTACCGCAATATCGCCGGTGAGCATCCCGACTGGGACGACTACCGGCGGGCCATGGTCGACGACAGGCGGGTGGTGATGACGCTGCCGATCAGCCACGTCTACGGCATGCCGCCCGGCATGCGGTAAAGCGCGCGACGCGGTGCGCGGCCGCGCGTTAGGCTGCGGTCATGCCTGATGCACCGGAGGAAGACGACACCAAACGCAAGTTCCGGGAAGCGCTGGAGCGGAAAAAGGCCAAGTCAGCCGGCGGTGCCGACCACAAAGACAAGGGCGCGAAGCAACCAAGGGCGCACGGTCCGCTGGAGAGTCGCCGCGAGTTCCGGCGCAAGAGCGGCTGACAGCTCAGACTTCGGCGCCGGCGCGACGGGACTCGCGAGCCTCTTGCGCCAGGATCGCCACCAGGCAGATGCCGGCCAGTATCGCCACAGCGACGGCGAAAGTCACCCCGGCCGTGCGCAGTCCCCATGCGCGGGCGGCCAAACCTTCGCCGACGACGGGCAGTGAGATGGCCACGTACGCGACGACGAAGTACGTGGAACTCACCTCGGCACGGCGTTGCGCCGGTGTGCGCTCTACGACCGCGGCGAGTCCGCGGCTGAAGGTCATGCCATGCCCGATGCCTGCGACCAGTCCGCCTGCGACCAGTCCGGCAAGTGACGAGAAATACAGCGCGACAACGAGAATCGCCATCGCTACGACGAGCACGCCGCAGCCGATCGCCACCGCGCGCTGCGGTACGACGCCCCTGGCGCCGACCTGTGCCACCGCCGACGCAGCGAAGATCGAACCGGCGACGAGCCCCGCCACGGCGTGGTTGTCGATGCCGACGACGTCGGCCACAAACGACGGCGCGACGGCCATGAAGAGCCCGGTGACGGCGAATCCCGCGAACGCCGCGATACCGGCGATGACGAATACCGGGCGCACCTGGACAGGGACCGAGAGACGCTGGAGTCCGACGCGTCCCACGCGTTGAGAGGTCTCGGGCACGATCAGCGCCGCCACGCCGGCCAGCAATGCGAGCACGATGTGCACGACGAAACTCAGATGAAGTGGATGCGGAGCGTATTGCACCAATAGGCCGGCCACCACGGGTCCGGCCCCGAGGCCGCCGACATTGGCGATCGTGGCGACGGCGGCGGCCTTCGTGCGCCAGTGAGGCGGTGCGGCCTCGATGACGGCGGCGGTGGCCGTTCCGGTGAACACACCCGCCGACAACCCGGACAGCACCCGGCCGACCAAGAGCATCGGTACCGAATCTGCGAGCAGGAATACCACCGCGCTGGAAATCGCGAAACCCGCGCCGGCCACCAGCATGGGCCGCCTGCCGATGGCATCGGACCAGCGGCCGAACACCAGGAGCGCGAACAGCACGCCACCCGCGTACGTCGCGTAGATGACCGTGGTCGTCAGCACCGAGAAGTTCATCTGCTCGCCGTACAGCGAGTACATCGGCGTCGGCAGCGTGGTGCCGATCATGATCGCGGCGAAGGCATATGCCAGCAGCGGAAAGGCCAGGCGGTTCGAGGTCACGCTAAACAGTAGCGGTCACGGGTCGGCGCAATATTCCGCGAAACTGTATTCCAGCAGGCCATTACTCGACATTTTCCTGCTGGAATTCAGTTTCGGCGATGGAAGGCTCAGTGGGTGACGGCTTTCTCGGCGCCGACACCGGTCAGGGAACGCACCTCGAACTCGGCGTTGATCTCCGGATCGCCGCGATCCGGGGAACTGAGCGTGCCGACGATGCCGAGGATGAACGCCAGCGGGATCGACACGATGCCGGGGTTGGCCAACGGGAACCAGGCGAAGTCGATGTTCGGCAGCATCGCGGTCTTCGCGCCCGACACTGCGGGCGAGAAGATGATCAGCACGATGGTCGAGATGAGACCGCCGTACATGCTCCACAGCGCACCGCGAGTGTTGAACCGCGGCCAGTACAACGAGTACAGGATTGTCGGCAGATTGGCCGCGGCGGCCACCGCGAACGCCAGCGCGACGAGGAACGCGATGTTCTGCTCCGCGGCGAGGATGCCAAGGCCGATGGACAGGATGCCCAGCACCACCACCGTGATGCGCGAAACGCGAACCTGTTCGCTCTCGCTGACCTGATGACTCTTCATCACACTCGCGTAGATGTCGTGTGCGAATGATGTTGCGGCCGTGATGGTCAGGCCGGCGACCACCGCAAGGATCGTCGCGAATGCGACGGCCGAGATGATGCCTAGCAGGACCACGCCGCCGAGTTCGAAGGCCAGCAGCGGCGCGGCGGCGTTCTGCCCGCCGGGGGCCTCCAGGATCGCGTCGGGTCCGACGAGCGCTGCTGCGCCGTAGCCCAATGCGAGGGTGAACAGATAGAACGCACCGATGAGCACGATCGCCCAGACCACCGAGCGTCGCGCCTCCTTGGCGGTCGGCACCGTATAGAAGCGCATCAACACGTGGGGAAGGCCCGCCGTGCCGAGCACCAGCGCCAGCGCCAGCGAGATGAAGTTGATCTGCGATGTCAGCGAGGCGCCGTACTGGGCGCCGGGCGCCAGCACGTCACGGCCGGCGACGGCCGCGTCCGTCGAGCCTGAGACCGCGGTCTGCGCCGCGCCGAGGATTTCGGAGAAGTTCGCTCCGAACTTGGCCAGCACCCAGACCGTCATCATCGCCGCGCCGCCGATCAGCAGGACCGCCTTGATGATCTGCACCCAGGTCGTCCCCTTCATGCCGCCGATCAGCACGTAGACGATCATCAGCAGGCCGACGACGGCAATGACCAACGCCTGACCGATGTCGCTGGTGATGTTCAGCAGCAGGGCCACCAGGCCGCCCGCACCGGCCATCTGCGCCAGCAGGTAGAACAGGCATACGGCCAGCGTGGTCGTCGCGGCTGCCAGCCGGACCGGCCGTTGCTTCAGCCGGAAGCTCAGCACGTCGGCCATCGTGAATTTGCCTGCGTTGCGCAGCAACTCGGCGACCAACAACAGTGCGACCAGCCAGGCCACCAGGAAGCCGATGGAGTAGAGGAAGCCGTCGTAGCCGTAGACGGCGATGGCGCCTGCGATTCCGAGGAAGCTGGCCGCGGACAGATAGTCGCCGGAGATCGCGATGCCGTTCTGCGGTCCGGTGAAAGACCTTCCCGCGGTGAAGAACTCGGCAGCAGTGGCATTCTTCTTGCTGGCGCGAATCACGATGTAGAGCGTGACGGCGACGAAGAGTCCGAAAATGCCGATGTTGGCGACGGGGTTGCCGACCGTGGTGCCGTCGGCGGCGAGGATGGTCAGGGTTTCGTGGTTCATGCCGCACGGCTTTCGAGCTCGTCGCGGATCGCCTCGGCGCGCGGATCGAGCTCCCGGTTGGCGAACCTCACGTAAATCGCGGTGATGATGAAGGTGGACACGAACTGGCCGAGGCCGACGATGATGCCGACGTTGATGTCGCCCCACACCTTGGTGGCCATGAACTCGTGGGCGAACGCTCCGAGGAGCACGTAGACCGTGTACCAAAGCAGGAACAGTGCGCTCATCGGGAACACGAAGCGGCGCAATCGGCTTCGTAACTCCTGAAACTCCGGACTGGCCTGGACGGCCAGATACTCCTGACCGCTGACGGCGGTTTCTGTTGGCGGCATCGTGTGCTCCTGAACGTCGAATGCGAACCGGCTCAACTGCAGAAACTAGATGAGATGCAGGTCACATACCCACTGCATACGGCGTTGACACGGCGAAGCCCGTGGGTGGTGCGGTGAGCGGTCGATCGGGGACGACGAACGGCGGCGGAAGGTCTAGCCCCGCGGTACGCGCTCGACGCCCATGCCCAGCCGTTCCGGCAGATGCATGCGCGCGAAGATCTGCGCGACGTCTGCCGGTGCTGAGGACCGTGTCAGCCGGCTGACCAGGATCATCGTCGCGAACGCCAGCGGAACGGTGATTGCGGCGGGGTAGCCGATCATCACCGCGGGCCAGCCGCCGAGAACGTCGTCATCGATTCCGCCTGCCACCGCCACCGTCACCGCGGTGCCCGACAGCACGCCGCCGACCACCAGTCCACAGGCGGCGCCCAACGCGGTCAGCCCCCGCCACCAGATGCCGAGCACGAGCAGCGGGCACAGCGTCGACGCGGCGACGGCGAACGCCAACCCGACACTGCGTGACAACTCCAGCCCGCCGGTGGTGGCCAGCGACAGCGGGATCGGGATCAGCCCGCCCACCACCGCGGCCACCCGGAAGTCGCGGACCCGGCCTGGCAACACGTCGGTCGCCAACGCGCCCGCGATGCTGACCAACAGCCCGGACGACGTCGCCAGGAACGCCGCGATGGCTCCGGCGGCAACGAGCGCGGCGAGCAATTGCCCCGCAGGCCCACCGATCGCGGTGCCCGGAGCCAGAAGGACCGCAGCGTCGGTGTTCCCGGTGATCAGGACCCTCGGAACGTAGAGCCGCGAGAACACGCCCAGCAGCGTCGGAAACAGATAGAACAGGGACAGCAGGGCGATGACCGCCAGCGCTGTGCGTCGGGCCGCACGACCGTCGGGGTTGGTGTAGAAACGCACCAGCACATGCGGTAGCCCCATGGTGCCGAGGAACGTCGCAACGATGATCGACAGCACTTGATAGAGCGGATGGCCGCCGCCGAGGCCGCCCCCGGACGAGATCCACTCGGCGCCGCTGCTCGGGGTGCCTGCCACCACAGGCGTCGACGCGCCCGCCGCAAGGATCAGTGTCGTGCCCGCATCGAGGGTGTGGTCGCCGGGCGCCGGGATCGCTTGAGCATCAACGGGTGTGCCGTCGAGCACGCCCGTCACCGTGATGCCTGCCGGTTCGGCGACCCGCACCACCACATCGGTTTCGATGGTGACCGTGGTGTCCGCCGTGACCGTCGGGGGCAGTGGACCGCCGAGGTCCCCGCGGTCGGCGACGAACAAGCCGAGCAGCGCAAGCGCGGGAATGGCAATCGCGGTCAGCTTCAACCAGTACTGAAATGCCTGCACGAATGTGATCGACCGCATGCCGCCCGCCACCACATTCGAGATGACGATGACACCGACCACCAGCGGGCCCACCCAAACAGGCAGACCCAGAAGGGCTTTCAGCGCGAGCCCGGCGCCCTGGTACTGCGGCACCAGGTAGTACACGCACACCACCACGACGACGAGCATTGCGACCTTGCGCAGCCGCGCCGAACCCAGCCGGAACTCGGCGAAGTCTGGCACCGTGTATGCGCCGGACCTGCGAAGCGGCGCGGCGACGAACAGCAGCAGGCCGAGGTAGCCGGCGGTGAAGCCGACTGGATACCAGAGTGCGTCGGCGCCGTACTTGGCGATCAAACCGGCGACGCCGAGAAACGATGCGGCCGAGAGATATTCACCGGAGATCGCGGCGGCGTTCCACTGCGGACCCACCGTGCGTGAGGCGACGAGGAAGTCGGATGTGGTGCGGGAAAACCGAACTCCGTACACACCTATCGCCACAGTCGCAATCACCGCCAAGAGCAGGGCGGCCGCCGTCAACGGTGAGCCGGTCACGGTTCGCTCTCGATGACGCCCACGAAGTCGTGCTCCGCCTGTTCGGCCAAGCGCACGTACAGTCGTCCGACACCGTAGAAGAAGGGATACACCAGCACAGCGAGTACAAGCCAATTGAGCCGGATGCCGACGACGGTGATGGCGGCGAGATCCGGAAACGCCGTGTTGAGCAACGGAATCGCCACGACTGCACACACCACAACTGCGGCCAGGCGCAGCGCCAGGCCCAGCTGGGCGCGCATCAGACCGCGCACCAGCGCGTCGCCGACCTGAGTCTGTTCCTGAACCTCGACCCGGGTTCGCACCATGCGCGCGCCGCGCCTCTGGGACAGCACGATGCGTTCGCGTTGAGGTCTCTCGTTGCTAATCATCGGGTTTCAGGCTCCGCATCGGGTCACGGACCACGCGGTCGCGCAGTTCGCGGGCCTGGCGTCGGCTGACGGGAAGTTCGACCGCGGGTGAAGCGCCGTTGGAACGCAGGCGCACCAGCACGCCTGAATCGCTGGTGCGCAGCCCGCTGACCAGCCGCAGCGCTACCAGATAGGATCGATGCACTCGGTGGAAACCTTTTTCGCGCCAACGACTTTCGAGGGTACTCAACGGGATGCGTACCAGGTGCGATCCCGACGCGGAGTGCAGCCGGGCATAATCGCCCTCGGCCTCCACCCAGCCGATGGTGTCCCTCGGCACCAGGTGGGTGACGCCGCCCAGTTCGGCTGGGACGACGTCGTCGTCGCCTTGATCGGGATCGGTGGACGTGGCCGCCAACACCCGTCGCACCGCCTCGTCCAGGCGGTCCTGCCGGATCGGCTTGAGCAGATAGTCAAGCGCGCCGACGTCGAAGGCCGCTACCGCTTTGTCGTCATGGGCCGTCACGAACACGATGGCGGGACGGTGCGAGAAGTTCGCGAGCACAACGGCGAGTTCAATGCCGGACAGCCCGGGCATGTTGATGTCGAGGAAGATCGCGTCGATGTGTCGGCTGTTGAGTTCGCGCAGTGCCGACGTGGCGTCACCGGCTCGAAATACCGTGCGGATATCGCTGTGCCGCTCGAGAAGATAGGCCAGTTCGTCCAATGCGGGCGCCTCGTCGTCGACCGCCAGCACCGTCAACGCCTTGCTCATGACGCGCCCAACCCGAATACTCCTCCACCGGCCCGTACGCCCGAGCGGAACTTGGGTACGCGCATCGCGACCTTTGTGCCTGCGCCGATTGCCGTTTCGACCACCAGACCGTAGTCGTTGCCGAACGCCGCGCGCAGCCGGTGATCGACATTGGTCAGTCCGACGTGCGCGGAATCCTTGTTGTCGTCGGCGAGGGCGTCGCCGTGTCCGGTGCGCAACGTGTCGGGGTCCATTCCGACGCCGTCATCCTCGACGGTGATGACACAGTCCGAGCCCTCATCGCGGGCGATGATCTCGATCTCGCCTCCGCTCTGTCCCGAGAAGCCGTGCCGGACCGCGTTTTCGACCAACGGCTGCAGCGCGAGGAACGGCACGACGACGTTGAGCACCTCCGGCGCGACTTGAAGCCTGACCGTCAGTGCGTCGCCGAACCGCGCTCGTTCGAGTGTGAGATAGCGGTCGATGTTGCGGAGTTCGTCGGCCAGCGTCGTGTACTGGCCTGCGGCCCGGAAGGAATAGCGGGTGAAATCGGCGAATTCGAGGATGAGCTCGCGGGCGCGATCGGGGTCGGTGCGCACGAACGAGGCGATCGTGTTGAGCGCGTTGTAGATGAAGTGCGGGCTGATCTGGGCCCGCAGGGCGAGCACTTCGGCACGGTCGAGGCGGGCGCGCGACGCGTCGAGTTCGGCGAGTTCGATCTGGCTCGTCGCGTATCGGGCGACTTCACCGACGGCGCCGAGCAAGCCGGGCGCGGGGGAGCGGGACGTGACGACGACGAGGACGCCCAGCGCGTCGCCGCCCTCGGCGAGCAGTGGCTGCGCGACGACGGTCGAGGTGCGGGCCCGGGTCAGCACCCGTCGTTCCCCTGAGATCGACTCGCGGGCCGCGCGCTCGCACGCGTCGACCACCTCGGGCGCCCACAGTGGGTCCTCGGATGGATCTTGCGCCAGTAGGCGGCCGTCGGCGGCGAAGACGGCGACGCCCTCGGTGCCGGTGAGTCCGCGCAGGAAGGGGGCCGCGGTATCGGCGGAGTCGGTGTCCAGGCCCTGGCGCAGGGCACGGGCGGCCAGCGAGGCGGTATGCAGCGCGGCGTGGACCCCGCGTTCGGTGGGGGTGGCGACGACGCGGCGGGTGCGCACCGTGATGATCGCGGCCGCCACAGCGGCCATGAGCAGCACCGCCGTCAGGATTATCGCGAGCTCGCCGGACATCTCACCTCACCAGGTCGAGGTCAATTTAAACTGGGGAGGTGGCGAAACTGCAGCTAGTTCAAGATCCCGCGGCCGACGAGCTGTTGGAGTCGAATCCATTCGCGTTGCTCGTGGGCATGCTTCTCGATCAGCAGTACCCCATGGAGGCGGCGTTCGCCGGACCGAAGAAGATCGCCGATCGCATCGGCGGGGTCGACGCCCGCGAGATCGCCGACTACGACCCTGAGAAGTTCGCTGCGCTGTGTTCGAAAACCCCGGCGATACACCGATTCCCGGGCTCGATGGCGAAGCGGGTGCAGGCGTTGGCGCAGCTCGTCGTCGACAATTACAACGGTGATGCATCGGCGCTGTGGACGTCAGGGGATCCGGACGGTGCCGAGGTGCTGCGTCGGCTCAAGGCGCTGCCCGGCTTCGGCGAGCAGAAGGCGAAGATCTTTCTGGCCCTGCTGGGCAAGCAGTACGGCGTGACGCCCGACGGGTGGCGTAAGGCCGCGGGCGACTACGGCAAGGCCGGGTCGTTCCTGTCGGTGGCCGACGTGGTCGATCCCGGCTCGCTGGAGAAGGTTCGCTCGTACAAGAAGCAGGCCAAGGCGGCAGCCAAGGCTGCGAAGGCTTAACGGACCTGGCGGTCGGGCTGCAGGTCGAGTTCGGCCAGGCTGCGCAGAATGTCGGCAACGACGCGGCCGGTCGACGTGCCGGTGTCCAGCCCCTCCCGCAACGCGCGCAGTCGCAGTCCACGGTCGGTGAGGTCGGCGATCGTCCGGGTCACCTCGGTGGTCGTGCGGCCGAGGCGGTCGAGCGCGACGACGATGATCGTGTCGCCGGATCGGGCGTAGCTCAGCATGGCGTACAGACCGGCGCGGGCCCGATCGGCGGATTCGGACAACTTGTCGGTGAACACCCGCCGTGGGTCGACGCCCTCGGCACTGAGCGCCGCGAGCTGACGTTCGAGGTTCTGTTCGACGGCGCTCGCGGTGGCGTAACCCAACGTGCAGGTCATGAGTTCAAGATCGCACGGCTGCCACGACTGGGGAAGAGGCGCGGCGCCATCGAGTCTGGCTAACTGCCGAACTGTTATCGAACGTCCACCTACCGGCCGAAACCGCGCGCTCAAGCCCGAAACGGCTCACCGTCGAACCGTTCGCGGGTCGCGATCTCGTAGACCTGCCTACGCGTGAGCCTGCGGACCTGCTTCACCGGCTTGCCGATCGGTAGCAGCGCGGCGATCGCATAGTCGTCGGGAATGCCGAGTAGTTCTTTGACGCGGGGTTCTTCGGCCACGGTCACGGTCGCCAGGACGCCGCCGAAGCCTTCGTTACGCGCGGCCAGCAAGACGTTCCACACGAACGGATACACCGACGCGCCTGCGATGAGTCCGATTCGGTCGAGGTCTTGGTCGAATGCCGCGCACACATTGAGGTCCACGCAGACCACGAGTACGGCGTCGGAGTAGACGAAGGGTAGGTAGGGGCCCGCCTCGGTGGCAGCGACTTCCTCCGGCGTGACTCTCATGGGCTTCACCGGGTTCCACGGGTTTTCGCCGTTCTTGACTTGAGCCATATAGCGGCGCGCACCCGCCACGCTGAGGTCGGCCAGTGTCTTACGGGTGTCCGCGTCGCGGACCACGATGACGTGGGTGCCCTGACGGTTACCGCCGGTCGGTGCGAACCGGGCGTTGTCGAGGATGCGCTCGAGCACATCGTCGGGCAGGGGATCGTCGGTGAAGCGACGTACAGCACCGGTTGTTCGCATGACGTCGGAAAGCTCCATGCCCCACATCATGGGCTGTGGGAAGCTGAACGTATGAAGACACACCTCAATTGCCCGTGTGGCGAGGCGATCACCGGTGAGACCGAGGACGATCTCGTGGAGAAGGCCCAGGCTCACCTGTCGGAGGTGCACCCCGGCCGCGAGTACGACCGGGACGCCATCCTCTTCATGGCCTACTGAGCTCGCCGAACGCACGGTTGTTGTACACAAACCTCGAGTAGAGGTGTCAACAAGCGTGCGCTCGAGCCCGGTTGGTCAGGGGACGACCGTCGAACCGATGGTCGGCATGAACTGACACTGCTTCTCGGTCGTGCTGACCTGACCGAAGATCGTCGAGATGATGCTGCCCGAACCGGTGTCTGCGATCGCCGTCAGTGTGGTCGGCCCTTGCGGGTTGATATCTGACCGTGGCTGAAGCGTGGCGCCGCCCGACTTGCCGGTGGTCAGGTTCACCCAGGTGACGTTCAGCGGCAGCTTCTGCTCCGCGGCGGGCCCCGGGGTGCCGATCGCCGTGAACACGTAGGCGGTCTGGCCCGGGCCCGGTCCCGGCGTCGGGATCTTGGCGGGGCCTGCCACCGAAATCGCTGTGGCGAGGACGTTTCCGCCGTCTTTGAGGCACCCGTTGCTGATCGACGGATATAGGAAGTCTTGCGTCGTCGGAGCATCCGGACCGAATTCGGGACCGCCGGGCGCGGCTGCGGGCGCCGCAGCGGCAGGGTCCGGGGCAGGCGCAGGCGCCGGAACCGGTACCGCAACCTCCGGTGCCGGCGCTGGAGCAGGAGCCGCGGCTGCGGCGGCCTCTGGCGCAGGTATCGGCGCGGCCTCCGGTGCAGGCACCGCTTCTTCCACGGGACCGACCGCATGCGCGGGATTGACTCCCGCGGGCAGATGCGCCTCGGTGCCCGGCACCGCGCCCGGCGCCGGAGTGTGGGCGACGAACTGGTTGACGGCTGACGCGACGTTCCGGGAATCGGCTGGTGCCGCTGCGTCGCCGGCGAACACCGCGGCGGCCGCCATCAGAGTGGATGCCGCGCTGGTCGGATCAGCGGCGGCCTGCTGTATGACGGGCCCGAGACTCTGCACCGCAGGAAGGCCAGGGGCCTGCAGCGCATCGATCGGCAGTGGCGCGGGTGGTGCCGGCTCTGCGTTGGCTACACCGGTCACGCCGAACAACAGCGTGACCGATGAGCCGATCGCAACGGCGGCGGTGGCGAACATCGTCCTGGTTGACATGACTCCCCCAGAGAGTGGTTGTAGTGGTCTTCTCGGTCGATGTCGCCGCTGCCGTCAGGGCAGTGCAGACAGCGGCAGCATCAGCGGAGCCGCGGGCAGTGCCGCCGGAGCGGCAGCAGCCGGAGCGGCAACCGCCGGAGCGGCCAGCGCAGGTGCGGCTGCCGCGGCAGGTGCAGTAGCCGTCGAAGCTGCGGGTAGGAGGCCGGCCAACGGCGTGCCCGCGGGCATCAACGAGGCGAGGCTGCTCAGCGGCGACGCGGCCTGCGTCAGCAGGTCGGCCGGGTTGGTCGCGGGTGCAGCTGCTGTGCTGACCGGAGCAGCGGCCGCGGGCAGTCCCGTCGGAGTCTGCGGCAGGGTGATCGATGCGGTCGCGGCCGGCGGGGGTGTTGCCGGTGTGGCGGCGGCCGGTGTGGCGGTGGTGTTCATCAGCGATGTGAAGCCCTGCATGAGCTGTGTCGCGGCCGCAGGATTGGAGGTGAGCTGCTGGATGAACGGAAGACCCGGAACGCCGGGGGTGGGGGCAGGTGCCGCAGGTTGTGCGGCGGCCGTGGCGCTCAGGGCCAGTGCAGCCGTGACGGCTCCCGCGGCCGCAATCATCGTGGTCGCGAACAGTTTTCTGGTGCTGTGCATGGTTCTCCCATTCAGGTTTGGTCGGCACGCCTTCGCCCGAAGCTACGGAGTTACTGGTGTGACTCAAGTGACACGTGTGGCATTTATGCAACCGTTACTGATGCGAAGGGAAACGGTTACCGGTCGATAGAGTCGTACGGATAGACACGCCGACTGCTGCCTCGACCGCTGCGCGAACGTCTGCCCGACTGGCCGCCGCGGCGCCGATGCTGTTGGTGATCAGCATCGTCGCCCGCCTTGCGTGGACGTACCTGGTGCCCAACGGCGCCAACTTCGTCGACCTGCATGTGTATGTCGGCGGAGCGGGCATGCTCGACCATCCGGGCACGCTCTATGACTACGTCTACGCCGACCAGACGCCGGACTTCCCGCTGCCGTTCACCTATCCGCCGTTCGCGGCCATGGTGTTCTACCCGCTGCACCTGCTGCCGTTCGGACTCGTCGCGTTCGCGTGGCAACTCGGTATCTTCGCGGCGCTATACGGAGTCGTGCGGATCAGCCAGCGGCTGTTGGGTGCTGGAGACCATCGAACGGCGATGCTGTGGACGGCCATCGGTATCTGGATCGAACCCCTGCGCAGCACGTTCGACTACGGGCAGATCAACGTGCTGTTGGTGCTGGCGGTGCTCTATGCGGTGTACAGCACGCGATGGTGGGTGTCGGGACTGCTCGTCGGCCTCGCGGCCGGGGTAAAACTGACGCCGGCGGCGTCGGGGCTGTACTTCGTCGGCGCGCGGCGGTGGGCGGCCGTCGCGTTCTCAGCGGTTGTGTTCTTCGCAACGATGGGGATTTCGTGGTTGATCATCGGCGACGAAACCCGTTACTACTTCACCGAATTGCTGGGCGACGCATCCCGGGTGGGACCTATCGGAACGTCGTTCAACCAGTCGTGGCGCGGTGGGATCTCACGGATCCTCGGACACGACGCGGGCTATGGGCCGCTGGTGTTGGCAGGTATCGCGGTGACGGCGGTGCTGGCGGTGTTGGCGTGGCGCGCGATCGGCGGGGCATCGGACCGACTAGGGGCGATCGTCGTCGTGCAGTTGTTCGGTCTCTTGTTGTCGCCGATCTCGTGGACGCATCACTGGGTCTGGCTGATCCCGCTGATGATCTGGCTGATCCACGGGCCCCTGCGGGCACGACTCGGTGCGCGCGTGCTGGGTTGGGGATGGCTGGCGTTGACCCTGATCGGCGTGCCGTGGCTGCTGAGCTTCGCGCAGCCGACGATCTGGGTCGTTCCCCGGCCGTGGTACCTGGCCTGGGCGGGGTTGATCTACATCGTCGCGACGCTGGCGACGCTGGCGTGGATCGCCTCTACTGGCCGACGATCGCGTTGATCTCTTTCGCCATCTCGACGTCCTTGTCGGTGATACCGCCCTCGGAGTGCGTCACCAACGCGAAAGTCACTGTTCTCCAACGGATGTCGATGTCCGGATGGTGGTCCTTCTCCTCGGCCTTCTCGCCGACGCGCCGCACCGCGTCGATGCCGTCCAGGAAGGCGGGGAATTTGATCGACCGGCGCAGGGCACCGTCGGCGCGCTCCCAGCCCTCGAGGTCGGGCAGTGCGGCGTCTACTTGTTCGTCCGTTAACACAGCCATGGGATCGACCGTATACCGTCGCCGGTAATGCCGAGTGAGACCGTCGTTGCGGGTGCACTGATCGCGGATAACGCGCTGCTGGTCGCGCAACGCGACAGGCCGCCCGCACTCGCAGGACTGTGGGAGCTACCCGGGGGCAAGGTGTTTGCAGGCGAAACCGACGAGGCCGCGCTCGCCCGTGAACTCAAGGAGGAACTCGGCGTCGACGTCACCGTGGGCGCCCGCCTCGGCGTCGACGTCGCCCTCAACTCGTCGACAACCCTTCGCGCATACCTCGTCACCCAGACTGGCGGCACCCTGCATCCGAACGACCATCGCGCCCTGCGCTGGATCACCGTCGACGAACTCGACAACCTCGACTGGGTGCCCGCCGACCGCACCTGGCTCGCCGAATTGAAGCAAGCGCTGACGACCTAGGCGATCGCCGCCTTCGCCCCATGTTTGCCTCTCAAGCAGGCAACTCACATTAATGTTCCGGTCCATGCGCGTGCTGCGGTTCATCTGGCGAGGTGTACTGGCTTTCGACCGCATCGGATCACGGATTCCGCAACTGATCCAGATCTGGCTGATCGAGTTCTTCTTCGCCGTGCCCCTGATGTTCTTCATCGCCAAGGTCATCGACATCCGCGGCGCATTCGGCGTTCCCGGCACCGGCGAGTCGCTGCCCGGCGTCTTCTGGGGTGCGCTTGTCGTCTCGCTGGTGTTCGGGTTTTTCTTCTTCCGCAGCTTGATACGACCACGCGTGGTGCACGGGTCGTGGACACCGATGGTGAGTGCCGACATCGGCGGCGTCACGGTCTACGGCGGCAATCGAGGTTGGACGACAAGCTACGACTACCTGACCAGCCATCCGTCGTACTCGCTTCTCCTGCTCATAACCGCCCCGATTCCAGCCACGATGGTGCTGATGACCATCAACCACGGGGACAACACCTTTTACTGGCGGATGGCGGGCATCGTCGGGCTGATCATTCTTGCGCTGATGGCGCTGGCGCGCCTATTGGCTTGGTACGTCTTCCGATTCGGCCGCAGCCAGGTCGAAAACCAGGCCGAGGCCAGGGGCATGTCGCAGCGGCGATTGGGGTGGGAGATCGCATGGAAGCCCGTGCTGATGCTGATGGTCATGATGTACGCGATCGTCTGCATCCCCCTCGGCATCATGTTCTGGCAACACGACCGAAAAATCGCCGCGCTGCCCGTCGTGACGATCGACGACACCGACCACGCCGGCGAGTACCGCCGCGTGGAGGGCTCCATCGCTTCTGAGCCGGTGTACTGGGCGCCGCGGGGCACGGGCCGTGGCGGCAACAACTACTCCGGCGCAGGGATCCTCGTCGAATTGCCTACTGGCGGTGAGGCATTGCTGCTTGCCGAATCATTGTCGGTGCCCGACTTCAACGGCGTCATGGACGAAGTCCGCAACGGCGAGATCAAGACCCAGGGCAAGGTGATCGATCACATCACCGCGGACCAGGAGGAGTACTACGGCTTCGATGAGGGGGACTTCGGAGATCCGCCTGACGACGGCCGAGTGATGCTGTTGCTGTCCTACCCGTAGCGCCTCGGCCCAGCGCTCAGTAATGCAGCGAGTCGCTGACTACCCGCACCCGGTCATTCGGGTGAGTGACCGCATGCAGCGGATGTAGCAGGAGCGGGTGGCGGCAATGCGGGCAGGACGCTTGCGGCTGGTTCGTCGGCGCCGTGGTGAGGTGATGGCACGCCATGCAGTGAACCACGTAGAACCGGCCCATCCAGTTGAGTAACCCGAGGTAGATCGCCAGCGTCGCAGCCCCCGCGACCACGAAGATCAGCGCAATGGTGAGAACCTGGTAGACCGTCATATTCGGTACCTCCAAACCGCACCCGAGCTCACCTGACGGATGCCACAAAGATACGCCTGCACCGGAGGCGTCGTGGCCGCGTTGACGCGCACGATTCAGTTCTTGCGTGCGCGCTTGTAGATCTTTTCGAGCTCCTTGCCGCGGATGCCCATCAGTTCGGCCTTGCGCACCTTGTGCAGCACCAGCGGGCACTTCTTGCACCGGGGCTTACTGCGGCAGCACTTCTTCTTGGGTTTGATGTCGAGCAGCCTGCTGGCCTTCAAGTGACCTGTCTCTCTCGTTTTCGCGATTGAGTACCCCCACTGCGACACTTACCAGCGTGGATTTCCGGAATGTCGCGATCGTGGCACACGTCGATCATGGGAAGACGACCCTGGTCGACGCGATGCTGCGGCAGTCCGGCGCGCTGACTCACCGCGGCGATGATGCCATCGAGCGCTTGATGGACTCCGGCGACCTCGAAAAGGAAAAGGGCATCACGATCCTGGCGAAGAACACCGCCGTGCACCGTCACCACCCCGACGGCAACATGACGGTCATCAACGTCATCGACACCCCCGGCCACGCCGACTTCGGCGGCGAGGTCGAGCGCGGACTGTCCATGGTCGACGGGGTATTGCTGCTGGTCGACGCATCCGAAGGCCCTCTGCCGCAGACCCGCTTCGTGCTGCGCAAGGCGCTTGGCGCGCATCTACCGGTGATTCTGGTGGTCAACAAGACCGACCGGCCAGACGCCCGTATCGCCGAAGTCGTCTCCGATAGCCACGATCTGTTGCTGGACGTCGCATCAGATCTCGACGAGGAGGCCCAGAAGGCCGCCGAGGACGCGCTCGGACTTCCGACGCTGTACGCGTCGGGCCGTGCCGGGATCGCCAGCACCGTCGAACCCGCCAATGGCGAGAACCCCGAGGGCGAGAACCTCGACCCGCTTTTCGACGTGCTCCTCGAACACATCCCGCCGCCGAAGGGCGACCCCGAGGCCCCGCTGCAGGCCCTGGTGACCAACCTCGACGCGTCGGCCTTCCTCGGCCGCCTCGCGCTCATCCGCATCTACAAGGGCCGGCTCCGCAAGGGACAGCAGGTCGCCTGGATGCGGGAGGTCGACGGACACCCCGTCATCACGAACGCCAAGATCACCGAACTGCTGGTGACCGAGGGCGTGGAACGTACCTCCACCGATGAGGCCATCGCCGGCGACATCGTCGCGGTGGCGGGCATTCCGGAGATCATGATCGGCGACACGCTGGCCGACACCGAGCACGCGCACGCGCTGCCGCGCATCACCGTCGACGAGCCCGCCATCTCGGTGACGATCGGCACCAACACCTCACCGCTGGCGGGCAAGGTGTCCGGCCACAAGCTCACCGCGCGCATGGTCAAGTCGCGCCTGGACACCGAACTCGTCGGCAACGTGTCGATCAAGGTCGTGGACATCGACCGGCCCGACGCCTGGGAGGTGCAGGGCCGAGGCGAACTGGCGCTGGCCGTGCTCGTCGAGCAGATGCGCCGCGAAGGCTTCGAGCTGACCGTGGGCAAGCCGCAGGTGGTCACACGCACCATCGACGGCAAGCTGCACGAGCCGTTCGAGGCGATGACCATCGACTGCCCCGACGAATTCGTCGGCGCGATCACTCAGTTGATGGCCGGTCGCAAGGGACGCATGGAAGAGATGACCAACCACGCCGCGGGGTGGGTGCGGATGGACTTCATCGTGCCCAGCCGCGGCCTGATCGGCTTCCGCACGGACTTCCTCACGCTGACCCGCGGCACCGGCATCGCGAACGCCGTATTCGACGGCTACCGGCCGTGGGCGGGGGAGATCCGCGCCCGGCACACCGGATCGCTGGTGTCCGACCGGACGGGATCGGTCACGCCTTTCGCCATGATTCAGCTGTCCGACCGCGGCCAGTTCTTCGTCGAACCGGGCCAGGACACGTACGAGGGGCAGGTGGTCGGCATCAATCCGCGCGCCGAGGACCTCGACGTGAACGTGACCCGTGAGAAGAAGCTCACCAATATGCGCTCGTCGACGGCTGATGTCATGGAGACGCTGGCCCGTCCGCTTGAGCTCACGCTCGAACAGGCGATGGAGTTCTGCGCCGAGGACGAGTGCGTCGAGGTCACGCCTGAAGTGGTCCGGGTCCGCAAAGTCGAGTTGAATGCCACGATGCGCGCACGTTCGAAGGCCCGCGCCAAGGCCCGCGACAGCAATTGAACAGTAACGGTCGGCGAAAGCCCGTTACCGAAGTCGCTCAGGTGCTGCCGATACCCTGAACACCGTGCCGAGGCCTGTACGCGTCATTGTCGCGATATCCGCGCTGATGACGCTGATATCGGGCTGCACCGTGAGCCCGCCGCCGGCACCTCAGAGCACCGACACCGCCGAGACGACGGCTCCGCCTCCGCCGAAGGCGACTCAGATCATCATGGCCATCGACTGGATCGGCCCGGGCTTCAACCCGCACCTGCTGGCCGATCAGTCGCCGGTCAACGCCGCGATCAGTTCTCTGGTGCTGCCCAGCTCCTTCCGGCCGGTGCCGGATCCGAACACCCCGACCGGATCGCGGTGGGAACTCGACACGACGCTGCTGGAGTCGGCCGAAGTGACCAGTGAGGATCCGTTCACCGTCACCTACAAGATCAGGCCAGAGGCATCGTGGACGGACAACGCCCCGATAGGCGCCGACGACTTCTGGTACCTGTGGCAGCAGATGGTGAGCCAGCCCGGAGTGGTCGATCCTGCCGGGTACGACCTCATCACCGGCGTGCAGTCGGTGGAGGGCGGCAAGGTCGCGGTGGTGACCTTCTCGCAGCCGTATCCGGCGTGGCGCGAGCTGTTCAACAACATCCTGCCCGCCCACATCGTCAAGGACATCCCCGGCGGCTTCGCGGCGGGTCTGGCTCGCGCGCTGCCCGTCACCGGCGGCCAGTTTCGGGTGGAGAACATCGATCCCCAGCGCGACGAGATCCTGCTGGCCCGCAACGACCGCTTCTGGAGCGCGCCTGCCAAACCGGATCTGGTGTTGCTGCGTCGTGGCGGTGACGCCGCTGCGTTGGCCGACTCCATCCGCAACGGCGACACTCAGGTGGCCCAGGTCCACGGCGGTGCGGCCACCTTCGCGCAACTGTCGGCGATTCCCGATGTGCGGACAGCGCGGATCGTCACCCCCCGCGTCATGCAGTTGTCACTACGAGCACAACAGCCAGCGCTCGCGGATTCTCAAGTGCGCAAAGCGATTTTCGGCTTGCTGGACGTCGACCTCCTCGCCGCTGTCGGTGCCGGCGACGACAACACTGTGACATTGGCGCAGGCGCAGGTGCGATCGCCGTCGGATCCGGGCTACGTGCCGACCGCGCCGCCGGCGATCTCACGAGAGGATGCGCTCGGGTTGCTCATCGACGCCGGCTACGAGGTCGAGCCCGTCGCGACGCCGTCACCGCCGACACCCGGCACGCCAGCGCCGGACAACGATCGCGGCCGCATCATCAAGGACGGGGTGCCGCTGTCGCTTGTGCTCGGCGTCGCCGCCAACGATCCGACATCGGTCGCTGTCGCCAACACGGCCGCCGATCAACTGCGCAATGTGGGCATCGCCGCGTCGGTTTCGGCGCTCGATCCGGTGGCCCTCTACGGCGACGCCTTGACGAACAACCGCGTCGACGCCGTGGTGGGCTGGCGTCAGGCCGGGGGTGACCTCGCGACCGCGCTCGCATCGCGGTACGGCTGCCGTGCACTGGAGGCGACCCCGATACCGACGGCCGAGACCGGGACATCTGCGCCGCAGACCCCGACCACGACCGCCACGGCGCCGACGTCGGTGCCGCGGGGTACGACGACGACCGCGACTGAAACCACCATCGCGAGCCCTGCGCCGGAAACCGGCGAACTGGTCCAGGCGCCAAGCAATATCACCGGCATCTGCGACCGCAGCATTCAGCCGAAGATCGACGCCGCACTCGACGGAAGAGAGCCCATCGGTGCCGTGATCACCGCGGTCGAACCGCGACTGTGGAACCTCTCGACGGTGCTGCCGATCCTGCAGGACACCACGATCGTCGCCGCGGGCCCGAGCGTCCAGAACGTCAAGCTCTCCGGTGCTGTGCCGATCGGAATCGTCGGCGATGCCGGCACGTGGGTGAAAACCCGTCAGTGATAAGGCAATCGGTATCAACGCACTGCGGCTTCGCGACGTTCGCGCAATAGCCGCAGGCCGTGCGCGGCGAACGCGGCGATGGCGAACACGATCAGGAACCAATACGGTGGGTGAGCCAGTTCCCAGACGAACAACGCTGCAAACAGCGGCGACCGCTGGGTGATCGCCAACACCCCGGCCGCGCACGTCAGCGCCAGCGCCGATACGTGGATGTCCGTGCCTGCCAGCTGATTCAGCGCAAGTGCGACAACAGATCCGGCCGCCGCGCCCGTGGCCAAGGCGGGAGTGAGCAAGCCGCCAACGGCCCCAGCGCGCAGAAACGCCGCTGTCAGAAGCGGTTTCAATAGAAGGACCACGCACGCGGCACCGAGGGTCATCTCGCTGTCGACGCTCACTGTCAGAATGCTTCTGCCGTTGCCCGGCAGTTCCGGATACCAAATCGAACAGAAACCGGTCAGCAGTCCGGCCGAAGCGATCGCGGGAACCAGAATCCAGGAGTGGTATTGCATTTTCGGGCGGGCGGAGGCCATCACCCGGTTGAACGCGAGGCCGAGGGCGCCGGCCAGCGGTGCAATGGCCAGCGCCAAGAACGCGAACAGATAGGACGTCTGCGCGTCCGGCCAATCCAATGGGTGCTCGAGGTGGGTGACCGGGGCTGCGACGGCGACCGCGAGACTCGACGTGATCAAGGCTGTGCCCACCACGCGGGGATGCCAGCTGCCGAGCAGAATCTGCGCGGCGAACAACGCCCCGCCCAGCGGCACGCTGTAGACCGCCCCCAGGCCGGCGCCGGCTGCACAGGCGAGCAGAATCTCACGGTCGCGCGCCGTGAGCGCCAGCCGCGTGGTGCCGAAATCACCGAACGCCGCGGAGAGTTGACGAGGTGCGCCTTCGCGTCCCAACGACGCGCCCGCACCGACAAGTAGGACTTGAAGGCCCGCGTCGATGGACATCGACAGCCGGGGGATCGGCCGATGGGCCTTGATTGTCTCGGCCAACGGCGGAACGGTCGTTCGTCGCCGCAACATCCACCACCCGAAGCCGGCGAGCGCCCCGCCGATCATCGGGCCGAGCGCGCGCCGCACCGGACTGCTGCCGCCGACGCCGGACAGCAGCGTGCCGAATGAGTAGTGGTACGTGAGGTGTTCGATGGCGTGCAGCAGCAGCGTGGTTGCGGCACCCGCCACACCGGCGAGCAGGCCGACGATGATGATCGCGCATCCGAACTCGACTGCGCGGCGCGACACCAGGTGAATCTATCTGCCATCCATCGTGCAAGCTGTGCCAATGGAGAGTCCGCGGCTGTTGTTCGTACACGCGCATCCTGACGACGAGACGTTGACGACGGGCGCGACCATCGCGCACTACGTTGCGCAAGGCGCGCGGGTGCAGGTGGTCACGTGCACGCTCGGCGAAGAGGGCGAGGTGATCGGCGACCGGTGGGCGAACCTGGCCGTCGACAACGCCGACCAGCTCGGCGGGTTCCGCATCGGTGAGCTGACCGCGGCGCTGCGCGCGCTCGGTGTCGATGAGCCGGTCTTCCTCGGCGGTGCCGGCCGCTGGCGCGACTCGGGCATGGAAGGCACGCCGCAGCGGCACCATCAGAAGTTCGTCGATGCCGATCCCACGGAGGCGGTTGGCGCATTGGTCGGGATCATCCGAGAGATGCGCCCGCACGTCGTCGTCACCTATGACCCGGATGGCGGCTATGGGCATCCCGACCACATTCACACGCATGAGGTGACGATGGCGGCGGTCGCGGCATCGGCGGGCACCGAATATCCCGGCGAGCCGTGGACTGTGCCGAAGGTGTACTGGACGGTGATATCGAGAACCGCGATGGGCGCTGCTCTGGACACGCTCGACGACGTGCCCGGTGAGTGGATCCGGGTGTCCATCGACGATGTGCCGTTCGGCCATCCCGACGAGGCGATCGACGCGATCATCGACGTCCCCGACCAACTGCCGGCGAAGGTGGCGGCCCTGCGCGCGCACGCCACGCAGGTCACCGTCGCCCCCAACGACAGGTCGTTGGCACTGTCCAACAACATCGCGCTGCCGATCGGCGCGGTCGAGCACTACGTCCTGGTGTCGGGCGCTGCGGGTGTCCGCGATCACCGCGGATGGGAAACCGATCTGTTGGCGGGCCTGAACCTCGAATAGCGGCCCCGCTACGGGGTAAACTCCCCACAACCCCGACGGCGTGTGGAAGGGATGACGATGGACCCGGATCTGGATCCGAACCTGCAGCACTGGCAGGACCGGCTCGACAGCTTTCAGTGGGTCATCGGTTCGATCGCCAGCGTGATCGATAGCATCCCGACCTGAGTTCGCCCCCATCCGGCGCTGACTATCAGCGTTTCCTTGTTCTGACGCTGCTGGCAATCGACGGCGTTTTGTGCGCGATCATGGCGTCGCTCTTTCTCCCGATCCGTGTCGGTTCATGGCCGTTTCCCGTCAGCGCGCTGGTCGCCGGCCTGGTGAATGCCGCGCTGGTGTGGGCCGCGCTGCACTGGACCTCGTCGCCGAGAACCGCGGCATTACCGCTGTTGGCGTGGCTGCTGACCGTGGCGGTGCTGTCACTGGGCGGGCCCGGCGATGACATCGTGTTCGGCGGCACCGGGATCCTGGCGTACGGGGCACTGCTACTCCTCGCACTCGGCACCCTGCCCCCCGCCGCGGTGCTGTGGCGTCACGTCAACGCCTGAGGCCTACTCCGCGTCGGCATTGTCGTCACCCGTCTTGGCGTCGGCGCTGCTCGGTGGGTCGTCATCATTTGTTGACGGCTCTTGTGGTGACAGTGCCTGCGCCGATGCCGTCGGTTCCTCGTTCGGATCTCCCGCGGGGGACCCGTTCGTGTCGTGCGCCTGAGGCGACGCCTCGGTTGGTGTGGCGATAGTTGACTCGCGGATTTTGCCCTGGGCCTGCACGGTTCCGGACGTGTCGGTGGTGGTTGGTGTGGTGAGCTCGTCTTTGATTTGGTCGCTGTCGGTGAGCGCGTTAACTCTCAGATCGACATCGGTCTCTTCGATGGTGAGGACGTCATCGATCTCCTCGCCTGGTTCCTCTGGAGTGAGCTCTTCACCTTCGATGAGTTCTTCACCCTGGGTGAGCTCTTCACCGAGACTTTCGGCCCGCGCGCCTTCGAACTCGTCGATGACTTCGCCTTCCTCTTTCGAGGCCTTTAACGACAGGGATTCCAGCGACTCCTCGTTCGAGAGGGCAATGGTCAACTCCTCGGTCTCCGGCTCGACAGCGAGTGGAAAAATCGGCGGAAGGGGCGGGAGCGGCCACAGCCAGAAGTTCCATTGGTCGATGCCGAGTTGAATGAATGCGTTGACGGTATCGACGCCGACATTGAGCAAACCCTGGCCGAAGCTGATCGTTCCATCGAGCCAGTCGGCGATGTTGAACGTGATACTGCGAACGATTCGTTCGCCGAAGTTGTAGAAGATCTCGATTTGTGGGGCGAGCCAACCCACGTAGGGAACCCACCCGACGGCGTACGCGGCGACGTCGACTCCCCACTCCACCCATGGCTCGACGGCGTTGTAGATGTTTTTGATGCTGCTGCCGATGGAGGTTCCGCCCACGACCGGCGGGAACTGCGGTGTCGGGAACGGCCTACTTGCGCTCGGCGGCACCACGTAGTGCTGCACGATCAACGCAAGGAAGTCCGCGGGTGAGACTGCGGTAGCGCCGACCGTCGGTTGAACCTGGGCAATCAATTGGACCGCCGCGGGAAAGCCCCGGACCGTCGGTGTGGCGCGCGCCGGTTCCTTCTCGGATGGGGCAAAGGCGATGGCCGTGGCGGTCGCCACGGCTACGCCTGCCGCTAGACACGATCGAGCCGAAATATTCATGACAGACCTCAGCGAACTGCAGTGTTGCCCCGGCCCGCTAACGAATTTACGCGCATGTCAACCGCCTCGGGCGAACTTGAGGAATCGCTCCGGGACGTGGCGCGAACGGGGGGTGGTCGCGCGGACTACTGTGGCCGATATGTCAGACGCCGATGTTTCAGAATGTGAGACGTGCGGATGATCCTCACCGAACGCGGGGTTACACGGGAGTGGCTCTGAACCCCGAACACGGCGCTGATCTGCCCAGCCCGGTGGTCCCACCGAAGTCCGGTCCGCCCAGTCCCGCCGGCTTGCGGCGGGTGCTGCGACGAGCCCGAGACGGCGTAGCACTCAATATTGAGGAAGCCGCGATCGCGATGACCGCGCGCGGCGATGACCTCGCAGATCTGTGCGTGAGCGCCGCCCGGGTACGCGACGCCGGCCTCGAGGCCGCCGGTCGCCGCGGGCCCACCGGACGGCTACCGGTCAGCTACTCGCGCAAAGTGTTCATTCCCGTCACGCATCTGTGCCGCGACACCTGCCACTACTGCACGTTCGTCACGGTGCCCGGCAAGCTGCGGGCGCAGGGCGCCGGTATGTACATGGAGCCCGACGAGATCCTCGAGGTGGCACGCCGCGGCGCTGAACTCGGTTGCAAGGAGGCGCTGTTCACGCTCGGTGACCGGCCGGAGTCGCGATGGGACGAGGCCCGGCAGTGGCTCGACGAGCGCGGTTATGACTCGACGCTGGACTACGTGCGGGCGATGGCGATCCGGGTGCTTGAGGAGACCGGACTGCTGCCACATCTGAACCCCGGCGTGATGAGTTGGTCGGAGCTTTCCCGGCTCAAGCCGGTGGCGCCGTCGATGGGCATGATGCTCGAGACCACGTCGCGGCGGTTGTTCGAGACCAAGGGCCTGGCGCACTACGGCAGCCCCGACAAGGATCCGGAGGTCCGGCTGCGCACGTTGGCCGACGCGGGCCGGCTGTCGATTCCGTTCACCACGGGGTTGCTGGTCGGCATTGGGGAGACGCTGGCGGAGCGCGCCGACACCATTCATGCGATCCGGCGCTCGCACAAGGAGTTCGGACACGTTCAGGAAGTGATCGTGCAGAACTTCCGGGCCAAGGACCACACCGCGATGGCGGCGAAGCCGGATGCGGGCTTCGAGGATTTCGTGGCGACGGTGGCGGTCACGCGCCTGGTGATGGGACCCAAGGTGCGCATCCAGGCGCCGCCGAACCTGGTGTCGCGCGAGGAGTGCCTGGCTTTGGTCGGCGCGGGTGTCGACGACTGGGGCGGCGTATCGCCGCTGACGCCCGATCATGTCAACCCAGAGCGGCCCTGGCCCGCACTCGACGAGCTGGCTGCGGTCACGGCCGAGGCCGGCTACGACCTGGTGCAGCGATTGACGGCCCAACCGCAGTATGTGCAGGCCGGCGCGGCGTGGATCGACCCGCGGGTGCGCGGGCACGTCGATGCGCTGGCCCATCCGGATACCGGTCTGGCGTTGGACGTCAATCCGGTGGGGCGGCCGTGGCAGGAGCCCGATGAGGCGACCGAGTCCTTGGGTCGTACCGACCTTCACTCGGCGATCGATTCCGAGGGCCGACTCACCGCGACCCGCAGCGATCTGGGAAGTGCGTTCGGCGACTGGGAGTCGATCCGGGAGAAGGTGCACGAACTCGCGGCCCAGGCTCCTGAGCGCATCGACACCGACGTGCTGGCGGCGTTGCGCTCGGCCGAGCGCGATCCGGCCGGACTCTCCGACGACGAGTATCTGGCGCTGGCGATGGCGGAGGGTCCGGCGCTGGATGCCGTTGCCGCACTGGCAGATTCGCTGCGGCGCGACACCGTCGGCGACGACGTGACCTTCGTCGTCAACCGCAACATCAACTTCACCAACATCTGCTACACCGGCTGCCGGTTCTGCGCTTTCGCCCAACGCAAGGGTGACGCGGACGCGTTCTCGCTGTCGGTCGACGAGGTTGCCGAGAGGGCGTGGGAGGCGCATGTCGCGGGCGCAACCGAGGTGTGCATGCAGGGCGGCATCGACCCGGAGCTACCGGTGACCGGTTACGCCGATTTAGTGCGTGCGGTCAAGGCGCGCGTGCCGTCGATGCATGTGCACGCGTTCTCGCCGATGGAGATCGCCAACGGTGTGACGAAGAGCGGGATCTCGATCCGCGAGTGGCTGATCGAGCTTGCGCGAGGCGGGTTTGGGGTCCATCCCCGGCACCGCCGCCGAGATCCTCGACGACGAGGTCCGCTGGGTGCTGACCAAGGGGAAGCTGCCGACGTCGATGTGGATCGAGGTCGTCAGCACCGCACACGAGGTCGGGCTGCGGTCGAGTTCGACGATGATGTACGGCCACGTGGACACGCCGCGGCACTGGGTCGGCCATCTGCGGGTGCTGCGCGAGATTCAGGACCGCACCGGAGGTTTCACCGAGTTCGTGCCGCTGCCGTTCGTGCACCAGAGCAGCCCGCTGTACCTCTCGGGCGGGGCACGGCCTGGCCCGACGCACCGCGACAACCGCGCTGTGCATGCGCTGGCGCGCATCATGCTGCACGGCAGGATCTCCAACATTCAGACCAGCTGGGTCAAGCTCGGCGTCGAGCGCACGCAGGTGATGCTCAACGGTGGCGCCAACGACCTGGGCGGCACGCTGATGGAGGAGACCATCTCGCGGATGGCCGGCTCGGAGTTCGGCTCGGCCAAGAGCGTAGAGGAGCTCACGTCGATCGCCGAGGGCATCGGCCGCCCGGCGCGGCAACGCTCCACGACATACGCGCCGCTGGCTGCTTAACTGCTCGCGCGAGGAATCTGCACCCCGGGAATAGAAGCGGACTACGGTCCGGTTGATCTCTTCGAAGGTGCCGGGAGGGCCGGCGCTCTGCAGAGGAAGAGATTCACAACATGACCGCAGCCACCGGAACCGCCCAGCTCGCCACGGGTACATGGGCCATCGACCCCGTACACTCGACCATCGGATTCTCCGTACGTCACCTCATGGTGAGCAAGGTGCGTGGCACGTTCGACACCTTCAGCGGTGCGATTCTCGTCTCCGAGGACGGCACTCCTTCGGTGACGGCCGAGGTCGCCGTCGACTCCATCAACACCCGTAACGAGCAGCGCGACGCCCATGTCCGGTCTGCGGATTTCTTCGACGCCGAGAAGTATCCGACCGCCATCTTCACCTCGACCGGTGTCCGGCCCGACGGCGACACCTACCTCGTCGACGGCGACTTCACCCTCAAGGGTGTAACCAAACCGGTCACCCTCGCGCTCGAGTTCAACGGCGTCAATCCCGGCATGGGACACGGCGAGGTCGCAGGGTTTGACGCAACAGTGGTGTTGAACCGTAAGGACTTCGGCATCGACATCGACATGCCACTGGAAACCGGCGGCACCGTCGTCGGCGACAAGATCACGATCACCCTGGAGATCGAGGCGCTCAAGCAGGCGTAACGCCGGAAACTAGCGCGTCTGCAGGCCAATTAGGTCCTGCAGACGCGCTAGCTGCGTTTCGTGCTCACATGTCGTCGAAGCAGCTCCCTTCGCCGTCGCTGGCCGGGATGTCGATGTTGCTTGCCGAGAACCTGGCAGCGACACCGTTGTCCGTGACTTCGAGCGAATCCGCGCGAAGGTTGTACTCGTTGTCGGTGAGCTTGCTCGTCATCTCGTCGAGCTTCTCCTGTAAGTCTTCCTGAGGCAGATCCAAATCTCCGCCGAGCGTGAAACCGTCGGGCTGGATTTCCAGCTTGATTCCGCCGTCGGCCGTCGTCTCCGGTCTGACGGCGATGCGGCTGTCGAACATCCCCTCCAAGGTGACGATCCCGGTCGAAGGATCAGTCTGGACACTCGTCACGACTTGGTCAGTCGAGATCCAGTCGCCCAGGAAACCGAAGAGGCTGCCTTCGAGGTACTCGTCGATGGCCTCCTTGAGGGCCGAGTTGGCGGATTCCCGCATCCCTTCGGACGTCCAGTCGATGGTCGCGTTGATCGCGCCGATGGTGCCCTGCCCGTTCGCGCCACCGTTGCGGTCCACATCTTCGACCGCGATGTTCGCGGTCATGCCGTGAATGCTGCGGATGGGAGAGCCATCGGTGGTGATCGTGAACCCGGTGTACTTGTCGTCGAAGTACTGGACGAGAACGGGCGGTGAGGTCTGAAACGACACGTCGACGGAGTCCTCGGAGGCCTCGATGAAGCACGCGGCAGCGGACTTGATCTTGTCGACCGCGACAGTGCGTGCGTAGAGCTCAGCGCCGAGGAGGCCCGCTGCGGCGATGGCGAGAACGATCACGAGGACGAGGACAATCGAGAGCGGACCGCGAGAGCGCCTGCGTTTGGCGGCTGGCTGCGCTGGGGGAGACGGAGGCCGGACCGGCGGAGCCACCTGACGGGACCAGGCCTGCGTGGGCACGGTGTGAAAGGTCTGCGTCATCGCGGTATGAAAGGCCTGGGTGGGCGCGGAATGGAAACGCGCTGTCGGCGTCGGGCCGAGCGTGTTTCGTGCGTACCTGGGGTGGGTCATATCCTGGTCTTTCCGTCGCAGTGGCGTTGATGGAAAGACTGATCGGACGCCCTTGGAAGATTCTTAACGAGCTGTGCGACGGACAGGCCTAGAGCCGGGCCGCCAGCTCGGTGCCCTGCTTGATCGCCCGCTTGGCATCGAGTTCGGCGGCCACGGCCGCGCCGCCGATAACGTGCGGTTCGATACCTTTGGCGCGCAGCGCGCCCTCGAGATCACGTACAGACTCCTGGCCGGCGCAGATCACCACGTTGTCGACCGCGAGCACCCGTGGGCTGGCCCGATCGGATCCGAAGGTGATGTGCAAGCCGTCGTCATCGATGCGGTCGTAGTTCACGCCCGATAGCTGTTGCACACCTTTGGCCTTCAGCGAGGCCCTGTGCACCCAGCCCGAGGTCTTGCCCAGCCCCTTGCCCTGCGGGCCCTTGGTCCGCTGCAGCAGGTACACCTCGCGAGCCGCCGGTGCGGGAATCGGCGTTGTCAACGCGCCGCGTGTCTCTTGCGGATCGGCCACGCCCCATTCGGCCTTCCATTCCTTGAGAATTATTGACGGCGACCTGTATTCGTCTGCCGGCCCGGCCGGCGCCGTCACAAGGAACTCGCTCACGTCGAACCCGATGCCGCCCGCGCCGACAACGGCCACCCTCTTGCCGATCGGCTTGCCGGTGATCGCGTCGGCATAGGAGAGCACCATCGGATGGTCGATACCGGGAATGTCGGGCATCCGCGGCGACACCCCGGTCGCGAGCACCACCTCGTCGAAGCCGGCCAGCTCGTCGGCCATCGCCCGCGTCCGCAGACGAACATCGACGTCGTGCTTGGACAGCATGCGCGTGTAGTAGCGCAGCGTCTCGCTGAATTCCTCCTTGCCGGGAATCCTTCGCGCCAAATCGAATTGACCGCCGACGACATCGCCCGCCTCGAACAGCGTCACCCGATGACCGCGCTGCGCTGCGCTGACCGCGGTGGCCAATCCTGCGGGTCCCGCCCCGACCACCGCGACGCGTTTGGCCCGTCGCGTCGGGCCCAGCACCAACGTTGTCTCGTGACCCGCACGCGGATTCAGCAGGCACGACACAGTCTTGTGCACAAATGCGTGGTCCAGACAGGCCTGATTGCAGGCGATGCAGGTGTTGATCTCATCGGCGGCATCGGCCTCGGCCTTACGCACCCAATCCGGGTCAGACAACAGCGGGCGCGCCATCGAGATCAGCTGGACATGTCCCTCGGCGAGAATCTGCTCGGCGGCCTGCGGCATGTTGATGCGGTTCGACGCGACCACCGGAATACCGACGTGCTCGGCCATCGCGTTGCTGATATCGACGAACGCACTGTTGGGTACCGAGGTGACGATCGTCGGCACCCTGGCCTCATGCCAGCCGACGCCGGTATTGATGATCGTCGCGCCTGCGGCTTCGACTTCCTTTGCCAGTGAGACGATTTCGTCCCAGCTTTGCCCGTCCTCGACGTAGTCGGCCATCGACATCCGGTAGCAGACGATGAAGTCCTCGCCGACGGCTGCGCGGGTACGGCGCACGATCTCGACAGGGAAGCGCCGCCGATTCTCCGGTGTTCCGCCCCACTTGTCTTTGCGCTTGTTCGTGCGCGGCGCCAGGAACTGGTTGAGCAGATAGCCCTCGCTGCCCATGATCTCCACGCCGTCGTAACCCGCATCGCGGGCCAGCAGCGCGCACTTCACGAAGCCGTTGATCGTGCCATCAACGTTACGCAACGCGCGCGGCTTGAACGGGTTGATCGGCGCCTTGATCGCCGATGCACTGACCGAAAACGGGTGATACGCATAGCGTCCCGCATGCAGGATCTGCAGCAGGATCTTGGCACCGGCGTCATGTACTTCGCCAGTGATCCTGCGATGTCGGCGGGCGTCTGACGAGGAAACCATCTGTGCCGCGAACGGCAGCAGCCAGCCCGTTCTATTGGGAGAATAGCCCCCGGTGATGATGAGGCCGACGCCGCCGCGGGCGCGTTCGGCGAAATATGCCGCGAGCCGGTCGGTGTCACGGGCGCGATCCTCGAGACCGGTGTGCATCGATCCCATGACGACGCGATTGCGCAGGGTGGTGAAGCCGAGATCCAACGGCGACAACAGGTTCGGATACGTCACCGATCCCCCTTCAACGCTGCAATCACTTCGTCGAGCCAGTCGACGGCGCTCTCCTCTGCGCGGATGCCGCCGCGCAATACGAGGTATTGGTGCAGGCTGGCGCCGCTCAATGCGCTGGGGTCGGGGAACTGACGCTTTTCGAAACCCCGGTAGGTGTCGAGCAATTCGGCCCGCTCAGCACGCAGCGCTGCGACCTGGGCGCGCAGGGCGTCGGTGTCACCGTAGTCGGCGCCGCGCACCTTGACCGCCAGATCCCGGGTTCGATTGTCGGCCACTGTGCTGCCGCGTCCCGACAGCGGTTCGGCGATCCAGCGGGCGAGTTCGCTGCGGCCCGCGTCGGAAACCGTGTACACCTTCTTGTCCGGCCTACCCTGCTGAGTGACAGGGGTGACGTGCACCCAACCGTCGTCCTCCATCGCCCGAAGTGTGCGGTAGATCTGCTGGTGGGTGGCCGCCCAGAAGTATCCGATGGACCGGTCGAACCTGCGGGCGAGCTCGTAACCGGATCCGGATTGCTCGCACAGCGCGACGAGTATCGCGTGGGGGAGGGCCACACGCGCAGCGTAGGACGGGTGGTGCTCCATATGCAACTTGTTGCACTGCAACCACGCGCATATAGCTGGCTCGCTGGACGACGAATCCTCAGGTCAGCACCAGCGGACGTCTACGTTCGTTCCTTGGTGGCTGACGTGCACCGAGCAATCGACGGGCTGATAGGTCGCTGTGTCGTCATCCTTTACATAGACCGCTTCGTGACCTGGGCCGACGTAAGGCGACGCAGCCATGTCTCGTTCTTCCGTGAACGACCCACTTCGCCGGACTCGCGACGAATCACATGCTGGCGGTTGGAGCGGGCAGAGCCACATGCTCGCGGCGGGCACTACATCCACTCGCACGTCTCGTCCATCGGGAGATTGCCAAGCGAGGTGCGCCGCGGTTGCCCAAAACTGGTTCCGTTCAACCGGATAGGCGATCGGTCAAACAGGCGAATGCCGACTGCGATGGGAGTAGATTCGGGACGTCTGAGACCGGGGCAATCGCGTCGGCGACGGCCCCGCGCAGCTTCAAGCAGAGGAGCAGCCATGTCGGGCAGCACCACGACTAGCGATGTCGATTCAGCGGGCGGGGTGGTGGTCCCGAAGCTTCCGGGCGGCGCAACGCTGCCGTTTCCGCCGACACCCTCGGCAAGCGTTGCCGGGCGAACCCTGCAGGAATCGACTTATGCGCAGCGCGTCATACCACCTCGGCTGCATGAGGATTCGCCCAACATCGTGATCGTGCTGATCGACGATGCGGGACCGGGTCTGCCGACGACGTTCGGCGGTGAGGTGCGCACCGCGACAATGGACCGGATCTGCGCTGAGGGGATCAGCTACAACCGCTTCCATACCACCGCCATGTGTTCGCCGACACGCGCGTCGCTGCTGACCGGGCGCAACCACCATGAGATCGGCAACGGACAGATCGCCGAGCTGGCCAATGACTGGGACGGCTACGCCGGGAAGATCCCGCGCGGCAGCGCCCTGGTGGCCGAGGTGCTCAAGGACTACGGATACAGCACAGGCGCGTGGGGCAAGTGGCACAACACGCCGGCGGAGGACACGACGGCGGCCGGCCCATTCGAGGACTGGCCCACCGGGTTGGGCTTCGAGTATTTCTACGGGTTCCTAGCGGGGGAGGCCTCGCAATATGAGCCGCATCTGGTTCGCAACACCACAGTGGTGCGACCCCCGAAGACGCCCGAGGAGGGCTATCACCTCTCGGAGGATCTGGCCGACGACGCCATCAACTGGCTGCGCAACCACAAGGCACTCCAGGCCGATAGGCCGTTCTTTATGTATTGGGCCAGCGGATGCCTGCACGGCCCGCACCACATCATGAAGGAATGGGCCGACCGGTACGCCGGGAAGTTCGACGACGGCTGGGATGCCTATAGGCAGCGGGTCTTCGATCGCGCCAAGGACAAGGGCTGGATCCCACAAGACTGTGAGCTCACAGCTCGTGACGAGCGAATGAAGGCGTGGGACGACATCCCCGAGGACGAGAGGCCATTTCAACGCCGCCTGATGGAGGTGGCCGCCGGATTCGCCGAACACGTCGACGTTCAGGTGGGCCGCATCGTCGATGAGTTGGATCGGCTCGGCTACGGCGAGAACACGCTGTTCCTGTATATCTGGGGTGACAACGGATCATCGGCCGAGGGACAGGACGGCACCATCGCCGAACTGCTTGCGCAGAACGGCATTCCGACAACCCCGCAGATACACATCGACGCCCTCGAGCAGCTCGGCGGCCTTGACGTGCTGGGCTCGCCCAAGACCGACAATCAATACCATTGCGGCTGGGGATGGGCGGGCAGCACGCCATACAAGGGCGTGAAACTGGTCGCCTCGCATCTGGGCGGTACCCGGAATCCGCTGGCGATCCGCTGGCCGAAGAAAGTCGCGGCCGACCCTGTGCCGCGGGATCACTTCCTGCACGTCAACGACGTCGTACCGACCATCTATGACATCGTGGGCATCGAGCCCCCGCTGCTCGTCCACGGTGTGCCCCAAATCCCGATAGCCGGAGCAAGTTTCGCCCGCACACTTACCGACCCATCGGCGCCCGGGGGGAAGAAGACTCAATATTTTGAAGTCATGGGCAGTCGTGGGATCTATCACGACGGCTGGATGGCCTCGACGTTCGGTCCGCGGGTGCCCTGGCTGCCGGGATTGCCACCCGGGATCCAAGACTGGACACCCGACAACGACCGCTGGGAGCTCTATAACCTCGACGAGGACTGGTCACAGGCACACGACCTGGCAGACCAGATCCCCGAGAAGCTCGCCCAGATGCGCGAATTATTCGCCATCGAAGCCGCACGCAATTCCGTGCTCCCCATCGGCGGTGGCATGTGGGTGCCGATCTTCCATCCCGAACTGCGCATCACTCCGCCGTATCGGGAGTGGGAGTTCTCCGGCAACATCACGCGCATTCCCGAGTTCTGCGCTCCAGCGCTGGGCACCAAGAACAACACCGTCACCATCGACGCCGACCTGCCCTCCGACGCCAACGGTGTGTTGTACGCGCTTGGTGGTTTCGCCGGCGGGGTTACTTGCTATCTCGACGATGGGTACCTGTGCTACGAGTACAACTTTTTCATCATCTCGCGCACCAAGATTCGCTCGGCGACCAAACTGCAGCCCGGCCCCGCCATCATCGTCGTAGAAACCCGCCACGCCGAACAGCGGCCCGCCGGACCGCTCGACGTCAGCATCAGGATTGGCCAAGACATTCTCGGTGAGGGACGGGTGCCGGTCAGTGCGCCGCTAGTGTTTACTGCCAACGACTGCTTAGACGTCGGTGTCTGCCTCGGCTCACCGGTGGCGCTGGACTACTACGACAAGGCGCCCTTCCCCTTCGAAGGCCACATCGAGCGGATCCGCGTCGAATACACCTGATGACATCAGGCTGACGCCGCGTAGTTCCCGCGGGTGGTGGACAGGTCGCGGGCGTGCACCGCGTGGTAGGCGTTGAGGTCGAAGCTGCGGGTCCGCTGGCGAAAGCGGAACGTGAAGCCGGGCCACATGGTGGTGATCTTGCCGAACTTGTCTCGATACCAGCTTGCGCATCCGCCGATCTCCCACACCGAGTTTCGCAAACCCCGCTGGATTTCGGCGTTGTAGGCGCTTTGCACGTCCTCGCGGGCCTCGACGGTCGCGATGCCCCGGGCGGTCGTCGTGCGGATCAGATCCCGCAGATAATTCAGCTGCGACTCGATCATGAAGACCGCCGACGTGTGACCCGACCCTGTTCCGGGCCCGGCCATGACAAACAGGTTCGGGAATCCGTGCACGGTCGACCCCTTGTACGCCTGCGCGCCGCCCCGTCGCCAGATGTCGGCGAGGCTGTGGCCGCCGCGGCCGATGATGTGCTCGTTGGTCGGTGAGTCGGTGACATGGAAGCCGGTCGCAACCACGATCGCGTCGACCTCACGCACGCTGCCAGCGGCGGTGACGATGGCATTCGGCCGCACCGCGGCGATGCAATCAGTGACGACATCGACGTGTGGTTGTGCCAGTGTGGGGTAGTAGGTGTTCGACATCAGCATGCGCTTGCAGCCGATCTGCCAGCGCGGGGTGACTTTGGCGCGCAACTGTGGATCGGCGATCGCGCGTTCGATATGGCGCTTGGCTAATTTCTGCACCGGCACAAGCATTTTAGGTGCATAGGTCAACGCGAAGCCGACGAGCTCCTTGCTGCAGTACATGGCGCTTCGTATCAACCGTTGGTAGCCGGGAACGTGGGTGAAAGCGAGCCGTTCTGCAGTCGTGTAGTCGCGGTCGAAACGCGGAAGGATCCAGGGGGCGGTGCGCTGATACACGTAAAGTTGCCGCGCAGTCTTGGCCAGTTCGGGGACGATCTGGATGGCCGAGGCTCCGGTGCCGATGACGGCGACGCGTTTGCCGGTCAGGTCGAAATCGTGGTTCCACCGGGCGGAGTGGAAGATCTCGCCCTCGAACTCGTCGAGACCGTCGATGTCCGGCAATGCCGGCTCGGTGAGCGGTCCCACTGCCGAAACCACGAAGTTCGCCGTGAAGGCCCCCTGGGAAGTGTTCACGTGCCACCGCGTCTCCTGTTCATTCCATCGGACTTCGTGGACTTCGCAGTCGAACCTGTGTTGGTCGATCACCTGGTGCTCGCGTGCGACCTGCTGGATGTAGGACTCGATTTCGGGCTGTTTGGAATACGAACGGGTCCAATTGCGGTTCGGCGCGAACGAGTAGGAGTACAGGTGCGACGGCACGTCGCAGGCAGCGCCGGGATAGGTGTTCACCCGCCAGGTGCCGCCGACATTGTTGCCCCGCTCGATCACGAGAAAGTCGGTGTACCCGTGCTTTTGGAGGGTGATCGCGGCGCCGAGGCCGGAGAATCCGGCCCCGATGATCAGCACGCCGACATGGTGGGGGCCGGGTGGATTCGCGTTCATCTGACCGCCGTCTCTGTGTTCGCCGATTCCGGGATTGCGGAAACACCGGCATCCGTGGAGTTTTCGATGTAGGACTTGAGGTGTTCGTCCAGCATGGTGCGCAACTTGGCCTGCAACACCTTCTGCAAAATTGCGCCGGTGCCAACGACACTGGGGCGAAAGCGGATGGACCAGTGCAACTCGGTTTGCCCGCCGGATTGCTTCAGGGTGATCTCGCCCTGGTGACACGTCAGCGGTGAGCCCTCGATGACCCGGTAGCGCAGGCGGCCTTGCTGCGGGTTCGTGGCGATCACTTGTTCCACGACCTGGCCGACTCCGCGGGGGCCTTGCATCAGGCGTTCGGAACCGGCGCCGTGGCGCTGCGTCCAGCCTTCCTTATGCACGGTGACCGGGTCGAAACCGATCCACCGGGCCATGTTGTCTTGATCGGTGACTGCGTTCCACACGTTGGCGACCGGTGCGTTGATGTTGATCCGGTGTTCGATCCGGCGCGTATCCGGATCCGGGCGCTTGTGCATGGGTTGTGGCTCGAAGCCAAAGATCCGGTCGGACAATCCGGGCTTCGTTCGCAGGATCTCGACCGAAAAGCCGTGCGGATCGTTGACGTAAACCACCGAGCCGGCCCCTGGTAGGTGAACAGGTCGGCAATTGGGCTTGGCCCCAAAGGCTTCGGCCCGTCGATAGACGGCGTCGAAGTCTGCCTTGCGGCGCGCGCCGAACGCAATATTGAGAATGCCCTGATCTGATATGCGGTAGTCACGGGCCCGCGGCTCTCCGATGGGGTCGAGGTACTGCACCACCTCGATCAGCACCTCGCCGCCGTCGAACAGCCTGCTTTCCCTGCTGGCACCCGCCAGACCCCACAACGCCTCGTGCTCGGGTGTGTGAAGGACCACGGTGCTGGGCTTCAAGCCGATGCCCGTCTCGAAAAAAGCTGCAGCATCGGACAGCTGGGGTACCGACACCGTCACCGAGCGGATCGCCGACGGGCAATCGACGCGTCCGCGCCGATTGAGTTCCGGCAACGGGTCGTCTTCCATGATCTCGACATAGACGCCGTCGGGGTTGCGGACGCAGGCGCGCCGCCTGCCCCGCTCGCCCTGTGGCGCAGTCAGCGGCTGACTGCCAAGTCCGGCAAGCCTTTTCAGTGTCGCGTCGAAGTCTTCGACCCAGATCCCGACCCGGGTGTAGCCGATGTCGCAGGGCCGGAAATCCGCGGGCATCAGTGTGGCCATCGGGCGCTCGAATTGGAACAGTTCGAGCTGAAACCAGGAGTTTTGGCCGAGCAGCCACCAGCAGGTCGAGGCCGCGCGTGGGAGGCCCTGCACATTGGCCGCCAGCGGGCCGCGCATCAACGCGCGACTGCCGCCGGCTGGTAGCAGACCGAAGCCTTCGCGAAACCAACGGTCAGTGAGTCGCAAATCGACCACCGAGAACGCGATCTGATTGAGCGGCGGCGCGAAGCCGTCGGTGCTTGAGGCCATGTCGATTTCAACCCTTTGCGACGGACTGCGGAGCGCTCTCGAGCCCGGCGAGGAACTCGAGCAACGCGGCATTGACTTCCTTCGGTCGCTCGATGGGAAGCCAATGACCGGCGCCTTCGAGGACGACGTTGCCGCGCAGGTTGGGTGCGTTCTGCTCCAGGTTGGCAATGGGATCCGCGAGAAGCAGGTTCATCGGATCCAGGCTTCCGATCATGAAGTGGGACGGCTGCATGATCTTGGTGCCCTCGAGGTGACGGGTGAGCTCGATGCCGCGATCGATGCTGCGATACCAGTTGATCGGACCGCGGAACCCGTCGCGGTAATCGTCGACGTACCGATCAAGGTCTTCCTCGGTGAGCCAGCTTGGCAGCGGATCAGGGTCGACCAAGCCGTCGAGCATCTTTGAGCTTGCCGGTTTGGGACGCATGAACCCGAATTCCGGCGCGTCACCGCTGACGGAGTAGTACAGCATGCGAATCGACTTGCGCACGTCGGCGTCCAGTTCGCCCTCGGCGACACCCGGCTGCTGGAAGTAGACGGTGTAGACGAAGTTGTCGCCGAAGTTTTCCTGGCGTGTCAGGGCGCCGACCGGCGTCCCAACGGTGGGCGGCACGCTCAGCGCGAACACCGCGTTGACCCGTTGCGGATACAGCGAGGCCATGTACCAGCCGACGATCGCGCCCCAGTCGTGGGTGACAAGCGTGAACGTCTCATGTCCCAGTGCGTCGGCGATGCCGACCGCGTCGGCAGACAGCGTGACGCTGTCGTACGCCTGAGGATCTGCCGGTTTGTCGCTGCCGCCATAACCGCGTTGATCGGGAACCGCAACCTGATAGCCGGCGGCGACCAGGTCGTCGATCTGGTTGCGCCACAGATATGCGGATTGCGGAAAGCCGTGCAGCAGAAGCAGTAACGGGCCGCTGCCTTCCACGATCACCTTCAGCCGTGATGCCGTTGGTTTCGATCATTTGGACATTGCGTTGTTTCATGATGTGTGCCTCCTTGATGGCGTTTCGAGGGCGGTGGGCGACAGGTAGCGGCCCAGGAAATCGAGCTGATCGTCGAGGAGCCGCTGATGTGCGGGCTCGGTGTAGACGTCCACGTGGTCGATGGGGTATTCGCGCAGCTCCGCGCGAACATCGGCCCTGGCGGCCGCTCGACGGGCGGTGGCCAGCGGGGCGACGCGGTCGGCGGTGCCGGCCTGCACCAGCAGCGGGCAGCGGACACGCGACGCGAACCTGATCGGCCGATTGAACGCCACCTCGAGCGCCGTGCGCGCGCACACCTCGTTGCGCCAGCTCGGGCCCGCGACATCGGTGTATTCCTGCTCGGCGCCCTCCATAGCGAAGATGGCCCGCGAGCCCGGCGCTCCGACCATCGGCACCAGATGCGGCTCGCGCCGTGTCATCGCCCGCTAGCGCATCGCGCATACCGTTGTGCGGTCGCGCGCAGCAGCTGACGTATGCCGACGGTGCGGGCCAGCCGCGCCAGGACCGCTACACCGTCGACCGCCGGCGTCAATGCGAGCACCGCCGCGACGCGCCCGTCCTCGGCGGCGACCCGCACAACGTGACCGCCGGAGTACGAAACACCCCACAGCACAATGCGTTCCGGGTCGATGCCCGGCAACTGCCGGGCAGCGGCAATGGCGGCGCGGTAATCCCGGCGCTGGCGTGAGGCCGACACCAGCTGGCGCGGGGCCCCGTCTGACCCGCCGAACCCGCGGAAGTCGAACAACACCACATCCAATCCGGCGGCGGCGAAGCCGCGCGCATAGTCCATCAACGCGCTGGTGTCGCGAGTGCCCGCGAACCCCGGTGCCATCACCACGCACGGCACGCCGCGCGCACCGGCGAACGCGTCGCCATTGTGCATCGAAATGCCAAGCGGCGCAACGGTCGCGGCCACTGGTAAAGCTGATCTCGTTCATACCGGTCCTAGTCCGAAGTTGTTTCTGTCTGACGCAGAACCTACGGCCCGGGCGCACCGGATGGAATCGCCGTGTGCACACTTCTAACGCTCGAGTAGTGTGCGGCAGCACACCAGATTCCAGCCGGGGGTGTGCCACGCTGGCCGCATGTCAATCCGCGACTACCAGATCGAGATCTACCTGCAGGTCTGGCCGGGGCGGCGCCGTTGCTATCGATGGCCCGTACGGAGTCGACGGCTATCCCAGCCTCAAGCACCTGGCACCCGACGCGGTGTCGATTAGAGATCGGTCAACAAATGCGACAACTGACGGCACTCGACGCGCTGTTCCTGGCTGGCGAAAACGACCGCACCCAGGGCCATGTGAGTGCATTGGGGGTGTATGACCCCGTCACCGCATCGGGCCGGCCGCTCGACGCGGCGCTCGTTCGCGAGCTGGTAACCGAGCGCATGCACCTCCTGCCCCCGTTGCGGTGGCGACTGGCTGGTGTGCCGTTGGGCCTCGACCATCCGTACTGGGTTGACGACGGCACTGTCGACGTCAACCACCACGTCCGCGACGTCGCGCTTCCCTCGCCGGGCGATCAGAGCCAGCTGGGCGAGCAGGTGGCCCACCTGATCGCCAGTCACCTGGACCGGGCGCGCCCGTTGTGGGAGATGTACGTGATCCACGGGCTGAAAGACGGTGCGAGTGGCGGTGCTGACGAAGATGCATCACGCTGCGGTGGACGGGGTTTCGGGCGCCGAAGTAATGCGCGTCCTGCTCGACGACGCCGCGACCGGTCGGGGGCTGGGACCGGCACCCGCCGTCCTGACAGAGCGCTTCCCCTCCGAGGTGGAGATGCTGGGCCGCGGTGTGGTCGGCATGTTGCGCCACCCGATCCGGGCGTTGCGCGCCATGCCGACCACGTTGCCTCACCTCGACGACGTACCGACGATCCGTCACCTGCCCGGGGTGAAGGTGATCGCCCGCGGGCAGCCGACAGATCAAGCGACTCGTGCCCACCGCGGACGACGGGGCCGTCGCAGCCGGCATCGACCTTGTCGCGCCTCGGACTCCATTCCAAACCGGGGTATCGGCGCATCGTCGGGTCGCGTTCGGGTCGCTGCCCCTTGATGACGTCAAGACCATCAAGAACACATTCGGCTGCACGGTCAACGACGTTGTCCTGGCCATGTGCGCCGCCGGGCTGCGCTCCTGGCTCGACGAGCGGGGTGAGCTGCCGACCGAACCCCTGCTCGGCGTCATCCCGGTGTCGGTACGGACTCGCGAGCAGATGGGAACCTTCGGCAACCAGGTCTCGGCTATGACCGTCGAGCTGCCCACGAACGTGGCCGACCCCGGGCAGCGGCTGCGCCGGGTCAGCGAGACGATGACCGCCGCCAAGAAGCGGCACCGCGCGTTGCCGGCGTCGCTCATGCGGGACGTCAACGAGGTCATTCCGCCCGCCTTGTTCTCCTGCGCAGCGCGAGCAATGTCCCAGGCGACCGCACTCCCGGGTATCAATCAGCCGGTCAACCTGATGATCTCCAACGTCCCCGGTCCGTCGGCACCGCTGTACCTCGCCGGAGCACGGCAGCGGGCGCAGTTCCCGATCTCCGGAATAAAGGACGGGATCGGCCTGAACATCACAGTGTTCAGCTACGAGGATTCCCTCGACATCGGCATCGTCGTCGACCGCGAGCAGGTCGACGACCCGTGGCCCATCTTCAACGCCCTGCGGGCCGGCCTGCGCGAGCTTCATGACCTGACCAATTCCACGCGGTGTGCGGTGGCACACTAAATCCATGAAGGCGGTTGCGCCGACCGCGCGAACGTATGAACTGATCGCCGCCATCGCGGATCGACTCGCCCTCGAGGTCGACGAGACCGTTGCGGCGATGGACGCCGCGGTGATCGAGATCGTCCCGGAGTTCGGCGCCGACGCCGCGATCGCGGCCGAGGTTAGCGCGACCAACCGCGCCAACTTGCAGCGCTTCCTGGCGGTAGCGCGCCAGGCGGACTCCCCGCTGTCGGACGCGGTCCCACCCGAGGCGCTTGACGCCGCTCGCACCATCGTGCGCCGTGGCATCGAGCTGGCCAGAATCTATGAGGGTTATCGGCGTGGACATCAGGTCGGGCTTGAGCGCTGGCTGGCCTGCGCGTATGACATCGTCGAACCAGGTCCCGAGCTGATCGGTGTCACCGAGCTGTCACTGTCGCTCGCGTTCCGGTTTATAGACCAGAACCTCGGTCGCGTGCTGGCAGAGGCCCAGCACGAACGCGAAGAGGTCATCGGCGGTGCACTCGCGCGTCGCACAGAGACCATCCGATTGCTCCTCGACGGCGCTCCGATCGACCCGACCGCCGCGAGCCGCCGCCTCGGCTACGAGCTGGACCGCCGACATACCGCGGTCGTGGTGTGGACGGAGTCGGCCGTCGCACCCCATGGCACGCTCGAATCGGCTGCGGTGCTGTTGGCCCAGGCCGCGGGATCCCCACGGCCGCTTACTCTTCCGGCGGGTACGACGACGCTGTGGGCGTGGATCGGCACGGCCGGCGAACCGACCATCGAGGAGCTTCGCTCAGCCCTTGGGCGATCAGCCGACGATGTGCGCGCGGTGGTCGGCCCGACCCGCAGGGGCATCGAAGGGTTTCGGGCCAGCCACGATGCCGCGCTGACTGTGCATCGGCTACTGCTGGGCAACCCTGCAAGCGGTCGTTTCGGCTCCTTCCGGGAACTTGAGGTCACCGCACTCGCGGCACATGATCCGCGCGCGGCGAGCGAGTTCGTCGCGGCCACTCTCGGCCCGCTTGCCGAGGACAACCCGTCCGCGGCCCGCCTGCGAGAAACGCTGCGTGTCTACCTCGAAGAGGCCGACAACGCACCGCGCGCCGCGGTCCGGCTGTATACCCACCGCAATACGGTCCTCAAGCGGATTGCGCGCGCGACAGAACTGCTCGGCTACCCGCCCGGCGAGCGGCGACTCGCCGTCGAGCTGGCCCTCGAGCTTCGGCGGCACCTCCAGCAACCGGCTAGCTGAACTTCTCGCTGGATCGCGACACCCGCTGGCGGCCAGCAGGATTCACGGAATTGCCGCAGCGCTCAGAGCACTCTGCTTATTCGCAACCTTGTCCTCTCCAGGTGTGTTTAGCTCGGTAGCAGCAGTCGTCTGGGCTTCGGCCTTGGCGCAGGTGGAGGGAGCTAACTCATGTTGCTCTCAAGTCGTAGCACGTTCCGTGCGCTCGTTGTATTGATCGGGAGCGGGTCGCTGGCAGGTGCAACGCTAATTGGTGCGGCCTCGCTGGCGTTTGCTCAACCCCCGCCCGCCCCGCCGCCCCCAGTGCCGACGCCAGGTTGCACGGCGGCTGATCTGGCGCAGGTTTCCGGGATTGTCGGGACGGCGATGGGGAACTATCTGTTCACCCACCCGGACGTCAACAACTTCTTCACCAGCCTTCGTGGGCTGCCGAACGAAGAAGTCCGCGGCCGCGTCCAGAGCTATATGGACGCCAACCCCCAGGTCCAGTCCGAAGTCAACGGGATTCGCCAACCGCTGACCGACCTGAGGAATCGCTGCGACGCCCCAGCGCCGACGGCGTTGCCCGGGGCGCCGCTAACCCGGCCCTGACCGCTACTGCCGCGCCGGATTTCGCCATGTCAGCGTCATATGCTTTTGGCGCCACGACTCGGGTTGCATTCCCCATCAGGATGCGGCCAGTGATCACGGGTAAGGAGAAACGAGATGAGTGATTGGACACGACCATGGTCCGTCGCGGCTGCGATCGTCCTGGCGCTCGCGGCCATCCCCGGGGCGATCCTCATAATTCCGACCGGGGTAGCCAACGCGGACGTGTGTGTCAGCGGTGGCAGGCGCGTTTCGGTCACCGGCTGCGCCAACGTCGCTGACGCAATCGCCCCTTATGTTCCGCCGCCGGAGTACTACGCTCCAATGCCCTACGACCCACCGCCACCGCCGAACGTCACCGGGTGTGTCGGCTACAACGGCCGATGGGTCAACGCCAGCGGGTGCAATTGAGCAGGATCCCGATTGTTGGGCCCAAGCATGCTTTCGACCAAAAACGGGCCACCGTGTAGGCGACTGTATGTGCAACGTTTAGTATCTGTTACTACGGGCCACCCTTAACCGGGCGGCGCGTGAAGTTAGGGCACACTGAGACGACCGTCCAGGTATGGACTGCGCATACTTGCGGGAACTCTAGGGCCTTGACCCAAACAGCAGCCCCATTGGACAGGAGATCGAGGAGCACCTGTGACGTACACGATTGCCGAACCCTGCGTCGACATCAAAGACAAGGCGTGTATCGAGGAATGCCCGGTCGACTGCATTTATGAGGGCGCCCGCATGCTGTACATCCACCCCGATGAGTGCGTGGACTGCGGTGCCTGCGAGCCCGTCTGCCCGGTGGAGGCCATCTACTACGAGGACGATGTGCCAGACCAGTGGAGCGGATACACACAGATCAATGCCGACTTCTTCAACGAGCTGGGGTCACCCGGCGGCGCGTCGAAGGTCGGGATGACCGAAAACGACCCACAGTCGGTAAAGGACCTCCCGCCACAAGGTGAGGACTGATAACGGCTCGTTCTGAGCTTCGCAAGCGCGTCAGCTCGTCACTGCCGGTGTTCCCCTGGGACACCCTGGCCGACGTCACCGCGCTCGCCCGGTCGTACCCGGACGGCATCGTCGACCTGTCGGTCGGCACGCCCGTGGATGACGTAGCTCCTGTCATCCGTGATGCCCTGGCTGCCGCCAGTTCTGCACCTGGTTATCCGACGACAGCGGGCACGCCTGCGTTGCGGGCTTCCGCGGCGGCGGCGCTGCAGCGCCGATACGGCGTCACCGGGCTGGCGGACGATGCCATATTGCCGGTGATCGGCACCAAGGAGCTCATCGCCTGGCTGCCGACGCTGCTCGGCCTCGCATCCGATGACCTGGTGGTGGTGCCTGAACTGGCCTATCCGACATACGAAGTCGGTGCACAGTTGGCTGGAATTCCTTCTGTGCGTGCGGATTCGTTGACGCAGTTGGGCCCGCAGTCGCCTGCGCTGGTGTATCTGAACTCGCCGAGCAACCCCACCGGCAAGGTGTTGGGTGTCGAGCACCTGCGCAAGGTGGTCAATTGGGCACGCGACCGCGGCGCACTCGTCGCCTCCGACGAGTGTTATCTGGGGCTGGGCTGGGACGCCGAGCCCTTCTCGGTGTTGCATCCATCGGTCTGCGACGGCGACCATACCGGGCTGTTGGCCATCCACTCGCTGTCGAAGACGTCGTCGCTGGCGGGCTACCGCGCCGGCTTCGTCGCCGGAGATCCGTCGGTGGTTGCCGAGCTGCTGGCCGTGCGCAAGCACGCGGGCATGATGATGCCGACGCCGGTACAGGCTGCGATGGTCGCCGCGCTCGACGACGACGGACACGAACGGGAGCAGCGCGAGCGTTACGAGCGGCGCAGGGTCGTGCTCATGCCCGCCCTGCGAGCGTCCGGGCTGACCGTCGATCACTCGGAAGCAGGACTCTACGTCTGGGCCACGCGCGGCGAGCCCTGCCGCGATACGTTGAGTTGGCTGGCGCAACGCGGAATCCTTGTGGCGCCCGGCGAGTTCTACGGCCCACGTGGAGCACAGCATGTTCGAGTCGCGTTGACCGCGACCGACGAGCGGATAGCCGCTGCGGTGCAACGACTTACGTCCTAGGCGTGTGGCCCCCCGCAAGCTGCCCCCGCTAGGAAAGGAGACCCATCGACATCGCGGTGGTCACCGCTGCGGTGCGGTCCGAAACGCCAAGCTTGTTGAACGTCCGCAGCAGATGGGTTTTCACCGTCGCTTCGCTGATGTGCAGCTGACGTCCGATTTCCGCGTTTGACTTGCCCTTGGCGACATGACTCAGCACCTCGACTTCACGCGCGGATAGTGTCGCCGAAGTCGGGTGGCGTACAAAGTGAACGAGGCGGTCCGCGACCGTCGGCGCCAGCACCGTCTTACCGCGTGCAGCGTCACGCACGGCATCGGCCAACTCGGCACGGGTAGCGTCCTTGAGCAGATATCCTGCCGCGCCCGCCTCGACCGCGCGCAGGATGTCGGTGTCGGACTCGTAGGTCGTGACGACGACGATGCGTGTTCCCGGCCGCACTGCAAGGATCCGCTCGGTCGCCGTCACGCCGTCGACATCGGGCATCCGCAGATCCATGAGAATCACGTCGGGGCGCAGAGATTCGGCCATTGCGATCGCCTCGGCGCCCGAACCCGCTTCACCGACGACGGCGAGGTCGTGTTCCGCGTCGATCATGCCGCGCAAACCCTCGCGGACCACCGGATGGTCGTCGACCAGCAGTACCGTAGTCACGCCGGCACCTCGACTGTCAGCGTCGTCCCGCCGCCCGCAGCTGTCGAGACGGTCACCTCGCCACCCACCTGCGCCACTCGGGCGCGCATCCCACGCAGTCCGAATCCTTCGGCCGGTCCGTTGTTCAGCCCAACGCCGTTGTCTGTCACAGCAAGCCGGACTCCGGTATCCGACGACGACAGTTCGACCGCGACTGCGCTCGCATGCGCGTGCTTACGGATGTTCGCGAAGGCCTCTTGCGCCGCACGCAACAGCACCACATCGCTGGCCATGCTCTGGGGCGGCAGGTCGTCGGCGATGCGCAGGGTCACGTTGGCACCGATCTCGGCTGCGAGTCGGTCGCACTGCCGCTGGACTGCGGCAGGCAACGACTCTTCGAGTAGGGCGTCGGAGTCAGCTCGGCCACCATGGCCCGCGCCTCGGCGAGGTTTTCCCGTGCGGTGCTGCGGATCAGCTCGACGTGCCGCTTCGCAGCGGCCGTGTCGGTCTCCAACTCGGGTTCGACGGCTTGCGCGAGAGCGACGATGCTCGTGAATCCCTGCGCGAGCGTGTCATGGATCTCTCGCGCCAGTCGTTCCCGTTCGGCGGCGGTGCCCGCCTCTCGCGACAGGCGGGCGCTTTCGGTGCGAGTGGCGGCCAGCTCGGCGACCAGCGCGGCAAGCCGTCGCCGTTGCCGTATCGACGTCATGATGACGATGCCGATCACCGGGGCCGTCACGACTCCGACGAGCGTGATGGCGACCGCCATGGAGAGATTCGGCGACCGTATGCCATTGCCCAGCAACAACATCACCAACGGAACGACATTGACGATCGTCGTCACGACCACCGCGGCAACCAGTGGCAGAGTCGAGAACACGATCGGATAGATCGCCGGTACCGCCGCGACCGAGACCGGAGACGCCAGCATTGCCAGGATCCAGAGCCCGACCACGGCGCCGACGAACGCGAATGTGCGCCAGTCGCGTACGGGCAGGCGGGTCACGTGTCGGCCGAAGACCAGCACGACCGCCGCCATCGACGCCAGTGCGGTCGCGGCGCCAATCACGTTGCCGGGATACCGATGGTCCAGCAGAACCATGGCGATGATGGCCGTGACGGTGAGACCGGCGACGTAGGCCTCCCACAGCCAGTTCCACTCGCCCCCGCGCGGCCAGTCTTCTGGCGCGTCGTGGGTCATGCGGCGATGTCCCTTAGCTTCGCCGTGGGCCCGAGCCCTCGGTCGGTACCCAGTTGCCGTGAAAGCCGTGCGGCACCCGGGCAGGAAGGTGCACCGTCGCGACGGTTTCCAGTGTCTGCGCGTCGAGCAGCACGAGGTCACTACGGTCGGTGGCCGGGTCGTAGACGAAGCCCATCGCCACACCGTCGTCTTCGGCAGCGTCGTCACTGGACGGGACGAAGACGAACTCGCCGGGTTCGCGGCCGCCCCCGAACACGTGGGACTCGGTGCGTCGTGTGGTGAGGTCGTGCTTGAGGATCGCGTCGGGCTCAGCGATTCCTATCGCCTCCCCGGAGAAGCCCACCGAGTATCCGTAGCGGTGCCGGCGGCCGACCAGTCGCTCGTCGACGCGGGGAAATTCCTGCCCCGTGTCGTCGATGCGCTCCTCGGTGACCTTGCCCGTGGTGAGGTCGACGGTCCAGCGGTCCAGCGTTGGATTGCCGGGGACGATCGAATGGCCCGCGGGGAACACCGACGGGTGCCGTACGACATCCAGCACCACCTTGTCGGCGTCGTCGTAGGCGTTGAGTGGGTGGAACACGTAGCACGCGTTCACCTCGAACCATCGAATGTCGGCCCCGGTGCCCTCGCGTGGCATGACGCCGACGCGGGCCTGCCGCTCGGGGGCCCAGCGGTATGGCATCCCGGACGGCGACGAACTTCCACGCGCCGACCCGCGCATTGCGGCGCGCAGGAAGAAATCCGGTGCGGCGTGCCGTTCGGCGAACCGGGTCAACAGAGTCGCGACGGTCTTGGCCGGCCTGCGGTGCAGGTTCGCGCCGAAGTCCAACGCCACCGGCAGGTCGTAGAGCACGACGTACTTCTCGGTCAGCGAGAAGTCGTGCATCATCGTCTGCGCCCGCAGCCGGATGTCGACCGTGCGACGCACCTTCCCGTCGACACCGGTCACCGTGTATTGCACGATGTTTCCGCGCAGCGGGTTGTAAGAGACCGCATGTAGTTCACCGGTCGCCGGGTCACGCTTGGGGTGCGCGGTGTATCCGCCGAACAGCGTGCCGCAGAAGTCGGACGGCCCAACGGTTTCCAGTTCGTCGGTCAACTCGTAGGGACGCGCTCCGGCCTCGACGATGGCCAGTGTCCTGCCGCCCTGCTCGATGATGTTGGTGTTCGCCGCGAAGTCGAAACCGCCGCCTGCCGGACCACCGGGCCAGGTCTCACCCAGCTTGCGCGCGACGTCCGCAGAGCGCACCCACCGGTTGCGGTACCAGTGCGCCTTGCCGTCGCGCAGCCGCAGACCGTGCGCCATTCCCGAGCCAAGGAACCAGTGATAGCGGGCGGGATCCACCTCGCCGATCGGATTTGGGCCGATCCGTAGATAGCGCCCGTCGAGATACTCGGGAATCGCGCCTGTGACGTCGAGATCGAGCGCCGTGATCTCTTCGCGCACCGGGGCGAAGTTTCCGTTCAGGTATGGGTTCTCCGTCTCGCGGACCGGGGCTGTTGTCGTCATGAGGCAATCGTGCGCCTCAAGTCGGGATCCGCGCGACGTCTTGACGGATGAATCTGGTGTCCATCGACCGGTTGACACGCTGGCCGCCGAACGTTCCTTACCGCCCGAAAAATCGGCGAGATTTCGGGCGGTAAGGAACGTTCGGCGGGTTGGCCGACGCCTCGCTACGGTTCGGAGGCCCGCAATCCCAGCGCGAGCACCAGTCGCACGTCGGGGTCGTCCAGCGAGGTGGACATCAACTTCTCGATGCGGCGCACCCGGTATCGCACGGTGTTCGGATGCACGTGCAGGAGCTGCGCGACGGCGGCACGTCGCCGAAGCCGTCCAGGTAGGCCCGCAGCGTGTCGGCCAGCATCGGATCCGCTGCGCGCAATGCCGCACCCGGGGGTCGACCAGTCTGGGCCGCCCGGCCACCTGCGACACGATCTCGTCCAGCAGCACGGTGGTGTGGGCCTCGTCGAGCGACGTGATCTGCCCGATCGCACCGGGGTGGCGAGCTGCGCTGTCGAAGACGCGGTCCACCTCGACGCGCGCCGCTGCGACACCTGACAGTCCGGCGAGCGGGGCCGCGACGACGCTGCGAAGAGTCAGACCGAGTTCGCGTTGCATTGCGACCACGACTCCACGCACCCAGGACATCACCGATGACGGTGCACCGATCTTGGGCAGCACGACGTACACGCGCTCACCGGTCGACACGACCTGTGCGTCTGCGCGAAAGGCGCTCGCGCTCAACGCGATGACACCGGTGGGCAATGACGCACGCAGCACCCTGGAATCCGATCGAGCGCGGCGCGGGCATCGACGGTGACTCCCAGTTCGCGCGCGACCGCGGCGACGTCGACGTCGTCACCGGCGAGTCCGAGCAGCTCCTGCACCCGCACCGTATGCGTCGACGGCGTCGCGGCCAGCCGCGACATGAATGCGGGCCGCCAATACCGCTCCGCCGCGCAGAATTTCCTCGACGTCGTCGGCCAGTGGCGTCGAGCCCTGCTGCAGCCAGATCGTCCCCGCGAACGCCGGCGGGCGGCGCGCATCGGTGGCAGGTAGGTGGATGCCGACTGCAAGGCGCGGGCGTAGACCCAACTCGGGTCGCTCGGCGACACGCACGACGTCGCCGCCGGCGCGCAGCGCATCGAAGATGCCCCACTGTCCGATCCACTCCAGATGTTCGGGCGGCCCGGCGCGGCCCAGGATCGACAGCCGGCGCAATTCGTCGGCCTCGTCGCTGGACGCCGAGTACGCCAGCACATGGGAGCCGCTCGTCCTCGATGCTGATCATGCCGTGAGTGCGATCGGCGATCGACTGCGCGAGGCCGAACAGATCGGTGCCGGAGTCATACAGCGGATCGCCGCGGTCGCCGTGATGTTCGAAGGCGTGGTTGACGAGTTTGTACAGCAGCTCCCACCGCGCGCGCGGCTCGACGGCCACGACGGCGATGCCGAGTGCGACGGCCCGCTTGACCGCTGCCGCGGAGGGTTCCTTGACGAAGATGGCCGCCGGCACCTTCCCGGCCTGCTGTTCGATCCAGCGCACCGCCTCGGCGTCGGGCACGCCGAGCAGGAAGAACAGGTCGGCGGATCCCGGACCGACCGCCAGACCGAGCCGCACGTCGTCGGCGTCGACGAGTGCCACCGACCCCACCGGCATGTCCAGCCCGCGGGGCGCCTCGACCAGCGTCACCATCGTGCGGTCCAGCGCCAGCAACAGCTGCCCGAGGCCGAGCCCGACCGCCTGCACCGCCATCGCGCACTCCTTTGTCCGATACGACTATAAACGCCATATGGCCTTGTCCGATCGGCCATCGGTTTCACTGGCCCAGATGGGGAATCCTTGCTGCATGGACGCGATCACCGAGGTTCCCTTGCCGGCCAACGAGCCGGTCCACGACTACGCACCCGGTTCGGGCGAGCGCACCCGGCTCACCGAAGCAGCTCCGAGTCGCTCGCCCAAGATCCCATCGACCTGCCACACGTCATCGGCGGTGCTCACCGCATGGGCGACGGCGACCGCATCGACGTGGTCCAGCCGCACCGCCACTCCGCCCGGCTCGGCACGCTGACCAACGCCACCCACGCCGACGCGACCGCCGCCATCGAAGCGGCGATGGCCGCCAAGGCCGACTGGGAAGCCACCCCGTTCGACGAACGCGCGGCGGTGTTCCTGCGCGCCGCCGACCTGCTGGCCGGCCCGTGGCGGGAGAAGCTCGCCGCGGCCACCATGCTCGGCCAGTCCAAGACCGCCTACCAGGCCGAGATCGACACGCCCTGCGAACTCATCGACTTCTGGCGGTTCAACGTCGGCTTCGCGCGCCAGATCCTGTCGCAGCAGCCGGTCAGCTCCCGCGGCGTGTGGAACCGGACCGACTACCGGCCGCTCGAAGGGTTTGTCTACGCGATCACCCCGTTCAACTTCACCGCGATCGCCGGCAACCTGCCGACCGCGCCGGCGTTGATGGGCAATGTCGTGCTGTGGAAGCCGTCGCCGACGCAGACGTTCGCCGCCTACCTGACCATGCAGCTGCTCGAGGCCGCGGGCCTGCCGCCGGGTGTGATCAACCTGCTGACCGGCGACGGCATCGCGGTTTCCGATGTGGCACTTGCCGATCCGCGGTTGGCAGGCATCCACTTCACCGGGTCGACAGCCACGTTCCAGCACCTGTGGCGTGAGGTCGGCACCAACATCGACCGCTACAACGGCTACCCGCGGTTGGTGGGGGAGACCGGCGGCAAGGATTTCGTGGTAGCACATTCGTCGGCTCACCCGGATGTGTTGCGCACCGCGCTGATTCGCGGCGCGTTCGACTTCCAGGGCCAAAAGTGCTCCGCGGCGTCGCGGGCGTTCATTCCACGCTCGGTATGGCAGAAGATGGGTGACGACTTCCTCGCGGCGACCGACGCCCTGCGCTACGGCGACGTCACCGACCTGTCCAACTACGGTGGCGCGCTGATCGACGAGCGGTCATTCGCCAAGAACGTCAAGGCCATCGAGCGGGCAAAGTCCGCGGCCGGGGTGACGATCGCGGCCGGCGGCGAATACGACGACAGCGAAGGGTATTTCGTCCGGCCCACGGTGCTGCTGTCCGACGATCCGAGCGACGAGTCGTTCTGCACCGAGTACTTCGGGCCGATCCTGTCGGTGCACGTGTATCCCGATGACGACTACGAGCGGATCCTCGACGTCGTCGATACAGGAGCCAAGTACGCGCTGACCGGTGCGGTGATCGCCGACGACCGCGCTGCGGTGCTGAACGCCCAGCAGCGACTGCGTCATACGGCGGGCAACTTCTACGTCAACGACAAGCCCACCGGCGCGGTGGTGGGGCAGCAGCCGTTCGGCGGTTCCCGGGCGTCGGGCACCAACGACAAGGCCGGCTCGCCGATGAACCTGCTGCGCTGGACGTCGGCCAGGTCCATCAAGGAGACCTTCGTCCCCGCCACCGACCACAACTATCCCCACATGGAGGGATGACAATGGCCCCGAAACTGGATGCTCTATTTCAGCGTGTGGTGCGCCCGGCCATCCTGGCCGCCGGCCGATCGGACGGGCTGCGGCGTACGGCCGAGCGATTGCCGGTCACCCGCAAGGTGGTGCACCGCTTCGTGCCCGGCGAAACCGCCGCCGATGCGCTGGATGCCGTTGAGCAGTTGCGGCATTCGGGGCGGCTGATCTCGATCGACTACCTCGGCGAGGATGTCACCGACATCGACACGGCGAACGCCACCGTGGATGCATACCTTGCGTTGCTCGACGGGCTCGGCACCCGCGACGAGGCCGTCGACACGGTGCGGCCGCTGGAGGTGTCGCTGAAGCTGTCGGCGCTGGGTCAGGCGCTGCCCCGTGACGGCGAGAAGATCGCGCTGGAGAACGCCCACACCATCTGCGCGAAAGCGCAGCGGGTCGGCGCCTGGGTGACGGTGGACGCCGAAGACCACACCACGACGGACTCGACGCTGTCGATCGTGCGCGAGTTGCGTGCCGACTTCGATTGGCTGGGCACGGTTTTGCAGGCATACCTCAAGCGCACCCGAGCCGACTGCGCCGAGTTTGCGGCGTCCGGTGCGCGGATCCGGTTGTGCAAGGGCGCCTACGACGAACCCGCGTCGGTGGCCTTCCGCGACCGCGACGACGTCACCGACTCGTATCTGACGCTGCCTGCGGGTGCTGATGGCGGGCACGGGCTATCCGATGGTCGCCTCGCACGACCCGGAGATCATCGAGGCGGTGCCCGCCATCGCCCGCGAAAATGGCCGCGGCGTGGACGATTTCGAGTATCAGATGCTGTACGGCATCCGGGATGTCGAGCAGCGCCGGCTCGCCGACGAAGGCAACCACGTCCGGGTTTACGTGCCGTTCGGCACGCAGTGGTACGGCTACTTCGTGCGCAGGCTGGCCGAGCGTCCTGCCAATCTGACGTTCTTCCTGCGGGCGCTGGCCGAGCGCCGGCGCTGATGACTATTCGGCGAGTGTGGAGTTGATACACGGTTTTCTCCCCGTGATCGCGTGTACCAACTCCACACTCGACGCGCATCGACTAATCGACGCTGCAGAACGAATGATGTTCGTGCGTCACGACCCAACGGCCGTCGCGCTTGCGTAGCCCGATGGTCAGCCGCAGCCGGTTATTCGGGTTGGCCTCGAACTCCTCGGGCTTACCGCAGCGCAGCAGGGCCCAGGCAAACGCCACGTCGTCACCGGCCGTCACGTCGAGTTCGACGATCTCGAACGACGCGCCCTGGCGCTGCCACTCGAAGAACGGCGGCCAAGAGTCCCGATACGCGTCGATACCGCGCAAACCGTCGTACGGCGGCGGCACATCGAACATCACGATGTCGCGATCATGATCGGCCAGAACCGCATCCAGATCCCCGGTGTGCACCGCGTCGGCCCAGCCCGAGATCAGCGCGCAGATGGTCTGTTCGTCAGTCATTGGACCGACGCCCCTTGCGTTCAGCCGTGCCTTCGGATGACACGAGAACGTATCCGGCGCTGGCGAACAGCACGGGCATCATCGCCATCATTCCGTACGCCGCGGTCATCGTGTCACTCCTCTCGAACGCTGTCTTGTTCGTTTAGTGTCTTCAACGATGTAGACCGTTACGCGGTTCAGAACTAATCGCTTGACCTTCTCCCGCGACTGAAGGTCGCGGGATTCCCTATGCCGCGTGCGCGTCGGCGGGTCTTCTCGCTTGCGCGAGCACACCCGCAGGAGCGGGTGTTGCCTCCGGTCCGGAGGTGTGCGCGGGCCGGGTGGCCCGGGCGAGGATCGTGTTTGCTGCCTGAATGTCCGCATGGTCTTCGTGGCCACATTTCGCGCACTGGAATTCCGCTTGGCTCTTACGGTTTTCCTTCGCGCTGTGGCCGCAGTTGCGGCACTCCAGACTGCTGTACGCGGCCGGCACCTCGATGAGCGGCTGTGCCAGACGCGGACGTTTTGTGTTCCAAGCGCTGGGCGATCAAACCCCAGCAGTTGGCGTAGATCCCCTTGTTGAGCCCCGCTTTCGCGGCTTTCCCGTTCGGGCAGGTAGCCGCCGGCGTTGTCGGGGTCGGGTTTCGGTTTCGGTGCTCGCACCATGTTGCGGATCGGGAGTTTCTCAACCGCGACTACGCCGTAGGTCGCCGTGATCTGCGTCGTGGTCTTTTCGACCCAATCCTTACGCCGATCAGCCACCGCGGCGTGCAGCTTTGCGATACGGGCCTTCACCTTGCCGCGCCGGAGGCTGCCTTTGCCGCAGCGGGCGAGCTGCCGCTGAAGACGAGCCAGCGTGTTCTGCTCGCTGCGCCGCATGATCGGCGCCCGCAGCATCGTCGCAGTCCGATAGGGCCGAGCGTCGTTTTCACGCCGCGGTCGATGCCCGACCAGACGTTCTTCCTCGCCCGGCATACCAGCAACCTCGGGTTGCGGGAGCCGGGAACGCTGACGTGCCAGCGGCCCGCCTTGAAGGTGACCCGCGCCATACCCAACGTCCCCGCGGGCAGCGGGCGCGAAAGCCGGAACTTCACCAACCCGAGCTTGGGCACCACCACCTGCGCCCATTTACGGTTGACGATCGCCAACACGGCTGTCGCGGATACAGAAGCCCTCGTCGAGGTGCTTGCGCCGCCAACCCGGCCGCCGGTACACGCCGTTGAAGAACCCCGCGACGGCGCGGTCGAAATCCCGCAACGCCTGCTGCTGCACCGCCGACGACCCCGCCGCCAACCACTCACACGCTTGCCGCGCCTGCGCCAACTGCTTCTGCCGCGCGGCCGGACCCGGCGCCGCGCCGCCCCGGACGGCCCCAGTTGAACTGCTCCACCGCCAGATTCCACACAAAGCGCGCATCGGCGCAATGGCGTTCCAGCATGAACACAGACTGCTCTGCGGTCGGATACAAGCGATACCGGTGCGCCATCGCTACGCCGCCTTCTGTCTTCCGGCGCGGCAGCGCGTTTCTGGTTCTCGACATAGCGCCTGACCACTTCCAGCGGCGCGCCGCCCACGGTCGAGACGAACCAGGACGGCGACCACAAACACTTCATCCGCGCCAGATGCCCGAACTCTTGCCGTACGCGACGTGAGGAACGGCCCTTCAGAATCTGCACGAGTTTCGACACCGCCTCCCGCGGCGGCAACTCGACCAGCAGGTGTACGTGATCGGGCATCGTCTCAACCTCGATCACCATGCCGCCGAACTCGGCGACGACCTCGCCGATGATCTGCTTCAACCGCAGCTCGGCTGCACCGCCCAGCACGCGGCGGCGATACTTCGGGCACCAGATCACGTGGTACTTCACCGAAAACACCGCTTTACGCGTTGACCGGTACCGCATGGATCTCACGGTAAACCCTGCCTACGACAGTAACGGTCCGCTACACGCGGCCCAACAGACGGATCGGCTATCCCCCGACTGAAGTCGAGGGCTTGCGCCGAAGAAAATTTCGGTCAGTTCGAGATTTGTGTCGCTATGCCGGCTGGTGTCTGGGAACGATCATCACGGGGACAGGGGCGTGACGCAGGATCTTCGATGCGGCGGAGCCGAGGAATACGTGAGCCGCCTGTCCGGCTGCCCCCGATCCCAGCAACAGCATGTCGCCGGCTTCCCACGGCACACTTTCGACGGCCTCGCGCCAATCGTGGCCGCTTCCGACCACGACATCGACGTCTGGAACAGCGACGTGCGCGCGAACGTCGTTGAGCTGCTTGGTGATATCGTCCATCGTCCTGCGGGCCCACTGCCGCACGACGAGGTCCTCCGCCGACGGCTCGATCGAGCCGCTGAACACCGTCACCGGCCGCACCGTGAACGACACGATCCGCAACTGCACCGGCCACTGCTTGGCCAGCTCGGCGGCTGCGGCGATGAGGCCGTTGATGTCGGCTTCGCCTCCGTATGCGGCGGTGAGCCGGCGGATCGGCTCCGGGCCCAGCGGGTAGCCGCGCGGGGCGATCGCGACGGGCACCGCCGCGGTGTGGACCAGCCGCTCGGTGACACTGCCCAGCGCCACCCTGCCCAGCAGTCCGGAAGACGACGACCCGACAACGACTAGACGCGCGTCGTGGGCGGCGACGAGTTCCATCAAACCCGTTGGAATAGACGTTGATTGGTGGACAACCGTCGGGATATCCAGATCCTCGGGCAGCTGGCCGACCACTCTGTCGATCGCGTGCGAAGCCGCGACGTGACATACCGCAGGTACTCGTCCTCGATCGGGTCGTCTTTCGCCGGCCACGGCCGTTCCACGATCGCCGCGGCAACGACCTTGTCGCCGGTCCAGCGTGATATCTGCGCCGCCAGGTTCAGCGGCGCGGTGCCCTGACGGCTCGAGCTGAATCCGGCGATGATCGTCATGCCACCGGCTCGGCTTTCTCGGCCTCGCTCGCGACCACGTGCGTCACCGGCACGCCGTGCTCTTGCCGCGCGCGGTCCACGACGTCGAACCGATGCCAGACCGACTCCTCGGGCGGCAGCGTCGAGATGACGATCTGATCCGGATGGAACGATTCGACGGCGCCGGCAAGTGCGCGCAGCGGCCGGTACTCACCCAATTCGCCGTCGGCGTCGAGGTTTTCGGAGCGCAGGATGGCCAGGGTGTCGTCCAGCCGCTGCTGCGCGATCTCCCTGGTCGCCTCCTCGACATCGAGCGGGCCGTGGGTGGCAGCGGTTCCGGTCTCGATCGGGCTGACCGGCACGACGACGTGGTACTTGGCAGACCTGTCCGCGCCGATGCGACGAAGCTCGTCGAGCAGCTCGTCGGATCCGACCGTCTGATTGGCCAGCACGAGCACGCGGTGTGGTCGCGCTGTCGGCGGCGCCCTCGTCGACGACGGGCCGGCGGTTCATGAACCACCGGTTTGCGAAGAACAACGCGATGACGACGGCCCACGACAGCAGGCTCAACGTCAAGCTCCCTGTTGACGCACATTCGCCTGCAAGGCCCATCTGAACCAGGATCGCCAGGATCGCGACCGCGGTGAGGATCGACAACACCGGGAACAACCACATCTTCACCCGAAGCTCCGAGTCGGCGTGCGCGGACCCGCAGCACGATCTGGGAGACGGCGATGAGCAGGTAGACGAACAGGATGACGGCGCCGCTGGAGTTCAGCAGGAACGCGAAGATGGTGTCCGGCGAGATGGCCGCGGCGATGACGCACAGGAAGCCGACCACCGAGGACGCGAGAATCGCGATGGCCGGAACCCCGCGGCGGGTCACCTGGACCAGCTGCGCCGGCGCCTCCCGCCGTGCGGCGAGGACGAACAGCATGCGCGAAGCGGTGTACATGCCCGAGTTCAGACAGCTCAGCACCGCCGTCAACACCACGGCGTTCATGATGTGGTCGGCGTAGGGGATGCCCATCTCGGTGAACGCGGCGACGAACGGCGACGCGCCGGCTACCTCGTCGTTCCACGGCAGGATGACCGCCAGCAGGAACGTCGAGCCGACGAAAAACACTGCGATACGGGTGATCACCGAGTTGGCGGCCTTCGACACCGCCCGCTCCGGATCCGACGATTCCGCCGCGGCGATCGTCGCGATCTCCGCGCCGACCATGGAGAAGATCACCGTGACGACACCGACGGTGACGGCCATGGCGCCCATCGGGAAGAACCCGCCGTGGCTCCACAGGTTGGAGAAGTCCATCGCCTTGTCCGGCCACAAGCCGAACACGAAGAGCCCGCCAAGAGCAATGAACGCCACGATCGCGGCCACCTTGATGCCGGCGAACCAGAACTCGAACTCACCGAACGACGACACGGAGAACAGGTTCGTGGCCGTCATCAGGATCATCAGGATCAGCGAACAGAACCACAGCGGGATGTCGATCCAGTACTGGATGATCTTCGCGCCCGCGATCGCCTCGAAGCCGACGACGATCACCCAGAAGTACCAGTACAGCCAGCCGACCGAGAATCCCGCCCAGTTGCCCAGCGCGGCTCGGGAATAGTCGGCGAAGGACCCGGTCGACGGGTTGGCCACGGCCATCTCGGCCAGCATCCGCATCACCATGATGATCAGCACGCCGGCAAGGCGCGTAGGTGATGAACGCACCTGGTCCCGGTGTCGCCGATGACGACGCCCGAGCCGACGAAAAGGCCGGCTCCGATCACGCCGCCGATGGCGATCATCGTCAGCTGCCGCTGGCTCAGCGCCTTCTTCAATGTGGGTGTTGCGCTCATTGCATCCTCCGATGCTCGATGCGGCAGATCGATCGACTTCGGCAACAACGTCGCTATATGTTGTCTATATGAGCGGTTGTCAGATCAAACTGTTCATCAATCGTAAACCGCGTTGCCTGTTTGGGCGAGATTGTGGAAGTTGATATTAGGTTCCGCGCGCGGCGACTCTCACCGGCGTGATGTCGGAACTTCCGCCGGTGCGTTCCGACAGGTGTCGGACCTGACGGCCAATGTTAGGCATGTGTCAAATGATCTGGAGTCAAATGCGGTACAGCCGTGCCAGATTCGCCAGCCGAATGCTGAGCATCAAGTCGAAGCGAGCTTCGCCGTCCCTCAGGTCACCCAGTGCCTCGGTGATCTTCTCGAGCCGGTAATAGAGGGTCGATCGGTGAAGGTGCAACGCCTCAGCGGTTTTTCGTGCGTCGCAGCCGTGCGTGAGATACGCGTCGAGCGTGTGAATGAGATCGTCTCGGCCGCTGTCGAACCATGTCGACGATCCCCGGATGCACGAGCTCGGCGAGATCGGCAGGATTCGTGTGAGTAGCTGTCCGCGAGAAGCGCGATGGTTTTCCACGAACCCAGTTCGGTCCAGACCGCGACCTTCTTACTGGACACTCCGATCTCGGCCAGAGCCAACGCCAATCGGGCATTCCGAAATGCTTGCGCCGCTTGTGAAATCGGCAGTCGATCCCCTGACCAACCGATGGCGGGCCGCTTGACCGTAGGTGGCCTCGATCTCATCGCACCACCGTCGGTGACACCCGACGGACGTTGACGCGGGCTTCCGGTCGCGACACCGCGACGAGTGCGGTCGGCTGTCCGGCGAGCGCGAACCAACGCTGCGACGGTTCGGCGGCGGCCAAACGCAATCGCAAGGACAAGGTCCGTTCCACCGGGTCGGATGGACCGGCGAAGTTCGGCTCGAAGGCAAACACACTCACCCGACTGTCGGGCTGCGCCATGTCCTTCTCCTGCAGTTCCTGCAGAAGATGTTCGGACGGCTCACCCGAGCCGTGCTCGAGTAGCTGCGCGAGGAGCGCCTGCTGCGCCGACTCCTCCGCGCGCAGGGCGGCGTTTCTGCGGTCAAGGACGGCCTGCAAGTCTCTACCGGCCTGTCTTGCCAGTTCCTGTCCGTCATCGGACAGCGATTGCTCGGGATCGAGCACCCATAGGTAGCCGAACCTCTCCTTGTCCGAACAGTATCGGCACACAGAACCGCGACATCATCCCGTGCTCGGGCAGGGCCGGGGTCCAGAACGCTTCCGTGGCTCTGTCGATTCCAAAGGAATAGAACTTGGCTTTGACCTCGGGGCGGATTCCGCGCTGCAGCAGGCTGTACATCCGGACGTCGTCGAGTTCCCCGAACTGGCGGCTGTGCGTGATCGGTGTCAGCGATTCGTCATCGAGCAGGACCGCCCTGTCGAGCGATTGCGCGAGAACGTCGACTATCGACTGGACATGTGGGCCGATGCCGCCCGGGGCCGAGTCCGTCATCGCCACAACCGCCGATCGCAACTGATCCTCGCCCGCAAGTGTGGCATGAGCGCTTTGACGACGGGTCGCGTGTCAGTACAGCTAGCGCTCGGACAACAACAACAGCGCATACGCCGCGATGGACTGGGCGTCGGTGATCTCCCCGTCGCGCATCATCTGTTCCACCTCGGCGCGGCTGAACCACGCGCTGTGCATGTCCTGTTCCTCATGCTCGCGTGCGTGGGCGCCCTCGGTGATTCCCGTCGCGAGGAACACCCAGCCGCGCTGGCTGCTCACGCCCGGCGCCACATCGAGTTGGCCGAGCAGCGCCATCGCATCTGCGCGCAGACCCGTCTCCTCGCGCAGCTCCCGCGCGGCGAGCTCGATCGGCTCGAGATGCTTCAGGTCCGGCGCCGTGCCCTGCGGAAACTCCCATCGCCGCAGACCCAACGGGTAGCGGAACTGCTCGACGAGGTGGAACCGGTCCCCGTCCTGCGCGATCACCAGCGCATAGGCCGGCTTGTCGAGGACCGCATAGATGCCCTTGCTGCCGTCGGGCCGCCGGATATCGTCTTCACGCAGCGAGAACCAGTTGTTCCGATAGATCTCCCTCGAAGCAACCGTCTCGATCCAATCCACGCGCCCAGTATCCTCACGAACGTGCTGCTGTCCTCCTTGAACCCCGCGACAGTGGCCGCCGGTGCCGACATCGGCGACGCGGTGCGCATCGACGGAGCGGTGCTCAGCCGCAGCGACCTCGTCGGCGCCGCAACCTCGGTCGCCGAGCGGGTAGCGGGCGCGCAGAGCGTCGCGGTGCTCGCGACCCCGACTTCCACGACCGTGCTGGCGGTGACGGGCTGCCTGATCGCCGGCGTGCCCGTCGTCCCGGTGCCCGCAGACGTCGGCGCGGCCGAACGCGCGCACATCCTCACCGACTCCGGAGCGCAGGCGTGGCTGGGGGAGAAGCCGTCGGACACCGCCGGTCTCCAACACATTCCCGTGCGGTTGCATGCACGGTCATGGCACCGCTACGCCGAGCCGCACCCCGAACAGACGGCGCTGATCATCTACACCTCGGGCACCACAGGTCCGCCCAAGGGCGTGATCCTCAGCCGGCGTGCTGTCGCCGCGGACATCGACGCGCTCGCCGAGGCCTGGCAATGGACACCCGACGACACGCTGGTGCACGGACTTCCCCTTTATCACGTACACGGACTGGTGCTGGGCCTGCTCGGATCGCTGCGCATCGGAAATCGGTTCGTGCACACGGGAAGACCGAAACCCGACGCTTACGCCGCCGCCGACGGGTCGTTGTACTTCGGCGTTCCGACCGTATGGTCACGGGTGGCCGAGAATGCCGCGGCGGCATCGGCACTGCGCTCCGCCCGCCTGCTGGTGTCCGGAAGTGCCCCGCTGCCGGTGCCCGTGTTCGAGCGGCTGGCCGAACAGACCGGTCACCGGCCCATCGAACGCTACGGGTCCACGGAGTCACTGATCACCATCAGCACGCGCGCCGACGGGGAGCGTCGTCCGGGGTGGGTGGGCCTGCCATTGGCGGGAATCGAAACGCGGCTGCTCGACGAGTCCGGCACCCAGGTTGCACGCGACGGCGAAACCATTGGGCAGCTTCATGTCCGGGGCGCGACGCTTTTCGACGGCTACCTCAATCGTGCCGATGCCACCGCTGATGTGTTGGATGCCGACGGCTGGTACCGCACCGGCGATGTCGCGGTCATCGACGCGGACGGCATGCACCGTATCGTCGGCCGCGAGTCGGTCGACCTGATCAAGACCGGCGGCTTTCGGGTCGGCGCCGGTGAGATCGAGGCCGCGCTGCTCGGGCATGCCGGTGTCACCGAAGCGGCGGTGGTAGGCGTTCCGGACGACGATCTCGGCCAGCGCATCGTCGCGTTCGTCGTGGGCGATGCCGATCCGCAAGTGCTGATCGATTTTGTCGCGCAAGAGCTTTCGGTGCACAAGCGACCGCGGGAGGTGCGGGTGGTCGACAGCCTGCCGCGCAATGCCATGGGCAAGGTGCTGAAAAAGGAGCTGCCACAGTGGCTCTAACGTTCGACGAGATCTGTATCGATGCCCGCGACGCCACCGCCTTGGGCCGCTGGTGGTCGCAGGTGCTGGACTGGCCGCACGATGTGGACGACGACGGCGACGTCGTGTTGCACGCGCCACCGGGTGCGGGCGTGAACTGGATATTCATCGCGGTTCCCGACGAGAAGGTGGTCAAGAACCGCATCCACCTCGACTTCCGTCCCGACGACCAGCAGGCCGAGGTGGATCGCGTCCTCGCACTGGGTGCGCGCCGAGTCGACATCGGGCAGCGGGGCGACGAGAGCTGGGTGGTGCTGGCCGATCCGGAGGGCAACGAATTCTGCATCCTCGCTGCCGCGGACGATTGACCCTCATCCCCTCTGGGCGAGCGTGCGTGTCCGAGGGCGACACGCCGCCCAAATTCCGCAGTTTGCGCACGCTCGCAGCGGCAGTTGCGCTCCTTGCTTTTGCGTCCGGGACGGGTCAAGCGCAACCTCCGCCGCCGCCGGCACCCAGCGATGTCAACGACCCCATGGACATCGGGTCGGCAGCCACCGACACTATCGGCGGTTGGCTGCCTGACGGGGTCACACTGAGTCCGTTCGATGTCTCCAACCCGATCGTCGGATGGCTCGACCCGGCGCTGCTCACCGCGATTCAGAACGCATCGCGCAAGGCCGAAGCCGAGGGCGTCGACATCCGGATCAACTCTGGGTGGCGGTCGAAGGGTTTCCAGCAGAGGCTGTTCGACGATGGCGTCCGTATCTACGGAAGTGTCGATGCGGCAAGGAAATTCGTCGCAGCGCCCGACGCGTCGATGCATGTCGAGGGCAACGCCGTTGACATCACCCCGGTGGAGGCCGACAAGTGGCTCATCGCCAACGGCCGGCAGTTCGGGCTGTGCCAGATCTACGCCAACGAGATATGGCATTTCGAACTCGCGGCCGATGATCAGGGACGCTGTCCGCCATTGAAGCCGAACGCCGCGGGCTGATCAGTTGGCGTGCAGGGCCTCGTTGAGCGTGATCCCGCTGCCGTCGCGCTTGACGACCTCGACTGCGCCGGTCAGCGAATTGCGCCGGAACAGAAGATTATTCGCACCCGAGAGCTCACGAGCCTTGACCGTCTGGCCCTCGGCAATCTGCACCTTGGTGCCCGCGGTGACATAGAGGCCGGCCTCGATTACGCAGTCGTCGCCGAGTGAGATACCGAGTCCGGCGTTCGCACCGAGCAGGCAGCGTTTGCCCACCGAGATGACCTGTGTGCCGCCACCGGAGAGCGTGCCCATGATCGACGCGCCACCGCCGACGTCGCTGCCGTCGTCTACGACCACGCCGGCCGAAATGCGGCCCTCCACCATCGAGCTGCCCAGCGTTCCCGCGTTGAAGTTGACGAAACCCTCGTGCATCACTGTGGTACCCGAGGCCAGGTGCGCACCAAGGCGCACGCGGTCGGCGTCGGCCACGCGCACCCCCGAGGGCAGGACGTAGTCCACCATGCGTGGGAACTTGTCGACGCCGTACACCGTCACCTGTCCGCGCCGGCGCAGCCGGGCCCGCACGATCTCGAAGCCATCGACCGCGCACGGCCCGTGGTTGGTCCACACCACATTTGTCAGCAGCCCGAAAAAGCCGTCGGCATTGAGTCCGTGCGGCGCCACGAGCCGATGCGACAACAGGTGCAGCCGCAGGTACGCGTCATAGGCGTCGGTGGCCTTGTCCTCCAGCGACGAGATGACGGTGTGGACGGCGACCGTCTCGACGCCGCGGTCCTCGTCGGGTCCGGTCAGCGCAACCAGTTCCTCGGGAATCTCAGCGACCGACAAACGGGTGGTGCCCGAGGCTCCGTCGGCGCCCAGCTCCGGCGCCGGGAACCACGTGTCCAGGACCGATCCGTCGGCCGCGATCGTCGCCAGGCCTACACCTGCAGCAGAAGTCACGGCGATCAGACTAACGTCAGGCGGTGTGAGCCTGGACTTGCACGGTGACCCGATCGCCCTGACCGCGGCGCTGGTGGACATCCCCAGCGAGTCGCGCAGCGAGCGACGCATCGCCGACGAGATCGAAGCCGCCCTGCGTGAGCAGACCACCGGGTTCGAGATCGTGCGCAACGCCGACGCCGTACTCGCGCGCACCAACCTCGGCCGGCCATCACGCGTGCTGCTCGCCGGCCACACCGACACCGTGCCCGCCGCCGACAACCTGCCCAGCCGGCTGGCCGACGGTCAACTGCACGGCTGCGGCACGTCGGACATGAAGTCCGGCGACGCAGTGTTCCTGCACCTGGCCGCGACGATCGCCGAACCGCGGCACGACATCACGCTGGTGATGTACGACTGCGAGGAGATCGAGGCCGCCGCCAACGGTCTGGGCCGCATCGAACGCGAACTGCCCGAGTGGCTGGCCGCAGACGTCGCCATCCTCGGCGAGCCCTCCGGCGGTTACATCGAGGCCGGCTGCCAGGGCACGCTGCGCGTCGTGGTGAGTGCCTCGGGCACCCGTGCGCACTCAGCGCGATCCTGGTTGGGTGACAACGCAATCCACAAACTCGGTGCAGTTTTGGACCGGCTGTCGTCGTATCAGGCCCGCAACGTCGACATCGACGGCTGCACCTACCGTGAGGGATTGTCGGCCGTGCGCATCGACGGCGGGATCGCGGGCAACGTGATCCCCGACGCGGCCTCGCTGACGGTGAACTTCCGTTTCGCACCCGACCGCAGCGTCGCCGAGGCCACCGCGCATGTGCATGAAGTGTTCGACGGGCTCGAGGTCGAGATCAAGTTGACCGACGCGGCCAACGGTGCGCTGCCGGGCCTGACGGCACCCGCTGCCGCGGCGCTCGTTGACGCCGCAGGGGGACAGGTACGGGCGAAGTACGGCTGGACCGACGTCGCGCGGTTCGCGGCGCTCGGCATCCCGGCCGTCAACTACGGGCCCGGCGATCCGAACCTGGCCCACCGAGTCGACGAGCGCGTCGACACCGCGGCGATCACCGCCGCGACCGACATGCTGCGGAGATATTTAACCGGTTGACCCGATCCGTACGCTGGAAGCATGCGGTGAGACAACGACTCCGGTGTCCGAAAGTCGTTTGTCACGAGAGATCTCTCGCATGTCTTCCATCGTTTCTTCGAACATGTCGTTCGCATTCCCCGACGGCACACCCCTGTTCACCGACCTGTCCTTCACCGTCGGCGATGGCCGCACCGGCCTGGTCGCGCCCAACGGCGCCGGTAAGAGCACGCTGCTGCAGTTGATCGTCGGCGATCGCGAGCCCACCCACGGGTCGATCGGTGTCGACGGCACCGTCGGCTACCTGCCACAGACGTTGCCGTTCGCCGCCGACAAGACTGTCGCCGACGTCCTCGGCGTCGCGTCGGTCATCGAAGCGCTCGATGCGCTGGCTGCCGGCGATGCCGGTGACTATGTGTTCGCCGCGATCGGTGACGACTGGGATGTCGAGGAACGCAGCCTCGCCCAGCTGGACAAGCTCGGCCTGGGCCACCTCGATCTCGACCGTCGGCTCGGCTCGCTGTCCGGCGGCGAGGTCGTCTCACTTGGGTTGGCCGCGCAGCTGCTCGAGCAGCCCGACGTCCTGCTGCTGGACGAGCCGACCAACAACCTCGACGTCGATGCGCGAAACAAGCTTTACGACGCGCTCGACGGCTTCACCGGCTGCCTGCTGCTGGTCAGCCACGACCGGGTGCTTCTCGACCGGATGGACCGTATTGCTGAGTTGCACCGCGGCGAAATGCTGTTCTACGGAGGCAATTTCACGATGTACGAAGAAGCGGTCAACGAGGCGCAACGAGTCGCCGAAGGCAACATCCGCAACGCCGAACAGCAGCTGAAACGCGAGAAGCGGGAGATGCAGCAGGCTCGTGAGCGAGCGGCACGCCGATCGTCGGTCGCGGCGCGCAACGTGAAGGACGCCGGGTTGCCGAAAATCATCGCGGGCGCGAGGAAGCGCAGTGCGCAGGAATCGGCGGGCCGAATCGACGGGGTCAATGCGGCACGCGTCGCCGACGCGAGGACCCGCCTCGACGAGGCGGAGCGCACCCTTCGGGACGACGACGTGCTCGTTCTGGAGCTGCCGGAGACGAATGTGCCCGCCGGGCGCATGGTGGTGCGGGCCGAAGGCCTGACCGCCCGGCGCGGTGGCCGGACGCTGTTCACCGGTGTCGAACTGTCGCTCCGCGGCCCCGAACGCATCGCGCTCACCGGGCCCAACGGTGCCGGCAAATCAACTCTGTTGCGCATCATCGGCGGCGAGTTGGCACCCGACGCCGGAAGCGTCGAGCGTGCCGACGGCCGGGTGGCGTATCTGTCCCAGCGTCTCGACCTGCTGCGCCCCGAGCGCACCGTCGCGGAAAGCCTCGCGTCCTCGGCGCCGAGCCTGTCGGAGACTCGGCGCATGCATCTGCTGGCCCGGTTCCTGTTTCGGGGCAACCGCATACACCTGCCGGTAGCGACATTGTCGGGGGGCGAGAGGCTGCGCGCGACGCTGGCCTGTGTCCTCTACGCCGAACCGGCGCCGCAGCTCCTGCTGCTCGACGAGCCGACCAACAACCTCGATTTGGTGAGTGTCGGCCAGCTGGAGGCGGCGCTGAACGCCTACCGGGGTGCATTCGTGGTCGTCAGCCACGACGAGCGGTTCCTGGCGCAGATCGGCGTGCAGCGCACCCTGCGGCTATCGGGTGGCCGGTTGGGTCCCGTCTAAGCAGCGCTGATCGTCGATCTTGACCAGCTGAATTTGCGGACGGACAGCTATCGGCGGCACGGTAAATTTGGTCCCTATGGCGATCGAGCCCGATAGCAGCCCGTATGGCGGTCAGACAGTGACCGGTCCGGGCTGGCCGAACGTCGACGAGGAGGCGCTGGCAGCGGCGGCGGCCACGTACGAGGCGCTGGCGGCCAAGATCAGCGGCACAGTGGTCCCTCAGCAGCAGGGACAGTTGATGAAACTCACCGATGTGTGGGAGGGCACGGGGTCGATGGCCGCCGCGGGCGAGGCGACCACGATCATCGGAGGCCACGAGGCCAACGCCGCGCACGCCGCCGCGATCGCCGCCAAGCTGCGCGCCATGGAGGCCACCGTCGTGAAGACGAAACTCCTGGCCAACACCATCGCGCAGGAGACGCAAGCCGAATGCGAAGCGATTGCCGCGATGCCCTTCCCCAACGCTGCGGAGCTGGCACAGGAGCCGGGTCATGATGGGCCTGTCGCAAAACATGGCCAACGTGACCACCAATACGACCGAGCTCGCGAACACACTTGGGGTGCCGCCGAGCCTTCCCCTGCCGGGCGCCCCGTCGGTGCCCGGAGCCAAACAGGCCGAGGAGGCCGGCGAGGAAGCCGGGAAACAAGCGGGTCAGGGGTCCGACCAGGCGATGCAGATGCTCAGCCAACTGGGGTCGATGGCCGGACAGCTCCCTCAGATGCTGATGCAGATCCCGCAGCAGATGATGCAGCCGCTGCAGCAGCTGTCCCAACCGCTGCAGCAGCTGACCTCGATGTTCGGCCAAGGTGGCAAGGCGGATTCGATGGGCGCGGCCGGTATGCCGTTCTCGTCGTTCTCCAATCACCCGCTGGCCGGCGGAGGTGGTGCGGGCGGCGGCTCCGGCATGGTGCGCGCGGCCTCGCTGCCCGGCTCCGGAGGTGTGCCGTCGCAGACGCCGCTGATGGCGAACCTGGTGGGCAATGCCAAGCCGGTGTCCACCGCTCCCTCGGAAGGCGCGCTGGCGGGCAGCTCCGCGGTCGGTGGGGTGGCGCCGATGGCTGCTGGCGGCGGTATGGGTGGAATGGGCCCGATGATGGGCGGGGCGCGCGGCGAGAGCGGTGGCACATCGCCTGGGCTGGCCGTGCCTGCGCCGCTCGATCACGATCTCGACGGGGACGACGTGGACGATGACTGGTGAAGACGGCAGGGTGACGAAAAGGATGGACTGCGATGGGTAGCCCGCTGAAAAAGCCCGAGGGCATCAGCTGGAACGCGGCTTCGATCGAATTGCCCGAGATACCGATGCTTCCCCCGGGGCCGGACGCAATGAGCGCGACGATCTCGGCCGTGCTTCCCACGCTCGCCGCCCAGTTGACCGCCAACGTCGCGTCGCTGGCGGCGAAGGAGCACATGTACTCCGGCAAGCTGGGCGCCGCGCAGGCGGATTACACGAACTCCGACGCCTCCGGTTCGCAGTCCGTCGGTCAAGTTGTCGGCATGCTCGGCAAACTGGGCGAACAAGCGGGCCAGATGGGTCAAATGGCGGGCGCACCCGCGCAGGCCGCGCAAGGCGGGTCCGGCATGTTCGGTTCACTGATCGAGCAGGCGATGAAGGCGGCCCAGGGTGGCGGCGGCGAATCCGGCGGCGGCCAAGCCGGTCAGTCCCCGGCCGGTGGCGCACCGGTAGCCGCCGCGCCTGGCGGGGTGGGATCGGCTCCACAGCAGCCGGGACGTGACCCGCTTGAAGAACGGGTCGAGCGCCTCGAGCAGCGCGTCGAAGCCGAAGATCGCCCGGACGAGCAACAGGCGCCGCCGCCTCCGGAACGCGAGCCGTTGCAGCGCGCCGATGACCGCGATTTGGCCTCCGGACCCGAGGGCAACAGGCCCGGTGCAGGCCCGGCCCCCGTCGCACCGCCGGAGCAGCCCCGCCACACGGGCGACGACTTGGGCCGCAGGCTGTAGGAACCCGATCAACCAATTAGGGCACAGGACCGTGCGGCTGTAGACGTCTAGGGGCCGCCGGCTTGTGCAGCCGCGTCCTCGGCGGCGCGGTGCATCCCGAGTGCGGCCAACCGCTCTGATACGCCCCGCAATTCAGACGCGTCACGTCCAGCAAGCGCGCGAGCGTGCGCCAGCGCCAATTGGCCTACGGCGCAGTCGACGTCCCGACTGGCCCGCGCGATGCCGTCGACCGCCCGAATGTCGCCGAGCCGCACCGCGTCGAGCAGCACCCGCAACACGACCGCCGTCTGTCCGCCACGCTCGGCGCTGCGCGCCGCGTCGCGCGCCGCGGTGATCGCACCGTGTTTGTCGCCCCGCGCGGACATCGTCCACGCGCGTGCCAACGCAAGTTCCGGCGCGAACAGCATCGACTTCAATCCGTGCCGAGACTCTGCTCGGGACAACGCCTTTCCCGCTTCGACCGTCGCGCCCTGTTGGCCGAGGGCCTGCGCCAACAGCATCCACGCCAGCGGGCCCCACGAGTAGCCGGTCGGCGCCAATGCGGCGGCTGCCCTGCGTAACAGCCGAACGGCTGGCTCGAGTTCGCCTTTCGCGATGAGCACATCGGCCACCAACACCTCGCCGATGGCGCGCCCGGGCTGCTGCAGCTGCGCGAAATCGGTGAGCTGCTGGCCAAGTTCCTGTGCCGTGTCGAGATCGCCCGCCATCAAAAGCGCTGTCGTCTGCCCGAATCCACTCGTGAACCGCAGTAGTCCTGGATGTCCTGCGGCGATCGCTCGTTCTGCGAACGCGTCGACCTCGGCGAAGCGTCCCATACGCGCCGCGCTCAATGCCGCGGCAGCGGCCGCCCACCCGACCGCGGTGTCATCGGCCGACGGTGACGCCAGTACTTCGTTCGCGATCTGGAGCGCACGACCGGGGCCGCCTGCGTTCATGGCGAACGTCGCAGACAACGCATCGAGAGTGGTTTGCGCGGCCGGTGAGGACACCTTGTTCCGCGTCGCCTTCAGAAACGCCGTGGCCCGCTCCGGCTCGGACAACATCCAGAATTGGTTGGCCGCCAACGGCAACGCCCACGCCATCAACTCGGTCTCCGACAATGTGGATGGATCCACTTGAGCTAGAACAGAATCGGCGTCGCGGCCACGGCCCTGCCACGCGAGGGCGTAGGCGAGCGTGAGCCGCGCGGGCAGGCCAGCCCCGCGCTGCAAAGCAGCCCGACTGAGCCGCTCGGACAGCACCAGGTCGCCAAGGCGCAGTGCCTCCCCGGCGGCCGCGACGATTTCTGCGGTCGGCTGTGGGCGGTCGCTGTCCAGTCCCAACACGGCCAGCCTCAGCGTGGCCACCACATTGCGTGGCGGCGCGGCACCGAGTCGTTCGACCAAATCCGTTCGCAATCGGCGCAGTTCCGGCCCGCCCAGCGCGTCGCGCACCGCGTCGACGAACAGCGGATGGGCCGGGCGCACATGATCTTCGTCGACGGCGATCGCGCCGGCGGATTCCGCTTCCGCCACAGCGTCGCGGCCGACGAGGTCGGAGATCTCAGCGAGAGGGAGGGGGTCGTCGACGGCCAGGTACTCCAAAACCCGGTGAGCAGTGGAGGGCAGCGCCGCGACGAATTCTTCGACCAGCGTGGCCACTCGACTGTCGTCATGGCCAGCGGGTTGCAGGTCGATTCGCTTGAGCAGATCGTCCTCCCAGAGCGCCGAGATCTCTTCGGCCACAGGGCCGTTGGGCACAACCGTCACGATGAGCGTCGCTGCGCCACCCACGGCCAACTGATGGACCAGCGCCGCCGACAACTTGTCCAACAGATGCGCGTCGTCGACCAACAACAACCGTCCATCGCCGAGTGACTCGCGGGCCATCCGCAACACCTCGGCGGTCTTACCGGTGTCCGGCACGTCGATGAGATGGCTGAACGCGGCGAACGGAATGGCGGCCGACGGTGTCGTCGCAGTGACCCAATCCACGCGGTTGAATCGCGCGCCCAACCGTGCCGCGGCGGCGCGCGCCAGCGTGGTCTTGCCGACCCCCGCAGGACCGATGATCACCGCTCCGGCCCGACCCTGCGAACCGGCTTCCAGAGTTTCCAGTGCCGGTTCAAGCGGCACGGTCACCCACTCAATCGGCACGGCCGGAGTCTATGGCTAGGTTTTAGCGTGTGTCCGGCGAACCCGACCGCGAGTGGGCGGTCTGTGTCTACTGCGCGTCGGGTCCGACGCATCCCGAACTGCTGACGCTCGCCGAACAGGTGGGTGCGGCGATCGCGGACCGCGGCTGGACGCTGGTGTCCGGCGGCGGCAACGTGTCGGCGATGGGTGCGTTGGCGGCCGCGGCCAGGCAGGTCGGCGGCCACACCGTCGGCGTGATCCCTAAGGCACTGGTGCATCGCGAGGTCGCCGACGTCGAAGCCGACGAGCTCGTCGTCACCGAAACCATGCGTGAACGCAAGCAGGTCATGGAGGACCGCGCCGACGCGTTCATCGCCTTGCCCGGCGGCATCGGGACGCTGGAGGAGTTCTTCGAGGCGTGGACCGCCGGTTACCTGGGTATGCACGATAAGCCGGTGGTGATGCTCGACCCGTTCGGGCACTACGCCGGTTTGCTCACTTGGCTGCACGGGCTGATCGACAGCGGCTACGTCGCCCAGCGTGCGCTGGACCGGCTGGTGGTCGTCGATGACGTCGACGCCGCTCTGGCCGCCTGCGAACCGCGCGGTGATAGCCGTCACCCGCGCCGATAGGGTGTGTTCTGCAAGCGAACACCGGAGGGGACCCACCGCATGACCGACCAGAAATCCGGCGTCCGGAGCAGTGTTGGCCTGCTCGACATCGCCACCCGGGTACCGCGCCTGTTGATGGACGCGCCTGTGATGCTCCGCGGCGCCATAACGGGTTTCATGGCGCGCCCCACTGCCAAGACGTCGATCGGCAAGGTCTTCCAGGACCGTGCGGCGCGCTACGGCGATCGGGTGTTCGTGCGGTTCGAGGATCAGCAGCTGACCTACCGCCAGGCCAATGAGACCGCCAATCGCTACGCCGCGGTGTTGGCCGCGCGCGGGGTCGGGCACGGCGACGTCGTCGGTGTCATGCTGCGCAACTCCCCGCAGGCAGTGTTGCTGATGCTGGCCGTGGTCAAATGCGGCGCCATCGCGGGATTGCTCAACTATCACCAGCGCGGCGATGTCCTGGCCCACAGCATCGGACTACTCGATGCCAAGGCGATCGTCGCCGAAACCGATCTGATCGAGCTGATCACCGACAGCGGCGCCGACACCAGCGGGCTGATGACGCTCGAGGAGTTGGACCGACTCGCTGCCACCGCGCCCACCCAGGACCCCCCGATCACGGCCGCCGTGCTGGCCAAGGACAAGGCGTTCTACATCTTCACGTCGGGGACCACGGGGATGCCCAAGGCCAGCGTGATGACCCACTACCGGTGGCTGCGCGCGCTCGCCGGCTTCGGCGGACTGGGCCTGCGACTGCACAGCGATGACACGTTGTACTGCTGCCTGCCGCTCTATCACAACAACGCGCTGACGGTGGCGCTCGGATCGACGGTCAATGCGGGCGCGACGTTGGCGCTCGGCAAGTCGTTCTCCGCCTCCAAGTTCTGGGACGACGTGATCCGCTATAAGGCGACGGCGTTCATCTACATCGGTGAGATCTGCACCTATCTGCTCAACCAACCGCCCAAGGACACCGACCGCAAGCACAAGGTGCGGGTGATCATCGGTAACGGCCTGCGGCCCGCCATCTGGGACGACTTCACCAAGCGGTTCGGTATTCCGCGGGTGTGCGAGTTCTACGGCGCCAGCGAGGGCAACACCGCATTCGTCAACGTGCTCAACATCGACAAGTCGACCGGGATCTGCCCGACGCCGGTGGCTTTCGTGGAGTACGACGCGGATACCGGGGATCCGGTGCGGGACGACAACGGCCGCGTGCGCAAGGTCAAGACCGGCGAGCCGGGTCTGCTGCTGTCGAAAGTGAGCAGCTTCCAGCCGTTCGACGGCTACACGGACAAGAAGGCCAGCGAGAAGAAACTCGTACGTGACGCGTTCAAAGAGGGCGACGTCTGGTTCAACACCGGCGACCTGATGCGCTCGCAGGGGTTTGGGCACGCCGCTTTCACCGACCGGCTCGGCGACACGTTCCGGTGGAAGGGTGAGAACGTGGCGACCACGGAGGTCGAGGCCGCGGTGTCACGGGATCCGCAGGTCGAGGAGGCCACCGTGTTCGGCGTCGAAGTCGAAGGGGCTGGCGGTCGCGCAGGCATGGTGGCGATCCAGCTCAAGGACGGGGAGGAGTTCGACGGCAAGGCCCTGGCGAAGGCGGCGTACGAGAGCCTGCCCGGTTACGCGGTGCCGTTGTTCGTCAGGGTGGTGAAGGAAATCGCTCATACGTCGACGTTCAAGAGTCAGAAGGTGGACCTGCGCAAGGAGGGCTATGGCGGGAGCACCGGCGAAGGCGACGACGAAGACGTGGAGATCGACGATCCGATCTACGTCCTTGCCGGTCGCGAGGAGGGCTACGTCGAGTTCTACGACGAGTACCCGGGCGAGGTCGCCGCGGGCAAGCGCCCGAAATAGTAGCGATTCTGGCGCGGAAACAGCCCGTGAGCGTCCGTAGGCGCGCCGAAATCGCAGGCCCGTAGCCTGGAGGGCGTGCAGTCGACGTTTCTGGGCCGCCCCGTGGCCGGTGATCGCGCGTTGATCATGGCGATCGTCAACCGCACGCCGGACTCGTTCTACGACCGGGGCGCCACCTTCACCGACGACGCAGCCAAGACGGCCGCCCATCGCGTGATCGAAGACGGCGCCGATGTCGTCGACGTGGGCGGTGTGAAGGCGGGCCCCGGCAGTTCGGTCGACGCCGACGAGGAGATCGCCCGGGTCGTGCCGTTCATCGAATGGCTCCGCGACACCTATCCTGACCAGCTGATCAGCGTCGACACCTGGCGTGCGGTGGTGGCCAAACAGGCCTGCGCGGCAGGTGCGGACCTGATCAATGACACCTGGGGCGGTCACGACCCCGCGCTGCCGGCGGTCGCCGCGGAATTCGGCGCCGGGTTGGTCTGCTCGCATACCGGCGGCGCCGTGCCGCGCACCCGTCCTTTCCGGGTCAACTACGGCATCTCAGAACGTGGCGTGGTGGACGACGTGATCGCCGAAGTCACGGCTGCGGCCGAGCGTGCGGTCGCGTCCGGGGTCGCGCGTAACGCGGTCTTGATCGATCCGACGCACGATTTCGGCAAGAACACTTATCACGGCCTTAGTTTGTTGCGCCACGTAAAAGACCTTGTAAAAACTGGATGGCCAGTCCTGATGGCGCTGAGCAACAAAGACTTTGTCGGGGAAACTCTGGGTGTGGACCTGACCGAACGCTTGGAAGGCACCTTGGCGGCGACCGCGCTGGCCGCCGCCGATGGTGCGGCCATGTTCCGAGTGCACGAGGTGGGACCCACTCGACGCGTACTGGAGATGGTCGCGTCGATCCAGGGGACGCGTCCACCGACGCGCACAGTGAGGGGACTGGCATGACACTGCTACCGGAGCTGGCCGCCGCACAAATTGCGGAACACCCCTGGCTGGCCGACCACAGCTGGAGCCGGCCCATGTGGACGATCGCCGAACTCGAGGCCGCCAAGGCCGGGCGCACCATCTCGGTGGTGTTGCCTGCCCTCAACGAGGAAGAAACGGTCGCGAGCGTCGTCGAGACCATCACACCCCTGCTCGGTGGCCTGGTCGACGAGCTGATCGTGTTGGACTCCGGCTCGACCGACGACACCGAGATCCGCGCACTTGCCGCGGGCGCGAGGGTCATCAGCCGCGAGGTCGCGCTGCCCGAGGTCGCCCCGCAGCCGGGCAAAGGCGAGGTCCTGTGGCGGTCGCTGGCCGTCACGACCGGCGACATCGTCGTCTTCGTCGACTCCGACCTGATCGACCCGGATCCGATGTTCGTGCCCAAGCTGGTGGGTCCGCTGCTCACCGCCGAGGGTGTGCACCTGGTCAAGGGCTTCTACCGGCGCCCGCTGAAGGTGAGCGGCAGCGAGGACGCCAACGGCGGAGGCCGCGTCACCGAGCTGGTGGCCAGGCCTCTGCTCGCCGCACTGCGTCCCGAGCTGACCTGCCTGCTGCAGCCCCTTGGCGGCGAATACGCGGGCACTCGCGAACTGCTGACGTCGGTGCCGTTCGCCCCGGGCTACGGCGTGGAGATCGGCCTGCTCGTGGATACCTATGACCGCCTCGGCCTGGATGCGATCGCGCAGGTCAATCTCGGCGTGCGGGAGCACCGCAACCGGCCGCTGACCGAGCTGGCCGCGATGAGCCGTCAGGTCATCGCGACGCTGTTCTCGCGGTGTGGCGTGCAGGACTCAGGCGTGGGCCTGACACAGTTCTTCGCCGACGGCGACGATTTCACGCCGCGCTCGTCGGAGGTGTCGCTGATCGACCGGCCGCCGATGAACAGTCTGCGGCCTCACCCGTAGAAGCGCACCGCGGTAGGTTGGCGCGCGGGTTGTCGGTGGTTGCCTGTCGGCCCGCTGAGGCAGTATCGAGGGCATGACGCTGGTTCTGCTGTATATGGTCGTGCTCGTCCTCATAGCCATCGTGCTGTTCGCGCTGGGAAGTGTGCTGTTCGGTCGCGGCGAGTCGTTGCCGCCGTTGCCGCGCGATACGACCGCCACCGTATTGCCCGCCTCCGGCGTCACCGGCGCCGACGTGGACGCGGTCAAATTCAGCCAGACACTGCGCGGCTACAAGACCAGCGAAGTGGACTGGGTGCTCGACCGATTGGGTCAGGAGCTCGATCTGGTGCGCGGGCAACTGGCCGCGGTGCGTGCCGCGTACGGGATCGATGACGACGGGGGAGGAGAGCACCGCATCGAGGGCGGCGCGCACGCGCTGACGTCGCCGGAAGAAGAGGGCGAAACGTGACCGCGGACGACGATCGCGTCCGCTGCGCGTGGATCGACGAATCACGCTTGTCACCAGATGATTTCGTGATCTACCGGGACTACCACGACACGGAGTGGGGTCGGCCGCTGCGGGACTCCAGGGCGCTGTTCGAGCGCGTCACGCTGGAGGCGTTCCAGAGCGGACTGTCGTGGCTGATCATCTTGCGCAAGCGAGAGAACTTCCGCCGCGCATTCCACCAGTTCGATGTCGAACGCATCGCGCGCTACCGCGAACGCGACATCACGAGATTGATGGCCGATACCGGCATCGTGCGCAACCGCGCGAAGATCGAGGCCACCATCGCCAATGCCCGCGCGGTCGCCGATCTCGATGTGGACCTCGGCGAGTTGCTGTGGTCGTTCGCGCCGACACCGCGGCCTCGGCCGGCCGGCGTGGCAGACGTCCCTGCGGTAACACCGGAATCGACCGCGATGGCCAAGGAACTGAAGCGGCGGGGGTTCCGGTTCGTCGGGCCGACGACCGCTTACGCCTTGATGCAGGCGACCGGAATGGTCGACGACCACACCGCAGACTGCTGGGTGCCCGGGACGCAGCAATGACAGAGAAGAACATGAGGGCGGTGGCCGATACGGGTGTTCTGGTCGCAGCCATTCGAGCGCGCGAGTCAGCCCGCGACGATCGCTTGTTCACCGACCCGTTCGCGGGGCGGCTCGCGGGCGAGGCCGGTGCAGAGATGCTGGCGCGCATGGTCGCCGCGGTCGGCGAGCAGTCCACGACGCAGATCGTGGTCCGCACCCGCTTCTGGGACGAGGCCCTGTTGCGCGCTACCGACACCGTGAATCAAGTGGTGATCGTCGCCGCCGGCCTGGACGCGCGCGCCTTCCGGCTGCCGTGGCCGGCAGGAACCACGGTGTTCGAACTGGACCAGCCACAGGTGATCGCTGCCAAGGCCGAGCGGATGGCCGACGACGAGGCCCGGTGTCGGCGTGTGGCTCTCGGGGTTGATTTGGCGGATGACTGGCCCGGCGCGCTGCGGTCCGCCGGCCTGGATCCGGACGCACCGTCGGTCTGGTTGATCGAGGGTCTGCTGCAGTATCTGGACGAGACCGCTGTGCGAAGGCTCTTCACGCGCATCGATCGCCTCTCTGCACCCGGATCGGTGCTGCTGTACGACATTGTCGGTGCGGCGTTGCTGAACGCTCCCTTCATGGCCGGACTCCGGAAGTCCATGGCTGAGCAGGGATCGCCGTGGCTGTTCGCCACCGATGCACCGGGTGAACTCGCTGAACGCATTGGCTGGTCGGCCGACGTCACCGACGTGGCCGACCCCGGTTACCGGTGGGGCCGATGGCCCACGCCTGCCGCGCCTGCCCACGTCCAGGACGCTCCTCGCGGGTACTTCGTCGAGGCGACCAAAACGTCGCCGGCGCCGGTGTCGGACTGACCCGCAAGCCCCGCTGTGGATGCCGATCTCGGCAGCTCTGAGGCCGTCTTGTCCGGGTCTTTGCACACGCGAACCCGCGGATAGGGAACAATAGGGGGAATTCGTTAGGCCCACCGTGCGGGCTGGCTCATGTGGAGGGAGCACTCGATGGCGGCGATGAAGCCCCGGACCGGCGACGGTCCCCTGGAAGCAACAAAGGAGGGGCGAGGCATCGTGATGCGGGTACCGCTGGAGGGCGGCGGACGTTTGGTCGTCGAACTCACGCCCGACGAGGCGTCCGCGCTCGGCGACGAACTCAAGGGCGTCACCAGCTAGTCTGCGCGGGCCCTCGGCGGTTCACGCCTGGGAAGCGACCTTCCGATAGATCTCCAAGGTCTGTTCGGCGATGTGCGCCCACGAGAATTCCTCGATACAGCGCTGCCGGCCTGCCAGCCCGTACTGCCGGGCGATCTCCGGGTCGGCCGACCACTGCATTCACCGCGTCGGCCAACCGGGACTCATACCCTTTCTGGTCGCCCGCGTCGTAGTGCACGAGCACACCGGTGTGGCCGTTGTCCACCACCTCGGGAATGCCGCCGACATCCGACGCCACCACCGCCGTCGCGCACGCCATCGCCTCCAAGTTGACGATGCCAAGGGGCTCGTACACCGAGGGGCATACGAAAACTGTTGCAGCTGAGAGTATTTCACGAATCTTGTTGACCGCCATCATTTCGCGCACCCAGAACACGCCGGTGCGGCTGCGCGCCAGATCCTGAACGGCCTCCGTGACCTCCGCCGCGATTTCGGGGGTGTCCGGTGCGCCGGCGCAGAGCACCAGCTGGATATCCGGTGCGAACCGGTGCGCAGCCGCGATCAGATGCGAGACGCCCTTCTGGCGGGTGATCCGTCCGACGAACGCGACGATCGGCCGGGTCATGTCGACGCCGAGTTCGGCGAGCACGGACTCGCCCGGCTGTGTTTGCCCTGAAGTGCTCCTCTCGTCCGCTCCATGGACCGGATACCAGACATCGGTGTCGATTCCGTTGCGCACCACATGTACCCGGTTCGGATCCAGCGCCGGATATGTGCTCAACACGTCGTCGCGCATACCCGAGCTGACGGCGATCACCGCGTCGGCCGCCTCCACCGCGGTCTTCTCCACCCAGGACGACACCCGGTAGCCGCCGCCGAGCTGTTCTGCCTTCCACGGCCGCATGGGCTCCAGCGAGTGTGCGGTCAGTACGTGCGGTATCCCGTACAGAAGCGCGGCGAGGTGACCCGCCAGCCCGGCGTACCAGGTGTGCGAATGCACCACGGTGGCCTGCCCCGACGTGTTGACCATGTTGAGATCCGCCGACAACGTCGACAGCGCGGGGTTGGCCCCCAGCAACGCGGGATCGGGCTGCGCCACGATCGCGCCCGCGCGCGGTGCGCCCATGCAGTGCACGTCGACCTCACACAAGTGGCGCAGCTGCGCGACGAGCTCGGTGACGTGTACACCCGCACCGCCATAGACCTCGGGTGGGTATTCCCGCGTCAACATCGCCACCCGCATGCTGACGACGGTAGTAGCCGCATCTGGAGACCGCAGCCTTGTTTTGGATGCGGATAGGTGTCAATAACCTCGACAGAGCGCTGCGAATGCCTAGCCGCTGTCCTCTGGTGCGGATAGGTTTGGAGCATGCGGGAACTGCCACACGTGCTGGGCATCGTCCTGGCTGGCGGCGAGGGCAAGCGGCTCTACCCATTGACCGCCGACCGGGCCAAGCCTGCGGTCCCCTTCGGCGGGGCTTACCGGCTGATCGACTTCGTACTGTCGAATCTGGTCAATGCGCGGTACCTCCGAATCTGCGTGCTCACGCAATACAAGTCGCATTCGCTGGACCGTCATATCTCGAAGAACTGGCGGCTGTCCGGGCTTGCCGGCGAGTACATCACCCCGGTCCCGGCCCAGCAGCGGCTCGGCCCGCGCTGGTACACCGGTTCGGCCGACGCCATCTACCAGTCGCTGAACCTGATCTACGACGAGGACCCCGACTACATCATCATTTTCGGGGCCGACCACGTGTACCGGATGGATCCCGAGCAGATGCTCACTTTCCATATCGAGAGCGGCGCAGGCGCGACCGTCGCCGGTATCCGGGTCCCGCGGGCCGAAGCCACTGCGTTCGGCTGCATCGACTCCGACGAGTCGGGGCGCATCCGCAGCTTCATCGAGAAACCCGCGGATCCGCCGGGCACGCCCGACGACCCCGAGCAGACGTTCGCGTCGATGGGCAACTACATCTTCACGACCAAGGTGCTCATCGACGCCATCCGCGCCGACGCCGACGACGACCACTCCGATCACGACATGGGCGGCGATATCATCCCGCGTCTGGTGTCCGACGGTATGGCGGCCGTCTACGACTTCAACAACAACGAGGTGCCCGGCGCGACCGAACGCGATCACGGCTACTGGCGTGACGTCGGGACACTCGACGCGTTCTACGACGCGCACATGGACCTGGTGTCGGTGCACCCGGTTTTCAACCTCTACAACAAGCGCTGGCCGATCCGCGGTGAGATGGAGATGCTGGCGCCCGCGAAGTTCGTCAACGGCGGCTCGGCACAGGAATCGGTGGTCGGCGCGGGCAGCATCGTTTCGGCTGCGTCTGTGCGCAATTCGGTGCTGTCGTCCAACGTCGTGGTCGATGACGGCGCGATTGTCGAGGGCAGCGTGATCATGCCGGGCACACGCGTGGGCCGCGGCGCTGTCGTGCGCCACGCGATCCTGGACAAGAACGTGGTCGTGGGACCCGGTGAGATGGTGGGCGTGGACCTGGAGAAGGACCGCGAACGCTTCGCGATCAGCGCCGGCGGTGTCGTCGCCGTCGGTAAAGGTGTCTGGATCTAAGAGTTGCTTTCCCGCGAAACAGAATTCCCGGTCGCTAATCGCCCGGTTTAACGACCCTGTCTTCTGTTTCGGCGGTTCGCGCACGGCGACGCCGCCAGCGCCAGAGCCGAAACGCGCCGTAGGCCAGCACAGCCACGACCACCAACACCAGCACCGGGATCAGGAGGGCGACGAAGACCAGTCCGACGCTGATTCCGTCCTCGACCGTGCTCAGCACCGGCGCGGCCATACCTGCAGTGGCGACATTGGCGGCCGGTCGCACCGCCGATTTCGTCAATGACACCACCAGTGCGACAACGACACCGATTGCTACGGGGATCCACTGTCCGGACTGCGCGAAGGCGCCAGGGTCGGCGACTGCGTTGGTCTGGGACGCGGTGCCCGACCCGAACACGATGCCGCCCGCCGTCGGCCGAACAAAGGTTTGAATCGCGTCGTTGACGCTGTCCAAGGCGGGGACCTTGTCGGCGACAATCTCGACAACCAGCAGCACGGCGACGATCGCCATCACCCAGCCGTTCTCGAGCCAGGTCCAGCCGGCAGGCAGTGTGACCAGGTCGGTGAACCGCGACAGCAGGCCGAGCGCGAGCAGCGGGATATAGGCGTTGAGCCCCGCGGCCGTGGCCAGCCCGAAGCCGGTCAGCAGTTCCATCTACGCATTATGGGCACTAGGACGTGCCAACAGTTGGCCAAAGTTGTCAGTGCGCGTTCGTACCTTGACCGCATGGGATCGAAACGGAATCGAAGCAAAAGGCGTGTTCGGAAGGCCGGCGGAGATCCATTCAGCCTGCTGGTAATCGTGAGCATGCTGATGTACCACTCGGATCCACGTCGAACGGGTCGGTGACGGCCAGACTTGTCGGACCCCCGAACTAGAGTCGAAAGTATGTTCGGACCAGCTGCAGTTGCCGACCCAATTGCTTATGAGGCGTCGTTGGTCGGACGCATCGCGGAGTTGGAACGTGGCAAGTCCGCCGCAGCCGCCGAGCAGGCCAGAGTCACCGCCGACCTCGACGCGGCCCGCCGCGCTCGGGAGGCGGCCGAAGGCCTACCCGCCGCCAAACGGGGCCGCGGCCTTGCCGCCGAGATCGCGCTCGCCCGCCACGATTCCCCCAACCGTGGCGGGCGGCACCTCGGCTTCGCCCGCGCACTCGTCCACGAGATGCCCTATACCCTGGCGGCTTTGGAATCTGGGGCGCTCTCCGAATGGCGCGCCACCCTCATCGTGCGCGAGTCGGCGTGCCTGTCCATCGAGGACCGCCGGACACTAGACGTCAGAATGTGTGCCGACCAGGCGGCATTGGATGGCCTCGGCGACAAGCGGATTGAGGCCGATGCCAAGGCCATCGCCTACCAGCTCGACCCGCAGGCTGTTGTGGACAAGGCGGTCCGCGCACAATCCGAACGCACGGTCACCGTCCGGCCCGCCCCGGACACGATGACCTACGTAACCGCCTTGCTGCCCATGACCCAGGGTGTCTCCGTCTACGCCGCCCTAAAACGCGCCGCCGACACCAGCTTCGACGACCGCAGTCGCGGCCAGGTCATGGCCGACACCCTCTTCGAGCGCGTCACCGGTCATCCTGCCGACGTCCCGCTCCCCGTCGCAGTCAACCTCGTCATGACTGATGAGACCCTGCTCGGCGGCGGCACCACACCGGCGCACATCCCCGGGTACGGACCGGTGCCCGCCGCAATCGCGTGCCGTCTGGCGGGCGACGCCATCGCCGACGAGCAGTCGAAAGCCACCCTGCGCCGGCTTTATCGCCACCCTGACTCCGGAGCTCTGGTCGCGATGGAATCCCGATCGCGCCTGTTTCCAAAGGGTCTCGCGCAATTCATCGCGTTCAGAGATGACACCTGCCGCACTCCGTATTGCGATGCGCCGATTCGGCACACCGACCACGCCACCCCATATGCGCGCGGTGGCCCCACCACTGCAGCCAACGGTCTGGGTGGGTGCGAGGCCTGCAATTACGCCAAGGAAGCGCCCGGTTGGCGTGTCCATACCTTCAATGCCGACGGTCAGCGCCACAAGGCGGTGTACGTCACGCCGACCGGCGCGAGCCACGAATCACACGCGCCGCCATTGCTCAACGACGTTGTCATATTCAAGCCGAGTGCGGTCGAAGCTCTAGTCGCTAACCATCTCGCAGGATTGACTGCCGCCTGATACACCGAACGGCGCCAGGCGTCAGGCCAGGACGCCGAAACTGAACCGGCGGAGCCGCTGCGGATCGGCGTCAATGCTGATCCCGGTGATCTTGTCGGCGGCCACGGTGAACCGCAGCACAATCGCCAGCCGCCCGGCGGGTGCGACGACGATGCCCACTGCGTCGTCGACAAGTGCGGGTTCAGCGAATCGTGCGTTGGCTGAGAACATCCGTGCGTTGGCCGCAACTGCGACTGCACCGCGTATCGTCGTGGCCGTCCCGGCTGCGGTGGCATCGACGTGCAGCACAACATCGTCGTCCAGCACCGTCAGCAGGGCGTCGAACTCACCGTTGCGAGCGGCGGCTAGGAATGCTTCGACGAGCCGACGCTGGCGCACGAGATCCGTTGTCGAATCGGGTGTTTTCCCACGCACACGACGGCGAGCTCGCGCTGCGAGCTGAGCGGCGGTGTTCTCCGATCGGCCGACCATCGGGGCGATCTCCGAGAACGGCAGGTCGAACATGTCGTGCAACACGAAAGCGAGGCGTTCGGCCGGCGACAGGGTCTGCAGGATGACCAGCAGCGCCACGCCGATCGAATCGGCGAGCAGGGCCTCCTGTTCTGGATCGACGGGGTCGATGGGGTGCGCCGCTGAGATGTGGTCCAGGGGCTCGTCGAGCGGCTGCTCCGGTCGCGCGCTGCGAGCGCGCAGCATGTCGAGGCTGATCCGGGCGACGACCGTGGTCAGCCACCCACGCATATTTCGCACGTCGCTCACGTCCGTGCGGTCCATCCGCAGCCAGGCTTCCTGAACGGCGTCCTCGGCCTCGGTCAGCGAGCCGAGCATTCGATAGGCGACCGCCCGCAGGTGCGCGCGGTGTTCCTCGAACGGTTCTCGACTCACCCTCGCACCTCCCCTGTCATAGTCCGCCCATTTGCGCCGTCATCTCTATGACGGATGACCACCTCGGGACATGACGGGAAGGCTGCTATGAAAACGCTACGGGCAGTGTTCGTGGTGCACGGGCTGATCACTCTTGCCGGTGCCGCGGTGCTGATGATGTTTCCCACCGCAATCCCATCGGCGGTCGGCATCACGCTGGAGCGGCCGCAGTATCTGCTGGTCTACCTTGTCGGCGCGGCGGAACTCGCCGTCGCGGTGCTGTCGTTCGGCGCTGCTCGTTTGACGGATCCTGCCGCGCTTCGGCTCATCGTCGCGACGTTCGTGGTCCTGCATTTGACGAGCGGCATCCTCGATCTGGTCTATCTGGGCATGACGCAGGCCGACGGCACGCTGATCGCCAACTCCGTGCTCCGCTTCGCCGTGGTTGCGGTGTTTCTCGTCGTGTGGCGGGCTGCCCGGCCTCACCAGACGTAGGGCACCAGCCGGTAGTGCACCTTCTGCATGTACTCGTCGGTATCCAGCCAGCTGCTGGGTCAACAGGGCCTCCTCGTCGTTGATGCGCAGCGCGAGCACCCCCAGGCCGGCGATGACGATCAGCAGACCCCAGTAAGAGCCGAGGGCAAGCGGAACGCCGATCATCAGGATCACGTTCCCGAAGTACATCGGGTGCCGAACAAACCCGTACCAGCCTGTCGACGACAGCTGCTGACCCGACTCGACAGCGATATTGGCTGCGGCATACCCGTTCTGGATCGTCACGAGCATCGAGATGGTCAGGCCGGCCGCCACGAGGACGAGTCCGACCACCGAGACGGCTGCGGGCACCGTCGACCAGCCGAAGCGAAAGTCCAACGCGCTGATCACGATCATCGCGGCCGTCGATACGAACGCGATGGTGATGATGAGCTTCTGAAGGGGACGTGTCTCGGCACCTGGACCCGCTTGCATGCGCCTGCGCAGGGCATCGGGATTCTTCACCGCCAGATAGACACTCGGTATCAGGGTGGCGGCGGCGAACACCGCGATGAACGCCCATCCTCGCCAGTAGTCGAAGGTGCCTGCCGGCAAGAAAACCAGCAGCCCGAATGCGACGAAACCGACAACAGACGTAAACGCAGCTTGGACAGAGGTTTTCATTGTCACCAGACCCCTGGCACCAGTCGGTAGTGCACCTTTTCGGTGTACGCGTCGTAGCCGTCGAGTTCCTCGCGCAGCGCCTTCTCCTCGTCGGTGATCCGGGCCACGAAGACCAGCACGCCGGGAAGAATGCCCAGCAGGCCCCAGTAGGAGCCGAGCGCTAGCGGCGTCCCGAGCATGTTGATAAGCGCACCGACGTACATCGGATGGCGCACAATGCCGTACAGCCCGGTCGACACGACCGTCTGATCCTTCTCGATGGTGATCGTCGACGCCGCGTAGTTGTTCTGGATGATGACGAGTTCTGCTATCCCGATGCCGACGACGACGAGAACGTTGCCCAGGACCACGACCCACGTCGGCACCGCCGACCATCCAAACCTGTGATCAAATGCGCTGACCACCGTCACCGCGATCACCATCGAAAAGATTCCGACGTAGATGAGCTTCTGGACCATGCGCGTCTCCGCGAACGGCCCGGGACGCACGCGCCGCGCAAACGCATCGGGATACTTCACTGCCAGAAAGACCGTCGGGATCATGGCGGCGACCGTGAAGACGGCGATGAAGACCCACGCCTGCCAGTAGTCGAATGTACCTGCGGGCCAGAACAACAGCAGCCCGAAGAACACTGGGCTGAAGATGGCCGATGCAACCAGTTGAAGAGCGATTTTCACGATTCCTCCTTCGTATGCTCAGATTGCGTCGCGGCGGCGGTAGATCGCTCCTGCGAGCACGCTCAGTGCCACAGCAACGACGACCATCACGGTCAGTGCAAGGACCGGGTAGCTCGACGGCGCGGTGGTCTGGCCGACCGGGGACAGGTCGATGAGCCAGCCCGGCAAGCGCAGCAGCGCGCCGAGATACAGCGACACGACCACGAATGTGACTGCGAGCCAGCCGATCCAACCTCTACGCACCGCGACGCCGACGGCGGCGATGCCGGCCATCACGGCCATCGCGGGCACGTAGGCCAGGCCCGCCAGCGTCAGCCGCACCACCGTTTCCGGTTCGCCAAGAGTGATGCCTGCGCCCAGTCCATTGCCCAGGCCTGCGAAGAACATCAGTACGACAGAGCCGACGAGTGCGGAGGCGACCGCGGTGAGCATCCAGCGCCACCGCGACACCGCGCCTGCCAGCACCGCTTCGCCAAGGCCCTTTTCTTCGTCGCTGAGCAATCGCAGCACCGCCCCGACGACGTACGCGGTGGCCGCGGCGGCGAGAAACTGAGTCATCGTCGTGTAGACGCTGTCGGTGCCCTGCGCCACCAGCATCCGCTGAATCAGCTCATTCTCCTTGGCCGCGTCCAGCAGCGACTTCGTCATCGAGCCAAAGGCCAAGCCGCCCAGGAACAGTCCGACCGCCCAGCCGATCGTTTGACCCCGTTGCAGGGTCAGATGCAGACCGAGCACGGATTTGATGGTGTGCGCATTGGGGCGCTCACCGGTGGACGGGATGGTGCCGTCGTCGTACTGTCGCCTGCTCTCCAGGGCGGCCGCCAGCGCGATCAACCCGAGCGCCAGGACCACGAGGAGCGCGAACGGCCACCAGCGCAGGTCGACGAACGCCCGCATCTGTTGCGCCCATGCGATCGGTGAGAACCAGCTGAGCGCGCTGCCGGAGTTGTCGATGACGTCGCCGATCCCGCGGACGAAGACGGCCAGTGCCAGCAGGCCCATCGCGGCGCCCGTCGCCGTGCGCGACTGCCGCCACAGCTGGGCGGTGACAGCGGCCACCGCGCCGAACACCATGGCTACGCCCGTGATACCGAGGCACATCGCCGCGGTGTCGAGGAGCCCGAAGCCGGTGGAGGCCATCGCCAGCGTCATCGTGATCGCAAGCACGGCGTTCACGCCGCCGACGAGGACCAACGCAGCGGTGGTTCGTGCGTAGCGGCCGACGACCGACGACAGCACCAATTCCGCTGCGCCGCTTTCCTCCTCGGCGCGTGTGTGCCGGATCACGGTGAGAATGGACAGAATCGATGTCGCGACGATCATTGTGAGCATCAGCTCGTTGGCCATCATCGCACCGAGGTCGGTCTCGTTGCCGCCGAACATCGGACCGCCCATGATGATTGCCGCGGGCGTCTTCATCAGGTTCACCCGGGCCTGGCGCTGCGCCTCCTCGGGGTAGGCCAGTTCGATCGCATTCGGGGCGTACACCATCATCAGCGTCAAGGCGGCCAGCCAGACCGACAGGCGTACTCGGTCGCGGTGCAGCGCCAGTCGAAGCAGGCTCAGGGTGCCCGTCCACAAGCCAGTTCCGGTGTGGTGCGCTCGGGTGCGTGGTGCGGGGGCAGTGGTGATCATCGCGTGGCCCCCTGATACTCGCGCAGGAACATGTCTTCAAGCGACGCGGGCGTCACGGTCAGGTCGAGGATGCCCAGATCGGTGAGCTGATCCATCGCGCGGTCGAGCTCGTTGCGGTCGACCGAGAAGGAGTAGTGACCGTCGTTGATCGCGAAGTCGTGAACGAACGGACTGCGCTGCAGCGCTTGACCATCGGTGCGGGTGCGGACGGTCACCGTCGTGCGCATGAGATGCCGTAGCTCATCGAGCGAGCCCGACTTCACGGTGCGGCCGGCGCGAATGATTGTCACGTTGTCGCACAGCTTCTCGACCTCGGCGAGGATGTGACTGGACAGCAGCACCGCCGCACCGCGCTCGGCCACCTCTTCGACGCACTGCTGAAACGCCTTCTCCATCAATGGGTCCAGACCCGAAGTCGGTTCGTCGAGAATGTAGAGCTCGGCGTTGGTGGAGAATGCTGCGACGATCGCCACCTTTTGCCGATTGCCTTTGGAATAGGTGCGCGCCTTCTTGTGTGGGTCGAGTTCGAAGCGCTCGATCAGCTGGTCGCGCCGGCGGGTGTCGACGCCGTTGCCACGAAGCCGGGCCAGGAAGTCGATGGCTTGCAGACCGGTCAGGTTGGGCCACAGCGTCACATCGCCGGGGACGTAGGCGATTCGGCGGTGCAACTCAACGGCGTCGCGCCACGGGTCGCCCCCGAGCAGCCGGACGGAACCGCCCTCGGCGCGCAACAGGCCGAGCAGCACGCGGATCGTGGTGGACTTGCCCGCTCCGTTGGGGCCGAGGAATCCGGTGATATCGCCCGGCGCGACGGTCAGGTCAAGGCCGTCAAGCGCCCTGGTCCGCCCGAATGATTTTGACAGGCCCCGAATTTCGACTGCGAACTGCGAACGCGTCGTGTTAACCCGCTGCAGGGACGTCGCCGTCATTCTGATCTCCTTCTTGAGTTGTGAATGGGATGCCTTGTTCGTGCTGGGCGCGGAACGCGTCGTACATCGTGGAGTCGGTGAACAGGCCCTCGGTGAAGAGCTCCAGCGCGGGCAGCACCATCTCCTCGCCGTAGTCACGCAATACGGCTCGGATGTCGGTTGGGTCGTCGTGCAACTGGAGGTACATCAGGAAGTGACCGCCACTGGACATCGCCAGATACCGGGCGCGGGCCGCTGGGTCGCGGCTCGGCTTGAGCAGGCCGTTGCGCACGCCCTCCTCCAGGTATTGCTCGCTGTCGCTGATCATCTTGCGCCACAGCATCTGTGCCAGGTCACCGCCGGCCTGCATGCTGCGCACGAGATAGGCCATCAGCGGCGCGAACGACTCGATCTTGGCCATCTGCGAGAACCAGGCCGCCGGGTCGTTGGCTTGCATCGACTCGGACTTGGCTTCGCGGACCTCTTCGGCGATGTAGTCATCGCATGCCTTGCGCAGACCCTCTTTGGAGCCGAAATGGTGGATCACCAACGCGGCGGATACACCCGCGGCCTCGGCGATGCTCCGAAGCCCGACATTGAACCCGTGCTGGCCCCACTGGTCGATCGCGGCATCGCGAATCCGGGCGATAGCCGTTCGATCATAGGAGGCTGAACGCATGTTTAGTACGCTAAACGCGCGTTCAGCCGACGGTCAAGGGCTCACGCCGTCAAGACTCCGTAAAGATCCCGCCAACAGCTGCGCAGCTTTCTTGGCGGCGGGGACAGTCAGTCGCGGGCAGCGGCGAGTAAGCCGTCGCCGAGTGGAATCAGCACCGGCGTGAGCCGTTCGTCCTCGGCGATGAGCCTCGCGGCTTCACGGACCGCGGCCACCTCGGCGTCTTTGGCGCTGGCGTCGCCGGCACGGCCACCCAGCGCGGCGCGGTGCACCACGATGGCTCCGCCCGAGCGCAGCAGGCGCACCCCTTCGACGACGAACTGCGGCTGGTCGGCCGGATCGGCATCGATGAATACGAGGTCGTAGGACTCGTCGGCGAGGCGGGTGAGCACTTCCTGTGCTCTGCCGCTGATCAACCTGCTCCGGCCCGGGCCGACACCGGCCTCGGTAAACGCTTGCTTGGCGATGCGCTGATGTTCGGGCTCGACGTCGATCGTGGTGAGCACCCCGTCGTCGCGCATGCCCGACAGCAGCCAGAGCCCGCTCACGCCGGCGCCGGTGCCGACCTCGACGACCGCTTTGGCCCCGGTCATCTTGGCGAACACACACAGCAACGCCCCGACGGCGGGGGTCACGGCCCCCGCACCGATGTCGATGGCGCGCTCACGGGCCGCCGCGACGATCGCGTCCTCGGAGATCGACTGCTCGGCGTGCTTGACGATCGACTCGGCGCGGCTCTGCGGTCCGCCTCCGATGACGTCGTCGATGCCTGCCATGCCCGCAGCGTAGAGCTATCCTCGGAGGCCAAGCCCGCGACACGCCCGTCCCCGAACTGCGGATTTCGGGCGAGATCGTACGGTTTCCGCAGGTCGAAAATGGGTAGAAAATCTTTCTCAGGAAATGTTCAGTGTGCTCATATGCCAGGCACACAAGGGTCGGAGAGCGTATGTCGCATGGACGACGGCGGACGCTGGGACGCAGGGAATAAGCGCAGGGAGTTTCATGTTGCCGCCAACATCGAGCCGTCGATAGACGATGACGGCTGTGACCAGGAGGATCTGACGACCACCACCAAGACCGCCCCCTCGTCGATGGCTCATCTCGAGCAGTTCACCGACGGGGAATGGGTTGAGCCTTCCGATGAACTGACCGGCACCGCCGTCTTCGACGCCACGGGTGACCACACCACGATGCCGTCATGGGACGAGTTGGTGCGCCAGCATGCCGACCGCGTCTACCGACTGGCCTACCGCCTGTCGGGCAACCAGCACGACGCCGAAGACCTCACGCAGGAAACCTTCATCCGCGTATTCCGCTCGGTGCAGAACTACCAGCCCGGCACGTTCGAGGGCTGGCTGCACCGCATCACCACGAACCTGTTTCTCGACATGGTCCGCAGGCGTGGCCGCATCCGTATGGAGGCCCTGCCCGAGGACTACGACCGGGTGCCTGCCGACGACCCGAACCCCGAGCAGATCTATCACGATTCGCGATTGGGCCCTGACCTGCAGGCCGCACTCGACTCGCTGCCGCCGGAGTTCCGCGCTGCGGTCGTGCTGTGCGACGTGGAGGGCCTGTCCTACGAGGAGATCGGCGCCACGTTGGGCGTCAAGCTCGGCACCGTGCGCAGCCGCATCCACCGCGGCAGGCAGGCGCTGCGCGACTACCTGGCGCGCCATGGCGATAGCGAATCGGCCGGGGAATCGGCCGCCCACCGGGACGCGGCCACGTCAGCCTGAGTGTTCGCAGGTGTTTGGCGCCGCGCGCCGCGCTACATTCGAGTCAGTATCGTTTACGCGACGCGAGTACGCCGAGAGGAGCTGCGCGATGGTCGACCCGGGACATGTGTTCCGCCGGGCGTTCTCCTGGCTGCCTGCTCAGCTGGCGTCACAGAGCGATGCACCCGTCGGGCCCCGGCAGTTCGGCTCCACCGAGCATCTGTCGACGGAGGCCATCGCGGCGTTCGTCGACAATGAATTGCGCCTGACTCCGCATCTGCGTGCGGCCAGCCACCTGTCGTTATGTCCGCAGTGTGCGGCAGAGGTCGAGGCCCAGCGCCAGGCGCGTAGTGCACTGCGGGAATCGTGTCCGATAGCCATACCGAGTTCGCTGCTGGGCCAGTTGTCGCAGATCCCGCTCTACAGTGCTGACACTGCCGCCGAACCCGCCGCGTCAACCCAGGACGCGCAGTTAGCTGAAGGCGCGCGGCAGTCACGCCGTAAGCGCCGGTAGGGTGAAGACAAAGTCAATTAACGGCGTGGGCCGGCCATTGCTGGCGCACGGATAGAGGTGATGAACGGGTGAGCAATCTGGACGAGACCGGTCGTGAACGTCTCGAGCCGCGACCGGTTTCGCGGCCGCCCGTCGATCCGGCGTCACGGCGCGCCTTCGGCAGGCCCGACGGCGTGCGCGGATCCTTCCTGGGCGTCGACAAATACCGCGATCAAGGCGCCTTCACGCCGAAGGATCAGCCTCCCGATCCGGTGCTGGAAGAGGCCTTCGGCCGGCCCTACCCCGGCGTCGATTCGCTGCAGCGTCACCCGGCGGACGCGGGTGCGCTTCAGGCCGAACGCGACGGTCAGGGTGCCGACGAACCCGATGACCCGTGGCGTGATCCCGGCGCCCCGGTGGCGTTGGGCACCCCGGCGATGATCGAGCCCCCGCGGGCGCCGTCCAACGTCAGCACGGGAAAGCTCGGAGTGCGAGACGTTCTCTTCGGCGGCAAGGTTTCCTACGTCGCGCTGGCCGTTCTGGGCATCGTGGCGCTCATCATCGGCTTCGCCGGTGGCTGGGTGGGTCGCACGACGGCTGAGGTGGTCCAGGCGTTCACCACTTCGAAAGTGACACTCGAAACCAGTGATGCCGGCGACGCTCCAGAGGGCCGTTTCGCCAAAGTAGCTGCAGCAGTGGCTGATTCGGTGGTCACGATCGAGACGAAGAGCGACGAGGAGGGTTCGCAAGGCTCCGGCGTCGTCGTCGACGGCCGCGGCTACATCGTCACCAACAATCACGTGATCTCCGAGGCTGCGGTCAACGCGAGCAAGTACAAGATGACCGTGGTCTTCAACGACGGTAAGGAAGTGCCCGCCAACCTTGTGGGGCGTGACCCCAAGACCGACCTCGCCGTGCTGAAGGTCGACAACGTCGACAACCTGACGGTCGCCAAGCTGGGGGACTCCGACAAGCTTTTCGTCGGCGAAGAGGTGATCGCGGCCGGCGCCCCGCTGGGGCTGCGCAGTACCGTCACGCAGGGCATCATCAGCGCGTTGCACCGTCCGGTCCCGCTGTCGGGCGACGGGTCGGACACCGACACCGTCATCGACGGCGTGCAGACCGACGCGTCGATCAACCATGGCAACTCCGGTGGCCCGCTCATCGACATGAACGGCGACGTGATCGGCATCAACACCGCGGGCAAGTCATTGTCCGACAGCGCGAGCGGCCTCGGCTTCGCGATTCCCGTGAACGAGGTCAAGACGGTCATCGAGTCGCTGATTCGCGAGGGCAAGATCGCGCACCCGACACTGGGCCTGACTGCCCGTTCGGTGAGCAACGACCTCGCGTCGGGCGCTCAGGTGGCCAACGTCAAAGCCGGCAGCCCGGCGGAGAAGGCGGGCATCCTGGAAAACGACGTCGTCGTGAAGGTGGGAGACCGGACCGTCGCTGACGCAGACGAATTCGTCGTCGCCGTGCGCCAACTCAAGATCGGGCAGGATGCACCCATCGAGGTGATGCGCGACGGCCGGCCTGTCGTCTTGATCGTCAACCCCGGCCCCGACAACAGCACCTAGACGATGTTCGCGAACGTCGGCTGGGGCGAGATGCTGGTCCTGGTGATCGCCGGGCTGGTGATCCTGGGGCCCGAACGCCTGCCGGGAGCGATCCGGTGGACGTCGAGCACGCTGCGGCAGGCCCGCGACTACATCAGCGGCGCAACCAGCCAGCTGCGCGACGACCTCGGCCCCGAGTTCGACGACCTTCGCGAGCCGTTGAGTCAGCTGAACAAGCTGCGGGGGATGACGCCGCGCGCCGCGCTCACCAAACATCTGCTCGACGGCGACGACTCGATCTTCACGGGCAAGGTCGACACGCCTACCGAGAAGCCCGTGAACCATGGAGCGCCGACGCCCGCGGCATCGGCATCGGTCCAACCCGAGACACCGCAGCCCGCCACGACGACGCCGTTCGACACCGACGCAACCTAACGACCCGCGGGGTCCAGACCCAGCGACATGCCCGCCAGTCCGCGCTTACGGCTCGACAGCGCGTCGGCGACGCTGCGCAACTCCTTGCCCGCCACCGAATCCGGTGCCGACAGCACCAGCGGTACGCCGGAGTCGCCCGCCGCCACCAGCGCGGGATCCAAGGGAACCTGGCCGAGCAGTGGCACGTCGGCGCCCACCGAGCGCGAGAGGCTCTCGGCGACCTGCTGGCCGCCGCCCTCGCCGAAGATCTGCATTGTCGTGCCGTCGGGAAGCAGGAGCCCTGACATGTTCTCCACCACGCCGACGATGCGCTGACGGGTCTGCAGCGCGATCGCGCCGGCCCGCTCGGCCACCTCGGCGGCCGCCAGCTGAGGCGTCGTCACCACCAGGATCTCCGCGCCCGGGATCAGCTGGGCCACCGAAATGGCGACGTCGCCGGTACCCGGCGGCAGGTCCAACAGCAACACATCCAGATCACCCCAGTAGACGTCGGCGAGGAACTGCTGCAGTGCACGGTGCAACATCGGCCCGCGCCATACGACAGGCGTGTTGCCCTGGGTGAACATCGCGATCGAAATGACTCGCACGTCGTGAGCGACCGGCGGCAGGATCATCGACTCGACCTGGGTGGGCCGATCAGTGGTGCCCATCATCCGTGGTACCGAGTGCCCGTAGATGTCGGCGTCGAGAACACCGACCGACAGCCCGCGTGCGGCCATCGCCGCGGCCAGGTTGACGGTGACGCTGGACTTGCCGACCCCACCCTTGCCGGACGCGACGGCATACACCCGTGTCAGCGAGCCGGGCTGGGCGAACGGGATGACAGGTTCGCGGGAATCGCCGCGCAACTGCTTGCGTAGCTCGGTGCGTTGCTCGTCGCTCATCACGTCGAGCGTCACCTTTACGGCGCCGGTACCCGGGACATCGGCGACGGCCTGGCTGACACGTTCGGAGATCTCGGTCTTCTTCGGGCACGCCGCGGTCGTGAGGTACACCTCGACGTGCACCCCGCCGTCGGGCTCGATGGTGACGTTCTTCACCATGCCGAGCTCGGTGATCGGCCGCCGCAACTCGGGGTCGATCACCTTCGTCAACGCGGAACGGACCGCGGACTCCAGGTCAGGGGAAATAGAAGACATCACCGTCGAGTCTAGGCCGACTCGACGCGAGTCCTAACCAGCCGGTCCGGGCGGGGGACCGGGCAGCGGTGCTTCGGCGGGCCCTGGCTGCGGTCCCGGCGGTGCACCCTGTGGTGCCACCGGGCCGGGGGGCGGCGCCTGCGGGGCTGGGCCAGGGAGAGGTGCCATCGGGGCAGGACCCGGGGGAGGTGCCAGCGGCCCGGGTGGCGGTGCCATTCCCGCCGGCAGCATCGGTTGCGCCTGCGGCGGCGCCCCCAGTGCGGACTGCAGCGGCGCGGGCTGGTCCTTGATGCAGAACACCGCGCACTCTGGCTTCGGAGGTGGTTGCATCCACGGCGGCACCCACGGTTGCGGTTGCGTCTGGGTCGGTGGGGCTGCCAGCGGGCCCGGCGCAGGTCCAGGCAGCGGACCGAGCCGCTGGCCGGGTACGAATCCTGGGAGCTGACTGGCGACGTCGCTGCGCGCCAGCACCGGCATCAGTGCGAGTGGATCGTTGGCGGGCAGTCCGAGCGCATTGAGCGGCAGGCCCGGGCCCAGGCCCTCGTAGCCGGCGAGATGCAGCATCGCTTCTGCGTTGTCCAGCTCGGGGACGGATCCGGTGATCGGCGGCAGGTCAACGGGCACTACGCCGGTGGCATACGCGGCGGCCCAGCCCAGCACGTTGCGGGCGTAGGCCACCGAGTTGTTGTAGCGCAGGATCGCCGACATCACGTGGGACTGGTCGCGCAGGTTCATACCGCCGCTGCACAGATACCGCGCCGTGGCCAGGCTCGAGTCGAACAGGTTCTGCACCTCGGCCTTGCCGTCGCCGTCGCCGTCGGATGCATAGCGAGACCAGGTGCCGGGCAGGAACTGCATGGGACCCATTGCGCGGGCATAGGTGACGCGCTCGGCCGTGCGACTCTGCACGATGACCTCGTTGCCGGGCAGCGTCCCGTCCAGCGCGGGTCCGTAGATCGGCCGCACCGCGGTACCGCGGGAGTCGGTGGCGCCGCCGTAGGCGTGCATCGATTCGATACGTCCGATGCCAGCCAGCAGATTCCAACTGACGCCGCAGCCTGGGGCCGCTACTGCCATCATCCGTTCAGCATTGCGGTACGCCGACAGCGCCATCGCCGGAATACGAAGCGTACCAGGCGAATTCACCCCAAACGCGGGTGAGGGAGACGATGCCGAGGATGCGGCGATGTGAAACTCGGTCGGCGCCTTGGTGACCGCGACAACCGTCGGCCCTGCGCGGTTGGCCGTGGACGACTCGACAGCGGCCAGGGGCGTCACCGCGGAGTCACGGACCGGCGAGTTCGGTTGTACCGATGCTGCTACGGCGCCAACCAGAATGATCGGTGCGATGACGGCGAACCCGGAGGCGGCGCGCGCGCGAGCGGGGGTAAGAACGCCGCGGATCCGAGAGGGTCGCAGGGCGTTACCGATATTGGTGACGCGCACGCGTGAAACAGCACCGGCGACGTTGTGCGCCGCGCGCCCGGCATGGCGTCGCGCTGCCTTGAGGGCGGCTCCTCCCCCTATGTGCACTCAACCGTCCTTGGTCTGTGGTGTTTGTGAACCAAGTCACCATACCTAGTCGATAACGCGCGTGTTACAGCAATGGCATCAGGTATTTCAGCCCTGCTTTTTGACGCGTCGCTCAATCTGCTCCGTTTTACGGTCGCCATCGCGCTTATCGGACCCCGTCGGCGGCTGCAGCCGATTCAGCAGCTCATGGATTTCCTCGAGTTCACGGCGCAGGTAGTCGCGGGTGGCCACCTCGCCGACCGCCAACCGCAATGCGGCCAGCTCACGAGCCAGATACTCGGTGTCGGCCTTCGTCTGTTCGGCCCGCCTGCGGTCCTCGTCCAGCGACACCCGGTCCCGGTTCTCCTGGCGATTCTGCGCCAGCAAGATCAACGGCGCCGCATACGCGGCCTGGGTAGAGAACGCGAGATTTAGCAGGATGAACGGGTACGGATCCCATCGCAGCGTTACGGCAAACAGATTCAACAGGATCCAAACGATCACGAGGATCGTTTGCCACATCAGATAACGACCCGTGCCGAGGAACCGCGCAATCGACTCCGAAAACTTGCCGACGGCTTCCGCGTCGACGTTGAGCGCGAAACGGCGCCGGGAGACCCGCGGTGTGTCCAGGCGCTGGCGCGCGGTCAAGTCACTCATGACGCGCCCTCGGTGGTGAACAGCTCGGGTTCTTCGCTCTCGCGCCAGTCATGCGGCAGGAGATGGTCGAGCACGTCGTCGACCGACACCGCGCCAAGAAGATGGTTCTCGTCATCGACGACCGGTCCGCACACGAGGTTGTACGCGGCGAAGTACCGGGTGACGGCCGCCAGCGAGTCCTCGGGAGCCAGATTCGGCAGGTCGGTGTCCACGATGCCGCTGACCAGATCTGCCGGGGGTTCGCGCAGCAGGCGTTGAAGGTGAACGCAGCCGAGGTAGTGACCGGTGGGGGTCGCCGTCGGGGGTCGGGTCACGAACACGAGGGATGCCAGCGCCGGGGTGAGATCGGGGTCGCGGACCCGGGCCAGCGCCTCGGCGACTGTCGTGTCGGGGGCCAGCACCACTGGTTCGGAGGTCATCAGGCCGCCCGCGGTGTCGGGGGAGTGTGACAGCAGGCGACGCACGTCCTCGGAATCCTCGGGATCCATCCGCCGCAGGAACTGCTCGGCGTCGACCGGGGTCATCGAACCCAGCAGGTCTGCGGCATCGTCGGGATCCATCGCCTCGAGGACATCGGCAGCCCGCTCGGCGGGCAGCTGCTTGAGCATGCCGACCTGCTCGTCCTCGGGCAACTCCTGCAGCACGTCGGCCAGTCGCTCGTCATCGAGGGCATTGACGACCTCGAAGCGGCGCTTGTCCGGCAGCTCGCGGATCGCCTCAGCCACCTCGACCGCCCGCTGCCCGACGAACTGTTCGAGCAGCTGTGCCACGCCCTGGTCGGGCATCGCCAGGCCGGACGGGGTAAGCCCCTGCACGTGCTGCCAATCCACGATCTGCACATTGCCGCGGCGGCCAAGGCGCCGCGCGGCCCGCACGGCCACCTTGGTCACCATCCAGTCGCGCGTGCGGGTGGGCTCGATGCCCAGATCGACCACGAATACGTCGACGCCGCTCAACTGCGCCTGTTCGGGATCATCGACCCTGACCAGGGTTTCGACCACCTGGCCGAGCACGAGCACCTCACCCGGGCGCTGGGTGAACTTGCGCAGCGAAACGCTGCCGGTCGCCAACGTCACAGCACCGGGGTCGATGGCTGTCACCCGCAGAATCGGTACGAAAATTCTTCGGCGCGTGAGCAATTCGACGACGAGGCCGAGCACGCGCGGCTGTTGGCGCACAATGCTGATGCTGATCACCACGTCGCGGACGCGGCCAAGGGACTCACCGTCGGGCCCCAGCACCACCATCCCCGCGAGTCGAGCCGCATAGACCCTGTTCACCGCCGCCATGCCTCAAAGGGTAGAGAGTGTGGTTGTGGAAAACCGCTATCGACCCCGCCGAACGATACTTTCGGTTCCCGGCAGCAGCGCGAAGATGATCGAGAAGGCAAAGAGTCTGCCCGCCGATGAGGTCTTCCTCGATCTCGAGGACGCGGTGGCCCCGGATGCCAAGGCCGAGGCCCGCGTCCAAGTGGCGGCCGCCTTGGCCGAGCCAGGTTGGGCCGGGCAGTTGCGCGGAGTTCGGGTCAACGACTGGACAACGCCGTGGACGCATGCCGACGTCATCGACGTGGTGTCGGCAGCTGGGGCATCGCTGGACATCGTGGTGTTGCCGAAGGTATCGGCCGTCGCACATATCCATGCGCTTGATCTGCTCCTGAGCCAACTGGAGGTGACGCACGGATTTCCCTTGGGCCGTATCGGTATTGAGGCTCAGATCGAGAACGCCGAAGGCCTGACGAACATCGATGCCATCGCCGCGGCCCCACGGGTGCAGGCACTGGTGCTCGGCCCGGCGGACATGGCGGCCAGCCTCAACATGCGCACGCTCGAGGTCGGCGAACAGCCGCAGGGGTACGACGTCGGCGACGCCCACCACCACGTGCTGATGCGGATCCTTGTCGCCGCCCGCACCCGCGGCATCCTCGCGATCGACGGTCCGTATCTGAAGGTGCGCGACGTGGACGGCTTCCGTCGGGTCGCAGGCCGGTCCGCCGCGCTCGGCTACGACGGCAAATGGGTGCTGCACCCCGACCAGATCGCGGCGGGCAACGAGATCTTCAGCCCGCGCCAGGAGGCCTACGACCACGCCGAGTTGATCCTGGAGGCCTACGAGTGGCACACCTCGCGAGCCGGTGGGGCACGCGGCGCGGTGATGCTCGGCGACGAGATGATCGACGAGGCAAGCCGCAAGATGGCGTTGGTGATCGCCGGCAAGGGGCGCGCGGCCGGGATGGAACGCAAGGGCGAACCGTTCCACCCGCCGGCTTAGCGCATCAGGTCCACTGCCAACCGCTGACCATCAGCGCGATGTAGAGCAGCATGCCGATCAGGCCGGCCGCGACCAAGAGGCCGCCGATGATCGTGCCCGCCAGCGCCACGCCGTACCCGTCCTGCCCCGTGCGTCTGGTCTCGCGCATCGCGACCACACCGAGGATGACCCCGACGAGCGCCAGCGGGGCGCAGCACATCAGCCCTGTGATGGACGTGACGAGCGCGGCGATCGCCGTGCCATTCGTGCCAGGTGGCTTTGTCGGACGATAGGGATCGTACGTCGGGTAATAACCTGGTGCGCCCGGATATCCGGATGGCGGCGGCGCGTAGATCGGCGGCGGCAATCCCGCATCGAAGGGATAGTCAACCGGCTGCTTCGAGCTCTCCAGCGACGGGTATTCGATGCCGCCGAACGTCTGCGACTCTTGTGCCGGACGCTCCGGGTCGCTGCTCATCTATCAGCTGGCTATAGCGCCGATGGTCCAGACCACATTGATGAGCAGCGACAACACGCCGACCGCGATGCCCGCGATCGCGAGACCATTCCCGTTCTCGCCGCTCTGTTTGATCTGGTTCATGGCGACGAAACCGAGGATGATGCCGACGATCGAACCGATGCCACAGCAGACGCCGACCACCGAAGCCACTAGCGAGCCAATGGCCATCCCGTTGGTCTTCTGCGTGGGTGGGCCGTACGCGCCATAGCCGGAGACCGGATAGCTGGGTGGTGGACCGAAGCCGGGAGGTGGGCCATATCCCGGTGGTGGAGCGCCGAAGCCGGGTGGCGGCGCGCCATAGGGCGGAGGCGGCGGCGGATATCCGGGTGCGCCTGATGCGCCGAACCCACCGGCGTCGGCATACGGCGGTGGCGGCGGATAACTGGGCGGCAAGGGTGGCGGAAATCCGGATTGGTCGGGAGCCGACTGATACGGCGGTGGGGATTGGTAGGCGTTGGGGTCGTACGCCGGAGGGGGCGTGTACCCGCTCTGCTCGAACGGCGACGCCGGCTGCTCGAAGGGGCGCTGTTGGTAGACCTGCGTGGGCTCATCGTGAATTTGCCCGGCCTGGCCCTGAGTCTGCTCGATCGGCGGGGCCTCGTAGCTGGTCGACGCCGGTTCGGATGCTCCGTCGCCGGAGCCGGATGATGCCGTTTGGCCAGCGTCGTCGCCCGGATTTGTCATGCTGTTCAACCTAGCGCAAATACAGGGCACCTTTGCGGGGCCGAACGCGTTGGTCTGGGTGAGATCGCCAGCCGAAACCAGGGCGGTACCAGGCGCGCAATATGAGGAGTGAGCAGAGATGACCAGCCCGTTTCAGCCTGGACAGCCGACCGGCACGACGCCCGGCACCCCGACCACCCGACGGGGCCCGGCGGCTCTGCCCACCCCTCCCAAAGGTTGGCCGATCGGGTCCTACCCGACCTATGCCGAAGCGCAGCGTGCGGTCGACTACCTTTCGGACCAGGCGTTTCCGGTCGAGCACGTGACGATTGTCGGCGTCGATTTGATGCAGGTAGAACGGGTCACGGGCCGGCTGAGCTGGCCCAAGGTGCTCGGCGGTGGCGTGCTCACCGGTGCCTGGCTGGGTCTGTTCATCGGCCTGCTCCTGGGATTCTTCAGCCCGAGCCCGTGGGGCGCACTGATCACCGGCCTGATCGCCGGTGTGTTCTTCGGCCTCATCACCTCGGCGATCCCGTATGCGATGGCGCGCGGCACAAGAGATTTCAGCTCGACGATGCAACTCGTCGCCGGACGGTACGACGTGCTGTGCGACCCGCAGAGCGCCGAACGCGGCCGGGATCTGCTGGCACGCTTGAAGATCTAGCCTCCTTCCAAAGCTGGGGAGCGCATCCTCGCAAGCCGGCGAGCGGGTCCGCACCCTGACTCGCGGGCGTTAGCTGGCACTTTGCGCACGTTCGCAATTGAGTAACGGTGTGCGACGCGCGCGCCCGAAGTGTTGCAAATCACGAGTAACTGGCAATACGGTTTGCGCGCAGGAGGGTTCCTCGGACGGGAGGCAGCGGTGCGCGCTCGGCGGCTTGGTGCTGCGGCGTTGGCCGCGCTGACGACGGCGTCGACGGTTTCGGCGTGCGGATCGGGCGGCGGCGGAATCGTCATCAACTACTACACTCCGGCAAGCGAGATGGCCACGTTCACGGCGGTGGCCAAGCGGTGCAACGAAGAACTCGGCGGCCGCTTCAAGATCCAACAGGTGAGCCTGCCGAAGGCTGCCGACGACCAGCGGCTGCAACTGGCCCGACGGCTCACGGGCAACGACAAGACGCTCGACGTGATGGCACTCGACGTGGTGTGGACCGCCGAGTTCGCCGAAGCGGGTTGGGCATTGCCGTTATCCGACGATCCTTCGGGGCAGGCCGAATCCGATGCGACCGCCGACACCCTCCCCGGCCCATTGGAAACCGCCAAGTGGCAGGACAAGCTGTACGCCGCGCCGATCACCACCAACACCCAATTGCTCTGGTATCGGGCGGATTTGATGGACAAGCCGCCAACGACGTGGGATGCGATGGTGGCCGAGGCCACGCGCCTGCACGCCGAGGGCAAGCCGAGCTGGATCGCACTGCAGGCCAAGCAATACGAGGGCCTGGTGGTGTGGTTCAACACGCTGCTGGAAAGCGCTGGCGGTCAAGTTCTTTCCGACGACGGCACGACCGTCACACTGACCGACACCGACGAGCACCGGGCAGCAACAGTCAAGGCCCTGCAAATCATGAAGTCGGTTGCCACCGCGCCGGGTGCCGATCCGTCGATCACACAAACCGACGAGGGCACCGCACGGCTGGCGTTGGAGCAGGGCAAAGCCGCGCTCGAGGTGAACTGGCCGTTCGTACTGCCGTCGATGCTGGAGAACGCGGTCAAGGGCGGGGTGCCGTTCCTGCCGCTGAACAACGATCCCGCGTTGGCGGGCAGCATCAATGACGTCGGCACGTTCTCGCCGAGCGATGAACAGTTCGAGGCGGCATACCAAGCAAGCAAGAAGGTGTTCGGTTTCGCCAACTACCCGGGCGTTACCGACGAGCCCGCCAAGGTGACGCTGGGTGGCTTGAACCTCGCCGTGGCCAAGACGACGCAACACCGCGAGGAGGCGTTCGAGGCGATCAGGTGCATGCGCAACGGCGAGAACCAGCGATACACGTCAGTCGAGGGAGGGCTGCCCGCGGTACGCGCGTCGCTCTACGACGATCCGACGTTCCAGGCGAAGTATCCGCAGTACGAGATCATCCGCCAACAGCTGACCAATGCGGCGGTCCGGCCCGCGACGCCGGTCTATCAGGCCGTCTCCACACGGATCTCGGCGACATTGGCCCCCGTTACGGACATCGACCCGGAACGTATGGCCGACGAGTTGACCGTCCAGGTGCAGAAGGCGATTGACGGCAAGGGGCTGATCCCATGACCGCCACCCTTGAACCGGTCAAGGTAGGCACCGACGACACGAAATCCGAACGGCGCCTGGCATTTACTCTGATCGCGCCCGCCGTCATCCTGATGCTGGCGGTCACCGCCTACCCGATCGGGTACGCAGTGTGGCTCAGCCTGCAGCGCTACAACCTCGCACAGCCCGACGACACTGCATTCGTCGGCCTGGACAACTACGTCACGGTGCTGACCGACAGCTACTGGTGGACGGCATTCGCGGTGACGCTGGCAATCACCGTGGTGTCGGTCGCGATCGAATTCGTGCTCGGCATGGTGCTGGCTCTGGTGATGCACCGAACCATCTTCGGTAAGGGCGTTGTGCGCACCGCGATTTTGATTCCGTACGGGATCGTCACAGTCGCGGCGTCCTATAGCTGGTACTACGCGTGGACGCCCGGCACCGGATATCTGGCCAACCTGCTACCCGAGGGCAGCGCCCCGCTCACCGAGCAGCTGCCATCGCTGGCCATCGTGGTTCTCGCCGAGGTGTGGAAGACGACGCCCTTCATGGCACTGCTGTTGCTCGCCGGATTGGCGCTGGTGCCACAGGATCTGCTCAATGCCGCGCAGGTCGACGGGGCAGGGGCCTGGAAGCGGCTGTTCAAGGTGATTCTGCCGCTGATCAAACCGGCGATCCTCGTCGCGCTCCTATTCCGCACGCTCGACGCATTCCGCATCTTCGACAACATCTATGTGCTCACCGGTGGAGCCAACGACACCGGCTCAGTGTCAATTCTGGGCTATGACAACCTGTTCAAGGCGTTCAACCTCGGGCTGGGGTCGGCGATCAGCGTGCTGATCTTCCTGTCGGTGGCGATCATCGCGTTCATCTACATCAAGCTCTTCGGGGCATCGGCGCCGGGCTCCGACGAGGAGAGGCGCTGATATGGCCGAGCGGGTAACCGGACGCCGCGCCACGGGGTGGATCGTCGTCGACATCATCGTCATCATCTACGCGTTGTTCCCGGTGTTGTGGATCCTCAGCCTGTCGCTCAAGCCGACCTCAAGTGTCAAGGACGGCAAGCTGATTCCGGCGCAGGTCACGTTCGACAACTACAAGGGGATCTTCACCGGCAACGCGTTCAGCTCGGCGCTGATCAACTCGATCGGGATCGGGCTGATCACCACTTTGATCGCGGTGGTGATCGGCGGTATGGCGGCGTATGCGGTGGCCCGTCTCGCGTTCCCGGGTAAGCGTCTGCTGGTCGGTGTGGCCCTGCTGATTGCGATGTTCCCGCAGATCTCACTGGTGACACCACTGTTCAACATCGAGCGCAGACTCGGACTGTTCGACACCTGGCCGGGCCTGATCATCCCGTACATCACCTTCGCACTGCCCCTGGCGATCTACACCCTGTCTGCGTTCTTCCGGGAAATCCCTTGGGATTTGGAAAAGGCGGCGAAGATGGACGGCGCCACGCCGTCGCAGGCGTTCCGCAAGGTGATCGCTCCGCTGGCGGCTCCGGGTATCGTAACCGCGGCGATCCTGGTGTTCATCTTCGCGTGGAACGATCTGCTGCTGGCGTTGTCACTCACGGCGACTCAGCGAGCGATCACGGCCCCGGTGGCGATCGCCAACTTCACGGGCAGTTCGCAGTTCGAGGAGCCGACGGGGTCGATCGCCGCGGGGGCGATGGTCATCACCATCCCGATAATTATCTTTGTTCTCATCTTCCAGCGACGGATCGTCGCCGGCCTCACGTCCGGCGCGGTGAAAGGGTAGTTCCATGGCCGAAATTGTGTTGGACCGGGTGACCAAGAGTTACCCCAACGGCGCGACGGCCGTGAAGGATCTCTCGATCACGATCGCCGACGGCGAATTCATCATCCTGGTCGGACCCTCTGGCTGCGGAAAGTCGACCACACTCAACATGATCGCCGGCCTCGAGGACATCTCCTCGGGCGAGTTGAGCATCGGTGGCGAACGGGTCAACGAGAAGGCGCCAAAGGACCGCGACATTGCAATGGTGTTCCAATCCTATGCGCTCTACCCGCACATGACCGTGCGCCAGAACATCGCGTTCCCGCTGACCCTGGCCAAGATGAAGAAGGCCGAAATCGCGCAGAAGGTCGACGAGGCCGCCAAAGTCCTTGATCTGACCGAACTTCTGGACCGCAAACCCGCACAGTTGTCCGGCGGGCAACGGCAGCGGGTGGCGATGGGGCGCGCAATCGTGCGCAATCCCAAGGCGTTCCTGATGGATGAGCCGTTGTCGAACCTCGACGCCAAACTTCGGGTGCAGATGCGTTCGGAGATCGCACGCTTGCAGGACAAGCTGGGCACCACCACCGTCTACGTCACCCATGACCAGACCGAGGCCATGACATTGGGTGACCGCGTGGTGGTCCTACTCGCCGGGGAAGCGCAGCAGATCGGCACGCCCGAGGAGCTTTACAACCGCCCGGCCAACCTGTTCGTCGCGGGCTTCATAGGATCTCCGGCAATGAACTTCTTCCCGGCCACCATGACCGACGTCGGCGTGCGACTGCCGTTCGGCGAGGTCACGCTGACCCAGGAAGTCCACGACCTGCTCGCCCGGCACCAGACCCCCAACAACGTGATTGTCGGCATCCGGCCCGAACACATCGAGGACGCCTCGGTGATGGACGGATATGCGCGGATCAGGGCGATGATGTTCGACGTGACGGTCGACATGGTCGAGTCGCTGGGCGCCGACAAGTATCTGCATTTCAAGAGCGAGGGGGCAGGCGCACACGCCGCCCAGCTCGCGGAGTTGGCCAGCGAGTCGGGGGTCGGCGAAAACGAGTTCGTGGCACGGGTTTCCACCGAGTCCCAGGCGAAGCAGGGCGAGGAGATTCAGCTGGCGTTCGACACCTCGAAGCTGACGATCTTCGACGCCGACACCGGCAAGAACCTGACTCTTCCCGACGCCGCCGCCGGTGCCCCCGCGCCCAGCCAGCCTTCGGGACCGCCGACCGGACCACCGCAACCGCCGGCCGAGTGATCGACGTCCTGGCAAAGGTCCGCGCGCACCTGTGCGAGCACTTCGCCGGTGCCGGCATCACCGCCGAACCAGACGAGGCCAGCGTGACGTTCCTGGGCGCCGAGAAGATCGACGTGCTGCGTTTCGGTCCAGACTTCCGTCCGGGGCTCGAAGGTGTCGTTCACTATGTGTCGCTGGGGTGTTCGCGACATCCGATGTTCGAGCCGACCGAAATGGTGACCGACGCGTTGCACGGGCCACGCGCCGAAGTGATGGTGGGGCTGCGTGGACCGTCACCGTCGGGACTGGCCCGCTCTCTGGCGGTGCTGGCAGCAGCACCTGCGGTCGAAGGTCTGATGCTAGAACCCGATGCGCTGATCGATCTGGAGACGCCACTGTGGGACTCGGCTCCGTTCACCGCATTCTTGTTGAGCGGCAGCGACATCGACGATATTCCGTTGACCGACCCGCTGCCGCCGGTGAAAGTACTGGCCGCAACGCCGATCACCGCGACCGAGGCTGCGTGGGTGCGGCTCAAGGGTGCGGATGCCATGCGTGAGGCGTGGACGCAGGACGGCGTCGATGTGTTGGATCCCACCAGAAGAGCCGCGCAACCGAGCTAGAGCCAGTGGTTGCGCCGGAACGCCCGGAACAGCAGCGTGCAGACGACGAGCATCAACAGCAGCACCGCGGGATAGCCCCACGGCTGCTTGAGCTCGGGCATGTAGTCGAAGTTCATCCCGTATATGCCGGCGATCGCCGTCGGCACCGCCGCGATCGCGACATAGGCCGAGATCCTGCGCATATCGATGTTCTGCTGCATGGCGACCTTGCCGACTGCCGCCTGCACCAGCGAGCTGAGCATCTCGTCGTAACTGGTGATCCGGTCGGATGCCTGGATGTTGTGGTCGAGCACGTCGCGCATATACCGGCGGACCTCGATCGAGATCAGGTCGTTGTGGTCGGTGCCGATGCGCTGCAATCCCAGCGTCAACGGCGCGACCGACCGGCGCAACTCGACGATCTCGCGCTTGAGCAGGTAGATGCACTCGATGTTGGTCTTGCGCGTCGGCGAGAAGATGTCTTCCTCCATCGCGTCGATGTCCGTCTCGATCAGATCGGTGACGTCGAGATAGCTGTCGACAACGTGATCGGCGATCGCATGCATGACTGCGTAGGGTCCGAGTTTGAGACTGGCAGGCGACGCATCGATCTGTTTGCGAACGCCGGCCAGCCCGCCGTGTTCACCGTGACGGACGGTGACCACGAAATCAGGGCCGACGAAGATCATGATCTCGCCGGTTTCGACGATCTCGCGGGCCAGCGCCACGGATACGTGCTCGACATAGTTGACGGTCTTGAGCACCAGGAACAACGTGTTGTCGTAGCGCTCCAACTTCGGCCGCTGATGGGCGTGCACGGCGTCCTCGACGGCCAGCTCGTGCAGACCGAACACGTCGGCGACGGCCTGCATCTGGTGTTGGTCGGGACCGTGCAGGCCGATCCAGGCGAATGCCTGCTTGCCCGCCGCCTCGAGTTCGTGCACCTTGTTCAGCGCCGCGGCGTGGGTGTACTTGCCGGGCAGCCGGGTGCCTTCGCAGTAGACGGCGCAATCCACCATGGCCCGCGCGACGGGAACATGGATCGAGGCGGCATCCGGTTGGGCCGTCTTGGTCCGCACGTTGGGTCGCAGTGACGGAGGTAGCTGACGAAACGATGGCATCGAGTCACTCTCCCCTGGTCAAGACCAGCAGCGCCGGTCTGATGGGCCTTGCTGAATGCTACGCGGCACGCCACTTACCCACCCTGCTAGTTTCGTCCCGAAGGCAACGCGCCCGCGGTGCGGGCATCCAATTCCGTCCAAGGAGCACCTGACGTGAGTACATCTCCCCTCAAGGTCGCGGTCACCGGCGCCGCCGGCCAGATCGGCTACAGCCTGCTGTTTCGTCTGGCCAGCGGCTCGCTGCTCGGCCCGGACCGCCCGATCGAGCTGCGTCTGCTCGAGATCGAACCCGCGCTGAAGGCGCTCGAGGGTGTGGTGATGGAGCTGGACGATTGTGCGTTCCCGCTGCTGGCCGGGGTCGAGATCGGTGCCGACGCCAACAAGATCTTCGACGGGGTGAACCTGGCGCTTCTTGTCGGCGCCCGTCCTCGCGGCCCGGGCATGGAGCGCGGAGACCTGCTCGAGGCCAACGGCGCGATTTTCACCGCGCAGGGTAAGGCCCTCAATGAGGTCGCCGCCGACGACGTCCGCATCGGCGTGACCGGTAATCCGGCGAACACCAACGCGCTGATAGCGATGAGCAATGCGCCCGACATCCCGAACGAACGGTTCTCCGCGCTGACCCGCCTCGACCACAACCGGGCGATCTCGCAGCTCGCCCGTAAGACGGGCGCCAAGGTCACCGACATCAAGAAGATGACGATCTGGGGCAACCACTCGGCCACCCAGTACCCCGATGTATTCCACGCCGAGGTCGGTGGCAAGAACGCCGCAGAGGTCGTCAACGACCAGAACTGGATCGAGAACGATTTCATCCCGACCGTCGCCAAACGCGGCGCGGCGATCATCGACGCCCGCGGCGCCTCATCGGCGGCCTCGGCCGCGTCGGCGACCACCGACGCCGCCCGCGACTGGCTGCTCGGCAGCCCCGAGGGCGACTGGGTTTCGATGGCAGTCCTGTCCGACGGCAGCTACGGCGTTCCCGAAGGGTTGATCTCCTCGTTCCCCGTGACGACGAAGGACGGCAACTGGACCATCGTGGGTGGGCTGGAGATCGACGACTTCTCGCGGGCGCGGATCGACAAGTCGACCGCTGAGCTGGCCGACGAGCGTAAAGCCGTCACTGACCTGGGACTCATCTGAGACAAAAGTCGATTAGGTTACCTACCAGTTCGTCAGTAACCTGAGCGCCGTGTCCCAAGCGGTGAGAAACCTGTCTGACAAGCGACAACCGATTGTCCTGCACGATGACGAGATCTTCGCTGCACACGTCGGCGGAAAGCTGTCCGTAGCGCTGAACGCGCCGCTGGACACGCAGCGCGCGTTATCGGTCGCGTACACGCCCGGTGTTGCTCAGGTCAGCCGTGCGATCGCCGCCGACCACACGCTCGCGTCGCGGTACACGTGGGCCAACCGCATGGTCGCGGTGGTCAGTGACGGCAGCGCGGTTCTCGGCCTCGGCGATATCGGGCCTGCGGCGTCACTTCCGGTGATGGAGGGCAAGTGCGCGCTGTTCAAGGCGTTCGCCGACCTGGACTCGATCCCGATCGTGTTGGACACCAAGGATCCCGACGAGATCGTCGAGACCCTGGTGCGGCTGCGGCCGTCGTTCGGTGCGGTCAATCTCGAGGACATCTCGGCGCCGCGCTGCTTCGAGATCGAACGTCGTGTCATCGAGGCGCTGGACTGCCCGGTGATGCACGACGACCAGCACGGCACCGCGATTGTCGTGCTGGCGGCGCTCCTTGGCGCAGCGGAGGTGCAGGGCCGCGACATCGCCGCACTGCGGGTGGTCGTCTCCGGTGCCGGCGCCGCCGGTGTCGCGTGCGCAAAGATCTTGCTGGCCGCCGGAATTCGCGATATCACGCTGCTGGACTCACAGGGCATCCTGCACAAGGACCGTGGCAACCTGAACTCGTACAAGGCGGAGATCGCCGAGCAGACGAACCCGAACGGCCTGTCGGGTGGAATGGCCGAGGCACTGAAGGGCGCCGACGTGTTCCTCGGGTTGTCCGCCGGTGTCGTGCCTCCGGAGTTCGTCGCGACGATGGCCCCGGATGCGATCGTGTTCGCGTTGTCGAATCCCGACCCGGAGATCCATCCCGACGACGCGAAGCAGTATGCGGCGGTGGTGGCGACCGGCCGCAGCGATTTCCCGAACCAGATCAACAATGTGCTCGCGTTTCCCGGTGTATTCCGGGGTGCGCTCGACGCGGGGGCCCGCCGCATCACCGAGAAGATGAAGGTGGCCGCGGCCGAGGCGATCTTCTCCGTGGTAGGCGACGATCTCGCGGTCGACCGCATCGTGCCAAGCGTGTTGGACCCGCGGGTGGCCCCCGCGGTGGCGCAGGCGGTTGCCGCGGCGTCGCAGGCCTAGGTTTCCTCGGTGCGCCGGCTCGCCTGCGCGCTCGCAGCGCTCGTCGTGGTCAGCGTGTCCGGTTGCGGCGGCGATGACGCGACATCGTCACTGGCTGTCGGGTCCGCCCAGGATTCCGAATCGGCGCTGATCGCGCACATCTACGCCGAGGCGCTGCGGTTCTACGGCAGTCCGGCCCACGTCGAAGCGTCGCCCGATCCCCTGATGAAACTGGACTCGGGCGAGGCGCGCGTCGTTCCCGGTTTCACTGGCCGCGTGCTGCACCGGTTCTTCCCTGATTCGACTGCGCGGTCCGCGACCCAGGTGTACCGGGAGATGGTGTCCGTGCTCCCCGAGGGCATTGCCGCGGGCGATTACACGACGTCGGCCGAGGACAAACCCGCACTGGCCGTAACCGAAGCGACCGCGCAAGCGTGGGACGGGCGGGATGTCGCAGCGGCGGCACGCAACTGCGACAAGCTCGAGCTTGGTCAGGTTGTCGACACGGCCCCACCCGAAGTCCTGGGTACCTGCAAACTGCCGAAACCCCGCGAATATCCCGACCGCGCAACGCTGTACGCGGCGGTCCGGGCGGGGGAGGTCAATGCCGCGTGGACATCGACCGCAGCTCCGAACATCCCGACGGAGCTGCTCATGTTGTCCGACCGCACGTCGCTGATCCGGGCCGAGAATTTGGTGCCGCTCTACCGGCGTAACGAGCTCAACGAGGCGCAGGTGCTGGCCCTCAATGAAGTGGCCGGCGTGTTGGACACCGCCGCGCTGGCCGATATGCGCGCTCAGGTGGAGGACGGCACCGACCCGGGACTCGTCGCAGCTGCGTTCCTCGCCGAACACCCGCTGGGCGACTGACGCTCTGCCCAGCGCGCGTGCGTGTCAGTGCGCGTTGGGCACCAATCGCGACAGTACCGATGAGAACAACCGCTGATAGCGCGACCCGGTGATGCGCACGATGACGTCGAGAATCTTCGCGTCGGGGCCGACGAGCACGCGTGCCCGGTCCTTGCGGACGGCGTCGAGGATGATCTTGGCGGCGCGCTCAGGCGTCGTGATCGTGAGCCTCGTGTCGAAAGTCTTTGTCAGACCATCTTTGTCGACGCCCTCGGCCGCGGTCGAATTGCGCATGATCGCCGTCTTGATGCCGCCCGGATGCACGGTGGTCACCTTCACGGGATGGCCGGCTGCAGTCATCTCCTGACGCAGCGCCTCGGTGAACCCGCGCACCGCGAACTTCGCGGAGTTGTACGCCGCCTGGCCGGGGACCGAGAAGATGCCGAACAGGCTCGACACGTTGACGACATGTCCGTCGCCGGAGGCGATCAGATGGGGCAGAAATATCTTGGTGCCGTTGACCACACCCCAGTAATCGACATCCATGACCCGCTCGATGTCTTTGAACGGAGTGACCTCGACATCGCCGACGTACGCGATGCCCGCGTTGTTGTAGATCTGGTTGACCTTGCCGAAGTGCTTGACCACCGAGTCCGCATACAGTTCGAACGCTTCACGCTCGGTGACGTCGAGTCGGTCGGCCTTCACCGCTGCGCCGATGGCCTTCAGCCGTTCCTCGGTGACCGCAAGGCCCTCGGTGTCGACGTCGCTGATGGCCACGCTTGCGCCGGAGCGGGCGAGTTCGATCGCCAGTGCCTGTCCGATGCCCGATCCGGCACCGGTTACTACGGCGACCTTTCCGGCGAAACCCTCCATGCCACACTCCCTCGCGTCAGTTGACTCGCGTCGAGGCTAGCCGGTACCCGCGGTCTCGGCTGCTGGGCCCCCGCTTGCGTGGGGAGGGCCCACGAGACTGGCCATTACCTCGTTGGCTGCTAGCGCCCATTTCGACACCATGGCTGTTGATTGACTGCCCACGTGAGTGACGCACAGCCCTGATGTCGATTTCGGCCATAGCCTCGGCAAGAGGCACAAGGTGGAGGGCTCGGCCGGTTTCGTTGCCGTGATCAGGCCGGTTTGGTCGCCGTGACGACATGGGTGCCCATTCCGGGTCCCCACCACATGCGCCAGCCGAGGTTGCGACGACGGGCGTCGGTCCAGCCGAGTCCGCGGAGCTGACGGATGTAATGGTTGGTGTAGAAGATGTCGACAAGGACCAGCTTGCCGCCCGGGCGCAGCGCTCGGGCCGCCTCGCTGATGGCCTTCGCGCGGGCCTGCGCACCCGGAATGTTGTGCACGACAAGGCTGCTGACGATGACATCGACGCTGTTGTCGTCGAACGGCAGCTCGGTGATGTCGGCGGTGCGCACCTCGACGCGATCAGCGACGCCCTCGATCTCGGCGTTGCGCAGCGTGTTGTCCTGCGAGTTGTCGGTTTGGTCGGCTCGCCAGATGTCGACGCCGATGGCGCGGCCGTTAGGCACTAGTTTGGCCGCCGCAAGCAGCACCGCGCCTCGCCCGCATCCCATGTCCAACAGGGTCTCGTCGCCGTGCAGTCCCAGGTCGTCGAGCAGCTGCGCCCACACCTCGAATTTGCCGACTCGAGTGGTTCGGATAAATAGCGCCGCCGTCGTGATGATGGACGCACCTGCGCCGCCGGTCATGGCCGCGGCGACTGGTTTACCTCGTACGAGGCTTCTGCCCGCAGACGCGAGCAACCCTGCACTGAGGGTCCCTACGATGGTCGCCACGGCCGGCGCAGACACCTTGCGGTAGTCGCCGTCGTATCCGTAGTCGGCCCTGTGGTGGCGAAGGTCTACGGTCGTCATCTATCCACGGTAGATCGCAGCCAGCGCCTGTGGGTCCCTACGTATTTGGGTGGTCAGGCTCGCTTGCGACGGGGCTGACGGCGGCCGCTACTGCGGGCGCGACCGTGCTGTCGAACACGCTGGGCACGATGAAGCTCGGATTGAGCTCCTCGGCGGTGACGACATCCGCAATCGCCTTGGCCGCAGCGATCATCATGTCGTCGGTGATCTCGCGCGCACCGGCGTCGAGCAGTCCGCGGAAGAACCCGGGGAACGCGAGCACGTTATTGATCTGATTGGGGAAGTCACTGCGCCCTGTAGCCACCACCGCGGCATGTTTACGCGCCTCGAGCGGATCCACCTCGGGGTCAGGATTGGAGAGGGCGAACACGATCGCCCGGTCGGCCATCGTCGCAATATCGTCGCCGCCGAGCAGGTGGGGTGCACTGACTCCGATGAAGACATCGGCGCCGGCGAGCGCCTGCCGCAGCGAGCCGGTGACGCCACGGGGATTGGTGTTCTCTGCAATCCACCGGCGGGTCGGGTCGGCATAATCTTCCCCGCCCGACAGCACGCCGTTCCGACCGGCGGCGACGATGTCCGAGGCGCCCTGGGCCTGCAGCAGCCGGATGATCGCCGATCCCGCGGCGCCGACGCCGGAAATGACGATGCGCAGGTCGGGCAGCCTCTTGTTAACCACGCGCAGCGCGTTCATGAGCGCGGCGAGCACCACGATCGCGGTGCCGTGCTGATCGTCGTGAAACACAGGGATGTCCAGCCGCTCCCGCAGGCGCCGTTCAATCTCGAAACACCTGGGTGCGGCGATGTCCTCGAGGTTGATCCCGCCGTAGACCGGCGCCAGCGCGCAGACGATCTCAACGATCTGATCGGTGTCCTGCGTGTCCAAGCAGACCGGCCACGCATCGACGCCGGCGAACTGCTTGAACAGCGCCGCCTTGCCTTCCATCACGGGCAGCGCGGCCGCGGGGCCCAGATTGCCGAGACCGAGCACCGCCGAGCCGTCGGTCACCACCGCCACGGTGTTGCGCTTGATCGTCAGCCGGCGGGCGTCCTCTGGGTTGGCGGCGATGGCCTGGCAAATCCGGGCCACGCCCGGGGTGTACGCCCGGGACAGGTCATCGCGATGGCGTAGCGGCACCTTCGGCACCACCTCGAGCTTGCCGCCCAAATGCATCAAGAACGTCCGGTCACTGACCTTGCGGACCTGAAAGCCGGGCAGCGCGTCGATCGCCTGGGTGATGGCGTCGCCGTGCGCGACGTCCGTGACGTCGCAGGTGACGTCGACGACGATCGAGTCATGGTGCGACTCACCCACGTCCAGCGCGGTCAGCGCGCCGCCCGCGGCGCCGATCGTTGCGGTGAGCTCACCGGTGGCCCTCGACGAAGCCGGCGCCTCCACTCGGACTGTGATGGAGTATCCAGGACTCGGTGCTGCCATGCTCGCGGTCTCCCTGTTCGTGCGAACCTGCGGCCGTCCCCGCACTTTTCACGTCCGGGCCATCGCTGAATATTGAGCCTAGGGTCGTGAACGTTCGGTATTCACGACCGTGAGCGCATTAACAACGCTGGCTACTCCGCGAACGACTGGTCGATGATCTCCTGCTGCTCAACGGCGTGCACCTTCGAAGATCCTGACGAAGGCGCCGACATCGCGCGCCGCGAAATCCGTGTGATGCCCGATAACCGATCCGCGCAGACCTCGGGAAGCGTCA